>JADGDE010000010.1 GCA_016745035.1 Thiotrichales bacterium
ACTTCTTCATCACCTCAGTATACTAAAAGTCTTGCACTGAAAGTGCATAGTTTTGACTATCGCAACTGGAAAATAAAGCATCATAGGGGGTGGGATCTGGCGCAAGTGTTTTTTTCAACATACGGAGTAATTTATCTAACATCACCTTACCTCTATCCGCCGACCAAAGGCGTGAGTTTGACAAAGCTAATCATCGTCTCAGGTTTGATGCTGACCATTTGCGCTAGGCTTTCGGCTTGTAAATCATCAATCAACATAAAAAAACCATTGCCTTCAAAAGCGCGTAGCGCCACTTCGACTTGCTTTTCGGGATTAATATGGCGTTTTTTCTTACTTTCTTGATTAAGTAATTGCTCTTTTTTGGTTGGTGTCACTAACAAATGCTTATATTCGCTCAATTGCTGATTGGCTTTGGCTACTTCTTGATAAACCCGTTCGGTAATGATGTCCTCGACTGACACATCAAGTTTATCAAAACACAGGGTGCTTTCATTAAACACCTCACCCAAAGCACTTTCATCTCTGATTTTTAAAATATTTTTGTGTAGCATGGCTTATCTCTCTTTGTTTCCTTTCCTTTGCTATAAACTGACTAACAGCGCAGCGGTTTTGGCGCTATTTGTTATATCTAATAGATAGCTTTTTCTTTTCAAAAAGAATTAATAATACCCATATAACTGATGTTACGCAAAGGCGAGGAAAGTTAATCACAGCGCTTTGGGTTGGACATTTGTGGGCGAATGGTTTTTAATGCGGGAGCTGGGTTTATCTTGGAGGATGTCAACGGATAAACCTGATAAACACTATTCTATAAACAATAAACACGAAGCTGTTATGAAACTCGAATCTCTTGCACTACACCACGGCTATGAATCAGAAGCGACCACCAAGTCTGCTGCTGTACCGATTTACCAAACCACCTCTTATACTTTTGACGATACCCAACACGGGGCAGATTTATTCGACCTCAAAGTTGCCGGGAATATTTACACCCGAATCATGAACCCGACTTCTAGCGTTTTGGAGCAACGGGTAGCGGAAATGGAAGGCGGGATTGGTGGCTTGGCGGTTGCCTCCGGTATGTCGGCGATTACTTATGCTCTGCAAGCTTTGTGTTCGGTTGGCTCCAATGTCGTTAGTACCAGCCAACTCTATGGCGGAACCTATAATCTCTTTGCCCACACCTTACCGCGCCAAGGCATTGAAGCGCGCATGGTCTCTGGTAATGATTATGACGGTTTTGATAAAGCCATTGACGAAAATACCAAGGCGGTTTTTTGTGAGTCGATTGGCAACCCAGCGGGAAATGTGGTCGATATTGCCAAGCTTGCTGAAATTGCCCATAAACATGGCGTGCCTTTGATTGTTGATAATACCGTAGCCACGCCATTTTTATGTCGTCCTATCGACTTTGGGGCGGATATTGTCGTTCATGCCTTGACTAAGTATATCGGTGGGCACGGTACATCTATCGGCGGCATGATTGTCGATTCGGGTAAGTTTGACTGGGTAGCCAATAAAGCCCGTTTCCCCATGCTCAACGAACCCGACCCGTCTTATCATGGTGTGGTTTACACCGAGGCTTTAGGCGCAGCGGCGTATATCGGTCGTTGCCGAGTTGTGCCTTTGCGTAATATGGGCGCGGCACTATCACCTTTTAATAGCTTTTTGATTTTACAAGGGCTAGAAACCCTAGGGCTGCGGATGGAGCGCCATTGTGAGAACTCAGAAAAATTGGCTGGTTATTTACAAAAACATGACAAAGTCAATTGGGTCAATTATGCGACCTTAGCAGACAGCCCTTATTATGACACTTGTCAAAAAATCACCAAAGGTAAAGCCTCGGGAATTTTGAGTTTTGGGGTTAAAGGTGGCGCTGAGGCAGGTGCGAAGTTTATTGATGCGCTGCAAATGATTTTGCGCTTGGTCAATATTGGTGATGCCAAATCTTTAGCCTGTCACCCAGCCACCACCACACATCGTCAGCTTAATCCTGAAGAGTTGGCTAGCGCGGGTGTGAGTGAGGATTTAATTCGGATTTCGGTCGGTATTGAACATATTGACGATATTATTGCCGATGTGGAGCAAGCGCTCGCGGCGATTTAATAGGGTAAAAATTAACGGGTTAATTACTGATGTTACGCAAAGGCTTCTCAATGCCCCAAAAGGCAAAAAAACCGCCATTGCTCCACGGCTAAATTCCACTAGGCAGGTGGAAAACCACAATATTGAGACAAAAACAGGCTTAGTGCGTAACATCAGTTAATTAGATGCAATTAACCCGTATGCTCACTCATTTAGAAAAATGCTTTCTTAAATAAACGATAATATCATCACTTTCATACAACCATTTGTCATCTTGTCTCCCCATTTTATTAATACGTAGACAAGGCACTTGTACAAGCCCGCCTAATTGCTCTAATTCATGACGATATTGGATATTTTTTTCAATATCTTTACAGGCAATGGGTAAGTCTAGCTGGTGCAAATAACGACGTATTTTTAAACAACAAGGACATAAGTCAAATTGATATAAACTTAAATGCTGGCAAGCAAGATTAACATAGAGCTGCTCTTCATCATTGCGTTGAATTGGTTTTAGAAAGGTGATGCTGTTAATTAAAATATAAGCATGCCCTAAACTTTTTCTAAGTGTTATTAATGACATGGGTTTACTATGTCCTTATTAAATAATTAAAACATAATTAAACCAGCTTTAAATGTCGACATCTCCATTGATGCGTAAAATGTTATATAATGTTGTTTTGTTTTTATGTTAATTTTTTAATGAAGCATACCTGATTAACAATTACTTACCATAAGAGAAAAGAGACAGATAAAAAAGGAAAAATTTAGCCTGTAGTAAATGTTTTAAACAAAAATGAAAGATCTCATCTATGTCTATTGAATATTATAGAACCATAATTCACTTTTTAAAGCATAAATATGGCGCATAATATTTTTATATGTTTAAATAAAATAAAATAAAATAAAATAAATTAATATTAAATTAAATGAAATATAAAAATAAGACCCATTTTAAATAGGGTTATTTTCTAATATTTCATAAAGTATGATGAAATGCTGATATGACAAAATGAATGGTATGATATGAGAAAGGTGCGGTGTACCAGGAGCGCCCAAACACCTGATACACCTGACTACAAGATACTAGGTAGGATTAGTTTCAAGCAGCTGTTTGTAATATAGCAAGAGGGATGCCAATTGGATGATATGCGCTTAAAAAATTTACCCACCGCCTTACAAGATCAATATGATTTTTTTTGGCAAGATTTTAGTGAAAAGCAGCAAGCGGATGATTTAAAAGTCATTAAAGACAATGCTAAGGTGTGGGAAACCTTGCCTTTGGTCTCGGCGAGTAGTCGTTTTATCAGTCGCTTATCACTGCGTTACCCGCAATTGCTCCCGGAGTTTGCCAGCCTTTCCCACCCTTGCCCTTTTCCTGATAAAGCCAGCCTTGCCGAAGAATTGACAGAAGTATTGGCGCAAAGTAGCGATGATGACAGCCTATTGTCTAATTTACGACAACTACGGCAAAAATACATGATGCGCATTGCCTATTATGAATTTGCCGATTGGGCAACGGTGGAAGAAACTTTAAAAGCGCTATCCGACTTGGCTGATGTCTTGGTCGATGGCGTGAATCAATATTGGTACAAAAAACTCGCTGCCCGTTTTGGTGAACCCTGTAATGCCCAAGGCGAGGCGATGCCGTTGCTGATTGTCGGCATGGGTAAATTGGGCGGCGGTGAGCTGAATTTCTCCTCGGATATTGACCTGATTTTTATTTATCCCGAATCGGGGCAAACCAATGGCGAAAAACGCTGTTTAGACAATCAAGAATTTTTTAATCGTTTAGGGCAAAAAATCATTGCCGCATTGGATAATCTTACCGAAGATGGCTTTGTTTATCGGGTCGATATGCGTTTGCGTCCCTTTGGTGACAGTGGCGCATTGTCGATGAATTTTGATGCCCTAGAAGATTATTATCAAAGCCATGCCCGCGAGTGGGAGCGTTATGCTTGGGTCAAAGGGCGGGTTATCAGTGGCGCGCCGGAACTGGCAGAGCAACTTTACCAACGCTTGCGCCCGTTTATTTATCGGCGTTATTTGGACTTTTCCGCCTTTGAAGGCTTGCGCGACCTGAAAGTGCAAATCGACCAAGCTGTGCGAGAGAAATTCAGCCGCAATAATATCAAGCTTGGCAGCGGTGGGATTCGGGAAATTGAATTCATTGTCCAAGCTTTCCAATTGATTCGCGGCGGACGGCAACCGAGCTTGCAACAGCGCTCCTTATTAAAAGTGCTATCAGAGCTGGAACAACAACAATGTTTAGACCCGCAAGTGGTCAGCGAATTACGCGAAGCGTATTTATTTTTGCGCCATATGGAAAACCACCTGCAAGCGATTGACGACCAGCAAACCCAGTTATTGCCCGCCGAAGAACTGGATCAAATCCGTTTATCTTATAGCTTGGGTTATGACAGTTGGGATGAGTGTATGGCAGCGTGGCGCGTGCATCAAGCCAAGGTCGCACAGCATTTCCAAGAATTGATTGTTTTGCCCGAAAGCCCACAAAATAAGCAAGAAAGCGCCTTACAACAAAGCCTGAAACGCATTTGGATTAACGCCGGCAGCAGTGATGCCGAGACCTTAGCGCAGACCTTAGAAGAGCTAGGCTTTAAGGACTGCGAACAAATCGCCAGCGCCTTACAAGCATTTGAAGCCAGCCCCTTATTAAAACGCCAAAGTGCCCAAGGTCGGCAACGGCTGGATAAACTGATGCCGCAATTATTGCTCAACCTCAGTGAATACGACGAGCAAGCGCTGGTGCTAGAGCGCTTAATTGGGCTATTAAATAGCATCGCTCAGCGTAGTGTCTATTTGGCACTGCTCAGTGAACAACCGCCGTTACTGGCACACGTGGTCAATCTCTACGCCAATAGCACATGGCTGGCGGCACAAATCAATCGCTATCCCTTGCTCCTTGATGAGTTGCTAGGAGACCGTTTACAAAATCAAAAACAATTACAACACATTCTCAAACAGCGTTTGAGCCAAGTCCCCGATGATGATTTAGAATTACAAATGGATGTCTTGCGTCATTTTAAACGCGCCCAAGTGGTACAAATTGCCGCCGATGAACTCTCAGGGCAATTGGAAGTGGCGCGGGTCAGTGATGATTTAAGCGTGCTTGCTGATACCTTGCTTGATCAAATTCTGAAACTGGCTTGGCAACACCTCAAAAAACGCCACGGTGTGCCTTGTTATAAAGACCCGGAAACGGGAGAAGTTAAAGAAGCAGGTTTTTGTATTGCTGCCTATGGTAAAGCCGGCAGTGAAGAAATGAGCTATCGCTCGGATTTGGATATTATTTTCTTGCACAACAGTGAAGGCGAGCAACAATATACCAATGGCAAAAAATGTATTGATAACATCGTTTTCTTTACCCGTTTAGTCAACCGCATTACTCACCTTATCAGCACCCGTACTTCCGGCGGGCGTTTATACGAAACTGATTTCCGCCTGCGCCCTGAGGGTAATTCCGGTTTGTTGGTCAGTCGTACCAGCGCATTTAAAGATTATCAACACGAAAAAGCCTGGACGTGGGAACATCAAGCCTTGGTGCGCGCCCGTCCTGTTTGTGGCGACCCAGACTGTCGGCAAAATTTTCGCGCCATTCGCGCCGAGGTATTGACCAAAGCCCGTGAAAATGCGGCACTGGCACAAGAAGTCACGGATATGCGCGAGAAAATGCGTGGGCAGTTGGATAAAAGCAATGCCGAACACTTTTCCCTCAAGCAAGGCAAAGGCGGCTTAACCGATATTGAATTTTTGGTGCAATATTGGGTGCTCAGTCACGGCGAGACTTATCCGAAATTGGCAGAAGATACGGGTGTGCATCAGTTGTTACAACAATTTGCCGCGCATAAAATCATTGATTATAAATGGGCTGAACAATTAAGCGAGATTTATTATGGCTATCGGGCGCATATCAATAAGCTGACTTTACAACAAAAAAGTGCGATTGTGTCGCAAGATGCTTTCCTCAAAGAGCGGGAGATTGTGACCAACATATGGGCGCAGGTTTTGCCCACCGTTGTGGCTTAAGCAAATTGGAAGCGGGATTCACGCCCGCTTTTAAAACAAATAATTGCCACGGAGATAATAAAACGCACCATTATAACCAAAGGGGCTATTAGGCGAGTAAGGAATGATTTTGCCCGCGCCGCTAAAACTGTCCGTGTCTTTGCCCAAATTGGCATCGGGATAGACATCAAAGAGATTATGCACCCCGGCGCTTAAGGAAAAGCGTTTGGAAAGATGATAAGTCACATCCAGATCGGTGAGCCATTTTGCGCTTATGTTTTGGTCATAGCTCGGATCATCGAGATAATTGACCAGTTGATAGCTGCCAAAGCGTTGTAAACGCAGGTTAATATCCCAATCGCGGTATTGATATAAGGCATTGAGGATGATGCTGCTGCTCGGTTGCCCACTTTCAACCCGCTGTACCCGTTCACTGCGATCCAGTACCACTTCAGCACCATTGACACCTAAAATAGTCGGAGAGCGCACAGCGCCGATAATGCGCGTTTTATTGACATGATATTGAGCGCTGAAGTTTAGGCGTTGCCCTTTGGATAAAGCCAATTCATATTTGGCACTGATGTCCAACCCTTGCGTTTGTGTATCAATGGCATTACTAAAAAAACGTGCGCCAAGGACATTGTAGCGTTGCAATGCATCAACGCTGGCTTGTCCATAGGCGGCGGCATTTTGATAAATATCGCCAGAGAGGACAATTCGGTCTTTGATTTCAGTAAAGAAATAATCCAAGGAAAATAGGAATTTTTTATTGGGTTGATAACTAAAGCCGCTACTGAAATGCAGTGATTTCTCCGCACTTAAATCCGTTGCCCCCAGCGCTTGTGCTAACGGATGAGTGACACTGAAAGTGCCGACTTCAACAGGGATGTTATTGTCAACAAAAACCGTTGCGGTTGAGGTAAAGTGTGATTGTGATAATGACGGGGCGCGAAAGCCGGTGCTAGCTGAATTACGCCAAACCCAAGCCTTATTAAAATTATAAGCACTGGCGAGTTTAGCCGTCAGCGTCGATCCAAAATCACTGTAACGCTCATAGCGCAGTGCTGCTTGCCCTAAGAGTTTTTTGCTAAAAGCATACTCCAAATCTGCATACATGCTGATATTGTGGCGTTTAGCTGATACAGCATTGCTGGGACGAAAGCCGGGGAAAACTTGTGCGCCAGCGGCGGTGATGCTGCCTTGATTAGGTCCATCTAAGACATTGATACCACCGTATAGATAAGAATTGGCTTCGCCGGCTTTAATCGTAAATTGTTCTTGGCGAATTTCTAGCCCTAAACCAAGATCTAAGGGTTTACGCCAGCCCATATCTAGGGCTTTGAATAAATCCAAATTGAACATATGTTGCTGGTTTTTTAAGCTGCCGCTATCAAACTGGCGCGGACTGGCTGTCCCCAAGGAAGCATTCAGACTATTACTGACATTAAAATTAAAATCGCTCAGCCCAAAAGTATAACTGCTATCCCATTGCCAGCCGCTGTCGGTTTCCGATTTCGCACCAATGCTTAGCCCCATATCCATGATTTCAGGCGTAATTTGCGGCAAAAAACCATCGGGGTAAATACTGCGGACATTACGATTATCTAAAGGACGACGGAAAAACCCGGTGGACTCACCCTCACGGTAACCCAAAGAGGCGTGGCTGTAATAGTCTATGTCGTCATTGGAAAATTCGGCATTGAGCATCACCAAAGCATCATCCAAGGCAGCGTCACCGAGCTGATGCGTAATGCTAGCAGCTTGCTGATTGCGGGGATCATCAGCAAAATATTGTTGCCGTGTATCAAGACCGGAGCGGTTAGTGGCTTCGCGTTGGCGTAATTCGGCACTGAGATGGACAAAGCCTTTTTTGCCCAGTTTATGGCCTGTGCTGAGGCTCAATTGTCTTAAAGCGCCATCGCCCTCGCGGGTTTGTCCTAAGCGTAGGCTGATTTGTTCATCCAGATCTTGTTTGAGAATAATATTAATAATGCCTGCAATCGCATCCGAGCCGTATTGTGCCGCTGCCCCATCGCGCATGACTTCAATACGCTCAACCGCGTGAATTGGGATCATATTAATATCCACGCCACTAGAGCCGCGTCCAATCGTACTATTAACATGCAATAAAGCACCGCTATGACGACGTTTGCCGTTAATCAGCACCAGCACTTGATCTGTGCCCATGCCGCGCAAAGTAAACGGGCGCGCATGGTCAGTGCCATCGGCAAGGGCAGCACGGGGAAAATTAAACGAAGGCAACAACCGCTGCAAGGCTTTGCCCAATTCACCAAAACCTGTGCGTTCAATCGCCTCGGCGGTGATCACCTCAACAGGCACAGGTGAATTCATCATATTATGGCCATCACCGCGAGTACCCAAGGTAATGGGAATATGGGTTAGTTGGCTTAATGATAAACCAAGTAAATCTTCGATGGCATTTTTGGCAGCGAATGTCGTGTGGCTTAATAAATACAAGCCCGGTATAACTAGGGGATATACATATCTGGCAGTCATGGTTTTTTGATTTTTTAGAAACCTATTGCGGGGCTATGTGAATCGTTTGTATATGGCGGAATTATAAGGAATACAAGCGCTATTGTGTATTTTTTATACGCTGGTGAGGAGAAGGGGAAGTATTTAGTTCGACATAAGTCTCAAGTGATAAAACCTATATCAAACCAAAGTCTCTTGACGAGACATTTTAAAGTAGCTGAGCCTTATGTGGCATCAAAACCTTCGATGCAAGCCACCAGTGCGGTCACATCTTCTGGGGTAACGGCATTGTATAAGCTCGCACGTAAACCTTTGTGGGTACGATGCCCGGCGACACCAATAATATGACGCTCAGCACAATAATCAATAAAGGCTTGATCCCGTGCATCATCCCCTGTGGTGAAGACCACGTTCATCGTCGAACGATCTGAGATTTTAACCGGGCATTCAAAAGATTTAGAGCTATCAATCACATCGTACAAATGTTTAGCTTTTTGTAGATTAATTTCAGCAATGGCTTCCACGCCACCAATTTCTTCTTCTAACCATTTTTGCATCAAATTGGTCACATAAATCGAGAATACAGGTGGGGTGTGATAATTAGATAATTTATCAATATGCGGCTGATAGCAGAGCATATCCGGTAAAGACTCAGGTTGAAGCAAGGCAGATTTACGCACGGCAACCACAGTAATTCCCGCAAGCCCGACATTTTTTTGTGCATGGGCATAAAGCATATTAACTTTGCTTAAATCAAATTCTCGTGCCAGTAAATCAGAGGAGGCATCAACCACTAAGGGGGTATCTACTTTAGGGAATTCGTGCCATTGCGTACCAACAACCGTATTATTAGAGCAAATATGCAAATATCGCGCGCCTGTATTGGTATCGATACCTTCTAAGTCAGGTAAGACGTGATATTTGTCGGCTGCGCCATCGGCGATGATTTGTAAGTCGCGCTCACAATCTTTGGCTTCGTGAATTGCCCGTTGTGTCCAATAACCGGTATCAATATAATCAATCCGCTCACCGGGCTTTGATAAATTATAAGGGGCCATCAAAAACTGCATCGAGCCGCCGCCTTGCAGAAGGATTAATTCCCACGCATCATCGAGTTTTAAATATTTTTTAAAACGTGCCACCGTGTCATTAATCACATCAACCACTTGCGGGCTACGGTGACTGAATTCCATGATGCTCATACCACTGTTTTGGTAAGAGCGCAGCTCCTTTTCAATCTTGGCTAAAACGCTATTGGGTAAAGCGCCAGGGCCTGCGTAAAAGTTATGCTGAAAAAACATACATCATTACCTTTTGTTATAAATGTACGCATAACCTTAACGAAATTTAGCCACAATTAAAAATTAATTTGCCTAAAATTAGCTAATTTTCTAAAAAAACTCTAAATTTTTTATTTTATTTTTTAATATGTTAAAAAATATGTACACAGATGTGCTCAAAGAGGCTATGGGCGGGTGCGTATTTTATATTTTAGGGAATGAAGGATAAAAGTGGGGTAAATTTTAGGGGTATTTAACTATGCAGACTTAGGCTGCATAGTTTTGCGCCTGCTTGTTATGCTGATAACAAGCAGTGCATTTAGGTCAGATTAATATCCACCTTTACGACGGCTTTCTGGTAAGCCACCGATTTTACCGGCTTGTTTAGATGGATCCATAGGGAATAAGCTGTACAAAGATTTGGTATCCACTTTACCGCCCCAAGTCGTTTTCATCGCCTTGGTGATGTTACGCATATTAGGTTGATTACCGTGGTTGTTAATGAACTCTTCGCGCAGATATTTAATAATATCCCAATGCTTGTCCGTCAGTTCAATACTTTCAGTTTTGGCAATCTCAACGGCAAGCTCTTCGCTCCAGTCGTCGATATTTTCCAAATAACCTTTTTCGTTGGCTTCAATGGTACTGCCGTTAAACTCATAGCTCATTATTACAAACTCCATTCATGTGTTAACACAAGTCCGATATAAGGTTTTTATCAAAAAGCTTTGCTGCTATCGAACTTAAGTCGCCTTATGCAAAGACTTAGTCTTGCGCATATTAAACGCGCAATTATAACAAAAACATCGGGATTATGGATAAGGGCTTTTACATAGAAAAACAACAGGCATTTGTATCTATATCCGGTTTGCTTCATTTATGTTGAAATGGAGCCGAACTGCTATAATCGTATTTTTTCGTTAAAACAAGGCTGTGTCTAAGATGAAACACTGTCATATTGTTAAGTTATGCTATTACTTAAGCTGTTTACTCTTATTGTTAAGCCGCCCTCTGTATGCAGCAGGGCCTGTGGGTGATATTTATTTAAATGTTGACCAAGGTGTTGCGCCTTTAACAATTGAAGCCAATGCAGCTGCTTCTTTTTCGCCATCAGGGGCACAAATTAAAACCTATTTATGGACCACTTCCGATGGTAAAACCAAAACAGCGCAAACACCGAATTTTATATTCGAAGTTCAAGGAGAATATATCTTAACCTTGGTGGTAATCGATGATAATAACTTGCGCTCTCTACCTGTGAGCAAACGCATCAGTGTCTTAGCCCAAGCAACACCAGAATTAGAAACCAATACCGCTCCAGTTGCCCGTATCATCGTTGACCAAACCACGGGCACAGCTCCTTTTGATATTTCGGTCAGCGGTATTAATAGCAACGATGCGGATGGCAGCATCAAATATTACTATTGGCGCACCTCCAATGGACAAACTTCTAGTGATATACAAGCCCGTTTTCGTTTTGATTATCCGGGACAATATAATCTCAATTTATTGGTATTGGATGACAAAGATGGCTATGGCAGTGCCAATCAGATCATCAGTGTGAATGCCGCAGGACAAACCAGCAATAATAATATCGCCCCCGTGTCTTTATTTACCATGAGCCAAAACAGCGGTTCTGCCCCTTTAGCGCTGAGTTTTGATGCCAGTGCCTCTTATGATACGGATGGAGACATTAGCGAATATTATTGGTTTAGTTCTGATGGACAAGAGGGTTTAGGGCCAGAGGTTGAAACCACATTTACGCAAGCTGGCAGCTATAATATTACCCTCAGAGTGACGGATAATCACGGTTTACAAGGCTTTAGCAGTCAAACGGTCATGGTGACACAAAGCAGCAGTACCCCGCCTATCAATCAGCCGCCCGTGGCTGATTTTAGTTATACCCCCAAAACCAGCAGCCCACCGACCATTATCACCGTTGATGGGCGCGCAAGTCTTGATGCTGATGGCATTATTACCCAATACCGTTGGCTTAGTTCTGATGGTCAAGAAGCTTTTGGGGAAACAGCTCAATTAAACTTTAAGCAAGCAGGCATATATGGCATTACTTTGCGTGTAAGTGATGATGATGGGGCTAGCAGCTATAAAACTCAATTACTTGAACTAGAAGGCTCCACAAGCAACACGCCGGTAGCAAACCTAGCTCCTCTTGCTGAATTTGACTTAAGCCAAGATGCCACCGATCCGTTTTTAATCCGGGTTGATGGCAGTGCATCCAGCGACCCAGATGGCAATAACAATGATTTAAAATTTGCTTGGCGTACGTCTTATGGGGCGCAAGATTCAGGGGTCAATACACAGTTTCGTTTACCTGATTATGGTGCGTACAGTATCATTTTAACGGTCACGGATCCGCAAGGGGCTAAAGGTGTGGTTAGCCACACCATTGATGTGCCAAGAGACATCGATACCACAGAAAAGCTCCCTCCTATTGCTGCATTTAGCATGACTCCAGAAGGAAGCGCTGACATTCCCTTAACCTTGGCTCTGGATGCCAGCGAATCAAGAGATTTTGACGGGATCATTAACGCATATCATTGGCAAATTTCTGACCAGCGCCGCCTAATTGGCAGCAACGCAGCCTTTACCATCGAGCGTGCTGGGCGCTATAACATCAGCTTAACTGTGATCGATAATGATGGCTTGCGCAGCAGTCTTACCAAGACTTTTTTTGCGTTAGAGCCGACTGTAACTGTGCCGACACCGCCTGAGCCGCCAGTTGCCGATTTTGATGTGCAATTTCCAGAGGACTCTGGACCTGATGAGCCAACGACCATAAGCCATTTAAACTTTAGCGAATTGCGGACAAGCTATCGTGAAGGAGACCAGGTGATTTTGGATATGTGGGAAACACCTGATCCTTCTAGAACAGAAAATGTTGATTTATGGGCTGCTATTAAAACCGAAGATGGACGCTTATTCTTTTTGAATAATAACCCTGGTACGCCCCTGAATACGACACCACAAGCTTTAAAACGCAGCATTTCAATTGCTGAACGTCAGCAACATTTATTTCGTTATGAAATCCCGCCCGCAGTGATAGGACGATTTGATATTTATGCCCTATATGTCAGTGAAGGCGCAAACCCGATGACCGATGGTTTTACCGTTTTGCGCTCGAATATCTTACTAACACAGTTGTTGATTGTGGAATGAGGTGTGGCGATGAGAGACGTAGCACTGCTACGTCTCTACTGTAAGAATGTTTGAATTTGACTTAAAGCTACCTTCGCATCTACCTCATCTATCACCAAACCTTTGGCATAATGCTTCACCCGTTCGGCCGGTGCGCCGAGTGGAAACACCGCTAAGGGATAATCCATGTGCATGACTTCCTCTGAGGTATAAGAGAAAGTTTCAGGCCAAATCGAGGGAATAAAAAACCCATCGATTTGGTGTTTTTGTACCAATTCTGGCAGCTCTTCGCGCTGATAACGTCCGGTAACAAACAAGTTGGGGTGCACTAGGTTTTCGGCCAAATAACCAATCACAACAATGCGAATATCTAAGCCTTGCTGCTGAATTTGCGCTAGCATGGCTTTGATAATATCCAAGCCTTTTTGTTGGTTAATCGCTCCTAACACAGCGATATGCAAACCTTGATGCGGACTTGCTGCGGGCAGCGCTTTGACATCGCTGACTTGATGGGGAATCACCTGCACTTGGGTATCGCTCAGTTGAGCATAGGCTTTGTGAACAATGTCGGCGCTGGCTTGCGAAAAACAATACACGGCCTGGGCTTTTTGTAGCAAACCACCCCAAGCACTGCGCCATGCTTTAATGTCCTTATCACCGCTGCCAATGAACATTTTAAACTCGCCATCATGTTGTTTGAGGCACTGATCGCAGGTTTTTAAGTCGCTGGGTACTTGGCAATAATCACCGTGTTGATTGAGCAAGGTATAGCTAGGGCAAACAGCATAATAATCGTGCATATAGATTTCTAAGACTAAATCATAGCTTTGTTGCCAGCGCCCAAGGGTTTGGCATAATTCACGAATCGCAGGGAAAGACACGAGGTTGCTGGTGTGTAAATGGCTGACGCTAAAGACCTTGCACAGGGCTTCAATATCGCTAAGTTGCTCAGTTTGAAATTCAAGCTGCTGCTCAGGGTCTTGATACTGGCATTGGTAAAGGGCGTGCTTAAAATCATAATTGACCTTAAACACGGCATCGCCATCTTCAAGCCAAGTGTTGATTTTTGCCTCGGTGTAAATATTCGCACCCCCGCCAAGTCCGTGGTCTAGGTATAGATGTACTTTGGACGCTAGCGCTGTGCCGATACGCATCAAAGCATAAGCGCGATGGGGTTTTAGCAGGTCAATCTTGATGTAATCTTGGACTTGCTGCGGATAGGTCGGGTGTTGTTTGTTTAAGGTCGCCAAATTGGTTTTAATCAGATGGGCTTTTTCCTCAGAGGTAAAAATACTACCGTGTTGATGAAACACAAATAAATTTGGTACGGGAATATTTTGATAACCAGCTAAAATGGCGCGCTGACACCAGTCGTTTTCCTCAGCATAACCACGCCCAAATAAGTCTTGATTAAACAGCCCGATTTTATCCGCCAGTTGTTTATTCATGCCCATACAAAAGCCAATACCCGTAGGCATTTCTATCGCCGGACTTGGGTAGGGTATGGCTTGAAAAGCTTTATCCAGCTCAATCACGTCCATATCGCGATAGAGTTCATTGTCTTCGAGAAATTCAGGGAAACTGCAAATCGTCCCGGCGTTGGTAAAGGGTGTGGTACAAGCGATTTTTTCTGGCTGGCTTAGAATCGGCTGCATCAAACGCGGCAGCCAATTCGGCGGCACTTCGGTATCTTGATTCAGAATCACAAAATGGTGCTTGACCTGTGCAAACGCGCCATTAACTGCACCGATAAAGCCTTGGTTTTTCTCACCGCGAATCAGGATAATCTGCGCGTGTTGTGCTGCAACGGTTTCAAGATGGGTTTTGACTTCTAAATCTGGGCTGGCATCATCAAATAAAATTAGCCGATAATCGCCTTCGGTATGTTTTAACACCGAGGGAATCAAACGTTTTAAGTGTTCAAGCCCGTTATAAATCGGCACGATAATATCAATCGGCTCTGCGGTGCTGCTAGGTACAGCTTGTTTGCTATCCAGTGCCAACACATCTGCCAATGGTGGGGTTTCGGGAACGGGGTTCTCTGTCCCTTGGACGTATTCCATTGAACGCTGTACAAAAGCTTGAATGCCCATATGGCGGATATTTTTCAGCGCTACCCAAAACAATTTAACATTATTCCAATTAGCCAAGCGCCAAAGACGTTTATATAGCGGCAGTGCAGCGACTTCAGTTACTGGCTTTTTTTTTTCTACCACTTCTATGCCTTGCTGTTGGCGAATTTCATTTAGGGTGTTTTGGATATGATCCGCAGCGGTAGGGCTGTTAATAAACAATATTTTGCGAATCACGGTCATCAAACCGTTGCCAAGCTTCCAAGTTAAGGAATGAAAGGTCGCATTCATATCCTCATCGAGGCTACGCAACCATTGGTAGCTTTGTTGTTGCTGTTGCTCGTGCTGCTGTTGTTGTTGTTGGTTTTGCTGTGCTAAACCTTGTAGCTCTTGCTGTAATTGTTGATTATCCGTTTGTAGCGCTTGGATACCGCCTTGTTGACGTTGGCTTTTTTGCTTTAATTGTCCGATTTCAGTCTGGAAATAATCGGCTTGTTGCTCAAGGGTTTCGTGTTCTTTGACAAAAGACTGATAATGCCCGCGCGCGGTTTCACGCAAAGCTTGCATTTCTTCTTGCAAAGCGATGTGATTTTGTTCTGCTGCATATTTTTGCTGATGTTGCTCAAGCACCGCCATTGCGCCAGCCGAAACATCAGGGATTTCATCAGCAGATAATTGTAAAATATCGCCGCTCTCAATCAAGTCTTGCAACGCCAGTTGTGGTGGATTACAAAAGGCTTGTTGCAAATCCTCAGTGCCTTTTTGTCTAAATAAACTGGTATCGACAAAAGCCTCTATCTCTTGAGCACTGGGCAAGCGTAAACCTTGAACATTTAAGTCTGTCAATTGTTGGTGTAATTCTGTGATCACACGGGTTGGCTCGGTCATCAAAGCTTGATGCTGAATCAAGACCCTTGGTACATCGCTTGATGCTTTGAAGGCATGGATATTATAAAATTCCCACAATGCCACCCCAACATGCAAAGGCATCCCACTGCGTTGATTCAATGATTGCGCCACTTGAATCGGTGGGCGATTAATGTGGATGCACACAGGCATTTCAAGCACAGGCTTCCATAAAGGAAACAATAAGCACATGCGAGGGTCTTTTAGCATCCACGGGCGATGGGCTTCTAACTCTAAGAGTAAATTTTTAATACTTTGAGCGTGTGCTGTATTTTCCAGCAGTGGGGCTAAATCAAAGACAGCCGGTTTATCCCAATCAATGCCTTGGCTTTGAAATACGTCTTGATGTAGCTCGAGTACATCTTTACGCTCCCAAAAGCCTTTGGCATTTTCAGCACTTGCGCCAAAATGAATGCCTTCAGGACCATAATATGCGCCCATCATATTGAGTAGGCGTGCGAGCACCGAGGTTCCAGCCCGGTGCATTCCCATGACGATTAATTGCATGTTGATCTCGGTGGGGGTTGTTTTGGATCGTTTAGTTTCAATTGGGTATCGTCTTATCTTATTTTTAATATACTAAAACAAAGAGATACACTATCACGCTATCCTTTAGTTAGCTTGGTAGCTCAAGGACTTGTTGACCTTATATCAGACCTGCGCTGATGATACCATTCAAATAAGACAATGGCACATCTAATTGAGTGACGTGCCGTACTTATCATTTTTTCGCAGTATAGTAAAATTTAGCCAGGAAACACCCCAGTTGAGAGATAACGATCACCTCGGTCACACACAATACTGACAATACAAGCGCCATAAAGTTCTTGGTCGAGCTTAAGCGCCGCTGCAACCGCACCGCCTGAGGAAATGCCTGCAAATATGCCTTCTTTTTGTCCCAAGTCGCGGGTGGTTTGTTCAGCCACCGCTTGTTCAATGTCAATAATTCTATCTATGCGTTTGGGATCATAAATTTTAGGTAAATATGCCTCAGGCCAACGCCGAATGCCGGGAATATTCGAGTTTTCTGTGGGTTGTACACCCACAATTTGCACCTCAGAATTACGCTCTTTTAAATAGCGCGATGTACCCATGATCGTGCCTGTGGTTCCCATAGCACTGACAAAATGGGTTATTTTGCCAAGGGTCGCTTGCCAAATTTCCGGACCGGTGGTCAAATAATGTGCCTCTGGGTTGTCAGGATTGGAAAATTGATCCA
Source organism: Thiotrichales bacterium (assembly GCA_016745035.1). GTDB lineage: Bacteria > Pseudomonadota > Gammaproteobacteria > Beggiatoales > Beggiatoaceae > BB2. The sequence goes on from JADGDE010000010.1 coordinate 17,241, forward strand.
ACAAGGTTGCCTCACCACTGGCGGCAATGCTATTGGCTTTATCAATCGCACCTTCCATACTTTCCTCTTCTGGAGTCAATATCAGCTCAGCACCAAAGGCTTTCATGATGCCACGGCGCTCTTCGCTCATATTATCCGGCATGACCAAAATCATTTTATAACCTTTGGTTGCCGCTGCCATTGCCAAGGCAATACCGGTATTGCCACTGGTGGCTTCGATTAGGCTATCGCCAGGCTTTATATCCCCACGTTTTTCAGCTTGTTTAATCATATTCAATGCGGGGCGATCTTTAACTGAACCTGCGGGATTATTGCCCTCAAGCTTTAATAAAACTTGATTTCCACGCTGGCTTGGCAAGGTTTGTAATGCCACTAAGGGCGTATTGCCGACACAATCTGCCAAATGTTGTGTTTTTAAATCCATTATGTTTTGTCCAAAATATGCGGAGGTGGAGTTTTGACGGTTTGAGGTAATTTGACTGTAAAGGTAGAGCCTTCGCCCAGTTGGCTTTCAACGCTGATCGAGCCACCCATCAGTTGACAATAACGCTGGCTAATCACAAGGCCCAGACCTGTGCCATCATAGCGACGGGTATAAGAGTTATCGACTTGTGAAAAGGCTTGAAATAAACGTTTTTGTTGTTTGGCACTGATGCCGATGCCGCTGTCTTGAATGGCTAAACAGACCCAAAGCTCTCCATTTTGTTGAAAATTTTGCACATGGAGTTGAATTTTTCCTGATTGAGTAAATTTATTGGCATTATTAAGCAAATTGGTCAAAATTTGTTGAATCCATAGGGGGTCTGCATACATGTTTTTAATATCTGCATCATAATGCAATTGCATTTGATTATGATTTTTTTCAAATAAATGGTTGAGTGTCTCCAAGACTTCATTAACCGCTGGGCGTAGTTCAAATTCTTTCAAGTGAATTTTCATCTTACCGGCTTCAATTTTGGATATATCCAGCACATTATTAACCAAATGTAATAAATATTGCCCGGCATGGCTGATTTTATCCAAGTCAGCATGGTGTATTTCAAAGCCCGAATCCAGTGCCTCTTCACCGAGCAATTCGCTATAACCAATCACCGCATTGAGTGGCGTGCGCAATTCATGTGACATATTGGCTAAAAACTGCGATTTGGCTTGGCTGGCTTCTAGGGCTTCATCACGGGAAATCATCAACTCACTGGTGCGCTCTAAGACCCGTTGCTCTAGGTGTTCATTAACCTGCTTGAGTTCGGTAACTAAGTGGTTTACAGCTTGTTGTTGGGCGCGGATTCTGGCGATGATAAATAAAATAATCGCCAAACATAATAACGCGGCAATGACACTGAAAAAATTAACCTGTTTTTTTGTTTGCGTATAATCATTTTTAGCAAATTGAATATTGTTATCGGCACGACTACGGCTTAATTCTAATAAAACATCCAAATTGGCGACAATTTTATGATTGAGTTGATAGGCTTGTTTCAATTGAGCATAGGCTTGGGTTTGTTTGCCTTGTTTAGCATGGTCTAGGATTTGATTTAATAAACGCCGACTTTGTGCCAATAAGGGCGGTTGCTGCTCCCAAATTTCAACTGTTTGTATATCACGCCCCAAGGCATTGAGCTTTTGCCTAGCGCCTAAAAAACTCGCAGCTTGATAAACACCGTCTTCCCAAGCTTGTTCTAATTCAAACGGATCTTGGGAATGCAAGCTTTGTAAACTACTTAATAAACGCTTGCGCACCGCATCGCGCATTTTAAGCAGTAAGTTGGTTTCTATATGGCTACGTTGTATGGTTTGGCTGAGCTGTTGATTAACCACCTCTAGGCTTTGCATACCTATATGTGAGGCGCTAATGAGCACGGACAAAATTAATACAAAGCCGCCGAGCATCCAAAAAGCTTGACGTGCATCACTTTTTTGATATTTCATCATTTTGGAGAAGCTGACTGTGGCGCAATAGCGCCACACAGGTCAAATTATTGGGCGAGCGTAGGTGCAGCCGGGGCTTTACCTTGGTTTTTAAAGGCTTTTTGCATCATCTCCTGCATCATTTGTTGAGGCGTGCTGACTTTGAAGTCCTTGGGTAAGTCAAAATAAGCGGGAGATGGGGTTTGATCTAAACTAATTTTGCTCATTTCAAATTGCACTTGTCCTTTAGCATCCGTGCTGCGTAAAACAGCACCTTTGTTAATCAAATCATCCGCTAGATCTTGTCGAGCTTTTTCACAAGGATTACTAGAAATAAAAGGCATTTGTGCTTCTTGTTTTTTCTGCGCATCGCTGCGTTTTTTCATCGTTTGTAAAAAGGTGCGAACGTGCTTTAGTTCTAAAACTTTAGCCGATAAATACTCACTACCGCATAATTTGCCATTGGCATAGACATGGTATTCATCGGTTTCAAAACTTGCAATCATAGGGCCCTTACCATGTTTTTTCAGTTCAGCTTTAAGTTCAGCGGCTTTTTTAGGCATTTGCATCATTTTTGGAAATGCAGGGGGGCTGGAAAGATCCATGATTTGTTTTTTTTCAATATCGACAAAATAACTTTTATCACTTTCCCCCAATTGCATCAGGCTATATATTTTACCCTGTGCATCATTATTCACCCGTGCTGTGTTATCACTAAGCCATACTTGTTGAAGGGTACTGGATTTTTTTTGTGCATCATAAACTTGGGTTTCAAACACGGTTGCAGCTTGTACAGAAACACTGGCACTTAAGGCCAAACCAATCAAAAATTTCATATTCACTCTCTCTATTTAAACATTAGACACCAAACTAGCATAGTATAAATACGGTTTTATGCTAGTTGAACTCAAGCCAAGGAAATTTATTCTGCTGTTGGCTTCGTGTCTGTGGCGGTATCTTGTTTATTTGTGGATTGTTTTTTTGCTAGCTGACTTGCATAAGCTTTGCCTTTTTCATATTCAGCAGCAAAATGATCTTTGACTTTATCAGCATCAAAATCGAGTAAAGTGCCACCCATTTCAAAGTGTTGTACAAACACGCGACCAATAGCAAAAGTCGCCGCGCCGCCCAATGCCGCTGCACTTAAAGAGCCTGCCATTTGTCCAACCACCGGAATAACTTTAACCAGACTAGAAATCATCGGCGCACTAGAGACTGGAATCACACCACCGACCAAAGAGGCGATAGCCGATTTGCCAATATCTTTACTAAAAGGCACTTCATAAATCCCCGCAAGGCTGTGAAGCATTTTCATTTGAATCCCCATCAAGGCCGCCATATCAGCGAGGGGAATCGGGATAAACCCGGCGGCAACCGAGGCAACCACATATTTTTCAATTGTGTCGGTGGCTAGCTCGTCTTGGGTCAAGTCAAAATCTTCATCGTCCAAGGACTCATCAACAGGGGGTTGCTGTTCGCTCATGAATTTGTTCTCGTTTCAGTGGTTATCATACAGTTTGGTTTAAGCTAATAGGCCGACAAAAATCAGCCCCATACTCAAATAAATTGCCGCCTCTAAGCTACCAATGGCAACATTATTTTTTTCGATCACTTCGGTACTGACATTAACTTTGGGTAATAAAACCGGGCGCAATAATAAGGATAACAAACTAGCTAGCACCGCTAAACCTAAGCCCAAAACACTCCAATACATCAGCATGGTCAAAGGTATGTCGGCATGATATTCAAGTAGACCCGAGCTGGCGCTGATAGCCAAGGCAATGCCAATGCGATAGCCAATAAAACGTAAAGCGAGCGCCATATTGCCCTGTTCTATGGCTTGGTGAAATTGCAAATCTGGCTGGGCGCGTTTAAATAGCCATAAACGATATAAGGTGCTGAGATACAATAAAACTTGCGAGGCGATAAAACCAAATAAAATCCACAGGATATCAAAAGAATCATCGACCTCGACCCAAATCATCATCGCCCGGACAATAATCGCTGAGGCGATCATATTGCCCGCATCCAAAAGACCTGCGGCACAATTTTGTTGCTTGATTTGTTCCTTGATAGACAAATGCCTTAGCGCGAGGTGATCAAAAAACTGCCGTGTCAGCCACATCAAGAGAATACCCAGCCCACCATAGACCAACATCCAAGTAAATTCTTCTTGGGGATTTTCAGCGATTTCACCGCTGCTCGCGCCCATGAGCATGATAGCTAAGCCAATTAAGGCCCCTGCTAAAGCAATCCCGTGCGCGGCATTGTCTTCTTCGGTTAAAATTTGATGTAAATCGACATGGGCGAGCAAGTTAGCAAACCAGCGTAACCCAGCAACAATAATAAGAATGATAAGAAAATCAATGCTGTAATAAAGCAGAACTTGGTTCATCTTGATATCCAAACTGAAAAATAATCTAACAGATGTTCCGCAAAAGCTCCTTTTTTACCCCAAAAGGCAAAAAAACCGCCATTGCTGCACGGCTGTACCACTAGGCAGGTGGAAAACCACAATGTTGAGATAAAAACAGGCTTAGTGCATAACATCAGTAATCTAATTTAGGGTTGCAAAGCATCAGGGCTGTGAACACAAGGGGATTGTAGCACAGCAAAAGAACATGGGATAAATCTAAGGAAAATAACCCTGCTACATTTGATTGGCTTTGCTTATTGCGCAGTGGCAAAACTTTGATGCGATCAGCAGACTATATAACGTATCAAACACTGTTTTTGTATTTTTCATACGAAAAAGCCAAATATTATTACCAACTTGTCTAAAAAACTGCTTTAATAGACAAGAGGGCTAAATTCATAGCTCTGGTTATTTGAGGAGAGGATGATGTTAAAACGCCTACTGTTTATTTTAACTTTTTCAAGTACTTTATGGCTTCATGCCGCCAATGCGGCTGCACCTTATGCGGCGACAGCTCAAGATAAGTATTTTTACAATACACAAGTCATTTCCTGTCCTAGAGATGCTAAACAATACGGTAATTTTCATGACTACGGTTATTGGAAAGGCGGCTCTTGGTGTGGTCAAACGGGGAAAGCAGGCTATTGGGTCTGGCTCAACCCCAACTGGTATGTTTGGCGCTATCAAATCCCCGCACAAGCCCATTACAACCATCAATATAGCCATTTAAAACAAATTGTAAAATGCCCTACTGATGCAGGCAAATATGGCAAAAGACATAATTATGGCTATTGGAAAGGCGGTGCTTGGTGTGGCACAACAGGCAAATCAGGCTATTGGGTGTGGGTGAATCCGTATTGGTATGTTTGGAAACAACAACGTTAAGCTTGTGACAAATGCCAATGTTTAACATTGGCATTTGCTATAACGGGCATCATTACATACCAGATCCCTGTAAGTAGCCCGCAGTCAGCTATACAGCACAAACAAAGCCTTAAAGTTTGGTAAATTCCCCACCAACTGAAGGCTCTTAACGCAGATTTTAGAGCTTAAGAGTCTATGCGGAGTATGGGAATCGTCGCGAAAATCAGATATTTTGAGGCTAATTGCGTGGTTTTGTGAGGCGAATAACGCGTTATTTAACGAATAAAAGCGTGTAATTAGACCAAAATAGCGGATTTGCAGCAGATTATTCATATTTCGCATAGACTCTAAGGCTAATTAAATGCTATGAGGCTAAAGAAAGGTTAAGTGGGATTTGAAAATAGAAGCGACTGCCTTGATTTTCCTCAGTTTCAAATTTTAGCTCACCTTTCATAATATGAATCAGCTCATGGGCATTGGTAAGACCAATGCCCGTGCCACCATAACGGCGGTTATGTCCGGTGCTGACTTGAGAAAAAGATTGAAACAATAAATCATGTTTACTTGCAGGAATACCGATGCCAGTATCAATAATGGCAAATTCTAAAATAATACGTTGCCCATGATGATTAAAAGCTTGAATATCTAAACTCACTGAACCTTTGGGGGTAAATTTGATCGCATTGCCAACCAAATGTACCAATACTTGCCGAAGTTTTTTCGCATCACCCAGATACAAGTCTGCCATATACGCAGGGATATTTAAGTTCAGTTGAATGTCTTTCTCAAAGGCTGCAACAGCAAACATAGCAAAGATTTTTTCGCATAAGGTTCTGAGAGAAAATTCTAATAATTCAATTTGCTCAAGCCCTGCCGCTAAACTGGCATACGACAAAATATCTTCAATTACACTCAATTGCGCATAAGCAGATGAGCGAATAATTTCGACTAATTCCTCATGCTCTGGATCTAATTCCATACTTAATAATAATTCAGCCATACTAACCACGCCATTCATCGGCGTGCGTAATTCATGGCTCATACAAGAGAGAAAACGGCTTTTAGCCGCATGGGCATCTTCGGCGGTTTTTTTCGCCAGTTCAAGTTCTGCGGTGCGGGCTTTAACCAAGGTTTCGAGTTTATCGCGATGTTGTTTGAGTTCAAGATGGGTATGTAAACGCGCCTTAACCACTTCAGGATTAAAAGGCTTAGTGATGTAATCCACTGCACCTACTTCAAAACCTTGGGCTTCGTTTTCTTCCTCACCCATGACGGTAATAAAAATCACGGGGATATCGGCGGTTTCAATGTGTGATTTAAGCTCAATACACACATCATAGCCGTTCATTTCCGGCATGATAATGTCGAGTAAGATTAAATCCGGTGGTGGCTCAGATAGGGCGCGCTGCAAGCCGCGTTCGCCATTTTTCGCTACCATGATGGTATATTCATTTGACAAAATGCCACTGAGAATATGAATAATCCCAGGGGTATCATCAATAATTAAAATACGAGGCTTGTCCGTCATATTATTTACGCCGCAGGTTGGAGTACCTGTTATACAATATTTTGGGTTTATTATTCAACCGTTATTAACTGAGTGTTACGCAAAGGCTTCTTTTTTACCCCAAAAGGTAAAAAAACCGCCATTGCTGCACGACTAAATCCCACTAGGCAGGTGGAAAACCACAATTTTGAGATAAAAATAGATTTAGTACGTAATATCAGTTATTAACTGAGTGTTACGCAAAGGCTTCTTTTTTACCTCAAAAGGTAAAAAAACCGCCATTGCTGCACGGCTAAATCCCACTAGGCAGGTGGAAAACCACAATTTTGAGATAAAAATAGGTTTAGTACGTAATATCAGTTATTAACTGAGTGTTACGCAAAGGCTAAATATCACTAGGCAGACTGATGTTATTCCGGGATACCATTACGGATTAAAAACATGGGTTTAAAATATTTATCTGCTAATACCACAGGAGTCACAGATTGGATCTGCATTTGGGTGTGCTGTTGAGTATTGGTTTTATCTTGCCAATCTATGTTATTAATTTGTTTTTGTGCCGTATCTAAATAAAAGTCAGCGTGTTTGAGCAGCTCATCAGCTTGATAAAAGTCTGCTGCCATTGGTGCATAAGTCTCTGGGCTTAGCCATAATACAATCTGCGTATAAGCAGCCGTTTCGTTGCCTTTGAGCTTGAGTTTTATCGCATTTTTCTTCTGATAAGTACCAGCAGGGTTAATGAGGCTCGGCGCATACACCCCCTCCCAAGGTAACATAGCCAGCTCAGTGATACTGATATGCTCCAATACCTGATGTGTGGCTTTGATACGGATAGGACGGCGCATTTTAGGACTCAGCAACCAATGTTTTTTGCCTACCATTAGCACTTTTTGTCCTCGCTCACCTGTGTTTTGAAACAGCAATAAAGCCCTCCTGTTTTTTTGCACATAAACGCGGTATCGACGTGTTTGATTGATTACTTGGTTTTGATAGTGCTCTAATGTTATTTCTAAACGGGCTTGCGTGTAAGGCAAACGAAAGCGCTCAGCTTTGGCAAGCATGTCATTGGCATCCATTCCCCAGCTGATGGAAGGAAACAAACATAAGCCGAACATGACAAAGAAATTTAACATAGCTGCCATTCAAGTTTCAGTTACTTCTCTAACGCAAAATTCAGGTGATAAACCACGACTATATAAAGGTTGGTCTACAGCGGTTTTGCGCATTGAAGCGACCATATGGGTAGGCTTAATTTGACCTTGGCGAATAGCCCTCTCATCACAAGCATGTACCTTATCGATAAAATCGGTATCCAACGGATTATTGACATCAAAATTGTGTCCAAAACCACGATCAATAAACACATCTATGACATTAGAAAAACCAATAAACAATTCAAAATTAAATTGTTGTAGCAGTAAAGGCAAAATATCTTGCGCCCGAATGCCCTCAAAGCCTTCGCTCGAACAATCCCAGTTGATATAGTCTGCCTCATGACGCTGTAACTGATGATTGTATTTATATTTATCAGGCAATTGTCGCCAAAAATCTTGGACGATAGCTAAGGCTTCTGGCCAGCGTTGATGACCATTGCGGCCAATCATATCACTCACAACAAAGCTGCCTTGTTGATGTAAAGTGGCTTTTACTGTGGCAAAAAGACCTTCTAAGTTTTGTATATGATGCAAGGATTGATTGGCCATAATAGCGCTATATGTTTGATGACTTCGCCATTGATTAATATCCATTTGGCTAAACGAGATATAGTCCAATAAATCCAGTTGCTTTGCCAATTGGTAACCCCGGTCTAACATGTTGGCATTAATTTCTATACATTCTATAGAGAAATCTTTCAAACCTTTTTGTCGTAATAATTGAATAATCTCGATTTCGATATCACAATTACCCGAGCCAATGCTAGCAAACAGAGATTTATCTGTTTGGCAACGTTTGGCACTTGCTAACATATAATCTACAAAAAACTCATTCACCTGTGAAATGCCGCAACTCTCTCCAATCGGCTTTAAATATTTATAGGTCCAATAATTATAAATATCAGGCAAATCATGTATATGAGTATTATTATCGTAGGTATTCAGTTCTTGCTTTAATTTATCGTCATATGTCATATTTTACCGTCTGTGTTTTGATTTTAAATCGTTTCTTTAGCAAGCCACGGGGCTTTGTTAAGGTTTTGCATCACATCATCTAATAAAACAAGGTGAACTATTAAATAATTGATGTTACGCAAAGGCATTTTCAATGCTCGAAAAGGCAAAAAAAACCGCCATTGTTCTACGGTTAAAGACGACTATGCAGGTGGAAAATCATTCGACTGCTGATAAAAATTGGCTTAGTGCGTCACATCAGCAATATAGATTCAATTATCCAAGCATCATGACGGCTTATAATGAATACCAAATAGCGCTAAGGTTGGTAACGATAATGCCCGGAAATCGGGTAATCAAATAGCATGTCTTCGAGTTTTGGCCCTCTACCAATATTATGCACAATCAGGGGATTGCTGCTGAAGAGAGCTTTTTTGTCGGTGACAATGCCAATATGAGGTAAGTTTTTCGGTACAACCCAGGTAACCAAATCGCCTGCTTTGTAATCTTTGGGATTTTTGCTCACGGGTAACTTTTTGCCGTGGCGAGTAAAAAAGGTGCGTAAATTAGGCACGCGACGGTGATCAATATTTTTATCGGTACGCGATAAACCCCAAATGCGTTTGGAGGGATAAGCTTTAAAGGCGCGTTTCATATCTTCGTGTACTAAGACTTGTAAATCTACGCCCAATTGACGATAGGTGCGGATAACCACATCAGTGCACACCCCCGTATTTGCAGGCACATCGCCGCCAGGATAACGTAGTTTGACGTAGGCTGGGTTATAGCTAACTTTATGTTTGGTACGCTCCAATGCTGCTGCGACAAGGTCTTGGCTAAACTCCCCGGCATAGCTGGATAAGCTGATCATTAAAAATAAGATAAGTGCATAGGGATACCACATAATAAATCTCCAATTTAGGGTAATAAGGCTATTATTGGCTGTGATTCATTATGAACATAAAGAGCTAAGTTTTATCTCTAGCCAACCGTATCATCCTGATTTTTTTTCTCATAAGGGTAATGATTATTACCATAGCGCAATACTAGCACGGTAATCGCGATCAAAAAAATCGCCCCAGCAATACCCACAATTCGCCATGTGTCTAAATTTTTCATATCCAGAATCATGTAACGGGATAAAGCAACCATGGCGATATAGAGCGGCATTCTGACCGGGAGTTTGCCTGATTCCAAATATATGGCAATCATTGCCAACACTTCGAGATAAATAAACAGCAATAATAAATCGGCTAGCGTGACGATTTGCTGAGCGAACATTTTTTCCAGTTCAAAACCGATGGCAATCAAGGTGCAAACCGTAATGATTAATAGCCCTATGGCTTCGATAGTGGTGAGCACATGATGGCTGATTTGTTTGAGTTTCATAGACGTTATCCCTGTGCCGACTTTATGAATGCGTTATTTATAGGTAGTATCATCGCTAGGCTTTTGCAAGCATTCTTGAATGCCCTAAACTTACAAAACTATTATGCGACCGATGACTATACTTAGCGATTTTAAATTATTTGATGCCCATTTACACATTATTGACCCAGCTTTTCCGTTGGTTGCCAATCAAGGTTATGTTCCCTTACCCTTTACAGTTGATGCTTACCAAAAACAATTAGCCGATTATCAATTAGGGGGTGGCGCAGTGGTTTCTGGTTCTTTTCAAGGCTATGACCAAAGCTATTTAATCGCCGCTTTGGTAAAACTGGGCGCGGGATTTGTCGGGGTTGCGCAATTGCCGTTTGATTACCCTGATGCCAAATTAGATCATTTGCATCAATGCGGTGTGCGGGCGCTGCGTTTTAATTTTAAGCGCGGCAGTAGCATCGATTTATCACAGTTAAAAAGCATGGCGATGCGGGTGTATGAGCGTTACCGTTGGCATGTAGAATTGTATATTGATAGCGCTGAACTTGCGGATTTGTCGGCGGATTTATTGACTTTACCAGCCTTGAGCATTGATCATTTAGGGCTGTCGGATACAGGGTTTAATACCTTGCTTAATTGGGTAGATAAAGGCGTGCGAGTCAAAGCCACAGGGTTTGGGCGGATTAATTTTGCCGCTGATAAAGCCATGCAGAAAATCTGTGCGGTGAATCCAGAGGCTTTGTTGTTTGGGACGGATTTACCCTCAACCCGAGCACCACGCCCCTATCAAGCGGCTGATTTTATCCAAGTGATAGAAGCGTTAGGGGAAAAACAAGCGCGCCGCGTGTTTTATGCTAACGCGGCGGCTTGGTATCGCTTAAATGATACTTAACTGATGTTACGCAAAGGCTTCTCTATGCCTCAAAAGACAAAAAAACCGCCATTGCTACACGGCTAGATACCACTATGCAGGTGGAAAACTTAGCTATTCTGACAAAAACCATGTTAGTGCGTAACATCAGATACTTAAGGAAGTTTGACAGGGTTATTTTTCCCATCTTTGGTCCATTCGTGCATAGAACCATCATAAGAGGCCATTTTGTCATTGCCTAAGATTTCCGCCAAAGCAAACCAATGCCCGGTGCTGTAGTGACCGCTGTTGCAATAACTCATGCTCGGTTTACTGGCATCAATGCCCGCATCAGCAAACACTTTTTTCAGCCCATCAGCCGTTTTGTACAGCACTACGCCCGTTGTGTCGTTTTTATCGAATAAAGTCGGGTGTGGAACATTAACAGAACCGGGGATATGACCTTTTTTATACACATAGCTGGGTTTGTATTTCTCGCCTTTGAAATACTCTGGTGTACGCCCATCAATTAAAGGTAAGCCCGTATCAATTGCCAGCTTCACTTCGGCTTCTGTGCCCATGATATTTTCACGGGTTTTGCCGCTGATGCTAAAGTTGCCCGCAGTCACTTTCGGTGCTTCGGTGCTGATGTCGCGTTTTTCTGTTGCCCATTTGTGTGTGCCACCATTGAGCAGGGCGACATTATCATAGCCGTAGTATTTGAAGGTCCAAATCAAACGGGTAGCAAAGGTCATATCTGAGGAGCTTACACCTTTACTAACCACGACCACAGCGCTATCTTTATTCACACCCGCCGCTTGCATTTGAGCTTCAAATGCCGCTTTGTTGGGGACGAGTTTAATTAAGTCATAGCCATTTTGTTGGCGTTCAACCCGAACTTTTTTCCAATTGATCAGCACTGCGCCAGGAATATGAGCCGCATCATAACTTTTCAGATCCTTACGTACATCTAAAATTGCGACATCTTTTAAGTTGGCAGCGAGCCAGTCCGTTTCGACCAAACTACCGGGCACATCGACTGCCCATGCATTAAGTGCGGTTAAGTTTAAGGCAACGGCACAAGTTAAGTTTTTGAGGGTAAATATTTTAGACATAGTCTCTCCTTTGTGGGCTATCGTTATATTTAAAGTTATAGCTTGATAACGACGATCCATTATACGAGGTGAAGAGAGACAAGCAAAGCGATGTTTTTATTGAGAGTTAGAGGTGAAAACATAACGTTTATTTTTCACCTGCACATTGTGTGGCAAGCCGGTATCTACAAACCAATCATAGCCTTGTTTTAAGTTTGACCAGAAATCAAACCAAGGATGATCGGCATGGGCTTGGAGTTTGTCGGTGCTTAAATGAAATGGAAAAATATGTACGCGAAAAAACGGCTGCCCCTGATCTAAGGCGGTTTTGGCTAAGGTGTAAATTTCTTCAATTAAGGGATCAGTCATGGCATAACAGCCCACCGAGACACAACGCCCATGTACCATCAAAAAACTGCCTGTACGCCCGTGCGCCCTATCGTAACGATTAGGAAAACCTAGATTAAACGCTAGATGATAATTGCTATGGGGATTGAGTTGTTTGGCAGTGACAAAATAAAACCCCTCAGGAGCCATGCCATCGCCTTCTTTAAGCTTTGGCCCAAGACCGCCCGCGCCATAGTAGCAAATGGGGTAACGGCGAAATAGCTGATAACGCTCGCCAGATTTAACCCAAACCTCGAGTTCTTTTTCTTGTTTAAAAAGACGGATAAAAATTGGGCTGCCCCAACGCAAATTTTGTTCGGCAAAGGCTTTTTTGAGTAAAGGGGTGTGTTTTTTAATCGCCTTTGCAGCACGGTTATTGTCGATGCTTAATTGTTTGATGGCATTTTCGACACGGTTTTTATTCACACTTTGATCGCTAAACCAAAAATAAATACTGGATAAGAGGATAAACAGTAATACGACACTGAATGTTTTTATGGAAACCATGAGACAGCCGTTTTATCTAAACTAAATTCTAAGGCATTATTTGCCCAAGAAGACTGATTATGCAAGGTTAATTGATGGCGCTGCCCTTCAATATCCGCAGCCAATACTTCAAGCGTCTTACCATCATAATAACTCAAACAGGTATTCGGGGTGGTTGGTTCATTTAACGGCTCAAAACTTAGCAAACGAAAATGCTCTGAGTCGAGGCGTTTTAATTTTGCTTGATAGAGCAAACCATGAACGGTTAAGACTTTGGGTAATGATAAAATTTCTTCATCGGCTAAATATTGCGCAATCTTATCTTCAGGACGAGAACAAAGCTTGGCTTGCGTCGTTTCTAACAGCTCAGCACTCATAGCCATCTCTAGCTTAGCTTGACAATCTTCTGTGGTAATTTGAATTTGGTTAAAATGCGTATAAAAGCCAACATAGTTAGGTTTTTTTTGTTCGTGAACGAATAAGACTGCAAAATCATCTGTTGGTGCTTGGGTGGTTTGCAGTCTTTGCGGTAAAACGCTGTGTTTGGCAATGACTAACAAGGCATTTTGTGATGCTTGGGCTAAATAATAAGGCAGCGCTTTATGATGAATTACTTTGGTGCGGCGCATATTACCTTGTTTATCGACAAAAATTAAGACCACTTGCTCATTTGGCCATGCGTTTTTGTTTACCCCTTGCCCTGAAAAATTTAAGGTAATAGATTTTCCACCAATACGTATTTTTTGATGCTCAGGACCGTTAGTTTGTAGCATGTGGTTCCCCCGACAGACAGCAGTATCAAAATGAGGGCTAAAATAATGCGAATTAATATAATCAAAGGCGTACATTTGCCGCTTGCTGATGCGCTGAAGACGTTCTGGGAAGTTATCCGTTAATAAACTATCGCCAAGTAGGAACTGTTGTTGATGTTGTACGCCCAGCGCTGCCAATAAAGTCGGGGCAATATCCATATGAAAACCACGGTGTTCGATAACACCGGACTTACCTGTGTTTAATAAGGTAAAAAATAATTTCCGCTGGTAATCTTTGGGATAAAATGGCTCGGCATGATTACGCAAGGCTAAATGATCACTGACTAGCGCAACGATGGTGTTTTCATAGGCTGGATGTTGGCTGATACGCTGTAAAAACTGTGTCAGCAATTGATCCGAGCAATGTACAGCGGCTAACATGGTATTGTCTTGTGTGTATGCCTTGCAAGACTTCGAGGCGTGTCCTGCGGGGTGGTGCGTATCTAATGTGAGCAAAGTCAGGTTAAATGGCTTACCAGTATTAGCCAAAGCTGCATATTTTTTGGCGGCTAACTCAAATAAACTATCATCATATAGCCCCCAGGAATTTAAATAGCTAGGATCAGCTAAATGGGGTGATAATTCTTCCCGCCCCAACACTTCGCCATATTGATGCGCCTGAAAAAATGCACCTTTGCCAGCAAATTGGCTCGAAGCCCCGCCCATGTAAGTTTGTTGGTAACCTGCCTGATGTAAAATATCCCCTAAACAAATGCCTTTTTCTAAAAAACCGCATTGCAAAATATCATTACCGCCGATACCGCTGTAATTAATCAAGGGTGTGCCACATTGCGAGGCCAATATACCGGCAATCGTCCAGCGCGTACCTGCGGTTTGTTCGATATTAGGGAAATCTAAGCCAATTTGTCGATAGGCTTGTAAATTAGAGGTTAAATTCGGAAAAATGCTGTTTTCTAAGTAAATTTGATCCAAACTTTCCAAATAAATTAAAACTAAGTTTTTCCCTGCGATTGCCGGTGCTAGGGTTTGGCTAATCGCTTTCGTATTCAAACCCAAGGCTTCAATTTCATCCAAACTCATGTGTTTAACGCTATTGCTGTTATCTCGATATACTTGCAAAAAGTCTTGCCATGTACTGTGACTTGCTACGCCCGTGCCCAACAGTATTAGAAAAAATAAAACCGGTGCTTTGGGACCGAGATTAAATGGCAATGGGCGGCGCACCAACACATAAATATTGAATAAAAAAACACTCAGTAAAGCGGCGATGGCAATACTTAACCAAGGATAGAGCGTTAAACTATTAAAAAATAATTGCGGATTAAAATGGAAAAAGAAGCGATTGTTAAAGCCTTCACCTTGTAGGAAAAAAGAGACTAACTGGGTCAATTCTAATAAAAAAATTAATAACAACGGCAGCAAGGCGCTGAAAAAGCGCCATAAGGTATTTTTTAGTCGATATGCTAGCCCGAAAATGGCCGTTGCCATTAATAATAAGGCAAGCAAGCCATTGCCCAGCCAAGTTAATGAATTATCGTAACTGTAATAAAAGCTCAGTAGTAAAGGCAGAGAAAATAAGCTGAAAAAAATAAAATGGGGCATAAGGTTCAAGAAAGGAAACAACACATAGTTTTATCACTATGTGTTGTTTAGGGTGAATTTAAGGACGCAGTAAACTCAATTGTCCCGAGTCGTTTAAGCTCAACACCCCTTGCTCGGTCACAGTTAAGCTACGAATCGCGCTTTTACCCAAACGCACCCGAGCATAAAAACTGCCATCTTCATTATTAAGCCAGTGGACATAGCCTTCAAAATCAGCCACGGCGACTTTATTTTCATAAGCAACAGGCGCACTGACAAAACGGGCAAATAAATCACTTTGTTGCCATAAGGTATTGCCACTATAACGCTCCAAAGCGCGCACATGCCCTTTGGGCGTGGTTAAATACACGCCGTTACTATCTACACCTAAGTTTAAATGCGAGGCTTGATCACTTTGCCACATCACTTGATTATTGAACGGGTCTAAAGCAGCGGTTTGTCCTTGGAAACTGCTAACATATAGGGTGCGGTTAGCAAAACTCAAAGCGGCATCAATATCAATCATGCGCTCCAAATCGCTACGCCCACGAGGTTGAGCTAAATTCATTTTCCAATGACTTTTACCGCTAAGACTATCTAACGCGACCAATTCACCATTATCAAAACCAGCAAATACCCGGTCATTGTGCAATAAAGGCGTGCTATTGCCACGTAAACTTAATGCGGGCGTGCTGCTTTGGTAGTGCCAAAGTTCACTGCCATCATCAGCATTTAGGGCGGTGATGCGGTTATTATTGGTGCGGACAATAATCAAATTACCATTGATTTGCGCCGGGGTTAAAATTTCGCTCGATAATTGTTTTTGCCATAAAGTGCTGCCATCCTTGGCATCCAAGACCCGCAATTCACCTTGGCTGCTGCCAACTAAAATCTTGCCCTCACCAACGCCAGGGCTGGCGCTTAAACTTAAGCCTGTTTTGTATTGTGAAACCAACTGCCCGGTTTCCAATTCAAAAATTTGAATCCGCCCATCCAAATCGCCAAGATAAATCCGTTGTTGCCAAATGCGAGGGGTTAAAGGGGTGTTGTGTTTTTCGCTATCAGCACTACTGCTTTGCTGCCAGACAATTTGGCTGGCTTTGGCGTTGGCAAGTGGTTTCAGCGGTGTAGGAGGGTCAATATAGTCTTTACTGCCACAAGCACTGAGTAGCAATGCAAGCAAGGGATAAATCAGGGTTCTTAAAGATAAACGCATGTTTGGTTCCTGCATTAGGGAAAGTGGGGTAAATTGTGTATCCAAAGATGGCTACGGGCAAGTAAATTATGACAATCATCCACACTTAAGGGTGGCTTTGCTTGATAAGGGGCGCTGATAAGGGCTTTTTCAAACGGGGTATCACTGTAGCGATTGAGAAAATCTAGCCATGCTGTCCCTGTCAATCCTGCTACATTAGCCCTAGGCTGCTGGCTCAGAGCATAACGACGTAATAACTGTGATAAAGATTGAATCAGTTTTTGTGCATCTGGCGCGTTTTGATAATCAGCGGCAAGTTGGTCTAATAAAGCTAAAGCTGCCCGTTTATTGGCATTTTGTCTGTATTTTTTACGCCAAAACCAAAGCAAAGCGACTAAGGCGCTCAGAGCGATAGCAAGCAGCAACCACCAACCCAGCGCCAGCGGCCATTGGCTGATCGCTTCTGGTTCAATAATATCGTGAAGTTGTGCCAAAGGGTCGGCGCTGTTCATGTTCTAAAGCAATAAAGCGGCGAGGACGCGACGTTTTTCGGAGGCTAAAACAGTATAGGTACGACAAGCCGAGGCTGTGCTCATGACTTCGACACCAATATTGTGTTCAATGAGTTGACGATATAACTGCGGTTCAGGAAAGCGCATTTGTGCGCCTGTGCCTAAAATAATGACATCTGGTTGATAACTGACAAAGGCATCAAACGCCTGTGTGCTTAAATCCTCAAAACGATCCACATCCCAAGGACTCAGACTATCATCACTTAATAGCAAAGCATGGGGATACTCTTGTTGATTTACCCGTAGATATTGCCCTGCTTGATAGTCATTGATCTGATAAGTTTGCCCGTCTGTATCCAGTTCAAATTTCATGGGGTTTCATCATCTTCCCAAGTATGTTCTTTTTCGTGTTGAATCCGTTGATAGATTTCTTCCCGATGAACAGCTACCTCGCGAGGTGCTTCCACACCTATGCGTACTTGCTGCCCTTTGACACCTAAGATAGTGACTGTAATGTCGTCACCTATCATCAGCGACTCTCCCACGCGCCGAGTCAGAATTAACATGCGATATCCTCCGCTTAAATGACACCTTGTCTTGTTATTAACCCAAGCAAAGGCTTAGATTTATATCGGTATTTGCCGATACCCCCTTCAGTGCCCTTATAAAAACGCTGTACCCTGTAATTTACGGATGTTACGCAAAGGCTAAAACCACTATGCAGCTGGAAAATCCGTAGTATAGTGGCAAAAACGGTGTTAGTACGTAACATCAGCTCTTTAATTATTATTGTGGCACGGGTATTATTCAGCGCTATCCTCTGCTAGGTCAAATGCCACGTGTAAAGCGCGAACCCCTAGTTCTAAGTATTTTTCATCAACCACCACAGAAACTTTAATTTCTGAGGTCGAAATCATTTGGATGTTGATATTCTCATCGGCCAAAACCTGAAACATCTTACTGGCAATGCCAGCGTGAGAACGCATTCCGACACCGACCAAGGACAATTTAACAATATTATTGTCACTGACCACGCCTTTAGCATTGAGCTGCTCGGCACAGTTTTTCACAATGCTTTGCGTTTTTTCAAAGTCATTACGATGAACCGTAAAAGTGAAGTCCGTATGACCGCTATCCTCAGAGATATTTTGCACAATCATATCGACTTCGATATTAGCATCAGCGACATCACCGAGAATATGATAGGCAATACCCGGTTTATCTGGCACACCCAACACGGTGAGTTTTGCTTCGTCTTTATTAAAGGCAATGCCGGAAATGACGGCTTGTTCCATAATCTCGTCCTCGGTTGTAATCAATGTGCCTTTAGGCTCTGCGTCAATATCGGTAAAAGAGGAAAGTACCCGTAAAGGGACGTTGTATTTGCTGGCAAACTCGACTGAACGAATTTGTAACACTTTAGCACCTAAGCTCGCCATCTCTAGCATTTCTTCAAAGGTGATTTTATCCATGCGTCGAGCTTCAGGCACGATACGCGGGTCAGTGGTATAGACCCCATCGACATCGGTATAAATTTGGCACTCATCAGCTTTTAGCGCTGCTGCGAGTGCCACCGCTGTGGTATCGGAGCCACCACGACCTAGCGTAGTAATATTGCCATACTCATCTGCACCTTGGAAACCGGCAACTACCACCACACGTCCCTCATTCAAGTCTGCATGAATGCGTTTATCATCAATATCAAGGATTCTGGCTTTATTATGAGCGCTGTCGGTAAGAATATGCACTTGAGATCCGGTATAAGATCGCGCATCTTGCCCTTTAGAAATCAATGCCATACTTAAAAGACTGATAGTGACCTGCTCACCGGTGGCAAGCAAAACATCAAATTCTCTGGCAATCGGGGGCTTTTGAAACTGTTCGGCTAAGGCAACAAGACGATTAGTCTCACCACTCATTGCTGAGACCACGACAACGACATCATGCCCTTTTTTTTGGGTAGCAATGACTCTGTTAGCCACATTGCTAATCCGCTCTGGATTGGCAACTGATGTGCCACCATATTTTTGTACGATTAATCCCATCGTTCTATTTCCGTTTTAAAACTCTCAAGGCAGGCTGAGATGGTTTTAACAACTATTCCCTGTTTGTAAATAAAGGTGTTGATGTGTATGCTATGACAACGTTTGTGATAGGGCAAACAGGAGTCGATGCATTTGCGTCAACAACAGATTCATGATCATACAGGATTTTATTCTACAGGTGAAAGAAAAATCCCATAGAAATGCCCCGCAAGCGCGAAAATCGCGTCCAGAGCAGGCAGAAAGCAGCGAAAAGCTACAAAAAGTCCTTGCAAGTACAGGGATTGGCTCGCGTCGTCAAGTGGAAACATGGATTCAAGCCGGTCGCGTGCGGGTCAATCGTGAAACCGCGCATCTAGGGCAACGGGTTACTGGAGAGGATGCTATTTATGTTGATAAACGCCGCATTCGCTTCTCCAAACATAAAGACAAATACCCCACTGTTTTGTGTTTTCACAAGCCTGCGGGTTTGATTTGTAGCCGTTCCGACCCAGAAAATCGCCCAACAATTTTTCAAAAACTTCCCAAGCCGCCTCAAGGGCGCTGGATTAGTGTGGGGCGTTTAGACTTAAATACCAGCGGGCTATTATTGTTGACCAATGATGGTGAATTGGCTAATGCCTTGATGCATCCCTCACAAGCGATAGAACGTGAATATGCTGTGCGGGTCTTGGGCAAAGTCAATAAAGACATGATCCAACGCCTGCGCGATGGCGTAGACCTAGAAGATGGTTTTGCCCAGTTTAAAGAGCTGTCTCATGCGGGTGGACGCGGTGCGAACCAATGGTATCACGCCGTTTTGACCGAAGGGCGACAACGCGAAGTCAGACGCTTATGGGAATCTCAAGGCGTACAAGTCAGCCGTTTGATTCGAGTCCGTTTTGGCTCAATTGCCTTACCGAGTTATTTGCGTAGTGGCAGAACTGAAAAATTGCCCTTGGCTGCGGTTAAATCCCTGATGCGAGATGCTGGTTTGCGTGGATGAGCAGTACGGTTCAAACCATCTCCTTATCGGGGTTGGCGCTGAGTTTTATCCCTGCTATTGTCGTGGTATTTATCGTCCGGCAATGGGGGCTTGACTACAAACACAGCCTCCACGGCTTTGCCCGCATGTTTTTGCAACTCTCCTTAATTGGCTATTTTTTAACTTACCTATTTGAAACCGACTACCTTGCCATCATCTTTATTGTATTAACCTTGATGTTATTGGTGTCGAGCTGGATAGCCCTTTATAGCAGTGCCAATCCTAAAGTTTTATACCTAAAATCCCTTGCCGCCATTGGGCTTGCTGGGGGCAGCATCTTATTTTTAACCTGCTATTGGGTGCTTAACTTAGATCCTTGGTATGACCCGCGCTACCTGATTCCTTTAGCGGGGATGCTCTTTTCCAATGCCATGAATGCCATCAGCCTTGCAGTTGAACGCCTAGAAGCCGAACTCAAACAGAAAATCAGCTATGAAAAAGCCCGCTTAACCGCTTTTCAAGCCGCGCTTATTCCAGTAACTAACTCCCTATTCGCCTTAGGGATTGTCGCTATTCCGGGAATGATGACCGGACAAATACTCTCAGGGGTTTCGCCTTTGATTGCCGCCCGTTACCAGATCATGATTTCCTGCATATTATTTGGCGCGGTGGGCATTGCCACCGCCTGTTTTTTAACTTGGGTGAGGTCGGATTTTGAATCTCAACCCCACGACACAGAGGTGCAAACACATGGATGAAACCGCTTTTGATAGCTTGGTAGAAGAAATTTGCCAACGGGGTTGTGAAGAAGTTGATCAAATTATTCTCGCGCTTGAACAAGAACTGCCCAGCGCCGAATGGACGCAGCTAGATGCCGACACCCGCAAGCGACTAGCTAAAGAACTGAGCGACATCATGGCCGTCTATAAAGTATGAATCAGAGCCATTGGCAATCGCTTTATCAAGCCATTAGCGCCACGACAGGAGATAAACTCAATAACCCCAAGATTGAAAACATCGGCGGTGGTTGCATCAACCAAGCTTACCGAGTGCGCACTGACAGCAAAGATTATTTCGTCAAACTCAACGACAAAAATTTGGCTGATATGTTCGTAGCCGAGGCTGAGGGCTTAGCAGAACTTGCCAGCGCCAAAGCCATCGCTGTGCCCAGCGTTGTTTGTTACGACATCGTCGGGCAATACAGTTATTTAGTGCTGGATTGGTTTGAAACCGGCATCGGCGGCAATGATAGGCGTTTTGGCGAACAACTTGCCGCTTTGCATCGGCATGAAAAAGCCCAATTTGGTTGGCATCGAGACAACACCATCGGCGCAACTCACCAGCCCAACGACTGGACAGCCGATTGGGTAAGCTTCTGGCAACAACAACGCCTCGGTTTTCAACTCGAATTGGCGGCAAAAAATGGACACGGGGGCAAACTGCAAACCCTAGGAGCGCAGTTATTAGAGCGCATTCCCGACTTTTTTACTGACTACCAAGCCCGCCCCAGCCTTTTACACGGCGACTTATGGTCAGGCAATTACGCCAGCTTAAAAAATGGCGAGATAATTATTTTCGACCCCGCCGTTTACTATGGAGACCGTGAAGCCGACCTTGCCATGACCGAATTATTCGGGCGCTTTCCTGCTGATTTTTACGCTGCCTACAACGCAACTTACCCGCTAGATTCAGGCTACAGCGTGCGCAAACAACTCTATAATCTCTACCACATT
This sequence comes from Thiotrichales bacterium, assembly GCA_016745035.1. Taxonomy (GTDB): domain Bacteria; phylum Pseudomonadota; class Gammaproteobacteria; order Beggiatoales; family Beggiatoaceae; genus BB2. Next base: position 39,038 of record JADGDE010000010.1, read on the forward strand.
ATCAACCATTTGAACTTATTTGGTGGCGGTTATCACGGACAAAGCTTGCGGATGCTGGAAAGTCTTTTGAGTCAAATACTTCTGTACAAGACATAATCAACAACTATGGACTGAAAGCCCATAGTTTCAAGTTGCGACTAAAAGTCGCTGTTTCGGCTAAAGCCGACTGAAAGCTATCTGTCTAAAGACAGTTCAAGGTTTGACTAAAAGTCAGCCTACAGTGAAATCATTATCTTTGTGCTGGGGGTGTTCCATATGATATTTTATGTATTCTTGGTAGTCGTGTATGGGTAGTGGTATAAATTAAATTATCTAAGCATAATGACTGGTTATAATGATGAATAAAATACCAAATAGCGCCAATATGGTTTTCGATTTTTTTAGAAAAAGACAAAGCCTTTCTAACCAAACGGGAAATGCGTTGCCTCATCGTGCCATTAAAACGTTCAATATGATTAGTAAGCCCCGTTTCTTTGCCAATAGCATGATGACGTTTGCTAGGTAAAACGACTTGATAAGCTTCCCAATAGTCAGTGTATGATACGGCACACTGCCGATAGACAGGGGGCAAAGAATCCCAAAGCTTTTGAGCTGCCTGAGCATCACGTTTTCCAACATATGCACCAACAATCTCTCGAGTCTCACGGTCTAAAGCAAGCCATATCCATTGCTTATTTTTCTTCTTTTGCACAAATGACCATATCTCATCACATTCAATGGTGAGTCTGCGTTTAGACTTTTTTCTGACCTGTACCTCACGTGGTATTTGTTCATATTTTTTATTCGTATATCTTTGCAACCACGATAAAGAAACACCAACAGCTCTAGCAATAGCACTCAAAGCCAGTCGTTCGAGTAATAATCTATCAATAAGTGCTATCGTATCTGGGGGAATGGCTTGATTACTATTTTGTGGATTTTCTACAAATTGGCGACGACAGTCTTTGCAAGCATATTTTTGTTTGCCTGTATGAATACTTCCATTCTTTACAATAGCTTGCGATTGACAACGGGGGCATTTTAACATGTTCATTCTTAATTAGCTGACTAAACCCGTATATTCTACACTTATTGCTACTGAGACACGACTACCCTTTTTTTATTTCTAGCAAGTTTACGGGATGTATCATTTATTTTTTCAAATAAACTTATTTCCATAAATTTAAGATAATGATGATTAACTGTTTTATATGGAGGGAAATCATGAGGTAGATATTGCCACTGAACACCTGTTTTATTGATGTAAAATATAGCATTTAATATTTCACGATATTGTTCCAAACTTACTTTTGATCCTCTTGTATATGGACAGTTTTCTTCGACGATAGGAGCTAAAACCTCCCATTCAACATATGTTATATCTGATAGATAGCTTTTTCTTTTCATTCTGAATGCATGCGCTGCGAGACATGGAGAGGCGCTAGCCGAGGTCGAGTAGTCCGCGACTAGCCGTCATTTCAGAGCGTTGAGATAATGTCGATGTGCAGAGCACGAGGAATTATCACGCCGCGTCGAAATGTATGAGGCGTTAAGTCATGGGGGAAGGAGTAAACCGTAGCAGCGCAGTACGAAGGTCTACGGGAGACACCGGACGTGTCGGGGTAAAAGACAGCATATCAGTCTGAATCTGAGTAGCTCTAAGGACAAGGATGTCCGTGAGCGTCACGAAGCCAGTCTGATATTCCTCACATTAAACTTCGCATAGACTCTTGACATAGGGCAAGGATGCCATTTCCCCATAAAACATCACAAAAAGTAATGGATATATAAAAATATTTTAATCTGCGCTATAATTGGCGGCTTTGTGAAAATCAACCGCATTACCTATGCCCGTAAGGATATAGCATGGTAAAAAAAGGATTGTTTTATGAAATATAAGTTTAGTGTTGGTGTCTGTTTGTTTAGCCCTTTTGTATTTGCTACTCATGAACCCTCCGAAACTGAGCTGTTAGATTTATCGTTGGAAGAGTTGTTCAAAATTGATATTGTCTCCATCGCCACGGGGAAAAAACAATCCATCCTCTCTGCTCCAGCGACAACACACATTATTGACAGCCAAGCGATTCAAGCGATGAATGCCAAGGATTTGGATGAAATCCTAGAAACCGTGCCAGGCTTGCATGTCTCTAGGCACTATTTTACTGGTAATCCTATTTATACCTTGCGGGGTTTGCATTCATTTACTAATCCCCACCTATTGTTACTCATTAATGATATTCCGATCAATACGTTGATGGATGGTAATCGCGGGCGTGTCTGGGCAGGTATGCCTGTTGAGGCAATTGCGAAAATTGAAGTTATCAGCGGGCCTGGGTCTGCACTTTATGGCGCAGATGCGGTCAGTGGTGTGATTAATATTTACACTAAAACAGCTGAGGAACTACAAGGAACGAAAATAGGGGCGCGCTTGGAGAGTTTTAATACCCAAGCGACTTGGTTACAACACGGGACAACATGGCAAGACTTTAATATTGGTTTTAGTCTCGAATATTTTAGCACTGATGGTCACAAGGGCTTGATTCAAGCGGATCAACAAAGTTTTTTTGATAACAAGTTGGGTCTTAGTGCCTCTAACGCTCCTGGTAATATGAACTTAGCTAAACAAGGCTATGATTTACGCTTAGATGTCAGTCGTGATTTGTGGCGTTTGCGACTTGGCTATCAAGACCGTGACGATGTGGGTGCGGGCATTGGAATTGTGCAAGCCTTGGATAATAAAGGTGAATATAGAGATAAACGTTTTAATGCTGATTTAAATTATCATAACCCGTATTGGAGTAAAGATTGGGATGTGAAAGCCAATGTCAGTTTTTATCGTAATAGTCCTTTAAATAGCCAAGGTTTTCAGTATTTATATCCAGAAGGGGGTTTTAATGGCAAATACCCTGATGGTTATATCAGTTGGCCGACTTTTAAAGAGCAACACATACGTTTAGCCCTATCCGGCTTTTATGCTGGTTTTGATCAGCATTTGATTCGTATTGGTACAGGTTTTTATTTAGGCGATATGTATCATGTCGATCAAACTGCCAATTTTGGCCCTAACCCGCAAACAGGGGAGCCTTTACCCGCAGGCATTGCGCCAGTGAGCTTTGCTGATCAAGCGTTTGCACCGATGCCTGAAGCTCAGCGTAAAAATTTCCATGCATTTATTCAAGATACCTGGACGCTGAACAAACAATGGGAAATCACCTCAGGTTTACGTTATGACCATTATTCTGATTTTGGTTCTACGCTTAATCCCCGCGTTGCTATTGTTTGGAAAACCACGCCCAAACTCACCAATAAATTGCTTTATGGTCAAGCCTTCCGCGCCCCGGCTTTTAATGAGCTGTACAATATTCATAACCCGATGATGCAAGGTAATCCTGACTTAAACCCAGAAGAAATGGAAACGTGGGAATTAAATTTCACCTATTTACCGCAAAAAAACCTGCAACTGGGGCTAAATCTTTATTATTATCAGCTAGCTGAAAAGATTAATTATCGGGCAAATACCAATAACAGTAATACGTTTAATGCCCAAAATGCTGGAGAGCAAGAAACCTATGGCGGTGAATTGGAAATGCGTTGGCAAATCAATAAAGCCTTTTCTATTAATAGTAATTATGCCTATCAGCACAGCCATTTAATCGGTCGCCAAACAGTAGATGGTGCTTATGCGCCCGAACACCAAGTTTATACGGGTTTACATTGGAAACTTAACCCAGCATGGACGTTTAATAGTCAAATTAATTGGATTGGTAAAAGAGCGCGAACCATGAATGATACGCGTGACAATATAGCTAGTCATACTTTAATAGATGCGGGTTTACGTTATCAATATAAGCATTGGGATTTACGCCTTGGTGTGCGTAATTTACTCAACCAAGCTGCCAAAGACCCAAGCCCTGGGCCTAATATGCGTGGTATGTTAGGTTTGCCTGAAGATATCCCCTTAGCTAAACGCAATTATTTCTTTGAAGTGCGTTATCAATTTGATTGAGGCAAATTACTCACGCTTGCTGGGGGCAGTTGCTCGGATCATCATATCTGGGCAACCGAATCAAATCACCTAACTAAGATTTTCATCAAATAATCATTGCCCTATGCGGCTTTAAAAGGCTTAGTTTTAATCCTAACTTTGGGCATTTGAAGCATAGATTAGTGACCTAATCATTTTGATGTGATTGCCTTGTGAACAAAACCTAGGTTAATTTTCAATATAGCGCTGAACACTCTATAATGGGACATTTCGTCATAAGCTACTCTAAGTTGTTAATAGAATTAAGCTTCAGAGTCAACCCGTTTGTTTCAACTCAAGGGTTTTTTGAGTATTTTTAGAGATAATAATGCAACATTTTTTTGAAAATATGCGCTTAAGTCGCAAAATTTTCGGCAGTACGCTCATTATTGCCATTTTACCTTTTTTAAGTCTTGCTTATTATTCTTGGCAAGAAAATGAAGCGGCTTTAACTCAGGCTGCCTTTGATAAACTCGTCAGTATTCGAGAAGCCAAACGGTCTGAAATTGATTCGTTTTTTTCTGCATATTTCGCTGATGTGAATATTCTTGCCAATACACTCAGCTTATTTTATCGACAATTAGAAAGTCAGGGGAAAAAGCCGCTTGAGCATTTGAGTACACATCCTGATTATATTGATTTTTTTGCAGAAAATATTAAAGCCTACGGGTATTATGATTTATTTTTGATTAGTTTGGACGGTGAGATTGTCTATAGCGTTAGTAAAGAAGATGATTATCAAACCAATATCCTCACGGGTAAATATGCCAATACCCATTTAGGAACAACCGTGAAAAAAGCTTTGGCGGGGCAAACGGCCATGAGTGATTATGCCTTGTATCCGCCAAGCAACAATGACCCCGCCGCATTTTTTGCCACGCCAGTTAACGCACATGGTAAAGCTCAATTTATCCTTGCAATGCAAATTGCTGATGAATTACTCAATGAGTTATTAGCTCAGCGAGCAGGCTTAGGTGAGCGTGGTGAGGTCTATTTGGTCGGGCAAGATCATTTAATGCGTTCTAATTCGTTTTTAGACCCGGAACATCACAGTGTTCATGCTTCTTTTGAGCATCCAGAGAAAGGGAAAGTTGATACCTTAAGCGCTAAAGCAGCACTCAATGGCGAAAGCGGTGTGATGGTAACTCAAGATTATTTGGGGAATATGGTTTTATCTGCTTATGCTCCACTTAAAATAGGTGCTAATCAATGGGCAATACTCGCTGATGTCGATAAGCAAGAAGCCTTGGCTTCAGTAGATGAGTTAGTTTTATGGGTTAGCTGGATTGGCATTTTGGGGTTGTTTGTTATCGTTGTTGGTGCTTTATTATTGAGTCAGCATATCAAAAAACCATTAGAACAAATGGTTGTGATTCTGAAAAACCTTGCCAAAGGTGATTTACGTTTACATACCACCGAGATCAATAACAGCGAAACCGGACAAATGTTAAACGCTGCCAGTACCATGAGCCAGCACATGAGTCAGGTTATTTCCGATGTGCAAGAAAAAGCCTCTGGTTTAGCCGAGGCTGCTGAACAACTGAGCACCACATCACAGTCAATGAGCCAAAATGCCAATGAACAAGCTGCCAGTGTTGAGGAAACCAGTGCCTCATTAGAGCAAATGAACAGTTCTATTATTCAAAATAATGAGAATGCCAAGCTCACAGATACAAAAGCACAAACCACCGCCAAGCAAGCAGGACAAGGCGGGGAGGCGGTGGATAAAACGGTCAAGGCCATGCTTGAAATCACCACAAAGATTAGCATTATTGAAGAAATCGCTTATAAAACTAATATGCTAGCCTTAAATGCCGCGATTGAGGCAGCACGTGCAGGTACGCATGGACGGGGGTTTGCAGTGGTGGCAGCTGAGGTGCAAAAATTGGCTGAAAATAGCCAAAATGCAGCCAAAGACATTCGCCAGTTAGCGAGCGAGAGCGTCGGTATTGCGAAAACCGCTGGGGGCTTATTGATTGAAATTGTCCCCAATGTACAAGGCACAGCAGATTTGGTGCAAGAAATCAGTGCCGCGTCTAATGAACAAAGTATTGGTGTTGGACAAATTAACAATGCCATTGGACAATTGGATCAAACCACTCAACAAATGGCTTCTTCAGCTGAGGAGTTATCGGCAACGGCCGAGGAAGTAACTGCACAAGCATCTAATTTACAACAATTGGTCTCGTATTTTAAAATTGATTTAAATACGGCTTCGACAGATGCGTTCGTTGATGAAAGTGTCGAGCTTCCAATCGAGGAAGAGGAAGTCGTGAATGACATGGTGCAAACACCTGAATCGGATTTTATTGATGATATGGATCTCACCAGAGAAACCACGCAAACAGTGCGAGAGCGGCATTACCAAAGTCCTCCTTTGCCCTCAACTCCTGTTGCAATTAATCAAAAGGACTTTGAGCAGTTTTAGTTGGCTGCTGATAATAATATGGCCGTAATTCTTGTTGTTGATGACCAACTGACCAATCTTGCACTTCTGGATACGATTTTAGAAGAGGCTGGGTATGATGTCCTATTGGCTAAATCTGGGGAAATGGCCTTTGATATTGCGATTCAATATAGTCCTGATTTAATTCTGCTCGATGTTACCATGCCCGGTTGGGATGGTTATGAAACCTGCCGCCGTATTAAATCCCAGCAAGAACTTGAAAATATTCCTATTTTATTTCTCTCTGCTCTTGATAGTAAAGAGCATAAACTTGAAGCTTTCCGAGCTGGTGGGGTGGATTATGTCAGCAAACCTTTTCAGCAAGAAGAGTTGTTAGCGCGGGTACACACGCACACAGAATTATCAAATTTACGTCAAGATTTGGAAAGAGGTATTGTCCACCGTGATGCACAATTGGCCTTTTATGAAACTGATTTTGGTAAAAAAATTGCGCGTTATACTGATGAGTTGATGGAAGCAAAAGAAAAAGCCGAGGCCGCTAACTCAGCGAAAAGCCGTTTTCTTGCCAATATGAGTCATGAATTACGCACGCCAATGAATGCCATTATTGGTTATACCGAGCTGGTGATGGATGATGTCGAAGATATGGGCTGTGCCGAGGTTGTACCTGATTTGGAAAAAATTATTGCCTCAAGTAAGCATTTATTGGGGCTGATTAATGGTGTATTAGACCTCTCTAAAATTGAAGCAGGGAAAATCAGCCTTTACCCTGAGGATATTGTCATTGTCGATATGGTCAATGAAGTCGTGGGGATGGTACAAACCTTAATCGAAGAAAAGCATAATCAATTACAAATTCAACTCGACAGTGATTTAGGCATCATTAAAGCAGATTTGGTTAAAGTCAGACAGATTTTATTTAATCTGTTGAGCAATGCCGCAAAATTCAGTGAAAATCAAAAAATTGTGTTATCGGTACGCCAGCATCAAGACAATGGGCATTGGGTAATTTTTGAGGTCACAGATCAAGGCATAGGTATCAGCTCTGAGCAGCAAGAAAAATTATTTACTCCTTTTATGCAAGCAGATGCGTCAACAACACGACGTTTTGGCGGTACAGGTCTAGGTCTGAGTATTAGCCGTAATTTTGCTGAATTGATGGGCGGCACACTCAATGTTAAATCAGAACTCAATAAGGGCAGCTGTTTTAGTCTGCATTTACCACAAGAAACCCGCCCTAAACTGGAGCAAAGACAACAAGATTTAAGTCATGACTTGAAAGGTATGGGAGAGGGCATCGTTTTGGTGATTGATAATCAAAATGATAACCGACATTTAATTCAACTTTATTTAAGCAAAATGGGTTATGCCGTTTCACAGGCAAAAACCAGCCAAGAAGGTTTGGACTTAGTTAGAAAACTGCGTCCCAACGCTATTGTTATCAATGCCAATATGCCGGATATGGATGGTTGGCAAGTGCTCTCAAGTTTGCGGAATAATTCTTTATTTGAAGATATTCCCGTGATTATGATGGCCCTGGAAAAAGAAAAAAACATCGGCTATACCCTTGGGGTTAATGATTATTTGAATTTACCTTTGCAAGAAACCCAAATCGAACAAATTATTAAAAGATACCATCACGATCATGCGGAAAAGAACAAAGTCATGATTATTGAAGATGAAGAATCTTATCGACGTAAATGGGCAGAATTATTTAAACCGGAAGACTGGTATATATTCAAAGCTGAAAATGGACAAATTGCCCTTGATCATTTCGATGAACAACAACCTGATTTAATCTTGCTCGGACTGGATATGCCAATCATGGATGGTTTTGAGTTTTTAGAGAAATTTTATGCCGAGGAACAACACCAACAGCAAACTATCCCTATCATTGTACTAACAGCACGAAAACTCGATGCCAGTGATCATGCACGCTTACATGGGCATGTACAAACCGTATTACAAAAACAACAAATGGACACAGGTCATTTACTTGAACAAATCCACCAGCTGATTCAGCAAGAGCAAAAAACACAAGATAAAAATAAGGAATAAATATTTTACTACTTAAAAAACAAGTTGATACAAAACTGTATTAGCATGTTATAAATTAATAATGGTTGAATCTCAAGTTCAAAAAGACTATGATGACAGGTTTCTTGTTTTCGACGAACATGGGTAATAATATGAAAAAAAGTATGGTGGTTTTGGGTCTTTTATTGACTCAGTCCGTTTTCGCGTCAGAGCCTGCTCAACCCGCTGCTACCGTAGTAGGTGATGCAACCGCCGGACAACAAAAATCTACCGTTTGCGCGGCGTGTCACGGTGCTGATGGTAATAGCTTAATTCCAACTTACCCAAATTTAGCTGGACAAGATGCGAAGTACTTACAACAACAATTGGCTGCTTTCAAAGCTGGCGAACGTAAAAATGCCATCATGGCTCCCATGGCTGCACCTTTGAGTGAACAAGACCAAGCGGATTTAGCCGCCTACTTTGGTTCTAAAGCAGCTAAAACTACCGATGTCGATGCCGATAAAGCCTCTGCTGGTATGACAATCTATCGTGGTGGCATTGCAAGCAGTGGCGTTCCTGCCTGCATGGCATGTCATGGTCCCTCTGGCAAAGGCAACCCCAGTGCTGGTTATCCTAACTTAAGTGGACAAAAATCAGCCTATATTTCTGATCGTCTGAAAGGCTTTAAAGCGGGTGATCATGCCAACACAACCAATGCTCAAATGATGGCAGATGTGGCAAAGCGTATGACAGAAGCTGAAATGGCAACCGTTGCCGAGTTGTTTCCTGGGTTAAAATAAATCCTAAAGCACGGGATCTACATACGCCCGTGCTTTTTCTCATGACAAATACGTTTTAGCCTCCTCCTTCCCAACCCTATTTCGCCTTAATAACACACCATGCCTAACCTTGCCGATAGCTTAAGTTTGATCCAACGCGGTGCAGAAGAAATTCTCATTGAAGCTGAACTGATTAAAAAACTGGAGACCGGCAAGCCTTTGCGTATTAAAGCCGGCTTTGATCCCACTGCGCCTGATTTACATTTAGGACACACGGTACTTTTAAATAAATTGCGCCAATTCCAAGACTTGGGACATCATGTGATGTTTTTAATTGGTGATTTTACGGGCATGATTGGCGATCCTACGGGCAAGAATGTCACTCGTAAACCCCTGACACGCGAGCAAGTAGCTGAAAACGCCAAAAGTTATCAAACACAAATCGGACAAATTCTTGATTTAGATAAAACCGAAATCTGTTTCAACTCGACTTGGATGGATAAACTCAGCTCAGCGGATTTAATCCAATTAGCTGCGACTCACACCGTCGCCCGGATGCTTGAGCGGGATGATTTTAATAAGCGTTATCAAACTAATCAGCCGATTGCGATTCATGAGTTTTTATATCCCTTGGTGCAAGGCTATGATTCGGTGGCTATGAAAGCCGATGTCGAATTGGGTGGCACGGATCAAAAATTTAATCTCTTGATGGGACGCGAGTTACAAAAACATTTTGGGCAAGCACCCCAAATTATTCTGACCATGCCACTTTTAGAAGGCACAGATGGGGTGAATAAAATGTCCAAATCACTAGGCAATAGTATCGGCATTGCTGATATCCCCGATGAAATGTTTGGTAAATTGATGTCCATTTCAGATGATTTAATGTGGCGCTACTTGACCTTATTGAGCTTCCGCCCGATGAGTGAAATTGAAGCATGGCAAGCTGAAGTTGAAGCGGGTGCTAATCCGCGTGATTATAAAATTAAACTTGCCGAGGAAATCATCACTCGTTTCCACAGCGCTTCTGCGGCAAAACGTGCTTATGAAAGCTTTGTTACCCGTTTTCAAAAAGGCGGGATTCCAGATGATATTAAAACCCTCAACATCGCAACGGAAGCGGGCAATATCGGTATTGCCAATCTCCTCAAAGCCGCAGGCTTGTGTAACAGCACCTCTGAGGCAATTCGGATGATTAAGCAAAATGCTGTGCGTATTGATGGTGAAAAAGTCGCCGACTCAAGGCAAATGCTCAATGCTGGCAGTGAACACGTATACCAAGTCGGTAAGCGTAAATTTGCTAAAATCGTGTTAAGTTAACACGGCACTGTCATATATAACTAATGTTACCCACTAAGCTGGTTTTTATCACAATAGTGTGATTTTCCACCTTCCTAGTGAAGCTTAGCCTTTGCGTAACATCAGATATATAAACTCAGTTCGACTTCAGCTTTTAAAACGAGCCACCGAACTGAGCGTAACCATAGGCTGTTCATCAGGTCTATATCCCCCTCCCATTTTTTTGTATTTTATCTTGTTTTTTTCCTAGTTTAAAACATTAGAATATTATTATATACTAATGTTTATGTAGACAACTTGGAGGTCGAACATGAAATACTTATTTATCAGTGCCGTTTTAGCCATGCTTTTAGGTGTCGGATCTTTATTTGTGTATGACACGCAAACGTTATTGATGCAAACATGGCTGGATAAAGCCATCATTTATCTATTAATCAGCGGCTATAGCATTGATGTGTTATTACTATTGCAACGCCGTTGGTGTAAAAAACATTGTCATAAAACCCCACCTCAAGCATTTTAAACCTCGCTAAACGGGAACGCTGTGCGTTCCGGTTTAAGATGGAGGCTATTTGTAGCATCATTGTTTTTTACAAAAAATAGCATACTCGAATGTGTGATAGCTGTATGCAAATCCATGAATTGTAAATTACTGATGTTACACACTAAGCCAGTTTTTGTCACAATAGTGTGATTTTCCACCTGCCTAGTCGTATTTAGCCGTGGAGCTTTGCCTTTTGGGGCGAAAAAGAAGCCTTTGCGTAACATCAGTAAATTATTATCGGGATTACAATCCCTCTCTAAATGACCAATCACTTTTCATAATAAAAATTAATCAATCAATAATTTCGGTTTATTGAAGTTGCTTAGACACTCATGTAGTATAAAGCGCGAACCAAAAGGAGATTCGAAATAATATGAAAAAAATAACCCTATCATTGATTTTATTTGGTACAGCAGCTAGTAGTTACCAAGCCCAAGCGGATATGCGCATTTCAGGTGCTATCCAAGCAGAAATCAGCAGCGCTAAATATGCAGATGGTGAGAGACAAACCCTCACCCGTGATGGTGACGGTACAGCCCTTGGCGGTGGTCCTAACACAATTCGTTTTCATATGAATGAAAAACTATCGGACAATCTAACTGCTTACGCACAATTAGGTCTTAAGTTCAGTACCTTTAGTGATGCAGGCATTCGCTCACGGGAGCGCATTATCGGGCTTAAATCACAACATGCCCACTTACAGGTTGGCTATATGCCGATTGCCTACAAATATGGGATTAACCTTGATCCTTTTCGCTCCACGGGTTTGCAAGCTCGAAAAACTGGCGGTGGTTCTACCGGGGGAAAATTTAGTCATAACAGTTTTATCGAAAATGTGGTGGAACTCGGATTTAAATACAATGCCTTTAATTTAACCTTACAAACAGTCACCGATGACAGTAGTAGTTATAACGGTACATCGGCAATGCGTTTGGGGTATAAAACTAAAAAAACGGATGTCTTTTTAGCCGCTGTGAATAAGCAAGACACCAAAGCCGACGATAAACAAAATATCATGCTTGGGGGGAAATTTAAGTTAAATAAACTCACCTTAGGCTTGCGCTATGAAAAAGCTGAAATGGATACCTTAGACAAGGGCAAAGGCGATTACAGCTATATCAGTGCCAGCTATAAAGTTGGTAATGTTATCCCGGCGGCATGGGTGGGACATTATGATGCCGATGCTGACAATGAAGATGCTTTAAGTTGGTCTCTTGGTGTGAAGTATAAGTTCAGTAAAAAAACCATGGGCTATCTGGGCTATCATGAAACCAATAGTGATAATAATAGTCGTGATTGGGATGCTTTTGTTTTAGGTTTACGGCTTAAATTCTGATATTACGCACTCAGCCCATTTTTATCACAATACGGCCGGTTTTCCACCTGCTTAGTGGTATTTAGTCGTGGAGCAATGGCGCTTTTTTACCTTTAGGGGGATTGAGAAGCCATTGCGCAATATTAATTAAATTCTAATTATCTCTCTACTTCCGGGGAAAAATATGTTCCCCGCTCGCCTTTTTTTCTAGGATATTATCAATGCTGAAATACCTTTTATTTACTTTATTCATTGGTTTGCAAACACATGTGATTGCAAGCCCATTGACTGTCGTTCCCGTCACCTCAAACGTTTATGCCTTAGTGGGTGAAACAGGCGGGCGTACTTATGATAATTACGCCTTCAATAATACCTTCGGCTTTGTTGTCACCGAAGAGGGTATTGTGCTGATCAATTCCGGGGCTTCTTATGCAGGGGGCGCACTCATAGAGCAAGCCATTGCGACAGTCAGTGACAAACCGATCAAATGGCTGCTTAATTTAGGCGCACAAGATCACTATTGGTTAGGTAATGGTTATTTTAAATCAAAAGAGATTGAAATCATTGCCTTAAAACGTACAGTTGCCGGGCAAAAAGACAATGCCAACCAATCAATGGAACGGGTCAGTGCGGCATTAAAAGAACGGGCTAAAAACACCAAACCTGTGTATGCCGATAAGGTGATTGATGCTGATAAAACCGAATTGGTTTTAGGTCAACAGCGTTTTGAATTAATGTGGCTAGGCGAGGGACATTTTGCCAATGATGCAGTGTTGTGGTTGCCTGAACAACAAGTGCTGTTTAGCGGTGATTTAATTTTTACTCAGCGCATGTTAGGTGTACAACCGTGGAGCAATGCCAAAAAATGGCAACAAACGTTTCATCAAGCCATGCTTCTTAAACCCAAATATATTATTCCAGGTCACGGTGAGCCGTGTGATATAGCCACAGCGAAAGAAGACACGGGTAATTATTTGGACTGGTTAATCAGCAATATCAGCACGGCTGTGGATGACATGGAAGAGATAGGCGCAGTTGTTGAGCGTTTATCTGATGCCATACAATTTAAGCATTTATTACATTATGAAGGCTGGCATAAACGCAATATTAATCGAGTTTATACCCAGCTAGAGCAAATGTAAGGCTGTTATATTTTGATGTGATGCAAAGGCTCTGTGCCTTAGTGCGTCACATCAATTGTTTATAAAAACCATCCTATTAAAGCCCTGAGCGAATATCGTTTAGGGCTTTTTTGTGTCATGTTTCCAAATTTACTCTTCCTAATGTGAAACACAGACATATCATAATGAATATCAATCAATTATAATCTGATGTTACGCAAAGGCTTCTTTTTCTACCTTAAAGGCAGAAAAAACCGCCATTGCTGCACGGCTAAGCTTCACTAGGCAGGTGGGAAATCACACTATTGTGATAAAAACCAGCTTAGTGCGTAACACCAATTATAATGTAGCGTCAGTGTAATGCGGCATTGTGCCGCCCCAAGGAATGGATCGCATGAGCCTGTTTTTTGCCTTTATCACGGGTCTATTTGCCACCTTACATTGCTTAGGGATGTGTGGCGGCATTATTGGCGCATTAAGTTATAGCCTACCTGCCCCTGTGCGTGATAACCCATGGCGACGCTCGGGCTATATTTTGCTCTACAATATGGGACGTTTATTAAGCTATAGCATGGCAGGAGCCATCGCGGGCGCTGTCGGTAGCCTAGTGCTGGGGAATGTATCATCACTATTCCCTTTGTTGCTGAGTACAGCAATGATGGCTGGCATTGCCCTATATCTCGGTGGCTGGTTTCCACAATTTGCCAATTTAGAAAAAATCGGTGTGCCTTTATGGCGTAAACTGGAACCTTTAGGGCGAGGTTTTATTCCCATTCGTGCACCTTGGCAAGCGGGTGTTTATGGTGCAATTTGGGGCTGGCTGCCGTGCATTATGATTTATTCTATTTTGCTCTGGGCAGCCACACAAGGCAGTGCCAGTGAGGGCGCATTGCTGATGCTGGTATTTGGGCTTGGCACTTTGCCAACCTTATCAGCCGCCGGTTTATTTGGTGATTGGCTCTCGCGTTTAACACGCAAACAGCGCGTGCGTCAGGGTATTGGACTCAGCTTATTATTAATGGCTGTGGCAAATTTGTTCATGGGCTGGGATTGAGAAGATAAGGACTAAGGATGAGATTAATAGGCGAAACCCCCGAATTTCAAAGCGTATTGCGGGCAGCGCAAATTGTCGCCGCCACCGATGCCAGTGTTTTATTATTGGGTGAAAGTGGCACAGGTAAAGAACTCTTAGCTCGCGCTATTCATGAAGATAGCCCCCGCGTCCGCCGGGCTTTTGTCGCCCTAAATTGTGCGGCCTTGCCAGAGAGCTTGGCCGAATCAGAATTATTTGGACACAGCAAAGGTGCATTCACTGGCGCACACCAGCGCCAACAAGGCAAAATCCCTAGCGCTGATGGGGGCACATTGTTTTTGGATGAAGTCGGGGAATTATCCTTAGCTATTCAAGCCAAATTATTGCGCTTTTTAGAATCGGGCGAATGCCAAGTGCTGGGCAGCAATCAAACCAGCCACGCCAATGTTCGTGTCATCGCTGCCAGCAACCGCGATTTAGCCGCTGAGGTCAATGCGGGAAATTTCCGTGCAGACTTATATTATCGCCTCAATGTCGTGCCCTTGGCACTGCCACCTTTACGCGAGCGCAGCAGTGATGTGCCCTTATTGTTAGCCGCCATCAATCAGCAATTAAGCCTGCAATATCAACTCACCGCTCCGAGCTATAATAAAGCCGCCCTCACGCGATTAAAAAACTACCCTTGGCCGGGCAATGTCCGCGAATTGCGCAATTTTTGTGAACGTTTACTGATTTTATGCAGCGGACAAACCATTGCCCCGAGTAATTTACCCGCCGAATTTCATCGCGATAGTAGACAAACAAGCAGCGATAAATTGTTTTCTCTACCTGAGAGCGGCATCCATATGGATCAAGTCGAAACCGATTTTATTCGCCAAGCCCTAGAGCAAACCCGTGGCAATCAAAGCAAAGCCGCTGCCCTCTTAGGTATCAGTCGTGATAAGCTTTTATATCGGATTAAAAAATACGCGTTGAAAATATAAACCCGCCAGGGGGCTTAAGCATGTCGGTTTTAGCAGTGAAGCAGCTTAGCTTTGATTATCCGGGGCATCGTGCCTTGGATAAAGTCAGCTTTGAATTAGAAAAAGGCAGCATCACCGCCTTGATAGGCCCTAACGGTGCGGGCAAAACCACCTTATTGCGTTGTTTGGCAGCCTTAATGACTCCCTTTGCTGGCACAATTCATTTGGGTGATTTGGATGTACTCGCCCATCCGCGCTTGGCGCATAAAAAAATGGGCTATTTGTCCGACTTTTTTGGTCTATACGATAAATTAAGCGCCGCTGATTGTCTGCGTTATATCGCCAAAGCCCACGGTCTTGAGCACATCGAACAACGCATTCAAACCACCGCCGAGCAAGTCGGCATCAGCCCTTATCTAAACCAAGGCTCGACCCAATTATCACGCGGACAACGCCAACGCCTCGCCATTGCCCAAGCGATTATTCATCAACCGGAATTTCTATTATTAGATGAACCTGCCTCAGGCTTAGACCCCGAAGCCCGGGCAAATTTAGCCGACTTATTTAAAAGCCTACAAGCCCAAGGCATGACCTTGTTGGTCTCCTCGCATATTCTCAATGAATTAGATGCCTACGCCGACAATATGTTGATTTTGCGCCAAGGGTGGATTTTAGAGCATAAACGCATTAAACACTCTGCTGAACAACAGCAACAAAAACAACAACGTTTACAATTAGAACTGACAAACGCTGACCCCGTGCCACAAGCGCTTATTGACTATTTGCACAGCCAAGCTAACGTCAGCCAGATTGAAATAGAAGGCGCTATGCTTCGTTTTGATTTTGACGGTGATAAAACTGGGCAACAAGCCTTATTAAAACAACTGATGTTAGCGGATTTCCCTATTTGCGCCCTTGCTGCGATTGAGACCGATTTACAAAATCTGTATTTGCAAACCATACAGGGGCAAAACGATGCGTAATCCTGAATTTGAGCGTTATCTCTGGCAAGAAATCAGCTTGCATCGTTTGGCAATCATGCCCTTATGGTTGTTTGCCTGTGCGTTTATTATGGCGGCGATTGGGGCAGATATTGACTTCACCTTGTTGTTTTTATTCGCGCTGTTAACGGGCTTGTGGGGTGCGGGTATGGTCTCGGATGCCATGAATGAAGAAATACTAAACCACACATGGGACTGGCAACGCATGTCGCCTATCAGTGCTTGGCAACTGATGTGGGGCAAGCTGTTTGGCAGCACTATTTATGCTTGGTATGGCGGGGTTTGGTGTTTATTGCTGTTTGTATTTACAGGCAACAGCGCAGACTTTTCCGTTATTCAAATGCTATTGATAGCTGTCTTGCTGGCCTTATTTATCCATCTTTTAGTCTTTTTACTCAGTTTAGTCATGGTGCTGAAGCAAGATGTTTTGAGCAGACAGCGTTGGGGTTTACCCTTGTTGGCGAGCCTTTTACTGCTGAGCAGTTTAAGTATTTTTTCTGAATATGACGATGGCATTGTTTGGTTTGGCAACGTTTATGAGCAAACCTGGTTTTATATCGTCTCCTTGGTGTTTTTTATTGCTTGGCTATTGATAGGCGCGCATTTACTGATGCGCAAAGCCCTGCAATTCCAAAATTCGCCCTTGGTCTGGGGCAGTTTTTTAATCTGTTTATGGCTGTATCTGCTCGGACATTTAATGAATGAGGGCTTGGTTGGCATTTTGTTTTCTACTTATGCCAGCACCGCTGCCTTTGTTTATTTGCTATTGTTATCTGAATACAAAGGCAAAGCTTATTTTATTCAATTACAGCACTTGTACGAACAAAAAAATTATTCCACCTTATGGCGACAAGCCCCGCGTTGGTTTATCAGCACCTTACTGGCATTTATCATTATCGTTTTTAGCAGCTTTTATGTTTTATTGTTGGATAACAACGAAGAAAATCGGCAAATCATTAGCGTCTTTATCTCTTTACTTATCTTTTTGCTCCGCGATATTGGCATTGTCTTGTGGATTAACTTTTCCGGTTATTACAAACGCCCTGATGTCGCGGTGGTTTTATATTGGGTATTCTTATATTGGCTATTACCCTTGGGCTTTAGAGAAGGCACGGATACCAACGTTTTGGTGCTGTTATTTTGGCCTGCCCCAGATACCAGTTTATTTTTATCCATCCTGATTCCCTTAGCGGAAGTGGTCTTGGTGTATTATTTCCTCTCGCACAGCTATGTTAAACATGTGCTGCGCTATTACCAGTCTTAAACACGGAACCGTGTGATGCAAATCAACGAAAAAAACCTAGCGGCTGCCGTGGAAGCGGGCATTATCTCTGCCGAACAGGCCGAGCGTTTATACCAGTTTTTTCAAACTCAAAACCCCGCCCAAGCCCGTTTTGATTTTACCCATGTGCTGTATTATTTAGGCGGCTTGCTCGCCATTGGCGCAATGAGTTTATTTATGACCTTGGGCTGGGAAGCGTTTGGTGGCTGGGGCATTTTCGCCATTGCGATTATTTATGCCTTGCTGGGGCTAAAGCTCAGCCAGTTTTTTGATAAAAAAGGCTATTTGATCCCTGCGGGCATTTGCGCCACCTTTACCGTCGCCCTGACCCCGCTTGCCGTTTATGGACTTCAACAAGCGCTGGGCTTATGGACTGAGGACAGTGTTTACCGCGATTATCACCGCTATATCCAATGGCAATGGCTGTATATGGAATTGGCGACGTTAGTGGTCGGTGTGATCATCGCTTGGCGTTACCGCTATCCATTTTTAATCATGCCTATCGCTGTGACGCTGTGGTATTTATCAATGGACATCAGCGCTTTAATCAGTGGTAATCATCTGAATTTCACCCTCAAAGCTTTGGTATCGATGTATTTCGGGCTGTTGGTGGCTTTGCTGGCATTTTGGGTCGATGTGCGCTCCAGACACACGCTGGATTATGCTTTTTGGCTTTATATCTTCGGTGTGCTAGCGTTTTGGATTGGACTCTCAAGCCAACATTCCGACAATGAATTAGCCAAGTTTATGTATTTTTGTATCAACTTGCTGATGATAGCCGTTGGCGTGTTATTAGTCCGGCGCATTTTTGTCATTTTAGGCGCATTGGGGAGCTGTTTTTATTTAGGCTATTTAGCCTTTGATGTTTTTGAAGACAGCTGGCTATTTCCCTTTGTTTTAACCGCCATAGGCTTGTTGGTGATTTACGGCGGGATTTTGTGGCAAAAAAATGAACAAGCCCTGACCGAGCGTGCAAGAAGCGTCTTGCCACAGGCGTTACGCGAGTTATTACAAACGCGTGATTGATTTGCTTTCGGTAAATAAATCTCAATCAAAATACTTTTTTATCTATTTACTGATGTGACGCACTTGACTATGTTTGTGCACAATAGGTCGACTTTTTATCTGCCTAGTCAAGCTTAGCCGTGAAGTAATGGCGGTTTTTTGGTTTGTTAAAGCCAAAAAGAAGCCTTTGCGTAACATCAGCTATTTACTGATGTTATATAACAGCTTCTTTTTTATCTCAAAGAGTAAAAACCTGCCATTGCTCTACCATTAAATGCCACTAGTCAAGCGGAAAACCACCTTGTGATGGCAGTTTGATGTATAACACCAATTATTAACTTATGTGGCGTACTTATAACGTTTTCTTTTATTGTTCAGGTTATTAAAAACATGTATCGATTTAAACCTATTTTATTTATTATCTGTATTTTCCCTACATTTTCACAGGCTTGTAATTGGCAAGTGACCCAAGTCCCAAGCCAGACTCAACAACAATATGCTCAACTCAATGCCCTGACTTATGCTAATAATCGCTTTGTTGCTGTGGGTGAAAAAGTCACCGCAAGTAGTGATGATGGGAAAAATTGGCAATATCAACGCTTACCGGATATGGATTTAGCACAAGTAATCTGGGCAGATAATGCTTTTTGGGCTTCAGGTGTTTGGTATAGCGGTGAAAAGGTACTATTTAATGGACGCGGTTTTCTTAAACGTTTTCCCACATTGCTACGCAGTGTGGACGGGGTTAATTGGGATGCTGAAGCGTTACCTGCCCAATTAGAAACTTCTATACCCTTAGTATCAAGTGGCAAATATCTTTTAGGGCGTGTTGCGGATACAACTAACCAACTACTCTGGCGTGATGAACAAGGACAATGGCACATATTGACGCTCGATGCACTAGAGCGTTTCTCGCATTTAGATTGGGATGGCGAGCGTTTTGTCTTATTTGGACGGCGTGCAAATGAGGCAAGCGCCAGCACTTCCATTACACCCCATAATAATATTGTCGCTTACAGTGACACTGGGCGTGATTGGCAATTTCAACCTTTGAATATTGTCAGCCATGCGGATTATCCCGATATAACATCCTTTTTAATCACAGATTTTTTTGCCTTATCACCACAAAACTACCGTGCTGAATTTTTTATCAAGGATGCATTTGTAAGCGCTGAAAGTGAAGAGGGCAGTCAATGGACACTAAAGCCTGACTTGATTATTCCAGATGTACAATTTTCTGATGGCTTTTATAAAATAAAACCAGCAGAAAATGCAGAACCTACCGAACAACAAACCGTTTTGTACAGTACCGATGCGCAGCAATGGCAGAAATTAAATTTACCAAGTACAGCAAAACAAATACAAACAGGCGAAAATACGCAAGTTTTATTGACTTATCGTTCACAAGATCAAGTTTATTGGAGCCATGATTTAGAACAATGGCAAGCGGCGAATCTTAATTATCCACGCTATAGCGAATTAGAACAGCTTGTTAGCAATGGGCAGCAATTAGTTGCTATGAGTGCCACAGAAATATTTAGCCTTGATGAGGAAAAACAATGGCAATCCCGCTTATTAAATACAGAAGCCGAATTTAAGGCATTATTGTGGACAGAGGGGGCTTTTTTAGCTATTGGAGAACAACAACAATGGCGTAGTGTCGATGGGGTTGATTGGCAAGTCGAAAATGCGACAACTCCCATCCCGAATGACAACATTAAACAAGCAGATTACCCGTTAGCTGCAAACGAGGAAGTCACACATGTGCTTGATAATAGTGCAGGACAACAATTGGCTTTTGTCGGTGAATATCAAGAAGTCGGTAAAACCAGCACTTTAGCGCCGATTTACAGCCTACCTATCTTAACCAAAGTCTTGTATCGCAACCAAAGTGAGGAGGCTTGGCAAAGTCAAGCAATAGCCCCCTTGGGTGAACACCCACAACGTTATATTAGCTTAAATAGTGTTACCCAAGTACGCAATACCTATGTGCTTAGTGCCCGTGTCTATTCCTCTGTCCCCAGATATGAAAATGCTATGCTTTTTAGCCCACTGGTGTTAGAGAGCTTTAATGGTTTCGATTGGTTGCCTATCGATGGTTTTCCCCTTACAAATACGCTGAAAACTTTGCTATATCATGGCGATTATCCAGACAGCCCATTATATGCGTTGATGGACGATGGCAATCAACGTGATCAAGTCTGGCAACTCGATTGCCTCAGTGATAGTTTATGGGGAGGCGATGTCATCACCAGTGACTTATTTTTACACGCCTTTGCTAATACGGAAACAGGCGTGCATCGTGCGCAATGGCGCTTAGGTGGTGAAGATACCACCCCACGCGGTGATAAAGTCATGTGGGGCTATTATTATGTTTCGCCTGAGGATGTCTCTTGGGGTAATGCCGATAACCCCGAAGTTTTTGTTAAAATTTGGTTTGATATTGATGGGCGTATTGATGTCAATTACGCTTTTGTCTCAGTGCCTGATTTCTATGTTTTTAGTACCTATAATCAACACCCTGTCGGTGGTGAGAGAAATAATGCCGTTCCACAACCTGATGCGGCCAGTACTTTGAGCCTGAATCAGCGTTATGTCAACCACAGTTTTCAACCAGGCTATACGAATGCCTACAATAATGATGCGCCCCTCATTGTCCGTAATATCTACGATGAAAGTCCTGTCGGACGACAAGCACCGCAAAAGGATGTGTCTTTCTTACAAGAAGTCAGCGATGGACTTAAAATTGGTGGTTTATTCAAACGAACGGAAGTTGGGAATTTGAATGCCCAATGGTATGAAGGCGGACGTGCTAACACGGCGCGCGGCGATTTTGTTATTTGGGGGCATTTATATGCCGACCCTGCCGATATAGGGTGGGGTAGCCCACAAAACCCCGATGCCTTTGTCAAAATATGGTTTGATAACAGTGGTCGTATTGATGTCAATGCTTTTCATGTCAGTGTCCCTGAACTGCAAATTGATGCCACTTATGACAGTAGTTCGCAACAAGATTTTATTCACATGAATGAGCGTTATTTACAGCATCAATTTTCACAAAAATAATGTTTATCTTCAGTGACAAGCATAGATAGATACTAACTGATGTTACGCAAAGGCTTCTTTTTCTGCCTTAAAGGCAGAAAAAACCGCCATTGCTGCACAGCTAAGCTTCACTAGGCAGGTGGGAAATCACCATATTATGATAAAAATTGGCTTAGTGCGTAATATCAGTTACTCAAAGGTATAGGTGACAAAGACAGGAGCCATAAAATTATCATTATTGATAATACTCAAGCTCATCGGCCCGGGTTTAGGCGCTTGCCCACTTAAGTCTTTAAAAATACTGATTTCGCTGATAGATGGCGCAGTGCCACGAATATAAATCCATGCAGAACCGCCGTCCGCCTTAAAATCAAAGCGTAGCCCATTGACATCGACATGGCTTTGTTCTTCCCAGACAAACTCAATATTTTGCCCTTGTTGGAAATTTAAGCTTGCCTCTGGTGCGCCCAATCCCGCATTGATGCGCTGTTTCACCGTCCGGCTAAAGGTTTGATTGCTGCTCTGTGTGTCATTGCCTGCGACTAACTCCAATAAGTTCCACAAGCGCCCGACTAAAAGCAATTGTGTACCCAAAAAACCACCCGTGGCATATATGTGATCAAAATCCTCTGTACCAATATAAATACCGGTATTGGGATAATGACGATAATGCCAAGTACCTGCGGTTTGGGTTGGTGCTGTAGGGGATAGGTATTGCGCGTATAAAGGTTCTAAGCCATTGAGCAAACGCTCTAAATCAGCGGCAGTCGCAGTAATAGTGCTTTGAAAACTCTCAGCATTGATCCGTACCGTTTCGCTATTTTGTGCCGGGGTAAAAATTTGGATACAGTTATCATCAGCATCACTGATAAGCCATGGATGACCGGTAAAGGTGCTTTGGCGGTGACTTTGTCCTGCGCTTAAATGTTTGTATAAGGTGCGTTTACCGCTAAAGTCGAGCCAATAAACATTGATATTTTGTGTACTTTGATTGTCAAATAGTATTGAAGCACTACCGCCACTGCTACCAGAACGCAGCCCACCTTCCTCGCTACAAGCTTGTGTCTCAGCATAGCTGTTAGACAACATCCCAAAGCATACGCTAAAAAAAACCAGTCGAAACCCTCTCATCATTTGTTTCCTCCTATGGTGATAAGTCATGCCGTTTTAAAGCATAGTAGCATTTTAATGATAAGTTAATTTAAATACCAGCGCTTCCCCGTCAACGGTTGGTTTTAAACTATGAACCCATTTAAAAATTATCCCTTGGTCAATATTTTAGTTTCATTTTTTGACGAATCGTCATAAAATGACCAATCGTCAAATTTTAACGGGAGCAGTGATGCAAACAAAATGGTTAAACACAATGGTCGAAAGACCGTTAACGGTATTACTGATTAGTTTAAGTCTGATCGTCCTTGCCAGCATGGGCGCAAAAAACTTGGTATTCAAAACCGATTATCGGGTCTTTTTTGGCGAAGATAATCCGCAATTGATTGCTTTTGAAAACATGCAAGCAACCTATGATAAAAACGACACGGTTGATTTTGTCATTGCACCTAAAAACGGCGATATTTTTACTAAAGAAAATTTAAACATGCTGTTGGAATTAACCAATGATGCGTGGCAAATTCCCTATTCTAACCGCGTTGACTCGATTACTAACTTCCAGCACACCAGCGCTGAAGAAGATGATTTAATCGTCGCTGATTTATTCGCCGAAGAAGATGAAATCTCGGCGGCGCATCTGGAGAAAATCCGCGCCATTGCCCTCAAAGAGCCAAACTTAAACACCCGCCTGATTTCCACAGATAGCCGCATTAGCCTTATATCCACCATTGTGCAACTGCCGGGCAAACAACAAACCAAAGAAGTGTTTGAAGTGGTCGAATTTGTCCGCGACCTCAAAGCCCGTTATCAAGAAAAATACCCCGATGTCGAGTTTTATTTAACGGGCATGGTAATGATGAACAACAGCTTTGCCGAATCTTCCATGCGTGACTCCAGCACCTTAGTGCCTTTGATGTTTTTCACCATCATTATTGCCATGCTGTTTTTACTCAAAACCGTCTCCGGTACGATTGCCACCGTGGTGGTGATTGCGACCTCGATTGCCGCGACGATGGGGCTGGCGGGTTGGGCTGGCTTATATTTAACTGGCCCTTCAGCGAGTACGCCGACTTTGGTGATGACGCTCGCCGTGGCTGATTGTATTCATATTTTGACCACTTTATTTTATGAAATGCGCCGAGGTATGGAGAAAAAAGCCGCTATTTTAATGAGCTTACGAATTAATTTTAAGCCGATTTTCTTAACCAGTATCACCACCGCCATTGGCTTTTTGAGTTTGAATTTCTCCGACGCGCCACCTTTTCATGATTTAGGTAATATGGTCGCCACTGGGGTTATGTTGGCTTTTATTTTCTCGGTGACAATTTTCCCCGCCTTGCTGGTTTTGTTACCTATGAAAGTTAAAACCATTGCCGATGGGCACACGGATATGATGGATAAATTTGCTGATTTTGTGATTCGCCAGCGAAATAAACTCTTGCCGATCACTTCGGTGATTATGTTAAGTATCATTGCCTTGATTCCACTCAATGAACTCAACGATAATTTTGTCGAATATTTCGATAACACCGTGCCGTTTCGTAACGCCACCGATTTCATGCAGGAGAATATCCACGGTTTAACGACGATGGGTTATTCGCTCGATAGCAATGAGCCGAGTGGTGTCAACAACCCTGAGTTTCTCGCCCTCACTGAGCGCTTTGCCAATTGGTTACGCGCACAGCCAGAAACCCAACACGTCATGAGCGTCACCGATACCCTCAAGCGCTTAAATCAAAACATGCACGGCGATGATCCGAGTTTTTACAAATTGCCCGAAAGCCAAGAATTATCAGCGCAATATTTATTACTCTATGAAATGTCCTTGCCTTATGGACTGGATTTAAACAACCAACTCAATGTTGATAAATCCGGCACGCGCTTAATGGCGACCTTTGATAACCTCAATTCCAAACAAATTTTGGACATTGAACGCCGCGCTTATGCGTGGTTTGCGACCCAAAACAGCCGTTATACTCTGGAAGCTGCCAGCCCTGACTTGATGTTTGCCCACATTGGGCAGCGCAATATCACCAGTATGCTCACGGGAACCAGTCTTGCCTTGGTGCTGATTGCTTTCCTTCTAGGCTTAGTCTTACGCTCAGCCCGTTTTGGTTTTATCAGTTTGTTTCCCAACCTTGCGCCAGCGGGCATCGCCTTTGGTGCCTGGGCTGTCATTGATGGACAAGTGGGCTTAGGGCTGTCAGTGGTTTCGGGCATGACTTTGGGGATTATCGTTGATGATACCATTCACTTCTTAAGTAAATACTTGCACGCTCGCAATGATAAAAAACTCGATAGTGTTGAAGCAGTGCGCTATGCTTTTGCTAATGTCGGTAAAGCCTTATGGATTACCACCTTAGTATTGGTCGCAGGCTTTATGGTCTTGGCACAGTCGCCCTTTAAGCTCAACTCAGACATGGGCTTTTTAACCGCCGTCACCATCACCATTGCCTTGATTGTCGATTTCCTCTTCTTGCCACCGCTGTTGATGTTATTGGATAAAAAACAGCCTGCTACCGAAGCCAAACCTCAACCTCAAACCACAGCGGAGACCGCTAATGCTTAAATCTTCATTAACCTTGTTTAGCCTTGTTGGACTGTTATATGTGCCTTTAAGTCATGCGGCTACGCCTGAAGAACAAGGCTTGGCGATTGCCACCGAACAAAAAGCCCGCGATACCGGCTGGGGCAATAGCCAAGTCGAATTGGTGATGACCTTGCGCAATAAAGCTGGCAAAGAAAGCGTGCGTAATATCCGTTTGAAGAATTTGGAAATCGACGGTGATGGCGATAAAAGCATGAGCATCTTTGACCGTCCCCGCGATGTCAAAGGCACCGCTTTTTTAAGCTTTTCCCATCCTTTAGGCAACGATGACCAATGGCTGTACTTGCCCGCACTCAAACGGGTCAAACGCATTAGCTCGAAAAATAAATCCGGGCCTTTTATGGGCAGTGAATTTGCCTATGAGGATTTAAGCTCCTTTGAAGTTGAAAAATACAGCTATAAAGCCTTAGGCGAAGAAGCTTGTGGGAAGTTGACTTGCTATAAACTCGAGAGCTTGCCGCAATACAAGCACAGTGGGTATACCAAAATGGTTTCATGGATTGATACCGAGGCGTATCGGGTACATAAAACCGAATTTTATGATCGCAAAGGCAGCTTATTAAAAACCTTGAGTTTCTCTAATTATCAGCAATATCTGGATAAATTCTGGCGCGCGGATAAATCGGAAATGATTAATCACCAAACCGGAAAAAGCACCCGCTTAGATTGGAATAATTACCAATTTAACACTGGGCTAACGGAAAAAGACTTTAATAAAAATGCTTTGAAACGGGCGCGTTAAAATGCGTAGGTGGGACACCCGTCCCGCCTTTTAACTCGCTCCCAAGCTCCAGCTTCAAGCCTCTATTAACTCGTTCCCAAGCTCCAGCTTGGGAATGCCTATTGCGTCGCTCCAGCGGCGCGTAAACTTGGATTATGAAAAAATTACTTCCCCTAATCGTTTGTTTGCCTCTAAGTGCCTCCGCACTAGAAATTAACGGCAATCTCGGCATTTCCAGCCTGATCTACCAACACGCGCCACAATACAGCGAGCAACACCGCAGCCAAACCTCGGCTTTTGCTGAGCTGGATTTGTATCACAGTTGGAACGACGAGCGTGACAGCCTGCGTTTTAAGCCCTATGTGCGCCTTGACCAACACGACAGCGCCCGTACCCATGCCGACATCCGCGAATTACTCTGGATTCATGTCGCCGATGATTGGGAATTGCGTACAGGGATAGGCAAAGTTTTTTGGGGTGTGAATGAGGCCAATCATTTGGTTGATATTATTAACCAAGACGATTTGGTTGATGATATGAGCGATGATCCGAAACTTGGGCAGCCAATGATTAACCTGAGTTTGGTACGCGATTGGGGCACGGTCGATTTATTCGTATTGCCTGGTTTTAGAGAACGTACGTATGCCGGAGAGCAAGGACGCTTGCGCCCTAATCCCGCGATTGATACGGATAACGCCAGTTTTGAATCTCATGCCAAAGAAAAGCACGTCGATTTCGCCCTGCGTTGGAGTCACAGTTTTGATGAATATGATCTCGGCTTATCTTATTTTAACGGCACAGGGCGCGATCCTCGACTACAACAAAAAAATGGCAAATTGATTCCTCATTATGAACAAATTCAGCAACTGGGCTTTGATGCCCAAGCAACCCTAGACGAATGGTTGTGGAAATTTGAAGCCATTTATCGCAAGGATGCCCAAGAGAGTTTTGCCGCTGCCAGCGGTGGTTTTGAATACACCTTTGTCGGCTTGTTTGACAGCAGTGCAGATTTAGGCTGGCTCATGGAATATTCATGGGATGATCGCGGCACAGCTCAACAACAAAATATATTTCAAAACGATGTCATGATCGGTTGGCGTTTAGCCATGAATGATGCCGAGAGTTCAGAATTATTACTCGGCATGGTGCAAGACTTAGATGATACCGACAGCCGTAGCCTACAACTCGAAGCCAGCCGCCGCTTTGGTGATAATATCAAACTCAATTTAGAATGGCGCTGGTTTAGCGATAGCCCCAGTCAATTGCTGGCAGAAGATGATCATGTTCAGTTGAGTTTAACCTACTACTATTAACTGATATGACCCACTAAGCTTTTTGCCTAGTGGTGTTTAGCCTTTGCATAACCATACTATTAATATTTCGTTTATAGTATGGTTATGCCCACGTAAGTCACTTTATCCAAAGTAAAATATACAGTAACATATAAAATCATTAAAAAACCATATTCACACGAATAAGGAAAAAAAGATGCCTTGTGTTATTTGTCATGTTTGCGCTAAAAAAACCCGTATTGCTTGGGCTGATCATCATCTACATTGTCCTAACTGTCATAAAATCACCTGCTCTAGCTGTGTTAAGGAACCCGGTATCGGTGTCATTCGTCGCGGTTTTTGTCCTGATTGTGGCACAGAACTTCAAAATGAGCATGAGGTCTGTAAAGTCATGAAAATACATTGAGACACGTATGTTAGCATGGTTATTTTTATGGTTTGCGGGGTGTTATCTATCCAAGCTCAATAAATCAGGACTCATCACCCTCGCATAAGCTTCTTTTATAAAAAAAATACACAGCCCGCTGTTAAAAATGAGTTGTAACAAAACAGCAGGCAACCCCATAGCTTTGATGAGCAGTCCTCCTCCAACTATCAAGGCAATTAACATTCCCCACCGCAAGACATATTGAGAATTAATCCTGTCATGTTGGATTGCCATATATAGTTTATAAAACAGATAAAGACCGAATAAACTCAATATGCCTAAGGCAGCACGATACAGTGCATCATTTGCAGGGGCGGCAACAACAACAATCGCAGCGATTAAAATCAGTGACATGATAATAATGACAACAGCGAAACCTATGTTTTTAGCGCTTATTGCCACGGCATGGGTATTTTCTAACGGTTCTTGCTTGGTTTGAAATACGGTATAAGGCATTAACATGATAAAACATAGTACACCGAGCATATCAAGCTGTGGTTCTAAATGGTCTAACTCAGGATATTGCTGTAAAGAAAAGGCAAAGGAAACAGGAATAATAAGTAAAATTAAAATAAGGATAAAACTATAAAGCAGCCAAGCGATATAAGGATTCCGTGCTAAAATATAATATATGAGAGCATAAGAGAACAAGGGAATTAAAACTGCAATCAACTGTGGAGCTATCATATTTACCCTTATATTTATGCCAGCAATTCAAGAAAAAAACGCCACCATAACATATAAAAACCCAGCCTCAGCTTATAAAACCCGCTGTTTATAAGGCAAGCCCGCGATTTCTTTAACCAATTTCGGAACCAAATACCCCGGCAAGCGCTGTTGCAAGGCTTGCATCAATGCTAATGCCTCGGTTTCTGTGACTTCAAAATGTGCCGCGCCTTGGACTTTGTCGAGTAAATGTAAGTAATAGGGCACAACTTGCGCCTTGGCGAGTGCTTCTGCTAAAGCCATTTGCGCTTCAATATCGGCATTTACACCGCGCAATAACACCGCTTGATTGAAAAGCCACACACCCGCTTGTCGCAAGGCTTGCAAGGCTTTTTGGCTTTGCTTATCTATTTCTTGCGCATGGTTAGCATGAATCACCAAACTCACGGGCAAAGGACTGCGCTCGAGTAAATGCAATAAACCGCTATCAATTCGCTCTGGCAAAACCACCGGCAAACGGCTATGAATCCGTAAGCGTTGCAGATGTTTTATCTCGCCGAGTTGTTCTAAATAATAAGCTAAGCGCCGATTACTCAAAACCAAGGGATCGCCGCCGCTTAAAATAATCTCGCGCAAACTGTTATCGGCTTTAATCTGGGCGAGGGCTTGTTGGATTTGTGTGGGCTGGGTTTGCCCATAATCATAGTGTTGGCGAAAACAATAACGGCAATGAATCGCACATTGTCCGGTGAGTAATAATAGCGCTCGCCCGTGATATTTATGTAGTAAAGCTGGATTTTTTTGTGCTTCTAAGTCGCCAACGGGGTCAGTGCTAAAACCTGCTTGCTGTGCTTTTTCTTTTGCTAAGGGTAGGATTTGCTGTAATAGCGGGTCGCTAGGGTTGCCGGGTTGGATTTTATTTAAAAAGCTTTGCGGCGCACGCAAGGGAAAGTCCGGCTGTTGCTGGAGTTTTTCAGCTGGATAAGCGCTTTGTAGCCCCAGTTGCGCAACCAAATCACTTGCGGTTTTAGGCAGCTTTTGTAACTGCCGTTGCCAAGCCAAAGAGGATGCCGCTAAGAATCGCTATGCAGCAAGACTTCACCGACGTGTTTTGCCCATTGCGCAAACTCAGGGACGCGGAATAAATCATCACCAATGGCGCGGAACATATCTGAGACCAACATCACCCCCATTTCCCGCTCGCGAAAACGCTGAGCATAGTTCAAAATGTGTCCATACACCACTTGCGCCTCATCGCTTTGTCTGGCTTTAATCGCTCGCCCAACCAATGCAGCAGCAACGGCGTATTGTAAGTCGATTTCTTTTGGAGTCGGCACTTCTTCACCGCGCAAAATACTGTCCAAATCAGGCATATTATCAAGGTTTGAAACAAAGGCATGTAACTCAATCCCCGCCGCAGGGCCAACGCAGGCTTGTAAGCCACCGAGTAATAAGGTCGGTAAATTGGCAAATTTTTTCAAAGCGCGATGAGCAAATTCCCACGAACGCGGTGAGGGGAAAGCCACAGGGTTGTGCGCGGGGTCAAAATCAAATAATAAATCGGGGCGAAAACGCAAAAAGCCGATAATGCGCTCGTCAATTTTTTGGCTGTAAGCCCACGCGACCCAATCGTCTAAATGGGTATCAACTTCGTAATGGGAAAAACGATTTGCCAACGGTGCGGGCATGGTATAAGTTACGCCCCGGTCGCCTTGGCGATTACCCGCTGCGACAATCACCCAACCTTCGGGGACTTCATACGCGCCTAAACGTCGGTCTAAAATCAGCTGATAAGCGGCGGCAGAGACGCTGGGCGGGGCGGAGGTGATTTCATCTAAAAATAAAATCCCGCTGTCGCCGTGGCGCTGGCTATCGGGTAACAAGGCAGGAATCGCCCACTCGACACTTTCACCTTGGCGAAACGGAATCCCACGCAAGTCGCTGGGTTCCATTTGCGATAAACGAATATCAATCACGGGCACATCATGGCGGGCGGCGGCTTGGGCGACAATTTGCGATTTGCCCACACCCGGCGCACCCCAAAGCATTACGGGTGTATGCCAGCCTTGTTCTATCCCTTCAAATTCACTGTCTAATAATGTTGCCAATTGTGCAGGCTGCATCCTTATCCCTCTTGATAATGACCGTCCCTCCATAACTGGGTCTATTTTTTTTAATCACAAGGCTTACCAAGCTACAAATCAAAATCGCCCCTGACAATAAAATCGTGTAGCAATGTATCAACTTTGAGATTGACCTGAAACAACGAAACGCTCTCGCCTTCGCGTTGCTCAAAATACGCCTTGGCTTTTAGTCCCGTTCAGACACGGCTGAAGCCGTGATTCCGGTGGGTAAGCATCGCACCACCCGCCATGTCAAAGCCCATAAATTTTGGGGTATTGGTTTTTTAGGTGGTGTATGGTGCTGTATAGCCCCAAAGGGGCATTATTTATAAAGCTCAGGGCAACGCCCTGAGAGGTAGGGCGTACGGTATCAAGCCCTGAAATGACGACATATGGGGCACATTTTTATACCGCCCTTTCAGGGCTAAGCATTGGTGCGTTTCCACATCTGGGGCGTTGCCCCAGTCTATATAGATGTCGCCCCTTTGGGGCTGTTATGCTCGATTCATCATTCATCAGATAAACATTTTTTCGAGGCAAGCTTGTTTGATGTGGTTTAGAGTTCATGCGAAGTTTAAGATGTTGAAATACATTGATTTGAAAAAATAAATGATACATCCCGTAAACTTGCTAGAAATAAAGTAAAAAAAAAGAACCCAGCGCAGGTGTAATAGACTCACAAAGTGTTAAGAGTATGCCTGAGACAAAGGGTAATGATGTTGGTGTTGATGGTGGAAAAAAAGTTAATGGAAGAAAAAGAAGTATTATTGTAGATACAATGGGTTATCTTATCTCTGTTTTTGTACACCCAGCAAACATGTATGATAGAAATGCAGGAATTAGATTACTTGAAAAGGTATTTAAGAAATATAAATTAAAAAAAATATGGGCAGATAATACATATAGAGGGAGTTTTGTCAAAACTGCAAAATCACAATATAACTGTGATATAGAAGATTAGCTAAGGAATATGAAAGAACAACAAAGTCGAGTGAAGCAATGGTATATATTTCTGCATCACGAATATCATTAAAACATGCTTTAGAAAAAATAGATTAGTTATTTTGGTTTTTAATCGTGAAATTAACTAATATCATTAAACTCGGCATAGACTCTAATATTCAGTAGCAGAGGGGTAGGTTACAGGTTAGACCTTGTTCGTCATAGCGCTTTTTTAAGATTTTCTAATTGCTTCTTATTCAACAGTTTTATTGCCTCTTCAGACGCATATGGACGACCTGATAATAACTTATTTAGTTTATCGGCTTTAAGCTTGAGAATCCGTTTTACTTTGAAAAATAAGTCTTTTTCCTCCATTTGGTTAAAACGTATTAAAAACTCACTGGCTTGTTTATTACTAACCACAGCAGTCGCATCAGTTTGATTGGCATCCGGTGATGCTTGAGCGTGATGCTTTTTGGTTTTATTGGGTGTATCTGGTTTCAGTAAAGAAAAAGAAAGAGTTTTCAGTTTATCAACTGTTTTATCCGCAATGCCTTTAACTGCCGTTAAGTTAGATTCATCATAAAAAGGACGATTATCAATTACTTTCTTACTAATAGAACTATTAATGTCAATAGCCTTAATTTGTACTTGTAATTTCTCAGTATCAAGCTGATTCAATACCTGTAAATACTCAGGCATGGTACTCGATGTTGTGGTATCTGCCTGCTCCGGTCTTGCTTCAGTCTGAACGGAAACAGGAGGCTGGGCTGGTTCAGGCGTGGAAGCCAATGGCACAGAATCAGAAGGGGAAAATTGTGGTTCTGAGGGTAAAGATTTTTCAGGCAGTGATGGCGAGGTTTCTGCTGCATCAGCAGCACTTGAAGCCGTAAAGGAAACACCAGCATTCATCACAAAAGCTTTTAGCTCTGCCATATCTTGAGACAAAGTATTCAATTGTTGTTTCATGCTGGCAATATCCTGCGCTTGAACATGATTTATGTCTGCCTCACGCGCAAAATGTTCCCGTTTTTTGAATACTTCAATTTGCTTTTCAATTAAAGTTTTATTGTTATCTTCAATAATATAAGCATCAATTGACTCCCCAACCATGGAATCTATTTCCTTCGCTCTTAGTGCCGCATAATACTCAAAATAACCATGCACGAGGTGATAGTGTTCTGTACCTACCCGCGACACAATAATAGGGGTAATCACACCATTTGTTTGCACAATTAATTGTGCGGCTTCCTCTATCGCTTGTGTATTGAACTGAAGGTGTGGTTTATCTACTTGAATATAATCCACTAAAATAATGGCGGGGGATAATTTTTTCATTTTAGGCTTTGCATTTTTTCTGTCACAACGTCTGCTAATTTTTCGAATTCACTGACGGCTTTAGAACGTGAATTATAATCAAAAATCGACTGTGGATCGGCAATATCCAAACTCCCCATATCCACTGTTTGCTCAACACATTTTGCTAAATCATCGCGCTCGTGAATGATGCATTCATCTAACACATCAATGCCGTAACGTTCTTTAACCATAGCAACACGATTCGCTAATGTGCCTTGGGCAAATTTTGCGTTTGCAGAGACTTTTGTCGGCAAAATACCCAGTACATTTAACTTGGGCATGTTCAACATTTCTTTAAATCCATTCACACCTTCAATAAAATTCTTTACATTGTCCAAGCCTTCATTTGCAAACGGTTTTAAATCAGATGGAATTAATAAATGATCTGCTGTAATTAAACCAATTCTGGCGTATAAATTTAAAGAAGGGGGGGTGTCAATCAACACAATATCATAGGTTTTTTTGGCTTTTTTTAATTTTTTAACTAAAATACCGCGTGTATAATCTAAGCGATTCAATTCATCCTCATGTTCCATTAAACGTATATGAGAAGGAATCACATCAATTGCATAAGCGCTATAACGTGCTGCTTGCTTTACATCATTGAGTGAAAACTTGTCTTGATAGCGAAGTAAATGATAGATGTATTTATCTTTAATAGTATCTTTCTCTTCATCGCCAAAATTTAATAATCCTGTCGCAAATGTTGAATTGGCTTGACTATCTAAATCAACAATTAACACACGCTTTCCATTTTTTGCCAATGCTGCGGCCAAATTAACCACAGTTGTCGTTTTTCCAACCCCACCTTTATTATGATATACGGCTATAATTTCCATGCTATCCTCCTGTTTTTGTTTTAGCAACGTTTCTCTACCTACCCATTGAGAAATTTTTGAAATATTTTTTTCTATACCCAGTGTAAATATTTTACACACTAGGTTAATCGTGCAATGATTAACTTTTGCATAAATACGCAATTCTCTACCATTAGTAAGAATACCATATTGAATATTTAATTCCAGCATATAATCTTTCAATTGCGGTAAATGTTCATTCAGGTGTTTTTTAGGGTGCTTAGCTTCTATAACAACTTTTGGAGAGGTTTTATATTCATTTTTCTCTGGACATACCAAGAAATCCAGACGAAAACGGTTTTCCTTTTTTTCTTGATACCACATGTCAATGCTATAACCTAAAGCAGGTAGTAAATAAGTGATAATTAACTTGCTTTCAACTTCTCTTTCATTTTTGCAGTACTCGGGTAAAAATTTTTTCTTATTTTTCATATTTAAGTGCCTCCTCTTCATTTTACTGGATTAAAAAACTATAACACTCTATTTATTTATATGTATTACAACAACTTACAGGTAATTATATGATGCAAATAAGAACAGCGCTATCTGCCATGTTGAAATCACGGTATATCACGAATTTCCAGAATATTGTGAGTTCATTTGGTGTAAATTTTGTAAGTTGGTGCTGAGCTTCCTTTATCAGCCCAGCCTACGGGTTTTATACCAATTGCAAGTTAGTTACTCCAATGATGGAATCGGGACTTTAGTCCCGTTCAGACGCGGCTGAAGCCGCGATTCCAGTTGTTGGTGCTTTTTAACTTGTGATTGGTATTACTGATGCGCATATTCAACAACAGAACCTTAATGCTATACCCATACGTCGCTAATGATGAGGTTTTTTCTATTACTCAAATTGTTCTTTAGCGATTAGACCCAGTTTAGCATATTGTTGTAGGAAACTTGCTACAAACAGCCATATTGCGCAAAATGCATGACTTCTTTTCGTTTAGAAAAATCAATCACATGTATCTTTTTTTCTTGAATGTCATCCATCACTGCATTAAACACGATATGTAAATCTTTATCTTTTTCTGGTGATTCAACAGGCAATAAGATATTTTCAGGGTTAATCTTTTTATTTTTAATTAACCAATCAAATCGATTTAACCAATGTTCTCCATGTTCTATCACATCTGTTGCTTGTTGTTGTTGAAAAGATAGAGGCTTGATAACACGTAAGTTTTTATTTATTTCAGCAACAAAGGGTAAATTTTTTACTGTTCTTAAGTTCGTTTTTATATCCTGTTTTTTATAAACAATGCCAATGTCTTTTAATGCTTTCAATTCATGGCGCAATTGTGCCGTAATCATTTGTTCTCGATTTTGTTTGCGTCTATGAATAAAGTCTCGACCAATGTAATGATTATACAGTTGCTCGACAACGGCGGTATTATCATCCACCATAATGGTTTTTATCTCTGAAAAACGCACAATAGATTCTTTAGGCACTAACATATTTTGCATATAATGCAAAAACTCATCTTGCGCTAAATTTTGAGTGATTGTTTGAATTAACTGGAACTCTTCAATAAATAGATTAATCGCCTCTTTATAGACAGTTTTATCTAATTTATCGAAAAAGTTATTTACCCGTTTTAAGTGTGTTGGAGCAAGTTTGAAATCTAAAAAATAATGCCTTGGAGAAAAGACTAACACACCAATATTCGCAAACTCTCCCGTTTCTAGGTAGGGCAAAAATTGAATAATGCTATAGTTATATGCTTGTCTCATGTCAATTGTTCCCAAAATACTGGGGTTTTATAGGCTAATAAGCGTTGTTTTATGGTATCAAGAAAATCATCAAAGTTTGGTATCGGTAATCCAAAACTTTTGCCAATATGGGCACAAACATATTCACAGATGCGACCACGAGCCAATGCCGTATTGCCTTTAACAATGTATTTTTCACCATCGTTGGCTGTGCAAAGGTAGGGTTCAGTTGCGCCTTGTTCTAGTTTTTTGTGGATTTCGATTAGTTCTAACACATGGGGGACTCAAATATTTATGATTGGTTTTGATTTAGGTTGTGGAAATGCTTTGTTTAAGGGCTTCAGTTGCTACGTTAGGTTTCACTAACGAATCCTACTTGCTGTCTGAACCATTGTAAATAGCGCAACAAAATAAAGGAGTTTGATTTGCTAATTGATGAGTCATCACATACAATCCCTTTTAACAACACCCCTCAAGCCTCTGTTTAACAACAGTTAAATATTGCTCAAACCGAGGGGTTGCTTCTTTCCAGTCTCACATTTTCTCCCGTGTCCAGAACTTTTCAAAAACCACCAACCAGTGCTTGGCAACAAATCGAATTATTACGCCAACGCGGTTTATATATCCCAGATGAAGCGCGGGCTGAGCGGTATCTCAATGCCATCGGTTATTATCGTTTAAGTGCTTATTTCATTCCTTTTGAACAAGTCGATATGGGTACGCCACGGCAACATTTGTTTAAAAATGAGACAGAGTTCGAGCAAATTATCGACTTGTATATTTTTGACCGTAAATTTCGTTTGTTAGTGATGGAAGCAATTGAACGTATTGAAATTTTTGTTAGAGCGCAATGGGCAAGCACCTTTGCTTTACACTATGATGATGCCCATGCTTATATGCACAGCGAATATTTTAAATACCCGTGGAAACATTGCAAAGCTTTGGTAAAATTGGCGGCGGAAGTAAAAGAAAGCCGCGAGCTTGCCAATGAACATTATCGCAATACCTATAAAGAGCCGTTTTTAGAACTGAAACCGGACACCCATGTAGTAGATTTATTTAGTCTGTTATTTAGATGGGTGTCCGGTTTTTTGTTTAAATCGGGAATTTATTTCAGGACAGTTCCTAAACGCTTTTTTCTCCGTTTATCTCCTAAATCTACTTGACCTACTTCTTTTTCTGCCCAATTCATTGCTTGAAAACCCTAATATTTACGCTCAATTGCATGAGTTTAATAGTTTTTTTGAGTTGTGGGTAATTGTATGGGTTGATGCTTGTGGTGAACCATTATTCCGATGCGAGTTCCAGAAATCCTTGTGCCTCATTCAAACCAGCATGACAAACATAAGAAAACAATAGTGCTGCACTACTTATCTCATAAGGGTTGATATCGTTCACAACTAAGGTATAACTCCAAGTTGCAGTGTAAGAACTTATATTGCGTAATTCCCCTAATATTGCTTGTACCTCTGCCTCGTTTGGTTTTCCCTCTTCTATTTGTTCTGCTATTTTCACAAGGTGGTCTATAGTCACACCAAGAAATATTACAGAAAACCCCGAAGAAAGCACGGCATTTTCTTTTCGATCCAGTAGCGGTTCCCCTTTTGCTAGACCGTAAGCTATCAGGTAAGCTTGAGTACCAATAGAGATAGCTCCAACGATCTCTCTAAATGTAGCCCAAAAATCTTTGAGTGGGTCTTTTGGGTCTAGATAATCTACTGTAGCAACAATTCCAGAACTAAGTATTCCTGGGACGGCAGCACCAATCTTTAGTAATATAGGTGGCTCTGGAGTAAGTGACTCGACATCAACAAGTACTGCCGATACCGCATCTAGCACACCTGCAAATATATGACCGCTAATAAAAAGTACCTTGCAGGTTTCCTGTGAGATGTCAACTTTGGGAACAATCGGTGCGGTAGTATCTGTTATTAACATTGGATTAGAATTAATGACCATAGGGGGACTCGGTTCCATAGAAAATGCCTGAGCTAATTTATTCCAGTCAGATACTGTTTTCAAAAAAGTCGTTGTTTGCCCATCAGGAAACGGGGCTGCCTCCTTCATTATTTTGTAAATAATTGTAGTAGGAACCGCTCCAATCCAACAGAATAAATCTAAAACTGAAAATTTGGGAACACCAATATCTTCTAGTATATCGGAAATCACGGGAATATAGATAGGCGCATCTAATATATCCACAATGTCATCACCAAGCTTAATAATAATACTCAGAAGAGCATCAATGATTTTTTGGGCACCATCCAAGAGACCATCTAAAATTTTTGCAATCACTTCTTTTAGAAGGTGTGAAAAAGATTTTTCGAGAGATTTATGTAAGTCCAAGTTGTTCAATGAATCCTTAACACCTTGGTTTTCATTTTTTATTGCCAGTTTTAAAGATGTAGATGATCCTATCTTCGTTGTTGAGAATCTCGAGTGCTGTATAACCTGTATATTATGCACATTATGCTGGACATGATGCGATAGGTGTGTTGTTGAGGTACTTTGATGCTTAGCTGGGGTGGATTTATGATTAATGGGCTTGGATGCACTAGAACCTAAACCGTGCCCGTCAAAATTTGCAAAACTGTCAATCTTCTTTTTAAGTTCCCCAATCTCGCTATCAAACGTTTGCTTGGCAGTTTTCACCTGAGAAAATTGGTGGCGTAGGTAGCATACAAAAAGGTTTTTCATAACCTCTTTTGTATTCACAATATCATGCCACTCAAAAAGAAATTCAGCATACTTGATGACATCTTCAATCTCTGTCTTAATCGCCTTGAATATATGTTCAACCGCTCCAACGACTGCTTCTACACTATTTAGCACACATCGATATACATCTCCGGCAATGTGTACGATAAAATGCCACACGTCACCTGCGACTTTTTCTATGCTTGCAATGGATACTTCAACTGTATGAACCATTTGTTTTACAAATTGGTATAAGTCTCCAGCAAGCACATCGAAAATACCATCTTCACTTGAAAGCTGGCTCGAAATAACTGATGCTGCTGGCTGTGGCTCATTATATTTCGAGTAGACTGTAGATAGGTTATGATTCGCTGCGGCAACCGCTTTGAGTTTTGCTGTTGAGGGCTTACTCGCTATCAAGGGGCTAGTTGTCGTCCCCTTAACGTTGCTAGACTTAATTTGTGCGCCATTCAAACTTTCTACTGTGTTAAGTTTGGCTATTTTTTCCTTGAACGGTTTATCCATAGGATTAATATGGATTGGCCCATCATTATCTCCTGCAACTGTCAATCGTGTTCCGTGTAGCCCGGTTACTGGCTCTACAATGGTAATACTCCCTAATGCATCCGGTTTTATCTTAGTTGGGATCGGACCAAGGTTGTAATGTTTGTGGTTAATATAGACAGCAACACCTGTCGATGCACTGATATTGACAGATTTATCTGCTTTAGGTTGCTGATTCTTCTCTGTAATTTGTATTCTGGTTGTGTAAGAACTAAATCTTTGGGCAGGCCTATCTATTGGAGGCTTTAAAGAAATATCCCGAAATTTCCAGAGAGTTGTCTCTGGTGACTGAATAGCCTTTTTTAAAACGGGTTGTTTGCTTTTTTGTCTATTATTGTCTGTTTGCTCTGGATCTTCATAATGGGCAAAAAATGTATTGCTATCATCAACAAGGTTCACATAAGTTACAACCTGACTAACCTTAGTTAATAAAGGAACTGGATGGGTCCAGGCGGATTGATCCGTAATATCCTTGCTCTTTGTCCTGTCAAAGGATGTATAGAAAACCTCTTGTTTGCTATTTAACCCCCAAACGACAACTTTAAATTTTGTGGTGTGTGCAAATAGTTTTTTTACTTGATTAAAAATCGAATTTGGAACAACCAACTTAGGAGGAGAGTCTTTATGGTGAGGTTTTTTTATGTCTAGTTGTGAATCGTAGGCCCAATAGTAAAGTCCATCTGCTCCCGCAATAAACAAATCCGTATACCCTTCACCGCCAGGTCGTACAGAAGCTGTTGTGGCAATTGCAGAGACCCCAGACGGTAAACTTAGCCTAGTTGAGCTACGCTTATTATCAAGAGGTACATATATAAGTTGCTGCGTATTATTTATATGTCCTAGGGTATAAATACCATCAATAGATGCTTGAGAAAAATTAGCATGTAGTTTTCTTCCTATACGGCTAGTAACCTTATTTATTTCAAAATCTTCAGGTAAATCATGGCTGTTCCAAGTTTGCTGACCTGTTGATGGCTCAAGGTCAATATAATACCTTTTAAGAAATTTTATTGGGTTTGATGGGTTTTTCACGATGTCCACAACCATATGTTTTCCATCATGTGACCGAGGCGTAGATATATTAACGATATTAGGCTTTGGATGAAATGTTGAATCGTCAAATTTTAGATAGTGCCAATCCATCTTTTTTGTAAACTGTGTCCATGATTCATGGGTGTTGGAACTATTCTGTGCTAAATACAGATAATCTTGACCATCCACAGTTATCGCCATAACTATGTCTACAGTTTTGTTATCTTTACGTTGCGACACAGAAAATTTCTTGGGAATGATGTTTTTCCCTTTGTGAAACCCAGATAGAAACTGACTTAGATTAAACTTTTCCCATCCTGTTTCATGGCCATCAACCTCTCTGATTAAATAGAGAACCATATTGTTCTTATTGTTCTTACTGTCTGGTGCAATAGAAAAAAACAAAGATCGACCTTCTATTGTTTGTAATGCTTCAAACTGATGTTGAACAGGCATAACAGGTCGAGTTTGTTTATAATTTTTCATTAATTCTGATGAAACTGTTATTGGCATCGTTATTTCTCCTTTTGTTGCCATATTTTCTGCATTTGTTATATATTTTAGACTTTCAATCTTCTTCTGTATAGATACCATATACAAGCAAATCCCCATTGTCAGAAGATGTGATATCTTTGAAGATAAAAGTTTTGCTACCAGGAAATATGAGTTCTTTAGATTTGTTAATATAAGGGATAATCATAGCTATCATCTCGCCAATAGGAATAAATTTTCCTGCACTATTGAAAATAGTGGACTCTATTGAGTCAAGTCTACTTTGAAGGATAATATCTTTAAATTTTTCATTTATATACACTGAAAGGTCAGGGTTTCCTACTCTATTGATATTAATAACACCAGTCCCAGTAATAGTCATTTGATACTCACTAGTTAAAATAATGTTGGCAAGTGGATCCATCACACTCATGCCTCTAATATCAATGTAAGATTCTTTTTCTTTGTCGTATATGTGTACATGACCAATAACGTCAACGATTTCGTCAATAACTATTTTGTTTTCAAGAAAATAAATACGACACTGATACTCAACTTGAATATCCTCC
Source organism: Thiotrichales bacterium (assembly GCA_016745035.1). Lineage (GTDB taxonomy): Bacteria > Pseudomonadota > Gammaproteobacteria > Beggiatoales > Beggiatoaceae > BB2. The sequence continues at coordinate 80,022 of JADGDE010000010.1, forward strand.
ATTTTAGAACCATTAAGAGGATCATCAGGAAAAGACTTACTGGCCATTCTCCCACAAGCGTCTCCTTTAATAACCTCATCATCAACCCACCAGCTTATAGGTGATACAGATCTGACTGATGGCTCTTCGAAAGTGAATCCAGCGAGGTACCGAATAGTGTGCATAACCATATACGGACTTAGTGGTATTTGTACATTTTGTACATCAAGTAACGTTATCAAAGGTTTTAGAAGGGCACCTCCTCTTATCGCCAAGACAGCATCGTAATCTGTTTCCTCTGATGGCTCAACCCAATTCCAGTCAAATGGGGTAGGTTTAGGCATAGGGTGATTATCAATCATCACTAGATAGTTTAATGTGTACCAATTGTACTTCGTGGTGGGTTGACCATTTCCATCATAATAGGGTGATGCTAGCAAAGAAATATCCGTTGGTTTGATGGAAGAAGGAGCCGGGGCGGTTTTTATTGATTCGATTTCGTCTCCTAAATTTTGAGCAGGATAACTTTTTAATACATCCTCTTCGGTTTCTATTGTTTTTCGTAAAGTAGCAAAACAAGTATCATAAAGAAACTGCTCTAACACTTTATAAACATCGCTAGATACATCTGATTTTGGATGAGTCAAAATAGACTTTATAGCTAGTAAATTTAAAGCAAGATATAGATTTTGTAGACTAAATATACTATCTATCTTGATCTTATTTTTTATGTTGTCGGGTAATAAAGGTAAGATTTCGTAAGGATTCTCATGTATATCAATCTTCACTTGACCTGTTTTATCTAAGTTGTAAACTTTACGTATCCAACGGTAACTAGTTTGTCCCTCTGGAATTGCTACAACAATGTCCAATTCTTTAATAAATGAATTATATATAGCATTGGTTGTGCCCTGATCTAGAAGAATTACTGGAGAGGCCCCAATTTTTTTACATGCTTTGACTCTAAAAGCAAAAACGAAAGAACTATGTTTAACTAACGCATCGGCGATTTTCTTTTGGAGGCTTGTTTGCTGAGCAGTGTTAGGAATAGAGAAAAGAAAATTTATTGGATTATTTATTTGATGTCCTGCCGTTGAAGCTGTCCGATGTATCTCCCGTTCAATCGTGAAACAATCTGCAACTATCGTATCTCCCTTGTGTATATAGCAATGAGAAGTGTTGTCTGAACTAGCGCTTATGATATTTTTTAACTTGGAATTAATAACTTTTTGTGAAATTGAAGCGACCAAATCATATTTATATAAAGACAGGTTTGATTTCTTTCCACCTAAATATAAAGCAGAATTGCCTGATAGTTTCTCATTATTTATCGTCATTTTTATTCCTTAGTCATATTGATTCGGTTATGGTCATACAATTACCCACAAGTCATGATATTATATACAAATAAATTGGTTGCATGAATTTCAATATTTTCAATCTAATTTTGTAACTTATTGATTTACTGTGATTGCCAAAATAACCTCTCATTTTATGATGACTTGTAAGTGATTGATTTTTGGTTGCCAAAAAAGATGTGGGTAATTGTATGGGTTATGGTGTGGATAGAGCTATATGCCCTCTACTCAGGGGCAGATCGGTAGGTTGGGCTTCCTTCGTCAACCCAACACAATTGCATATTATAACCTAAATCGCCAAATACTCATGCCTTAACTCTTCATTATCCAGCACCTCTTGCGCTGTGCCATCAAACACCAGTTGCCCCATATCCAAAATCACCGCTCTATCCGCCAATTGTAAAGCAGCAATCGCATTTTGTTCGACGATAATGGTGGTCATGCCCAAGTCGCGGATATTTTCTAAAATCCGTTCAATCTCTTGCACAATCACGGGGGCTAGGCCTTCATACGGCTCATCTAGCAGCAATAGCTTAATATCACGCGCTAGCGCTCGGGCGACGGCGAGCATTTGTTGTTCACCACCAGACATGGTGATGGCTTCTTGTGTGCGCCGTTCGGCAAGCCTTGGGAAATGTTCGTAAATTCGCTCAATGCTCCAGCCTTTGGGTGGGGCGATTTGCGAGAGTATTAGGCTCTCTTCTACCGTCAACCCAGGGATAATCGCCCGGTCTTCGGGAACCAGCGCGATGCCGTGCTGCGAGGCTTGGTAGGTTTTCATCTCATGCACAGGTTTGTGGTCGAGCCAGATTTCACCATGGCGCATTTGTGGGTCGTCAGTACGGGCGATGCTACGCAAGGTCGAGGTTTTGCCTGCACCGTTACGACCCAAGAGGGCTAAAATTTCGCCTTCGCGGACATCGAAGCTCACGCCTTGGACGATATAGCTCTCGCCATAGTAGGCGTGTAAATCCCAGCAGGAGAAGTAAGCGGGTGCGCCGCCTTTGGCTTTATGTGGCGGATTTTTGGGGACTCGTTTGTTACTCATATTTCTGCATTCCCTAAATAAGCTTCGCGGACTTTTGGATGGCCTTTGATTTCTTCGGGCAGACCATCAACGATGATGCGACCTTGGGCTAAGACGCTGATGTGGTCGGCAAGGCTGAAAACAACGTGCATGTCATGCTCGATGATGATTTTGGTCATGCCTGTTTCTTTGATTTCTTTTAACAGCTCAATGGTACGGTTGGTATCGTGTCGCGCCATGCCAGCGGTTGGCTCGTCGAGCAGCAACAGCCGTGGATGCTGAATCAAACACATGCCCAGCTCTAGGCGGCGTTTGTCCCCGCGTGAGAGGCTGCCAGCGTGGTTGTTGCGTTGGTCTGCCATGCCAAAGTCCCAGAGGATTTTGGTGGCTTCTTCTTCAATCGCTTTTTCGTTGCGCAGGCTTTTGAAGATGTTGAGCTTAAATGCGCCATCACGTTTGGCAAAGGCGGGAATCATCAGGTTTTGCAGTAAGGAGAGTTCTGGGAAGATTTCTGGGGTTTGGAATACCCGCACCATGCCCATTTGGTTAATCTCGTGCGGCTGTTTGCCGGTGATGTTTTTGCCATCAAAGTTGACTGTGCCGCTATCGGGAAATAAGCGCCCGATGCAGACGTTAAGCAAGGTCGATTTACCCGCACCATTCGGGCCGATAATCGCGTGGGTTTTGCCTTCTTCGATATTGAGGTTAATATCGCCCAAGGCTTGTAGTCCGCCGAAGGTTTTATTCACACCTTCGATGTGTAGTACGTTATCTGCCATGGTTTATTCCTTCGCCGTCGCAGCTTTTTTGGAGAATTTGGCTTGGATGCGTCGTCCGCCTTCCATGATGCCGCCCGGTAGGAAAATGATGACCAGCATGAAGAGTACGCCAAGGGTTAAATGCCAGCCTTCACCAACAAAAGGATGGGTGAGGGTGACAACGATGTTTTCTAGCCAGTCAGGTAAGAAGGCAAATACTTCGTGCAGTGAGGCTTCATTGAAAGCTGAGAAGATGTTCTCAAAGTATTTGATGATACCTGCGCCAAGCAGAGGCCCGAATAAGGTGCCGACACCGCCGAGAATGGTCATCAAGATGACTTCACCAGAGGCTGTCCATTGCATCCGTTCAGCACCTGCCAGCGGGTCAGTGACCGCCATCAGCGACCCTGCTAAACCTGCGTACATGCCGGAGATAACAAAGGCGGTGAGTAGGTAGGGTTTGGGGTTGTAGCCGGTGTATTCCATCCGGGTTTGGTTGGATTTAATCGCTTGTAGTTTCATACCAAAAGGTGAGCGGAAGATTTTTAGCGAGATGTAGAAGCCAATAATGAGCATCACCGCGCAGAAATAAAAACCGGAGTAGCCACTCATTTGAATACCAAAAATACTGCTGACCGGTGAGCCTTGGGCTTCGACACCAAAGAGTTTATCCAAGACCCGTGGGTCTTCTTGGAGTACCCGTAGCCCGGTTTCACCATTGGTAATTGGGGTGAGTACGGAGTACGCCATGTTGTAGGACATTTGGGCAAAGGCAAGGGTCAGAATTGAGAAGTAAATCCCGGTACGGCGCAGACTAAAAAAGCCAATAACCGCAGCAAAAATGCCTGCAAATATCATCGCTAAGATAACGGCTGGAATCGCATTCATACTCAGGAGTTTGAATGTCCACACAGCGGTGTAGGAGCCAACACCCAAAAAGGCAGCGTGTCCAAAGGAGAGGTAGCCTGTGAGTCCAAAAAGGATGTTATAGCCGACAGCAAAAATCCCAAAAATAGCGAATTTTTGTAGCAGGTCAGGATAGCCCGCACCCAGAGGGGCAAGCCATAAGGGCATGGTTAAAACAACAAGGGTAAATGCTGTTAGCAGCATTGTGTCTTTTTTTGTTGTAGAAGGGTCGATTGATGTATACATAGTTTCTGCGTCCGTCCTAGTCTTTGCCCATTAAACCGCGAGGTCTAACCAGTAGAATAACAACCGCCACCAAGTAGATGATGATTTGGTCAATGCCAGGAATGAGGGATTTAATTTCGTTCATGGAGGCAAAAGATTGCAATATGCCCAAAAGGAAGCCTGCGGCAACCGCGCCACCGAGCGAACCCATGCCGCCCACAACCACGACCACAAAAGAGAGGACGAGGAAGTCCATACCGATATGGTAATCCGGCGGTAGAATGGGGGTGTACATCACCCCTGCAAGCCCTGCGACCACTGCTGCGAGTCCAAAAATAATGGTAAAGCGTTTTTCAATATTAATGCCTAAGAGGCCGACCATTTCACGGTTGTGCATCCCCGCTCGGACAACCATGCCAAAGGTGGTCATGTGTAAAAAGGCAAAGACGGCGGCGATGATACTAAGTGAGAAACCCAGATAAATTAAACGCCACCACGGATAAACTAAATTCTCACTTAAACCTAAAAATGTGCCGATTTGAGCACTGCCGGAGACAATATCCGGGGCTGGGGTCGGGATTGGGTTTGCACCATAGAGGGCTTTGACAATTTCTTGTAAGACAATGGCTAAACCAAAGGTGACCAGAATTTGGTCGGCATGATCACGCTTATAAAAGTGGCGAATTAAGCCGCGTTCCATAATTAAACCAATCAGTAGCATGATAGGAATGGCGACAATAATCGATATGGGTACGGCCATATCAATAATCATTGTCCCCGTATCACCCCACCAGAGTTCTAAGTAGGGAGTTTCTTTGTAGGCTTCAAAGAAAGTAATACTTTCATCGCGCACTTTGGCGGAGATAGTCAGGAGTTTTTGAACACTCACGGCAATAAATGCACCGAGCATAAATAAAGCACCATGAGCGAAGTTGACCACGCCCAGTGTGCCAAACACAAGGGTTAGACCTAAGGCAATCAGTGCGTATGCACCGCCTTTATCAAGGCCGTTGAGTAGCTGTAGTAGGATTGTATCCATTCACAAGTCCAAGGGGTTAGGGGTTAAAGGGAGGAGGGTGATTCGGTATTAACGATATGCTGCAAAATGCTCATCAGTAAGTCGATTTCTTTCACATAATATTCGTCGATATCAATATAGGCTTGATTATTTTCAAGTTTGATAAATTTCCATGTCGTGCCGGTGGTGACAATGCCATAAACTGCGGGCAAAGGCTGTCCTTCGCGTTGATTGTATAATTGTGCGGCGTATAAGGTCGCGATACATTGCCCTAAACCTTGGATAATGTTTTCTTTTTTCGCCTCGACCACGGCAATAATGGGCTTGCTGATATAAAACTGTTCAGGACTGAGGCTAATCATATAATCACACACGCCTTCTAAATCTAGGGCTTCATCAACATTAAAGCGTGTGCCGGAAAAGAGACTGATTTGGTTGCCTGTCGCTTGCCTAAGTGCAGCGAGGATAGGGGCAATAATCCACTCAGAGCGTGACTTTTCGGTATTAATAGACAAAGCCAGCGGGGAGAATTGTTCCAAGGTGGTTTTTAAATAGTCACTGATGCTAACTGGGGGGATTTTATTGGGAGCGAACAGGTGTTGGTCTTCAATTAAATGAATATCAAATTTTTCTTTGACTTCTTTTAGGTTGAATTTGCTGTAAGCCACAATGGAGTCCGGTATTTTTCTTCTTAACTGATGTTACATATCAGATTGACTAAACCAACAATTAATGCATTTTAGTCATGCTTAATCCCTGTCTTAAGAGTCTATTTTTTAAACCGAGACAGAACCGCCAAATTTACCACATTAAGGCGGCTAACGCACTGATAAAAATTTAATCACAGACAAATGGTTTTAGTTTGTTAACCACTCGAGAGAAAATTGATTTAACATCCATTTGCGTAGAGTGTTGCTCTCAAACTGCTGAGCGGGATTGCCTTCATTCAACATCACGGTAAATGAATCGTTTTGGCTGGTATACAGCAAATAGTTGGCTTTACGAATTGCGTAAGAAATCGCGGCATTTTTTTCGCTTGGCTGTAATAAGCTGCGCCCAAGATAATAAGGCGGGCAATCAATACCCATTAAATCCAGCAATGTCGGTGCTAAGTCAATTTGGCTGGCATATTGGCTTTGATCTAGGTTAGCGAAAGGACTTAAATCTTTAGCGACAAAAATGAGCGGCAAGCGCCCCATATAATGTTTTTTCTCGCGATTGACCAAGGTTTGATGCGCTCGTCCACCAAAGGGAACATGATCAGCGGTGATAATAAACAAGGTGTCATCCATCAATTGCTGTTGATGCAATTGCTGAAATAAATCCGCTAGCAGTGAATCTGCCCAATGTAAGGCTTTAATGGTTGGCTCTGGGTGGTTTTTAATCGCCTCAGGAAATGTATCTGATTTATTACCAGCGAAGGGCGCTGGCTGGTGTAAATCTAAGGTTTTTAAGATTAAAAACTGGGGTTTATCTGGGTTTTTGGCTAAAAAATCCAGACCTTCTTGATAGACGGCATCGTTATTAAAGCCCCAAAAGAAAGGCAAAGGGTATTTTTTTTCTAAGGTTTCTTTGCCCCACAAGCCGCCCAATTTAAACGCGGATTTAAACTGTCGTAGTTCATCTTCGTAGTGTTCGGTAATCCCTCGAATCAATAAGCTGTCCATGTCGTAATGTTGTTTAGCAAGACTAAACAGGGTGTCATGGTGATATTGGGCGCTAAATTGTGACCAATACTCTAATTGCGACATAAACATAGCATTGAGACCGCGACTGGTCGGCATGGCACTGGTGTAGTAATTATCCATGTGCGGGTATTGGCTTAGCAAACTGTCTAAAAACGGTGTTGTACCAGCAGGGATATTTTTTTGATTATAAAAATGGATAAATTCCGCGTGTAATGATTCAAATACAATCATCACAATTTTTTTATAAGGGAAGTTTTTTTCTTGAGATTGGGCTTTGCAATTATCCTCTGGCTGATAGCGAAAGCCCTTGTCTTCTAGCCAGTTAGCCTCTTTAGCTGTGTAAGCAACAAATGGCTCGGTACTGACATCGGTTTTAATGTTGCTCGCATAAATAAAGCCTTCATCAAGCAGGTTTAAAAAACTTGAAACATTGATTAAATTGAGATTGGTGTGTTTATCTTGAATAATTTTTTGTTCTAGTTCTTTATTCATTGCATTTGGGTTTTCGACCGTGGCAATTTGATGTTTTTCGAATTTATTCAGGCTTAAATTAAGCACCAAGATCACGACAAGTGCAGCCAAAAAAGTGTAATAATGCGCTTTTGAAACGGGGCTTAGATTGCGAATTACATATTTGTATAAAAGAATAAAAACAATAGGTAAACACAATAAAGTGAAAACCATTTGATAAATGGGGATGGTATAAATAGCCCGCTGAATTGCAGCTAAATTAAAATTAGCAAATACAACCGCTTGAATGTGTTCATAGGTGTAATAAAAATACACCACATCAGCGATGATGAGTAGGCAAAGAAAAATATAAGTCAGTGATAAAAACGCGCTGGTGAGTTTGGAGACGCGCAAACTAAAGAGGATATAAAAAGCAAATAAAACCAGTGTATCTAATAAAACCCCATGAATAACATACCAGACAAGTTCAAATGAGGCTGAAAAAGATAATAATTGTGCTAAATAAATTTTAGCGCTGAGGGATAAGAGTACAAAAATAAGAACAATAAATAGAACTGGAATTTTTTTTAGCATGTTTTATTTTTTGTAATCTGTGTGGGCAATAGCATAAGGCACCATTTTGACAAAGGGGAATTGATAAGTGTTTATGGGTTATTTTTCAGAGGAAAATGCTATATCCACAACGTGTTCATATCCTCAAAGATTTACTCATTTACTTTCGAATCGGATATTTGTACTTAAAGGAAGGCTAGGTATTAGCAGATGAAAGCAGGGAAAGATGTTGCTCGATAGAGCAACATCTCATCGGATCGAAGTCCGACGCGCCTAATTAGACTTTACAAGAACCTAATTCACCGCCAAAGATTTTGGCATCATATTCAACTTGTGAACGAGGTACTTGCTGTACCACTTCGAGTAAGTCGAATTGGCTGCTTGGTTTTTCATTACCACGCATAACCAAGATTTCTTTGAAGCACTGATGATCTTCAGCACGATATTCGGTAGGACCATTACCCATGCCATCAAATTTGAAACCTTCAAGTGCAGAGATAACTTCGCAAGGTGCAAAAGTACCCGCCATTTCGCAAGCATTAGCATAGAGCAAGGTTTGCACGTAGCAGGTATGTGCTGCCTGTGATGGTGGGAAGCCATATTCTTTACCGAAGGATTTAACAAAGGCTTGTGAACCTGCGTCAGTGAGTGACCAGTTCCAGTTGGTTGTACCCAAGATGCCTTTGATGTTTTCGCCTGCGCCTTGCGCCATTAAGCGCGAGTAGAGAGGGACGATGATTTGGAAGTCTTTACCGTTGACTTGTTTGTCACGTAAGCCGAATTGTACCGCTTGGGTCAAAGAGTTGATCATGTCTTTGCCGTAGTGGTTCAAGACCAATACGTCAGCGCCAGAATTGAGCACTGGGGTAATATATTGTGAGAAGTCACCAGCGCCCAGTGGGGTACGTACCGCTTTGACGGTTTCCCAGCCCATCGCTTCGGTGGTGTTTTTAATCGATTCTTCTTGAGTCCAGCCCCAGGTGTAATCGGCGGTTAAGTGATAAGCGCGGCGGTCTTTACCCATTTCTTTTTCAAGTACAGGACCCAGTGCAGCACCGGACATATGCGCGTTGAAGAAGTGGCGGAAGCCATAGCGACGCTTGTCTTTACCGGTGGTATCGTTTGAGTGGGTCAAGCCAGACATAAAGATAACGCCCATTTCTTGGGCTAAAGATTGCTGAGCAATCGCAACGCCTGAGGAGGAGCCGCCAGACCACATGATAACGCCGTCTTTTTCGATCATGCGTTTAGCAGAAGCCCTAGCTGCGTCAGATTTAGTTTGGGTATCACCGGTGACGTATTCGACTTTTTTACCTAAAACACCGTTACCTTTAAGGCTTAAGGGTTTCATGGTGTTCATCAGACCACTGTCGCCTTCACCATTGATGTGTTTGACGGCCAGTTTAAAGGCACGTAATTCATCCGCACCCTCGTCTGCATACGCACCGGTTTGAGGCACGTTAAAACCAAACTTAACGCTACTGCCTTTAGGCACATTACGGAAATTGTGTTCAGCTGCCCACGCATCTTTGATAAAAAAGCTAGGTGCAGTTGCTGCGACCACAGAGGCGGCGGCCCCTGCTTTTAAGAAACCACGACGTGATAGGGTGTTATATTTTTTTACATCATCGCTCATATTGTGCCTCTCCATATTTGGGACAAAATCTGCCGTACACCCCTCAAGAACCCTGCGGGTACATACAGCTATTAAGAGCGTTCATTCTACTAGAACGCTTTGAAAACACAAGCGACTTTATATAGCAGGGCTAGAGGGGAAAGGGGTTAATTCAGCAACATGAAAGTAAGATACGGAGTCAAATTAAAAATAATAAAGAAAATCTTAAACAGACCTAAAAAACCGTACATTAACAGGTCAAATTGTGGGCGCGTGATTTGAAACCAGCGGCTGTGCAGGCGATAAATAAAATCCGGCATCAGTAAAAGTAAACCGGTCCAAAATAGCAACAAACTGCCATTGATGAGGCTGGCGTACATAAAAAAATCGCTGAGAGCGGTCATATTCATCTGGGCTAGTGTAAACGCTGTACTTGTTCGGCGGCTATGTCACGAGCGCGCTTATCATCGGCTAAAACAATCTCTAAACTATCAGCCGAACGGCTGCTGCAATGGGCTAGGGTTTGCTCGATCACCGTGACAATATCAGTAAATTTAAGCTCGCTTGCAAGGAAAGCTGCCACCGCCACTTCATTGGCCGCATTTAATATCGCCGTGGTTGTGCCGCCTGCAAGCATGGCTTCATAAGCCAGTTGTAAACCGGGGAAACGCTGTTGATTCACCGCTTCAAAACGCAGTTTGGCGACCCCGGTCAAGTCCAGCGTTGGCACTTGGCTATCAAGGCGCTCGGGCCAAAGTAGAGCGTTAGCAATCGGCACGCGCATATCGGGGTTGCCCAATTGCGCCAGCAAAGAGCCGTCTTGATAAGAGACTAATGAGTGGATAATGCTCTCAGGATGAATCACCACGTCGATTTTATCCGGGGCAACGGCAAATAAATGATGGGCTTCAATGACTTCAAGGCCTTTGTTCATCAAGGTTGCCGAATCAACCGATATTTTCGCGCCCATGTCCCAATTAGGATGCGCACACGCCTGCGCTGGGGTGACATTGAGTAAATCTTTAGGGTCGGTTTCACGAAATGGCCCGCCAGAGGCAGTGAGAACCAAGCCTTTGAGGGCTTGGCGATCTTGCTGATGTAAGCATTGAAACAAGGCATTGTGTTCGCTGTCGATGGGAATCAACGTGGCTTGATATTTGTCGATGGTTTGCATAAACAAATCCCCCGACATGACCAAACTTTCTTTGTTGGCAAGCAATACCCTTTTACTGCTTTTAGCGGCGGCAAGTGTGGGTAACAAGCCCGCTGCACCGACAATCGCTGCCATGACCATATCAGCGCTTTCGTGGGCAGCAGCTTCAATCAAGCCCTCTGTGCCAGAGAGCACTTGGGTATCTGAGCCAGAAGATCTGAGCTTTTGCTCTAGTTGTTCGGCAGCGTTGCCATCGGCCATCACGGCAAGGCGTGGATTCCATTCCAAACACAGATCATAGAGTTTATCAACGGCGGTATTGGCCGTCAGTGCCACGACTTTAAAACGACTGCGATTGGCTGCAATCACACTTAAGGTGCTTGTGCCGATACTTCCGGTTGCACCTAATAGGCTGATACCTAATCTTGCACTCATATCATGCCCCTATACTGTTGAGTCCGACTAAAAACCACGGCGCTGCTGCTAATAGGCTGTCGAGCCTATCTAAAATGCCACCGTGTCCAGGGAGGAGTTGGCTACTGTCTTTCATGCTCGCATCGCGTTTGAGCAGGCTTTCGATTAAATCGCCTAAAACGGAAATCATCGCCACCACCAAGCAGAGTATGCCAAATAGGATTAAGGCTTTGCCCTGCCAAAGCGCAAAACCAATACCGACAGCAAGGCTGGCTATTAGCCCGCCATAAACGCCTTCACGGCTTTTACCGGGACTGACTTTGCTCGCCAGTTTCACCCGCCCAAAGCGTTTGCCGGTGAAATAAGCACCAATGTCCGCTGCCCAAATTAAAAATAATAAACACAAGAGATAAGCCACGCCGTAATGGCCGTGCAATTGGCTTAAACTCAGCCACGCCGAGGACAACACTAACCAGCCTATTAAAGTTTTAGCAATACGCGAGTGAAATAATAAGCCCCGCCCTTGTTGATAATGCCAAACGGCGTATAAGCCTGCTAGCCAGGCCAGCAAGCTCAATTCTAAAAGATAGGGGAATAAATGCACATAATATTGTAGCGCCCAAAATAACAGCGCTTGCACGGCAATAAAGCCCGCTTGCATCTCGACTTTTTTCCAGCCCGCAAGGCGCGCCCATTCCCAAGCACCAATCAGTAAAACCGCCGCCAATGCGAGGCGGAAGCCTTGATTGTCTAAATAAAAAAGACCAACAAACACCAAGGCAGCAAGCACAATGGCCGTAATAACACGTTGTTTTAGCATAAACTTAAGAGGACTCTTGTTTCACTTGTTCCCCTGTTTTGCCAAAACGACGTTGCCGGGTGGCATAGTCATCAATTGCTAATTGCAAGGCATCGCCATCAAAATCAGGCCAGAGGGTATCGGTAAAATACAGTTCGGTGTAGGCCAATTGCCAGAGCAAAAAATTGCTAATGCGTTTCTCGCCACCGGTACGGATAAATAAATCGGGTGCAGGCACATCGGCAAGGTTGATCAGGCTTGCCAGTTGTTCGGTGTTGATGTCATCAAGTGTCAATTGACCTTGTTGGACTTGTGCGGCTAATTGTTGCGCTGCCTGAGCAATGTCCCATTGTCCGCCATAGTTGGCAGCAACCACCAATTGCATTCCTTTATTATCAATGGTTTGCGCCTCAGCATCGGCGATTTGTGCTTGGAGTTTGGGAGAAAATGCACTGCGCTCGCCAATGATGCGTAAACGAATATCGTTTTTTTGCAATTGTGCCAGCTCTTTTTTCAAGGCGGTGGCAAACAAGTCCATGAGTAAATTGACTTCCATGGTCGGTCTGCGCCAATTTTCACTACTAAAAGCAAAGACCGTCAATACCTCGATTTCGAGTTTGCGACAATGGCGGATCACTTTGCGCATCGCCTCCAAACCGCTGCGATGTCCTGCATAACGCGGTAGAAAGCGCTTTTTAGCCCAGCGCCCATTGCCATCCATAATGATTGCAATATGGCGAGGTTGCATCAGACTTCCATCAACTCTTTTTCTTTTTCGTCGAGAATGGTTTCAATTTGAGCAATATATTTATCGGTCATTTTTTGCACAATCTCATGAGCGCGACGTTCGTCATCTTCGCTGATGTCTTTATCTTTCACCATGTTTTTCAGTTGGGTGTTGCTATCACGGCGAATATTACGCACCGCAACGCGCCCACCTTCGGCTTCATTTTTGACCACGCGGGTCAAGTCGCGGCGACGGTCTTCGGTCATCGGTGGCAGAGGAATCCGAATCAAAGTCCCGGCACTGGCGGGGTTTAGCCCTAAGTCAGAGTCCATAATGGCTTTTTCGATGGTAGAGACCATATTTTTTTCCCAAGGGGTCACACCCAAGGTACGGGAGTCGATGACGGTGACATTCGCCATTTGTGTCAAAGGGGTATCCGAGCCATAGTAAGGCACGGTGATGTGATCCAAAAGGCTGGTGTGGGCGCGTCCGGTGCGAACTTTAGTAAACGCCACACGCAATGATTCCACGCTCTTTTGCATCCGCTCTTCAGCTTCTTCGTAAATTAATTCAATCATATTCTCGGAGGGAGGTTGTTGCTGACAAAAAATCAATCAGGGCATTGTACCACTCCCGCAAGCGGCTTTACAGCTTTGAATAATTGCACTCGTCAAAGGCTGGCATTTTGTTTTATGCTTTATTGCCTAGATGTTAGCGCATAGATAAGGGAGGGCGTGATGGGGCGATATGTTGTGCTGTTGTCTGTTGTATTTTGGATGCACTTACTCGGTGCTGAACCGTTGGGAAAACTTAGCCCGCATATCGTTGTTGATCAATTTGGTTATTTACCCGGTATGAACAAAATTGCGGTTTTGCGCGATCCACAACAAGGTTATGATGCCAAGCAAAGCTATCAAGCCGCGCCTTTCTACGAAGTCCGTGACAGTAGCACAAACAAAACCAGCTTAGTTCTTGAGGCAAACGCATGGAAACAAGGGCAAGTCCACGGGCAAAAAACCGACCCGCGTTACCTTAAAGACGGCGGCGATTCGCGTTTTGGCTCTGGTGATAGAGTTTGGCATCTGGATTTTTCTGCCCTCAAACAAGCGGGGGAGTATTATATCTATGACCCCGAGAAAAAATTGCGCTCGGCTGAATTTAAGATTGCCGAAGATGTTTATCACCCGCTGTTTCGCGCTGCGTTTAAAACTTTTTTTTATCAACGTTTTAATCAAGCCAAGCAAGCGCCTTTTGCCGAACCTGCGGGGCAAGATGATGCCAGCCATGCACAGTTAAAAACCGAGACCGAAGGCGTATACCACATCAATGATTGCTGGGCGTTTCATGCGCAAAAATGCCCTGATGTTGATCATATCGGCGATTGCAGCTACAAGCAAAGCGGCTATATTTACGAACTCGACCACCCTTGGCGACAGGATTTAAAAAAAGCCGCCAAGCGTCCCGTGCGCGATATGTCCGGCGGTTGGTATGATGCCGGAGATTACAATAAATATGTGCTCTACAGCGACGGCACGATTAACGAGTTACTCTATACCTATGAAGACATCCCCAGGCCTGCACGCAAGGCGGCATTTTGGGACGATCTCGGCATTCCTGAATCGGGCAACGGTGTGAATGATTTATTAGATGAAATTAAGTGGGAACTCGATTGGCTGCTGAAAATGCAAATCACCCCGACCAATAGCCCTGATTGTCAGCAAAAAGATACCTGTGGTTTATTTAATTTCAAACACGGGGTTTTAAATTGGGGCTATCGTGGTGCGCCCAGCGGCGACCAAACCTTGCGTTGTTATGCCAGCCCCAGCATTTCCGCCACGCTTGCCGCCACCAATGCGCTGGCTCATGCGGCGGTGGTTTATCAGCAAATCAAGCCATTGCACACGTATGCCCAGCAACTGTACACAACGGCAGCAGCGACATGGGAGCGCTTAAAACGCCCCGAATTGCACGGAAAATTACTCAGTAATCCACAAAAAAGCGATTTTTTAGCTTTTAAAGCTTATGACAACGACGGCTTGCGGGCTAAAGGTGCTAGCAAAACCCAGTTTCAGCACACCGGAAAAGGGCTGGAAGATGACGGCTATAGCAATATCAACGGCAACAAAGTTTATGAATATGAAAGCGTGCGCTTGATGGCGGCGATTTTTTTATATGCCGCCACGCCGCCCGAGGCAAAAAAACGTGCCGAATATCATCAATATATTAAAAACTTTGTCCATAAGGATTCGGTATTGCTTTCGGGCTGTGGGCTAAACGTTACCGAGCGCAGTTGCAAACATGGGTTTTATTTACAGGGCAAAGGCGTGAATGCGGAGATGCAAGAGGCGCTGTTTTATTATGCCCGCCTGCCAGATGCCGATAAACAACTTAAAGCCCTGATTGAAAAAGCTTACGTCTATGCCGCTGAAACCAGCCCTTATAACAGCATCACGCCGTATTTAAACGCCGAGCGCAACGATGACCCCTATATGGCTTTTATTGATGATTATATGTGGGGCAGTAATGCGGCAAAAAGCCGTTATGCGATTCCCTTATTAAATATCGCCAATGCTCAACTTGGCGCGCATAATAAAGCCGATTATCGCCGTATCGCTGGCGGTTATTTGCATTATTTACATGGGCTTAATCCACTCTCGCAAGTGTACTTAACCAATATGCACGCCTATGGCGCAGAAAACAGTGTTATGCGCTTTTATCATTTGTGGTTTAATAAAGACACGCCGCTAACAAAACCGCCGCTTGCTGGGTTTTTGGTCGGCGGGGCAAATCAGTTTTTTCAAAGCCGCAAGGTGCTGATGCCAGAGAGTCGTGAGCGCCTAGATGCTCAACCACGACAAAAAGCCTTCAAAGCCTTTAACGAGCATTATGGCGCGTATCAACTGAGCGAAAACGGCATTTATTATCAAGCAGCGTATTTGCGCTTATTGCAACATTTTATCAATCCTCAAAGCGAATGAACTTATTAGAACAGCTATCGACCTTAAAACGGGTCGCCATTTATGGCTATGGGCAAGAAGGACAATCTATCAAGCGCTGGCTTAGTCGGCATTATCCTAAGATCAAGGTTGATATTCTCAACGATACGCTTTTAGAGGTACGTGGTTGTGAGGTCTACAGTGGCGAGGCGGTGGCGGCGCAATTGCTTGAATATGAACTGGTGTTTAAATCTCCAGGCATTAGCCCTTATCAAGCCTCAATTCAAACTGCCTTGGCACAAGGGATACAGTTTAGCTCCTCGACTAATTTATGGTTTGCCAGTTATCGCCCACACTGCTGTGTGGTCATTAGCGGCACAAAGGGTAAAAGCACCACCAGCAGTTTGGTCGCGCATATGCTCAAAGCCCAAGGGCGCGAGGTGGTGTTAGCGGGCAATATTGGGCATCCACTGTTGGATCAAAAAGCCGCTCCCGAAGCAACATGGGTGCTAGAACTCTCTAGCTATCAATTGTGGGATTTTAACGCCAGCCCTGATGTGGTGGCTTTATTGAATTTATTTCCCGAGCATTTGGACTGGCACGGTTCGGTTGAGTGCTATTATCAAGACAAACTGCATTTACTCACTCGCCCTGATGAAAATACGCTGCGTATTAGCAACGCAGAAGATAGCCGCATTGGGCAATATTATCCGGGCAAGGTCGATCAGTATTTTAATGATAAACAGGGATTTCATGTCCAAGGTCATCATATCTATTTTGATGAGGAAAAAATCCCCTGTTTATTCCATTTACGCGGTGAACATAACCTAAAAAATTTAGCCGCAGCTTTCACCATTGTTGAGCAATTAGGCATTCCGGTTCAGCAAGCCTGTTTACAACTCGATGACTTTAAGGCATTGGCACATCGCTTAAATTATCTCGGTGAGCGCAGCGGTTTTGCTTATGTCGATGACAGTATTTCCACCACGCCACAATCAGCACTGGCAGCGATTAACAGTTTTGATAACACAGCAATCACCTTGATTGTCGGCGGTTATGATCGTGGCTTGGATTGGCAGGATTTAGCCGCAGCCTTGCCGCAAAGTACGGTGAAACTGGTGGTCACATTGCCTGATAATGGCGATAAAATTCAGCAAACCATCGCCGAAGTTAAGGATGCCCCACTTTGTTATGCCGCGTTGAATATGGCGATGGCACTAGAATTGGCGAAACGTCATAGTGCGGAGAACAGTATTATTTTGCTCTCACCTGGCGCGCCTAGCTATGGGCATTATCGTAACTTTAAAGAGCGCGGCCAATTATTTGCTCAATTGGCTGGGTTTTAGTTGGCGATAATCTGCTAAAGCCCGCAATAACCATGTTTGGCTCGGTTCGGCGGCTTTATTGGGACAATGAATTAAATAGGCTTTACCCGATAAACTGCTTTTGCTGGCACTCAAACGAATAAAATCCTCGGCGCTGTGAATCTCATCTTGGAAATACGCCCGTTTTTTTTCAATATGCTCAAGTGCCTCTGTGCCTTGGTAAAACTTGCCGTTGCGCTGATAACGACAATCGGTTTGTTTAATCATATCCAGTAAATAAGCAATTTCTGTGGTGCTGTCTGCAATGCTGACCGAGGGCAGGCAAAATAACAGGATAAATAAAAAGCGCATTTTAAGCTCCTTGTTTGCTTTTATAAACCTTAAGCATCTCGCTAAGGAAAAACAACGCGGCTAAGTACATTTCAGGGCGCAAGGGTACAGAATAGCGCGGCTCGGCTTGCAATACCACGTATACCGCGCTGATATAAATCAAGGCAATATATAAAACACTGGCTTGCGGATGATGGTTTTTGAGCCAAAAAAACATCCCAAAGAGTGCAAAGGCAAAAACAATCACATGCGTGGATTTCATCACAGAATAACTAAGCGAAGCCAAGGCACTTTGTTGATACAAGGAATATTTGACATTAAACACATGAATATCGCCCTGTCCTATCAAAATATCCCAACTCCAAAGTAAATACGGTTTGGCAAGTAAATACCAGTGGGCAAACTCAGCGGGTTCAGCTTGTATTCTTGGCCCTAATATGTTTAAAAATGCAGGGATAGAGCCTTGAACCTCGGCCGCGTCTAAGGTGGCAGGGTTATTAGGGTCGCGTGGGTTAGCGCGCCAAATATCATAAAAGTCTGAATGTGAGCCAACAATCAAATTGGCTAGCACCCGATCACTGCTACCGCTTTGATTGGCATCGACATTAATAAAATTACGTAGCGACCAAGCACTGACGATGACTAAAAAACTCAGTAGCATTGATACCAGCACTTTTTTCGACAACACAGGCGTGCGCCAAGAAAACCACAGCGCTAACAACAACGGGCTAAAAAACATCACTGGATTGACCATATACGCCGCGCCAAAACTTAAACCCGTGCCGATAGCCAAACCGAGTTTTTGCCGCTCAAGCAATAACATAAACAAATACAAAGACAGCAACAAGGTAAAGCTAAACAGGCTTTCGGTGAGAATATAATTACCCATGCTGATTAAGTGCGGGCTAAAAGCACTGAGCAAAGCGGCGCTGAGCGCGAGTTTATGGCTTAAAAAAAGTTTAGCAATTAAATAGGTCAATAAAACCACCAGCGCGCCCAATAGTGCTTGTGTGAGCATTAAGGTACTGTAGGGGTTCGATCCCATAAATTTTGCCACACGGGTGCTAAGCACAATAAAAAAAGGATAACCTGGTGCCCAGTAAGCATCTGGAGCTGGAGAGGCGCTTTGAGTATCGCGGGAAAAAATGTGATGACGATCTAGATTTTCTGCATATTTCATATAAGCGCTGGCATCGCCACTAAAAGGATTAATCACCTCGGTGTGGCTAAAATATTCCACGCGAATAAACAGCGCTAAAGCGAACAACGCCAAACCATAAAAAAATGTTTTCACTTGTTATTCCTGTTTTGGTGCCTTTGGCTGTTTATCTTGATAGGCTAAAGAGGGATGAAAACCCTTAGTAAAATAGAGACTACGGCGTTTCGATTCGTTATAAGTCCGCCCTAAATACTCACCAATCACGCCCAAACAAATCAATTGGATGCCACCAAGAAATAAAATAATCACCACCAGCGAGGGATAACCCGGCACCGGGTTATCAAAGACTAAAGTCCGCAATAGCATATAGGAGCCATAAATAAATGCCCCTGATGCGGTGATAATGCCAAGATAAGTGGATATTTTCAGCGGCAGATCAGAAAATGAGGTAATGCCCTCAATGGCTAAATTCCACAAACGCCAATAACTCCATTTAGTCGTGCCCGAGGCACGCGGCTCACGGTTATATAGCACCGCTTTTTGCGGAAAACCTATCCATGCAAACAAGCCCTTCATATAGCGATGATATTCGTTTAAGGTCTTGAGCGCATCAACCGCGCGGCGGCTGAGTAAACGAAAATCGCCGGTGTTTTTCGGAATATCGACATGGCTGAGTTTCCAAAGCAGCTTATAAAAATAATCGGCGGATTTTTTCTTAAACCAACTCTCGCCTTCACGTCTTAAACGCTGAGCATAAACCACATCATAGCCGTTTTGCCATTCTGTGATAAATTCGTGTATCAATTCGGGCGGGTCTTGTAAGTCGGCATCAATCACCACCACGGCATCGCCAATACAATGATCCAAGCCCGCCGACATAGCGATTTCTTTACCAAAATTACGGCTTAAATCGACAATACTGATATGTGGGTCTTGGTCTCGGAGTTGGTTGAGTTTGGCCAGAGTCTCGTCCGTGCTGCCATCATCAATATAAATCACTTCATAATCATAAGCCGTCGCTTGCATCACAGCGCTTAAGCGTTGATGAAACTCATCAATCACCAAGGCTTCATTGTAAGCCGGGACAATCACAGAAATAATCGCGGTATTATTCATCTTTTGCCCGCAAAACATAACACTGCGTCCACAAACTAAAATCCAGCCAACCACCGCGCAATTTGTTTTCTAAATATTGCTCAATTTTAAGTCCGGTCTCGCCCATAAATTCCGCCACCAAGGGCAAATAAAAACCGCATTTATACTCGGACTCAATCACCAAGCCCGCCTTATCTAATTGTTGTTTTAACTGTTTTTCAGTGAGCAAATTAATGTGTCCAGTTTCGATAATCGCCTCGCCATAAATCAGCCGCACCAATTGGATAATACCGGGTAAAAAAGCAATTTTTGCCGTCATTTCTAAGGGGCTATAGCGTTGTGGGGTGGATAAAATCAAACGCCCCTCAGGCTTGAGCAAACGCCGCAGTTCTATCAGCGCCGCTTGCGAATTGGCGATATGCTCCACCACCTCGGTGCATAAAATTAAATCAATGCTATCGCTGGCTTGTTTTGAGGCGGTAATATCATCGACCAAACAACGAATTTTGTCCTCATCGGCAAATTTTTGCTCGATATAATCCAAATAACTCGACTCAATATCACTGGCAATCACTTGCTCGGCTTGCTGTCCTAACGCAGGCAAATAACCACCTGCACCGGGGCCAACTTCGAGCGCCACATCTAATCCTGCGCCCGCTTGTTTAATTGCAGCTTCAATCCAGTCACGGCGCTGACAATGCAGCCAACGCCGAGTCGGGTTTTTTGAGGTGTAGAGGGTTTCTTGCAGTTCAACCAATTCTTGTGCTGTGCTCATATCAACCTCAAACAATCATGGCAAGAACGCACTTAAGCGCGCCATAATCAAAACGCTGCTCTAGGACATCATATAAATTTTTCAAACTTTTTTGCTCTTCTTCGTTTAATAACTCATAAGCTTCATAAATCAAATCCACATCCTGCTCTTTTAGCTCGCGGATTTCATAAATATCTAATTCGCCATGCTCAATGCCTTGGGCTAAATGGCTGTAAATGGTGCTGTCTTTTAAACTGCGCTGCTTGGCAATATCTAAAATACTCAAACCCTTGCGATAAGCCAAAATCGAGGTTGCCACCGTATCGCTCAAGCCTGGAATCAAAGTGCTTTTTTCATGATTGGACAAATCCGGCGGCGCATGATGTGGCGCGTCTTCGGGGTTATCTTGCTGGTGTTGCTCGATAATATCGAGGAAAATTTGCCCATATTTGCGCCGTTTTGCCTGCCCGACCCCATTAAGATTGCTAAACTCATTCAAAGTCGAAGGCTGATAAACCACCATTTCCGCTAACACGCTGTCGTGGAAAATCGTATAAGGCGGGATTTCTTGCGTGTTTGCCAACTCGCGGCGTTTTTCCCGCAAGGACTCGAATAAAATCGCATCGCTGCCAGTAAAATCTTGCGAATGATTGCGTTTTTTATAGGATTTATTATCTTTACTAATCAGCTTACGCGAAGCCAATTTTTGCTCGCCACGCAAAATCGGGCGGGCGCTGTCATCGAGATACAAACCGCCATGATTCAAATCGACATGGACATAGTTTTGCACCACCAATTGCCGAAACAAACTGCGCCATGTATTATCATCGACAGCATTGCCAATACCATACACCGCCAGCCTGTCGTGTTCATATTGGCTAATCCGTGGGTCTTTGAGTCCGCGCAAGACTTTAATTAAATAGGCTGTGCCAAAACGCTGTCCGGTGCGATAAATCGACGACAACGCCTGCTGCGCTGCCTCGGTCGAATCCCATGTTTGCGGCGGACTTAAACAGGTATCACAATTGCCACAAGGCTTGTCCATCTCATCATCAAAATACGCCAACAAAGCTTGGCGGCGACAATCTGTGAGTTCGCAATAGCCCAATAAAGCATTAAGCTTGTGTTGCTCGATACGCTTTTGCTGTGCATCGGCATTCGAGCCTTCCAAAATTCGATTCAGCATCACCACATCTTCCAGCCCATAACACAGCCACGCATTGGCAGGCTCGCCATCACGCCCGGCGCGTCCCGTTTCCTGATAATACGACTCGATACTTTTAGGCAAATCGACATGGGCGACAAAACGCACATCGGGTTTATCAATCCCCATCCCAAAAGCGATGGTGGCAACCATAATCACCTGTTCTTCACGCAAAAAACGCTGCTGATGGTCTTGGCGCACACGGCTGTCTATGCCCGCATGATAAGGCAGTGCGTTTAAGCCGTTTTGCTGTAAAAAGGCGGCAAACTCCTCGGTACGCTTGCGGGTCATACAATAAACAATGCCGCAATCTTTATTATGATAATGGCGAATAAATTCTAATAATTGCGATTTAACGCTGATTTTCTCCACCACGGTATAGCGAATATTCGGGCGGTCAAAACCGGAAACAAAGGCATGGGCTTTGTCCAACTGCAAACGGTGATGGATTTCCTCGCGGGTGAGCTGGTCAGCGGTAGCGGTGAGGGCGATGCGGGGAATATCGGGGTAGCGTTGGTGCAACACCGACAATTGCACATATTCAGGACGGAAATCATGTCCCCATTGCGAAACACAATGCGCCTCATCAATGGCAAACAAAGCAATATTGGCGCTATCCAAAAACTGCAAAAATGGCTCGGTCATCAAGCGCTCTGGAGCGACATATAATAGGTCAATTTCCCCAGCACGGATTTGTGCCGAAACCGCTTGCGATTCAGCAAAACTCAAGCTGGAATTAAGAAAAGCGGCGCGGATGCCCAGTTGCTGCATGGCGCTGACTTGGTCATGCATCAGCGCAATCAAAGGCGAGACCACAATCGCCAAGCCCTCGCGCAATAAGGCCGGAATTTGATAACACAGCGATTTACCGCCGCCGGTGGGCATCAGCACCAAGGCATCTTGTCCAGCACAGATATGGTCGATAATCTCGGCTTGCTGCCCTCGGAACTCACGATAACCAAAAATATCTTGGAGAATGTCTAAAGCTGTTTTCATAGTATTGTGCTACATGCGGCATTAACTTAAATCGGGCTTATTATGACTTGAGTATGCGGAGAAAACCAGCGGGATAAACTGCTAGCGTCGATAATCAATAAATTGCCACACAGCAACCAAGCAAGCTAAGCCCCCAGCTACCCAAAGGTTTGGAGCATTGCCCCATGTCAGGGAAAAGTTAACATAAGATAAATTAAATTCGACCAAACCTGTGATGGGAGTAGTGATATAGACCAACACGCCCAAAGTAACAGCATTGCGGGCAATATCGCGCGGGGATTTATTATGTAAAATTTTCAGCAGATTTAAGACAAAGCCTAAGCCTAAAACAATTCCGAATGCAGCAAGAGCAAACCAAGGTGATTGGGCTAATTGTCCAAAAACAAAGGCATTAAAGCCAGCGGCTAAGCTGATGCCAATCAAAGGCGATTGTTGTGCCGGTGGTGGGACAACAGGTGGGCTGCTCATAGCTGCATATGCTGCCTGCCGTTCATGTAAGTTTGTACGGCTGTTCTCATCAATACCATCTAATAAACGCACCACATCAACTTTTTGTTTTAATTTAGGAATAAAAGGATTCATCTCCCCGTGTTTTTCATAGACTAATAAATCGTCATAATCTAAAGCCTCGCCTTGATAAGGGATTTTTTCTTTAACGATGAGTTTGGCGATGGTACTATGGATATATTCAAATTGCCCTCGAATCAGTCCCAACATAGCACGGCGGCTTTTTTCATGTCCATCAATCCAGATACAGATTTTTTTATCTTCATAATCTGCCCGCAGCAAGGCTTTATTTTCACCATCACGTAATACCACGCCGCTATACCAATAGTTTTTATCATAAATGTGTGTGTGTAAACGTACCATTGCCCGCAAAAACACACTGCTGGGCAAAACATCGTAATGATACTCAAAACATAAACATTCTTTGGCGCGCCAATGGTCTACATCTGGCTCATTTTTGGGCAATAAATCCGGCAACAAATAGCCTTGTTTATCCGGCAAAGAAAAACACAGTTCAAACTCTTTCATCAGTTCGATAATGAACAAATGTTTCCCCCGTGGGTAACGTTGGCTATCGAGAATCTTTGCCATATCCGCCAGTTGTAACATGCCCTGAGCATGAAATAAACGATGGCTGTTGAGTAGCTGATAAATGCCACTGGTGACCCATTCAGGGTTGAGGACACTGGTATCTTGCAAACGTGGATCATCACGGAAGTTTAAGGCAATGCCCAAGTCGTGCAAAAAGCCAATGAGAATTTCTTGGTCGCGCTCATCGCTGATGTCATTTTCTTGGCAACGGTTTTGATAGTTTTCATAGCTGATGTAATCATCACCTAAATCAGCTAAATTTTGTTTTAATTCAAACCAGGTTTGTGGGAAAGGATCGAAGACGTGTGGCATTGCTGCGACACAATCATGAATCAGAGTCATTAATTTATCGATGTTGGTCTGTTCTTGACAAGATATACCAATAAAAGCGCGAATATTGCGGTATTTGTTTTCTAAAAAACGCTCATTGACATCCAAAGGGTGTGCGTCAATTTTATTAATCACCACAATGACGGGTGAGTCACCGCCAAAGCTTTGAATTAATTTGAGCCAATATTCCAAGCGTCCCTCTTTCTCCCCTTGCCGCGCATCCAATAAGACTAAATATAAACTGCGTTTGGTGAGAAAAAATTGGTGAGTGGCATGCATAATTTCTTGTCCACCAAAATCCCAAATGTGCAGAGTGACTTCTTGGTTTTCTCCTACTTTTTTTATCGGCAAACACCAAGGCTTGATATTAATACCTTCAGTTTTACTCTCTTGTTCATCAAACACTTGATTGGTTAAGCGATTTAATAAAGAGGTTTTGCCTACTCCACCTTGACCAACGATAAGCATTTTTGCCTCGTTTAAGGGAGCTTTTTCGATCTGAGTTTGTAAATAATAGCGGATAATTTTTGTCGGGTGATGATATTGCTGGAGGATTTCTGGAGGGATGTTAAATGGGTTGTTTTCTAAATCTAAATATTGTAAATTTTGTAATGCAGCCATTTCGGGCGGGAGGTTTCGTAATTGATTGCTCTTTAAATAAAGTTCTTGAAGGTTTTGCAGCGAGGCAATTTCGGGCGGAAGGTTGCGCAATTGATTGCTCTTTAAATAAAGTTCTTGTAGGTTTTGCAACGAGGCAATCTCGGGCGGAAGGCGATTCAATTGATTGTCATTCAATAATAATACTTGAAGGTTTTGTAGTGAGGCAATCTCGGGCGGAAGGCTACTCAATTGATTATGATTTAAATTTAGTACTCGTAAACTTTGCAGCGAGGCAATTTCGGGCGGTAAATATTTTATGCTTTCATAAGATAAATTAAGGCTGGTTTGCTTTTCAGCCGCTGTTTGTTGAATCAGTGCTTGAAGCTCATTTGCTGTCATTGCTATACCTACCTCTTGCTTGCCGTTGGTTTGTGATAACGCCTTATAATTATAAAATTCCTCCTCATCACTTCACATCCGGCTGCAACTGTAAATTACTCGCTGCACCGCGTTGTTTACTCACTTTAATTTGCACCGCAAAACGTTCTTTTAGTGCGGCAACGTGGGAAATAATACCGATTTGTTTGCCGCTGGCTTGTAGGTTTTCTAAGGCATCTAGGGCGATTTCTAGGGCGTTTTCATCCAAGCTGCCAAAGCCCTCATCAATAAACAAAGAATCCATCGATTCGGTTTTGGTGTGCATATCACCCAAACCCAGCGCTAGCGCTAGGCTTACCAAAAAGCTCTCGCCACCGGATAAGGAGTTCATAGCGCGAATCTTATCGGCATTGAAACTGTCGATGACATCTAAGCCCAGTATTTCCTGTTCACTAAGGCGCAATTGATAGCGCGGTTCGAGGTTTTTTAGATAAGCATTGCCATAGGCTAAAAGTTGTTGCAAGGTGAGTTTTTGGGCAAATTTTTGAAACTTCGCGCCATCTTCTTTGCCAATTAAGTTTGACAGTTGTCCCCATAAAGCACAGTTACGCTCCAATGCTTGTAATTGGCGTTTATCCTCGGCGCACAGTTGTTCGGCTTGCTCATGTAGTTCCAGTTCTTTGCCAATGCTGCCGAGACCTTGTTGTCTGTGGCTTAAATGTTCTGTGAGCTGGGTTAAGGCGGCTTCTAGTTCAGGCAGCGGGCTAAGTTCGGCGGTTTGTTGTTGCTGTGAGGCGAGGGATTGTGTTGTGGTTTGTAAGCGGGTATTGCTCTCGCTTAAGTTTGAGTCTAATTGTTGCGCCTCTTTAGCAAAGCGCTCGGCTTGCTCGGCAGATAGTAGCAGCGCCTCGAGTTGTGCCAAGTCGCTAAAACCTTGGGCTTGATAGGCATGTTCTAATTGCTGGGCTAAGCCTTGATTGTTGCGGCTTAAGCTGTTGCACTCGGCTTGTTGTTGGCTCAAGCTCTGTTGGATTTGTTGCAAAGTTTGTTGTTGCTGTTGTTGTTGCTGCTCTAATTCACTTAGCTGTTGTTCGGCAGCCATGCGGGCGGTTTTTAGGCGTTGGCGCTCGGTTTCGGGGTCTTTGTTGCCATATTCCGATTGGCGCTGTTGTTGTTCGCGGCTAAGTTCTGGTTGCAGTTGGGCTATGCTTTGTTGCAGGTCTTGTTGTTTTTGCTCTATCAGTGCCAGTTCTTGCCGCTGTTTGTGTTTGTTTTCTTGGTCTTTGTGTAATTGTTGCCGCTGTGTTTCTAGCGCTTGGCTTAAGTCTTGGTAATGTTGTAAGCGGGTTTGTAATTGGCTTTGCCAGCGGTCGTTGATGCTTAAATCATAAGGTTTGAGACTGTGTTGTAAGTCGGTTTCAAGGCTTTGTAGGCGTTGTTGTTCAGCATCTAAGGTGCGGTCTTGATCGCTTTGTTGTTGGGCTAGTGCTTGGATTTGTTCTTGGGCTAGTGCTAAACGGTGCTCTAGGTCTTTGAGCGCTTCAGCGGCTTTTTCGATGTCTTTGCTGCTGGCTTGAAAGTCTGTCCAGCATTGGCTAAAAGTGCTTAAGTCTTGCTGTAATGCTGAATAATCGGCAGTTGTATAGGGCAGGTTTAAGGCTTGATAGGCGCTTTTATGCTTTGTTGCTGTGCGCTCAGTTTGCTGTTGTTGCTGCTCGGTTTGTTCGATATGACTCTCGGTGCGGCTTAGCTGTTTGTTGCTGTCGCCAAGTGCGCTGTTCAATTGTTTTAATTGCTGTTTTTCGTTGTCGATTTGTTGTTGTATCGCGGCGCTATCGCTAAGTGCGGCGGCGGGGGCATCGTTGCGGTAAGGGTGTTTGGTTGCGCCACATAAGGGGCAAGGCTTGCCTGTGTGCAAATGTCTTCGGTCGGCTTGGTATTTTTGTAGCAGCAAAGCTTGTTGGTAATTTTTCTCTAGGCTTTGTAATAAGGTCTCGCTGCTGTCGATTTGCTTTTGTTGGTTTTTGGCTTGGCTTTGTTGTTGTTTTAAGTCGTCGCTAAGCTGTGTTTGCTTGGCGGTCAATGTTTGTAATTGTTGTTGGCTGTCTTGATAGCTTTGCAGTTGTGTTAGCCCTTGTTGTAAGCGCTCTGCATAAGCTTGCCATGCCTCGCTCCCATCGCTGACGCTGCTTTGGCTGAGGCTTTGTGCGAGCGCTTGTTGCTGTTGTTTGCGCTTTGTTTGCGCTTGTTGTTGCTCGGCTAAGGCTTGGTTTAAGCTGTCTTGGCTCTCAAGGTGTTTTTTTAGCGCTTTAGTGGTTTTTGTCAGCGCCGCTTGGGCTTTTTTCAGGGGCTGTTGTTGTTTTTCTAGCGTGTGTTGTTGTTGTTCTAGTAGGGGTAAAACGCTGGCAAGGGCTTGGTCGCTTTGGCATTCGGCGAGGGCGGTTTCTTGTTTGTTGAACTGTTGTTTTTGCTGGCTGTGTTGTTGCTCTAAGCGTTCTAATGCGGCACGGTTTTGTTGTTCGGCCTGGTCGCGTTCTTTAAGTTGCTGCTGTATTTGTTGCAGTTGCTTGGCGAGTTTTTCAATTTGTTGATCGCGTTGCAGGGTTTTTTCGATTAGTGCTTGCTGCTCGCGTTCTTGTGTTTGGGCTTGTGTCAGGGTTTGTTTAGCACGCTCTTGTGCTTGGCGGTTTTGCTCGCTTTGTTGCTTGGCTTGTTGTTGCTCGGCTTCGCTTTGTTTTTGCTCACGCAGTTTCTCTGTTAGCTGTTGTTGTTGGCTGTGTAAATGCTGTTGTTGCTGATGTAAGGGCTGGGCTTTTTCATGCGCGGCTAGGGCTTGTGCTGAGGGGCTAAAGGCTTGTACCGCAGCTTGGGCGGTTTGATAGGCTTGTTGGTCGTTTTGTTGTTGTGCCTTGAGTTTGTCTAAGGCTTGCCAAATTTGGATTTGTTGCTGCTTTTGCCCGAGTTGTTGTTGCGTATTGGCAATTTCATGTTTTAGTTGCTGCTGTTGTTGTTGTAAATCGGCAAGCGTCTTTGCGTCCAATAAATGCGGATGGGCGAGGTTTTGTTGCAGGGCTTGGTATTGGGCTTGGAAAGCTTTATTTTTTTGAAAAGCAGCCTTGGAGAGGGTTTTATAGATTTCTGTGCCGCTGATTTGTTCTAATATATCGGCGCGGTCAGCTTCTTTGGCACGCATAAAAGCATTAAAGTCACCTTGAGCCAGCATCATTGAGCGACGAAATTCAATAAAGCCTAAACCGGTGATGCTTTTCATGCGCTGGCTAATGTCGCGGCTTTTGTTTGATAAGATTTTGCCTTTGCCACAATCAAGTAATTCGGATAGCTCACGCTTAACGCTATTTAACACGCCTTTATTCGCCCCACGCAGTTTACGTGTGCAAGACCATTTGGCAAGATAGCGTTTTTTTCCCACTTTGAAAATCACTTCGGCACGTCCTTCGTGACTACCGTGGCTGATCATATTGCCGCTGTTGCCTGCGGTATCGCTCAAGCGTGGGGTTTGGTTGTAAAGCGCAAGGGTAATGGCATCAAGCAGCGTGGTTTTGCCCGCGCCTGTATCGCCTGTGATGGCAAACACGCCCGCGTTGAGCAGCGGTTCTTGGTCAAAATGAATATCAAAGCTGCCTTGGAGCGAATTAAGGTGATGGATATGCAGCTGTTCTATTTTCATGCGTCAATAACCCGCGCCCATCACCCAGACGTTTAACTCTGCCCCCCAAAGTAAAGTCACCCAGCCTGCGGCAGCCAAATAAGGGCCAAAAGGCATGGGTTTGCTGCGTTGTTGCAAGCCTGTGGCGATGAAAATTAGAGCGAATAATAAGCCGACACAAGAAGAAAGTAGCAAAATTAATAATAAATATTTCCAGCCAAACCACGCGCCAAAGAGGGCAAATAATTTGAAATCGCCATAGCCCATGCCTTCTTTTCCGGTGATGAGTTTAAATCCCCAATACACCAGCCATAAAAATAAGTAACCGACCATCGCGCCAATCACCGCTGAGGGCAAGGTGGTAAAGACACCAAAGAGGTTTAAGAACAGTCCGAACCAGAGCAGGGGCAGGGTAATATCATCGGGCAGTAATTGGTGGTCATAATCAATCAGGCTTAAAACAATGAGCGACCAAGTGAGTAATAAACCTGCCGCCAAAGCGATGCCGTAGCCCAGTTGCCAAGCGGTGAGCAAGGATAAAACCAAGGTGGCGAATTCGACCAGCGGATAACGCCAAGAAATCGGCGTGTGACAGTGTTTACAACGGGCTTTTTGCCATAAAAAGCTAATAATGGGGATGTTTTCCCACGGGCTAATGGCGTGGTTACACTGTGGGCAATGGGAGTTAGGGATAGCCAAATTAAACCTTTGTTGATCGGCTTCTTTGAGCATCCCCGGGTTATTGAAGACTTCTATGGCACAACTTTGTCGCCAACTGCGTTGCATCATGATCGGCAAGCGATAGACCACGACATTTAAGAAACTGCCAACCATCAGTGAAAATAAGCCAACCCAGAGCAATAAATTAAACAGATTGTGGCTTAAATACGGTCCGATAAATTCCATACTTTAACCTTGAGATACGTGTGTAACAGCCGCCTACTATAGCATAGCCCTGCTATGCAGAGGCGTTGTGGTTAATGTCCCATTGGGCTAAGGCCGCCTCTAAATTTCCCTTAGCGCCGATGCGTTGCCAAAATTGTTGGAAATCGGTTTTGGCTTGTTCTAAGCGAAACGGCATATAGTCTTTGTCTTTGAGAAATAATTGAATATTGCTCTCGACGGTGTGCAAATAGTCCAAGGCTAAATCTTTAGCGGGGGTTGCTGCTTGATCGTCCAATAAAATGCCTTCGCGATAGGCTTTCATGATGCCATAGTCATAGCGCCGCTCAAAACTGGCGGCGGTGCGTTCTATATCACGACTTAAATGGACATAAAAGGCGTTTTTGCCATAGCTTTGCTCCAAGCGTCCCAACAGCCAAGCCAAGCGGTTATCGGATTCGATATGCCAAGCCGGGTAGTTTAGGCGCGCTGCGCCCGTTTGCTTCACTAGAGATTCATGGGCGGCACTGTAGTTGTCGATATGTAAGCAGGCTTGCATAAAGGTGGTCGAGCCACAACGCCCACTGTTTAAGATGAAAATATTCATAAAGGATTAGCTGCGATTTTTAGAGTTTATGCGAGGTATGAGAGTCGTCGCGAAAATCAGATATTTTGAGGCTAATTCCGTGGTTTTGTGAGGCGAATAACGTGTTATTTAACGAATAAAAGCGCGGAATTAGACCAAAATAGCGGATTTGCAGTGGATTATTCATATGTCGCATAGACTCTTAAGGTGCGCTGACCATTGTTGCCGTATGTCAGGGTAGGCAGCAATAGCCGCAGTGATTGCCTTGAGGCGTTCGGTTTTGCTTCGGGCTATTAATTGGTAGCTCGGTGCGTTTTTATCAAAATTATAGGCGATACTGTTTAAAAATTGTTGTAATGCTTGCATTGTCTCAGTTTGGGTTTGCCACCAGCCATTTATTTTTATCTGTATTTTTAATGCCTGCAAACTTTCGATAATATTTGCTTGTTTTTGCTGATATTTTTCTTGCATTTGTGTATGGATTTGCTGCACTAGTTGTTCAATATCGCTGTGCTGGGGACAGGTTTGTGGAAAACCTTGTTCACATAAACTGATGATGCTAAACAACATCACATCGCCAAAATATTGCCGTTCAAATTCCGCTGATAAATCAATTTGTGTCTTTTCATGGCTTACGCCTGCGCGAAATTCCGCACTACCGAGTTCGTCAACGGTGCGTTTATGTAACATAGGTAAATTGCTCGAGACAAAACGCTCGGCTAATTCTGCTTGTAAAATACGCCCCAGCACCGGCCCTGCCATGCGTAGTTTGAGAGGCGCAAAGGGGATAAAATACATCAGCGCACTGGGCTTAAATACATAATTACCGGTGTAAATGGTGCGTGCGGGACTCAGTTCGGAGGCGGGGCGGTAGTTAAAATAACTTTTTCGGGTTGGGTGTTCACCATCAAAAAAGCGCTGTAATTTTTGACTAAAGTCCGCTAGGCAGGCAGCTTGGTCATGTGTGCCACCTAAAGTACAGGCATAATCAAAACTGCTATTTTTTGCCTTAAAACCAAATAAATCCGCCATGTCGTGATATGCCGCATCTTCGGCGGAGTCGGCTTGTTGCGGATGAAAAGGGCAAGGATAATCGGCAGTATTTTGACCGAGTTGGGTAAAAAAAGCTTGAAGGTCGGTGAGAAAATTACCAGCCATTACCGCCGGAGCAACAGGGGGGTCGCCGACGACTTTGCCTGTGAGCAC
This sequence comes from Thiotrichales bacterium, assembly GCA_016745035.1. GTDB lineage: Bacteria > Pseudomonadota > Gammaproteobacteria > Beggiatoales > Beggiatoaceae > BB2. The sequence continues at coordinate 111,258 of JADGDE010000010.1, forward strand.
TTCGACATTTTGTTTGCGAAAAATTTGATCTAAATGATAAAAAAAGTTGATGGCATCGAGCTTTAAGGCTTTGCCGTGCTGGTTTACTAAGGTGTTAAATTCTTGGTCACTGTCAATAAAATAAAATAAGGTCTGTGGGTTTTCATATTGTTTGAGTTTGAGATAAGTGAGATTACGGCTAATAGATGCGCCTTTGTGCGCCATGCTTTGAGGCTGAGTCTCTCCAACAATGTGCTGAAAGTGCTCAGGTAAATCGGCGAGTAAAGCCCGTTGCTGTGCTTGTCCAAAATAGCTCACGCTCAAGCCTTGCTGGCAAAAATCATCGGCAATATCTTGATGCGCTTGTATCGCTTTGGGGTCTTTGCTGTCATCGGTGATCAGCACTTTGACCTTATTGCCACCAGAGCCTTGTCCGTAACCGTACAGTTTTAATTGTTGCTGTAGGCTGTGTAAGCAATGCTGTAAATGCAGCGGTCTATCAGCGATGGGCATGACCACTAAAAAATGGTAACGATTATCAACTTCGCCTTGTTGGTAACAGGCTTCAATTTGTTGAAAATGTTGCTGATATTGAGCTAAGTCGGTCTCAAAAGCTTGTTTGTGCCATAAGGCTTGTTCTACGTGTGTGGTAAATGCTTCTAATTCGCTCAGTGTGGCTTGCGGGGGGGCTGTGGGTAATAAGGGCATGGTAAAAATAAAAAGCAGGTGGCAAAAAAAATCGGGATTTTCATCCCGATTCATATGAGTGGATGTTGCGCAAAGGCTAAATGCCACTAGGTAGGCGGAAAAGCACCTCATTGTGGCAAAAATTAGCTTAGTGCGTCACATCCGTTAACTAACTCAAGTGACGACTTGAGCTAGTAACAACCGTGGTTTATTGGTCATAGAGACAAGTTGCTGGCAAACCTACATCTGTCGCCGTGCCATTACCATTGGCATCACGACCCAGAAGTTGCTCATTTAATGTCACTGTAGAAGCACCACCTGCCACTATTTCTGAGCTATTACCACCTACACCATAAGGGCTTGGCGTACCTGGCGGGGTAAGGTCTGACGATGCAAAATCAGAGGCACTGCCACCGACAACAAAGATAGCAGAATCACTGTCTTCACTACCAGAAACCACCGTTTTAGCGGTTAAATTCACTTCTAACCAGCTGGCATTTTCTTGAGGATAAACCAGGTTAAAGCTTGCAAAACCGTTACTGTCAGTTACCACAGTATCAGGCTCAAATGTGATTACATTGCCAGGATCTAAGCGTCCATTCTGGTTCACATCTTCATTAGGTTCAAGCAGACCATTATTATTTAAGTCCTCATTAACACACCCATTAGGAACGGTATAAACGGTTACCCAGCCATCGGCTGTGACTGACTCTGGTAGGTAACGGAAGCCTTTGAAGTAGCGTGTGGGCACAGCGCTTAGGGTCACTGCAGCACCAGAGACAGGTGCGCCATTAATATCATTCACTAAAACCGTATAAGGATATTCATAAACGGTCGCATTAGGCTCGATAATGCTATTACCTGTACCGAGAGAAATAAACACGCCACGTTGGGCAACGGTGAGCAAAACCTCGTTGGAAACATTGGGATTTTCAACCACCGTTGCTTGCAAACGCACGCCATCTTGCGCACTAGGAATAGCCCCCGCGGTATAGACGGTACTTGCCCGACCAAATTGATCGGTCATTGCTGCTGAGGGTGAAATATTACCGCCGGTAATATCATTTAAGGTAAATTCGACCATTTTACCTTTAACCAGGTTATTTTTCGCATCACGTACCACGGCAATAATCGTACTTTGTTCTGCCGTAGAGCCTCCTGTATTAATACCAACCGTACTGGGGTTAGCTTGTAATTCAATGGAATTAGGCACTTCAGCGATAAAATCAAAACTGAATTGTCGTGATGGTCCATCTGTTTCATCCGTGCTAACCGTAATGGTTGTAGGCCCTGCATTATCAGACTGAATACTAAAATGGGCATCCCCAGTCAAGGCGATAGAAGCAACATTGGTACTTAATGTCCCACGGGTTGCGGAGATATTAATTGTTTTACCAATCACATCGGCAATAGAACCATTTTTATTCCAAGTCACAGTAAAACTGGTTGAGATATTGGTTGGAATGTCCGTTTCTAAAGCTAGACCATCATCACGGCTAACGACAAAGTTATCATCAGAGATGGTGATTTGTTTATTTGTGGGTGTGGCATTTGCTCCCGACACTGTTAGCGTGTCAGTACCGGCATTTTGAGCCGTTAATGATATGATGACACGGCCTCCGTTATCGGTGACAAAATTTGTCCCACTCGTGTCAACAATAGGGTTATTTAATGCGCTGCTAAGTGCTAATTGTTGTCCTCCAATACCAGAGCCAGAGGAATCTGTGAGGAATACAGAATACTCTGCTTGACTGCCAAGTGTGCTACTGTCTGCACCAACAATGCTTAATTCCGTGCCAACCACTTGTATAGTTATAGTTTGAGATAAGGCACCACTGCTGGCGGTGACTATAATATCACGGTTCATTGCATTGCCTTGAGTGGTTAAGCGTGCTTGTGCCCGACCGCTACTATCAGTCACGCCCGCCTCGGCATCACTGTCAGTAATTTTAACTACTTGAATGGAACCTGAATCAGCACTAAAACGCACTGTTGCACCTGCAAAGGGATTATTATCACCAGTTTTTAATAAGGCGGTAATTAACACACCCTCAGCATTGCCCTCGGAAAGTAATTGCGGGCTGCTGGTTAACAATTGCATATTCGTTGGAACTTTAGATATTGCGCCTTGGAACGTTATCGCCGTGGGTTGCCCGGTGATACCGCCTGCGGTAGGAATCAAGGTCACAGTTTCTGAAACGGTATTGGTCATACTGGTGGTAAAAGTACCGCCTGCGTCAGTTATACCACTTGCACCTGTGCTACTACTGAAAAGAGCTGTGAGTGAGTCAGAGGATAAACTGACGGGTACACCCACCACTGGCGTACCTAAATCACTACGTACCACCACCGTTAGGGTAATTTCAGCTTGGCCATTGGCAGTGGCATTATCATTAGCGACATTCAATGTCACCGTCGCAGGTGTGACGGTTAAGCTTGGAGTAAAGTTTAAGTTGAGGACGTTGCCCTGTATGCCACCTGCTGTCGGGGTTAAAGTCAGGGTCTCAGGTTTCGTATTAGTTACTGTGGCAGTGAAAGCCCCATCAGGACCTGTTGAACCCGATGCAGGGTTAATCAAAGCTGAGCCGGAACTGCTGGCTAAACTGACATCAACATCTTGAATTGGCGTACCATTGGCATCACGGGCAACCACGATGACTTGAATTTCAGCTGCACCATCAGCAACTTGTGTCTCTAGGTCACTGCTGGCATCGACACTGGCAGGGGCGGTGGTTGATGGAGCGGGTTTAAATACCAATAAGTCTGAGCGTTTTTGTATTTGCGTACCTTCTACAACAACTTGTACCGTGAAAGATTCAGCCATGGTATCTGTGATGGTGGTCACAAATGCACCGCCAGCATCTGTCACACCTGAGGCAGCTGCTGGAACAGCAGAACTTGGGCGACCAGTGGCATTAGCAGAAAAGACTAAAAATACAGGTGCATCAGGCACAGGTCTGCCGGCTTGGTTGCGGACAATCGCAGTTAAAGTGACCGCATCTGAGCCATTGGCGAATTGGTTATTATTACTTAAATTCACTTCAACCGTTTCCGCTTGAGGCACAGCAATAAAGGTTACGGTTTCAGTATCATTAACAGCGCCACTGGATGCAGTAATAGTAAAGTTACCCGCGATATTATTGGTCACTGTGGTAGTAAAGCTACCTCCAGCATTAGTACTACCTGATACAGCACCAAATTGTGCTGAGGACGAGGTGCTAGATAAAACCACGGCACTGCCACTTAGAGGGGTATTATTTTGATCACGAACCACGACAATTAAATTAATTTGTGCTGTGCCATCGGCGCGTTGATTATCTGAGGTGACAATTAAATCAATATTACTTGGAACGCTGTTAGCACCATCGCCACTAGAGCGAAAAACAACATTAACAACCTCTCCTGAGATATCACCTACCATGGGCGTGACAGTAAAGGTTTCGACAATGGTATCGGTAATGCTAAGCACAAAACGTCCCAAGCTGTCAGTTACGCCGCTGTCGGCACTAAAACCTGCAGACCCCCCCGAGACACGGAAACTGATATTGGCATTAGGAACAGGATTACCCTCAGTATCTTTGGCATAAATCGTCAGTTGTACGGCATCTGTGCCATTGGCAAAGGCACTATTACCATTTACTTCGACACTCACGCTAGCAACATTGACTTCATTGGTAGAGACAAAGCTAATATTTTTAGCTTCGCTAAGTATTGCGCCAGCAGTTGCCCGTATTTGTACTGTTTCTGCAACCGTATTGCTAATGGAGGTACTAAATGCGCCATTATTGCCAGTGACACCTTTAGCATTGGCCAACAATGCGCTACCTGAACTACTTGATAAACTCACATCAATACCAACGATAGGGGTTCCAGATGCATCACGGGCGATTACGATGATTTCTGCTGTTGCAGTGCCATCGGCTAAAATATTATTGGCGCTCAAACTTAAAGTCACGTTTGCTGGATCTGAAATACTGTCTGAGGCGTTAAAGGTCAAGCTTAAAGGCTGAGTGCGAAAATCACCTAAAATAGGGGTGACGGTCAAGGTTTCTGCACGGGTATCGGTAATATCAACGGCATATACCCCATTGTTATCGGTTTCGGTAGGTAAGTTGACGGCAACGGCAAAAGAACCAGGTGAGAAACTCAAACTACCATCTAAACCAACAATCGGTCGACCTTCATGATCTAAGGCTCTGACAATAATGGTAATCGGTGAACTACCGTTGGCCGGTTGACCATTTTCAAGACGAGTGCTGGTAACAGACGCACCAAAATAAATATCAAAGCGTCCGACCAATGTACCACTATCCACCGTTACGGTTGTAATACCCGCTTGTGTGGCAACGATGGGGATAAAAATAGCCCCATTTTCGTTGGTTCTGGCAGTAAAGGTTGAACCATTGGGGCTGGTTGCATCGCCTTCTACTGTTACTGTGATTTCAGCATCACTGACCGCAGAACCAATGGAATCATAAGCCCGTACTTCAATTTCGGTTTCGCCCGTTTTTTCGGTAAATAGACGCTGTCCCTCAAGACCATAAGAGGCGATGCTTGCATTGGTCACTGATGTTGGGTCTGTTCCAGAGCCTGGAGGGGCAAATGCGCCACCACCACCACAGGCAGTTAATATGAACAACAGCCCCAATAAAAAGCTGTTTTTTAGTACACGTATGACCATACCGTCATCCTTCATTGCCGTTTTATTAAATGGTTTATAAAGATTTTTCTTGTAAAATTTTCGGGGTAATGAAAATCAACAATTCTTGTTTAGCATCAGAGTGCTGTCGTTGTCTAAAGAGTGTGCCCACTAAAGGTAGGTCACTAACAAATGGAACTTTTTTGACTAGATTTTGGCTGTTTTGTTCATAAACACCGCCCAAAATAACCGTTTCACCATTATCAACTAAGACCCGACTTTTTACCTCTCGCTTATCAAACCCCCCTGCCAAACGGATATTGTCTTTACTGATATGTAAATCCATAATAATCCGATCATCTGGAGTAATTTGCGGTTTAACTTTGAGCATGAGCACGACTTCTTTAAAGGTCACCGTACCGGCAACCCCCACCCCGCCTGCGGTAAAGAGACTGACTTCAACCCCTTGTTTGATCACCGCTTCATGTTGGTTAGCTGTGATAACCCGTGGACTGGATATAATTTCACCACGTCCCTCTGATTGCAAGGCACTGAGTTCTAATTGTAATAAATAAGTGCCGATTTTACCGACAATCAGCCCCAAGGCTGCGGGAGTCCCAGCGGTAGCCGCGGCAGGTAAATCAATAATCAAGCCTTCTTTATTCTCAACTGTGACCCCGGTTCCCCCTGCACCAAAGGTAATATCACCTTCATTTTTACCACTGGTCACAAGGCCATATTCATTATCTTTACCGAAAGTAAAATTGGTACTTTGACCAAATTTCACCCCGAGGTCTTTAGTGAAATCATCATTGGCTATCACCACACGAGATTCAATCAAAACTTGGCGCACAGGTTTATCCAAAGCCCGTATCAAACGGCGAATATCTTCTAAGCGCTCACTGGTATCTTGAATGACCAAGGTATTGGTTCTTTCATCGACAGAGACACTCCCTCGATTGGAAACAAAGGAATGTGATGAGGCTTTATTCCCCCCATCTTTGAGAAGTTTTTCTAAATCCGAGGCTTTAGAGTAATTGATGGTAATAAATTCTGTGCGTAAAGGTTCGAGTTTTTTGATTTCTTTACGTGCTTCTAAGGCTCTGCGCTCTTGTTCATCAATATTTTTTTGTAAATCAATCGACCAAACGCGCCCAAGTTTTCTAATGCCTAAATCTTTTGATTCTAAAATAATGTCTAAGGCTTGATCCCAGGGTACATCTTGTAAGTTAAGGGTAATATTGCCAGAAACCTCATCGGTAACGATAATATTCACCCCTTTGAAATCCGCGATGACTTTAAGAACCGCACGAATATCAATGTCTTGAAAAGATAAAGATAAGCGCTCACCTGTGTAAGTCCGCTTGCTAATATCAATGACTTCTTCTGGTTTTTCGACAAATTGTTTTACTTCCAAAGTATAAATATTATCAGTTTGGTAAGCTAAATGGGTGTAGCGCCCTTGGGTAGCCACCAGCATACGCACATCATTGCCTTTAACGGAGGTATCAATTGATAAAATGGGGGTGGCAAAATCTGTTACATCTAAGCGTCTATCCAAGTGCTCTGGTAACACAGAATCTTTAAAGGTTAACAAAATTTTATTTTTGCCTTCTTCTTTCATATCAACACTGATATGACGTTCAGATAATTTGACAATTAATTGACCTGCACCATCGGCTCCTCGCCGAAAATTGACATCCATTAGGCTTGGCTCTAAAGGTATGGAAACTGGGGGTTGTAATGCCACAGGCTGAGCGCTCGGTACTGGCATGGGAATGCTAACCGGACTCACTTGTTCACTTGGCATGACCGATTCTGGGATAGAGACAGGGGTGGCGATAGGTTGTGGCACAGGAGCAGGGCTTGTTGCTGGCATAGGCGCTGAAGCTACTTGAGGTGTTTCAAAATTTCCCTCAACACCGACTTCAATAAGCAAACGCTCAGCGTCGCGTTGCATATTAAATTTGGTCTTATTAACTAAATTAATCACAACGCGGGTTCGTTGATTAGCCTCGACAGAGCGCACACTTTGCACCGCACCAATACCGATGGTTTGGCTACGCTCGGCAACATCCAGTTCGATATTGGGAAAATCCAAGACAATACGTGCTGGATTATCGGTGGTAAAACTCGCTGGCATCGGTGCATTTTGATCAAAATCCAAACTGATCGCAATACGGTTACCTGGCAAGACTGAATGACTTATCTCATTGAGTATTGCCGCAGCTTGTACTTGAGCACTGGTTAATAAACCCAGCCAAAGCAGAGAAAAATATATCTGCCATCTTGTTCTTTGTTTTATCATCTTCACATCTCTTGTTAGCAGCCAAGCCAAATGCGGTTGTGGGGTTTAATCAACAACGGTCAGCACGATTTTAGCGGGCACTTCTTCGTAACATCCCCGTTCATCTTGATGCAATTCATGTAATTGAATAGTGTTTTCATCAATGGAGATAATGCGACCATAGCGCTTACCTGCATAGTTATTTTCTTCAACCCGATGGACATTACCATCAGGGTCAAGTACCAACCCCCAAATTTTGCCGCCTTGAGCTAAACTACCCACCATGATCAGTGCATCTAAAGGGAAAAGTTCTAATTGTTGCTTAGCACGGTATCGATCGGGGCGAGGACAGTCTTCAGGCAATTCTTCATCGCTCGCTATATCTTCATCTTTGATGACAACTTCTTGCTCAAAACTGATAAAAGGATCAGGCTTTTTATTTTTAATCGCTTGGTACTGATAATTTTCCTCAGTTGGAAACTGGGGTAATTCTTTTAGCGGTGGACTGGGTTTCTTTTTAATCGTCGCTACAAATGTTTCTAAATCTGACATCAATGGCTTAGCACAACCGCTTAATGCTATGAGGATAAAAAAAGCAGATAAGACTACAAAAAATGGTCGCATTATTCTTCCCCTTTGTCATCTTCGATATAAAAGTAAGTTTTGGCTGTAGAGGTCATTTGTAATAAACCTGAACTTGCTTTATTACCACTCAGAGGGCTAATGTTAATATTGTGTTGAGTGACAATCCGTTTTAATTCAGCAATATCACTGACAAATTTACCAAAAGCATGATAATTACCAGTCATGACCAATTTAATCGGCACTTCAACATAAAATTCATTTTGTCTATGGTTTTCAGGTTGAAATACTTCAAATTGTAAGCCACTGGCTAGCCCTGTTTCACTAATATCAATCACCAATCCCGGAATTTCCGCTTCACCAGGTAAACGTTTTAATAATTCTCCAAAGGAGTCTTTAATATCTTGTAATTGTTCTTTGAGTTTTTCTAATGAATTAGCTTGGCGCTGTTTTTTCTCAAATTCATCTTTAAATGATAATTCTTCGCGTTCAACATTATCCAATTGTCCCAGTTGATCCATGGTAATCAGATAAACACCCGCACCAGCTAATAATACGCATAAAAATACGATCACCACAGCCTTGACAATAATAGGCCAATTGCCATAGTTTTCTGGGTCTAGATTATTAAAATCATCCAAGGTCATAGTGATAACCTATATCTCTTCTTCATCTTCAGCAGTGGCTTTTTTCGGTGAGTCTTGTTTTACCGTAAATTCGAACTCACTGACCTTACGATTACTCTCACCGGTTTTATAAAATCGACTGTCGCGCTTGCGAATAATTTTTAAATTGGGGCGCTTAAACCAGGGAGATGCCTCAATATTATTCATCACCTCCGACACCAAAGCATTAGATTTTGCAACGCCAGAGAGGGTCAGTTTATCGCCATTTTGAATTAAAGATTCATAAAATAAGTCCCCAGGTGAGGTGTTGACTATTTCATCAAACATATGCACGACTTGGTGGCGGTTGCCTTGCAGTTTTTGAATCACATCCATCCGCGCAAATAACTGTTCTCGCTGTGCATCTAGCTCTTTAATTTCTGCAATTTTCTTATCAGCTTTTTTAATTTCAGTTTGCAGATAAGCATTACGTTCTTTTTGCCAATAAATCAATCCTTCAATATAGGTATAAACCCCAAAAAAGATCGCCCCAGTGATGCCAAGTGCTATCAAGGTGATGAACACAAAACGGGTTTCACGTTCCTTTTTAAGTTCTGCCCGCCAAGGCAACAGATTTAAATGTGCCATTATCCGCGCACCTCATCAAAACTGCGTAACGCCAAACCACAAGCTATCATCAGTGCAGGGGCATCATTCATCAGCAATTTTTTATTCACTTGCTTTGCATCAATAGACATGCCAAGAAAAGGATTAGCCATGGTGACATGCCCACCAATTTTGCCACTGATTAATTCAACAATGCCAGGAATTGAAGCACAGCCTCCAGCAATAATCGTATGGGCAATATTCCCCGATGTGCCTGCGGAATAGTAAAATTGAATTGCCCGATGAACTTCTTGTGCCATCGCTTCTTTAAAAGGCTCTAATAAATCGCTTTCATAATCATCTGGCAGACCACCATTGCGTTTTGCCATGGTCGCCTCTTCATAGCTCAACCCATATTGATGTTGAATTTGTTCAGTGAGTTGATTGCCGCCGAATTCTTGTTCTCTGGTAAAAATAATTTTTAAATCTTGTAATACACTAATACTGGTTGAAGTCGCTCCGACATCAATCAAGGCAATCACGTCTTCGCTATCGATTTCAGGATCGTTTTGTGCGAGTAAAGTGAAAGCATTTTCTAACGCAAACAACTCAATATCGACCACTTTTGCCTTAATACCGCCCATTTCTAACACAGCGACTTTATCCTCAACAATGTCGCTTTTAGAGGCTGCAAGCAAGACATCGACTTCCTCATCTGGATTTTTTTCACTCGGGCCGATGACTTCAAAATCAAGGCTGACCTCATCGGTGGGATAAGGGATATATTGTTCAGCTTCCATTTGAATGGACATTTCCATATCATGATCATTCATTCCAGCGGGCATCTGAATTTGCTTGGTAATGACGGCAGATCCGGCAACAGCGACTGCGCCAAATTCAGCTTTTTTTAATTGCGCCCGTTTCACCGCACGTCTAACAGCTTCGCCGACTAATTCCACATTCCGAATCACTTTATCTTCAACTGCTTTATCTGGCAGTGGTTCCATGACGTAGTTATCAACGCGGTAACTGTTTTCGCCTTTGCCAACACGGCTCAGTTTTAAGAGTTTGATTGCAGTGGAACTGATATCGATACCGACGACAGGGACAGGTCCAGATTTGAACAAGCCCATAGATCTACTCCCCATTCTTAATTGCCTTGATAAAGCTGGATTAACCTTGCTACTTTAAAGACATTTTTTATATAAAAAACATTGTGTTATGAAAACTTCATGCGAATGTACATTAAGCACTAGGGGTAACTATAAATCAATATTGCCAAAAGGTCTAGCTTAAAGCGAGAACTTCATAAAATTTTTGTTTGAAAATAAGTGAGTTAAAGGCTTTATCCTATCTTGCCAATATCGACGATATTCATGTGTATGATTTTATCGTAGACTAGCCTATTTTCGGAGAGTATCTATGCTGGGGATAGAAGCCATTTTAGCTTTTTTAGGTTTAGGCGCAGTGGTCGGTTTTATGGCTGGTCTACTTGGCATCGGTGGTGGCGGTATCATGGTACCCATACTCACCAGTATTTTTTTATGGCAAGGTGTGGCTGTGGAACAAGTGGTACATTTAGCCCTAGGTACATCAATGGCATCGATTGTCATCACTTCTTTTGCCAGTTTACGCGCTCACCATCAACGGCAAGGCGTGTTATGGGATGTGGTTAAGCAACTCTCTCCCGGCATTATTTTAGGCACTTTTCTAGCTACTTTTTTAGTCGCTTTTACCCATTCTTTACATTTGGCCATTTTCTTTTCCTTGTTTATGGCCTACGTTTCGGTGCAAATGTTTTTAGATAAAAAGCCTAAGCCTTCTCGGCAGTTATTTGCTCGTGGGATCATGTTTTTCTCAGGCTCAGTGATAGGAGCTATATCGGCTTTGGTGTCTATTGGAGGTGGCTCGCTAACCGTGCCTTATCTTACATGGCAAAATGTGGCATTAAAAAAAGCCATTGGCACATCAGCCGCTGTTGGTTTTCCTATTGCTATTGCTGGCACTTTAGGCTATTTGCTCAATGGCTGGGATAGTGTTTATCCCCTCAACTATACCTTTGGTTTTATTTATTTACCTGCGGTTTTGTTGATTTCGATGCTTAGTTTTATCACTGCACCTTTAGGTGTGCGTATGGCGCATCAACTCCCGGTTGGCAAATTAAAAAAAATCTTTGCCTTCTTACTTATGGGACTGAGTTTTAAAATGCTCAGTTCCATCTTAAGCGCTTAACGAACTAACTGATTTAGCTCAAAAATCGGCATCAAAATCGCCAAGACGATTAACAACACCACCAAGCCCATGACTAAAATCAACAGCGGCTCAAAAATCGCCAAGAGTAAATTGATTAAATTTTGGGTCTCTTCGGTTTGGTTTTTTGCCGCTTGCGCGAGCAATTGTTGCAATTGTCCGCTGCTCTCACCGCTGGCGATCAAAGACAAAGTCACCGCTGGAAATAGCTGGCTTTGTGCCAAAGCTTGATGCAGACTACCGCCTTCGCGCACTTGAGTGGCGGCAAACTCAATCGCACGGCGAATCGGGCGATTGGGAATGATTTCTGCGCTAATACGCAAGGCATCGAGCAAGGGCACACCGCCTGCACTTAACATACTTAAAGATTGGGTAAAACGGCTGGTATTAATGCCTTGGCTTAAGCGTCCGAGTAAAGGCAAACGCAATAATAAACGCTGTCCTTGCTCGCGGATAGCGTCGATTCGCCATGCGTAGATGCCCATAAACAGTGATAACAATAAACCAAGGAACACATAGCCGCCATAGGCTTGTAAAAAGGCGCTGGCATCAATCAACACTTGGGTTAATAACGGCAGATTTTGCCCACTTTGCGCAAAGACTTGCACTACTTGCGGGACAACGAACAGCATCAGCCCGATGACAATCAAGACCGCTACCAGCGTTAAAATGAGTGGATAAAACAAAGCGAGGAGAATTTTTTGTCGTAGACGATGACGGGCTTCGCTGTAATCGGCCAAGCCATTGAGGACTTTATCCAATGCCCCAGCTTGTTCGCCAGCGGCAACACTGGCACGATAGAGTTCGGGGAATACTCGAGGGAATTGCGCCATCGCATCAGCAAGGCTGTGTCCTTCGACGACTTTAGCCCGCAAGGACAATAATAGACTTTGTAAAGCAGCGCGGTGATGTTGTTTGGCAACGGTTTGCAGGCTGTTTTCTAAGGTTAGCCCTGCGCCAATCAAGGTCGCCAGTTGTCTGGTAAACAAAGCCATTTCCGCGCTTTTAATTCGCGGCCCTCTGTGCTTGGATTGCGCGCTTTGTGCTACCGCCTCAACCTGTAGTGGACTAAGTCCTTGTTCGCGTAATTGCCGGCGAATTTGTCCGGCATGATCGCCTTCCAATACCCCTTTGCGGGTGCGCCCTTTGGAATCAAGGGCACTGTATTCAAAGGCAAGCACTTAACTACTGCTTAGTTTAGGTGCTGTTGTTTTATTGGCTTTTTTGACTTGTTTGGAAATGATGCTGGTGATATACGCTTCATCTTTACGTCCAATGCGGTTAGCGCCAAGAATTTGTCTATAAGTGCCAGAGAAAGGCAAGACAGGAATAGCAATTAAAGTCGCTGTTGCCACCAATAAAATCGCCATCACCCGCTTGGTTGCCGTATCCAAGGCTTCTGGAGTCACTAGCCCTAATAAACTGACCAGATCAGTGTCTTTAACCGCATCATAAAAAATCGGATACCACTCGGGAATAAAATACGCAGCGGCGGCACTGCCGAGGGTCAAGACCACGATAATTAAGTCTGAGAGTAGGCTGATGAAAAAAAACATCAGGAAAATGCCAAAAAATACCATGATGGCAAGGATAATCGGATTGTCTTCCATAACACGCCCCTTTATTAGTCTGAATGCTGATTGATAAAACGGTGGATTTGTCGTCGCTGTTTTTTATTCGGTCGTTTGCTCATCGCAGGATCTGCGGAGGCATTTAATTTTCTTTGTGCTTGGAGTTTTTCACGCTTGAGAATACTTTCAGCGGTCTCGGTGTAGAGTTGTTGCGCCACAGGGGCAGGACCGCGTTGTACAGAGAGTATTTCAATCAAGACATCCTTGACTTGTTGTCCAATGCGAATTTCAACCATTTGTCCAACATTGATTATTTTTGAAGGCTTGATCCGTTGCCCATTGAGATGGACTTTACCGCCGCTGATAGCATGACTAGCGAGGCTGCGCGTTTTGTAAAAGCGGGCGGCCCAAAGCCATTTATCCAAGCGGACTTTGTCTTTGGCTTCAACTGGGGTTTTCATCTTCCACCGTTAATTGTTTAGATATCCAACGCTCAAATATCGGCTGTTCGAGATAGCCTTTTTCTAACACAAATTTGAGAATTTGGTTAAAGCGAATCCGTTGTATCACCGAATCAATACGGATAATTTCTTTTCCTTGCTCGTCAAAGAATAGCAAAGATGGGGTAAAGAAGATACCCAGTTTTTTTGCCCAGTCTTTGGCGCTGAGTTTTTCGCCTGAGGGCGTAAGTATCGGGGTATCCGACCACATATTCAGTTGCACCACATCCATGTTTTGTAGGCGTTTATAAATTACCTCATCGGTGAGAATATCACTATGAAAACGCTCACAATTATGGCATTGTGGTTGTCCAAAAATCACCGCCAAAGGACGTTTGGCAGCTTGCGTGCTGCGGTCAAACAAATACGGTGCTTGGGTAAATAAGGGGTTTTTTATCAAGGTTTGTGAGGCATCCACTTCTTTAGGCTGATTGAATTTTTGGTTCATATAGCTTTCAAAACTGCCCTCAAGGTAGGAACGACCAACGACAAAATCAAGCGCGGCGCGAAACACATAAGGCGGATAATAGCCACGCAAGCGTAGCGTTTCTTTGCCTGTTTGATCATAAAAAATTAAAGACGGGGTAAAGTTGGTTTTCTCGGTATTAGCAAATTCGAGTTCGGTGGTTTTCTCACCGGTCATGGTGGTCACGGGCAATTCGCCCCAAACATCAACAGCGACGACATCAAAATAGCGCGACATATATTGCTTAATATCATCGCGGGCAAACACGACTTTTTTCAATGCATCGCAATAGGCGCAATGTACTTGCCCAAAATAAACAATTAAACCAATTTTATCTTTTTCCAACGCGGAATCTAAATCGTCGGGCAAATTTAAGAAAGTCAGTTGAAACCATTCGGGCACGGAAATATTCCGAATCATAGGCACATCGGTAAAACTGACATTTTCATCATCATGACCGTTAGGTGTAATGTCAACCGGATAAGGTCCTTCGTCTAGCTCTGCGGGAATATCTTCCTCAACCAAGGTGATCGTCAAAGGCATGGCTTCTTCGTCCTCTGCCTCATCGGTTTTTAAGGTAATACTTAAAGGCATAGCTTCTGGCTCGGCGTTTTCTTTAAGAGTAATACTCAAGACCTCAGGGCTATTATCTTCTGCGATGCTTGGTTCTGCTTGCACAGAGCATAAAATCAGGTAGCTAAATAAGTATAAAAACAAGTTTTTCATGGGTTTTGACGATTTTCTTCTTGTAATTGCCGACGATGCCAACGTTGAAACAAGGGGTAACGTTGGTAAGCTTTGCTCTCGACATATTCTAACACGCGATTAAAACGGTACAGTTGCACAGTGGAATCAATACGGATAATTTCTTGCCCATATTCATTGAAAAATATCAATGTTGGAGTATAGAAAATATCTAAGGCCCTTGCCCAAGCTTGCGTATCTGTGGTTTTACCTTCAGGGGTAATCAAAGGCGTTTGTGACCACAAGTCCAATTGCACCACTTCAAGGTTTTGCAAACGGTTAAGCAAAGCATAATCTTGCAATGCGCCGCTGTGCAAAACATTGCAAGCATGGCAATCACTTTGCTCAAACAGGACTAACAAGGGTTTTTGTGCTGCTGCACGTCGGTCTAATAGGTAGGGTGGAGCACTGAAAATCGAGTTTTCATTTAAGTCACCTTCATCGAAAACCATCGGCGGGCTGGCACGTTCTAAATATTCAGAAAATTTCTCGCGGGTATAATAGCCGCCCGTGACGTAATCGAGCGCAGCACGGAAAGTATAAGGGGGGTAATAGCCGCGAATACGGAAAATTTCTTTGCCATCGGTATTATAAAAAATCAGCGAGGGGGTGAATTGGGTTTTTTCTCTGTCGGCATAGCTTTGTTCATTCAGCTTTGTGCCATCGGGGGCGATGACATCTAAAGAACCCCAAATATCAACCGGAATCACATCAAAATAGCGTTGGGTATAGGCGACAATATCGGTACGCTTACCAAAGTTGATATTGAGTAATTTTTCACAATAAGCGCAGTTTTTTTGCCCAAAATAGACCGCAATGCCCATTTTTCCAGCGGCTTTACTGGCTTTAATATCTAAAGGTAGGTTTAAAAAACTGGATTTGAACCAAGGAGGATAATCAAAGGCGCGATCACGGGGGCGGTCATCAAAGCGATGATCGGTTTCGGTTGCCCACGTGTCGGGATTTGGCGTTGCTGCCATGACAGCACCCAGCCATAAGCTGGTTAGAATAAGGAAAAAATAGTGTCTCATGGCAGTCAGTCTAATAATCTGATGTTACGCAAAGGCTTCTCAATGCCCCAAAAGGCAAAAAAACCACCATTGCTGCACGGCTAAATTTCACTATGCAGGCGGAAAATTTAGCTATTGTGATAAAAATTTTGTTGGTGCGTAACATCAGTAATAATTACAAGCAATCGATTTCAGCTTGCCATAAATCCTCTAAGCGCTCACGTCGTCGTATCAGTCGATGCTTATCGCCTTCGACCAAAACCTCGGCAACCCGTGGACGGCTGTTGTATTGTGAACTCATGGTAAAACCATACGCGCCACTGGAGCGCACGGCTAAAATATCCCCTTGCGAGAGCGCGAGGGCGCGATCTTTGCCGAGAAAATCCCCGGTTTCACAAATCGGTCCGACCACATCATATTGGCGCACAGTGGCAGTGCTGCCTTTTTTAATGGGGATAATGGCTTGCCAAGCTTGATATAAAGACGGGCGAATCAAGTCATTCATCGCCGCATCGACAATGGCGAAGTCTTTGCCATCGGCGCTTAAGCTCGGTTTTAAATATTCCACTTGGGTGAGCAAAATACCCGCATTGGCAGCAATGGCTCGCCCTGGCTCTAAAATTAGGCTGTATTTTCTATCCCCAAGTAAAGCCTTCAGGGCTTTGGCATAATCGGCCGGTTCAACGGGATTCTCGTCATGGTAACGCACACCCAAGCCGCCGCCTAAATCAAGGTGTTCTAGTTCAATACCGTGTTCAGCCAATTCTTCGACCAATACTAGCACCCGACTAAGCGCATCTAAAAAAGGGGTGGTGTCGAGTAATTGTGAACCGATATGGCAATCAATACCTTTAATATTCAAATGTGGTAAGTCAGCAGCGGTTTGATAGACGCTTACTGCTTGTTCGGTTGGAATACCAAACTTGTTTTCTTTAAGACCTGTGGAAATATAGGGATGGGTTTTGGCATCAACATCGGGATTGACGCGAATTGACACGGGTGCTTGTTTACCCATACGCCCAGCAACACGATTGAGGCG
This sequence comes from Thiotrichales bacterium, assembly GCA_016745035.1. Lineage (GTDB taxonomy): Bacteria > Pseudomonadota > Gammaproteobacteria > Beggiatoales > Beggiatoaceae > BB2. Next base: position 128,223 of record JADGDE010000010.1, read on the forward strand.
CTCGAGTTCGGCAGGAGATTCGACATTAAAGCAATGAATACCCACTTCAAGCGCCCGCTCAAGTTCGTGCTCGGTTTTGGCAACACCAGAGAACACAATTTTATCGGCGCTACCGCCAGCGAGCAATACCCGCTCAAGTTCCCCCACAGAGACAATATCAAAACCAGCACCCAAATCAGCTAATACTTTTAAAATGCTTAAATTTGAATTAGCTTTAACGGCATAGCAGACTAAATGTTCATGACCTGCCAGCGCCTTGTCAAAGGCGTGCCAATGGCGCTCTAAGGTTGCGCGAGAATAGACATAACAAGGTGTGCCATAGTTTGCGGCAATTTCAGCGACATTGACGGACTCAGCATATAAGTCTTGGTCTTGATATTGAAAATAATCCATGAGGGATAAAACGTTTAAGACAAGAAATAAACAGCCGCAGCGATGGCAATTACCACCACACCTGCGACTAACATAGGCATAGGCAATGCGGGGTTATCACTGCCCGCCTCCTCGTTATTATTCGAGCCTTTTTCACGTTGATAAGGTTCTACCCCATCAATCAAGCCGTCATAAGCCCGAATACGACCGGTGCGGTCGGTGGTGAGTTTGTATTGAATTTTATCACCAATGTTAGGTTGATATTGGCGGTGGTTTAACCCCTTGATATGGACAAAAACTTCTTTGCCGCCGTCTTCAGGCTTGATGAAACCAAATCCGCGATCAGCTTTCCAAGTGATGATCGTACCTTTGAATGTAGACATAATATTTAACTATTTTTTCTTTTTGGCATAACTAAGCACATAAAAGCACTTAATTACCCCGTAACGTAATGACTTCCCACGGCATTCGATTGAGTTGATTGTGCGGGAACCAAAGGGCCTTTTTGACCACATGCCGAGATGAAAAACAAGAGGCTTAGCAAGCTGATATAACGCATTAAGGGGATCCTTTTTAAAACTCACTTACCAGGCTGCATCATGTGGTTTATCACCACAAGACAGCTTAGTAGCGCTGCGCTGACGGTTTATTGCGCCTTTGCCTAACACCAGAAGATTTAGATAGGGCAATGCCCTCAATGGGTTGAGACAATCATGTAAAATCATTGCCTTGTGCTGCATCTGCTGTTTGTTTAACACACAGGCGCGAGCAGTATAGCATAAGCCAAGGGCGATTCGATATACGCTAAATAGCGTTCAACGTACCAATTATTCTAAAAACGATAAAAACCAGCCAGTAAGCGCTGGTCTTTATCCGCTAAAATTATTCCGCCATTTCCAAGTCATCAACAATGGCATCGATTCCGGCTTGGGCACATTCTTCGTCGGTTTTGCCTGAAGGCGCACCACTAACACCTACCGCACCGTAGAGTTTGCCGCCAGCTGCGATAGGTAAGCCGCCTGCGCTCATGATTAAATCATCGACTTTGGCAACGCTAAAGGGGTGAGTGAAGCGTTCGGTTAAACCGGATGTTGCCGAGTTAAACGACACCGCGGTATAGGCTTTTTGACGACTGGCTTCTAAGGTCAAGTCCGCCGCCAGCGTATCACGCAGGACAATCTGTGCATGTCCACCTCTATCGACCACGGTAGCGGCAATGTGAATGCCTTGCTTGCGACAAGCCGCGACAGCTCCTTGGGTGACTTTCAGCGCACTTTCTAAGCTTAAGCGTTGAATGCTCACCGATAAAGGTTGCTCACCCTCGTCAGCCGATAGTGTTGATACGGGTAGTAATAGGCTCGCACACAATAAACTCATTATGGTTTTTTTCATCTCATCCTCCTGAATAAAAACAGCAATGTAGCACATCTATAACACAAAAAAAACGCACACTAGCCTATCGCTAAGTTTTAAGCATATAATGCCGTTTTTTCTGCTCACAGACAGATAGATTATGCTAAAACATTTACGCGCTTGGTTTATGCCCAGTGCTCCAATTGATACAGAGACTCAAACGACTGCCGTGGCTCAACAATGGAGTCATTACTTGCCTTGTTTTGCGCTGTTTAATCAGCAAGGGCAAACCTTGGGTAATCCGCCCATGTATGGCGATATACCCGTGCCTTTGTTGCCTAACGAACGGATTTTGTGGGAGACCGAGGCGGTGGGTGCGCCGATCCATGCAATTAGTTTACGTTTTGGAACCTATTGCCGCGCCAATGATTGTCATGTCAGCGTGGTGATTGCTGGGCACAATTACCGTTTTCATGCCCAAGACTGGGAAGACAATGCCAGTGTTACTTTAACACTGCCCGAGCCATTGAACTTGCCAGCAGGTGAGCGTTTTACGATTGAAGTCTACAGCGATGATGCCAGCTTGGAAAAAGACGCAGTGGTCGCGCTTTGGTGTAGCGCCCAACCGCCGACCTTTATCCAGCAATTGCCCGAGCAAACGCGTTTAGGTTTTAAGATAGACAAGCCTCGTGTGAGCATTGTGATTCCGGTATTTAATAAAGCCTTGTATACCTATAATTGCTTGTTGACCTTACAGCAATGCGATACCGACATTGCCCAAGAAATCATCGTCGTTGATAACGCTTCCAGCGATGAGACCGCCGCTATGCTCGCCGCTGTCGAGGGCATTAAAGTCATCAGCAATCAGGACAACAAGGGCTTTGTTGAGGCTTGCCGCCAAGGCGCGGATCTAGCCGAGGGTGAATTTGTCTTGTTTTTGAATAACGATACCCAAGTGACCGAAAACTGGCTGCGCTCGATGTTAGCGATTGTCGATAATGATGCGGGGGTTGGCATTGTCGGCTCGAAACTGGTCTATCCCGATGGACGCTTACAAGAGGCGGGCGGGATTATTTTTAACGATGCCAGCGGTTGGAATTATGGGCGTTTGCAAGACCCCAGCGACCCGCGTTTTAATCAAAATCGCATTGTCGATTATTGCTCGGGGGCGAGTTTATTGATTCGCACCCAGCTTTGGCAACAACTCGGCGGCTTTGATTTACGTTATGCCCCGGCCTATTATGAAGACACCGATTTGTGTTTTGCTTGCCGTGATGCGGGTTTTGATGTGGTTTATTGTCATGATTCGGTGGTGATTCATCATGAAGGCGTAACTGCTGGCACGGATATTCAAAGCGGCTATAAAGCCTATCAAGCCGTGAATCATAAAAAATTCAAAGAAAAATGGGCAACTGCCTTGCAACAACATTGTCCACCACCGCCCGAGATTGACCCCGAAGTTGCGGCGCGGCGTTTAGAGAAAAATTCTAGTTAGGGATAGCCCCTCTTGAAGGGGAATTATCCTTTGGTTACGCTCTCATGTTTACACACTTTTAACTGGCTGTTATGACTATAAAACTCCATGACATTACCCGTCCGGCTGACTTAAAAACGCATAGCCAAGGCACCGGTTCTGTCCGTCAACATATCCCCGAGTATGTCGATTTATTACCGCCTTGCAATCACAGTTGCCCTGCGGGTGAAAATATTCAAGCTTGGCTCGCCTTAGCGGCTAAAGAGCAATACCACGAAGCTTGGCAAGTGTTGGTTGCCGATAATCCCTTGCCCGCCGTGCATGGGCGCGTGTGTTATCACCCCTGCGAATCCGACTGCAATCGTAGCCAAATTGATAACCCCGTGAGTATTCACGCCATTGAGCGCTTTTTGGGCGATATGGCTTTGCGAGAAAACTGGCAAATCGACATCCCCAACCCGCCCACGAGTAAACGGGTGCTGGTGGTCGGTGCTGGGCCGAGCGGTTTATCGGTGGCTTACCATTTAGCCCGCCTTGGGCACACGGTGGAAATCCGCGAAGCTGGGCCGGTCGCAGGCGGCATGATGCACTTTGGCATCCCTGCTTACCGTTTACCCCGCGATATTTTAGAGCAAGAAGTGGCGCGGATTGAGGCGATGGGGGTGACCATCAAATATGATTGTCCGGTCACCGATGTGATTGCCGACAAAATCACCGGTATTTTTGATGCGGTGTTTCTAGCCATTGGCGCACAACTGGGCAAACGTATTGACATTCCCGCCCGTGAAGCGGGGAAAATTCTCGATGCGGTCAGCTTTCTACACCAAGTTGAAACCGGCGATGCGCCACAACTGGGCAAACGGGTCGCGGTTTATGGCGGTGGTAATACAGCAATGGACGCAGCGCGCACAGCCAAGCGTTTAGGCGCAGAAGAAGCCTTGATTATTTATCGCCGCGACCGTGAACACATGCCCGCGCATAATTTTGAAGCCGATGAAGCCCTAGAAGAAGGGGTAAAAATTAATTGGTTGCGCAGTATCAGCGCCGTCGATCATGACAAAATTGAAGTTGAAGTCATGACCTTAGACGAACACGGCAAGCCGCAAGCCACCGGCGAAACCGAAACCTTAAGCGCCGATAGTTTGATTTTAGCCTTAGGGCAACAAACTGACAGCCGTTTTTTACGCAAAGTCCACGATTTAACTTTCAAAGCCGATAGTAGCTTGGTGGTCGATGAACAAATGATGACCACCCACACCGGCTTGTTTGCAGGCGGCGATATGGTGCCTGGACAACACAGCGTCACCATCGCCACCGGACACGGCAAAAAAGCCGCGCGCCATATTGATGCGTGGTTAAACGACAGCGTTTATACCCCCGCGCCCAAGCATCCGGTGGTCGGGTTTGAGCGCTTGCATGTCTGGTATTTAAGCGAAGCCGAGCGCCAACACCAACCGCACAAAGCCCCAGAGACCCGCAGCTATGATTTTAGCGAAGTGGTGGGCGATTTGAGCGAAACCGAAGCGGTGTTTGAAGCCCAGCGCTGCTTTTCTTGTGGTAATTGCTTTGAGTGTGATGGCTGTTATGGCGCATGCCCTGAACACGCGGTCGAAAAACTCGGCGAGGGTAAACGCTATCGTTTTGATTATCAGCGCTGCACTGGCTGCGCGGTCTGTTATGAGCAATGCCCCTGTCATGCGATAGAAATGGTAGCTGATAAAAGCTAAGGTATGAATTTCCTCTTGGCAAATGCAGGAATAAGCCTTATCATAAGCCCTTCTTATCCAGACCTTTGATGCGAAACAGACGAATGTTAGTTACTAACAATAACGCACAATTTATTGAGTACGCCGGTGCCGCTTGCGCACAGGCTGCTTATCGTCTGGCTAACGACCTGCTGCTGCCCTAAGGGGCATAGACTATCCTTAATCGCTTTTTGAGCGACCTCCAACATTCGCCTATCAGGCACACTAAACATAAACGGTACGAAAGTACCACACATTGCAGTAGAGCTATCATGAGCCAAGATAATTTAATTATTTTTGATACCACCTTACGCGACGGCGAACAAAGCCCTGGCGCGTCTATGACCCAAGATGAAAAAATCCGCATTGCCAAAGCCTTAGAGCGTTTGGGTGTGGACATCATCGAAGCGGGATTCCCCGCAGCCAGCCCCGGCGACTTTGAAGCCGTTGCCGCTGTTGCCAGTAAGATTAAAGACAGTACCATTTGCGGACTTGCACGGGCTTTAAGTAACGACATCGACCGTGCAGGCGAAGCCCTTAAGCACGCCAACAGCGCCCGCATTCACACCTTTATCGCCACCTCGCCGATTCACATGCAAATGAAATTGCGTATGAGTGAAGATGACGTGGTCGAAAAAGCCGTCGCTGCGGTCAAACGCGCGCGCCGCTACACCGATAACGTCGAATTCTCCCCAGAAGATGCAGGACGTTCGGAAACCGACTTTTTGTGCCGCGTGATTGAAGCGGCGATTGATGCAGGTGCGGGGACAATCAATATCCCTGATACCGTCGGCTATAATTTGCCGGATCGTTTCGGCAGCTTGATTGGCGAATTGCGTGAGCGCATTCCCAATGCTGATAAAGCGATTTTCTCCGTCCATTGCCATAATGATTTGGGCTTAGCGGTGGCGAACTCCTTATCTGCCGTTGCCAATGGTGCGCGCCAAGTTGAATGTACCATTAACGGTTTAGGTGAACGTGCTGGTAACGCTTCTTTGGAAGAAGTGGTGATGGCGGTGCGTACCCGCCAAGACGTGTTTAACTGCGATACTCGCTTGGATACCCAGCATATTTTAACCTGCTCACGCTTGGTCTCCAGCATCACCGGTTTTGCCGTACAACCCAATAAAGCCATTGTTGGTGCGAATGCCTTTGCCCACGAGGCCGGGATTCATCAAGATGGTGTACTCAAGCACCGTGAAACCTACGAAATCATGAAGGCCGAAGATGTGGGCTGGAATAATAACCGCATGGTTTTGGGCAAACACTCTGGGCGTAATGCCTTTAGCAGTCGTTTGGAAAACTTAGGTTTTACCTTTAGTTCCGAAAAAGAGCTTAATGCCGCTTTTGCTCGCTTCAAAGATTTGGCCGATAAAAAGCACGAAATCTATGATGATGACTTACAAGCCTTGATCAGTGATACCTTAACCACCGAGGAAGAGGCGATCAAATTGATTTATGTGCAAGTTTGCTCCGAGACGGGCGAGATGCCTGAGGCGCAAGTAACTTTGGACATCAATGGTAAAGAAGAAAGTATCAGCGCTCGTGGCAGCGGCCCTGTGGATGCGGTTTATAATGCCATTGAAGACCTCTTGAACACCAGCGCTCATTTACAAGTGTATTCTGTCAATAATGTCACGGATGGTACGGATGCTCAAGGTGAAGTCAGTGTGCGTTTGGAGACGAAAACAGGCGGGATTATCAGCGGCAATGGCGCGGATACCGACATTGTTTTAGCCTCAGCGAAAGCGTATATCAATGCCGTGAATAAAATGCATTCGATTTTGGGCGAGCGTGTGCATCCACAAATCTAAGCATTTTATGCTCTTAGACCCTAGAGGTCATAAAGAGCATTACTAGCCATTCCTATTTCAAATATCCTAGAGCCGTAGTAATACTATGGCTCTCTTTTTTTGGCAAAATAGACTATTATCAGTAGAGTACCCATTTATATTTCGAGCGCGAAAACTCTCTTATGTCTTCAATTTTCTCAACTTATCGTCATATTCATGTAGGGCTGCTAGGCCTTATCCTCCTTTCCGCCTATGCCTTACCCAGTTCTGCGGGACTTGTTAAAGTCCGGCAAACCACGGATGGAACAGTCACCGACCCGCTCGGAGCGACTTTGATTTCTTTCAGTTCCTATGATGCCATTGATGCAGAGTGTCAAACAGGCTCTCCTGCAACCACAAGCTCAGGTTGGATTTGGTATGAACCGATGGCAAATCATTGTGGCAACAGTCAAAATGGTGCGCATAATAATAATGCTGGTGGCGGGGTGCTTGGCAATAATAACGTCGGTGCTTTGACCTCATCAAATGATTATAAGGCTTGGGTTATCTGTGAAAATTCAGGTTTAACTGTTGTTTATAATAATGTTGCTGGGCAGCCTGTGACCTTTGGCAATGACGGACAAGGCGGTAGTTATGTCGGTTGTACACTGTTTGCCAATGACGCACCGACATTCAGTAATTTTTCCAGCACTATCGACACCACCAACGAAGATACTGAAGTCGAAATAACCTTTGCTGAACTTAGCGCTAAGGGTAATGAGACAGACGGTGATGGCTCGGTTACAGCTTTTGTGGTGGAGGCTGTTAGCTCTGGTAGTTTAAGAATAGGGGTAGATGCCATTCGTGCTACGAATTATCTGCCTAACAATAATAAAATAATTAATGGTGGGAATATAGCCTATTGGACACCAGCAAGTGATGCGAGTGGCACACTGAACGCTTTTAGCGTTAAAGCACAGGATAATGGGGCAAAATTATCTTCAACAGCAATACAAGCACAGGTCAGTGTGACAGCAATTAATGATGCCCCTGTGATTGACCAGGGCAATCTCAATATAACGATAGATGAAGACAATAGCCCCATAGCCTTTAGCCAAACTTTGACAGTCACTGATCCTGATGTTGGCGATACCTTAACTTGGTCTCTCAGTTCAGCGCCCAACAATGGCTCTATAACAGTGAGTGGCACAGGCGTTTCTAAAGCCTTGGCATATGTGCCAAACAATAATTATTTTGGTGCGGATAGTTTTGATGTCAGTGTTGATGATGGCAATGGGGAAACCGATAGTATTGCCGTCAGTTTGACCATTAGTCCGCGTAATGACCAACCCAGCTTTAGTCATTTAGGTAATCAAAACCATCCATTAAACCCAAGCAGAGTACAAAGCCGTCCAGGTTGGGCGCATAGTCTTGATATGGGGACAACAGATGAAAATAGCTCCCAAAGTTTAAGTAGTTTTATCGTCAATGTGATCTCTGATCCAGATACTGTTTTAACTTTAAATGGAATAGTCAATGTTGATAATACAGGGCAACTTAATTATGCGTTAACGGGGAATACAGGTTCAGCACAATTAGAAGTGTTTTTACAAGATGATGGCGGGGCATCAGGAACTGATTTATCTATTGCAACAGCGCTTTATATTGGTGTTGGGGATTTATCTTTAACGACTGATAAGTCGGTATTAATTGAAAATGATCCCAATCCCGTTGCCACTGTAACGATTAGCCGCAGTGGCAATCTGGTTGATGCGCTAACAGTTAATTTAAACGCCTCAGATAACCGTTTTGATATACCTGCAACAGTGACGATATTAGCCGGGCAAACTTCGGTTGATTTACCCATCAATTTGACGAATAACTTCACTTTTCAGGGCTATAAATCCGTTGCTTTAAATGCCATAAGTCAGGATTATTCGCCGAGTAGTGTCAATTTTGGTCTCAAAGATGATGACCCCGTACCACAATTTGATGTTTCGGTTGATATAACAGGTCAAGGGCAGGTCGATGGTACTGGAATTTATTATTTGGGAGACGTTGCCCATTTGACTGAAACCGCGGATTTAGGCTGGACATTTAGTCATTGGGAAGGCGATTGTAATAGTTCCGGTTCAGTTGAAGTAGATGAAGACAAACGCTGTGGTGCCATTTTTATCCAAGACGAATATGCCCTTAGTGTCTCCATTATCGGTGAAGGTCAAGCAATTCATGACCCAGCTTATCTCAGCTACGATAATCCCAGTCTTGTTGCACAAGCCGCTGCGGGTTGGGCATTTGAAGCTTGGGGCGGAGATTGTGCCGCTGATGGTTCAGTACTGATGGATGCCGACAAATCCTGTATTTTACGTTTCACACAATTGAACTATGGCTTAACACTGACTCGCAGTGGTGAAGGCACGGTCACTGGCATGGGAGATTATCTTTCTTTTACAACACTTAGCGCTGGTGCAACGGCAGACGAGGGCTGGGTATTCGATAGCTGGAGTGGAGACTGTGCGGCAGATGGCTCTGTATTGATAGATGCGGCTAAATCTTGCCATGCCACGTTTAAACAGCTGATCTACCCGTTAGCCATTACCATTGTAGGCGAGGGAGAGGTCTTAGGTGCGGGTGATTACCCAGCTTTAAGCACGGCAATATTGACGACAAACGCAGCTGAAGGCTGGCGTTTTCTGCGTTGGCAAGGTGATTGTGACGATGTGCAAGTGCTTATGGATAGCGAGAAACAATGTCAGGCTATTTTTGGAGCAGATACGTTTGAATTAAGCGTCAGTATCATCGGTGAGGGTGAAGTACATAATACTGGCACACACCCCGCATTAAGTCGAATTGTACTCAGTGCCGTGCGTGCAGAAGGGTGGTTATTTAGTGGCTGGGGCAGCGATTGTGATAGTGCTGGCATGGTTGTTTTAGATGTTGACAAGCATTGTAGCGCGACTTTTGAGCCTATGCCTGCCGAGGGAACCCCTAACCCTATGGCTGATTTGGCCCCTGAGCTGTTTGCTAATATCAGCGCTGAGGAATTAAAAAACATCGATCCTGTGACTTTGAATTTATTAGATGATGAACAAATTGCTGAAATATCCATAGCGGCTTTCCAAGCATTCAGTGCGGAGCAATTGGCAAACCTCAATGCTGACGCAATTGCGGGTATCAGCCCAGCACAATTAGCCAGTTTGCCACCAGAGGCTTTGAGTGACTTAAATAGCCGTAGTATTGCCGCAATAAACCCCTTAGCTTTGCAACAACTTAAAGGGGAGCAAATTCTCGCTTTTAACCCCACTCAAATAAATAGCCTTGACAGTAAAGACTTAAGTGGATTATTAACCAATCTTGCCTCGGGTGCGATTACCCCTCTTGAGGCGAAAGCCTTAATACCAGAGGGTTGGGCAATTGATCCCCTCTCTGGCGCGATTACTGTCCCTCCAGGTAGCGCCGTTCGTTTACGCAAGCAAATGCCGGAGAATTTGGCTGTAAATATGGTTTATCCACGCGAGGGGATGGTGGATTTAAACAGCCAATTAGCCCTCGGCGGACAAAGCACGCAGCCCAGCGCACTGACGCAAATAGAGCAAGGCTTAAATAATACAGATACCTCGTTGGATTATGTCATGAGCCAAAGCGACAACAGTATTTTAAATGTCCAATCTAAAAGCGATGCCAATATCAGTTTGGCTTTTGTCCCAGACCCTGACAATATGTTTCAACTCAGCGATAGTATTGACGTTGGCTTATACCGCGATGAAGGTGGTTTTTTTACCGTGGTTACCAGCAACGGGCAAAGTTATAAAGTCTTGCCAGCACCGGCTAATCCTGAAGCTTTGCCTGCAATTTTTGGTGAAAATAGCCAAATTAGTTTCAGCAAAGAAGGCAGTGTATTTTATGAAACAGAAGAAACTCGCCGTGCTGGGCGCAGTCGCCGGGTATTGGTCTTTGACCCTGTCGTTGAACCCGTGCCAGAAGAGTTTCAAATCTGTTTTGATAGATTAAATGATCCCAATCCCCCACCTTTAAGCCCAGAACAGGCATTTTTATGTGAGGGCATCGGTACATTGGTTTTACCCAATAGCCGCCGGGCAGGTCAACATGAGGCCAAAGTCATTTATCCTGATGGGCGTAGCCAAAAGATAAGCCCAGCTTTTTTAGAAGCCAATGGTTTTGCCAGTCTGGGAGAAAAAATAAGCGGTGTTGAATCTATACGCCTTAATGCCAATGGTACTTTTGTGGTGAACTACTTAGGACAAAGTTATCTACTCGCGCCACGTTTTGATGTGGATAGCATTGTTGATAATCTAGCAAAAGCTGAAATTAAGATAGAAAATAGTGTGCAATACCATGTGCCTTTTACAGAGAAAACCAACACGCGCCGTGCCGGGCGTAGCCGTCGAGTATTGGTTTTCGATCCGGTGATTGAACCCTTACCTGAAGATATGTGCGAAGAAATTTACCCAGGACAATTTCGCTGTGATTTTGGTGATGGCACGATTGTCCATTACCCAGAGGCAAGTTGGTGATACCTTAAAGGGCGAGATAAACCTTTAAGAGCTGAGTAAATTAGCCAAGCGTTGACGAAATTGTTGGGCTAAATCGAGATTGACAGGCGCTAACATATTCGTCACGGTGATAACCAACTCATTGGCGGCATTATTATTAAACGCGCTATCATTTTCAACAATATGAAATAAATGTGTCATGGCTTCCTCATATTGATACAAGGCAACTTGATGAATCGCCAAATCAAAATGTGCTTGAGAGTCTTGCGGGTTATTAGCAAGCTGTGCTTCTAAACTTGCCTTTGATGGAAGATTAGCGGCTAATTTAGCAAACGTTAATTGCCCACTCAAAGCCTTGCCCATTTCGGTTTGACAGTCTTGTTCTGGTAAACGTGTAAATAAGTTTTGAGCTTGCTCGATTTCACCTAAGTCGATGAATATTTGCACCATATCCATTGCAATGCGGATATTACCAGGGTCTTTTTTAATGGCTTCAGTAAGCTGCAAAATAGCGCCGTGGGTATCCCCTTGCAAATGCTTAGCCCTGGCTTCTTCACGCATCGCATCCGATTCACGGTAAACACCAAAATCTTTTAATAAATTACGGGCTTCAAGTTCTTGTAACTGTCCCTCTTCTTTCCGCACCGGTTGACCGTCTTTGAAAACCAATAGTGTGGGTATATTTTTGACTTCAAATCGCTCTACTAAACTTTTTTGCTCATCAATATCGACTTTAGCGAAAATAAATGCTTCAGGAAATTCTTTGGCTAAATAGGCAAACAGATCAGCGGTAAATACACACGGCTCAGACCACATGCCCATGAATTCGACCACCACGGGGACTTTATGCGAATTAAAAATGACCGATTGATCAAAACTACTCTCGCTCACCTCAAATACCAAGGCCTGTTGACTCATGCTAAATCCTTTTTTGTTGTGATGTAAAAGTTCCATCACGGCATTAGTGTGTGCATCTGTTGATAATTGATATATGAATGCAGATGCGCAAATAGCGTGGTAGCATAAAACGTTTTCTGCACTGAAACAAATGTTGATGTTGAGTCATTAACCGCAGCTTTATAGCTTGAGAAACACCCTATATTGGATAATAATGGCAACATGTCAAATTCCACGGCTCCCATAGAATCCCATTTTTCTTATTTGCAAACACGTATTTTGACCCATTTACAACAACAGCAATGCATGAGTGAATACGATCTTATCAAAGCTTTACAAGCTGAAAATGCACCGGGTTTTCCGGATGAATCGTTAACCCAAGCGTTAAGTTTATTTCATATGCACTTTTTGCTTTATCATTTACTGTATCGTTTGCAGCACCATTTGAGTCTGAAGCAGCAAGGTATATTGGAAATTCAAGCATTACAGATTTGTTTATATCCTTATGCAGTGCAGCATAAGGACACATTATGCTTAGCTGACCCTGTGGCAAACTATTATGCCGATTTTAGACCTTGGCACACGACCACAGAGGAGAATGTGCAGGATAAACTGAACTATTTTTGGACACTGATGGCAACACGCGATGATAAACAGCGTGCATTAGAGACATTAAACCTAACAGAACCGGTCACTTATCCACAGATTAAACAACGTTACCGCCGTTTAGCCATGCAGTTACATCCAGACCAAGGCGGAGACACCGCCGCAATGCAACGCTTAAATCAAGCATTTCGCATTTTAGAAAAATATTATCGTTAACTTAACTCACAGGTGTAACAAAAAAAACAGGGATCGTCAGTTTGTTGAAAACCCATAAAATAAAAATCAAGCGATTTCATTAGCACCTAGATCGCATAAGCATAGCGCCATGAACTACAGCGGCTCAAAAAAACAAAACCCTATATCAGATTATTTGTTTGGGTGTCTAATGCTTTCTAATAATGCTTTCTAAAAGAGATGTGGTTTTTTTGAAGATAATTGATGTTACGCACTAAGCCGGTTTTTATCACAATAGTGTGATTTTCCACCTGCCTAGTGAAGCTTAGCTGTGCAGCAATGGCGGTTTTTTCTGCCCTTAAGGCAGAAAAAGAAGCCTTTGCGTAACATCAGTTAATTAAAACTGATCCAGTATTTCTGGCGTATAAACATTCGTTGACAAACTCAAACCAGCATCTTGCATACGCTGCTCGAGAACAGTCATCTTGCTAATTAAACTTCCCATCGTAATAGTATTGTCATCCAGCTCATAAACCTGCTTAGAAGCACGATACATAAAATTCATGACAACCATCGCATCGTTATTATTACTTTCAACAGCCATTTCAATCTTGCGTAATTTTCGATTGATACGATTTAACTCTTGTTTCAAATCCCAGACATATACCACCTCAAACAGATAGGGATGCTGGCGAAACTTATTCAACACAACAAAAACAATGATAGCCGCAACCACGACACCCGCCAAATTATAGAAAAAATGCGAAACCTCTGGGCTACTAAGTAGATAGATAAGCAGTGTTGACGTAGTAATTGAAATAATTATAAGCGCCAATACGACACCAGCAAATACTACTCTAAGATGGTTGCGATATAGCGTCTTATCAATTTTCTTTAATATCATATACAGTCCTTTAACTCGTAAGATGGGTAAGTATAGCGCTATACAGCATAAAAAAAGCCACAAAAGCAAACATATCCTCACATTTTATTGGCTTCAATTGCGCTAGGTACTACAAATAAAAATTACCTAAAAAATAACTGTCAAAAGAAGAGTCATTGGAAAATTATGCGGTTAGCGTTTACATTCAAGCAATAACATTATGTTATTTGAAATTCAGACAAAACAATCCATAGCCTGACATTTGGGCTACTGAATAAATAGAAAAAAGAGGATTTTGTTTATTGATAAAGCTGTTTGACAGCCCCTTGTCCTTTCAACCAACGCTTACCCTGCTCAATTCGTTCTGTGACCATATGTCGAAGCAAGCCAATGACACGGTAAAAACGTCGCCCGAAGTGTTCAACACCATCAACCCATTCATGCCCATTGATTTCTAAACGTTGCAAAATAGGGGAAAGGTCAGCAGGAATAGCCCCACGTTTACCTTCTTTGATTTTCCGCCCTGTCCAATCGACTAATTTAAGATACTCATCCTGCTCAATTGGTAAACATAAAAGCGCTGAGCCTTCGGTTTTTTTATGTAAACGTTCTTTATAATTTTTTGCAAAAGGCACTAAAGTAGCAGGTTTGTTTTTATGCTCAACACCTTGTTTTTCCTCAATTCGTGCGGCAATCGAGGTATATTCAGATTCCTCTGGTGTGTCAGCCATTTGCGCACGGACAGGGTTCAAATCAACATAAGCCATACAAGTCAGGAGACAAAGAAATCGGAAGACAAAGAAATCGGAAAAGAAATCGGAAAAAGAAATCGGAGGAAAAAGAAATCGGAGAAAAAGAAATCGGAGAAAAAGAAATCGGAGAAAAAGAAATCGGAGAAAAAGAAATCGGAAAAAAAGAAATCGGAAAAAAGAAATCGGAAAAAAGAAATCGGAAAAAAGAAATCGGAGAAAAGAAATCGGAAGAAAAGAAATCGGACACCCATGTAAACAGTGGATTTATTTAGTATTTAAGTGGGTGTCCGCGATTTTTCCTCGATTTTTCCTCGATTTTTCCTCGATTTTTCCTCGATTTTTCCTCGATTTTTCCTCGATTTTTCCT
>JADGDE010000011.1 GCA_016745035.1 Thiotrichales bacterium
AAATTCTTGGTATCTGTGCTGGATTATGGAATTTTAATTTGCATAACTGATTGTTTTATATAGTCACAACAAGTCTAATATGTTGCGATAGCAGGAGCTTGTGGTGCTCGGATTGATTTAAGCAAGTTAGCAGGTACTCAGTCTCTTAAACGCAGCATAGAGCGTCTTGAAAATGAATATTTACTACGCCGAAGTAATAATCAGCGTTATTTGTTGGCTTTGCATCCCATTCGTGCCAAGGTATTAACATCAATCTTGACCGATCCTGTTATTTGCCCTTGGGAAGAAATCGCCAAAGCCTGTTTGCCTTTGCTTGCTGATACGGATTTAGAAATATTTTTATTGCATGGATTTGTTGCGCATCCAGAAGCATCGGATGCAATGATTGCTGAATTATGTCTTATGCAATTTGGTTCGTGGACTGAGATGGGAAGTGTTGCACCAGCTTTACTCTGGAAAGGTATTCATGAATATACTCTGAAGAATAAAAAGGTAATTGAGGAAGCATATGAATTTGTTGGTGATGGTTTTTGGGCAATTCTCGGTCTTGATTTTGCGGGTTTATTGGATTCAACAGAGAAACCACCACATAAAGTCATGTCAGGTTTATGTGATACTTTATCTGAGACATCCCCTGACTATGCGGATAAAAAGCACAAAATTGAATCTTTGCAGGCATCTCAATCAAATAAAGAATACGCTTTTCAATGGTTTGATAATTGGCTAAAACAAGTGCATTTACCTGAAAAACCATGTATGACTGAAGCAGATTGGCGGGCTTTTGCACAAATTGCTTATTGGGCTAAATTTAGAAACATTGATCTCAAGCTGTTAGAACATCTTAATTTTTCTAGTTTAGAAAAAATTACCCAAACACTGCCTTTAGACTTTTTAATAGACATTATATGTGGCTTATGGAAAGCCTTTTCAGACATAGAACTTTTTTCTCAGCAGTATGCAGTTTTAAGCCCTAAAATAAAAGAACGCTACCGCATAGAAACCCAATCACCTTATATTGAAGAGAAAGGCACTACTCTCCGCGCTCATTTTATTTTACCTTTGGAAGAAGATAAAAAAGAAATTGAAAGCAAATACAAAAATATTGTTCATGAAGCCACCATGCAGCATGTCAATTTATTGGGGCGGCTTATGCCTGAATTTGATGCATACGGTTGCCAAGGTTATGGACATCAAGTTTTTGACTTCATGGAACATGATGAATCTACCAAAACAGCCATTCCTGCTTGGCATTTTACACCTGACTGGGCAAGGGAGATAAACGGAACTGCTCGCATTCTTGCAGATCACTTTTTCAGACCAAAAACTTGGAAAGATTATTGTACTGAGATGTTTGAATTGCGCAGTAATACCATGCGATGCTTGGACGTTTTGCGCAAGGAATTGATAAAGCATTTTCGCAGTAAAAAAGGAGTTGTGCGCTCGTTAAGTGTTTTGGCTGATACCCCTTTGTGGCAAGACATATCGAAACAGCTTGCTAGAGTTCCAAGCTTTCCACTAGAAGCGCTAGACCCTTGGGGACGTACAGAAGAAGGAAACTCTAAAAAAGCATTACAGGGATTAGCAAGTACTGAAAAAGAAGTATCAGTAATAACCGCATACTTACAACGCTATCAAGCATATAACAAAGCAAATCGTGGTTTTTGGACAGGGCTATCTAATTTTATTGATCAGGTTCGACCATTCTTGATTGTTCATGCACATTTGGGCAAAGCAAAAACATCTCAAGAGCGTGAAATTATTTTAAAGCGAGCTGACATGATCAAATTGAAAATTGATCATATTCATTTACCCTTGTTTAATTTAGCAGATGCCTTGAAAGCCCTACCTGAATTCCAACGTCTTTACCGTCAACATTTCGCCAAACTTTCTGACACTGAAGCCTTACTCCGCTTGGAACAACAAGAAACGCAAACACTTTATGCCGTTTGGAGTCTATGGTTTTTCTTTGCTAATGAACCACAACGCTATTGGGCAAGACCCGAAAAAGCTGTTCTTGCACAACTCAACGGTCGTATGCAGGCAATACGCAAAAGGCTTGAGAAAACCGTGCAAAAACTGACAACAGAATCCCTACAATTTCATTGTTTAGGCGATTCTTTACCATTTGAAGATAAAACAGCATTTTGGATAAGCATAGACAGCAAAAAACCAATTGAGGTCTATACACAAACAGAATCTTTGATTGCACAAATCAAAAAAGCACGGGGAATGATTAAGCTGCATTCGCTGGAATATTATGCCTTACATTTTCAATGGGAAAACTTGGTTATTGTTCCGTTATGTCGAGGTAAATTATTAGAACCACATGTGTGGTCAATTCCCACTTATCGCTTAGAAACGAATTCAAATCAGGACAATGGACTTAGCTTGATTGATCAAGTGCCTCGTCAAATTGATGTCAAACAACTATCCCAACTCGGTCTATCCATCTGGTCGCCTGACTTATTGCAAGATGCTGCTCTCTTTTTACGAGGCATAGCAACACTTCAAGTCCGTTTAAGACATCTTTTGGAAATCAGCAAGTTACCTGATTTAGATGAGATTGGTCGCACTATTTTTCAGTCATATGTTGAAAGTACTCAAGATAACATTAGCAAGAACACTCAACAAATGATTGATGCTGTCACGCAATTACAGCAACTTATCGAAACAGAGACGGATGGCTATTGGCAGCAAGCAGAAGAGCGTTTCTATATTTTTAGTATGCTTTTACCTGATGAATTTGAAGATAAGCAAACCAATTTAACAACAGAAACACTGAAAGTTTGGCAACAACGCCTTGCTTCAATTCAGGGGGAAGTATTTTTAATTTACCTATTCTGGTGTGGGGACTTGCTAAATAAAGTACATAACGATTTTTAAATGCTGTGCATGTGGTCAGTGAGCGATATATCGGCTATGTTGTTATTGCTGCGTTTTTATCAGCAGTGGCTTGAGTCAGGTACAACCGACATCGCACCCGCACTGAATGCCGCACAAAACTGGTTGCGCCAAGCCACCGCGCAAGAAATACGCGACTGGGCGTTACCGCTGATGCCTAACGAGGATTGTTATGATACGGTCAAAGATGCCTTGGCGCTTGCAGATGACAAGCCCTATCAATCCCCGTTTCATTGGGCTGCGTTTTGTGCGGTGGGATAAGTTTTTAT
The DNA here is from genome assembly GCA_016745035.1 of Thiotrichales bacterium. Taxonomy (GTDB): domain Bacteria; phylum Pseudomonadota; class Gammaproteobacteria; order Beggiatoales; family Beggiatoaceae; genus BB2. Next base: position 3,171 of record JADGDE010000011.1, read on the forward strand.
CATAATATTGTGGTTTTCCTTTTACCTAGAAATATTTAGCCTTTGCGTAACATCAGATCTTAAAATTCGGCAAAAGCCAAATCTTCCATCACTGCATCTAGCCCGGCTTGGGCACAGGCATCATCAATGCTGTCGGTCTCTGATGTACCAGGAGGCGCGCCAGAGACACCAATGCCACCTAAGGTCTCGCCACTGGCTTCAATTTTTAGCCCGCCGCCGACCAATAAAGCCCCGGGGTTATGCTGGACTTGATTGGGGATTTTACCCTCTGCCAATAAGCCCGCCAATACGGCGGTTGATTGGCGAAAACTGTTGGCTGTCCATGCTTTTTGAATCGCCGTTTCAGGTGTGTGCGCTCCAGCAAAACGATCTCGAAATAAGGCTTGTAGATTGCCACCGCGATCAACCACCGCAACAGCAACAGAAAAGCCTTTTTTGCGGCAATCTTTGATAGCAGCCCACGCAGCTTTGGATGCCAGTTCTACTGATAACGATTTGTAGTTATACAAGGCACTTGGGGGTTTTTCTTCTGCCATCACAGGGCTATTGAGCAGCAAGCAAGTGCTAAAAAAGAGGATTTTTATGTTCATCATTCATCTCTTGGGATATGGGTTTATGGGCATAGCGTTTTTTCAGTCTATCGCTACTTAAAGCGTGTAAAAAAGCGACAATATCCATCACGGCTTGTTCAGATAAGGGGCGCGATTCAATATACTGCAAAGTCTGGGTTGAGGCTGACCAAATGCTCTGACTTTGTCCCAAGTCGCCATGCCGACCTGTGGGTATCGCCAGTTGTACACTTGCCATGATGCGCACAGCCTCTTCTAAATCATTGACCGCGCCATTATGAAAATAGGGTGCAGTCAATGCCACATTGCGTAAAGAGGGCACACGCCAAACCCCTTGTTTATCGGTCGCAGGGGCGCGTCCTGTGTCTTGATTGAGTTTATAGTGTTCGATTTCAAAGGTGCTTCTGGCTGGAAAAATACGATAAAACGCCCCGCCATTGTCTAGGGCTGCCGCACTAAAGTTAGCACCGCTATGACAAAGCACGCAGCCAATAGATTCAAACAAGGCCATGCCGCGCAATTGTGCGGCGTTTAAGGCCTTGCTATCGCCGCGCACAAAGCGATCATAGGGGGTATCATTGGCAATCAAGCTGCGTTCATAGCTGGCAATGGCGGCAGCGATGTGCGTTATTTTAATCTCATCTGTGGCAAATACTTGTTTAAATGCTTGTCGATAATCCTTATCGGCAAATACCCGTTGTTCGACCTCATGATAAGAGGGCATTCCCATTTCTATCGGGTTGATGAAGGGGGCTTTGGCTTGTTCTTCCAGTGAGGCGGCGCGACCATCCCAAAACAAAACGGCTTGAAAAGCAGCATTCCAGACCGTTGGCGCATTGCGCGTGCCTTGTTGCTGGTGAATACCACGAGAAACTGCCAAGCTGTCTACCCCTGCCCCTGTGTCTATATCATGGCAAGAGGCACAGGCAATTTCTCGATTTAAGGATAAGTTTTTATCGAAAAATAAACGTTTGCCTAGGGCTATTTTTTCTGGGCTAGAGGGGTTGTCTTCAGGTGTTGGGGCGCTATTTGGCAAGCTTTCCCATACATAGTTCTTTGAAAAAACTTGGGGTGTGCTGGTGTTTATATTGGGTTTAGGGCGGCTTATTACCGTGTCTGTGGGCGAGGCGGGCTTGTAAAAAGCAATGGCTTGCTCTGGCATATTGACCATCAATAACAATAAGCTGAGTTTAAAAGCAAAAGCCAATACACCACTGCCTAAACTCGCACTTAAAAGCCATTTGCCTTTATTACCCAGTTTGCCATCAATGCCTAATTCGCGCTCGACCAGCAGCAAAAGCAGCACGGCGATAATAAAGACCGTGAGCGCGCCTATGTTTAATAAATTCAAGGTATTGCTGAACATGATTTCCCCCTCACGCTTGTTTACCCGTTACCACTTGGCTTAAGCCTTCTGGATCTAATAAAGTAATCCGCCCTCGCCCCGTGCGTACATAGGCTTGAGCGACGAAGTTTTGTAGCAAGCGAGCAATGACTTCGCGACTCGTGCCTAAATGTTGGGCCAGTTGTTGCTGGGTGATGTCTAATTCACCCGTAGCTGAGGCGCGTACTAAAAGAAAATTGGCCAAGCGTTCTTTATGTCGTAGCCCGTGGACTTGGTCGAGTTCTTCCATCAGCCGAAACACTAAAATAGATAGGCTATGTACGGTGAGGTCTTGCACAGAAAATTCGCGTTGAAATAGCTCTCGATATAAAGCGGCAGGAATGGTCGCCACTTCGGTGTCTTTTTCAGCCGCTACCCAAGCGGGATAGAGTAAGTTATTAAACAAGCAGTTGAGGGAAAAAACACAGATTTCCCCCGGTTCAATCCATGTTAAGGTCGCTTCATTGCCATTAGAGGAAATCGAATAAACCCGCAAGCGCCCGCGCAAGACCATATATGCCCCGGAGACGCTTTGCCCTTTGTGCAAAATAATATCTGCCGCCTCACAGGCATTGTATTTTGCCCCTTTGCTTAGTAAATCCCGTCCGGTACTACTTAAATCAGTGTAAAAAGGCAGATGGGTTAATGTTTTTTGCGCGGGCATCATCAGCCTCCGTTATCTTAAATATATGATGTTACGTACTAAGCCAGTTTTTGTCACAACAGTGTGATGTTCCACCTGCCTAGTCGTATTTAGCTGTGGAGCAATGGCGATTTTTTTGCCTTTTAGGGCGAAAAAGAAGCCTTTGCGTAACATCAATTAAATATCTGTTGGGTCTAATTTTACAATGATTAGGGGGGCGCTTATGTAGCAAAAGTTACATAAGGTAAACAAAACAGATTTTTGTAATCTGTTTCAGGCATAAAGGCAGGGCTAGCTTATATGAAGAATCAAATAAGGCTTAAAATGCTTTGAAGCAAAAGCCTTAGCGCATCTTTGTAGACATTTTGCTATAGTGAAAAAAAACACCATCTTAAGGGTATTTCATGCAGCGTTTTCAATTTGGTTTATATATTTTTTTAGCCTTTGCACAAGGCTTTTGGTTTTTGGTCGAACTCAGTGATATGTTGGGGGAGTTACCCGACTTTTTAGTCAATAGTCCGATCTCAGAAATGGAAGATTTCGCCGAATTGATGCTATTTTTTGCCTCATTTTTAGCTTTAATTTATTTGTATAGCCATCAGCGCAAAGAAAAATTACAAATGCAGCGCTTACAACAGCATTTGCAACAAACTCAACAAAGCTTGGACAAAGTCAATTTACGCTTAAAACAGGCTGGATTGGCTTATCATGAGGCAATCAAAGCCCAGTTTTTGGATTGGCAATTGACTAAAAGTGAACAAGAAGTGGCTTTATTGCTGCTTAAGGGCTTAAGTTTTAAAGAAATTGCAGCGGTTAGACAAACCCAAGAAAAAACCGTGCGTCAACAAGCCACGTCGCTTTATAGTAAAGCCAACCTAAAAGGTCGCCACGAGTTTTCAGCCTATTTTTTTGAAGATTTTTTACTTTCTTCACCGAGAGAACCCTAAGAGTCTATGTGAAATATGAATAATCGGCTGAAAATCCGCTATTTTGGTCTAATTCCGCGCTTTTATTCGTTAAATAACGCGTTATTCGCCTCACAAAACCACGTAATTAGCCTCAAAATATCTGATTTTCGTGACGATTCCCATACTCCACATAGACTCTAAAGCGGATAAACAAGATATTGACACGCTTCCCACGCTCAACTTCAAGCACAGAAAACTAGCACCGCTAATGCGAGCTTTGTTATCCTGCCTTGCTTTGATAAACCGACAATAGAGATTGCATATGGACATAGGCACGCCACTTTCAAACAGCGCAACACGGGTATTATTTTGTGGAGCAGGCGAATTAGGCAAAGAAGTTGTGATTGAATTGCAGCGCTTAGGCATTGAAGTCATCGCTGTTGATCGCTATGCCAATGCCCCGGCAATGCAAGTGGCGCATCGCTCTCATGTGATTTCTATGCTCGATGGCGCAGCGCTGCGCCAAGTGATTGAAACTGAGCGTCCTGATTTAATCGTGCCCGAAATCGAAGCCATTGATACTGATACCTTAGCGGCATTAGAGCAAGAAGGTTTTAAGGTGATTCCAACGGCACGCGCTACGCAATTGACCATGAACCGCGAGGGCATTCGTCGCCTTGCTGCCGAAGAGTTAGGTCTTGCTACTTCGGCATTTGAATTTGCCGATAATTATGCGGATTATTGCGCGGCGATTGAGCGCATCGGTTTGCCTTGTGTGATTAAGCCGATCATGAGTTCTTCTGGTAAAGGACAAAGCACCGTCAAAACCGCAGCGGATATAAATAATGCTTGGGATTATTCGCAAGCAGGCGGGCGCACAGGCAAAGGTAAAATTATTATTGAGGGCTTTGTTGATTTTGATTATGAAATCACCTTATTAACCGTGCGCCACCGTGATGGCACCGATTTTTGTGCTCCGATTGGACACGTACAAATCGATGGCGATTACCGCGAATCATGGCAGCCGCAAACCATGTCTGCGGCAGCACTGGAAAAAGCCCAACAGATTGCCAAAGCGGTCACCGATGCTCTTGGCGGTTGGGGCTTATTTGGGGTCGAGTTATTTATCAAAGCCGATGCCGTTTATTTTAGCGAAGTCTCACCCCGCCCGCATGATACAGGCTTGGTAACACTAATATCGCAAGATTTATCCGAGTTTGCCTTACATGCCCGTGCTATTTTGGGCTTATCCATTCCTAATATTCATTCGCATGGTGCATCGGCTTCCAAAGTGATTTTGGTTGAAGGCGAATCTGAACAAGTCGAATTCGGCAACCTTGCTGGCGTGTTAGCCGAGCCAGATACGCAATTACGCTTGTTTGGTAAACCAGAGGTGAGCGGCAAACGGCGCATGGGCGTGGTATTGGCACGCGATAGCGATGTTGATAGTGCTAGAGCGAAGGCTCGCCGTGCCGTTGATGCGCTAACGGTTAAGTTGTAAGCGCTATAAAGCGGCTTTTAAGCGTTGCCACCAAGAAGGCTTTTCTAAGCTAAAAGCCTTTTCTTCGGCATATAAATGGACTTGTTCAAGCTGTCCTTGAGCGAGGGCGCGCTCTAAAGGTGTAAGCCAGTCTTGTTGCCATGTGTCGAGCTGTTCATCGGCGCATAAATCCAGATAAACCAAGCTATCGCCCTCTGGCAGCGCTTTGAGTAAGGCTTGGGCATTTTTAGGCGGATTCTGGCAGTCAATCCCTTGCTGTTTGGCAATGGCATTTAAACTAAATTGTTGACTGAACACCTTCTGCCACGGGCTGCTGGCTGGGGCTGGCAGTTGTCCTGCGCCCCAAAACCACAGACTATTGATTTCTGCTTGTCCGCGCTCGCGCCGTGTTTGATTCACGGGATGATCAAAAAATAGCATTTGAATTTCGTTGCCGATTTGTTGCCAATGCAGCGCGTCTTTGCCTGTGGGCATGGCCGTGCTGACATTTGCACCGCGAATTTGCTCTAACCTTAAAGAATGTAAATCAATGGCTTGGCTTTGGCGAATATACCAACGTTCTGGGTGTGTGGCTTCAATAATAAAGTCGTCTTGATATTGGTTAATGCTGGCTATCAGTGCCTCAGTTTCGTGCGCTTGGATGCCGATAAAAGCGGCATCGAGTAAATACGCCGCTTGTCTGTCGAGGCGCAGGTGTACCGGATCGGCGCGCATGACCCAATCATGCTCAATAGATTGGATCTCTGTTTGATAGCCCAAGGCCGCCAAAGGCAGTTGTGCTGTGGGTGCATGTCCGAGTAATTGCCAAATACATTCATCCAAACCTTGATAATTTATCGCTAAGGAGCGGGCGGCTTGAGGGGCATCGCTGTATTTAAGCAAAGGAACAATTAAACTGAGGTGTTTGGACATGGGCTGGCATTAAGTCAAAGAATCAGTTTGTTTTTGTTTGGACTTCCTGATGATAATACAAGGCAAGGCGGGCAATTTTTTTCAACGCTCGCACGGATAAGGTCGCGCCACTGATACCATCAATCGATTGATTCAGTTGATGATTGTCTTTAAGCCCTGCGCCTTTAAACTGCTGAGTAAAAAAGTCGTGTTTAACTTCCCAGCCGCGACTTTCACGAAAAGCCAATACTTTGACTTCTTCGATATGATTTTCATCAATCACCACGCCAATAGTGATGGGCAATTCTTTGCCAATTTCTTCTAAAATCCAAACACTGCGAGCTTGTTGTTGCCAATAACGCACGCGCATCCCTTGCACCTTATGCCCAAGGATTTGTTCAGCGACTTGGCGGCGGTCTTTTTTTAGCCATAACAATTTTGGTTTCGGACTGTTACCTGCAAACACCGCATCCAAAAATGCTTGAGAATTTTGGTACACTTCAGCCGCACTAATGCTGCTATAGAGAAATAAAAAAACCAATAAAAAACGCATCATAAGCCATCGGTAGGAATAAAAAGGGGAGGGGGATGCGGTCGAGACTTCCCCCTCCCAAGTCACATTGGAGAAAAAAAGTGATTAACTGATGTTACGCACTAAGCTGGTTTTTGCCACAAAAAAGTGCTTTTCCACCGACCTAATGATATAGCCTTTGCGTAACATCAATGATTAAAACTGGTAACCAACACCTAAGTTAAAGCCATCATAGGCAGACTTACCCTCTGGTGCATCTTGGATTTGATAATCAAACTTCAAGACCACATCTTCATGCGGCCAGTAGTTGACACCGAAATCAACTTGGCTGTATTCGCTGTCGATGTCATTGCCTGCTTGTGTATCCCAAACGTTGTAACGCGCAAACACGCCAATTTTGTCATTAAACTTATAGCTAGGCTCGATATACCAACCGACTTGTTTGTCTGCACCGAGTGCTTCAGCACCCGAGCCACTTAATTGCCATTGCGCATATAAAGCTTTAAGTCCAAAGTTTTGTTTTTGATATACTGCATGGGCTTCCCATAATACTGCGCTGCCCGCATCATCGACTTGCTCTTGCCCAATATCCGATTGGTAATTAACCGAGGTTGCCAATTCCAAGCCCGGAATACCGGTGTATTTCAAGCGCCCAGTCATTGCGGGTTTATTGGCTTTAGCTTTGGCCGTTTTTTGTCGCCCTTTACGAATATTAAAGCTATCACTAACGGCCAGCCCTGAATGTATCGCTGCATCGTATTGAATACCATTATCTAAGCGTCCGCTCAGGGCAACACCCCCTTCCCACCAAGTCGCGGGGATAATGTTTTTCTCAACGGGGTTGCGTTCTGTGCCATAAAAAGTCGGTGGCTCATGGGTTTCATTGATAATACCGATAGGTAATAAAAATACCCCGGCTTTGGCGCTCATTTGCTCATTTAAGTCCAATTCGACATAAGCTTGTTCGACTTCCACTTCGCCAGGTTTACCATCACCACTGAGGGCATGTTCCACTTCTAATTCAGAGAAAAAACGTACCCTATCGGAGAATTGATGCCCGAAAAACAATACAAAACGGTGTAAATCGAGTTCATTTTTTTCATTACCGTCATCATCGCTGAGATTGTTGTAATGCAACTCCCCATAACCACCAAACTGAGATTTTGAGGCTTTTGCATTCACCGAATTTTGCCCCGCTTCTAACATCGCTCCTGTGGCTTCGACTTTTTCATCGGTTTCAACCACTTGTTTTTGCGTGTTATTGATCTGTTGTTTTAAGGCAGAAATTTCAGCTTGTTGTTGCTGAATCATTTTCCACATCTCATCGAGGTTAGCTGGTTTTTCAGCTGCTTGGGCTGACATATGGGCCGCAATGGCAGTGGCTAACAGAGTCAAACGGGTTTTTAACATCAGGCTTCCTTTATTAATTGGTCTCGGTAGGATTTTCTTGAAAATGACAACAATGGAGTGCATCTTAAACTAAATGATAACCATTATCAATTAGTTTTTATGAATTAATTTGAATTTGGCGAGTTTTAAAGTCTATGTGGAGTATAGGGAACGTTGCGAAAACCAGATATTTTGAGGCTAATTACGTGGTTTTATGAGACAAACTTAACGACGAGTGAGTCGTTAAGAATCCTTTTTTTAAATAAAAGCGCGGAATTAGACCAAAATAGTGGATTTTCAGCCGATTATTCATATGTCGCATAGACTCTAAGAAAGTGATATTGATGCAGGATGGGGAGGGAAAGAGCCGTAGCAGTGCTACGGCTCTACAAAAACATTTAACTGATGTGAAGCAAAAGCTATAAAGAAGGTGAAAAAGCGCCTTATTGTGGCAAAAGCAGGCTTAGTGCGTCATATCTGATACTTAAAACAACCAAGGCGCTTGGGTTTTGCGTTTGGCTTCATAGGCGCGGATACTGTCAGCATCTTGCAAAGTTAAGCCAATATCATCCAAACCATTTAACAAACAATGCTTACGGAAAGAATCGACCTCAAAAGCAAAACTTTGTCCACTGGGGGTATTGATGCTTTGTTTTTCCAAATCAACACTGAGTTGATAACCACTTTCAGCAGCAATTTCAGCAAAAAGTTGATCAACAATGGTTTGAGGCTGAATAATCGGCAAAATGCCATTTTTAAAACAGTTGTTATAAAAAATATCAGCAAAAGAAGGCGCGATCACCACCTGAAAGCCATAATCGAGTAACGCCCAAGGGGCATGTTCACGGCTAGAACCACAGCCAAAGTTTTGTTGCGCTAATAAGATTTTAGCGCCTTTGTATTGTGCTTGGTTGAGGACAAACTCAGGATTTATTGGGCGATTGCTGCAATCTTGCCCTGGCTCTCCTCTATCTAAATAACGCCACTCATCAAATAAATTGGGTCCAAAGCCGCTGCGTTGAATCGATTTGAGAAACTGTTTGGGAATAATCGCATCGGTATCGACATTAGCACGATCTAAAGGCGCAACAAGCGCGCTTAATTGGGTAAATGCTTGCATGGGGGTTCAACCTCGTAAACTGATAATGTCCCAGCCTTTATCGCTGGCAATTTGTTTGAGTTTATCATCGGGGTCAACCGCTACGGGGTGGCTGACTTGTTCGAGTAAGGGGCAATCGTTATGGGAATCGCTATAAAACCAACTATCACTCAAGTCTTGTTGCTGCTTGGCAAGCCAGTCATGTAAACGGGTGACCTTGCCCTCGGCAAAACTGGGTACGCCAAAGGTTTTACCCGTATAACGCCCATCTTTTTCCTCAACTTCAGGGGCGATGAGGGCATCAATGCCAAAAAGCTGTGCAATTGGCGCGGTTAAAAAGCGATTAGTTGCAGTGATAATTAATAAATCAAAGCCCGCTTGTTGTTTTTCTTTGATCAAGGCGCTTGCCGCAGGCAGCATGATCGGGCGAATTTTCTCTTCGATGAAATCCGCGCGCCATTGATGTAATTGTTCGGGGGGATGTTCGGCGAGAATTTGTAACTGAAAATTCAAAAAAGCCATGATGTCTAAGCATCCGGCGAGATAATCTTGATAAAAAGCCTCGTTACGTTTGCCAAAATCCTCAGCATCGCGTAACCCTTTATCGACGAGATATTGTCCCCATAAATCGTCGCTGTCCCCTGCTATCAAGGTATTGTCTAAATCAAAAATTGCTAAAGGCATAAATCCATTCATGTCAAAGCCCCACGAAAGAGAGGGGCTGGGTTTGGCCTAGTGCGTTTTTGTCGCCTCTGCATCCTCTTCACAACGCAGAAAATCCTTCACCACAGAGCTTGCAGCACCGGCTTTGTGAATAGGAATAATCCCTTGAGAGGTTAGCTTATCCAATTGATTACGATTGAATTCTTGCGCTACCACAACGGTTACGCCTTGTTTTGCCAAACTATCGGCCACAGGTTTTTTAGCTTTGACCGCACGCAAAAACGCACCGGAGTGATCAAATAGCAAAAAGTGACTGGCTTTAGCGACAGCTGGGCTAATGTTAGCGTTTTGTTGCCCTGCTGTAGTAGCGACGGCAATCAGCGTATCAGGGGCTTTTTCAGCCTGCGCCCATAAGGGTAAGCAGCTTAAAGCCAATGCGACAAATACAGCACGATATTTCATTAAGTTCATCGTGATTTCTCCTTGTTTATTGCGTGATAACAAAAAACCGTAACCTACCAACGGTTAAAACAAGACCTAGGTCTCATTAATTGGTTCGGATGCGTTGAAAAACCACAAGCAGCATTATAACGCAGCTATTGCACAATGGCGGCTTTTTTATATGGCTTTGTTAGCTCAACTATCTTGCTGCATTTTTTTTCGCAAAGCTGCCAATTCATCATCAACATTTTGCTCAGCTTCCAGATCAGCCAAAGCTTGATCAAGTGGAGTGGTCCCCTGACTCAATTCATTTTCCGCTTCCAAGCGTGATTCTAAGGCAGTGACTTTGTTTTCCATCCGATCAAAACGGGTTTGTGCATCCAAACCTGTATTAACCTTATGCAAAGTTTTGTCCATTTGTTGCTGCGCTTCGATGGCTTGTTGTCTGGCAAGCAAAGCTGTGCGCTTATGGCGGGCTTCTTCTAAGCGGGTTTCGAGGGTTTGTAATTGTTGCCGTAAACGTGTGCTGGTATCTTTAGCCCGTTGCCAAGCGGGTTCTAAGTTGTCGATAATACTATCGATTTCTTTTTTACGCTGCAAAGCTGAGCGTGCCAAATCCTCGCGCTCACTTTTGAGTGCGGTCTCGGCTTTTTTCATCCAGGTTTTGGATAAGTCTTGCTGCTGTTTTAATTCTTTGGCTAATTGTTTTTCAGCCGCAATCGCATCAATCACGCCTTCTTTTGCTTGCGCAAGGTTTTCCTCCATTTCGCGAATGACTTGCTTAATCATGCGCTCTGGATCTTCCATCTTATCGATCAAATCATTCAAGTTTGCGTTAAAAATATCATTTAAGCGTGTGAATAGTCCCGCCATGGTTTATCCCCCTGTCATTTATTTGCCAATGATGAGCGCAACCCCATCAAGAGTTGATGTTACGCCCTTAGCTATTGTTTGGCAAAATCGACGTGATACATGCCGCCATTTTTATTTTGAGAACTCTGCCAGTTGATGTCGTTTTTCATATTCCTCAAGCATGAATTGAAGTTGGGAATGACGAGACATCACATGAGCTATATATTCATGCTATTTTTTTTATGATATAATGGCGGGTTTTTATATTTACATGCTCAGTTGGTCGCGATAGGGCATGCTTAGCAAGGAGTTTCACTAATGGTTTCATTCACTGTGAATGCAGAAAAACGGGAAGACATGGGGAAAGGTGCGAGCCGCCGCCTACGTCAAACCGGTATGATTCCCGCCGTTGTTTACGGTGCGGGCAAAGAATCTGCTATTTTAAGTCTCAAACATTCTGATATGTTGCGTCACTTACAAGACGAAGCTTTTTATTCTCACGTCCTCGAGTTGGAAGTTGACGGCAGCAGCGAAAAAGTTTTATTAAAAGACGTACAACGCCATCCTTATAAAGCAATGGTTCTACATATGGACTTTTTGCGCATCAGTGATGATAAAGCGATTACTATGAGCATACCTTTACATTTCCTCAATGCTGAGGCTTGTGTTGGTATTAAACAAGGCGGTGGTATCTTAGCTTTATTGGCTAAAGAAGTTGAAATCACTTGCTTACCTAAAGACTTACCTAGCTTTATCGAAATCGATTTAGAAGAATTAGATCTTGGCACGTCTGTACACCTTAGCCAACTCACCTTACCTGAAGGCGTTACAATTGCTGCGTTAGATGGCACGGACGGTCACGATCATGACCGCGATCAAGCGGTAGTGACTGTGCGTAAACCTAAAGGCGTACAAGCTGAAGACGACGATGCTGAGACTGCAGCTGGTAGCGTCGAAGCATAAAGATGTCAGATAAGCCCAAACTGATCGTTGGTTTAGGCAATCCTGGGGATAAATATGCTAAAACCCGACACAATATCGGGTTTTGGTTTGTTGAAGCGCTTGCCCAACAACAAGGCGCGAGTTTTCGCAGCGAAGCCAAGTTTTTTGGCAGTGTTGCCAAAATGGGCAATGTCTATTTATTAAAACCCAGTACCTTTATGAACCGCAGCGGACAAGCCGTTGCGGCGCTTGCCCGTTTTTATAAAATTACCCCCGAACAAATCGTATTAGTTCACGATGAGTTAGATCTGCCTTGTGGTATTGCCCGTTTGAAAAAAGGCGGCGGACACGGTGGGCATAATGGCTTGCGTGATACGATAAGCCAATTGGGTGGTTCGCGTGAATTTTTACGCTTGCGCTTAGGCATCGATCATCCCGGTAATAAAAACCAAGTGTCCGACTATGTCCTCAAACCGCCACGCGCAGAACAAGCTGCGGATATGGACAGCGCCATCAATGCTGCCCTTGATGTCTTTCCTGACGTGTTAGATGGGCAATTACAAGCGGCCATGCTCAAACTCCATAGCTAAATTCCTTAGCTATTATCATCGATTCAAATAGAGAACCATCATGGGATTTAAATGTGGTATCGTCGGTTTGCCTAATGTGGGTAAATCAACCTTATTCAATGCCTTAACCGAAGCCGGTATTCAAGCGGAAAATTATCCCTTTTGTACTATTGATCCCAATGTCGGTATTGTCGGTGTACCCGATCCGCGTTTAGATAAACTTGCCGCGATTGTCAATCCACAAAAAGTTTTGCCTGCGCATATGGAATTTGTCGATATTGCTGGCTTAGTCGAAGGTGCATCCAAAGGCGAGGGCTTGGGCAATAAATTCCTTGCCAATATCCGCGAAACGCAAGCGATTGCCCATGTGGTACGATGCTTCCAAGATGATGATGTGATTCACGTCAATGGGCAAATTGACCCACTGGCTGACATGGATATTATTAATACCGAACTGGCGCTAGCTGACCTTGAAAGTGTAGAAAAATCGCTACAAAAAGCGCAAAAACAATCAAAAAGCGGCGATAAAGCGATTATTAAACAAAAGGCCGTGTTAGAAAAAGCCCAAACCCATCTCGATGCGGGTTTGCCGATTCGTACACTGGTACTTGATGATGCTGAAGCCCCCGTTTTAGCTGAATTACATTTATTAACCATCAAGCCGACCTTATATATTGCCAATGTCGCTGATGATGGCTTTGAAGACAACCCTTATTTGGATGCGGTGAAAGACCGCGCTGCCAGTGAAAATGCTGAAGTTGTGGCTGTGTGTGCTTCTATGGAAGCGGAACTCAGCGGCTTAGATGCTGAAGAAAAACAAGAATTTTTAGCTGATATGGGCCTGGAAGAGCCAGGACTTAACCGTGTGATTCGCGCCGGTTATTCGCTATTATCTTTACAAACTTATTTTACCGCAGGCGAAAAAGAAGTCCGCGCATGGACCGTGCGCATCGGCGCAACCGCACCGCAGGCGGCCGCTGTGATTCATACCGATTTTGAGCGGGGTTTTATTCGCGCTGAGGTTGTCGCTTATGATGATTTTATTACTGGCAATGGCGAGCAAGGCGCAAAAGAAGCGGGCAAATGGCGTTTGGAAGGCAAAGACTATATCGTCGCTGATGGTGATGTGATGCATTTTCGTTTTAATGTCTAAGTGATAGCCATCTCAATGCTTAACCGCAAAGGCACGCTGGTAAGCGCAGATTAACATCATCTTCGTTTATTGGCGCTCTGATATTTAGAGACCATTATCTTTGTGTTTTTACAAACTGTATACTGAATTTCAGCCTGATGAAAACAGCCTAAAAGCGCTATGAAATTCAACTGATTGCTTAAAACCATTTATCTTATACAAAGCACCATTAACAACCAAAGCTTGTGCATTTATCAGGGGAAATAGGCTAGACTTTCAAGCTGCCGTGTTTTGTCGTAGAATTTCGAGGTGATTAATTGATCGTAAGCGGCATATTGCATCGAAGCCTATAAACACTCGCGAGTTATTTTGCTATGTCGATCCCCTTATTAAGTCGCTGTTGCCTCTGGTTAATCCTTAGCCTGTTTGCAATCGCCACTTATGCCGACAGTCCACTTCAAGACCTGACTTTGCGCTTTGAGCAAGGACAAGTAGTGCTCTCGGATCAAAATAAAACCATTCTATTTGAATTCCCCATTGAGGAAATTCACGGCGTAATGATTAATCAAAGAAATGTCCGCCGTCTTTTGGTCGATTTTCAAAATGATACTTTGCCTTTACCGATTAGTTATCACGGTGGACGTAATGGCGAAACCGCTATCATTATTAAACAAGCCCCTTTATCTTCAATGAAACATCGTCTCACAGGCGATAACACGGGCGAATTATTCTGGGATAAAGAGGCAAAACAAGCAGATTTGCGCTACCAAGGCGCAACCACCATCAAATTAGAAGACAGTTACCCTTTAGAATTGATTATCGAAGGGAAAGACAGTGCTGATTTTATTATTGGTATTTCCTCAAGTCTGTCTCAAAAAAGTGTCCAACATGTACAAAGTGGAGCCACAACGGTTTTTAGCAGTTGGGATGAGCCTAATAGAAGCGTGTTTGTTAAGCTAGACAAAATACCCGATACGCAATCCGCGCTTGAATAAACCTCACTCACTAAGACGGGGCAACTTAAACGCCAACAGCATAGCTAAAAAGACAAAGGCGCTAGAAAACCACAAACAAGCGACCAAGCCCGCCGACTGATACAACCAACCTGATAATAAAGTCCCTACCAAACGTCCTGCGGCATTTGCCATATAATAAAAGCCCACATTCATCGCCACTTTATCGTGATGCGAATAGGCTAAAATCAAATAAGAATGAATCACCGAATTAATCGCGAATACCACGGCAAAGATAATGAGACCGATAATCAATATCCATTCAGTGGCGTTGGCATATTCAAGACCCAGCGCAATTGAAAATGGCAATAAAGCCAGTACACCCGCCCAAAAGCGGGCTGCCCCTGCACCGCGTTGGTGTATAAACTTGGCAGCACTGGCTTGGACGATGCCATAGCCAATAATCCACAAAGCCATAAAACTACCCACAGCGCTAAATGACCAATGCAATTGCTGATAAAGAAACACGGGCAAGGCAACCACAAACCAAATGTCTCGTGCGCCAAAAAGAAAAAAGCGGCTAGCTGAGAGCCAATTGATGGCGGGGATGTTGGAAAATACTTGGCGAAACTTGGGTTTGTTCGCCATTTTTCCCAAACCAGAGGGTAATAACAATATACCGATAACTAAACTGAACAGCAGCAACCCTGCCAAGCTGAATAATGCACCGCGAAAACCCAAGCTATCTAATAACGCTGCACCAATAAAAAATCCTAACCCTTTAAGGGCATTTTTAGATCCGGTGAGCACGGCAACCCATTTGAATAAACGTGAATCACTGCCGTCTTTATTTAGGGTTTTAACCGAGGCTTTGGCAGACATTTTATTTAAGTCTTTAGCAATACCTGAAAGTGCTTGTGCTGCCATCACATAAGCAACCGACAACCAAGCTTCGGGTACAGTCAGCGCCAATAAGGCAATGATTTGTAAACCCGCCCCAATGTGCATGGTTAAATTTAGCCCAATACGCGCTCCCAGCCAGCCACCGACTAAATTGGTGACGATGCCGAAAAATTCGTAAAACAAAAATAGCATCGCCACTTCAAAGGGCGAATAACCCAACAAATGAAAATACAACACCACCAACATGCGGATAGCGCCATCGGTGATGGTAAACATCCAATAATTAGCAGTGATGGTTAAATAATTACGATTCATCAAAGTAACACTTCAATAAACCATTTTGGCTTGATACGTCCGAAATCAGTTCGGCGGTGTTGTTTCAGCGCAGCCTTGGAATCTAATACCACCGCTTGATCGTTTTCACGGCTAAAGACCACCCAATGCCAATAAGGCGTTTGCTTAATTTGATGCCATTTGATCGCCAGCAAGGCGCAATCTGGCAGGCTTTGCCATGATTGAAATGGGGTTTTGGTGCTTGCAGTTTGAATATCCAAGGCACTGAGTAAACGTCGAACCGGGGTAGTTTGTGACCATAAGGCTTGATTACCAGCTTCAATGCCTAAGCTTTTGGCTACAGCGGCGGCTTGCTTGTAACTGCAACCTGCCAAAGCCGCACTGCTTGCAATCGCACAACCGCTAGGGTGTTCTTGAATTACCACTTGCATAAGTTGACTCTTGTAGATGTTGTTCACTGTCACTGTAGAATCCATTTATTGGTGCTTTTTAGCTATAAGCTTATCAAATATGTCATTTTCTTTCGAGGTACTTTTAAGCTACTTCTCAGAGGCTATATTAGCCTTTAACTTCCTAGAATGCTTGTCATTTGAATCTTGCATTTATACTTTTTATATCTGAAAATGTTGCTTATTCATTTTTACAAGCAGGGGGAGACATGTCTCATTTAAATAAATTGAAGAGAATAAGAGCGGTGATATTTTTTATCACGTCGCTGACATGCTTACCCTCGGCTTATGCAACCCCAAGCGATACTAGCCCACAGGTCAGTTCCAGTTTCCAGAATATAGACTTACAAACACGCCGTTCTACTAAACAACAATATACGGGGATTTTACAAGCTAAGCAGCTATTTTCTGGTATGGGCTTGAGTTGGGAGGCAACATATCCGGCTCAATCAGTTATCGAGATAATGATTAGAACCAGTCAAGATAAAAAAACTTGGCAAGATTGGCGCTCGGTTCATGCTCATGATTTAAGTCAAAACAGCCATCAAACAGGCTTTGAATATGCGGGTTTATTTGCCTCGCCTATGCTTAATATCGTCAACGCACAACACCGTTATCTTGAGTATAAAATTGTCTTACATCCCAATGAACAAGGGGCTTATCCACAACTAAGTCATATCCGTGCTGATTTTATCCACTCAGAGAAAACAAGCACGGACATGCTAGAGCGGATAAAAACCCTATCGCAACAAAGCCATCGCCGCAGCAACCAGCCTAATATTATTTCGCGCCATCAATGGGGTGCAAATGAATCAGTGGCAACATGGTCGCCAACCTATACCAATGTCACTCATGTGGTCATTCACCATACCGTCAATCGTAATGATGAAACCGATTGGCCACAGGTGGTGCGCAATACCTTGGAATACCACGCAGTAAGCCGAGGCTGGGGGGATATTGGGTATAATTATCTGATTGACCCTAATGGCGTAATTTATGAGGGGCGCAAAGGCGGGGATAATGTCATCGGTGCTCACGCAGGCGGGAGTGCATCTGCGATTGATAACCGTTTTACCGTTGGTATTGCTTTTTTAGGCGATTTTAGAGAAGTAGTACCAACAGCCGCCGCTTTATCAGCTGCCGAAAAATTAATCGCTTGGAAAACCCAGAAAGAAAATATCAATCCCCTCACATCCAGCCATTGGAATGCTCAAGTTTATTTGCCGCATGTCTTAGGTCATAGAGATGTTAAAAGTACGCTTTGCCCAGGAGAAAAACTCTATGCTTTATTGCCGCAGCTACGCCAAAATTCTGCCCATGTCAGTGGTTTAGATATATATGATTTTTGGTATAAATCCCCAAGCTATGCTGATGCAAACAGCAGTAGTGACAAGCCGAATTTTGATGCCCAATTCAAAGTTAAAAATAGCGGCACAAGCGATATAAATATTGAGAGGCTAGCGCTTTCTGTGCATGAAACATCCGGTGCATATTTATTCGATATGCAATGGGCTAACAGCAGCACGGCAAAATTTATTGATAATTTACGCTTAGCTGCGAATGAAACCTATCATTTTGATTTTTCAACGGGCTATATCCACACGGCAGGTGATTATTTATTGGTTGCTAAAGCGTATCGAGAAGGGCAATGGCAACATCTTGCCGAACAAGTATTTACCGTTCAGCCCTCGCTCGCGCCCAACGGTGACGAAATCCATGATTTAAGCAACACAGCACATATGACATCGTGGGCTTATTATTTAGATCAGAATACCAATCAATGGTTGATATCTAACGCAGCAGGAGCGACTTATATTTTATCTGGTGCAGAAGGTTATCAAGGGGAATTGGTTTGGGGAGAAATGGCTGGCGGAAGATCGGTGGCAACAGTCGATTTTGCCCAAAAAACCGTGACCTTATCGACGCTGATTGATGATTATACCCATAGCAGCAGCTATAAAGGCATTCCTTTGTCGAATAATCCTGATGTCATAGTCAACAGCAGCAGAGCTTATGATGCCGCTAATGCGGTTGCCGGTAGAACGCTGGATTTGATCTGGTATTTTTTCCGTGTTGAGGCAACAGGACAATGGTATATCATTTATATACCCTATGGCGATGCCACGATTTTCCGCCTGGGTTTAAAAAACGATTTAAGCGATTACGACTGGCAAGCCCCTGAAGATAGCGCGGGCAATGCGCTAAATAGCCGTGATTGGCAAAAATCTTTTTTCCAAAATAATGGCGCGTGGTGGGTAAATATCAGCCCCTAAATGATTTAGACTTTAGATGGATGCCGGGAGCCAAAGTGTGAAACAACTGCCTTTGCCTAATTGGCTTTCTAAAGTCAAATCGCCCCGCATCATGCGAGCAAAACGCAAGCTCAATGCCAAGCTGATGCCTAATCCACCATGCTCTCTGGTAGAAGAATCATCGACTTGATGAAACAGTTTGAATAATAAACCTTGTTGTTTCGGGTCGATGCCAATACCGTTATCTTCTACTTGGCAAATAATCCATGTTTTACGGTCACGTTGTTGTTTTTTAATGCGAACCTTTATCCAACCATTTTGAGTGAATTTAGTCGCATTACTCAATAAGTTTAATAAAATTTGTTTAATTCTGTCAGGATCACCATCAATCCAAGTAATCTCTGGCTCAAATTCCGTCAGCAACTGATTATTTTGATTTTTAATGTGAGGGCGCATGGTCTCAAGTAAATTATCCACTAAAGAATACAGTTCAAAGCGTTGATAATACACCTGCACTTTTTGTTCACCTAAGTCGGTTATATCTAATAGATCGCTGACCAGTTTGAGTAAATGATGCCCGGCAATTTGGATTTCTTGAATTTCATCTGTGCGTTGAATTTGCCCATGTGTGTGTATGTCATATAACAAAATCTCGGTATAACCAAGCACAGCGTTCAATGGTGTGCGCAGTTCGTGAGAAATATTGGCTAAAAAGCGGGTTTTAGTTTGATGCGCCTCATCGGCTTTGTGCTGTGCAACCATGAGTTCTTGCCCACGCTTAAACAACTGTTTATTACTTTGCTCCAGCTCTCTGAAGGTAATTAAAAACCGCTGTTGCTGGCGGCGAATTTTTTCCGCAATGCCCATGACTACCACAATACAACACACCACGGCTGCCATACTTAATAAAATCATTTGTTGACGCAATTGATCATAGGCTTGTTTTGCTTCAGCAATACGCACATGGGAATTTTTCTTATTCAAAAAAATACTCTCGTCCAAAATATGCATCAGGCGTTGTGCTCTGTCTCTGGCGATTAACATATCTTGTTGTGCTAAGTAGGTTTGTCCAGCCCGAGCATGGATAATGATTTCTGAAAAAATACTTCGTGTACTATGAATCAGAGGACGTTGCATTTCTAGTAAGGTTTTTTCTTGCTTATTTAATCCCAGTTGTATCAATTGATCACGAGCGCTCATAAATTGACTGGCACTTAAGGTAAAACGCTCCCATTCTTCTTCAATGATGATTCTATCGACCAAATTACTGATGATAAATATGCTAGCAAAACGCCGCCAAACAGCATCTCGCATTTTATTAAAAAAATATGATTTTTTTTGGTTATGTTCAATCAGATGTTCAAAATGTTTATTTTCCTCAGATAAAGCATTTAAACTCAAATAAGTGGTACTGAGTAAAATCATTAAAATTAAAAAAAAACCCAGAAAAATCAGAGAGAGAGAATAGCGTAATGGTTTTAAATAAGGTGGTGATGTCATTGTTATAAACCTCAAACCATTGTTAAGGTTAAATTTAGAAAGATTTTGGTCATTATATAGAACCCAGCGATTCGATGCGATGTTGAAAAATCTAACTCCCCCATCTAACAGACTGATTTTAAGGTTTAAAAATACAAACCGTAATGGGGAAAATCTTAAATAATTGATGTTACGCAAAGGCTTCTTTTTCTACCTTAAGGGCAGAAAAAACCGCCATTGCTGCATGGCTAAGCTTCACTAGGCAGGTGGAAAATCACACTATTGTGATAAAAACCAGCTTAGTCCCCCACATCAGTTAAATAATCAATTGCCTGAAAATAGCGTAAATAAGTACGCCATAGAGCCACATCAACCTCAGGACAAATAATGTTAAGTTCTTGTAACAATTGCCACATATCAGGGCTGTGTAATGCTGGCTTTTTCATTAACAAATTATTAGGCGAACGGAAAAACAAACGCAAAAACGTATAAACCTGACGCTTATCACCGGCATCGATTTTTGCCTGCAATGCCGCTAACCAATCATCAAACCCCAATTGTTCCAAGCGATAATCCATTTCCGTGCCCAATTGTTGCAAATCCTGATAAAAATCGGGCCACTGCGTTGACTCGGGGTTATACAAATTAAAGCCGCGCCCCAAGGCTTTGGGCTGCATGGATAACGCCACAATGGCACGGGCAACAAAATCCACCGGAACCAAATTGATGCGCACATCCAAATCGGGAAATTGACCTAAATTAATACAGCCTTTTACCAATTGACATAAGGCATCTTTAAGATTGGCATTTACCCCTGTTTGGCTATGTCCCAAAATGCGCACGGGGCGATAAATGCTCGCGGGCAAACCGCGCGCTTGTGCCTGACGAATCAAAGCTTCAGCAACCCATTTACTTTGTTTATAGCCACCTTTTAGCGTGCCATCATCCACAGGCAAATCATATTCATCTAATTTGCCTTGCTGTAAATAATGTTGTGAAAAAAACACCGCCATACTAGAGACAAAGTGTACCGGTTTAGTTTTATCTACAGCTGCTAAACGTAATACAGTTTCTGTGCCAGTGACATTGGCTGCCTTTAAGCGTGTGTAAGGGAAAAAATTGTGAATAATAGCGCCGTTATGATAAATGCTATCGATATGTTTGCCCAAATATTGCCAAGTTGCGTTACTTAGACCAAACTGTGCCTCAGCTAAATCACCCGCCCAGGCATGTATACGGTTTTGCCAATCCGCTTGCCATAATTGATAACGCTCAAGGCAGGTTTGTAGGCGTTTAGCGGCATGGATATCATCATCAGCACGGACGAGGCAATGCACCTCGGCTTGCGTTTTTTCTAATAATTCAGCCAATAAAAATGCGCCCAAAAAACCACTGGCACCGGTTAAAAACACCTGTTTCAATGCTGTTGGTTCATAGGGTTTAAAACAAATATCAGCGGCGAGCGTTGCTTCTTCGGTCAAATTAATTGTAGGCATGGCAGGTTCTTAGAGACAGTTTAACAAGCAGCTTATTCTACCCCATTCTAACGACTTAAGGCATGAGGCTTTTAACTGAAAACCAGAACTAAAAGCCCTGCTGTTATTTTAGGGAGCCGTTTGACACAAACTCTGAGCTAAGCCCTTGGCCATGCGTCCTATATCGCCTGCCCCTAAGGTTAAGACAATATCGTCAGCTTGTAACATGGCTTCAAGCGCTGTTTCTAGCGATTCACCGCGAGCAACAAACTGTACCGAACATCCACTTTCAGGGACTTTGGTCGCACAAATCGCTCGATATAAACTGGTGCCATCTGCGCCGACAATCGGCGGCTCGCCCGCAGGATAAACTTCTAATAAAATCAATTGCTGTTGCTGGGCTAACACTTCAACAAAGTCAGCAAACAAATCCCGTGTGCGGCTATAGCGGTGCGGTTGGAAAATCAACACACAGCGTCTATCAGGCCAATTGGCTTTGATCGCCTCCAGTGTCGCCGCCATCTCGCGCGGATGATGACCATAATCGTCAATCAACAAGGCTGTGCCATCGCCGGCCTTAATCTCGCCCAAAGTCTGAAAACGTCGCCCAATCCCGGCAAAATTCGCTAAACCTTGGACAATCGCCTGATCCGGCACGCCCAATTCATACGCCACCGCAATCGCCGCAAGGGCATTACAGACATTATGCTCACCCGGTAAATTCATACTGACCTTTAGCCAGTTGGGTTGATTATGGCGATTGACAGTAAAATGGCTTTGTCCTTCTTTTTGCTCTATATCACTGGCATAAATATCCGCATCAGGATCGAGTCCGTAACTAAGAACGGGTTTGCTTAAAGTCGGCAACAAGCGCTTAACCGCATCATCATCTAAACACACCACCGCCAAGCCATAAAAGGGCAATTGTTTAAGAAAATCGACAAAGGTTTGGTGCAGTTTTTCCAAATCGCCACCATAGGTTTCCATGTGGTCAGCATCAATATTGGTAACGATGGTGATAATCGGATACAGATGTAAAAACGAGGCATCGCTCTCGTCGGCCTCAGCGACCAAATAATCGCCACTGCCCAAAGCCGCATGATGCCCGCTGCTATTTAAGCGCCCACCAATGACATACGTCGGGTCTAAACCGCCTTCGGCTAACAGCGCCGCACATAAACTGGTGGTAGTGGTTTTACCATGCGTGCCCGCAACGGCAATGCCTTGGCGAAAACGCATCAACTCGCCGAGCATCTCCGCCCGGCGCACAATCGGAATGCGCTGTTTGCGGGCGGCGACTAATTCAGGGTTATCTTTGGGGATGGCGGTCGAAATCACCACCACATCGCAATTGGCGACATTATCGGCCTGATGCCCAATAAATAAACGAATCCCCAAGCCTTGCAGGCGTTTGGTGACGGCAGTCTCATTCATATCCGAACCTGAGACAGCGTAGCCCAAGCGGTGCATCACCTCGGCGATGCCACTCATACCGACACCGCCGATACCAATAAAATGTAAACGGCGCACTTGCCCATGACGATTAATAAAAAAACGGTGTTGTGTTGCTAACATGGTCTATACTGTTAAGTTCCTAAAAAAATACTGTGTTTTACAAGGTATTTACCTGTATAGCACAGCTGGCTCATTTGCACCGATTGTAAAGCATCATTATGAACAACGCACATCCTAAAAAGCTTTATTTGCTGGATACCAATGTATTAATTCATGATCCCAGCGCTTTATTCCACTTTCAGCGTCATGATGTCTATATTGCCATGGCGGTTTTAGAAGAGTTGGATAACGAGAAAAAAGGCCATAGCGAAATCGCCCGCAATGTCCTCCAAGCCAGTCGTTTTATTGATGAAATCATCGAAACCGAGATGATAGAACACCTAGAACAAGGCTTGCCTTTGCCCGATGGCGGGCGCTTATTTTTCCAAAACCAACGCCTCGACCCGAAAAATGTTCCTAATCCTTTGCTGGCAAACCTGTCACCGAAAAAAACCACCAATCAACTATTGCAGCTAGCGACCCAACTACAACAGCAAGAACCCACACGGCAAATTATCATTGTCAGCAAAGATGTCAGCGTACGGATTAAAGCCCATGTCTTAGGCATCAGCGCTGAGGATTATCACTCCGATAAAGTCTTGGATGATGTCGATTTGCTTCACACCGGGATGCACGCCTTAGCGCCCAATGCCACCATCAGCGCCGCAGGTGAACTTGCCGAAGTAGACACCAGCGCCCTAGAAGACTGCTATCCCAATATGGGCGTATTTAGAACCGATTTTGAAGGTTTAATTGACAAGGTAGAAGGGGAAAAAAGCACTATTCGCCCAGCGCTAGACTATCGCAAACAAGAAACCGTCTGGGGGATTAATGCCCGCAATCAGGGGCAAAACTTTGCCTTAAACTTACTCTTAGACCCCAAAGTCGATTTTGTCACTCTGCTCGGAACCGCAGGCACGGGCAAAACCTTATTAGCCCTAGCGGCGGGTTTAAGCCAAGCCTTGGATCAAGACCGCTACGAAGAAATCATTGTTACCCGTCTAACCGTCCCCGTCGGCGATGACATCGGTTTTTTACCCGGCACGGAAGAAGAAAAAATGACCCCGTGGATGGGTGCATTAATGGACAATATTGAAGTTTTGCAACCCCAGCAAGCTGATAATGCTTGGGGCAAAGCGGTGACAGCGGACTTATTACAAAATAAAATCAAAGTCCGCTCGCTAAATTTTATGCGCGGACGGACTTTCCTCAGGCGCTATATTATTCTCGATGAATCACAAAACCTCACCGTTAAACAAATGAAAACCCTAATCACCCGCGCTGGGCCTGGGAGTAAAATCGTTTGTTTGGGTAACGTTGGACAAATCGACACGCCTTATTTAACCGCAACCACTTCCGGGCTAACCTATGTGGTGGACAGATTTAAGCAGTGGCAACATGCCGGGCACATTACCCTGCAACAAGGTGAACGCTCACGTCTTGCCGAATTTGCCTCGGAGAATTTGTAGAAAGGAGCTGCTGCTCTGGTGAATAAATATGACTAAAGTCATTTTAAAGGGGCTATGTGTTTGTCGGTGGTTTATTTTTCAGCGTCGAAAACTCGCTAACACGGGTAATAACAACAAGCTCACCAACAAAGAATAAGACAAGCCCCAGACCAACACTTGTGCTAAAGGTTGTAACAACTCCGCGCCCTCGCCCCACTGCAAAGCCAAGGGTAATAAACCCGCGACTGTGGTTAAGGTGCTCATGCTAATCGGGCGCAAGCGCTGGCTAGCAGCAGCAATAATGGCTTCATAACCCAATCCTGGTGCTTGGCGCTGCAAGGCGGCGAGTAAAATAATCACATTATTAACCACAATCCCCATGAGCATGATCACCCCCAGCCACACGGGCATAGACAAAGGCAGATCTCCTTGCTCTAGCCCCAAGACTACGCCAGTTAAGCTAAAGGGAATACAGAGCATAATCAACACCGGATAGCTTAAAGATTCGTATTGAATCGCCATCACTGCAAAGACTAAAAACAAAGCCAAATATAACAGCAAATATTTTTGCTTGGCGGCATCACTGGCAGCGTTTTCAGAGAAAAAATAATGAATGCCAGCGGGTAAATCTTGTTGGCTCAGCACTTGTTCTATTTTGTTTAAAGCGGATTCTAACTCGGCATCATCGTTGAGGCTGGCATTGATTTCTAACACCTGTTGCTGTTGGCGGCGGCGGATTTCGCGGGGACTATCGACCCGTTGTAGTTCAGCCAGTTGGGCGAGCAAATACCATTGCCCTGAGGGCGCTTGCACCGGTAGTTGTAATAATTGTTCCGTATTGAGGCGTTGTGATGCCCGCAAACGTAAGCGAATATTCACCCGCCTGTCGTCTTCGATTAAATAGCTCACCACTTGCCCTTGAATAGCACGTTGGATTTGCTCGCCCAAATCCTCGACATCAAAACCGAATTGATACGCCACAGCGCGTTTGATTTTAACTTGCAGTTCCGCTTGAAAGTCCTCGGCACTATGTTGCCAATTGTCCAAACCCTCGACTTTTTCTAGCTGGGGTAATAATTGCACCGCCGTTTGTTGTAAAGCCGTGAAATCATCGCCTTGTAAATACAAATTAATATCATCATTGCCACGGTTTAGACGGATGCCGCGAATACTGCTGCTATAAAGTCGCAGTTTTACCCCTTTAGGCACGACGGCTTTCGAAGCTTTTTTAGTCGCTTTTATCCATGCTTGACTATTTGGGGTTTGTCCGGCAATGCGTTTGAGTTGTACTTTTAAACTGCTGCGGTGACTGATTTCGTATTGAGAACGTCCAAAAATTCGCCCACCGATAAGACTAAAGACTTGCTCAACACGGGGGTCTTGTTGCAAATAGTTTTCGATCTTGGCAGTGATGTTATCTATTTTTTCCAAAGGTGTGCCGACCTCGGCGCTGATGCTGATACGGACGCTGCCTTGATCGAGTTTGGGTAAAAATTGAAAAGGGCGTTGCTCCAACAGGGGAATGCTCCAATACAATGTGGCAAGAAACGCCGCCAACACCAGCCAGCGCAACCGTAACGCCCAACGCAGCACAAAGGCATAAGTCCGCAGTAAAAAACTAAAATCCAAGCGTGCTGAACGATGCGGAATTTTTGCCGCCCACGCCGGGACTAAACTCAAAGCAATCAACAAAGCGGCAATGCTGGCGGCGCTGATGGTAATAATCAGCTCACGAAACAATAAGCCAATTAAGCCAGTCATGAATAAAAACGGCACAATCGCTGCCAAGGTAGTGCTGATGCCCGCAATCAAGGGGCTGTTCATCTCGTGCGCCGCCTGAGCAATCCCAGCTTTGCTCTGTCCTTGCTGCTGATGGCGTTTAATGTTCTCCAGCATAACAATGGCGCTATCGACCAGCATCCCAATGCCCAAAGCCAAGCCGCCCAAACTCATGATATTCAAACTCAAACCTTGCCAATACATCAGCAAAAAAGTAATGGCTAAGGCCAAGGGAATTGCCGTGCCGATTAATAGCGTTCGACGCACATCACCTAAAAACAGCCACACCACCAGCATTGCCAAAGCTGCGCCACTAAGTACCGCTTGCAGGGCATGATGCAAAGCATGGTTTAAGTACACCGATTGATCATCGACCACACGAATGCTGATGTCCTTAGGCAGCAAGCCCTCGCTTGTGAGCCAAGCCAGCCGCTGTTTGACTAATTCGGCAACCTCGGCGGTATTGGCTTGTGGCTGTTTTTGCATCGAGACTTGAATCGCGTTGATGCCATCTAAGCGAATACGGAGTTTTTCATCTTCATGGGCATCGACAATATCGCAAACATCAGCCAATCTAATCGGGTTTGTGTGTAGCTGTGGCTCGGTTAAAGGTAAATCAGCAAGCTCGCTCACAGTTTGCGCCCGTGCTGGGAGACGCAAACTAATCACAGGTTGGCTTTGCTGTAAACGCCCCAGACTTAAATCTTGATTATGTTTATCTAAAGCATCAACAATACTTTGCCAACTTAAGCCCAAACGCTGGAGTTGCTCAAATTTGGGATACAATAAGATTTCCCGCCCCAAATCCCCCCCGACTTCTGTCGCTGCTACCCCTTTGAGATTAATAAACCATTTGGCAAACTGATAATCAGCCCAATCACTCAATTCAATTCGGGTTTTGCTGTTTGAGGATAAGGCGAGGGTTAATACCGGAATTTGGCTGGGGTCGCGTTTATAGATTACTGGCGGCTCAATGCCCTTGGGTAAAAAACGCCGCGCACGCTCAAGGCGGATAATACTGTCACGCAGCGCTTCGTCCATATCGTGCCCCAGCGGAAACAACAAATCCACCGCACTGCGCCCTTGACGGGTTTCTGATTGAATCGCAATCGCGCCCTCGGTAATCGCCAGTTGTTCTTCCAGTTGGCGCGTGATCTCATCGAGCATTAATTCCGCAGGCACACCGGGGTCATTAACCCGCACCCGAATTTCAGGATAAATAATCGGCGGCAACAAGTTCACGGGCAGGTTTTGAAAGGCAATCAGCCCCAAAACCAATAGCACCGATGCCAATGTACTAATGCCGATGGGATGGTGAATAGACCAACTGGCAAGACTAGAAACATGCGTATTCATGGTGCTTATTATCCAAGCAATGGTTTGAGATACAAGGGGAGTGTGAGCAATTTCACAATAATTTTATGACTCGTTTTTAACATCCGCGTTGGACATGCCTTTCAGCGGCACATCATAGGACATACATCCTATTCCCATTCATCCCAAGTTGCGCTATCTTAAACAGCCAATTTTCACTTAAACTTTACCATGCCTTATCTATACTTTTTATTGTATTGCCTCAGTGCCACTGTCAGCGCTGATACCTTGCCGGAGCGTCAATTAGATTTATCGGTCGATGATAAACTGAGCTTTTCGCGTTTATTAGAGCAAGTGTTTCAACAGCACCCCGAACAGCTCAAACTCAAGGCTCATGAAAATGAACATCAAGCCTTAACAGAAGAGAGCCAGCATTGGCTACGCGCTGCGCCTGAGTTGGGCTTGAGCCTACAAGACGACACTTTGGGCAGCGATGTCGGCGCACAAGAGTGGCAACTCAGTGTTGATTTGCCCTTATTGTTACCAAAACAACGCCAAGCCCGCCAAGCCTTATTGCCTTTGTGGGAACAAGTCCATGAGCGGGAAAAACAGGTCTTAAAACTGACACTGGCGGGACGGTTACGCCAAGCATTGTGGGCGGTGGTCAAACAAGAAAACCAAGCTCAATTGGCGCAACAAGCTTTAGAAGAGGCTAAAGCCTTACAAAACGATGTCCATAAACGCTATAAAGCAGGCGAGTTAGCCAAAACCGATGATTTAAGCGCTGCCCAAGAAGTGCTCAACAAAGAGGCTGAATATTTAGATGTCGATGAAGCCTTGCAACTGGCTTGGCAACGCTATAGCGCCTTAACCCTGACCCAAAACCTGCCCTTTGATTTTCGCGAAAGCCAAAGTGAGCAAGAACATATCGTCACCCACCCACAACTGGCTTTATTGCACGCTAAATTGTTGTTGGCACAAGCCCAAAAACAACAAGTCCGCACCGATAGCGGTTATCAACCCGATGTCCGTTTTAATCTCAAACGCGAGCGCGGCGCACACGGAGGTGGCTATGACAACAGCATCGGCTTAGGCTTTAGTGTGCCACTGAACGGCAAAGCCTATAAAAAAACCGAGCTTGCCGAGGCACAAAGCCTGATTAGTGCCCAGCAAAGCGCCCAACAACAAAGCCTATGGGATTTAGAACTGGCCTTACACACCGCAGCGCGGCGGCTAGAGAACCAACGACTAGCCCTAAAACAAGTCGAAGCCCGACAAAAACTGGCGCGTGAAAACCTAAAACTGATTCGCAAAGCCTTTGATTTGGGCGAGAGTGACTTATTAAGCCTGTTACGGGCGCAAAACAATTTCTTTGTCAGCACCCGCGCCAAACGCCAACGTAAAATCCAGTTGCAACAAAGCATTGCTGATTACAACCAAGCGGTAGGAGAGCTGCCGTGATGCGCTTGTAGGGTAGAGCCGTAACACGTTACGGCTAGTCGAAGCCCCAACACTAAAATCTAGCAATCCCTTAGGATGGGGGCTTCGTTTAGTAGAGCCGTAACACGTTACGGCTAATCGAAGCCCCAACACTAAAATCTAGCAATCCCTTGGGGCGGGGGCTTTGTTTAGTAGAGCCGTAACACGTTACGGCTAATCGAAGCCCCGATACTAAAATCTAGCAATCCCTTAGGGTGGGGGCTTTGTTTGGGTTGAGCCGTAGCAGTGCTACGGCTCTACGGTGCGCAAATACGCCAAATCTATCTCACGGCGCAAATACCCCGTCTCACGAATCAAATGCGCCGCCGCCAATAGCTTATCCACACCCAACCCCAGCTGCTATAATTTCAAGTCAAAATCGCAAGGCAGGATTTTTTATATTACAATGACTGCCCTGAGATATACTGCTAAAACAGCGAGGTAGGTATTCTCAGCGTAGACGCTGGGGACGAGTAACACTAAGGAAAAAATATGATACATATTCCAATACTTGCAGCACTTGGTGGTGGAACGGTTGTAGCAACAGGAATTATTACTTGGTCTGCAAAAATATTAAGAGATAAAGTAAAATTAAAATTAGATGAAGACTTAGAAAAAGCAAAATCAGAATTAAGCAAAGACTTGGAGCAACACAAAACAAAATTAAAAATAACAGAATTACTTTTTCAAAAAAAATATGAAGCTACTTCTGCATATATCCTGTATCTTCATGATATAACTGACTATATACAAGATTTAGATGACCCCTATCCATCTATAATGAATAATTTACGTGAAATTTGTGGCAAAACGGAAAACTATCTAAGGCAATATGGGGTCATATTGTCGAATGACATATACAAAAAATTAAAAGAAATATCGGATGATATACGCCTTATGAATAGCAATGATGAAGCTGAATATTTAGCAAAAAAATTATACAATTTAATTTATGAAATTAAACAAAAACTTCTTAATGAACTAAAAGAGAACTATGACACGTAAGTTATATTGACAACAAGACCTACCCCATAAATCGAACAAATGTAAGTTGGGTTGAAGCCTGCGAAATACCAACCCACACACTATATCAAAGCAATAACATGCTTAATGGGACATATCTCCTATTCCCATCCCCGCCCAATTTCGTTATCTTAGCCGACCACATATCTTTTTTTGCGACTGGCTTGGTTTCTTCCTCTGTGTCGAACCCTTGCCCGAGCGTCAAGCTGTAGGGAAACTGCCATGAAACGCTTGTTTTTTATTCTTTTTTTCATCACCGAGCTACAGGCTGAGCCGATTGCCTTTAGCACCCAACAAATCGACAGCTTGGGCATTCAAACCCAAGCGGTGATGGCGACACAAACCAAGGTCGGTGGACACTTGCCCGCCAGCGTTATCGCGCCACCAAAACAAATCCATGTGGTCAGCGCCCCGCAAAGTGGCTTGATTCAACAAGTCAGGGTCGCCGTTGGTGAAAATGTCCGTCAAGGGCAATTGCTGGCCAAATTACAAAGCCGCGCCTTGATTACTTTACAGCGCGATTATCTCCAAGTGTTGACCCAACACAGCTTGGCGCTGGCGCATTACCAACGCGATAAACAATTATTCGCCGATGAAATCATCGCCAAGCGGCGTTTTTTAGATACCCAAAGCCAATGGGCTGAAGCCAAGGCCAATCTGGCGGCACAAACCCAAGTGCTACAATTGGCAGGCATGTCAGCGGCGCAGGTGCAAAACTTACGTAAAAACCGCAAACTCAGCGGCAGTTTAGACATTCTCGCCCCTGCCGCTGGAGTACTGTTAAAAAGCAATATCGCCAGCGGTCAGCGTGTCGATGACATGGACAGCTTGTTTCAAATCGCCGATTTAAGCCATTTATGGCTAGAGATTCGCGCCCCTTTAGACCGTTTGGATGATTTAAGTGTCGGCACAGGCATCGAAGTCGATGGCACAGCGGCAACAGGGCGCATTATCCTCATCGGTCGGGAAGTAGACCCC
Source organism: Thiotrichales bacterium (assembly GCA_016745035.1). Taxonomy (GTDB): domain Bacteria; phylum Pseudomonadota; class Gammaproteobacteria; order Beggiatoales; family Beggiatoaceae; genus BB2. The sequence goes on from JADGDE010000011.1 coordinate 34,066, forward strand.
GATAACCAAACCGTCTTGGTACGGGCAGAACTCGACCAAGCTTTAGATAGCTTGCGGGTTGGGCAATTTGTCGAGACCCATATCAACACCGCCACCGAGCAAGCTTATTACCAAGTGCCCAAGGTCGCTCTGGCACGGCAAGGCAAGGACATTGTCGTCTTTACCCAAACCGAAGGCGGTTTTGAGCCACAAAGTCTGCGTTTGATTAGTGAGCATGATGATTATGCCGTCGTCGATGCCCCGCTGGCGAACAAATCAGTCGCCATCAGTGGCATCAGCGCCATTAAAGCCGCTTGGCAAGGTTTGGGTGGCGAATAATGTTAGGCTCTATTATCCGTTTTTCCCTCAGCCAGCGTTTGTTTATGCTGGTGATTACCGCCGCCTTGGTCGGTATCGGCTGGCAAGCGCTGCACCAACTGCCGATTGATGCCTTTCCCGATGTCTCCGCCCCACAGGTAAAAATCATTATCAAAGCCCCCGGCATGACCCCAGAGGAAGTCGAGTCGCAAATCACCGCGCCGATTGAAGTCGAGATGCTGGGGATTCCAAATCAAGTCATGTTGCGCTCTTTAGCCAAATACGGGTTGACCGACATCACGGTGGATTTTGCCGAGAACACCGACATTTATTGGGCGCGGCAACAAGTCACCGAGCGCCTCAGTGCCATTCGTGATGATTTACCCGCTGATATTAGCGGCGGCATCGCCCCCATGACCACGCCGCTGGGGGAAATGCTTATGTTTACCATCGAAGGCGGCGAGCTGTCCTTGCTTGAGCGGCGGGATATTTTAGACTGGGTGATTCGCCCCGCTCTACGCACCGTGCCCGGGGTGGCTGATGTCAATGTCTTGGGCGGCTATGCCCGTACTTTTGAAGTCGTGCCCGATAACACCCGCATGAATGCCCGAAAGGTACAATTCAGTGATTTAGAACAAGCACTAAGCCAAAACAACCGTAACGATGGCGCGGGGCTGCTCAGCGAGGGTGAGGAGACTTTACAAGTGCGCGCCCAAGGACGTATCGACAGCCTCGATCACATTCGCCAAATCGTCTTAAAAACCGTCAACGGCTCGCCGATTCGGATTGCCGATGTTGCCGAAGTGCGCATTGGCAGCCTGACCCGTTATGGTGGCGTTACCGCCGATGGCAAGGGCGAGGTGGTGCAAGGCTTGGTGCTGGGCTTGCGCGGTGCAAATGCCCGTACCGTGGTCGAAGGCGTGGAAGAGAAACTAAGCGCGCTGGAAAAAACTTTGCCCGCTGGCGTACAGATTCGTATTTTCTATAATCGCGGCGATTTGGTCGAGCGGGCAGTGAGCACGGTCTCTGATGCCTTGCTACAAGCCGCCGCCTTAATCGTCTTGTTATTGTTGCTGTTCTTAGGGCAATTGCGCGCCGCTCTCACCGTTGCCCTGATTTTGCCCTTGGTTGCCCTCTCCACCTTCATCCTCATGCGCAGCTTTGACATGTCCGCCAACCTCATGAGCTTGGGCGGGCTTGCCATCGCCATCGGTTTATTGGTCGATGCCGCCGTGGTGGTGGTCGAGAACATGGTCAAATACCTACAAGACCCAAAAATGCAAAAGCTGCCACGGTTGCATTTGATTTACCGCGCCGTCAAAGAAGTCGCTGTTCCGGTCATCTCCGGCACGGTGATTATTATCTTGGTGTTTTTGCCGTTGCTGACTTTACAAGGTTTGGAAGGCAAGCTTTTTATCCCCGTCGCCTTGACCATCGTCTTTGCCCTCACGGTGTCCTTGATTTTGTCCTTAACCGTGATTCCCGTCTTTGCCGCCTATTTATTGCCGCAAAAACCCAGCAAAGAGCCGTTACTCTCACGCTTATTAACCCGTTTATACCGCCCTGTGCTCAATCTCTCACTGCGCTTTGGCATCATTGTCGTCATGCTCGCCCTCGCTGCCTTGGCTGCCAGCATCTACGCCTATCAAGACATCGGCAAAACCTTTATGCCTAACATGGACGAGGGCAACTTGATTATCCAACTGGAAAAATTGCCCTCTATTACTCTGGAAAAATCGTTGGATTTAGACTTAAAAGTCGAAAAAGCCCTGATTGAGCGCATCCCCGAAGTCGTGGGCATGGTCGCCCGCGCAGGCTCAGATGAAATCGGACTCGACCCCATGAGCCTCAACGAGACCGACGGCTTTTTAATCCTCAAACCGCGCTCAGAATGGCGCATGAGCGAGCAAGATGAATTAATCGACGAAATCCGCCAAGTCATGCAAGACTTCCCCGGCGTTGCCTACGGCTTTACCCAGCCGATTGATATGCGCGTCTCCGAAATGATTCTAGGCGTGCGCGGCGATGTGGCGGTGAAATTGTTTGGCGATGATTTAGACGTACTCAACGCCAAAGCCCAAACCATTGCCGAGGAGCTGAAAAAAATTCAAGGCAGTGAAGATGTGCTCTACACCGTCAACGAGGGTGTGCAATACTTCCAAGTTGATATCAACCGCCTCGCCGCTGGGCGGCTGGGGCTGAATGTCACCGACGTACAAGACATGCTCCGCGCCCAAATCGAGGGCAAACGCATCGGCACAGTCTACCAAGGCGCGCGGCGCGTACCGTTGATGATAAAAGGCAGCGAAGACATCCGCGATGCCCCTGCCCGCTTTGCCAACCTGTCGCTGGCAATGCCCAATGGCGAGATTGTGCCGCTCTCCACCATCGCCGAGCTTAAACGCCTAGAAGGGCCGGTACAAGTCGAGCGCGAATTAGCACAACGCATGGCGGTGATAACGCTTAACGTCCGAGGGCGGGATTTGGTCGGCTTTGTCGATGAAGCCAAGCAAGCTGTTGAACAAGCCGTGCCTTTGGACTTGGGCTATCGTCTGGCATGGGGCGGCGAATTTGAAAACCAACAACGTGCCGCCAAGCGCCTAACCCTGGTTGTCCCCATCGCCTTGGGGCTGATATTCCTGATACTCTTCACCACCTTCGGCAGTTTGCGCCAAGCCTTGTTGGTATTGCTGAATATCCCCTTCGCTCTGATTGGCGGCATTTTCGCGCTGTGGTATACCGGCGCGTATCTCTCCGTCCCCGCCTCGGTGGGTTTTATCGCCCTCTTAGGCATTGCGGTCATGAACGGCGTGGTCATGGTCGAGTATTTTAACCAACTGCGAGCCAGCGGCTTGGACATGTACCAAACCGTGCGCCAAGGCGCAGAACGGCGCTTACGCCCCGTGCTCATGACCGCCAACTCGACTTTATTTGGTCTGATTCCGCTACTCTACGCCACCGGGCCAGGCTCTGAGATACAAAAACCGCTGGCGATAGTCGTTATCGGCGGCATCGCCACCTCCACCCTATTAACCTTGATACTCTTACCAGTGTTATATCAATGGTTTGCCGAGTCGAAGGAGCCGACATGGAACAACAACTGTTAATTCTCAACATCGCCGCCAAACGCGCACAACTGCTCAGCGACTGGCTGTTACAACGCCAAGACATAGAGCAGTTTTTAAGCTACCACGCCGATGGGCACAGCACCTTGATGCAACAACAGTGTTTGGATTTGAGCGAGCAAGTGGCGGGGGTGCAAGCGAAATGGGTGGCGCAGATACAGGCTGAAGCGGGGGTGTTGGCGCGGCTGTTAAAGGATTTGGAGCAGGATTTTCCTAATCTGCGGATTGAGTATGTGTTGTTGCCTGTGGTTGGGGGTGGGGTGTTGAATTCCCTCTAGCCCCTACGCGTTCCCAACGTCTTCGTTGGGAATGCAGATTGCGTCGCTCTGGCGGCGCGTGGTGGGAGCTGTAGGGTGCGTTAGCGTAGCGTAACGCACCGTTTTTGTTATCAACAACGAAAGGAGTTTTGTTATTGGCTTCGTTTTATATTACGAAAATATTATTTTCTAGATTTCAATTGGTGCGTTACGCTATCGCTAACGCACCCTACAATTTAGGTAAATGTTATTCATTGACCCCCAAAATTTGTAATTCCCAAGCATGTTTCCCTTCATAGTTTAGTCCCGTATATCTCAAATTGTGTATTTAGTAATGTTTCATAATTTAGTCTGCTCTTTAGATTGGTGTCCGATATCCGCGATGGACTGGTGTTTAAGGTCGATGTGGTGTAAATGAGGATGAGTTTTATGCATATGTTAATGGGGAGAGGTTGAAGCGAAGGTAGGTGCGGGACTGAAGTCCCGATTCCGGAATCATGGCTTCAGCCGTGCTTTTGCTGGTATGGTGTTTTGAGGTTTTTATGGGGTTTATCGAAGCCTGAAATATATCGAGGTATAACGAATAGTTACCCGCTTTCCCCCTCACAGTTCCCTGCGTGCACCATTACCGCACAAGGCTCCTCAAAACTGCTCACCTTGCACATGCTCTAATGGATAAAAATGAGGGTTTAAACGATAAAGGCAACCGCCACAGCTGAGGGTAGCGATTGCCTTTAGGCCTTAGGTATCTAAGCTAAGTTTACTCTTCTAACCAATAAACCTGTTGCTTGGGAATATCCAAGGTTTCATCCAAACGGTGTAAACCACCTCCGGTACCGACAACCACGGTAATCCCCTCAGGTAAGAACACTGGCAATGCATTAGATGGAATACCATCACCGAGCTGTTCTGCCCGGTCTGAGGCATCTTTTGTACCACTATCATCATCACCTTCACCTGTGTCAGTGCCATCACCAGGAGTCGTACCTGAATCATCAGCACTGTCATCATCTTTACCGTCATCTTTATCATTATCAGGGTTGAAGTTAGATGCCGCTCCACCGGTTAATACGTCAAGACTATAGAGTTTACCTGACCCCTCTGGCACATCATTAGTACATGCATTCGCCATACTTGCCTCTGTGAAGCTTGGACACGTACCTAAGGTTTCATCAAAGTCCACATCTTCATGATGATCATAATGAGATTTTAAGGATGATTTACCCACACAAATAACCTGAAAATTTTGTTGATTACCTGGTGGGTAATGACACAATTTATTTGCAAGCGCTTTATTAGTGCAATTACCATTGGCATCAGGAAAACGTCCGCCTCCCGTTGCACTGTTAAAGTCGCTGGAAGGGTCAGTGACATCTTTTTCATCAAAGGTATCTTCGCCTGCACCTTCACCTGGACCGCCTGCACCGGTATTAACACTGCCAGGTGGTACAAAGGTGGTGAAGAAGACTTTACCATCCAAGACGATGGGGGAAGATAAGCCTTTCTCGCCCTTATCAACTAAGTCAATAAATAAGCCATGTTTAGTTTGTAATAAAACTTTTGCTTCATTACGCATCGCATCATTACCGACTTGCAGAACATTATCAGTCGCATCATAGAAAGCTTCATAAGTGCTAGAGCCGCCATTTTGAGTACCATGCTCTAAGGTAAAGAATTTGCTGTCATCAGCATCTTCACCTGTGGGCATGTCCTCGGGGGTATCGAGTTTAGCATCGCCTAAATTGCCACTATTACTACTTTTCGGAATCAAGCCATTAATCGCCCGATCACGAATCGCATAGAAGCGATCTTTAATGTAGTTACCAATGGGGTTCGCTCTGAAACCTGTGGTGATTAAAATTAAATCATAATTGGCTTCTAGGGAATATTCCTCATCTTGTAGTTGGACAATATCAGGGGCATAGTAAAAGTGCCGATGATGTTGTGGATCCGCTTCATTAGCTATATGAGCCAATCGTCCACCTAAACTGTTGCCGCGTGAACTTGGACCTATATCGCCTCCTAAATCAATGCGCCAGACTTGTCCTCCCAAATCGCCGACATATAAGCGATCGGTGATACCATCGCCATTACTGTCATACACCGTCACATCAGAGGGAATCGGATAGATCATATTACTCAATTCCATGCTTGCACCAGAGCCTTTGTTACCAACCCACCAAATGAGTTCACCTGTCTCTGCATCGGTAATGAAAATAGCATTACCTGTGCGTTCAAATTCCCGTCCGTCAATGGTAGCGACTTTAGGATAGCTTTGACGTAAGTCATAGGCATCATCATAACCACCGCCATAAATAAGGACGACTTTCTCTGTACCATCGACACGAATGATGGTCGGTTTAGGTGTTGACCAAGTTTGTCCTAATTTTGTATAACCATTGGTTTTTCCACCGACAATCGTCCATAACAAAGTCGGCTCATCACTGGTAACATCCAAGCCATAAATATAGCGTCCACCTCGGCGTGTACCGATAAACAGTTTAACTTTTTCGCCATTATCGACAACACCATTACCGTTGCCATCTCTCACAAGGAAGCTCGGCGTACCATCAACACCATAGGCTTTAGGTGGGTATTTCGTGCCATCCATCAGTGGTTTTTGCAAACTGAGCATTTCATAGGGAATAAATGCCCATAACTCATCACCTGTTTCACCATCAAGGCTACGGATGATACCGTCATTACCAGCACTGAAAACACGGGTTTTGTTTTTGCCATAAGTAATTGAACCTGGACTGCTATGTAGCGGATCACCAAAACGCCAATCACGTAAGTTATCCACTTTGGCTTCACCATTTTTATAGCCATAAATCCAGTTAAATAGTTTTTTCCGCTCGTCTGTACCGACAACACCTAGACGAGAATTACTAATCGCAGCATTATCCGTTGGTGGTAAAGGTAAGACGTTACTGAGACTAACTAACGATTCATTCAGGATAGGACTGGAGCTTGATGGACGAGTGTTAGTATACATTTTCCGCTGGCTAGGTACGGGAATGGAGTCACCTGCACCACCCGCTTTGATGATTGAACCATCAGCAACATCTGTGGCATTCCACAAATCATGAGCCGTCTCTTTGATCTTGTCATTCTCACCAATCGCTGCTTCACCATTTTTATCTAAAACACTGCCCAAAGCACACGTTTTAGGATCAGCACAGAGTTTATATTTTTTGATGTTACCATCCCATAAACCAAATTCACTGGGAGCAAACAGGGCAAAATATACCTCACTGTTATGGAATAAGCGATTAAAGGCATTAATCGATAAAGTTGGTGCTGCAAACGACGTTGCTGTGGTACGTACCATACTGACAATATCGCGGAATGCACTTAAAATCGATTCAGCATTACTGGCTTCATAAAAATTACCACCACCCGCTTCGGCGACTTCTTTGAGGTAGTCGGTACCATCTTCATCATCTAAGGCAAAACCAATGGTATGAGTAATGATATTTTGAATACCACCCATATCTGTGTTGATGTCGGTGGTATTTAAGTGTTTAACCAATTCAATCCCACAGTTTTCTGTGGTATTTTTCCTATTTCCACATTTAGTCATACTCATTTTTTCAATTTGAGTATTAATATAGGTATCTTTGGAAGTGGCTTCACCATCAGTGAATAAAACCATGTGATTACCTGTACACACACTTAACGGCGGTTGCTTATAACGGGCAGGGCGCTGGAACGATTTGCCATTACAAACCTTATGGGGATCATAACTACCCGATTTAACCTTGACATTTTCCCCGGTACAAATCACCTGCTCGCGGCAAGCATAATCATAAGGGTCGGCATCTGTACAGCCTGTTGGGTAATGCACCAAACCACCTTCAAAACTCCCCCGGTGACTGACGGAATTATCTCTATCCCCTTTGTAGTCGGAATACCCAGGATCTACACCTCGGTAATCACCGCCATAGATTGAGCTACCCAAATAGTATTGCGCTCCTTCATACAAGGCTGGCACGAGAGGTGTCCAACCACCAATAGCTGCCGCACGTGTGTGATCGGCAACTAATTCTTTGAGTCGATCACGGGCGGTGGGTAAATTATCTTGATAACGTCCGGTAAAGGTCAGTTTTAATAAAGCTGAATTATTAGGGTTATTATCAAAGGCATAAGTGCGGCGTAAACCAGTCCCTTCAACGAAAAAGGCCATGCTATCGGCTGTATCCCAGCCGCCAGTAATATTTTCTCGGACAATATCAGTGACATCGAGACTATAACGTTGATTGCGCTTCCACTCACTGGGTTCCCATTTAATTTTTGTGTTGGTTGCCGGGCGTGAACTAAAATCTTTCAGCGCATCTGAAAAAACGGGCGCATGTCCTTTTTGTCCGTAAACAGCCCAACTGGTTACCTCATCATCATCATGACTAGCTGTCAGGATAAGTTCGGCTTTAACCACATTAGTGGTGGTGGTTAAATCTAACTGTGTAAACCGTAAGCCGGTTAAACGCACGGTTTCTTTGCCCTTATCATTTAAGGTTGTACTCATTTCCAGTGGGTTATCACTTAAGAATATGGCATTACTGACGGCATCTGCTTTGATAAGTGCCTCTGAACCATCATTACCACCGCTATTAATTTGGAAAGGTTTAACCCGTGTGACACAAGCATCGTTATCAATGGAACCTGTGGCATATTCCACATGCAGTTTCACCGCATTTTCAGGACTGCTATCATGGCTAACAAATTTACGTAAGCTATCTGGTTGCTGAGCATCAATCATAAAGACTAAATCTCGACCACCACACCAACCATCGGTATTCGGTCCAATACTGCCTTGATCGACGACTGATTGCATTAGGGTTTTCAGCTCGGCACTTTGATAACGCTCACCTGATTTCCAAGCTGGCACATTTTCCCAAGGTACGGTGGTTGTCAATAATTCACGTTTGCCCAAATTATTGGCTTCAGCACTAAACGCCATTTCATGGCCGACTTTTGCAGCTGAAATTGTATAGCTAGCGTTGCTGCTATTATTGGCACTGGCAGCAAATTCTAAGTAAGCTTTTTCAATCGTGGCTCCTTGGGGAATATTAACGGTTTGGAAACGTAAACCGACACGGTAATCAGCAGCTGGCGTTGCTTCGCCTCCTTCCCATTCAATGACTAATTGTGGTGCATGGTTTTTTTGGCTGTAATAACAACTATTTTTTACCCCACAAACACCACGTCTGCCGTTACTTTTGTTGTACCTTAACAGCAAGGAAATGGCATTATCATTGGTACGCCATGCACCGTCATCAACATATTGTTGAATTAAATCAACTAAGTCTGGTGAAACAACGGTTTCTTGTTCATTACCATTGGCGACATTCCAAATCACACTGGTGTCTTTGACGGCACGGTTGGATAAGTCATAATCATTATCACTGCCATGGTCATAAGATTCGGCATAAACTGTGTCTTCACCTTGGATTTTCACTTTGATTTGTGAGTCGGTATAACTTTTGCTTTCTTCATCCAGATTAATTTTCAAGACAGCTGATTTAATCACTGCATTTTTAGGCACTTGGACATTTTCAAAGCGGAATCCGAGTAATGTGCCACTTCTGTCATTACCAAAATACTGATTGCCAAGCCACAAAGCATCATTACTACCAATTTCACCTTTTTTATCGTTAGGATTTAGAAACTCTTTACTGTGATCGTCAGCATTGCTGATTTCAGTGGTGGTAGTTTTCGTGTCTGAACTGCCTGAGCCTGTATCATCTGGCTCTATATATTTGACAACGATTTTGGTAACGCCATCATCGCCCTTACGGATATTACGATTATCCCCACGGTCTAAACTATCATGCCCTGTCACAGTAATGATAAAGGCATCATCTTCATCCCAATAATCAGCATTAACGACTTGTTGTAAGACCGAGGCAAAACCATCGGAGTTGTATTTTTTATCTTCTTCCCATTTGTTAGTCACATCCCAAAGACTGGTATTAGGGAAAGTTGGCAAGTTTTTAATTGCATAGCCTGTTGCTGTCAGATCTGAGGGGTTATCAAGATCAACCGCTTTAATAACCAATTTAAGATCATCATTTTGATTATCATCATCAGCCGTAAATCTTAGCTTTGCGAAAGTGATTTTTGAACCTTTAGGAATGCCTAAATTTTGAAAACGAAATGCAGCTATACTGACACCCTTAGAATTATCAGAGCTACGTCCCAACCAAATCCTATAATCAAGATTTTGAGATCTAGATTTAATATATTGTTGCCCATCATATTTACTGTTTCTAATCCGGTATTCTATTCTCGTTTCATCACCAGTAAAACTCTGAGAGTCGTTGCCACCGGTGCCTGCCGCATCCCCTGAGGGAATACTCGAACCGGCTACATTGGTCATAAAAATAGTTGGCTCATCGAGCAAGACTTCTTCTGTGCCGATATTTTGTGTTGCATCATCGTTGGTGTTATTAATCGCACTCTCTAATACCTCTATGGCATCGGCATCATTACTGCTCTCTCCTGCCACCGTATTAATAGGTGCGCCAATCGGGCTGATAGGGAAAATAATTGGCACATTACTGCGTTGTGGACTGGTACGGGTACTGCCAGAAAAAGTCGCAAAGCCTAAGTTCACTCCTTGTAACTCATCTAAAAGCAGTAAAATCGCATCCGTTAAATGTGCCATTCGGGTAGTACCGCCTGAAATAGGTGATTTATCCCCTGGGACACTGGCTCTCATACTGCCTGATTTATCTAAAATAATTAGAATATTAGAGCCTAGATCAGGATTGATTTCAATCTGATGACTGGCATAAAGTTCGGTATCATCAGCGGCATAACTATAGGTCGATAAACCTGCAAACACACTGAGACTAAACGCTATTATAAAATAGCGTAGTTGTTGCCCCCACCTTTTTGGCGGGTACTGGGCATCATGTTTTTTCATGATAATCTCCTACTGTATGAAAAATAAAAGTCAAACCTAAGTTTCATATGGCTACCTAGCCTATGCCTTTTATTTCAACGCTATTCCTCCAGCCAATAGACCTGCTGTTTGGGAATATCCAAGGTTTCATCTAAACGATGTAAACCACTTCCAGTTCCTACATTGATGGTCATTCCCTCAGGTAAAAATACCGATAGGGCATTTGAGGAAATCTCATCTCCTAACTGTTCTGTGTTGTCAAGTTAGACATTGTTTACGCCTATTTGTATAAAGTTGAGACAGTAATTAGTATATTTTCTATCTTAACTTAAGCGCTTTAGTTATTTGGGAGCCGCTTGGCGCATACCACTGCGCAGGTTAATTTGTACACTGGCAGCATCTGCCGTGCTATGACCTGTGACCTGGGTTTCGTAATACATCATCTGAATTTTTGTTACGCTGTTAGCTGTCTGCCCTGCTCCTCTGGGGACACCAAAATTGCCCTTATACTCCACTTGCGTGCTACTGGTACTGGCTTTCACCTCATTGGCTCTTTTAATATTATTCAGGTTTAATCCCGAGTGCGTATAGATACCATTGGTAAAAGCATTACTGGCAGTTTCTTTTTTTAATTCAGCATCCAAGGAATCATTAGCTTGTTCTAAGCCGGCTTCAGCAATTTGAAAAGCCCAACTGCGTTCTTGTGCATAAGCGGCTAGTTTAGTCTCTAAAATAGTGCTATCCATCGCAGTAACCCCCAGCAAGGTTAATATCATAATAAAAACCAACGCAATAATTAAAACCGCACCACCTTGAGAAGTTTTATCTGTCGTTTGTCTCATCAGATGAGTCTCCTTAGTTATAAACGGTTATTACGTAATAACACAGTACCTGTGAACAAAACGCGTCGGCGGTAATCTTTGACAGGACCATAAGCGCCATCATCTGGGTCTAATGCAAAGGTTTGCATATCTGGATCTTTATCATTACGTGAAGTCAAAGTACGCATGAGCACAGAAATTTGAACACTGATGACTCGCGCCCAATCTGTGACACTGGTTGCGATAAGATACCGATCGGGTACTCCGTCAAAATTTGTATCGACCCCATAACGCAATTGTAAATTCTCCACACCTTCTACCAGTTCTTCAGCTGTTGCGGGATCTAAACTTGCCGTTAAACCCAGTTGATCTCGATATAAGGAATATTCATCTTCACCATTGGCATTACGCACTTTGCCAACAAAATAACGGTTGGTGCGTAAACGGCGTAATTGTGAACCATAGCTTAAGCCAGCATTACGATAACTGCGCGTCAGTGCTGTATTTAAGATGACATCAGTTTGCGTGAGTGCATTGACACGATAGATATCATTACCACCACAATCAGAGGCGATCACAGTATCACCCACTTTAATATCACCACGGTTGCTCATGGGTAAAGATTTTTTACCTTGTTGTAATGGGCTTACCAATAAAGCCTTAGGTTTTTGTGGGCAACCGGCAGAGTCTGGACAGTGAATGACACCGAAGGCATTGCGATTCGTATCTATAAAACTCACGCGTAAGACATCAGAGCCATTATTTGTTAGCCCCCCATTATTTGTCACCCCATTATTATTAGTACCACTGAGTGCGGTAATACCTGCTGGGGTGAGTCCTGTGCAACCAAAAAAACCTGCCATACGCAAATCACTACTAATGAAATTCATCACAAAACGGGCATTTTCTTGTAAAGAAGCCATATCGGTTTGAGTGTTATAGGCGCGTTTACTATTAATCATAATAGTAGCCACCACACTCATAAGCACTAGGCCTAAAGCCATGGCAATCATTAGTTCAACCAGACTAATACCTGCTTGTGTTTTTATCCCTGCCGTGTGAAGGTGTTTTTTTCCCTGCATTTTCAATCCAACCGTAGTGAATTTGTTGTTTTACATCTACTTGTAATCATGTTGATGTTATGCAAAGGTTTTTGGCTTGTTGAGCCAAAAAATGACCATTGCTTCACAGCTAACGTCATAGTTGTAACATCCAGCTTAAATTTCGATGTGTGGTTTCATTGCCCACCCCCTGCTCATTGTCTCGTAGAGACCATGTAATCGTAATCGTATAACGCACGATAGAGACATCTAATGTACCGACAGTGATGGTGCTTTCCTCAGCACTGATTTTTCCAGTACCGGAGGGCAATGTTTCACTGAGGCGATCATACCATTGCCCTAAATCATAATGACGCAATTGCCCGGGATCACAGCTATTATTCATGCAATCAGGTACATTAGCAGGCTTAGCTTTGCTTACATAACCTTTTCCCTCGCTGGCTCCGCCACTGACATCATTTTTGGCGAAGGTATCATTCAAGCGAATTTTTTCCATAATGTCATAAGCAGATAAAGTCGCTTGTGTACGAATATGGGCAGCATAATTGAACTGCTGTCCGCGTGATTGCAGTGCGGCCAGTCCCAAAAGCCCTAGAGATAAGATCACAATGGTGACCAAGATCTCTATCATGCTAAAGCCTTTGCTGTGGATTCGCTTATGTATCAACATGATTCTTTCCTAATTTAACTAATATTGCGCATGAATAGCATTTTTATCTCAAGTCAGTTTTTTACGGTTTAGCCCTGAAGTAATGGCTATTTAACGCCATTATGCTGGCGGACAAGGAGATAAATGGGCATCGACCAAACGCAAGCGACCTGTAGGTCGCATGGAAATATGTCTTCCCTCATATTTACCCTTAGGATCGCATAGGTAAAAATTAATTTCTTGAGAGATATTTAAGCTACCATTGCCACCATTAAAACTGAAAGTACGTGCTTTCATCGTTGCATCTTTCAGCCGAGGATAAGCCACACTGGCTAAATTTGAGGGCCCTTTTAAAACGGAAGATTCTAATTTGAAATCACGTAGCACTTCACAATCTTCCATCGTTTCATTAGGCACGGTATCGGGGCAAGCGGCGGAACCATCTATCCAAATTTGCCAGCCTTGTTCCCAATGATTGGCATTATTGTCCGCCAAACTGGTGATAAAAACTTCTTGATTGCGGCTAATAGACTGCGCCCGGGCAAAATTCATCACTGCAATAAAATGATTGGTTTGAGTTGTCAGTCGGCTATTGCGCAAATAACTCGCCAACTCAGGCAAACCCATCGTCAAAACGATAGCAACAACCGCCATAGCGACTAACAATTCTACTAACGTAAAACCGCGTTGTTTTTTCTTCATCAACCTAAATAAGCGCATTTTCCTTCCTTAATGTTCCGACTCCCAGACTAATTGAGATTATAGAGACAAATTGAAAATTTGGGGACAAATGGTAACAAACAAGCGATGATTGCTCGTCATAATAACTGATGTAACGCACTTATCATTTTTTGCCTGCATAGAGAAGCTTTTGCGTAACATCAGATAATAAATTTTTCTTATCAAGCATAAGCATAACTCAAGCGAGCTAAACCGGCTAAATCATTTTTTGTTTGGATCTGCGCATAATTTTGCTGTGCAAGTAACTGTTGTAACGCCGCTTTTTGATCGTAGCCATGCTCAAGCAACAGAAGCCCGCCTTTTCGCAAACACCCTTTTGCATCTTGAATAATTTGTGCCAAATCTGCTAAACCCTTATCTTTTGCGACTAAAGCTTGCTTAGGCTCATAACGCAAGGTCTCTAAACAGGGATGCTCAGGGTCGATATATGGTGGATTTGCAAGGATTAAATCAGCATTTAACTCGGTTGTAGAAAAGGCTGCTAACCAATTTCCTTGCACACACTGGACCTGTGCTCTGGCATGTTGGCGAAAATTGTTTTGAGCCACTTTCAGCGCATTATGATCATAATCAACAGCGATGATTTGCAAAGTGGGAATCTCCACCGCTAAGGCACAAGCAATCGCACCGCTGCCAGTACCGAGGTCTAAAACTAAAGCATTGGGCTTGTCTTCCAAATAGGCTAAAGCTTGCTCAACCAATAGTTCAGTTTCGGGGCGGGGAATAAGCGTGGCGGGGCTTACCTGCAAGTCCAGCGACCAAAATTCTTGTGTTCCGGTGATGTAAGCGATGGGTTCCCCGGCTAAACGCCGCTGTAACAAGGCATTAAAAGCATTGATTTCAGCCGCAGAAAGCGTTTTTTCTGGCCAGGTATAACAATAACTCCGACTCACGCCTAAACTATGACACAATAAGTACTCGGCATCTAAACGCGCCGAATCGCTAAGGGTTTTTAGCTTTTCACAAGCTTGCTGTATAATTTCTCTCAGAGTCATGTGGCTCATCTTTAACTGAACAATGATAAATGGCGTGCGGAGCGATAATAACATGCTTGAAAACCTAGCTGATAACTTAATCCAGCACGAAAGCTCGGTGCGTTTGAGCATTTTTTTTAGTTTATTGATTTTAATGCTGCTGTGGGAACAACTCGCACCCCGCAGGCAACAAGCCCACCTAAAAGGCTCATGGATAACCAACCTCAGTTTGGTTTTTTCTTACACGGTTTTGATTCGTTTACTCTTTCCCATCGTCGCTGTCGGCATGGCACAATATGCCAGCACTGAGCAGCAAGGCTTATTAAACCTGATAGAACTGCCCTTTTGGCTCAGTGTCTTATTGGGCGTGGTCTTATTAGACATGGTCATTTATTGGCAACACCGCTTATTTCACCGCATTCCGCTATTTTGGCGCTTACACAAAGTTCACCACAGTGATATTAACTACAATGTCAGCACTGGCGTGCGTTTTCACCCTGTGGAAATTATCCTCTCATTGCTAATCAAATTAGCCTTGGTCTGGCTTTTAGGTGCGCCAGCAGTAGCGGTGTTAATTTTTGAAATTTTGCTCAGCAGTTGCGCTTTATTTAATCATGGCAATGTTAAACTGCCCTTGAGCTTAGAGCCTTATTTACGTAAATTTATCGTTACCCCCGATATGCACCGCATTCATCACTCAACCTATCAAGCCGAGACCGATAGCAATTTTGGCTTTAGTGTGCCGTGGTGGGATTATCTCTTTGGTAGCTATTGCCCCGAGCCGCGTGCCGGACAAATGCAAATGCCTGTCGGTCAAGATGAATATCGCAGCCCTGAACAAGTCAATTTTATTCACAGCCTCCAACAACCTTTTGTCACTCGCAAGGAAGCCAAAAACAATGATTGATTATGGAAAAGTCGCCGTTCTCATGGGAGGCACTGCCGCTGAACGTGAAATTTCCTTGCAAAGTGGGCAAGCGGTATTGCAAGCCCTGCTTAATAAAGGCGTTGACGCAGTTGGCATTGATACCCGCGAAGGTTTTATTCAACGCCTCGCAGTAGAAAAAATTCAACGAGTATTCATTGCCTTGCATGGGCGCGGTGGCGAAGATGGGCGTTTGCAAGGCTGTCTTGACAGTGTTGGCTTACCTTACACGGGCACAGGCGTGCTTGGTTCTGCCCTTGGCATGGACAAATACCGCTGCAAACAACTCTGGGCTGGGGCAAACCTCCCGACCCCCAAAGCCATGCTGCTTCATGCCAACAGCGACTGGGATAAAGTCATCGCCGAGCTGGGATTACCCTTAATGGTAAAACCCGCCTCCGAAGGCTCCAGTGTCGGCATGAGCTTGGTAGAAAAAGCCGAAGACCTCCCCACAGCGTGGCAACAAGCGGCACAATACGACCCAAGTGTGATGGCGGAACGATACATCAAAGGGCAAGAATACACCGCAGCAATGCTGGTCATCAACGAACAATTACACAGTTTGCCACTAATAAAACTAGAAGCCCAGCGCAAATTTTATGATTTTGTGGCAAAATATGAGGCAAATGACACCCGTTATATTTGTCCTTGTGGGCTTGAGGCAAGTCAGGAACAAGCCCTACAACAGCTCTGCCAAGCAGCTTTTCTTGCCGCCGGGGCAAGTGGCTGGGGACGGGTCGACTTTATGATAGACGCGCAAGGACAAGCATGGTTACTCGAAGTCAATACCGTTCCAGGTATGACCGACCACAGCCTTGTCCCTATGGCAGCCAAGGCAATCGGTCTATCATTTGATGACTTGGTACTGAAAATTTTAGACACCAGTTTTTAAGGCAACACAGCAAAGGATTGCATTGCGTTTTAACCGCTAAAGAACACACATATGGCACAAGATAAAAATTTGATCGTCGGCTTAGACATAGGCACTTCAAAAATCGTCGCCATCGTTGGAGAAGTGGCCGACGATAACAGCGTTGAAATCATCGGACTAGGACAACATCCCTCCCGTGGTCTAAAAAAAGGCGTGGTAGTCAATATCGACTCCACCGTCCATGCTATCCAGCGCGCTGTCGAAGAAGCCGAGCTGATGTCCGGTTGCGAAATTCGCTCGGTGTATGCCGGGATTGCTGGCAATCACATCCGCAGCATGAATTCCCACGGTATTGTCGCCATTCGTGATAAAGAAGTCACCCGTGATGATGTTGATAGAGTCATCGACGCAGCCCGCGCGGTTGCGGTCTCTGCTGATCAGCGCATTATCCACATCATCCCGCAAGAATACGTCATCGACAGCCAAGAGGGTATTCCTGACCCCATCGGCATGTCCGGTGTGCGCCTCGAGGCGAAAGTGCATATGGTTTTTGGTGCAGTCAGTGCGGCGCAAAATATCATCAAATGCGTGCAACAATGCGACCTTGAAGTCGATGACCTAATTTTGCAACAACTCGCTTCCAGTGAAGCGGTCTTAACCCAAGATGAAAAAGACCTTGGGGTGTGCTTGGTAGACATTGGCGGCGGCACGACAGACATTGCGATTTTCACCAATGGCAGCGTCCGCTATACCACCGTATTACCGATTGCAGGTGATCAAGTCACCAACGACATCGCCGTGGCGATGCGTACCCCGAGCCAATATGCTGAGGACATCAAAATCAAATATGCCAGTGCCTTAGCTGGCACACATCACGCTAATGAAGTCATCGAAGTGCCCAGCGTTGGCTCGCGTCCGCCGCGTGAATTGGCGCGCCAAACCCTGATTGACGTGGTCGGTCCGCGTTATGAAGAACTGTTTGGCTTAGTCCACGCGGTGATTCGTCGCAGTGGCTATGAAAACCTCGTCGCTGCGGGTATCGTCCTCACTGGTGGTAGCTCGAAAATGGATGGCGTGGTCGAATTGGCAGAAGAAGTATTGAATATGCCTGTACGCCTAGGCTACCCGGGGCAAGTCACGGGCTTAAGTGATGTGGTATCCAACCCGATTCACTCCACAGGTGTGGGGCTTTTGTTATTTGGTAATCAATATCAAAGCGAACACGTCAGCGAAATGCCTGCCACAGGCGGTGTACAAGATACCATTGGGCGGATGAAAAACTGGTTTATGGGCAATTTCTAAATGTCCCAACAAAACAAGACAAAGCCGAAACGCTCTGTGTTGTTTTATAGCCTTGCCAGCATATTATGGCTTATCATTATCGGTCTAATTTTACCCGAACGCCTTGTTATTCCTGTCCGAGGTGCCAGCAGTGCAGATTGGAACCATCAAACCTTTTGGTATTACCCTTGGGGAAAATCTGGCGTACATAAGGGCATTGATATTTTTGCCCCCAAAGGCACTGATTTGCTTTCCGCCAGTGATGGAATCGTTATTTATACGGGAAAACTCAGTCTAGGCGGCAATGTCATTGCCGTTTTAGGCGCTAAATGGCATATCCATTATTATGCCCATTTAGAGCGTATCCAAATTCAAAAAGGACAATGGCTGCAAGCAGGACAAGTGATGGGTAGCGTAGGCGACAGCGGCAATGCCAAAGGCAAACCTGCGCATGTACACTACAGCATCATGAGTCTTCTACCTTATATTTGGCATTGGGGTTCTAGCGCTCCACAAGCTTGGAAAAAAATGTTTTATCTCAATCCTAGCCAACGCTTATTAACTAGGGCTTGAAAAACAAATTCAACTGACGGCGTGCCTATTAAGAGCAACACAAAGACCCATATAAAAATCTGTTATAATTAACGGATGTTACGCAAAGGCATTCTCAATGCCCAAAAAGCAAAAAACCACCATTGCTCCATGGCTGTACCACTAGGCAGGTGGAAAATCACTACATTGCGGCAAAAACTGGCTTAGTGCGTCACATCAGTAATTAAAACAATGACCTCTTTTTTATATCAGGGTTTTACCCATGTCTCGCTTCATGCGGATAAATTTTTGGGAATATCTAAATGCTTTACACACCCGACTTAAATACAATACTTAAGCACCGTTATCAATTAGTTCAAAGTTTACCCAGTGGTAATTTCACCCATAATTATCTCGTTAAAGATCAGAAAAATAATCATCATTACGTGCTTAAATTATTGTCTTTGCGTGAAGCGAAAGAATGGAAAAATATAGAATTATTAAAACGGGAAGCAGGGATTTTAAAGCACTTAAACCACCCAGCTATCCCGGCGTATGTGGATTTTTTCCATGAAAAAACGAGTGATAATTCATATTATTGTTTAGTACAGTCGCAAGTTGAAGGTAAAACTTTGGCTGAATGGGTAAAGCAAGGGCGACATTTTAGCGAGCCTGAAACCCTTAATATTGCTTTGGCATTGACTGATATTCTCGAATATTTGCACCAACTATCCCCCCCCATTATTCACCGTGATATTAAACCTGCAAATGTATTGCTAGATGAACAAGGTAAGGTTTCATTGATTGATTTTGGTGCAGTACGTGACAAAATTTTACATGATGAAGATAAAACTTTAGGGATAGGAGATGGTTCAACCATTATTGGTACTTATGGTTATATGCCCTATGAGCAATTTAAAGGCAAAGCAATACCTGCATCTGATGTGTATTCTCTAGGGGCTACACTGGCTTATTTGCTTAGCCATACCGATCCGGCCGATATGAAAAGCGTGGATATGCAACTGTGTTTTGAGCCGTATATCAATGTTTCCCCAGCCTTAGTGCAAGTGCTGAAAAAAATGTTGCAAGTTAATTGGAAAAAACGTTATCTGGCAGTTAATCCTCTGAAGCAACATTTGTTACGGATACAACAAGGGAAAAAATCATCACGTTTACAACTGCCTAATCTACCTCATTGGTTAGGACACGCAATCTTGTCCATCAGCGTGATATTAGCCCTATATTTTTTTTTCGAACATGAAGAAGAGCTACCCCCCTGGATCCCAATGGTGAAATTCTACTCAATGCAGAGGATTTTTTATTCCATGATCCTGAATATTATGCGACAGTTAAACCCATCTCCTTAGCACCTTGGTTACCCGCAAGACCCATAAAAAATATCGCCGCATCAAAGCCAGCACCTCAAGCCGCGTTAGCACAACAATTAGCAACACAAGCTGCAAAAAACTTTCCCACGTCATATAACCGCAGTTCACCTCAAGTCACTCCAATCGAGAAGCAAGCAGAAACTTTATTAAAAGCATTGGCTGCTTGGCATATAGACTCAAGCCCAGCGCAGCAGCATACATTATTACAAGCCATACAACTGTCTACCTCTGAGGTATCTTCTTTGCCAATTTTAGGACGAACGCTGGCAACACTTGAAAAAACGGTTTTTAGTTTACTTTTTAGCCCAGATGGTCAATGGCTCTATTCAGGGACAGAAACGGGGAATATTCAATTATGGCAAACCACTGATTTCAGTTTAGTACAAACCTTAAATGCGCATGAAAATGCCGTAACAGCTTTAAGTAGTTGGAAAACCTTGCTTGCCAGTGCCGACGCTGATGGGCAAGTGCGATTGTGGCATACCGATGGGCAAAGTTTGGGAGAGCCTTTGATTGGGCATCAACAAGCCGTCACTGATTTAGCCTTTACACAAGATGGGCGTTTTTTACTCAGTAGCGGTGAAGATGGTCAAATCATCATTTGGCAAGTTTTGTCAGAGGGATTAGCAAAACTCACACAATTACGTGGAGAACACGAGGGTCAACATAATAGTAAAATCCATAGTTTAGCATTAAGCAATGATGCCCGTTTATTGATGAGTATGGGCGATGAATCACTGGTTTTCTGGGACAGCCAAACTTGGAAACCGATTATCAGGTTTCTCTTTGAGGGCTTGAGTCATGATCATCCAGGGGGATTTCAGCAGTTATTTTGGTACTCGGACAAGCAGCAATTACTTGCCATCCGGGGTTGGCAAATCATGTTCTGGGATGTGCTAAAACGGCAAACAACGGCATCGTTACGTTATGAGGGCATGTTGCATAGCGCCGCTTTTAGTCCCAATCAAAAATATGTAGCCGCAGGAACGCGCGAGAAAGTGCTGGCACTTTGGGATATAGAAACGCAAACACGTTTAGGCAATGATTGGCGTGGTCATAAACGAAAAAACATATCCGGTTCTGGCGCTGTCGAGGAAGAAATACACGCGCTCGCCTTTAGTCCTGATAACCGTTATCTTGTCAGTGGTGGTGCGGATGGTCGCATCATTCTTTGGCCGATAGATGCTCATTGGTGGGCAGCTCAAGCTTGTCAGTTAGTTGGACGAGATATAACGCCAGAAGAATGGCAACAGTGGCTGGGAGATTTGGATTATCAAGCACTTTGTTCTACGGAAAAATTGGCAAACGTTTTTCAAACTTATCCCGCTTTATTGACTACACAGGAGGTAAAATAATGAAACCTTCTCCTTTACTCAATAAGGTATTAAAAAAGCGTTATTTGATTCGTCAATTATTGGGCGAAGGCCGTTTTGCTCAAACCTTTTTAGCCGAAGATCAAAAAAGTAAACAAGCCTGTGCTATCAAGATATTACGGATGCGCGATGTAGCCGAATTGAAACACATTGACTTATTTCGTCGTGAAGCCAAAGTATTGGCAAACCTGGATCATCCCAATATCCCCCGTTATATCGATTTCTTTGTTCTAAAAACCCATATGGGGACTTTGTATTGTTTGGTGCAACAACATATACAGGGACAAAGTTTGGCACAACATCTGGCGCAAGGGCGGCGTTTTCAATACCAAGAAATCCGCCAAATTGCCTTTGCTGTATGTGGATTATTGGGTTATCTACATGGTCTTTCTCCGCCAGTTTTACATCGAGATATTAAACCCAGCAATATCATTTTGGATGAAGCCGGTCAGGTCTATTTGGTTGATTTTGGCTCAGCTCGTGATCGACTGTTATATCAATCTTATCGGGATACAGGTCAAGGCTCGACGATTGTCGGTACTTATGGCTATATGCCTTATGAGCAATTCAGTGGTAAAGCAAGCCCAGCATCAGATATTTACGCACTAGGGGCGACATTGGCTTTGTTATATTCAGGCAAAGACCCGGCTGATTTACTTGACAAGCATATGCAATTAAATTTGCGCAAACATTTACAATTGACTAGTAAACCTCAGCAAGTATTAGCCAAAATGCTAGCCTTTGAACCCAAGCACCGTTATCAAAATGTTCAAGAATTGAAATCCGCCTTACGGGTTTTGCCAACACGCAAGGGCTTTGCTTGGGTATTTTCGACAACCCCATCAAAACCGGTATTAATCGCCGAATGGATCTTTATTATCGCGCTGGTAGCGGCAGTGGTCGGCTGGATTCAACTACAACCGGATAACCTCTCCGAGCGCGTTGCCTATAAAGCACCTCAAATTCATTATGAAGCCTCAACACTGCCAACTGATTTACGCTTATTGCAAGCGGCTCAAACAGCACGCGAGGAACCCACATCCGCCCAGACTGTCTCATTAATGCGTTTATTGGATGAATACCGTTATTTAGAAACCCAGTTACAAGGTCACACTGAAGCAATCAATGCCTTAGCCTTGAAACGCGACATGAATAATCCCTTACTAGCAAGTGCGGGTCGTCGTTTAAAACTGTGGCAATTAAAAAATAAACAATTGCTTGCTGAACAAAACCAGTTTGGCGGTAAAATATTGGCACTGGCCTTTAATGAAAAAAACGGTTTATTAGCCACAGGCGGAGAAAACCAAGCCATCCAGTTTTGGAAAATGGATGATTTAAGCCCGCAAGGCTTGGCTTTACCATCCAGTGCCACAGTACGTGAATTGGCCTTTACGCCAAACGGTGAGTTGTTGGTCGCGGTCTTAGCAGATAGCACGTTGCAATTGTGGCGTATGGACAATTACTTGCCTGTCAGTCAGCCAATTAAAACCCCAAGTCAAATCAATTCCTTACTCATAAGTGACAATGGACAATTATTGATATTTGGAGACCAGCGAGGTGATATTCACTTTTGGCGTTTGCAAGACTTAAGACCAGAAGGGGAACCCATTCATGCACATCAAGGGGCAGTGCTGAGTTTGGCTTTAGTACAAGCGCGACAAGGGGCTGAACTTGCCAGTGGCGGTACTGATGGCTTAGTACGGCTATGGAATCCGGTCACGCGCCAACCTGTCCGTAAACCCTTGCGACAACATCAAGCCCCTGTGACAGCGCTTGCTTATGGCGGCACATTTAAACGTCAATTAACCACGACTGATACAGAGGGAGCACTCATTTTATGGAATTTATTCAAAACCCATAACGATGACAAATTGTTTCATCAGCGTTTATCTAACGCTCAAGGTGCGGCATTAAACGCGCTTAGTGTTGATTTAGAGTCTGAACGTTTAATCACGGCAGGTGAAAGTACAACGGTGGGCTTGTGGCAATTGAGAAGCGACTGGGAACCTGTTAATAATTCAGCCATATTATTAGATGAGCGCATTAATGCCAACAGCCTTGCTTTTAGTGCTGATAGCCAATTATTAGCCGTCAATGATGGTGAAGATATTGAGATTTACGATTTAAACAGTGCAAAAAGGGTTCATTATTTAGCTGGGCTACATAATAAAAATATTTATGGCTTGGCTTTTCACCCCAATGGTCAACAATTGGTTAGCACAGCAGAAAATGGACGTGTGATTATTGCAGATATTCACGGGGAACAAGCATCACAGACATTGGAAGGTTTGAGTTCAAATAATAACGGTATCCTCAGTGTTGCCTTTAGCCCGGATGGAAATTTATTAGCCAGTGGTGCAGGGGCATCCTTCTTTGATTGGTCTCGCAGCGACAATCGTATCCGCGTCTGGGATATGAATAAGGGGCAATTACGTTATTCCATTAATGCACACAGTGATTCACTCTGGCGTGTTGTCTTTAGTCCCGATGGCAAAACCTTGGCCAGCACCGGGCAAGATGGGCAAATCAAACTCTGGTCAGCAGCCAATGGCGATTTGAAAAAAAGTTGGTCTGAACAAGATTTTTCTTGGCAAAAATATATTGAGGGTCATGCTTTAGGGGAGTATTACACCTATACGGCAGTGAAAGATTTAGCTTACAGTCCCGATGGCAAGCAATTAGTCAGTATTGGTCGCAGTCAAATGCTGAAATTTTGGGATGCAGAAAGTGGCGAGTTGCGTGCAGAGGCTGCTGTAGGGCATAGCACCGATATAATGCGTTTGGCTTTTAGCCCCGATGGCAAATGGCTAGCATTAACAGGAAAACGCCATATCAGTTTATGGGATGCACAGACACAAGAGCGACTGGCCATTTTACATCAAGGTCAAACCGACAGTGACAATATTAGGACGGTGGCCATCAGCCCAGATGGGCAATGGCTGGCAGTAGCCGGGGAGTATGTCTTGTTATGGCGCTTAGATGCTGGGTTTTGGGCTGATGCCGCGTGTCGTATGGCTGGGCGCAATATGAGCACAGCGGAGTGGCAAGCTTATGCTGCTGATGCACCTTATCAAAAAACGTGTCAGGAGTAAGTTATGCGTATCAATGCTTGGTTACGAACCATTTTATTTTCCGTGCTTGCTTTTGGACTGTTGAAAATACTTATTTTTAGCTATCAATTTTTTGTTAGCGCTCAGCTGCTCGAAGAGCATATGGCAGCGGCACAAGATCCAAACCAATCCCCAGAAATTATTGAGAGGATTTTATTTCAGAATCGATATCATACGGCTAGCGCGCCGACAATGAATGATATATCCAACACGGAACTACTCACAGATCCCAAGGCTGCACAGGCATATACAGCTATGCGTCATATGCAACAAGGTCAATATCTTAAAGCGAAACCGTTGTATCAAAAACTATTACAAGCGTATGAGCAGAGTAACGCAGATACGATAACGCTATTAAGCGCATTGCAGCCCTTAGCTGAAATACAACAGCAATTGCAAGCATGGCCTCAAGCGATTAAACACTATCAACGCATCGTGGTGTTACAACAGCAACAATTTGGTCTCAAAGATCAACGTGTACAGAAAACTTTAGAACATTTGCAACAGCTTAAGTCGAACCAAGGCTGAATCCGTGGAGTTCGACATAAGCTTGATGCAAAATTTTGAGACTTATAGTTGATAAGCCTCAAAATCCCAATCATTATTTTCCGCTAGTTTATCCAAGGTCGCAGCATTGCTAATCACCGCCGTATAGGCTTGGTCAGCTTGTAAATAGCTTTTACCCACGCGGCGCAAATCATCCATGCTCACTTGCAGCACTTGCTGGCGAAATGCGCGGCGTTTTTCTGGCGTGCGTCCGTAGAGATTACTGAAAAATGCGCCTTTGGCCTCACCTGCGGGCGAGCTGGGGCGGTCGATTTGGCTAACCACACCTAAAATTGCTTCTTCTAATTGCCGATCTTCATAGTCACCGCTGGCAAGCCAGCCGATTGCTTGCTCAAACGCGCTGAGGGTTTCGAGCAAATGCGGGTCACGGTAGGAGAAAAAGCGGAAAATACCGGTGTCGCTGTCATAGGTTGCACCGCCACCATAAGCGCCGCCTTGTTCGCGGATGCTGCTGTGTAAAGAGCCATTGCGCAAAAAGGCAGATAAGACCAATAACACGGGGGCATCGGGATGATCATAGCGCACCGCAGGATAGGCTTTGGCGACAAAGTTCACTTGCGTATTTGCCCGCCATGCTTGTTTTTTTGCTACCGCGTTGGTCGCGGTATAGCTAAAGGCATCTAAGTTACCCTTGGGGGCTTGCCAATTTTTAGCTAAATGCTGTTCCAAACTGGCTTGCTGTTCGGCATCGCTGATGATCAATAATTGCCGGGGAGCTTGTAATAACACTTGATGCAGTGCGCTCAGAGCTTGGGACAGTTCGGCAAGAGTGTTGTCATCTTGGCAATCTTTATCGAGCTGTTGCAAGCTTTGAATCGCGTGCAGTCCTTGCCATTGTTCTTTGATGTTGGCTAGGGCGTTGATAGCGCTGCTGGCTGCGCCCATAGCTAACAGGTGTCCGCGTCCGGTAACGCTGCTCTCGGCATCTAGGCGCATTTGTGCAATTAATTCACGGATGCGCTGGGTTTCATCAAAACGCACCTCGGCAAAGCTGGCTTGTAATAGCTCGCTAAACTCGGCTTGTTTGCTGGCAAGGGCTTTACCGCTGACGGTGAGGGTAACTTTAATTTGTCCGTCTTTTTCGTAGAGGTGATAGCCCGCACCAATGCCGCCACTGACCGCTGCTTGCCATTGTTGCACCGCCATATAATCTTGTGCGCCGATGCCCATTTCTGGCAATAAATCGCAGTATAACGGCAATAAACGCGCTTGTTCGCCGCTTAAGGCAGGCACATCGACGACGACTTGCTGATAAATCATGCCGTTCGTGCCTTGGGCATACCAGTGGCTATCCATGCCCGCAAGCGGCTTGCTGCTGCCCTCGGCAATAAATAATTCGTCCGCAACATCAGCCAGCCCGACTTTAGGCAAGCAACTGGGGTCGCCTACTTCGTTTTGGCGCGCCTTGAGTTTTGCTGCTTGCTCAATAATCGCTTGTTTGTCCGCCTCGCTCAGTTTGGCTTTAATCTCGGCAAGTTTGTCCATTTCCGCCTGCACTGTGTTTTGGCTCAATTCGGGATCGGGACTCATGGTCAAGCGCACTCGATGCAAGTTATCCAGCAACTGGGTTTTAACCAAGTTTTTAATAAAGTCAGGGTCTTGGATCGATTCGCGCAATTCGACCAAGGCGGCATCCAAATCTAAAGCCGCTTGGGGGTTGCCGCCGTGTAAAGTCGGCGAGAGCACGCCTAAAATCAGTTGCAAGCCATAAGGGAAGCGGTTGCCGCTGATTTCGCGCCGTGCCAGTTCCATTTGATGGACAATCGCTTCTAGGCGTTCGGTGGCAATGCCGTTTTCTGCTACTTCATTGAGGACTTTAAAAATCAGTGCTTCGACTGCCTCGGCTTGTTCGGGATTGCTGCCCTCGATTCCACAGGCAAAGCCCATTTCGCGGCTGTGGTTGTCAAGTCCGCACAAAGGCGAGGGTGCTGCGCCTAAGTCTGTGGTTTCTAGGGCATGGCGCAAGGGTGCGGCACTGTCGTTGAGCAACACGCCATCGAGCAAGCTGGCATGGAGCATTTCGCGCATGTCCATGCTGTGCCCGAGCAACCATGCCAAGAGAATATGGGTTTTGTCTTTGGGATCTTCTTCACCATCGAGGGCATAGCTGGCGCTGGCGGTAATCGGTTGGCTGATGCGCTGCTCATCAGGAATCGAAAAATCGACATCCAAGGCATCAAATTGCCCTAAAGCACAGTCTTGCATATAGGCTTGATGTTCCTCGGCGGGAATATTGCCATAGGTGATAAACAGCGCGTTTGAAGGATGATAATGTTTGGCATGGAAGGCTTTGAGCTGCTCATAACTTAAATCGGGGATCGCTTCTGGCTCGCCGCCGCTGTTGTGGTGATAAGTGATGCTAGGGAACAGGTATTTGTCGATTTCTTGCCCTAACACACTGGTCGGTGCGCTCATTGCCCCTTTCATTTCGTTAAAAACAATGCCTTTATAAACTAAAGGGGATTCTGGATCATCGGCAGTTTCAAACTCTAAACGGTGTCCTTCTTGGGCGAAATCCTCTGGGCTGAGCAAGGGGAAAAACACCGCATCTAAATACACTTGCAACAGGTTATTAAAGTCTTTTTTGTTTTGGCTGGCAAAGGGATAAGCTGTCCAGTCACTGCTGGTAAAGGCGTTCATAAAGGTATTGAGTGAGCGCCGCGTCATCATAAAAAACGGATCGCGCACAGGATAGCGTTTGCTGCCGCACAAGCTGGTGTGCTCGAGGATGTGCGCCACGCCAGTGGAGTCTTGAGGGACGGTTAAAAAGGCAACCAAAAAGACATTATTATTGTCTTCACTTTGTAGGTGCAGGTGTCGTGCGCCAGTCTTGTCATGACGGTATTCTTGCAATTCCACATTTAAACTGGGGACAGCGTTACGATTGATAAGACTAAAGGGTGCGGACATAAACCTTCCAAAGTAAACAGATGAATAGAGTATTTACAATAAGTGGACTAAGCCCTGATTTCAAGGGTGATCGCTGATGCGCGTAATCACAATTTTGGCAAAATAATCCGCTTGGCTTAAGTGGATTTTATGCGGCAGGCTGTAGGTTTTGCCTGCAATGGTTTCAGGACGATAACGGCTAAATTCGATTTTCCAGCCGCCTTGCTCTAAGAGGCTTAAATAGCCTTGCGCCGAGACTTGTTGCAAGCTGACGTTCAACTCGGGCGCAATTTGCCCTTTAATCCAATAGGGTAGGGCATCGAGTGGTAAATTTAAGTCTAATTGCTCTGAGAGCAGTTGCTCGGCACTCTCAGCGGTAAGGGTATCGCCCTCGGCAGTTTGCAGGCTAACACGGCCATCTGCATCGCGACGGAGACTAAACGCCCCTTGCCCTAAAGGCGCATTGACGCGTAGATAATAGCTCGGGTGTTGATAGCGCCATAACAGCCGCGCTTGCCAACCGTGGTGGCTGCTTTTAGCGGCGATACTGGCATTGATTTGCCATGCTTGTAATTGCTTAAGCTGGCTTTGGTGTTTTTGCCCCGAGGGCGGCAAGCTGGTACAGGCACTTAAAAACACCAAACCGAAGACAAAAAGCGCTCTCATCGTAGGAATTTTTGCATCACTTGTTGTAAGTGCTCATCATTAGGAAAGCTTTTTAAGGCTTTTTCCCATAACGCTTGCGCCGCTGCTTTATCACCTGATGCCCATAAGACTTCGCCTAAGTGGGCAGCGATTTCGGGGTCAAACTTGGCATCGAGGGCTTTTTGTAAATATTCCAAGGCCTCGGTGTATTTACCTTGACGGTATAGCACCCAGCCCATGCTATCGAGAATGTAATAAGCATCTGGCTTGAGGTCGTAAGCTTGTTTGATTAAGGCATAGGCTTCGTCATAACGGTCGGTTCTATCGGCCAAAGTGTAGCCCAGCGCATTGATGGCATCAATATTTTTCGGGTCTTTTTCCAACACCTTGCGGAAACTTTGCTCGGATAATAATAATTGATCAGCTTGTTCAGCTAACATGCCTTGCATATACAGTAAGTCGAGGTTGTCCGGTTGGCTTTCCAGTCCACGGGTATAAACCGCCAAGGCTTTATCATAGTTTTTGGCATCGAGGTGAATTTCAGCTTCGAGCTTAATCAATAATTCGTCTTGCTCTTGGCTGTGGGGATGGGTTTCGGTCAGCACACTTAAAGCCTCAGCCATTTTACCTTGTTCTTTTAGTAACAAAACTTGATGCAAACGGGCATTAAAATAATGCTGCTCACCGGGTTTGATTTGTTGGTAATAGGCTAAGGCTTTATCAATTTGGTTTTGTTTGCTGGCGATTTGCCCGAGGAAATAGCGGGCAGTTTCGCGCTCGCTGCTGAGTTTGCCGTGTTTGAGCAGGCGTTTTAAATGGCGCTTGGCATCATCATAGCGCTCGTGTTGTAAATACAATAAACCCAGCGCGTGCAATAAGCGGCTGTCTTTTTGTTTTTTTAACACGGGAGCAAAATGCCGACGGGCGGCTTTATAGCGCTCTAGCTCTAAAAGCAAGCGGGCATATTGCACTTGGGTTTCGATATGCTTGGGGTTTTTTCGTACTTGTTTTTTTAAAAATGCCAGCGCTTTATCGTTTTGTTTGAGTTTTTGTAACACTTCCAAATACAGCGCCAAGACTTGCTTATGCTCTGGATCTTGTTTTAGCACTTGCTCCAAGGCAGGCAGGCTGTCTTCATAGCGTTTTAAATACAGCAATAGCCGCGCATAGACATAGTTCAGCTCTTGATCTTCAGGGTGTTTTTGCCGCATCCGCTCAACGCTAAGTAAAGCCTCGGCTTTGTCGGGATGTTGAGCTAATAATTTAATCAATAAATCTAAGTTTTTGGCAGAAATATGTCCGGTGCGGGCGAGCAATTGTTCTAACTCTGCTAAAGCCTCGGCGGGTTTTTCATTCACAAACAGCGAAATCACGCTTAATTGCTGGGCTTGTTCGACATCGTCGCTGAGGCTTTTATACAGCTGGGTGCTTTTTTCCGTCAGGGCTTTATCCGAGGCATACAAGGCGCTGTTGACGGCATTGCGCGCCAGCGTCGCATCTTGCGCGGTTTCGGCAGCTTGATAAAAATACTCAGCGGCTTGGGTATAGGCGTTATTGTTTTCGGAAAAAAACCCGAGCAAGGTGGAGTGAACACTATCGCTATAGGTTTTGCGCTGATATTGATTGCTTAAAGCGGATTGCCCAAAGGGATGTTCGTCTTGTTCTAAACGGGTTGCCGTTGGGATTTGATAGTTATCTTGCAAGCTGGGTGTCAGTGCTTCGCTGGGCTTATCGGTGTCGGTTTGCACAGGCAATTGCCCACAAGCACTGTTGAGGAGGACTAAAGCAACGACGTATAAACGATGTTGTTTCATAAAGTTAACCCGTTTCATGTATAAACAGCCATAGAAGTATCAATTTCTCGCGCCCAAGCATCCATGCCGCCGCTCAAATTAATTAGATTTTTAAAGCCGTGGTGTTCTAAATAAAGACCGACTTGACGGCTACGAATCCCATGATGGCAGATCACCACGATCTCTGCCGCTGGATCCAGCTCGCTTAAGCGGCTGGGAATTTGCCCCATCGGAATCAGTTGTGTCTCCGGCAGGTGACAAATATCATATTCCCAAGTTTCGCGTACGTCCAATAAAACGGGCTTGGCAGTTTGTAGACGCGCCTGTAATTCCTTTACAGACCAATGTTGCATGACTAAAACTGGAAGGCTTGTTTTTGTGGCGAACCTTGCAAGCAAGAGACATAGGTTTCAAACAAACTTTCTTGTTGCCAATTATTTTTATCCATACGGGTAATCAGTTGCACTTCCATGATCGGATCGCAGCCAGTGACCAATAACCAGCGCCCGCCGGTGCGTAGCTGGGTTTGAAAACGCTGTTTCAATTCGTTCGTGAGTTCATTGATTGAACCGGTAAACACGATCACATCATAGCTATCAAAGACCTCATCGGTGCTGATTAAGCCATCGGCAACTTCCAAGCTGACATTATCAATATTAAGTGCCTCGAGGTTTTTAGCTGCTTGCGCGCTTAGCTCGGCATTGATGTCAATGCTGTGCACTTGCTTGGCACAACTGGCGATCAGGGCGGTAAAATAGCCGCTGCCTGTGCCGACTTCGAGGACATTATCACTGTCTTTGAGTTCCAGCGCCTGTAACATCCGCGCCACCAAGCGTGGCTCTAACATGCTTTGTCCATCACTTAAGGGGATTTCGGTATCAGAATAGGCGAGGTTCAAATAGGCATCAGGGACAAAGGGGGCGCGGGGCACACGCTTTAATAATTCTAGCACCTTGTCATCTAAGACATTCCAAGGGCGGATTTGTTGTTCGACCATATTAAAATGGGCGGTATCAATGCGCGTTGATTCTGACATAGTGATCATCCTTTACTCTTGTTCCGGCTCATCGGCAGCGCAATGCTGTTGCACTAAACGGGCGGCCTCTTTGAGTTTGCCCTCGCGATCCGCTTCACTCAAGGTCTGCAATTTACCATCGCTACCGGTGATAGCAATCTCGCCTTTGTGTTGCAAGGAGTTTTGATAAGCCATCGCCTTATTGCAATTGCGACGTTTTAGCTCTTCGGGGCTTAACTTGCTTAAGTCCTCTTCGGCTTCTTTTTTTGCTTCTTTCTTAGGCTTATCTGGGCTAGTGTCGTCCTTATCCTTTTTCGCCGTGTCTTTGTATTTGGTACGAATATCCAAAGACTCTGCGTCAGGTTTTTCATTCGGTTTGACTTGGCTGTAGTGGACTTTACCGTCCGCATCGGTCCAACGATACACTTCTGCATTGGCTAAGTTGGCAGAAAGTGCCAAGACTAGCCCAAGATAAATTGCCTTCATAGGTTTAGAACTCTTTGATATGTTGACTTAATTCCGCCACCATTTTTTGACCATCGCCGTAGAGCATACGGGTGTTGTCTGCGTAGAATAAATGATTTTCTACCCCAGAGAAACCCTTACCTTGCCCACGTTTGATGACAATGACGTTTTTCGCCTTATCCGCATCCAAAATTGGCATCCCATAAATGGGGCTGTTGGGGTCGATACGGGCAACCGGATTAACGACATCATTTGCACCAATCACCAAGGCAACATCAGCGCTTTGGAAGTCGGCATTGATTTCGTCCAAGTCAGCGATAATATCATAAGGCACGCCCGCCTCGGCTAAGAGCACGTTCATATGTCCCGGCATCCGCCCTGCCACTGGATGAATGGCAAAACGCACATTCACGCCTTTATCTTGCAACAGTTTGGTTAATTCCCAGACTTTATGCTGAGCTTGCGCCACCGCCATACCGTAACCGGGGACGATAATCACGTTTTGGGCGTAGGCCATCATCACTGATACGTCCATCGCTTCAATCGGCTTCATGCTGCCATCAACATCCATCGCCTCGCCCGTCTCTTTACTACCAAAGCCACTAAAGAGCACATTGGCCAGCGAGCGGTTCATGGCTTTTGCCATCAACTGGGTTAGCAAAGTACCGGCTGAGCCGACCACTGTACCGGCGATAATCATCGCCGCATTGCCGAGTACAAAACCCTCAAAGGCAACTGCCAGACCGGTTAAAGCATTAAACAAGGAAATGATAACGGGCATATCCGCGCCGCCGATGGGAATAGCGACCAAGATACCAAACAGCAAGGCTAAAGCAAAGAAAGCAAATAAGACCATGCCGGAAATACCTGCGGGGTCTTGGCTTTGGGTGACAATCAAATAGCCCAGCACTAAAGTGGCTAAGAATATCAACAAATTAAACACTTGCTGCATGGGGAAAGTCCATGCGGTGCGAATAATACCTTGGAGTTTGGCAAATGCAATCACAGAACCAGACAAAGAAATCGCACCAATTAAAGCACCGGCAACAGCTAAAATAATCACAGTCAAGGTATAATCGCCGATACCGTGATTAGTCACGCGAATCAACTCCACGGCGGCAATCGCAGCGGCTGCACCACCACCCATACCATTATAGAGTGCAATCATTTGCGGCATATCAGTCATAGCGACTTTTTTCGCTGAGACAAAAGCGGCGAAGCTACCTAGCATCACCGCGATAATAATCAGCGGAATATTACCCAAATGCGGGGTAAAGAAAGCGGCAATGGTGGCAACGCCCATACCAAAACCGGCCCAGATAATCCCGCTACGCGCCGTTTTCGGCGAGCTCATGCGTTTTAATCCTAAAATGAATAAAAACGCAGCTAACAAATAACTACTGTTAATCAGGAGGTGTGCATTCATTTATTTACCCTCGCTGCTTTTGAACATTTCTAACATACGTTCTGTGACCACATAACCGCCAACGGCATTACCCGCCGCCAAAATAACCCCTAGAAAGCCAATGGTTTGCTCCAAAAAGCCCTCAGCATGACCGAGCGCAATCATTGCCCCGACCAAAACAATGCCGTGGACAAAGTTAGAGCCAGACATTAATGGCGTATGTAAAATAACCGGGACTTTGGAGATAATTTCATATCCCGTAAAGCCTGCCAACATAAAAATATACAGGGCGACAATGCCCGTGATTTCAACTTCTGACATGATTCTTATCCTTTATGCGTTTTGCATTGCCTCAGCAACAGCGGCATTTTTCACCTCGCCCTCGTGGGTCAAGACGCAGCCTTGTAAAATTTCATCATCCCAATCGAGGTTTAATTCCCCGTCTTTAACCATCAGCGCTAACAAATTATATAAGTTACGCGAATACATATCGCTGGCATGGGTCGGCATTTGACTAGTGACATTTAAAGGCGCGTGAATCACGACATTGTTGTGATTGACGGTCTCACCCGGTTGGCTTAATTCACAGTTACCGCCACCCTCAGCAGCTAAATCAATAATCACCGCACCTGATGCCATCGCCTCGACCATGTCTTTAGAAATAATTTTCGGTGACGCACGCCCAGGAATCGCCGCAGTGGTGATAACAATTTGTGAGGCGGCGACATGCTTGGCTAAAACTTCTTGTTGCTGCTGCTTTTCTTCCTCGGTTAAAGGACGGGCATAGCCGCCTTCCCCTTCAGCTTTGAAAGGCATTTCGACAAACTTAGCCCCAAGGGATTCGACTTGTTCTTTGGTAGCGCTACGGACATCATAGCCCTCGACAATCGCACCTAAACGCCGCGCGGTGGCAATGGCTTGCAAGCCTGCGACCCCTGCGCCGATAATCAAGACCTTACTTGGGCGAATCGTGCCTGCGGCGGTGGTGAGCATGGGGAAAAACACGGGGGCAATATCAGCGGCCATCAACACGGCTTTATAACCGGCGACGGTGGCTTGCGAGGAGAGAATATCCATCGCCTGTGCGCGGGTAATCCGTGGGATCAGCTCCATTGACAGGGCGGTAATGTTGGCTTCTTTCAGCGCCGCGACCACATCTAAGTGCTGAAATGGCGCGAGCGCACCAATCAATAGCGTGCCGGGTTTCATTTGTTTAATTTCATCCAGCGTCGGCGGCTGGACTTTAAGGACAACATCGGCAGCTTGATACAAACTGGCGGCATCATCCACCACGCTGGCCGAGTTAAAAGCGTCATCTTCTAAAAAAGCTGATTGACCCAAGCCTTTTTCTATTTGAATTTTTGCGCCCAATTTTTCTAATTTATCAGCAACTTCAGGAACAATAGCGATCCGTCTTTCTGCTGTGGCAAGTTCTTTTGGTATGGCTATAACAGGCATCCGCTTTCCCACTTAACTCCAATAAAATCAATATCCATACGCAATACAATGACATTGCGTGCTTTATACAAGACTGCGCAGTATACGATTTTTCGATAAAAATTTCATGTGGGTTTTTATGAAACAGCATCAAGACCCTATTGATACGATTGCATTATAGTTCAAATAGAAAAACCAACACAATTCAAGCAAGTTAAATCTGATGTAACACACCAAGCCCGTTTTTATCACAATATATCCATCTGCCTAGAGGCACAGTCGTGGAACAATGGCGGTTTTAGGGGTATTGAGAAGCCTTTGTGTAACATCCGTTAAATCTTATTTGAAGGCATTTGAAAAAAGCAAAAGCGACCCATTGTGTACAAATAACAAAGTTATGTTATAACATAACTTTATTTGCTAGAGATGAATAAATTAGACTGGGTATTTTGGTAATGCAATATAAACGTAAATGGCTCACAAA
This sequence comes from Thiotrichales bacterium, assembly GCA_016745035.1. Classification (GTDB taxonomy): domain Bacteria; phylum Pseudomonadota; class Gammaproteobacteria; order Beggiatoales; family Beggiatoaceae; genus BB2. The sequence continues at coordinate 69,077 of JADGDE010000011.1, forward strand.
AATAGTGACATTCTTAACGATTTCATGGTCATTGCTGTCTTGGGCGGACTCCAACGAGCATCATCAACACCCCCAAGCAGCACATGTCCATGGTTTGGCGAAATTAATGCTGGCACTCGAAGGCAAGCACTTAGACATCAGCTTTGAGTCCCCAGCGATGAACCTTGTTGGCTTTGAGCATCGCGCCAGCACAGCAGCACAACGCCAAGCTGTCAAACAAGCACGAGACGTACTGAGTTCAGCTCAATCCTTGTTTACCTTTTCAGGGACAAGCTGTCAGTTACAAACGGCTAAAGTGAATATGTCCGTGGTGGCAGATAAAGCTCATGCAGCCCATGAAAGCGCACATCACAGTGACATCAGCGCCCATTATCAATTTCAATGTCAGCAAACCGAAACACTAAAAAGCCTCTCAGTAGAACTGTTTAAGCATTTTTCTGGCATTGAACAAATTAATGTCATGTGGGTCAGTGCCAAAGAACAAGGGGCAAGTGTCCTCAGGGCAAATACTAAGCAGATTCAATTGAGGTAGTCTATGAACAAGGTTGAAAAAATCATTGAACATGCCGAGCGTCATTGCCAAGCGCATGGGGTGCGTTTAACCCCTAAGCGCAAACAAGTGCTCAGCGGTTTATTGCTATCGGAAAAAGCGCTGTCAGCCTATGAGTTGGTGGACTACTGCAAAACCGTGTTTGACGCGCGCATCCCCGCCATGTCGGTCTATCGTATTTTAGATTTTTTGCAGGCTGAACATTTGGTACACAAACTTAATTTGGCACATAAATACGTCGCCTGCGCGCATATCTGCTGTGAGCACCAGCATGATGTCCCGCAATTTTTGATTTGTGCCCAATGTTATCGGGTCAAAGAAATCAAGGTCAGCCCCACAACCATTGTTGAATTGCAACACGATGCCGAACAAGCGGGTTTTCATTTGCCAAACCCACAGTTAGAAATCAATTGCTTGTGTGAAAACTGTACGGATAAAAAAACCTAAGGAAATATGATGAAAAATTTACAAGTCATGAGCGATAAAACAGCCATCGCCTTGTCTGTGTTGTGTACGATTCATTGTTTGGCGCTGCCATTGGCCGTGGTGTTATTACCTTCTATTGCCGCATTGCCGCTCAATGACGAGGCATTTCATAGCTGGATGGTGTTTGCCATCATCCCCGTTAGCATTTATGCCTTAACGATGGGATGTAAAAAACATCAGCGTTACCGTTTATTATGGCTTGGTGGTCTCGGTGTCTTGACCCTCATACTCACCGCTTTTTTAGGTCATGATGTCTTGGGTGAATTTTGGGAAAAAACACTAACGGTGATAGGCTCAAGCATTATCGTCTTCGGACACATCTGGAATTACCGTTTGTGCCAAGAACACACGGCTTGTGCTTGCCATGACACGCCAGAATAAACGCCAACATCTGTAGCCATGCCGAAAAAAACAGAAAAAATTGCCAACGTCCCCACCCATATCATCACAGGCTTTCTAGGGGCTGGAAAAACCTCGACTATTTTGCATTTACTACAAGATAAACCCACCCATGAGCGCTGGGCGGTGTTGGTAAATGAATTTGGCGAAATAGGTGTCGATGGCAGTTTGTTGCAAGGACAAGATTCAAACGCAAGCGGCATCTTTATCCGTGAAGTGCCCGGCGGTTGCATGTGTTGTACTGCGGGCATACCGATGCAATTGGCCTTGAATCAACTGCTACAACAAGCACGACCACAACGCTTATTGATAGAACCCACGGGGCTGGGGCATCCGAAAGAGGTATTGCAAACCCTCTCATCAAAGCATTACCAAGGTGTATTAGAGATTGAAAAAGTCGTGACTTTGGTTGATGCGCGTAAATTATCTGATAGCCGCTATAGCGAACATGAGACTTTTAAGCAGCAAATCGAGATTGCTGATGTGGTAGTCGGGAATAAACAAGACTTGTATGTCGCAGATGAAAAAGCAGTACTAAAAGCTTATGTTAAAGCGCAGAGCACGGTTGATGTTCAAGTGCTATTCACAGAGCAAGGGGCGCTGGAGCTGAGTTTGTTAGCAGGTGCAAGTGCTGCTGTAGAAAAAAGCCCATTGTTACCTCACGCTGATTTACAAGCCCCCACTCAGGGCGAGGGCTTTGAAAGCATCGGCTGGCATTTTAGTGCAGACAAGGTATTTGAACGTACCAAGTTATTGCAGTTTTTCCAAGGGCTTCGGGTCGAGCGTCTAAAAGCGGTGTTGATGACCGAACAGGGCGTATTCGGCTATAACCTGACCCGCGATGCTGTCAATGAAACCAAACTGGCGGCTTGTGCAGAAAGTCGAGTTGAAATCATTGCGACAAAGCTTGATGCAGCATGGGAAGGGCAGTTATTGGCTTGTGTGCGTAAATAGCATGTAGATTGCTTTATTGCAAAACTTTGGTTTTTAATCTTCAGCATGGTTTTGACAATGCTGAAGATTATTTAACTGATGTGACGCACTAAGCCAGTTTTTGTCACAATAGAGTAGATTTTCCACCTACCTATGCAGTTCGGATTCGGGACATAATAAGGATAAGTGCTAAATACCCAGAGATTGCAATCAAAATCATATTCCAAAAGCCTAAATTTGTCACGAACACTAAAGTTAAGATAGCGCCTATAACAGATGATAAGGTTGTTAGCCCAAACGTCATGGGTACTAATTTATCAAGTCCTCTATCAACAGTGAGTTTCACTCCTATGGGGTAAAACATGCCTAGCACAAAAGCAACAGGCGCTAGACTGATAATACCAATCATAGCTTTATAAAATAATCCCAAATCAATGAGATGAATTAACTTTTCTGTCAGAAAAAAACAACTGGGAACCATTAAAACAGCGATAAGCCCAGGTAATATATTAAGCGTATTACTTGATTTATGCTTATACCACCAATTAACAAATGCCGCGCCCAGCCCATTGAAAACTAAAAATGAGGTTAAGACGATGGTCATAGAATAAATAGGTTGCCCAAAAAATAATTCTAATTTTGAAATCATGCTAATTTGTACCAACATGTAACAAATACCAGTTAACATAAAATAGCTGAAAAGATTAAGTGGTAATTTTTTTCGACTTGGACTATAGGCGTAGAAGCCCATCACAAGCACTAAAGCAAGCCCTATGAATAAAAGCATAGTAAATATTTTTAGCCACTCAGCGGCATTCTCTGGCCCGTAAATGGGGTCTGCAAATTGTTCGTTATCAGGAAAAAGTGAAAATTTGCTGAAATCAATCTGTTTTGGGTAAGGCCGATTATCTGTAGACAATTTGACAAGTTCATTATGAGGCGATGCCATCCCCTCTCTCATTATTGGGTGCCCATACCCTGGGCGATACCAAATTTTGATGCCAGAATGATCACAAACCTCTTGAATTCTATCAGTTTCTTTTGTAGAAAATCCTGAAGGTTTTATCAAATAGCTATCACGAATATGAGGCGCTTTGGAATTAAGAGCAACACGAATGACACTGTCTTTAAATGGTGCATAACCACGTTCTTGAAATAATTTTTTTAGCGCTTCAAGGCGTTCTTGATGAAAAACAGTATGGTAAAAATATAGTATCCCATCAGAGCTAAGGTGATCTAACATTTCTCCAAGTGCTTCATAGGTATCTAAGTATTTTCGGGTTTTTCCAAACCGAGTAGAAATTGTTGCACCATTAGTTCCAATAAAAATCATGTCATAATGTTGTTGAGAACGCTCTAAGAAAGCGCGACCTTCATCAATACGATAATCAATATTGGGTAATGCATAAAACTCATTTAGATTAAATAAATTGTAAGGGGGGGTTGTCACTAACCAAGGAACTAACCGACTCAGTTCAACACCTGTTAATTGAATGTTGCCACTTGCATATTCATTCAGATGTATCATATCTCTACCTACCCCCGCAAATAATACTAATGCAGAAGTCGGTTTTACGTCTAAAAGAAAGGGAAAAACATGAGGAGAAAACTGTTTTGTAGATTCAGTAACATTAGTAGGATCATAAGCTTTGACATATACGATTGAAACACCGTCATCGTGATGAATGGTATATGAAGTTTTTCCTTCGTCATTTTCATAGCGCAACAGTGCCGCGCGTGATACCTCATCCCAGCGATGTTTTACTTGTGAAAAGCCTTCTTTGGGTGGGTTAGGACCTGCGAGTTTTCTGGGGTTAAACTGTTCAGTAAAAATTAATTGATGATAACTGGCGTAAAACAAGCCGCTTATCATAATAATCATTAATCCCCATAACAAGCGACGTTGAGTATTGGCAATAACGATTTGTAATATTCCTAGCACAGCAATCAAAACACTGATGGTAATAGGTAATCCAAAATAGTGCAGTACCAGCATAGTTATAGCACAAGCAATTGCAGAACCAATTAAGTCAATGGCATAAAGACCCCCAATATGGTTTGCCCCTAACCTAAATATGATGGAGAGTAACATGCCTCCAGTCGCAAATGCAGGTACAAAAATCAATGTTAGAGCCATTGTCCGCCCAGCATCTCGCACGGGATCTTGGTTGTACCAACTAGACAAGCCAAAGTAGTTATTAAATAGATAAAAAAAACTAAAAAAGCTTAGTGTAAAAAAAAGCAGTAGTAAGCCTGCAATGGGTGCAATTGAGGATTCTTTAACCAGTTTTGGGTACCAGTGTAAAATGAGCGCCCCAACACTTAAACCTAGCATCGTAACGGGAATAGCAATAAAAGAGCTGACATCGCCTATGAAAAATATATACACCCGTGCCAATATCAATTCAAGCATTAAGATGGCAAATGCCGTCATACCAACAATTGAAAGTAACTGATATTTTGTAAAATTATTTTTCATAAACGTCTTCTATTATTTAACTGATGTGACGCAAAGGCATTCTCAATGCCCTAAAAGGCAAAAAAACCACCATTACTCCACGGCTAAATACCACTAGGCAGGCGGAAAAGCACCTTATTTGTGGTGGCAAAAACTGAGTTAGTGCGTAACATCAGTTATTTAACTAAAGAGATAAAGCTTTTCTAACTAGCAACTAATCATTACAAAGAAATGATAGGGTGCTCAATACATCCGATTAAGTATGCGCGCCCCCTCATGGAGGAGTCAAGCTCAAGAATTCTCATTTCATTAAGGTCGTCAGTTTTCTATATGCGGATCGAAGATTGTCTAAAAACGATGCAATTGCCCTAAGATAGGCTTGGGCTTGAATTGACTCTATCAAAACAAACAAGCTACAATCTGAACGGTCTTTCTTCTATTTAATCGGGCTGTTTCTAAGTCTGAATCACATTAGCAATTATTTATGTTTACAGGGATTATCCAAGCACTTGGTTACATTGCTCAACTTGATAAGCACGAGCAAGATGCGCGTCTGGTTTTGCACACAGGCAAACTGGATTTAAGTGATGTGCAATTGGGCGATAGCATTGCTGTCAATGGCGTGTGTTTAACGGTTATTGAGTTCGATGAGCATAGCTTTAGTGCTGATGTTTCAGCTGAAACGTTGTCACGCACTAGTTTAGGGGATCTTAATCAAGGAGATGCGGTCAACTTAGAAAAAGCCCTGCGTTTGGCAGATCGCTTGGGGGGACATTTAGTCAGCGGTCATGTCGATGGTTTGGGTGAATTGGTGGAAATCAAAGTGGTGGGACAATCTCAGCGTTTGCGGATTAAAGCACCTGAAAATCTTGCCTATTATGTTGCTGAGAAAGGCTCTGTGTGTATTGATGGGATTAGTTTAACGGTCAATCGGATTGAAAATCATATTTTTGAATTGAATATTGTCCCACATACCCTCAAAGAAACCACACTCAGCCGAGTAAAAACTGGGCAATGGGTTAATTTAGAAGTGGATGTCATCGCGCGTTATGTTGAGCGCTTATTACAAAACCCACAAATCACAAAAGAAAACAGCAGCATTGATGAAGCGTTTTTAGCTCGTCATGGCTTTGCATAATCAAGGATAGTCTATGCCCTTAAACACCCCCGAAGAACTGATACAAGATATCCGTCAAGGTAAAATGGTCATCTTAATGGATGATGAAGATCGTGAGAATGAAGGCGATCTGATCATGGCCGCCACGCAAGTGCGGGCTGAGGACGTTAACTTCATGGCGCGTTTTGGTCGTGGCTTAATTTGTTTAACCTTAACCCAAAACCGTTGTCAGCAGTTAAATTTACCTTTAATGGTCAATGATAATAATGCCGCTCATTCAACCAACTTCACCGTCTCTATTGAAGCAGCCGAGGGGGTAACAACGGGGATTTCAGCCGCTGACCGAGCGGTAACCATTCGTGCTGCGGTAGCAGACAATGCCACGCCTGCCGACGTCGTGCAACCTGGGCATATTTTCCCGCTAATGGCACAAGTTGGCGGCGTATTACGCCGCGCTGGGCATACTGAGGCGGGCTGTGATTTAGCCCGTTTGGCAGGGCTTGAACCTGCGGCAGCAATTGTCGAAATTTTGAAAGAAGATGGCAGCATGGCGCGTCGCCCTGATTTGGAAGTTTTTGCTAAAGAGCATAATTTAAAAATTGGTACAATTGCTGATCTGATTCATTACCGTATTGAACATGAAAAATCGGTTGAGCAAGCAAGCAGTTGTGATTTAGATACCGAATTTGGTCAATTTAAGCTCTATGCTTATCAAGACGGGATTGATGGCGGCGTGCATTTAGCTTTGGTTAAAGGAGAAATTAAAGCCGATGACCCAGTGCTGGTGCGTGTCCATCTTAAAAATGATTTGTGTGATTTAACGGCTAGTTTACGCCCAGATTGCGGCTGGCCATTGCGCGATGTCTTATCGCATTTAAGCCAAGAAAAATCCGGTGTGGTCGTTATTTTGCAACAAGAGGAATCCGCTGAGGACTTGATTCATAAAATCCGTTGTTATAAACAACATGATGCCGGTGAAACGCCAGCCAATGCAGCGAAAAAAGAAGATTTACGCACCTTTGGTTTGGGGGCGCAAATTTTATCTGATTTAGGTGTGCGTAAAATGCGTATTATGAGTGCGCCGAAAAAGCTACATGCGCTCTCAGGTTTTGGCTTGGAAGTCGTTGATTACGTCACTTACGATGACAAGGGGCAATAGAAACGAGATGATTCAAAAGAAAATTTGTATGATTGGGGATTTTTCTGTTGGCAAGACCAGTAGTGTTGCCCGTTTTGTTAAACAAAGCTTTTCAGAAAAATATCTGACCACAGTTGGGGTTAAAATTGACACCAAAATGGTGGAGTTACCTAATCAAGAGCAAGTTAAATTGATTCTTTGGGATATTGCTGGCAATAACGCCCTGACCACGGCAACTGCGTCTTATTTACGCGGTGCAGCGGGCTATTTATTGGTCGTTGATGGTACACGGCTACCCACTTGGCATAGTGCCGTCAATTTACAAAATATGGTACAAGAACAAATTGGGGAAAAACCTTTTTTGGCACTATTGAATAAGGCTGATTTAGTCAATCAGTGGGAATTGACCCAAGAAGAACTGAATCCACAGTTACAACAAGGCTGGAAAATGATCAAAACCAGTGCAAAAACTGGCTTAGGGATTGAAAAAGCCTTTAGTTATCTTGCCGAACAAATGGTGTAGTTTATGAATGATACGCCTCCTTTAAGTATTGTTAAATATCTGCGATCTTTTTGTATGGCAGATAATATCTTGACCTATCTTCATATTGATGAGGAAGGCAACTTAGTCGCTTGGGGAGGCTATCCGCGTCATTATGGCCTCGATAATTTAGCTGTAGGACAAGCGGCAACGGAACAACTATTTTTTCTCGAAGGCATGTTGCCTCTTGAACATAGTCAAATTCTAAAATTCTTAGCCTTAGAGGGCGGGCAAGTTGCTCATATACACTTATTACCGATTCGTAGCAGCACTTGGGTATTATTGTTCGATGCCTCTCAAGCCCATGACCAACAACAAGAAATGCAGCAACAACTCAATGAGTTGAGTATTTTAAGTTATCGACAAAGCCGCATGTTACAAGACTTGGAAGAAACCAGACACAAATTATTAGAAGAAAAACAAAAGCTTGCCGAGGCAAATAAGCTCAAAGGTGAATTTATCGCTGGTCTGTCGCATGAATTGCGCACACCTTTAAGTTCTATCGTCGGTTATACCAAATTGCTGGATGAAAGCCCCGCCGCCAAAGAACAAATGTCAAATTATTTAGGCACAGTACAAAATAATGCTGAGCAACTATTAGGTCTGATTGATAATGTCCTCGATCAAGCCAGACTCGATAGCAATAGTGTTGAAATTAAACCGGTTACTTGTCATGTGCGTAAATTGCTTGATAACCTGAAACAATTATTTTTTCCTATGGCACGGGAAAAACGCTTAAATTTCCAAATTAATATCAGCCTCAATACTCCTGATCATATTCAAATTGACGAATTACATTTACGCCAAATTTTAATTAACTTGATGACCAATGCACTTAAATTCACCCATGAAGGCGAAGTTAGTGTGAATGTTTCATGGGCGGCGAATACCTTTTACTTTTCCGTCAAAGATAGCGGACCGGGTATTGATAAAGCCCAGCAAGAAAAAATCTTTAAGGCCTTTCACCGCAGTGAAAACACTCAACATGTTCAAGGTGCGGGTTTAGGTTTAAGTATCAGTTATCGCTTGGTCGAACAAATGGGCGGCAAACTAGAAGTCGAGTCCAGCCTGGGGCAAGGGGCAACTTTCCACGGGCAAGTGTATGCTCCCCAAGCACAAAATTTGTCCATCGATCATATGTTGGAAAAATCACAGCCACAAGATAACATCCATGATCCGGCAGCGACACAAATTCAAGTGAGCGATGAGCCCAAAAAAGCCACGATTCTCTTGGCTGAAGACAGCCGAGGTATTCGGATGTTAATGGAATTATATATCCAAGAAGGTGGCTATCAAGTTTTGAGTGTAGAAGATGGCGAAGCGGCGGTGCAACTGGCATTAGCAGAGCAGCCCGATCTGATTTTAATGGATATGCAAATGCCAGTATTGGACGGTTTTCATGCGGTGGAACAATTACGTTCCAAAGGCTGTGTAACGCCGATTATCGCCCTATCTGCCTCACATATCGACTTGGACAAACAACAGGCTTTGAGTGTCGGTTGTAATGATTATTTGATCAAGCCCATTGAATTACAAACCTTATTAACAACGCTCAAGCGTTTTTTAGAGCCTTCATAAGCATAGACTTAACACTTTCCCCCTTAACCGGAGTTACTGATGAAAAAACAACACCCTTGGCTATTGTTACTATTAAGTTGTTTGTGGTTTACCAATGCCTATGCTGTGAGCGCCGATGACAATAAACCCTATGTCCTTATTAATCCTCCACAAGCCGTTGCTGTCCCTGATAAACTCGAGGTAGTGGAATTATTTTGGTATACCTGTCCGCATTGTTATTATTTCGATCCTACCTTAGAAAAATGGTTAGAAACCAAGCCTGAGGATGTGAATTTTATTCGGATCCCCGCTATTTTTGCTAATGGGCGTTTTATTAACCTCGCACAAGTGTATTACACCGCAGAAGCGATGGGCGTATTAGATAAAATTCATATCGCCTTATTTGAAGCGATTCATAAAGATAAGCGTCATTTTAAGACCACCGAGGATTTTGCCAAATTCTTTGAAGAACAAGGCATTGCTCGCGCCGACTTTGAGAAAAAATATGCGTCTTTTGCTGTCGACAGCCGCGTACGTAAAGCCAAACGCCTAACCGCTAAATATGGCATTAGTGCGGTTCCTAGTGTTGTGGTTCAAGGCAAATATTTATTGACCAGTGATAAAACCGACGGTTATGAAAACATGATGGTCATTATCGATCAATTATTGGATGAGGAACGCAAAGCGAAAACCAAACCCTAAATCATTCCAAGCCGGGCATGTCCCGGCTTATTCTCTTCTTTGGTTCACAGAACCCGCAGCTAAAAAACTACCATGTCCGATTTGACTCGCAGCACAGCTTGGCAACAACTACAACAGCATAGCCAAACTATGCAAGATAGCGATTTGAGAAGCTTATTTACGCAAGACCCAGAGCGTTTTGATAAATTTTCTCTCAATGCAGCGGGCTTATTACTGGATTATTCTAAAAACCATCTCAACGAACAAACCTTAACCCATCTTGAAGCCTTGGCCAAACAGGTTGAGTTTGATTCATGGCGTAAAAAACTCTTTAGTGGTAAACATATTAACCACACGGAAGACCGAGCCGCTTTACACACAGCTTTGCGCAATTGTAGCCAAATCCCGGTGCGTTATAACGGCAGAGATGTGATGGGTGATATTAACCGGGTGCTGGATAAAATGCGCCAATTTAGCCGTGATATTCATAATGGTGATTGGCGCGGTTATACCAATAAAATGATCACAGATATTGTCAATATTGGTATTGGTGGCTCCGATTTAGGGCCAAAAATGGTGGTGGATGCACTCGCACCGTACCAAAAAGATGGGATGTGCAGTCATTTTATTTCTAATATTGATGCCCTACAAATTGACCGTTTATTAGCAACCCTCGACCCTGAAACAACCCTATTTATTATCGCCTCAAAAACCTTCTCTACCCAAGAAACCATGGCTAATGCCTTAACCGCCAGACAATGGTTTTTGAGTCATTGTGCCGATAAAAAAATGATCCGCAAGCATTTTGTTGCGGTGTCTACTAGCCAACAACAAGTCGAGGAATTCGGCATTGATCCTCACAATATGTTCGTGTTTTGGGATTGGGTTGGTGGGCGCTTTTCCTTGTGGTCAGCGATTGGTTTATCAATTATTTTAGCCATTGGCATGGAAGCGTTTGAATCCATGCTGGCAGGCGCACACATGATGGATCAACATTTCCAAACCGCACCGATTTTACAAAATATGCCAGCGCTTTTAGGCTTAATTAGCATTTGGTATAACAATTTTCTCCATGCCAACAGTAATAATCACGCCATCTTGCCCTATGATTATGCCTTGCGATTTTTCCCCGCTTACTTGCAACAGTTAGAAATGGAAAGTAACGGCAAACGCATTACCCGCACAGGCGAGATTGTTGACTATAAAACTTGTCCAGTGATTTGGGGCGCGCCGGGTAACAATGGTCAACACGCATTTTATCAACTTCTCCACCAAGGCACGCGCAAGATCTCAATTGATTTTATTATCGCGATTCATAACAACACCCAAACCATTGATCATCAGCCTGCGGTGCTTGCCAATGCGCTAGCACAAAGTCGAGCTTTAATGTGGGGGCGTAATCATGAAGAAACCCGCTTAGCCAATCCAAAATTAACAGCAGCAGAATTGGAAGCGCATGTATTCCCTGGCAACCAAGCCAGCAATACCTTGCTCTATAATCGTCTCACCCCCGCAACACTGGGGTCACTGATTGCCCTATATGAGCATAAAGTCTTTGTTGAGAGTATTTGTTGGCAAATTAATCCTTTCGATCAATGGGGCGTGCAACTGGGCAAAACTATGGCAATGGATTTATTGCCCGCTTTACAAACAGGTGAAGACAAACCTGCCTGTGAATATGACGCATCGACTAATGGTTTATTAAACTATATTAAAAGCCACGTCTAACCAGACGCAGATATATGTTGCTGATGAATATGGCATCTGTAAAATTTTACACAATTGTCTTAAATCCGCTCTAAGTCTTATACGGGTTATGCTAGAATAGGCGGGGTTTGATGTCAGGAAAATAACTGCTTAATAGCGCTTAGCAATGTGACTGAGATGCCTCTTAATCTCAATATTTGCTCCTCAGTCTCGAGTTTTTTATCCATAAAGAATTGAAGCGATATATTAAGTGCTCATCAAATTTAACTTGATTGATGTTACGCAAAGGCTGACTTTCACCTCAAAAGGTAAAAAAACTGCCATTGCTCCACGACTAAATATCACTAAGCAGGTAGAAAACCACCCCATTGTGATAAAAATTGGTTTAGTGCATCATTTCAGTTAAGGGAATAATTGTGCTTAGGTAACACTTTCTAGTGCTGGATGCTAAAGGAAAATTGATACCTAACACCAAGTGTGACTGTTATCACTGACATAAGTGATAAGCCGTAAATGATTGGTTTTGCTCAATGTGCCCCCCTGTAGGTTTTTAGGCACGAGAGGAACGCGGGCAAAACCCTGAGTATGCAATAGGGCAACTCAGTTGGAAAAGTTCCTAAGCTAAGGAAAAGAAATGGTAGAAATTGCGAATATTCGTGGACGAGAAATTTTAGATTCGCGTGGTAATCCAACAGTTGAAGTCGATGTGGTGACTGCATCGGGTCATATGGGGCGTGCAGCTGTCCCCTCTGGTGCTTCTACAGGTAAAAGAGAAGCCTTAGAATTACGTGATGGCGATGCCTCACGCTATGATGGTAAAGGCGTTTTACAAGCCGTTGGTCATATCAACGGTGAATTAAAAGATGCTTTAATCGGTAAAGATGCCAGCGCACAAACAGCGCTAGATAAGGCCATGTGTGATTTGGATGGCACAGCTAATAAAGCCCGCTTAGGTGCAAATGCACTGTTAGGTGTCTCTTTAGCAATGGCAAAAGCTGCGGCTTTAGACGCAGGTCAACCTTTGTATCGTTATTTATCAGCTGGCGGTGGCTTATGTATGCCTGTACCAATGATGAATATTATCAACGGTGGTGCACACGCAGATAACAGCGTTGATTTGCAAGAATTTATGATTATCCCTGCTGGCGCGCCTTCTTTCTCTGAAGCTTTGCGCTATGGTACCGAAGTATTTCATTCACTGCGCAGCGTCCTCAAAGGCAAAGGCATGAACACAGCCGTGGGTGATGAAGGTGGTTTTGCACCTAACCTAAGCTCCAATGAAGAAGCGATTACCGTTATTTTAACCGCAATTGAAAAAGCCGGATTTACCCCCGGAGAAGATATTTCTTTAGGCTTGGATGTTGCTAGTAGTGAGTTTTACGAAGACGGCATGTATAACCTCGCCTCAGAAAACCGTAAACTCGATGCCGCCGGATTCAATGACTATTTAGCTGGCTGGGTGAATCAATACCCCATTTTATCCATCGAAGATGGCATGGCAGAAGATGATTGGGACGGTTGGCAATTATTAAGCGATACGCTTGGTAGTAAAGTACAATTAGTCGGTGATGATTTATTCGTCACCAATATTGATATTTTAGAGCAAGGTATTAGCAAAAAAATTGCTAATTCTATTTTGATTAAATTTAATCAAATCGGTACCTTGAGTGAAACCTTAGCTGCGATTAACATGGCAAAAGCCGCCGGTTACACCGCTGTTATTTCGCACCGTTCAGGCGAAACAGAAGATACCACTATTGCTGATTTAGCCGTGGCAACCGCAGCAGGTCAAATCAAAACCGGTTCTTTATCCCGTAGTGATCGCGTGGCTAAATATAATCGCTTGTTGCAAATTGAAGAAGAGTTAGGTGCAGCGGCTGTTTATCCGGGCATGGGTGTTTTTCAGCGCTAAACAAGCTTAAAGGGTGAGTTTATCCCCTTTTTTAGATAGAATTTTGAGGTAAATGAGCGTATATCTTTGTGCATTTACCTCTGGTTCTATTTTTTTGTTGCCCCTCAATAAAATATTTTGTATAACAGCACAAACTGAATGTGTCAGTTTTGAGCGAGAATAGGTGGCTCAACGTATTTATTCTTAGTCATTATCATGTTACGTGATTGAACAAGCTGACAATAGGCTTAATCAAACATCATAATATCTTGTCATCACCCTTAAGTTTAGCTAAATCGTGTCTACCAAAGCAAAAGCAGAAGTAAAGCGTTTAATGGCAGAGGTCAGCCAATTACAGGCAAAGACCAAAAGTGCCAATGCCAATATTAAAATCAAAACACAGCAATTAGTTAAAGAAATTAATGAATTGCAAGTATTGGTGATTAAAAACAAAGATAAAGAAAAATACCAAGAGGTTAAAAATAAAACCCGTGAATTATTCGAATTACAACTAGAAAACACCCTCCTGCGCCAAAAACATATCCGTGAGCAAATGAACCGCTTGCTGTTGGCACAACACAAATATGAAGACTTAGCAAAACAAGACCCAGATGCGCTTAACAGTGCAGATACACGCCTGTTACAGCAGCTCAAGCTCCTAGTTAAAGGTAAAAAAACCGAATTTCTTCAAGCTGGAAAAGAAGTTGAAGAAATTCGCGCCCGGGCTTTGAAAAAAAATATTACTCTCTCGGATAAATTAAGCAAAAAATCAGCTGGCACGTCTGCCAATACTGATAACAAGACACCTGCGGTAAGTCGGGGACAAAAACAAACGTTCAAAACCGAGCAAGAGAATCTAGCCGATAGAGCTAAAACCGAAGCAGAAAAATTGATTGTTGCCGTAAGCCAAGGACAAGCCCTGCCTTCTACTGCCACGAGTAACAATAAAGAAACAAAAGAGACAAAAGCCAGCAGTAAAACCCAAGAAATTGGGAAAATGATTGATGAAATCAGCCGCTTACAAATGTCTGCGGATAAAGGACAATTATCCGATAGTGAAATCGAAGAGCTAGAAGAACGCGTACGCTCGATTGAAGCAAAACAAAAAAATACCCGTGATCAAATTAACCAACTCACCCAAGCTAAAATCAAATATGAGTTGGCTATTAATCGTTCCTCAGAACTTCGAGATCAAGCGCAACAACGACGTGAACAAGACGAACAACTACAACAAGAACTCAACGGTTTAATCTCACAAAAAGAACAAGAACAACAACAATTATTAGATGAATTAAGACAAATTCGTGAACGCTCAGAACAAGAGTCAGCCCTCCTTAAAGCCCAGCGCGATGCTGCCAGAGCGCTAGCAGAAGAACAACAAGAAAACACCAGTACTGTTAACCAACATTCAGAAAAAAAACACGGGCTGATCAGTGTACTTATTATTTCTGTTGTGATGCTGTTACTACTCACCGCAGGGGGAGCTTATTATTTTATCTATTATGTCGATAAAACAACGCCTTCTGTAATTGCCGAAAACAAAGCGCCTAAAAAAACAGCAGCTGAATTAGCTGAAGAAAAAGCCCAAGCAGAAGCGGCTAAACTGGCAGCAGAAAAAGCAGCTCAAGCGGAAAAACAAGCCAAAATAGCCCCGATTCGTTTTTTCCGCGATAAGCTCAAAAGTGGCGGTTATGCCCCGATGATGGTGCAATTACCCTCAGGTAGTTTTACTATGGGTAGCAAACCTCAACTACCTTATACTGATGAACGTCCCCCCGTAAAAATACAACTGAATGGTTTTGCCATTGGTAAATTTGAAGTAACCGTAAAACAATATCAGCGTTTTGTTAATCGCTCAGGGCGACCTATGCCTGATAATGAAGGTTGGGATGATGATAATTTACCCATTGTCAATGTGACCTTTGAAAATGCTGAAGCTTATGTTAAATGGCTGACCAAAGAAACAGGGCATCGTTATCGTCTTCCTAGTGAAAGAGAATGGGAATATGCTGCTAAAGCCGGTAGTGAGCGTAAACTATACTGGTGGGGAAACCGCTTGGAGAAAAAACGCGCTAACTGTGGTGAATGTGGGAGCCGTTGGGATAATAAACAACCTGCACCTGTAGGGCAATTTGAAGCCAATGCGTTTGGCTTACATGATGTGCTCGGTAATGTATTTGAATGGACTAGGAGTTGTTCTCATTCAGATTACACCAATGCGCCCAGTACAGGACAAATATGGGAAGTCGATGCGGATTGTCGTTATCGTATGGTGCGCAGCAGTGCCTATAATAGCTATAAAAAAGAATTGCGTACCGCTAAACGAACTAAATTACGCCCTAATGCCAGAACCAATAGTTTAGGCTTTCGAGTGGTGCGTATTAATTAACTGATGTGACGCAAATGCCAACAATTAGCCTTCTAAATAGCTTGTGAAGACGGTTGGCGTTAATTTTTCTATTGCATCAAAACCAAAAACCGTTCATATTTACACCTAATTTAATCATGGAAATCTTTGTGTTCAACAGTGATAAATAGATTGAAACCACAAAGTCTATGCAAAAAACCCCAAACAACTGAGCCCATATTGAGTATAACTAATTGATATGATTTAACTGATGTTGCGCAAAGGCTTCACTAGGCAGGTGAAAAAGCCCCTTATTGTGGCAAAAACAGGCTTAATGCATTAAATCATATGAATAAAACACTTGATACAAGTTGCCAGGTTGAAAATATGTATGAGTTATAAGAATAACAGCCAGTTATCCTTATTTTGTATACTCTAACCCTATTGACTGTTGACATTTGAACCCTATGTTATAAGTGCTTAGGTATTTGTCTTTAATATACTGCTATGACAACACAGCTCAAGTTAGCATCCGTCAGATAGTCTAAAATCTTAGGGTTAATGACTTTCAGGTGTGATGAGGTGATAAAGAATGAAAGTGAGTAAAGAGCTCAGAGAACGAATCAAACAACTGGAATCTGAGCAAAACCGTCAACAAGATGATCTTGCTGATTTGGACAGTCTACGTAATTTGGTTGAAATTGAGGCGCTAGAAAAAGAGCTGGTGGATATTCATCAGGATCAAAATAGCAACGATGCGCTCTCAACATTAGACGATATAAACCTCGATTTTGAGGAAATATTCGATCAAGATGAAACGAAGTCTGACACACTATCAGCTACCGCAGATACTATTCATGATATTGATTTAGATGAATTGGTTGATTTAGATACGGACAATAAACCCACTGGCACACAAACAGGGTTTATCGTTTGTCTCTTATTTAATAAAGCCAAACCCAGCGAATGGTCAGAAGAAGCTGGCGGTGGTTGGCGTGGTCCGGATATGGGGACACGTTATCCCAGCCAAGCCAAAGCTCAAGCGGTGATGGAACAACTCAAGAAAAAATGGCCTGATTATCCGATTAAAATTTTGTCTTAAAATATCTGATGTGACGCACTAAGCTGGTTTTTATCACAATAGTGTAATTTTCCACCTGCCTAGTAAAGCTTAGCCGTGCAGCAATGGCGGTTTTTTCTGCCCTTAAGGCAGAAAAAAAAGCCTTTGCGTAACATCAGTTAAAATATGATACCCAAAGTTTGGTATGGTGCTCACTGTTAATGTTTTTAGTAACGGATGAAACCAATGCCGGATATGAGTATAAGGATCGTGTGAGGTTTCCTATCGTTAAAACACATGGACGACATGTTGAGCATTTAACGATTTTATCTGATACGAATATAGACGTTATGATAGCAGCCACAGCGATATTTAACCGTTACTCGCTGTATTAAGTACTGCTAAATCAATCATTAGGCATTATTGTGTCAAAATCAGAGCAACCAAAAAAAAGAAACCACACGGCTCAAGAAATCGAGCAATTGTTACAAGAAGTACATTTGCTTAACTATAAACAAAAAAACTCAAGCCATGGTGGTACTAAGCGGGCTGAGCGCTTAATGGCTGAAATCGACCGTTTACATGCCAAAGCCTGCTCCGAACTTGACACACCCGCAGATCTCACCAATAACAGCGACAGCCTATCAGAGCGCTTAAGCGTACGGATTGGAAAACTAGAACGCGATCAACAGCAAGCACTAAAACAAATTCAAAAGTTAAGCGATGCTAAAATTCAACTAGAACTCTCTCGCGTACAATCAGAAAAAAAAGCCTCCGCTCAACAGCGGGAAGAAACCAAAAAACTCAAAACGCGCTTACTGAACTTAATGTCTGAACGTGAGGAACAATACTCACAACTACACGAAGAAGTTCAAGCCATTCGCTCCCAAAATAAAGAAGACAACGACTTACTAGCAACACAGCGGGATGCTGCCAGAGCGTTGGCACAAGAACAAAATGCACTTACTGAACAAAATAATAGTGCGCTTTTTTCTCCTGCAATTTACAAATGGCTTATTTTCGTGGCCATTGTGGTACTCATCTTATTATTTAGTGTCATTATGCACGCGGTTTATCTTTCTTTACAAAAATCTGCTTCAAACAATGAAGCACCGATGCAAACACCTAAAGAAACGAGGGCGGTTACAACCCAGATCAAAGAAGAAACCGATCCCGCACTAGAATCAGCGCCACTTAAACCTGCTCCACCGAAAAAACCTGAACATCAACTGATACAAATTCAAGATAAATTACAAAGTGGGGGGATGGGACCTATGATGACTATCATCCCCGCAGGTGAACTTGCTATGGGTAGTCGGCGGGTATTTCACTCCGAATACCCCGAAGTACATATCACAATGCAAAGCTATGCCATTAGCCAACATGAAATTAGTTTTGCTGATTATCGCCGCTTTAGTGAAGCGACGGGCACAGCCTTACCCAATGATGAAGACTGGGGCTATGGTGTCCAGCCTGTGATTAATATACGCTGGGAACAAGCCAATACTTATGCCGCTTGGTTATCGCAACAAACAGGGCAACACTATAGACTCCCCAGTGAAAGAGAATGGGAATATGCCGCCAAAGCAGGCACAAGAAACAAATATTGGTGGGGCAATTACCTTGGCAAAAACCGCGCAAATTGTGCCAACTGTGGTAGCCGCTGGGATGGCGAACGCCCAGCACCTGTTGGCAGTTTTCCAGCGAATCCCTTTGGCTTATATGATGTGGTTGGCAACGTGATGGAATGGACACATACTTGCTATCATAATAGCTACAAAAATAGCCCAAAAACAGGTAACTTGTGGGCAGGTGGAGATTGCAAAAAACGCATGGTACGCGGCGGTGCTTTCAGTAGCTATAAAAAAGAAATGCGCTTAAGCAGGCGACTGCCCTTAAATGCCAAAGCCCGTAGTAACCACTTAGGATTTCGTGTGGTACGCTTAGAAAAATAAACACAATCCAGAGAATAAAAGATTAACTTTATAGTTGACTTAAAATAATTTACCCCATATTATGTCAATCAACACAGCAGAGGAGCGAGTGATATGTCCCAGCAAAACCTAGAACAGTTAGCGATGGAATTAAACAATGCCACAACGGAGGGCGACTTAAGTCTAAGCACTGAATATCATGAAGGTTTATCGGTCATTACCGTCACCGTACTAGATCGGGAAGAATTCCCTATTTACATCACCATTGACGAATCACAAATTCTCTGTGTAACGCACCTATGGCGCGAAGAGGAAATTTTAGCAGGCAAACGTGAAGAACTACTCGATGCCATGCTAATTATGAATGCTCCCATGCCTTTATCGGCATTTTCTAAAGTTGGGCAGCAATACATCCTTTTTGGTGCACTCTTTACCGAAGCAAGTGTTGATGAAATTTTGGAAGAAGTTGACACCTTAAGCAATAACACCTTGCTTGCTATTGAAGAGCTGAGCGAATTTTTACATAGCGAAAGCGAATAAGGAGAGACAACATGGGTATTTTTAGCAAATTATTTACCGCACTGCGTGGTGCAGGTAACGAAATGGGTGAATCGATTATCGACACCCAAAGTATGCGCATTTTGGATCAAGAACTACGCGATGCCAAAACCCACTTAGACGAGGCAAAAGAAAACCTCACCAAAGTGATTGCCCAACAAATTGGCGCAGATCGCAAAGTCAAAAAAATCAAAAAAGCCATTAACGAGCATGAAACCTATGCCATGCAAGCGCTGGATTCAGGCAAAGAAGACTTGGCTGTCGAGATTTCTGAGAAAATTGCTGACTTAGAAAATAGCTTGGAAGCGGATCAAATGGTCTTAGATGGGTTTAACAACAGTGTATCGACCCTAAAACAAACCATTCGTAACACCGAAAAAAATATTCAAGCGCTGGAGCGTGAAATCAACGTGATTAAAACCACTGAAAAAGTGCATCAAGCCAATGAAGCAGCGGCAGCACGGTTTTCAGGCTCGAATAGCAAACTTAACTCAGCGACCAGCTCCCTAGAGCGCATCAAACGCAAGCAACAAGAAAAAACTGACCGCATGGCAGCGGCGTTGGCGATGCAAAAAGAAGAAGCGGGCGATGATTTGCAAGATAAAATGCGCGAAGCGGGCATTATTGGTTCTGAAGCCTCCGGCAACTCGGTGCTAGAGCGCCTAAAAGCCAAACAAAAGAAAAAAATCAAAAATAAAGGCTAAGACACAATCACATAAGGCAAGTGCAATGCTTGCCTTGTGTTAAAGCTCAACAGCTTGCCCCAGTAGCACCAGCTAACGACTGGAATCGCGGCTTCAGCCACGCTTTACTGTAGAGCCGTAACACGTTACGGCTCATCGAAGCCCCGATACGAAAATCTAGCTATCCCTTAGGGCGGGGGCTTTGTTTGAGTTGAGCCGTAGCAGTGCTACGGCTCTACGGTGCGCAAATACCCAGTATCATGAATCAAGTCCACCACCTTACCCAAATGCGCCGCCGCCAATAGCTTATCCATAGGCTCCCCAGTAGCGCCAGCTAACGACTGGAGTCGCGGCTTCAACTGTGCTCGAACTTTACTGTAGAGCCGTAACACGTTACGGCTCATCGAAGCCCTAATACTAAAATCTAGGAATCCCTTGGGGCGGAGGTTTTGTTTGAGTTGAGCCGTAGCAGTGCTACGGCTCTACAGTGCGCAAATACGCCAAATCTATCTCACGGCGCAAATACCCCGTCTCACGAATCAAATCCGCCGCCTTATCCAAATGCACCGCCGCCGATAGCTCATCCACACCCTGCCCGAGTAGCGCCAGCCGCGCCGCCTCTAAGTGGGCATCACAAAGGAACAAACGCATCCCGCTACGCTTGGCGCTGTCAAACACTATAGCTAAGTCGCGGTGCGCTCTGTCCCAATCGTGGGCAAAACGGGCGCAGGCACAGCGGGCGAGTAAGCCGCGTGGTAAATCATCTTCTTGACCCGCTTTGTGTAAACCATCGACGGCTTTATCCAGCCACTCACGGGCGGGGATGACCTCAAGCGCGGGGCTATTATGCAGGGCGAGCATCATATCGGCGGCGGGGGATTGTGGGGTGTTGTCGCTGGTGCTTGGGGCTTGCCAATCAACGGTAGAAATACAGGCTTGTTGTAAGCTGGCGCGACCTAAAGATAGGTGGTCTAGGGCAATACTTAATAAGTCCCGATATTGTTCCGCTATTACTAATGCTTTTTGTGCCCGTCCCCGCACCTGCTGCCAATCCCCCAAAGGCAACAAATAATCACCATATCGAAAGCCCCACAAAGAATACAACTGCGGATAATCAGACTGGCGTTGTTTTTGTAGTGCCTCCGCCTCGGTAAAACTTGCCCCAGCTACTGCCCAAGCTGCGCGATTGTGCTGGGCATCGGCAAGGGTGGTGCGTCTACTCATACGCTCAAACTCATCCCCACTTTTATCGGCAAACTCGACGCTTTGCTCAGCCGCTTGCAATGCCGCCGCTAATGCGCCAAGGCTGTTGTGTAGTTCGCTGAGATTGCCAGCATCTTGTGCTGCACCTTTCCAGTCTTTTTGTGTAATACCTAAATCTAAGCCCGTTTGCATCGGTGCTGTCGCCTCCGACAAACGCCCTAATGCACGCAGCCCAAAGGCTGTCCAATTAAGTACCCCAGCTTTCCAAAAATCAGACAAAGTAGCAGCAGGCGTATCCCACGGACGGCTAAAAAAATGCGCCATCACCGCTAAGTCACTGGCAAATTCGCCGAGTTTTTTGTTTATATAATGCTTATTTTTTCGTAAAATACGCGACCAATACACCTCCTCCACAACCTGCTGATGTAGCCCCGCCGCACAGCCATGCGCCACCGCAGCAAACATCTCCTCCAGCGTCTCTGGAAAGTCTTTCGCCACCGCCTTATAATAGTCATACAACTGCCGATGCGCTTGTTGCCATGCTTGCGGCTGCGCGGTTTGTAAACGCTTGCCAAAATACTCCCGCAACAAGGGATGGCAATCTAAGCTGTCGGGATGCTCGGGGTTTTGCTCATTGAGTAAATGTTGGGCGCGTAAACGCCAAATTAACTCGCCATAATCGGTCGCTGATAGCACTCGAATCGGTGCAGTGAGGGCAAGGCGTTGTTTATCTGTACGCAAGAACCAATGTTTAGAGTCTATGCCGAGTTTAACGATATTAGTTAATTTCACGATTAAAAACCAAAATAACTAATCTATTTTTTCTAAAGCATGTTTTAATGATATTCGTGATGCAGTAATATATGTCATTGCTTCACTCGACTTTGTTGTTCTTTCATATTCCCTAGCTAATCTTCTATTTCTTGTTAACCATGCGAATGTACGTTATACAACCCATCTTTTCCGAATAGGCTTAAATCCTTTTTTTGATTTTCGCTGTTTTATTTTTATATCACAGTTATATTGTGATTTTGCAGTTGTTACAAAATTGCCTCTATATGTATTATCTGCCCATATTTTTTTTAATTTATGTTTTTTAAATACCTTTTCAAGCAATCTAAATCCTGCATTTCCATCATACATATTTGCTGGGTGTACAAAAGCAGAAATAAGATAACCCATTGTATCTACAATAATACTTATTTTTCTTCCGTTAACTTTTTTCCACCATCAACACCAACATCATTACCCTTTGTCTCAGGCATACTCTTAACACTTTGTGAGTCTATTACACCTGCGCTGGGTTCTTTTTTTTACTTTATTTCTAGCAAGTTTACGGGATGTATCATTTATTTTTTCAAATAAACCTATTTCCATAAATTTAAGATAATGATGATTCATTGTTTTATATGGAGGAAAATTATGAGGTAGATATTGCCACTGAATACCTGTTTTTTTGATGTAAAATATAGCATTTAATATCTCACGATATTGTTCTAAACTTACTTTTGGTCCTCTTGTATATGGACAGTTTTCTTCGACGATAGGAGCTAAAACCTTCCATTCTTCATCTGTTATATCTGATAGATAGCTTTTTCTTTTCATTCTGAATGCATGTAGTTTTGAATTGACTAATTATAGCTGAAAACCAAAGAATTTCCTCATTTTATTTCCAGTAAAATTAATGTATTTCAACACTTTAAACTTCGCATGAACTCTAATCCCAAGCAGCTTTAACAGAACTGCCAACTGCTTGCCATTATCTAGATATGTAGTCCATATCGTATTTGAACCATTAAACAAGTTTACGCCTAGCGATAAATTGATTTCATTTCTTGCCATGAATATGTAATGTGGCATGATGCTATTTTCCTTCAGTTAAATAATTGATGTTACGCAAAGGCTTCTTTCTGTACCTTAATAGCTCAGAAAACCACCATTATCCCATGGTTAAATATCACTAGGCAGGTGGAAAAGCACCTTAGTTGTAGAAAAAACAGGCTTAGTGCGTAACATCAGTTAAATAAAAGCCTGCACATCGAGCTATTTTTTCGCAATTTACTCGGTATAATGCAGCTATTACAACTGTAAAAAACGTTGAGGTTATTATGAGAGGCTACACAGCATTAGCCCCCCTCTTGATTCTGCTGCCATTTTCTCTAAATGCGGCGGTGATCACAGATGGGCGTATGGGGGCTGCACAATCACTAAAGGGCCCGGAATACAG
Source organism: Thiotrichales bacterium (assembly GCA_016745035.1). GTDB lineage: Bacteria > Pseudomonadota > Gammaproteobacteria > Beggiatoales > Beggiatoaceae > BB2. The sequence continues at coordinate 92,547 of JADGDE010000011.1, forward strand.
CATTGATACGACATTAGGGCAACAAGTAGGCGAGAATTTATTTCACAGTTTTAGCCAATTTTCTCTAAGCACTACTGAGTCGGCTTTATTTAAAAGCACCAGTGACATCAGTCGGATTATTTCTCAAGTCACCGGCGGCGAGCAATCTTTGATTGATGGCTTAATCAGTGCTGAGCAAGGGGCTGATTTATATTTGCTCAATCCCGCAGGCATCATATTTGGTAATAATGTCAGTTTGTCGCTTGGCGGCTCTTTTTACGCCAGCACCGCTACTGAGCTTAAATTTGCCGATGGTAGTTTACTCAAGCAAAACACCGAATCCAGTCAACTTTCTAGCGCTGCGCCCAGTGTTTTTGGCTTTAGCGATTCGGCGGCTGATTTGACTTTAGACGGTAGTTTTTTAGAGTTAGGGACTGGAAAAAAACTCTTTTTGGCTGGCGGCAATGTCAATCTTAATATCAATACGTTTGCCCCAGAACTCGTTGCCCGTGGCGGTCACGTCAAAATAGTCGCCAGTGCCGTTGGCGATGAAGTTAGTGCTGATATGTTAGCTTTAGAGTCGAATCTAAAAGGTGCAAACTTAAATTTAACTGAGGCGACCATACTGACAGATGGTACAAACCCCATTAATGCTGGGGGGGCGGTGAATCTACAAGCCAAAAATATTGATATTAAAGAATCGATTATTCGCTCGCGCTCGGTGCGCAATGATGATGGTAATCCCATGCAGTTACAGGCTGAAAATATCACTATTGATACAGGCTCGCAGTTAAGTACCTCAACCTTATTCTTTGGTGGTAATGCTGGCGATATTGTGATTAATGCCGATGAGACGATTCATGTCAAAGGCTTAAGCTCAGCCGGGGCTGCGACTAGCATTCGCTCTAATGTCGGGACAACATTTGCCAATAGTGCCTCAGGACAAGGTGGTGATATTCGCCTAAAAGCGAAAAATATTTTATTTGAAGATGGCGCTTCTATCGGTAGCAACACCTACGCGTTAGGTGATGGTGGGCACATTGATATGCAAGCGAGCAACAACATCACCTTTGCAGGGGTTGATAGTAATGATTTTGGATCCGGTGCTTACAGTGTTAGCGCAGGCAAAGGCAATGCAGGACAAATTAACATCAAAGCCCCTCGTGTTAATCTAAAAGATGGTGCGATTGTCACGGCTGAAAATGTCTCCTTAGGGCAAGGTGGTTTGGTTCAGATTGAAAGTGATGAACTCAATATCACGGGCTTAACTGAGTCGGGCTATGGCAGTTTTATCAGTGCCTCAACTCAGAGTTTATCCTCTAGCGCTGGGCAAGGTGGACAAGTTGTGGTTAAAACCAAAGCCTTAAATATTGAAGATGGCGGGCAAATTACCACTTCCAGTTTAGGGGCTGGCACAGCAGGCAACTTGGTGATTAACGCCGATAAAATTAACGCCATGGGCAGCGATTTACAAGGACAAAGCAGCGGTATTTATGCTGTAGCACAAGACACAGGGGCGGCAGGTCAAATCGAAGTCAACGCGGGCAGTATTGCCTTAAGTGATGAAGGGCAAATTAACAGCGCCACCTTTGCTGGCGGTCAAGGCGGACAAATCAATATCAATAGCGGGCGTTTGCGCTTAGATAATAATGCCTTAGTCACCGCGGTCAGCGCCTCTGGTAGTGGCGTTGCTGGCGATATTCAATTGAATATGAGCGGGCCGATTTTAGTTGGTTCTGGCTCGGCGATTGAAACCAAAGCCAATGGCGCTGATGGCGGTAGTATCACGGTGGACTCTAGCAACTATGTCTATTTGCGTGATAGTAGCTTAACCACCAGCGTTTTAGACGCGGCAGGCAACAGCGGCAATGGCGGTAATATCCACTTAAATCCACGCTTTGTGGTGCAAGATGGTAGTCCTATTATTGCTCGTGCTCAACGCGGCAATGGCGGCGATATTTTAATCAATACCACTGGGGTTTACGTCTTTGGCTCAGTTCTAAGCAGCCCGATTGATGCCTCTTCCGAGTTTGGGGTTGATGGCGTGGTCACCATTCGCTCACCTGCGACCAATATCGTCGATAGCTTGCTGACCATGCCGACGGCATTTTCACAAGAAAAAATTGTCTTAGATAACAGTTGTGCGGTGGCAGAGAACCTGAGTAGTTTTGTCAATAAACCGCGCTTAGGTGTGCCTAATCAAAACAATGATTGGCTCGGTGATCGGGTGATTTTACCGCTGGAGAATCAATAATGCGTTTTATTTATCTGTTATTACTGGGTCTTTATAGCAGCGTTTTAGCCGCTGAGAGCCATTTGATTGCCCAAGGCGATCAGGCTTATGCCCAAGGCGATTATGTTGCGGCGGCAAAAAACTGGCGGCAAGCTTTAGAAGCCGACCCATTGCTAGATACCACTAAGAAAGTTGATGTGTTGCAACGCTTGGCAGCGGCTTATCAAGACTTAGCAATGCACGTTGAGAGCATGAACGCTTTGGCAGAAGCGTTGGATTTGGTCGATGTTGATACTGACAAACCCAGCAGCGAGCAGCGAGCGCAACAAGCGCGGGTTTTAAGCCAGCTTAGCGATACGTGGCTGATTTTTGGTGAAATTGCCAAGGCGATTAGTATCGGCAAACAAGCGGTGACGGCGGCAGAATTGAGTCAAAATCCGCGTTTACTTGCCAGCGCTTATAATAACCTCGCCAATGCTGAGGCAGTACATGGCGAATATGAAGCCGCTGCCAAAGCCTTTGCGCAAAGTAAAGCCGCAGCTAAAACCGCAGGTGATGATCTGATGTGGCTCAAAGCCAGCCTAAACCAAGCCGATGTGATTTTCACCGACCAAGACCCAGAAAAATTACCCAGTTTACTCAGCGAAATTGAAACCCCTTTGAATAATGCCCCGGTCTCGGCGGAACGGGCAGTATTGCATTTGTCTTTTGCTAACTTGGCGGAGCGAGGAATGCGCTATTTTCGCTTAATTGATGATAAAGCCAACAGCCAAGCTTTGTTATCAAAAGCTCAGCAGCAATATCAAACCGTGTTACAACTTGAAGGGATTAACGCCCGTCAACGCTCGCTCGCCTATGGGCAGTTAGCCAAACTCTACGAAGATATTAACGACCCCAATAATGCAGCGAAACTCAATCAGCGCGCCTTATTCTTCGCTCATCAAGGCGATTATGAAGATATTTTATACCGCTGGCAGTGGCAACAAGCGCGTTTACTCAAAGCTCAAGGACAGCAAGAAGCGGCGATTGCTGCTTACCGTAGCACCATTGCCACACTTAAACCGATTCAACAACGGATGGAAATTGGCTATCGTAGCCCGCCTGCCAGCTTCGATCAGCGTATTCGTCCGGTTTATTATCAATTAGCGGGTTTATTAATTCAAAAGGCTGAGCGCAGTACGGATAAAACCCAGAACCAAGCCCTGCTTGCACAAGCCATGGACGTGATTGAAGCGGTCAAGGTGGTGGAATTAAAAAATTATTTCCGTGATGAATGTGTGTTGCAATACCAAGGGCGACAACAGGATTTAGCCTTGGTGGCAGAGAAAACCGCGATTATTTACCCCATGCCTTTGGAAAACCGCCTAGTGACCTTGGTCAGTATTGACGGCGAAATTTATCCCTTTAGTACCGAAGTTGAAAGCGCAGTGTTTAATGATACCGTGTGGGATTTTCGGATTTTATTACAAACCCGTCCGCATAATGGTTTTTTAAAACAAGCATGGAAAATTTATGATTGGATGTTCAAGCCAATTGAAGGACTGTTGGCGCAACATCATATCGAGACCTTAGTGGTTGTCCCTGATGGTAAACTGCGCATGATTCCTTTCTCAACTTTGCATGACCGCAAGGGCTTTTTAATTGAACGTTTTGCTTTTGCGATGACCCCAGGTTTAAGTTTGGTCGATCCACAAACCATGGATTGGAGTAATAACGAGATCTTGCTTGCCGGTTTATCCGCCGCTGTGCAAGATTATCCTCCTCTGCCTAATGTCTCCAATGAGCTGGAGGCGATTCAAAAAATCACTGGCAAAGGTGATGCGATTTTGAACCAATCCTATTCGATTGCTAGCTTCAAAGAAAAAATGCAGCAAAAATCCTATGCCGTGATTCATTTGGCAACCCATGGCGAATTTAGTGCTGACCCTGATAAAACCTATTTGCTCACCCATGATGAAAAAATGAAAATGGATAAGCTCTCCAGTATTATCGGCTTGGGTAAATTCCGTGAACAGCCAGTAGAATTGTTGACTTTAAGCGCCTGTCGTACCGCCGTTGGTGATGATAAGTCCGCACTAGGGCTAGCCGGTGTCGCAGTCAAAGCAGGCGCTAGAAGCGCGGTGGCAACGCTGTGGTTTGTCGATGATGAAGCAACCTCAATCACCATGAAAGATTTTTATCGACAAATGGTTGAGAACAAGGGCTTATCTAAAGCCAAGGCTTTGCAAAACGCACAAAACAAATTGCTCCAAAACCCACGCTATTGGCATCCTTCCTACTGGGGTCCATTCTTGTTAATCGGTAATTGGCTCTAGGAGCTTATTGAGCTAGCCTGCTGGGTTAGCTCAGTTTTCTATATGGATGTAGATTCTCTCAAACTTCCCCCGCATTCGCTGGAAGCAGAACAGGCGGTCTTAGGCGGTCTGCTGCTCGATAATGGCGCTTGGGTGCAAATGGCGGATTTAATCGCCAGCTCTGACTTTTATCGTCGCGATCATCAACTGATTTTCGATAATATTGCTGGGCTTTTGGACGATAATCAGCCCTGCGATGTGATCACGCTCTCAGAATGGCTACAAAACCAGCAACAACTTGAAGCCGTCGGTGGCTTGGCGTATTTGGGCGAACTGGCAAAAAATACCCCCAGCGCCGCCAATATTAAAACCTACGCCAAAATTGTCCGCGAGCGCTCGATTTTACGGCAATTGATTCAAGTCGGAACCGACATCGCCAATTCCGGTTTTGACCCGCAAGGGCGTAAAACCGATGAGCTGCTCGACACCGCCGAGCAACAAGTGTTTGCTATCGCCGAGCAAACTTCTCGCGGTGGCGGTTTTGTACCGATTAAACATTTGCTTGCTGAGGCAGTGGATAAAATTGATACCTTGTTTCATAAAGAAGGCGCAATCACCGGGGTTGCAACGGGGTTTAATGATTTTGACGAGCAAACCTCAGGGCTACAACCGGGAGATATGGTGATTGTCGCCGGGCGGCCGTCAATGGGCAAATGCTTAAGTAAAGACAGTGAAATTTTGCTTAGCGATGGGCGTATCGAAACCATAGAAACACTCTATCGACAGCAAAAAGCGCAATTGCTGAGCTTAAACAATGATTGGCAATTTCACCCAGCACCGGTCGCGGCGTTTGTCGATGATGGGCAAAAACCGGTTTTTCGTCTGCGCACCCGTTTAGGTCGGCAGATTTCGACCACAGAAACCCACCCCTATATGACTATTCAAGGCTGGCAGCCTTTAAGTCAGTTGAAAGTCGGGGATAAAATTGCTGTGCCGCGTCGGCTTTCCATATTTGGAACGCAAGCGCAATCCGAACAACAGATAAAAACTTGGGCACAAACCACCACAACGATTCCCTCTGAGGTATTTAGTTTACCGCGTCAACAACTCGCCTTATTTTTACGGCAGTTATTCAAAACAGAATCGTTGAAGACAACAGTTGAGTATCCAACCGCAAGTGCAACGCTGGCACGACAAACTCAACATTTGTTGCTACGTTTTGGCATTATGGCAAAGCACGAACAACAACTGCTCGTGATTGACGAGGTGCAATCATTACAACTATTTGCTAATGAGATATTGCTTGAGGATATTAATACAGCAACGGTGGCAGAAGATAATTTTCCGCTGGAAATTTGGCAAGAAATAGAACAACTCAAAGGCGATGAGCCTTGGCAAGCTTTGTTACAACGCGCCAAGCTCGCATCTATACAAGCACATCAAGACAGCTTATCTCGCACTCAACTTAGCAAATTCGCCCACGCCTTAAATAATCAACGCCTAAAAGATTTAGCCGACAGTGCCGTTTACTGGGATGAAGTTGTCAGCATCGAGCCTTTGGGTTTGCAACAAGTCTATGATTTAATTGTGCCGGAGACGCATAATTTTGTCGCCAATGATATTTGCGTCCATAACACCACATACGCGATGAATATCGCCGAAAACGTCGCCGTTTACGAAAAACTCCCCGTGGCTGTGTTTAGCATGGAAATGCCCGGCGAGCAATTGGCGATGCGTTTGATGTCATCGCTCGGGCGCATTGATCAGCACAAAGTCCGTACCGGACAGCTAGAAAATGATGATTGGCCGCGGCTAACTTCGGCGATTTCGATGATGTCGGAAGCGCCGATGTTTATCGACGATACCCCTGCGCTGAGTCCGACCGAATTACGCGCCCGTACCCGCCGCCTAGCACAAGAGCATGGGCAACTGGGTTTGATTGTGATTGATTATTTACAGCTAATGCAAGTACCAGGGCAAGGCGAAAACCGCGCCACAGAAGTGGGGATTATCTCGCGGTCGCTAAAATCTTTGGCGAAAGAATTAAAAGTCCCTGTGATGGCGCTCTCGCAGCTTAACCGTAGCCTAGAGCAACGCCCAGATAAACGCCCGAAAATGTCAGATTTGCGTGAGTCGGGTTCTATCGAGCAGGATGCCGATTTGATTGCCTTTATTTATCGTGATGAGGTCTATAACGAAGACAGCGAAGCCAAAGGCACGGCGGAGATTATTATTGCCAAGCAGCGTAACGGCCCAATTGGCACGGTACGCTTGGCGTTTATCGGGCGCTATACCCGTTTTGAAAATTTTAGCCCGGATGTCTATGACTACGAAGAATGAGGTGCTGTCAGTTCTCGGTCTTTGCGACTTAAATCCCAGCCCCGCGCCCAATAAATAAACGGCGTATCAATCATCGCAATCAGGACTTTAAAGACGTATTTCGCCATTCCCAGTTGCAGCGCCATCCAAAATGCCACATCGGTAGCAATATCTGGCTGAGTTTGTAAAAACAAAGGCCACCAAACAATTAAGGTGTAGAGCGCGGTATCGACCATTTGTGACAGCATAGTAGAGGCGTTGTTACGCAGCCACAGGTGTCGGCCTTGGGTTTTTTCTTTGATTTTGTGGAAAATCCACACGTCGAGATGTTGGCTGACTAAATAGACAAATAAAGAGCCGAAAACAAAATGCGGGGTAAAGCCAAATAAGGTGGTGAGGGCATCGTGGGTATTGGCGGCGATAACGCGATTGGGGGAAGGGTCAAAAATGAGGCTGAAACTGATCATTAGGACGACCAAGGCACTGGTAGCAAAGCCTATCATCACCGCTCGGTTGGCTTCTTTATGTCCGTATTTTTCGCTGAGTAAGTCGGTCGCAAAATAAATGCCAGCGTATAAAATTAAGCCAAGGCTGGTCTCCAGACCAAAAATGGTGATAAGTTTCGGCCCTTGTAAATTACTGAGCATAATATCGAGCACAATAATCGCGTATAGCCCAATTTTGCCATAAAGACGATATAATAGCAGTGTTGCGCTCAAGTCGATGACAACCACCATCACCCATAATAGGTTTTGGTGCTGGCTAAAAAAATCCACTATAACATTGGGTAACATGAATAATACTCGGTGATAACAGGCGTGAATCCGCACACCTTATAACGATCACAGGTAGCGAGCTGCCTGTAGGCGATTTGTAGAAAAAACAAAGCAAATTGTTTGCCGATTAAACAAACAATAAAAACAACCTTCTAATAAATATGATAAAACCCATTCTTGTCTTGTGCTTAAGCTGTCTCAGCTTACCTGTATTAGCAACAGAAATAATACTTAATATTCAAGGTATTAATGATGCTGCTTTATTAGAAAGCCTCAAAACCCATTTGAGCATCAAAGCCCTGAAAAAAACCGATGAAAAGATTTTATCAGATAATCGTGTTAATTATTTACATGCACAAGCTGAAAGTGAAATTCAAGGGACACTTAAACAACAAGGCTATTACCAGCCTGAACTTAAGTTAAACTTAACAAAAAAACAAGCCGCTGGCAAAGACCCGGTTGCCGAGCCTAGCATTTGGCAAGCGGATTATCAGGTGCAATTAGGCTTGCCTGTCTATATTAAGACTGTTGATATTCAAGTACAGGGCGAGGGCAAAGATGCCTCCGAATTTAAGCAATGGTTAGCGGACTTTAGCCTCAAAGCTGGGGATAAATTACACCCACAAGCCTTTCATGATTTGCAGCAGCAGTTCAAATACTTAAGCAAAGAACAAGGCTATATCGAAGCGCAGGTTTTACGCCATGAAATCGTCATCAGTGACAATAAACAAGCCGCTGATCTGTATTTGTCGGTGGATACGGGCAAGCGTTATGAAGCTGATGCCCTAAAACAGCAAATTACCCTGCACATTGAAGGCACAGAGGATGAAGCGGTGCTTGCCAATATTCGTACTTATTCGAGTTTGTACCAACAAGGACAAAGCGCAAAAAAACTGATTTCAGATACGCGGGTGACTTATTTACACAAACAAGCCGAGCAAGAAATCCGTCACGCATTGCAACCGTTTGGTTATTACCACCCCAGTATCAAAACCGAATTAAAACCCCGTGCCGCTACGGATAGCACGCCTAAAGGTTGGGAGGCGTTTTATACCATCAAGCTCGGTGAGCCAACTTTGATTAAGGTGTTGGATATTCAACTCGCAGGCAAAGGCAAAGACGATCCCGTATTGACCGAATTAATTGCAAAGTTTCCACTCAAACAAGGCGCGCGGCTGCAACATGCACCTTATGAAAGCCTGAAAAAACAACTCAAAACCACGGCGGAAAATTATGGCTATTTTGAAGCATTGACCACGCGTCGCGAAATTCGCATCAACCCAGAAAGCAAAATCGCTGCGATTCATCTACATTTTGACACAGGGCAACGCTATCGTTTTGGTGAAATCAAGTTTAGCCAAACCCGTTTCCAAGATTGGGTACTGCGGCGTTATGTCGGTTTTCAACCGGGGGATTATTATGATCGCAAAACCCTGTTGGATTTTCGCCGTTACTTGGGTAACAGTGGTTATTTTAAAGAAATTGAAGTCAAAAAAACCAAGAATAAAGAAGCGGGGATTTTAGATTTAGAAGTGATCACCACCCTTGCCCGCGCCGATAGTTACCGTATCCGTGTCGGTTATGGTACAGACTCGGCTTTGCGTTTAGGGCTAGATGCTGGATGGGCGCAACTCAACCGCTACGGGCATAGCGTCAAATTACACAGTAAATTGGCAACTAATAAAAACCGCTTACTTGGTACGATTGAATACCGGGTTCCCACAGGCAGTCATCAAGAGCACTATTTCAGCACCATTTTAGGCTATCGAGCAGAGGATTTTGATTCTGATGATATTGGACTCGATCCCGATTTTGTTATCCCTGGGGCTAAAACCCGTGACAATAATATGAGCCTTGGCTTTCAGCAACACCGCATCCGCAGCCTGTTTGGAGTCAAAATAGAAGAAGTCGTGGGTTTATCTTATACGGTCGAATCTTATAATTTATTGCCGTTGATGTTCACCGCAGAGCAAATTGATCTATTAGAAACGCTAGCGCAAGGGGGCGACCCCACTGCCAGTGCAGTCGATTTGGAAAGCCTGAATCCCAGCTATCGGGTATTAGCGCCAAAAATTAGCTGGATTTATACCGACACTGATAATCCGATTTATACCACCCACGGACAACAAGTGAAATTATCCCTGATGGGCGCGCGCAAAGGCTTTGGCTCTAATGTCGATTTTTGGCAAATTTCCCTGCATAGCGCCATGATTCGACGCTTGCACGAAAAAGGGCGGCTAATTTTACGCGGTACAGTCGCCTATACCGATGCTGAGACCATCAATATTTTTGGCTCTGGCAACACCTTTAACCGGATGCCCAAATCACTACAATTCCGCACAGGTGGCGATAGAAGTGTTCGAGGCTATGGTTTCCAAAGTTTGGATGGTGGCGGCGAAACCCTCCTCAGCGCTAAGCATATTCTCACCACCAGTGTCGAATACGAATACCGCTTTCTCAAAGACTGGAGCTGGGCGGCATTTGTCGATAGCGGCAACGCCTTTAATGATTTTAGTCGGATGAATTTAGAAACCGGTGTCGGCACAGGGATTCGCTGGCACTCGCCGGTGGGCTTGGTGCGGATGGACATCGCCTTTCCAACCCACGGCGGCATTAAAGACTTTCGCTTTCACTTAAATATTGGCCCAGATTTTTAAATATGTCTACGGATGATGTCTTTAAGCTGCAAGCGGATTATCAACCTTGCGGCGACCAACCCAGCGCTATCAAAGCCCTATCCGAGGGCTTAGCTACAGGCTTACGCCATCAAACCTTGCTTGGGGTCACAGGTTCAGGTAAAACCTTTAGCATTGCTAATGTGATTCAAACCGAGCAGCGCCCAACGCTGGTGCTGGCGCATAATAAAACCCTTGCCGCGCAGTTATACCGCGAAATGTGCGAATTTTTCCCCGACAATTCGGTGGAATATTTTGTCTCTTATTACGATTATTATCAGCCCGAAGCCTATGTGCCGGCGCGGGATATGTACATCGAAAAAGATGCCGCCATCAATGCCCAGATTGAACAAATGCGTTTATCGGCAACCAAATCCCTGATGCAAAAACGCGATGTGATTATCGTCGCCACCGTCTCGGCAATTTATGGACTCGGCGACCCCAACACCTATATGAACATGATTTTGCACTTGGTGTGCGGCGACACACTGGATCAGCGCTTTGCCCTGCGGCGTTTGGCAGAATTACAATACGAACGCAATGATGTGGTGCTCAAACGTGGTAGCTATCGGGTACACGGCGACACCTTGGATATATTCCCCGCCGAATCCGAAAAAGAAGCGGTGCGGCTGAGTTTATTTGATGATGAAATCGAGAGCATTCATTGGTTTGACCCGCTCACCGGACGTTTATTGCGCGAAGCCCCACGCCTAACCATTTACCCCAAAACCCATTACGTCACCCCCGAGCATATTCTCAAAAATGCCCGCGCCAAAATTAAAACCGAACTAGAACACACCTATAAACAATTCAAACAAGCCGAGCGCCATATCGAAGCTCAGCGGATACAAGAACGGGTCAATTATGACCTCGAAATGATTCAAGAAGTCGGTTATTGCAGCGGCATCGAAAACTATAGCCGTTATCTCTCTGGCAGACCCGAGGGCATAGCGCCGCCGACCCTATTTGATTATTTGCCCAAAGATGCCTTACTGGTGGTCGATGAAAGCCATGTGACCTTGCCACAACTCGGCGCTATGTATCGCGGCGACCGCGCCCGCAAAGAAAACTTAGTTAATTATGGTTTTCGTTTGCCCTCGGCTTTAGATAACCGTCCTTTAAGTTTTAGTGAATTTGAACAACTCGCCCCGCAAGCGATTTATGTCTCCGCAACCCCAAGCGACTATGAAACCGAACACAGTCAGCAACAAGTTGAGCAACTGATACGCCCGACAGGCTTGCTTGATCCTGAAATAGAAGTGCGCCCCGCTAGCACTCAAGTAGATGATTTATATGGCGAGATTAGACGCTGTATCGAGCAATCGCAGCGGGTGCTGGTGACGACATTAACCAAACGCATGGCGGAAGATTTAAGCGATTATTTAGACCAAGCAGGCGTTAAAGCGCGCTATTTACACTCGGACATAGATACGGTCGAGCGGGTAGAGATTATCCGCGATTTACGCCTGGGCGTGTTTGATGTTTTAATCGGGATTAATTTATTGCGTGAAGGCTTGGATATGCCCGAAGTCGCCTTGGTAGCGATTTTAGATGCCGACAAAGAAGGCTTTTTGCGCTCAGCTAAAGCCTTGATTCAAACCATCGGTAGAGCAGCACGACACTTAGAAGGGCGGGCAATTTTATACGCGGATAAAACCACGGCAGCGATGCAAGTGGCGATGGATGAAACAAAGCGCCGCCGCCAAACACAGAATGAATATAACCAACAGCACGGCATCACCCCTCGCAGCATCAATAAAGCGGTGTTGGACATTATAGAAACCGAACAACAAATTGAAGATAAGCCCGCAGCCATCGCCTCGATTGCTGACCCGAAAAAATTAAGCCAAACGCTAAAAAAACTAGAAAAACAAATGCTAGCCCATGCACAGGCATTGGAGTTTGAACAGGCAGCAGCGGTGCGCGACGAGATTCAAGCACTCAAGCGTGCGCAGGGTTTGAGTGTATGAACAATGATCGGCAAGATTATAATATTTAAAATTGGTATAAGGTATTGATATTACCTCTATTACCTATTTGAAATACACAGAAGCGGGATGGGCATCCCGCTCTGATATGATTAGGATTGTTTTGCTCGCATAGCAGCGGATTTTGCCGCGACATTATCACGCAAATACACAGGCAAAGCATCAGCAGCGCATACGTCTTGTCCTTGAGCTAGTGCTGCAAGGGCAAAGGGCAGTAAGTCTTGCGCATCAGGAGCGGTTTCAAGGCTGATATGTTGCGGTTGGCATTGCTGCTGGAGCATGTCTTGATATTCATCCCAAGCACTGCCGACGGCATAGTAGTCTTGAGCGCTGTTATCAATAGGCACAGCATCGGGTTTAACTTCAGCATCCGCTATCAGCGCCTGCATTAAGCCTTGTTCATCTTGTTGATACACACCCCAGTATAGTGCTTGCATACGCGCATCTAAGCCAGCATAAACCCGTTTTGCGCCATGTTGCCGTACTTGCCCTTGCGCCAAAACTGCGAGGGTGGAGATGGGGACGACAGGGCAATCTAAGCCTAGAGCAATGCCTTGAGTCACCGCCGCCGCAAGGCGCAATCCGGTAAAACTGCCAGGTCCTCGCCCAAAACTCAAGCCGTCAATTTGGCTTTTATTGCAGCCTGCTTGAGCCAATAATTGCTCCAGCATCGGCAGCAATAGTTCAGCATGACGGCGCGGGGCAAGCTGAAAATCGCTGAGGATTTCGCCGTCTTGATATAGGGCGCAAGAGCAAGCATCGGTGGCGGTTTCTAATGCCAATATCCGCATGATTTAGTCTTCCCAGCTAATCAGGCTGTGTCCTGTCATTTCGTCGGGAATCTCCAGGTCGAGCATGGATAAAATTGTCGGCGCAACATCAGCTATATTACCTTCAGCTTCGAGCTTGGCTACGCGTTGCCCAACATAAATCAGCGGCACAGGGCTAAGGGTGTGGGCTGTGTGGGCTTGGTTTTTTTCTTCATTAAAGAGCTGTTCAGCATTGCCATGATCGGCGGTAATCAGCATTTCCCCATTGATTTTTTTCAAGGTTTCAGCGATGCGCCCTAAACATTCGTCCACGGTTTCAACCGCTATTTTTGCCGCATCGAGTTTGCCCGTGTGTCCCACCATATCGGTGTTGGCAAAATTACAGACCACAAAATGATAGGGTTCTTCGGTTTTTGACAACGAGCGAATCAAGCGGTCGGTCAGTTCTGATGCGCTCATTTCCGGTTGTAAGTCATAGGTGGCAACTTTGGGTGAGCTGATCAGGGCGCGTTTTTCACCGGGGAAAACCGCTTCATTGCCGCCATTGAAGAAAAAGGTTACATGGGCATATTTTTCGGTTTCGGCAATCCGCAGTTGGCGCATTCCTTGATTGGAAACCAATTCGCCCAGCACATTGTAGAGGTGTTGCGGTGGATAAGCGACATCACAAGGCAAACCTTTTTGATATTGGGTTAAGGTAGCAAAATCTGCCAGTTGTGGGCGTTTGTTGCGGGTGAAACCATAAAAATCATCAAGGACAAAAGGCTGACACAGTTGCCGCGCTCGGTCGGCGCGGAAGTTCATAAAAATCACCGAGTCATTGTCGGTAATCGGTACAGCTTCGCCAATCACGGTGGGTTCAATAAATTCGTCGGTTTCATCACGGGCATAAGCGGCTTCTAGGGCGGCTGTGGCACTGTCGGCATGTTCGCCTAAACTTTCGGTGAGGAGGCGATAGACTTTCTCGACCCTGTCCCAGCGCCGATCACGGTCAAGGGCATAATAGCGCCCGCTGAGGCTGGCAAAGCGCCCGACACCTATGCGTGCAAAGCAGGCTTCGGTTTTCTCGATGCTTTCACCGATGGCATGAGGAGAGGTATCACGGCCATCACCAAAGGCGTGTAAATAAATCTTTGTTGCCCCCCGTTTAGCCGCGAGTTCTAAGAGGGCTAAAATGTGATCTTCATGGCTGTGAACCCCACCATCAGAGAGCAATCCCATGACGTGTAAGGCAGTTTTTTTCGCAATTGACGCATCTATCGCTTTCGTTAATGCTAAATTTTCGTTAAAATCACCCTTTTCTATGGCATGACCGATACGGGTCAGTTCTTGGTAGACGATACGTCCTGAGCCTAGGGTAATATGACCAACCTCAGAATTGCCCATTTGCTCATCGGGTAAGCCCACCGCATTACCCGAAGCTTGCAATAAACCATGGGGACATTGTTCCCAGAGTTTATCCCAAACAGGCGTGTTGGCTTGGTGTATCGCATTGGATGTACTGTCTTCGCGATAGCCCCAACCATCTAAAATGGTCAATACAATCGGGCCGAGTGTTTGTGTATTATCCTGCTTGTTGTTCATAATTCCTTGAATCCGTACTTGCTGTTGCTGTGGATATTTTAAACCAATTGTAAGCCTTGCTATACTAAAATCTTTAGGTTTTTTTGTATTAAAAGATTAAACTAACATACAAACCTGATTTTAGATTTTGAAAAATACCGTTGTAACATAGCCTTAGGCTTAGTTACGCTAGCATAATTTGCAAGACATAAGTTTAGCAATTGGTATCGTTAGGTTTCTGTGTAAACCTGCAAGTTCGATAAAAATTCGTGAATGTCTAAGGGGGCAGCTCAATTGCATCATCGTTTTCGGTGTATGAGTAGCTGGCAAACCACAATCGAACTCAGGTCACAACCTGTTTATCGAGGGATATACGATGTTGGATATGAAATATATGGCAATTGAAAACTCAGAGAACAGTCCAATCTCTTTAATGACTCAGGATGAGGATATAGAACGTGCTTCACGTTCTATGAAGGCAATGTCGCATCCATTACGTCTGAAAATTCTTTGTACCTTGGGTGCAGAGGAGTTAAGCGTGCAAGACATTGTTGAATATGTCGGCACATCACAAAGTAATATTTCCCAGCATTTAGCTATTTTGCGTGATAAAGGTATTTTAGCCTCACGTAAAGATGCCAATCGGGTTTATTATCGGGTGGGTGATGCCAGGACTTTGCGCCTAATCAGCATGATGCGTGAAGTATTTTGCTCATTTTGCGCTTAAGCTGATTGGCTTTTGCAATCATCTATTTACTTAAAGGACTATAGAGATGACCATCGAACGCGCTATTACAATTATGGCGGGCTTTTTTATCATGTTAAGTTTGGCTTTAGGCTGGCAAGCAAGCCCTATTTTCATGCACGAATACTGGCTTTTCTTCACCGCTTTTGTCGGTTTTAACTTATTCCAAAGTGGCTTCACCAATTTTTGCCCAGCGGCGATGATTTTCAAAGCCATGGGCATGAAAAGCGCTGCTGATAAGGCGGCTGGATAATATCAATGGATCAATTTGCTGAATTTGTAGGCAACCATTTGATCTTGATGACGATGTTTACCTTGGTGAGCATCGCCTTGATTTGGAACCTTACCCAAGATCAAGTCGGCGGTATTCCGCGCCTAAGCCCCATTGAAGCGGTGCAACTGATAAACCACGAAGATGCCTTGGTATTGGATGTGCGTGAGTCCTCAGAGTATGAACAAGGTCATATCCTTGATTCCCAACATATTCCGCTTGCCAGCTTGAGCAAGCATCTCAAAAAATTAGACAAACATAAAAGTAAGCATGTGATTGTCAGTTGCCAATCCGGCGCGCGCTCTTTGCAAGCCTGTCACACACTCAAGCGCAATGAGTTTTTGAATGTGTACAATCTCAAAGGCGGCGTGCTCGCTTGGCATAATGCGCAATTGCCTTTGACTACCGAAAAACAACTGAAACAAAAAACCTAAACCTTAAGAGGATTATAGTGGAAGATACCAATACCCCGCAGCCTGGTGCCGCAACAGAAAATACCCCACAACAACACGTTGCGATACAAAAGATCTACATCAAAGATGTGTCTTTTGAAACCCCCAATTCGCCAGATGCGTTTATTAACCCAAGCCAAAGTCAGCCTAAAATTAACTTTCAGCTTAATGTTGAAGGTGGCGCACCGGTTGCCGACAACCTCTATGAAGTCGTGCTCAATGTCACTGTGACCGTGACCACCGATGAAAAAACCGCCTTTTTAGTTGAAGTACAACAAGCAGGTTTATTTGCGATTGTTGGTTTTGAAGCCGAACAAATGCCTTATTTGATTAACAGCTATTGTCCTTCTATCTTATTCCCTTATTTGCGCGAAACTGTCTCTGACTTGGTGATTCGTGGCGGTTTCCCTCCGTTATTATTAGAACCTATCAATTTTGATGCGATGTTTAGCCAACAAGTACAGCAAGCCCAACAGCAGCAACAAGCGCAAGCTCAAGCTGACGCGCCCGCCGCCTCCTAAATCCTAAAGAGTCCCTGTCCCTATGAATAACCAACAGCCTGATGCAGACACCCTTGTTATCGGTGCAGGTTCATGGGGAACAGCACTGGCGATTTTGATCAGTGGCAATGGTTATCCCACCTTGTTGTGGGGCAACGAACCTGAGCAACTCAAGCAACTGTCAGAAGAAAGGCAAAACCGCCAATATTTGCCCGAGGGGATTATTTTTCCCGAACAACTACAAATTTGCACCGACCTCAAAAGCGGTTTGCTACAAGCCAAACATATTTTGGTGGTCGTCCCCAGTCATGCCTTTCGCGTGGTATTGGAGCAGATTCAACCTTTAATGGCAGCTGATGCCTGTCTTTGTTGGGCAACCAAAGGCTTTGAGCAACAAAGCCATCGCTTATTACACCAAGTCGCAGGCGAAGTCCTCGGCGAGGATTTCCCGCTAAGCATGGTTTCAGGCCCAACTTTTGCCGCCGAAGTCGCCAAAGGTTTGCCAACAGCCATGACCGTGGCTGCCAAAGACAACAGCCAAGCTGAAAAAATTGCCAAGCGTCTACGCAACCGCACCTCTCGCGTTTACACCCATACCGATTTGGTCGGCGTACAAGTCGGTGGCAGCGCTAAAAATGTCATCGCCATTGCCGCTGGTATTGCCGATGGACTGGGTTTTGGTGCGAATACCCGCGCAGCGCTGATTACCCGTGGTTTGCATGAAATTATGCAACTGGGTCTTGCCTTGGGTGCAGAACAAGAAACCTTTATGGGCTTAACGGGACTGGGCGATTTGGTCTTAACCTGTACCGATAACCAATCGCGTAATCGCCGTTTCGGTGTTGCCTTAGGGCAAGGCAAAGACCGCGAACAAACCCTAAAAGAAATTGGACAAGTGGTTGAGGGCATCTCTGCTGCTGAACAAATCTACGCCGTTGCCAAAGAACACCATATTGATATGCCCATCACCCGCGCAGTACATAATGTCCTCTCCGGTAAATGTACCCCAGAACAAGCGGTTAAAGCCTTATCTACCCGCGAACCCAAAGCTGAATTTGCCAGTTAAGCCCCTTTTTTTAACTGCTATTACGCAAAGCCTCAGGGCAATCGCGTCTAAACCCTTGATAAAATATCGAATCTCATAACGTCTATGCTCACCGTCATGGGTGTGATAAGCGATGTCTGGAAAGATATTTTCTGATGCAAAAAACCATGTGACACCTTGATGTAAAGTACCTTCTCTCTTACCCTATAAATAGCTGCTTTATCAAGACCACCTCACAAACACTTTCGATGCTTTTAATCGCACCCGCAAGCTTGGCTGAGATAGTAAATCCTCAACGATTGTGCCATACTATCCCCGCTAGTATGGCATGGGCTACTTAAGCCAGCTCATAACAGACTGGAAAACCAAAGGAAAACATAGCAGCACTAAAGACAACAATAAGCATTTTGTTTATTGTGCGTGATAATAAAAGCTGCCCCGATACAAGGTCGATTCACTCTGATGAATCAGCCTAAAAAATCAAGCCAGACAACACTGTCCCCTCTTGATTTTCGTTGGGAAATAATCCTTATAAAAACAGTCGGATATAGCCTTATTCAAAGACAGATGAATGAACAGGAGCATTTATTATGAAATTACATCCCTACATACTGTTGCCATTTTTGGTCACAGGTTGTGCCAGCCAAGCGGTTGAAAAAACCACCAATGCAGCGGCGAATGAAAGCGCTGAAAAAGTCTTGGCTGTGGCAATCGCGACCAATAAAGAGGCCAATAAACTTGGCTATGAATGGCGTGATACGGGGAAATGGATTAAAAAAGCCCAAGCAGCACTTAAAGCGGGTAAAGAGGCTGAAGCGCTCAAATTAGCCAAAAAAATCAAAGCAGCGGCTAAAGATGGTATTCAACAAGCAGCTGATCAAAAAAATGCAGGCCCTTTGTTCTAAGCGGCTTGACGATAATCTAATCAATAATCATTAAAGGAGGCGTGTGATATGCGCACATTATGGAAGCCGCTTAGCTTAGCGGTCTCATTGGTATTCAGTGGGAGTGTTTTTTTAGCTCCTGCACTCCAAGCTGAAGAGGCGAAAGCCACATCAGTGCTTGAAGAAGGCAAAAAATTAGCCTTTAGCCGTAAAAAAGGCAATTGCTTGGCTTGTCATCAAATCGAAGGCGGTAATGCCGCAGGCAACATTGGCCCACCTTTAATAATCATGGATAAGCGCTTCCCCGATAAAGCCAAACTTCGGGCGCAAATCTATGACTCAACCGCAGCTAATCCCAATAGCGTGATGCCTCCTTTTGGTCGTCATGGCGCATTGACTGATGCCGAAGTCGATAAAATTACCGAATTTGTCTACAGCCTATAAGCCGAGGAATAATGACGATGATTAAAAAAACTTGGTTAACTCAAGTCGCTGCTGGCTTGCTGTGTAGTTTACCGCTTGCAATGCCTTTAAGTGCAGCAACCGACCCCGCTGCAGACTTAAAAGCCTTTCAAGACTACTTCAAAAAAACCTTTCCTAGCGTTACCGATTATGAAGAATTCGGTAATGGTACATATGCACTGGATGCGGTTTCACGGGAAAACTGGGAAGCGATTGAAGAATTCCCTCCTTATGAAATTGCCCTAGAAGAAGGGGAAAAACTGTTTACGACCCCATTTGCTAATGGTAAAACCTATGCAGATTGCCTTCCTAATGGCGGTGTTGGTATTAAACAAAACTACCCCTACTTCGACAAAGCCAGTGGTGAAGTGCGTACTTTAGAGCAAGACATTAATAAATGTCGTACTGACAATGGTGAAAAACCCTACGGTTGGAAAAAAGGCAAAATGGCGGCGCTCATGGCACACATCGCCTACACCTCGCGCGGTAATGTCATTGACGTTAAAATCCCTGCCGATGACCCACGGGCACTAAAAGCTTATGAAGAAGGCAAACACTTCTTTTATTCTAAACGTGGTATGTTGAATTTCTCTTGTGCTGATTGCCATGTATCTAGCCCAGGTAAATTACTGCGCTCTGACATTTTAAGTCCAGCGGCTGGCCAAGTGACTCACTTCCCCGTTTACCGCTCTAAGTGGGGCGAAATGGGTACGATGCACCGCCGTTATGCAGGTTGTAACAAGCAAGTGCGCGCTAAACCATTCAAACCTCAAAGCCGCCAATACCGTAACTTGGAATATTTCCATACTTACATGAGTAACGGCATGAAAATCAACGGCCCGGGTTCGCGTAAATAAACGCTATCACTTGAGCTAGACAAAACCTGCTAAACGCTATGTTTAGCAGGTTTTTTTATTTTCCCCAGCTATTCCCCTGCGTTCGATGTAACAATCATTTAGCACTCCATGATAAACTGATGCCAGCAATCGGGGCATGGATAAAGAGAGTGTTTAATGAGCGATACCACAGCAAACGAGACCGAACTGTCAGGCGGCACGTATGAGCTATTACGCCAACGCCTAGAGCACAATGCCGCCAGCCTCGCCGAAGGCTTACAAAACCTCAATCAGCAGCGAGTCGATTTATTTGGCAGCAGCTCGCTCAAAGTCATCGGCCGCACCCGCATCCGTACCGAAAACAACTGCATTCCCCGCGATATTAAAGCCATCGGCAAACAACTGTTATTCGGCTATAACGTCTATGTCGGGCTGCGGGCGGAGATGCAAGTACAAGATGTGTTTAATCTCTACGACTACAAAGAAACCGAAGAGGGCATCGAACTGCACCCAGCGGCGGATGCTAATTTTTTAATCGACAGCCGTTTTATTGAAGATTTTAAAACCCTGTATCGCTATTACAATACCGCCAAACTTAGCCAACTGCGCCGCGTCAAAGACAAAGGGCTAGCGATTTTCCAAACCGGCGAGAGCCTCACGGATTTAAAAATTTATCGCTGGCAAATCGACGACCAAGAACAAGCCACTTATATTGATAATCGTGGCGAACGTGATAACAGCCGCCCTGATAGCCACGCTTTTAGCTGGACGCAAACCACCCGCGAAGACCATGTCAGCGGCACGCATCCACACGTTAGCATTCTCGATACCTTATTTGTCGAAACCGTTGGCGGAGACTTAACCGTCAAGATTGAAAACAACACCGAAGATGGGCAAGGCATTTATAACGAGCCAGTTGAAGATGCCAATCAATCGCTTGCCGATGCGCAAATTCATTACGCCCAACAAGGCAAGCTGATTATCCTCAAAATTCGCCCCTACCGCGAAAGCGACTGGCGCTACTTGATTTATAACCCCCTGACCGAAAAAGTCAGCCGTCTTGATGCCATCGGCAAAGCCTGCGCCGCCCTACCCGAGGGACACGGCTTGATTTACCCCAGCGGCTATTATCTCGACAGTGGCGAAAACAAAGAATTTGACCAAGAAGCCGACATGCACTACCAGCATCACATTCGCTCGCCCAACGGTGAAGATGTGCTGTATATTTTTTATCATCCGGCGCAGGGCAAATACGTGCTGTATTCTTACAATTTGATTCGTCGTGAAGTCCATCCGCCTATCAACTGCCACGGCTACAGCCTGTTTGCTAACGGTCACATGACCATTTTCCGCGCTGATGAAGACACGCCAAGCAAAACCCATCCGATGCAAATTTGGCAAACGCCGTACACCAGCCTTGACCATCCGCAAACGGTGGATAGCAGCAACTACTTAAGCAAAATCGGCAATGCCGAACTGGTGCGCGGGATTTCCGATGCCTACAACCTCAAACACCTGATTGACCAAGCCACGCCGACCGCCGCCATTTATGAACAATTAGTATTGACTTGCAAACAAACCCTAGACGGACACCATTGGCTCAGCCACAGCGAAACCGGCAAACTCTCCGAGTCGATACAAGCCATGCTCGACAATGCCGAGCAAATCATTGACGAATTTGACAAAGTTCAAGCCCAACAACGCGAAGCCCAAAACCAACTGCAAACGGCAGAGAGCGAACAAAACAGCCTGCACGAACACGGCAAACGCGCAGCCGATTGGCAAAACATTAACGACTATGTGCAACACCTCGCCGCCCTACAACAACAACGCGGCAAACTGCTGGCACTGAAACAGCTACGTTATATCGACCTAGCGGCGATTGAAGCCCTAGAGCAGCAAGCCATAGACGAATTTGAACACTTCAGCGAACGCAGCATTCAATACTTGCTCGAAGAAGATGGCTTATCGCCGTACCAAGCGCAAATCCAAACCCAATTACACAATATCAGCGAACTCAGCGACAGCTTAGCGGTCGAGGAACAACGGCAGCAACTACAAGAAAGCACCGACGAGCTAAACCTACTCAGCGAGATTTTAAATAATTTACAAACCGAAGACAGCAACGCCCGCGCGCAAATGCTCGAGGGCATTGCCGATACCTATGCGCTTTTAAACCGCTGCCGAGCCGAGCTTGATAACAAAGCCAAACAACTCAAAAGTAGCGAAGCCAGCGCCGAATTTGCTGCCCAATACAAACTCTTTAACCAAACCGTCAGCAGCGCGCTGGCACAAATCGACAGCCCCGAACAAGCCGACGAGCAACTGGCAAAACTGCTATTACAACTCGAAGACCTAGAAGCGCGTTTCAGTGAATTTGATGATTATTTGCTGCAAATCACCGACAAACGCGAAGAAGTGCAAACCAGCCTAGAGAGCCGCAAACAAAGCCTGCTCGAACAACGCCAGCGCCGCGCCCTACACCTGTTTCAAGCCGCAGAGCGGATACTCGATGGCATTCAACGCAAAGCCGAAAGCTATCAAGACAGCGAAGCACTGAATACCTATTTTGCTACTGACAACCGCATTTTAAAAATTCACGAACTGGCGCAAAAACTCACCGACTTAGGCGACAATGTCAAAGCCGGAGACATCAAAGCCCGACTCAAAACTCTACAAGAGCAAGCCGGACGCACCCTGCGCGACCAGCAAGAAATCTATGCCGACGGCGGCAAAACCATCCAACTGGGCAAATACCGCTTTAGCGTCACCCAGCAAAGTTTAGAGCTGAGTTTATTGCCGCATGAACAAGACGGCGAGACGAAGCTCAGCTTGCACTTAAGCGGCACAGACTTTTTCAGCCCCTTAGACGATGAAACCCTCAACGCCAGCAAAGCCTATTGGGAACAAAGCCTCAGCTCCGAGACCCGCGAGATTTACCGCGCTGAATACCTCGCCGCCGAACTCTTGCCCGCTGCGCCATTAACCCAGTCTCCAGAAGAACAACTCAAATGGATACAAAGCGAAATGGCAAAGCGCTATGACCAAGGCTATGAGCGCGGCATTCACGACCACGACAGCCAATTGATTTTAAGCGCTCTGATAAAACTGCAACAAAGCTCAGGCTTATTACGCTATCCGCCTGCCTGTCGCAGCTTGGCGCTATTATTTTGGCAACACTACCCCGACCGCGAGCAATGCGCCCGCTGGGAGAGCACGGCCAAAAACCTGAAACAATTACAAAGCAGCTTTAATAGCGCGCAAGACCAAGGACAATGGCAACAGCAGATACAAGCCGAAATCGCGGGCTTTCTCGACACAGAACAACTCGCCCAAGTCTTCCCGCTAGAGCCAGCCCACGACAGCCAAGCCGCCGCAGGCTACGCGGCTGAGTATTTACTTGCCGAATTACAAAGCGGCGGCGATGAATTTGTCGGCAGCATTCAAGCCGACATGCTCGCCCAAGCCTGCTTGCAACACCTCGATAATCACGGACAAAAAAACCCGCTAGAGCAAGCGCTTAAGGTTTTAGGTGGACAACTCAATCAACAATACGCCCTGTTAGATGCGTGGTTACTTGCTTACAGACGGCAAGAGAGCCGGATAGAAAAGGCGGATTATTATCATGTTGAAGCGCTGGGGATGCTTTGGAATTATTTATAACCCCCGTAGTTTTGAAAAATATACATGCTTTGACTTTACTAGCATGTCACCTAGAGAATCCTCATGTCCATCCCGGTTTTATTCAACAACACAAACAACTTTAAACAGCAATTTAACCAAGGCTTAGCACGCTTATTAGCTGAAGATGACGGTTTGGAAAGCAGTATTTTAGTGTTGGCAAATGCCTTGTTTGATAAAGAGATATTTGCCCCATTAGCGCCAGCCTTAAAGCAGCGCTTTACACAATTGGCAACGAATAATACCGACGCACATTATCAGCCTTTATTTGAGCAAATTGCCGCACAAGGCATAGAAGCCCTAGCGACGGTGCATCAACAACAGGGTTTGTGGGAATTACAATACAATCCTCTGCGCAGCTTTCGCCCTGCCCGCGCCTCAGCGGCAAAAACCGTCGGTTTGCAAACGGCGTTTAATCCCGAGGGATTTCACTTTAACAAGCCGTTTTTAGCCAAAGAAACCCTTTGGCAAGGTGAACTCATGGGACGAGATGCCAAACTGTTATACAACAAATTTCCTTTTGTGGCTTTGCATGGTTTATTGGTCTTAGATGCATCTAAACAACGTCCGCAATATTTGCAAGGGCACGACCATAGTTATATTTGGCAGTTGCTTAGCGAATTAAGCGAGGGTTTGCCAGATTTGAGCATTGCCTATAATAGCTATGGCGCTTATGCCTCGGTCAATCATCTCCATTTTCAAACCTTTATCCGTAAAGATTTACCGATTGCGGCTGAGTGTTGGCAACACAATGGCGGCGATAAAGTTTATCCGCTCGCTTGCCAAGTTTATGAAGATAAAGACAAGGCATGGCAGGCTGTGCAAGACTTACACGCAGCAAAGCAGCCTTATAATCTGATTTATTTAGCCCAAAAAGTCTATGTTTGTCCGCGCCAACGTCAAGGCACACACCCGCATCCCGAATGGAGTCATGCGTTTGCGTGGTATGAAGTCAGTGGCGGGTTTAGTTGCACTAGCAAAGAAGCTTTACGCGACTTATCGACGCGACAAATTGAGCAGAGTTTAGAAGGATTGAATACTTTATTTGCCATGTAAATGTTGTATAAATTTATCGAATACACCATTGTCGGTAATGCCAATATGCTGTTGAATAGGGAGGGAAATTGTTTAGCAAATCTATCCAGACACAAGCATTTTTAAGTTTGTTTTTAGAGGCTTTTAGGGATAAGTTTTTTCCTCACTGGGTTGCCAGCTAGCAGATGACAACCCAGCGAGGAACTAAAGCATTATTTTTTCAGCTTCCGCAAACGCATCCACAGCCGATTGTGGCTATAAGACTGCCACGCCCACGGCAACCATTTTAACAACGCAAAGGCTAACCACAGCGCCCACGCCAGCATTAATAAACGGTATACCCACAGCGGAATCGAAACCACCCATGCTTGCGGTAATAACGCCGCTTGGCGGTCTTGATACCAGTGCAGCCAATAACCATAAGAGCCATTGCCGTTGATGTACATCTCAGGGTAGCGCAATAAGCCGTGTTCGATGGCGGCAAACAGTATCCACAAAGCGCTGAAGGTCAGCAAGGCAAGGGCGATTTGTAGCATATCAAAGCGCCATTTACTCATATTATCATCGAGTTGTGCTCGCCAGCCTAAGACCAACAGCCAGCCAAAGACGATGACATTGGCCCAGATGTGTAATTGACTGACAATCAAGCCGAGTAAAAACCATTGATACCAACGTAGCGGGGTCAGCGGTAGCCGTGCCAACAAGAAAGACAAAGCCAGTAAGACGATGACCATGCCCCAAAACAACACCGCCGGGCCAAGCGCTGGGCCGCCGACGAATAACAGCCAGCGGGTTTTGGGCAGCTCAAGGACAATATTGGCATTGACACTATGGCTGCCTAGATTAACGCTGGGGGTTTGATAATAACTGCTGATGCCGATGTCTTGGCTAAATTCGAGTTTTACTTTTTGCTCCCCCGGTCTCAGGGCAATCGGCACGCGGTTATCGTTTTGCCGTAGGGCTTGGCTGTCGCCATCGAGCCAGAGTTTTTGCAAGGTTGCCTCTTTCGGTAGCTCAATCATATGCTGCCCGCCACGGCTGCTACGCAGGGTCATTTCTAACACCGTGTTGGTCAGGC
The DNA here is from genome assembly GCA_016745035.1 of Thiotrichales bacterium. Classification (GTDB taxonomy): domain Bacteria; phylum Pseudomonadota; class Gammaproteobacteria; order Beggiatoales; family Beggiatoaceae; genus BB2. Next base: position 118,133 of record JADGDE010000011.1, read on the forward strand.
GTTGCCCTGGTTTGACCGTCAACTTGCTGTTGTCGATGGTCATGATTTGCCCTTGTACGCCTTTGGGGCGGCTGATGTCGATTTGCACTTGCTCGCCCGGCCAAGGTCGCCATGTTGGCAACCAACTGCCCGCACTGTCTTGATGGTGAATCACGGGAATGCCTTGGATTTGTACATGCCAAATCGGGCTGCTATCAAGCTGCCATGTCTCGTACCAGTCATGGGTCGCAGGGGCGGTGAGCTTGATGCTATCGCGAACTTTGAAGGACGAGAGCCAAGAAACTTCGCGGGCGTTAGGTGGCATATTGAGCTTAATTTTGCCATCGACTACCCGTGGTTCGGCGCTGATAACCGACTCGCCTTCCAGCAAGGGAATATCCATCACCACGGCGCTGCCTCTGGGGCTTTGGCGTTTGACTCGGGTTTCAATTTGCCAGTCTAAATTGAGGCGTAAAATGCGGGTGATTTGTAATAAAGGTGGCAATGCGCCCATCTCCAAACTGCTTTGCTCAGCAAGGCTTTGTAAGCGGGTAAATTGTAATTGTGCCTCGGTGCTGCCATCGTCTTGCAGACCATCCAAGCGCCAATCTTGTATTTCGGTGCTGACGTGGTGAGGCTGTAGCGGTAGCGGTAATTGCACATTGCTGCGCACCGGCCAAACCCCCTCTAGGCTGACTTGATGGATGCCTTTATCAATCCGCAGCCATAGTTTGCCTTGCGAGTCGCGCATCAAGGCCTCGGCGGTTTTATCATTGACTAACACCTGTTGCGGCAGCCAGTGTTTAACTTGTGCTGGCAATGGGATTTGTGTGTCGATATTGGCATGAACTTGTAGGCGGATCCGCAGTTGTTTGGCATCAGCTTGCAAGTGCATATCGGTGATGCTGGCACAATGTGGCAGGCATTCTGGTGGTTGGGTTAGGCGCTGTTCTAAGGTGTCCAATAAGCTCGGCGTTTGTGGCTCTGGGGTTTGTTTGGCTTCGACCATCGGCGTTTGCATAAGACCCATCAGACAAAATAAAGCCAACATGGCAGGCATGGCTTGCTTCGCTTTTGGCAGTGGCGGGGTTTTTAGCCGCACGCTTTGCCAGATTAAAAAGCCCAGCAACGAGGCTAAAAACAGCGCTTGAGCAAAGGCGAGCAAACGGCTTAGCGGCGGTGATAATAAATACAGTTTGATTTGTTGTGATTGTGGCACGCCGCCATCCCAGTACATATTCACCCCTTGCCAAGACCAGTTTGGCAGACCCGGGCCGGTTTGCACTTGAGCATTGGGGTCGGCGCGTAATAGGGCTTGTTGTTTTTTCATCGATTTATATTTGCGTTTGAGTCGGCTGGCTTTACTCGGGGCTGAGTAGAGTTGTTTCATATCTTGTTGCAACAGCATTTCCGTATCGGCAAAGCCATCATCCATTTCTTCCTCGGCATAGTTTGTCTCAAAGGCGACCGAATGTCTGGTATTGGTATAGGATAATATTTGACTATAAGAATGATGCGGCGCGAGTTGCGGATATAAACCCGATTTAACTTGCTGGACGATAAATAACAAACTATTGACCAATAATACCAACAAGGTCACGTATAAATAACTGCGCACCAAACGAGTAAACCACGTTTGCGGCGGCAAGACCCGCAACAAAGCCAAAGGCGCGAGCAACAACAGCCAATATTGCGGCGCATTGGCGACATGATAAGTTAAAACCAAACTGACTAAAGCCAAAGCTCCCCAACGCCAATGCCAAAGTTTAGCAATCGCCAGCGCGGTAATGAGGACAATAAAAATATCCAATAACTGCCACTGATTCAGCCAAGTGCTGGGAATATTATCCACCCCACTGGCGTGGAGCAAATGCCAACCCGGTGGCAAGTTTAAGGTCGCACTAAGGCTTTGAAAATCATGCTGCCAACCAATTGCAGGCAAGCTGCGCAGCGGTGTATCAATGCGGCTGTCGGCGAGCAATTTAAAATTGCCTTGGCGAATTTCGACCCCTTGGGCATCTAACTCGGTGATAAAACGGTCTTCCCCATTGACATGCACGCGCCCGAGTTGAATCGGCGGATTCATATTTAAACGCCAACCTTGGCTCATCGTGCCTTTGATACGATCTTGCAGGGTATAACCTTGCCCGTCAAAATCGAGCCAGATTTGCCGCTCTAAACTCAATTGGTCGGGCGCAGGCTCGGGGTTGCCTCGGCGTTTTTCCTCAAAACTCAGCACTTGCCCCGCCTCGACTAAATAACTCGGATAAGCTTTCCAAGACTCAGGCAGTCCGGTTTGTTGCGGGTCGATGTCGGTCAAACCACTGAGATACACTTGGCGCAAATCATGGCGGGCTTGGAATACCCAAATTTCGTTCTCGGTCAGCAGGCTAGGAACAATTTTTTCCGCTTTGCCCAAATGCCGCGCGGCAATGCTGATTTCCCATGTCCCGGGGCGTACTTGCAAGCGTAAGCGGGCATCTTGTTCGAGGCGTGCAGGCAGCGGGCTATCGAGGCTTAAAGCTTGCCATTGATTATCAGCATTGTTTTGCCACAAGGGCGGCAAATGAATTTCGCGCGCCCGTCCAGCGACATCGAGTTCTAGGCGTATGCCCATTTGTAGCGGCATGTCATCGACCAGATGGCGATACACCCGCAGGGTCAAATTATCTTCGGCGGCTTGTTTGTTGTTGGCATCATCGCGGTTAAGCCACAAACGCCCTTGATTATCCAGCACCGGCTGGGCAATGTCTTGTTGATTAATTTTTAATTGAATCAAGGCAACAGCAGGACTAACGCTGAGGTATTCGGGGCGTTTTTGCCACAACCATTGTCCGCTGAGTTGATAATCCCCCGCTTCTAACCAGACGCAGGGCAAGCCGTCTTTTTGGCTAAGAATAGCGGCGGTTTTTTCGCCACTGCTGAGGTTGTGTTGTTGGACTTGCTGTGGCCAGAGACTTTTATCGGCAGGCAGGGCAACACAAGCGCGGGCAGCAACTTGCCAGCGTTGGATAAAACTTGCGCCGTGGTCTTGGACATTGAGCGCCAGTTCGCTTGCCCATGTGCATTGTTGTTGCGGGCGGTCAAAAAAATACGGGCACTCGTGGTTGGGATATTCGTGTAACACCCAAGGAACCCACGGTTTGAGCTGTTCGGGGATGCTTTGCGGCGCGAGGGGCTGCGCCGAGAGGCTGAAGCTCGTTATCAGTAAACACAGCCCGTATAGTATGTGTCTTATTTTCATGTTTTGCCCCTTTAGAAGGATAACACCCCTCCAAGGGGTGTTATCCTTACGCCCATAAATATTATAGATCACTGCCTTCTAAACGCGGATCGCCAAAAATCAACTGGCGGACGGTGTTGTCATCTAATACCAATAATTCCATATTGCCAACGGTATTGACCAATTCCGCCATGTTATCCACGATTTTCATTGCACCACGTAACACACCAATATCCCGCAAGGTATCGAGTTGCAATCCCGCCGCGTTGCGTTTTAACTCAATCATGGTACGCATACCCTTAAGGTTGTTTAGCCAGTTTTCTTGTAAAGAGACTTTTGCCATCACCTCTTCCCAAGCCCCTAGCCCAGTTTGATTGGCTTTTTGCATGTGGCTGTAAGTTTCGCGTAACTGCGCCGCATAGGTTTTGCTAATGCTGCCTTGACTTTCTGCTTGATTAGTTTTGCGTAATTCTTGTTGAATCGATTGCTGGCGTTTATTGATTTTATTTTTATAATCTTGGTACAGGGCTTCAATATCTGCTTTACCATTGAGTCCAATATTATCCAACACCTCTAAAACAATATCCGCCATTTCATACACATAAGCCGCTTGAGTGATGAATAATTTATTCTTTCTGTCGATTTGTTGCTCTTCTTTAGCCGCTGCAATCAATTTCTCATTTAAACTAGAGAGCATTTTGATGGCAACATTAACGCTATAAACCGAGACATTATTGCGTTTTTTGGCTTGCATAAGGCGTTGATATTTAGCTTTGGCATCTTTGGGTAAATAGTCTAATTCACCATTTTGAAAATTGACCTTACCACTGCTGCCTGTTTGTTCAATATCGGTTGCTGCCATAAAAATAATGGTTTTAATTTTTTTACGGATAGCAGCAATTTCTGCCTCTACATGGCGCGGAATATTCCGAAAAGTCACCACTTCGGTGCTGGTCACATAACCTTCTAAATTGCGCTCGTCAGGGGAGTTTTTCTTTTTATTAACGCTATCGTGTAATTGCTCGATGGCTTTATCGACAACAGGACTGGCATCATCCAAAATAGCTTGGTATTTTTTGGCAAAGTCTTGCTGGGGAGCAGCAACAGTTATAGAGATGAAGCCATTTAATAACAAGGCGACACTAAAGCCTACAATCATTTTTTGCATGATAATTTCCTGATGTATCCAAAATTTTCTAACGCTCGACCAAAGGGGGCTACCCCCTTTGGAATCCTCCACCTGCTACCCTATCACGATTAAAACACCATCTGAGGTAAAGGGCAAAAGGGTAAAAGGGTAAAAGGGTAAAAGGGCTAAGTTCTCGGCGAAACAAGACGAACCAGACGAAAACCAATATAGTTGCTACGGTAGTCAGCAAGGTTATTGTGACGGTAAGCAGGGCGGCAATAAGCGGAATTGTAGCGCCACGAGCCGCCGCGCAGCACCTTGGCATAGCCTGTTTTATTAAAAGGATTTTGTTTTGGCGAACGGGCATAAAAATTTGCATCATAGCCGTCTTGAACCCATTCCCACAAATTACCCTGCATGTCATACAAACCCCACGCATTAGGCTTTTTTTGCCCAACAGGATGGACTTTTCCACCTGAGTTACCATCAAACCAAGCATAATCACCTAATTGTTTTGCTGAATCAGAAAAAACGTATAATTTACGGCTCCCCGCCCGTGCGGCATATTCCCATTCTGCCTCCGTTGCTAAACGATACGTTCCTTGGTCACCTTTTGCTTTCGATGCTTGATTTAACCAGTTAATAAAAGCTTGGCTATGCTCCCACGACACTTGAGAGACGGGATAATTTTTACCATAAGCATTGTATTTAATAAAATCTTCATCACCAAAACCCATTTTTTTCGCCTTTGCAAAGCCAATACCTCGGATAAATTCAGCAAATTGTCCGAAAGTGACTTCATAAATCGCCATTTGAAAAGGCTGAGTGATTTCTACTTTATGCAAAGGGTATTCATTATTCTGAGCATTAGGGTCAGCAGCAATATCTTTGGGGATTTTTTCACTGGATGCGCCACCGACCAATTGTTCCAGCGTTAAGTTTTCTACTGTTTTATCCGCAGGTTTGCGGCTACCCATGTAAAAACTGCCCGCTGGAATGGTGACAAATTGCATTCCTGTGACTTTGTTGGTGAAGGTTTTTTTTAGATTACGAGGTTTCACCTTTTCTGGTAAAGGTTCAGGTATTGTTATTCTCGGTTTTTCACAAGCCTTAGGATTTAATACACATTCATATTTATTCGGCTCTGCTTGTAATGGCATCACTAAACATAAAAAACTACTCACCAGTAAGATATATCGTTTTAGCATTTTTTCTCCCTTAATCAATCAAGTGACTCTATTTCCGTGACATTCAGCCCAGTTATTTTGGCAATTTGCTCATTATTCATGCCTTCTGCCTTCATATTTTTTGCCATTGTATGCATGGCATCTTGTCGCCCTTCCAGAAGTCCTTTTTGCCTGCCTGCTTGCCGTCCTTCCTCGAGTCCATCTTCGCGCGCTTCTTTCTCAAAGCGTTTTTTTGCCATTTCCCACGCCATGTCGTCTTTAATTTCTGCCAGTAAGTCGGGGTCTATGGTTTGTTTTTTGATTTTCTCAATTAATAGCTGTAAATCAGTCGAATGCTGTTGCTCATTCATATTGCCATCTAAGGAATCTTCAATAAAACTCAGCCATTTTTTAACGGTTTTTGGGGTTTTGTCGTTGATTAAACGCGGGCATAAAAACACCAAGCGGTGCGGGTACATCTCGACTTTATTGCCGTGTTCGTCGGTGGGGTTCATATCGCTGACGGCGCAACTGAAATTAATGCTGCCATCACGGGGAATGCTGGTTAAGACGACGATGGTGTAGACCGTGCGGTCAAACTCATAGGCTTTATAACCGCCAACTGGTTCAACCAAGCTGACTAAATGGTAATAAAGGAAACGGTCGAAAAAATCTTCTTCTTTGATTTGCTGGATTTCCACAATCACCCGTTTTTCTTTGTCTTCGGCAAATAAATCATATTTGCTGCGCACAAAGCCGATGGGTTCGGGGTATTCATATTCGGTATGCACTTCGTCTATTTGAATATCGATACCTAGGACATCATTGGCAAATTGTTGAAAAACATCGGGTTGGCTAAAAATGCGTTTAAAAGCTTTGCCGTATTTAAGGGGGATGACTTCAATCATTTATGATTCGCTCATGAGAGGTTAATCCGATTCCGAACGATTTTGATTATAGCCGAATTATTGCCCCCTGTGTGCAGCGCTGCTTATGTGGCTAAACCAAGGCGCTTTGTATACAATACAGCGATAAACACAATTTTGAGAATTCAAGGGATTTCATACTTATGGAATGGGAAACGGTTATCGGTTTGGAGATTCATGCCCAACTAGCCACCAAGAGTAAAATTTTTTCTGGGGCAGCAACGACTTACGGCGCAGAACCCAATACCCAAGCCTGTGCGGTTGATTTGGGTTTACCTGGCGTATTACCGGTCTTAAATGCCGAGGCGGTGCGCCAAGCCTGTCAGTTTGGTTTAGCAGTCGGCGCGCATATTGGCGAGCGCTCTGTGTTTGCGCGTAAAAACTATTTTTATCCCGATTTGCCCAAAGGCTATCAAATCAGCCAATTTGAGTTGCCGATTGTTGGCTTGGGTAGCACCGATATTCAAGTCAATGGTGAAGCGAAAACTGTTGGCATTACCCGCGCCCATTTGGAAGAAGATGCGGGCAAATCTTTGCATGATGCCTTTGGCGATAGCACCGGGATTGATTTGAACCGTGCTGGCACGCCGCTATTAGAAATCGTCTCTGAGCCGGATATGCGTTCGGCAAAAGAAGCCATTGCTTATATGAAAAAAATTCATGCTTTGGTGACGTATATCGGTATTTGTGATGGCAATATGCAAGAAGGCTCGTTCCGTTGTGATGCCAATATTTCTATTCGCCCCAAAGGCGAGGACAAACTCGGCACGCGTACCGAATTGAAAAACCTTAATTCGTTTAAGTTTATCGAAAAAGCGATTAATTATGAGGTCGAGCGCCAAATTGACATTATTGAAAGCGGCGGCGCAATTGTGCAAGAAACCCGCTTGTATGATGCCAATAAAGACGAAACCCGCAGTATGCGCTCGAAAGAGGAAGCTAACGATTACCGTTATTTCCCTGACCCTGATTTGTTGCCTGTGGTGATTGAGCTAGAATTTTTAGAAAAACTCAAAGCCGGTTTACCCGAACTCCCCGACCAGCGCAAAGCCCGTTTTGTCAGTGATTATGCGCTCTCGGATGAAGATGCCGATACCTTAACCGCTAGCCGTCCCTTGGCAGATTTTTATGAAACCGTGGTTAAAAGCTGTGATGATGCGCGCCTTGGGGCTAACTGGGTGTTGAGTGAGTTGGGTGGTGCGTTGAATAAAGCTGGTTTGGATTTAGCCGACTCGCCAATCAATGCCGAGCAACTCGGTGGCTTGATTAAGCGCATTAAAGACAATACTATTTCTGGCAAAATCGCTAAACAAGTCTTTGCAGCCATGTGGACAGGCGAAGGCGATGCCGATAGCATTATCGAGGCTAAAGGCTTGAAACAAGTCACGGACACAGGCGCAATTGAGGCGATGGTTGATAAAGTCATTGCTGATAACCCAGGGCAAGTCGAGCAATTCAAAGCCGGTAAAACCAAGGTGATGGGCTTTTTTGTCGGGCAGATTATGAAAGCCTCGAAAGGTAAAGCCAATCCCGCGCAAGTGAATCAGCTTTTAAAACAGAAATTGAGCTAGACGCGCCGCTGTAGCGACGCAATCTGCATTCCCACGCTGGAGCGTGGGAACGAGAACAAGAAAAGAACCAAGCAAATTTGAAGGACATCTTATGGCAGGTCATAGTAAGTGGGCAAACATCAAACACCGCAAAGGTGCTCAAGATGCCAAGCGCGGTAAAGTGTTTACCAAAATTATTCGTGAAATCACCGTTGGCGCGAAAATGGGCGACCCAGACCCTGCGACCAATCCGCGTTTGCGCCTTGCTGTCGATAAAGCCCTTGCTGTGAATATGCCTAAAGATACGATTAATCGGGCAATTCAACGCGGTGCGGGCAATGCTGAAGGTGAGAATTACGAAGAGCTGAACTATGAAGGCTATGGCGCTGGCGGCGTGGCAGTCATGGTCGCGTGTATGACCGATAACCGTAACCGCACCGTGGCTGAAGTGCGTCATGCCTTTAGTAAATGCGCCGGTAACTTGGGCACAGATGGCTCGGTGGCTTATTTATTTAATAAAGTCGGCGTGTTTAGTTATGAAACGGCGGATAAAGAAGACGAAATCATGGACGTGGCACTGGAAGCCGGTGCTGAGGATGTGGTGGTTGAGGAAGATGGTAGCCTCGAAGTCTTGACCACCTTTGAAGATTATCTCGGTGTTAAAGAAGCCTTAGAGAAAGCGGATTTAGTCGCAGATAATTCAGAAGTGACCATGCGCGCCGATACCTTGGCGGCGATTGATGCCAAAACCGCTGAAAAAGTCTTACGTTTGGTGGATATGCTTGAAGATTTGGATGATGTCCAAGCCGTTTATTCTAATGCCGATATTTCTGCTGACGTGATGGAACAATTAGCCGGCTAACCCGAGATTGATATGTTTGAAAATTTAACTGAACGTTTAGGTCAAACGTTAAAGACCATCAGTGGGCGTGGGCGCTTAAACGAAACCAATATTAAAGAAGCCTTGCGCGATGTGCGTTTGGCGCTTTTAGAAGCGGATGTTGCGCTGCCGGTGGTCAAGGATTTAATTGCCACTATTCAAGCCCGTGCTGTTGGGCAAGAAGTCATCGGCAGCTTGACCCCAGGGCAGGCGCTGATTAAAGTTGTGCGCGATGAGCTAACCCAAATCATGGGTGAAGAGTGCGATACCCTTAACCTCAAAGCCCGCCCGCCGGTGGTGATTTTGATGGCAGGCTTACAAGGCTCGGGTAAAACCACCAGCACCGCTAAACTGGCGCGTTTACTTAAAGAGCGGGAGAAGAAAAAAGTCTCCTTGGTCAGTTGTGATATTTACCGCCCAGCGGCGATTGAGCAGCTCGAAACCCTCTCCAAAGAAGTCGGCGCGGACTTTTTCCCCAGTAACCCGTCACAAAAACCGATAGATATTGCTAAGGCAGCATTGGCTCATGCCAAGGTCAAGCAAAGCGATGTCCTGATTGTCGATACCGCCGGGCGCTTACATATTGATGTCGATATGATGGGCGAAATCAGCAGCTTGCATAAACTGTTGAATCCGACTGAAACCTTGTTTGTGGTCGATAGCATGACCGGGCAAGATGCCGCCAATACTGCCAAAGCCTTTAATGAGGCTCTGCCGCTCACCGGTGTGGTTTTAACCAAAACTGACGGTGATGCCCGTGGCGGTGCAGCGCTGTCAGTACGCCATATCACTGGCAAGCCAATTAAATTCATGGGTGTGGGTGAGAAAACCACTGCCCTAGAGCCTTTCCATCCGGATCGGATTGCTTCACGGATTATCGGTCAAGGCGATCTCTTAAGCTTGATTGAAGAAGTCGAGCGTAAAGTCGATAAAACCAAAGCCGATAAACTGGCGAAAAAAATGGTCAAAGGTAAAAACTTTGACTTGGAAGACTTCCGCGAGCAATTGCAACAAATGCGTAGCATGGGCAACTTGGGCGATTTGATGGACAAAATCCCCGGTATGAGCCAAGTACCAGATAAAATGAAAAGCATGGTTGATGAAAAAAGCCTTGGGCGCATGGAGGCGATTATCAGCTCTATGACCCCACATGAGCGCCGTTTTCCTGCGGTGATTAAAGGCTCGCGTAAAGTGCGGATTGCCAGCGGTTCTGGGACTCAAGTACAGGACATCAATAAGCTTTTGAAGCAGTTTGCACAAATGCAAAAAATGATGAAAAAAGTCCGACGCAAAGGCAATATGTCGAAAATGATGCAAGGGCTACAAAATAAAATGCCCCCTGGCATGATGCCGTTTTAAATCTATCCTCTTTTGATAGCACTGGGGCGCTAGCCCCAGTTTTGCAGACCATCGCTTTTTCTGCCTCCAACCTCAAGCCTCAATACTATGTATGATTCCTCCGATATAGAAGTCCTAGAAGGACTGGAGCCTGTTCAGCGACGACCGGGCATGTACACGGAAACTGACCGCCCTAATCATTTAGCCCAAGAGGTGATCGATAACAGTATTGATGAGGCGCTTGCTGGTCACGCCAACCTGATTAAAGTGGTGTTATATGCCGACCAAAGCCTCTCAGTTGAGGACAATGGGCGCGGTATGCCCGTGAGTGTTCACCCAGAACTCGGCATCAGCGGGGTCGAATTAATTTTGACCAAACTGCACGCGGGGGCAAAATTCTCTAACGATAATTACCAATTTTCCGGCGGTTTGCACGGCGTTGGGGTTTCGGTGGTCAATGCCTTATCGGAATCGCTTTCGGTGAATATTCGTCGTGATGGGCAAGTGTGGGAAATGCAGTTTGCTAATGGGGCAAAACAATCTGAACTCACCGTGGTCGGTTCGGTGGGCAAAAAAAATACCGGTTCACAGGTACATTTCAAACCCAATCCCAGCTATTTTGATACCGCACATTTTAGTAGTAAAGCCCTGCAAACCCTCTTGCGCGCCAAAGCGGTATTATGCTCTGGATTGAAAATTCAATTTCGCGATGAGGTTAAAAACGAAGATTTTGAATGGTGTTATGACACCGGTTTAAGCGGCTATTTAGAAGGCAGCTTACAAGGACAAGCCTATTTGCCGGAAGTACCTTTTATCGGCAGTTTCAGTGCCGAGACCGAGGCAGCAGACTGGGCGGTGGTGTGGCTGGCTGAAGGGCAAGATTATCCCGCCGAGAGCTATGTCAATTTAATTCCCACCGCTCAAGGCGGCACGCATGTCAACGGACTGCGCACCGGTTTACTCGAAGCCTTTCGTGAGTTTTGTGATTACCGTAAATTACTCCCGCGTGGGGTCAAACTCGCCGCTGACGATGTCTGGAATCAATGCGCTTATGTCTTGTCGGTCAAACTGGCCGACCCGCAATTTGCCGGGCAAACCAAGGCGCGCTTATCTTCAAGAGCCTGTGCGGCTTTTGTCTCCGGCGTTTGTCGTGATGCCTTTAGTTTATGGCTGAATCAACACGTCGAAACCGGTGAGGAAATCGCTAAACAAGTGATTGAACGGGCGCAAAAACGCCTGCGCGCCAGCAAACAAGTGCAACGCAAAAAGAACACCGGCGGCCCAGCATTGCCGGGCAAACTTGCCGATTGCAGCCTGCAAGACTTAAATCAAACCGAATTATTTTTAGTCGAGGGGGATTCAGCAGGCGGTTCGGCAAAACAAGCCCGCGATCGAACTTTTCAAGCAATCATGCCCTTACGTGGTAAGATACTTAATACATGGGAAGTCAAACCCGAACAAGTCTTAGGCTCGCAAGAGGTGCATGACATTGCCGTCGCCATTGGTTTAGACCCCGGCAGTGAGGATTTATCCAAGCTGCGTTATGGGCGGGTTTGCGTTTTAGCCGATGCCGACTCCGATGGTGCACATATTGCGACGCTGCTCTGCGCTTTGTTTGTCAAACATTTTCCGGCATTGGTCGCAGCGGGGCATGTTTATGTTGCTATGCCGCCTTTGTATCGCATAGATATTGGTAAATCAGTCTATTATGCCCTGAACGATGAGGAGCGTGAAGGGGTGTTAGAACGGATTCGAGCCGAGAAGAAAAAAGGACAAATCAATGTCCAACGCTTTAAGGGATTAGGCGAAATGAACCCGATGCAGTTACGGGAGACCACCATGTCACCGGATACCCGGCGTTTGGTACAACTAACGCTCGATAACCCAAGTGAAACAACACAAATCATGGATATGTTACTGGCAAAAAAACGCGCCTCTGAACGTCGCGTATGGCTGGAAAATAAAGGGGATTTGGCGGTGTTGTAATATGAAGCTAAGCAGATAATTAAGATAATGAATATAAGCACGCTTGCAGAGCTGGAGATAGGGGATATTCCACTTGCTGACATATTAATCGTTGATGATATGTCGGTTAATATTTTGCTATTGCAGCGCATCTTGGTGAATATTCCAGCCAATATCAGCACGGCTGCCTCAGGTAAAGAAGCCTTGGCATTGTGTGAACAGACACAGTTTGCCCTGATTTTGCTCGATGTGCATATGCCGGAAATGGACGGCTATGAAGTTGCCAAATATCTGCAAACCAACCACCATACCCAACATACACCGATTATTTTTATTTCCGCTGTATACAATGACGAGGTACATCAATTTACTGGCTACAAAGCCGGGGCGGTGGATTATATTTCCAAACCCTTTGATCGTCAGGTGCTCTTGCAAAAGGTGCGGGTTTTTTTAGATTTATTCGTGCAAAAACAAAAACTCCATTATGCTCTTGCCGCTTTAGAAGAAAGCCACCAACGCCTTGAGCATGAAATTGAAGAACGGGTTAATGCCGAATCAGAATTGTATAAACTCTCAGCGGTGGTGCAGCAAAACCCCTCGGCGATTATCATCACCGACGCAGAATTAAACATCGAGTTTGTTAATTGTAAATTTGAACAGCTCTCAGGCTATAGCCTTGAGGAAATTTGCGGACATAATTACCGCACCTTGCGTGAATACCAAACCCCAGAACGGCGCTTAAATGCCCTCAAACAGGCGATAGAAACCACGACACTGTGGCAAGGCGATGTCTGTTATTTTAACAAGGAACGCCAACCTTATTGGGTACAACTAACTTTTGCTCCGATTCGCGATAGCCAAGGTGAAATTGCTTATTATCTATTTACTCAAGAAGACATCAGCCTGCGCTTAGAATATGAAAAACGCCTGTTAGATCAAACTTATTTTCATAAGCTCACCCATTTACCCAATCGGGTCATGGCAACTGAACAACTGGGGCAATTGCTGGAAAAAGTTAAAAATACCGATACTAAAATTATTATTCTCTATATTGATATTGATAACTTCAAACGCATTAATGACTCGCTCGGCTTTGAATATGGTGAAAAGGCACTACTGCAAATTTCGCAACGGCTAAAAAATAATATTCGCGATGAAAGTTTGCTTGCCCACTTAGAACGCGACGAATTTGCCGTCATTTGTCTTGAGCGCTCGCATAACCAAGCCGAAGGCTTTGCCGGACAACTACTACAAACCCTGCGCTCACCGTTTTATTTAGCCGATAAAGAACTGCTCTTACACGCTAGCATCGGCATTGCCACCGCCCCAGAAAACAGCCTCAGCCCCTATGATTATTTACAAAACGCCGAAGTGGCGATGTATAAAGCCAAAGATGCTGGTGGCGATACCTATCGCTTTTTTACCGAAGGTCTGAACAAACAAGCAGTGCAACGCTTATCGATGGAAGCTCAGTTAAGTAAAGCGCTGGAAAATAACGAACTGACTGTCTATTACCAGCCGCAACTGGACTTAAAAACCATGACCATGACCAAGGCAGAGGCCTTGTTGCGTTGGAATAACCCTCTGCTTGGGCAAGTGCCACCGGATAAATTCATTCCATTGGCTGAGCGCAGTGGGCTAATCAACCCGATTGGTGAGTGGGTCATGGATAGGGCACTGCAAGATGTCAAACTTTGGCGCGAACAGTTTCATATTCCACTCAAAGTGGCGGTGAATATCTCGCCAATACAATGTACCCGTGAGCGTAATTTATTCCAGTCTTTGCAATGTGTCCTCGAGCGCAGCCAATACAGCGGCGACATGCTCGAAATTGAAATTACCGAGCGCTTGCTAATGGATTCCGGCGATGTGACTTTGCGTAAACTGCAACAAGCCCAAGAAATGGGTATAGAAATCGCTATCGACGATTTTGGCACGGGCTATTCGTCTTTAAGCTATCTCAAACGCTTCCCGATTAGCACGGTGAAAATCGACAAAAGTTTTATTTGTGATATTGGCATCGACAAAGAAGACGATATTCTAGTGCAAGGTATTATTGCCCTCTCTCACGGACTCAATATGCAAGTGGTTGCCGAAGGCGTAGAAACCATGGCTCAATACCGCTTTTTACAAAAACAACAATGCGACTTAATTCAGGGCTACTATTTCAGTAAACCCCTATCCGCCCCTGATTTTAGTCAATTTCTCAGTCAACAATTAAGTTAAATCCCTATGAATGTACTTGGCATCGAAACCTCTTGTGATGAGACGGGGATCGCCCTTTATGATAACGACAAAGGTGTACTGGCAGAAGCCCTATACAGCCAAATCGCTACCCATGCCGAATATGGTGGTGTTGTACCCGAACTCGCCTCACGCGATCATATCCGTAAGCTCAGCCCCTTGATAACGCAAGTGCTCAAAGACAGCGGCTGCACGCCTGTGGATATTGACGGCGTTGCCTATACCCAAGGGCCAGGATTGGTCGGAGCGCTACTCACAGGCGCAGCATTGGCACGCTCACTGGCTTGGAGTTGGGATGTGCCCGCCCTTGGCGTGCATCACATGGAAGGGCATTTGCTCGTGCCGATGCTCGAAGACCCTGCGCCTGAGTTCCCTTTTATTTCCCTACTGGTCTCTGGTGGACATACACAGCTCATCCAAGTCGATGGGCTAGGGAAATACCAAATTTTAGGCGAATCGGTGGACGATGCCGCAGGCGAAGCCTTTGATAAAACTGCAAAACTCCTAGGGCTAGATTATCCCGGCGGCCCTGCGCTCTCAGCCTTAGCGCGCCAAGGCAATCCCGAACGCTTTACCTTCCCACGCCCGATGACCAAGCGCCCGGGGCTGGACTTTAGCTTTAGCGGACTAAAAACTTTTGCCCTGACCACATGGCAACAACACCAAGACGACAATGACCGCGAACAACTCAAAGCCGATATAGCCAAAGCTTTTGAAATTGCGGTGGTCGAGACCTTGCTATTCAAATGTAAACGCGCCTTAAAACAAACCGGGCTCAAACGCTTAGTGATTGCAGGCGGCGTGAGTGCCAATCAAGGACTGCGTGATGGCTTAACACGGCTACAAAATGAACTGGGTATCGAAGTCTTCAGCCCCCGTCCAGCACGCTGCACCGACAACGGCATCATGATAGCCTACGCCGGTTGTTTGCGTTTACAACGTGGCGAATCGAATGATTTGAATTTTCAAGTCCGTCCGCGTTGGAGTTTAGAGAACATTAACTGATGTGATGTACTAAGCACTGTTTTATCTTCTAACTCCCCGTTTTAAAAAAAGCAATGCTATGTTGCAACCCTTGGGCTTGAGCAGAGAGTTCCTCGGCTGTCGAGGCAATCTGTTCGGATGTACTGGCATTTTGTTGAATCACTTTATCCAGTTGTTGTAATGCCTGATTAATTTGCTCAGCGCCTGTGTTTTGTTCTTCTGTGTTGGCGCTGATTTCCTCGACCAATTCAGCTGTTTTTTGAATATCAGGCACTAAGCTTTCTAAGCTAGTATTGGCTGTTTCGGCAATTTTTATATTATCGGTGGATAATTGCATAATCTCACCTGCCGCCGCCCGGCTATGCTCAGCAAGTTTTTTCACCTCTGAGGCAACGACAGCAAAACCTGTCCCATATTCTCCAGCGCGCGCGGCTTCAATAGCAGCATTGAGAGCCAGCAAATTGGTTTGTTGTGCTATTTCATCAATTACCGAGATTTTATCCGCAATTTGTTTCATAGCCTGCATCGCCTGCGAAACATCGATACTGCTGCGGCTAATATCTTCGGCGGCTTTTTTCGCTGTTTGGGCCGTTTGTAGGGCATTTTCAGCATTTTGTTGAATGTTGACCATCATCTCTTCCATAGATGCAGCGGTCTCTTCAACAGAGGCAGCCTGTTCGGTCGCACCTTTTGCGACTTGCTGTGCTGAAGCACTCAATTGTTGACTGCCAGAGCTGACATTGTTTGCGGATGTTTTAACATTTAAAATAATTTTTTTGAGCTTTGTAATTGCTGTTTGTAAGCTGCCCATCATGCTGCCTAACTCATCTTTGCTGTCTATATTTAAAACCGCATTGAGTTCGCCTTGCCCGTAATGTTTGGTAAATTTCAATACATTTTTGACCGGCCTAGTGATCGATTTGACAATAATAAAAGCAAACACGACACCGAGGACGGCAGCGAACAAACTAATAAATAACGCTTTATATGCTTGATTTTCGGCATAAATCTGGGTGTTTGTGACTATTTGCGCCATATTGCCATTGGCTTGTTGAATATTGTCGTTAATGATGGGTTCAACTTGATGCACTGCTGCGCGCATATTTGCCATTAACTCGGTGATGTGTTCGTTTTGTGCTACCAATTTATGAAACGTGCGTTGGTAAGTTTTGAGTAATATGTGAATGCTGGTTTTATCCGCTGGCGTTATCAACGAGGTGTTCACAGCCTTTTGGATTTTCTCAATGCTCTGGTCGACTTTTTGAGTGTATTTAAGCAGGTTCCTAAGCAAATAATCTTTTTCATAACGACGCAGTAGAAGATAATCAACCATGATATTTGTGGCATCATGTTTATCGAGTCGGGATTCTAGCTGATGGGCTACTTGCCGAAATTGCCCTTGTAAGCCTGATTGATGATCAAGCCCCTTTTTTTGCCAAGCGATGACAATGGCTTGAAAAGCTTGTTGATAGGTTTGAATATATGCGCGAGTTGTCGCTGTGGTCTTAGTTTTATGTTTTTGTGTCTGGTCTATTTTTTCAATAGCAGCCAAATTGCTTAACATTTCTGCGACAAAAGTTGTATTTTTATCCACATAATCAAGTGTTTTTCTGGCTAAAAAGTCTTTTTCTGCCCGACGCGCTTGCAGCATCGCCATGCCCATATGCAAAGAGTAACTTTTTTTTGCCTCAGAATGAGATAACAAGTCTTCATAACTTGATTGCGTATTGTTTAGCGTACTGTGATACTGCCAGAGGACTGCCACAAATAAAATGCCAACAAAACCAAAGCTTAGCCCAATTTTTAGCCCAATGTTCAAGTTGTTATATAGCTGTATTGATTTAAACATATTGTTTGAAATACCTGAAAAAAACCACTGTCATTTTTTGCCGACTATAATAGCACCAATAACATTTATCATATTGCCAATATTAACTTATGTGACGCACTAAGCCAGTTTTTGCCGCAATAAGGCACTTTTCCACCTGCTTAGTGGTACAGCTCGATTTTCTGTGCCTTTAAGATAGAGAAAGAAGCCTTTGCGTAACAGCAGATATTAAGCTAATTCGAATAACAAACGTCGCTAAGGTTTTCTTTAAGCGCTAGAATGCGTAAAATCGCCCTATCCATTCCATTATGTAGACCAAAGTGATTTTATGAAAACATTGACCGTCGATCTGGGTGATCGCAGCTATCCTATTTATATCGGACAAGGTTTATTAAGCCAAAACTTATTAGCCCAGCATATCCGTGGGCAGCAAGTCATGGTGGTGAGCAATGAGACGGTTGCGCCTTTGTATATGGATAAGGTCTTAAGCCAGCTTGAGGGCTTTGAGGTCGGACAGGTGATCTTGCCTGATGGTGAAATTTATAAAACCACCGAAGTCCTAAACCAAGTCTATGATGGCTTGCTCAGCGGGCGTTTTGACCGTAAAACTACCCTAATCGCTTTAGGCGGCGGTGTGGTCGGCGATATGACCGGATTTGCGGCGGCTTGTTATCAGCGCGGAGTCGATTTTATCCAAATCCCCACGACTTTACTGGCACAAGTGGATTCCTCCGTCGGTGGTAAAACGGGGGTCAACCATCCCAAAGGTAAAAACATGATTGGGGCATTTTATCAGCCGCAATGCGTGCTTTGCGATACCGATACCCTCAATACTTTAGAAGACCGCCAACTAAGCGCGGGGCTTGCTGAGGTGATTAAATACGGTATCATCCGCGACCGCGAGTTTTTTGATTGGCTGGTAGCTCACGCGGCTGATTTGGTCGGCCGCGACCCTGAGGCGCTGTCGTATGCTATCGAGCGTTCTTGTCAAAATAAAGCCGATGTCGTCGTGGCTGATGAGCGTGAAGCAGGCGTGCGGGCACTCTTAAACTTAGGGCATACCTTTGGACACGCGATTGAAACCGCCGAGGATTATCGCGGTTTATTGCACGGCGAAGCGGTGGCTGTCGGTATGTGTTTAGCGGCGCAAATGTCCGAGGACATGGGCTGGATTGATAGCAAAGCCACCCAAGAAGTCGAGCAAGCTTGCAAGGCACTGCAATTACCCACTGCGATTCCACAAGGGCTAAAAGCTGAGGATTTAATCGAACACATGCAAGTGGATAAAAAAGTCGATAAAGGGCGGGTGCGTTTAATCCTGCTTAAAGCCGTCGGCGATGCCTTGATGACAGGCGATTATCCCGACAGCGCCCTCAGCGCCCTACTTGCCTGCCACTGCCAAGCTTAAACTCATGCGTGATAAACAACTGCATAAAATTTTCAGCGCCCCCGCCAGCTTCCGTGCTAAAGACTTTTTTAGCACCCCAGAATTGAGCCAGCGCTTATCGTTGATTCGGCACTTGCTGCAATACAGCGAGCAGTTGTTGTTGTTAATCGCGGAAAAAGGCGGCGGCAAAACCTATTTATTAGAACAATTACGCCAGCAACCCGATGAGCCTTGGCATTTATTTTATCTCCAAGGTGAGCCGGATTTGCCCGAGCAGCGTCTGTTGCAGCAATTATTAGATAGCTTGTCGGTCAACACCGACGGCAAAAACCGCGAAGATTTGCGTAATTCTTTGCGTTCGCATATTTCTTCTTTGCGTTATAACGGCGAGCTACCGGTTTTATTTGTTGATGACGCGCATATGCTGCCTTTGGACAGCTTGCAGCTACTGATGGACTTGAGTATGCGCGGCGAGGCGCAAACCCGTTTACGGATTTTGCTTTGTTGTGAGCCGCAAATCACCAGTTTATTTTCTGCCCCCGAGTTTGCTATTGTCCAGCAAACCTTGATTCATACCCTCGATATTCCTTTGCTTACGGTTGAACAGAGCAATAGCTATTTAGATTTTCGTCTGAAGCGCGGGCATTATGTCGGCGAACCCGCATTTACGGATATTCAACGCCACCAGTTTTTTCAAAAAAGCCGAGGCTTGCCAGCGGGTTTAAATCAAGCGGTATTAGAGCAAGTCAAGCCAGAGACCAGCACGGCTAAAAAGCCACTTAAACAATCGAAAAAAACCGACTCCAGCAGTCGCTTACGCGGTTTTGCTCTCGGTGCTATCGGCTTTGTGGTCTTATTAGTGCTGGTCAATTGGCTGAAAAATACCTTTATCAGCCCGCCAGCGGACGTGATAGCAGAGCTGCCCTCCCCCATCAGCCCGCGTGAAACCCCTAAACTCAGCATCGATACCCCTGATTTACAAACCATGTTACCGATTACCACCCCAATTGCGGAGCAACAGCCACCCTTGTCGATTCCCGACTTAGACGAGCCACCGGCGGAGGAAAGTGTGGACGTGGATGATGACAGCGGCATTGATGGCGTGCAATCGATTGAATGGCTCAGCCGCCAGCCTGCCGATTTTTATAGCATTCAAATCATTGGCGCACACGAAAAAGCCACCTTGGCAAAACTCTTGGGTGAGCAACAACTCGATAAGCGTGTGCCGATTGCCATGTTTAAGACCACTCGTGATCAACGCACATGGTATGTACTCACCTATGGGGTCTATCCTGACCGTGAGTGGGCAAAACAAGCGTTGGATGAACTGCCGCAAGCCTTAAAAAACACAGGGCCTTGGATTCGTCCCTTACAAGACATTCATCTTTTAATTGAACAACAGGCACTCGCTGATGGCAAACAATAGACTGGTGATACTCGATACCGAAACCACAGGTTTAGAGACAAAAGACGGTCACCGGATTATTGAAATCGGTGCGGTTGAAGTCATTGGGCGACGCTTGAGTGGGCGCACTTATCATCAATATATCCAACCGGATAGACAAGTCGATGCGGGCGCATTCGAGGTGCATGGCATCAGTGATGAATTTCTTGCCGACAAACCCCGCTTTGCCGAAATTTTGCCCGAGTTTTTAGCCTTTATTGATGGCGCAACCTTGGTGATTCACAATGCCCCCTTTGATGTCGGCTTTTTAAATCATGAATTCAAGCTCACCGGAGAAAAGCACCGCTTGATTGATGAGCGTTGCCAAATCATCGACAGCCTCGCGATGGCGCGCCATAATCACCCCGGGCAGCGTAATAGCCTCGATGCCTTATGCGGGCGCTACAATATCAGCAACAGCCACCGCGAATTACACGGGGCGCTGTTAGACTCCGAAATCCTCGCCGACGTATATCTTGCCATGACCGGTGGGCAAGTGAGTTTGCTTGGTGAACAACAAAATGAGGACGGTAGCAGCGGCAATGAAATCCGCCGCTTAGATAGCAATCGTCCGCGTTTGCCCACGCCAGCCCCATCCGCAGCGACCCTCAGCGCCCATCAAAGCTATTTAGATAATTTAGACAAAAGCGCTAACGGTACGTGTGTGTGGCGGCAGTTGGATAGCTGATGCCTAGCGATGAATATTGGATGCAGCAAGCCTTAGTCCAAGCGGCACAAGGCGCAGCGGCAGGTGAAGTGCCTGTGGGCGCGGTGTTAGTCCATGATGAGGAGTTAATTAGCGCAGCTTATAATCAACCCATCGGCAGCCATGACCCCAGCGCTCACGCCGAAATTGCCGCCTTGCGTACCGCCGGACTGGCGCAGAACAATTATCGCCTCCCCAATAGCACACTTTATGTCACCCTAGAGCCGTGCGTGATGTGCGTTGGCGCATTGGTACACGCCCGCATCGAGCGCCTAGTCTTTGGCGCGTATGAATATAAAACTGGCGCGGTCGTAAGTGTTTGGCAATTACTTGATGCCCCCGAACATAATCACCATATAAGCTACCAAGGCGGCATCCTCGAAGACGAATGCCGCCAGCAACTCCAGACCTTTTTTAAACAGCGTCGCTTACAAGCCAAGCAAGCACGCCAAGCGCAAAGCCAAACATCATGAGCCAATCTATTTTTGACTATCGTCCCTATTGGGCTAAACGCTTTGGGACTGCGCCCGTGTTGCCAATGTCGCGGGCAGAAATGGATGATTTGGGCTGGGACAGTTGCGATATTATCTTAGTAACGGGCGATGCCTATGTTGATCACCCCAGTTTCGGCATGGCGCTGATTGGGCGCTTGCTCGAAGCCCAAGGTTTTCGGGTCGGCATTATCGCCCAGCCCGATTGGCAAAGTGCCGAGGATTTTCAGCGCTTGGGCAAACCGAATTTATTTTTTGGCGTGACCGCTGGCAATATGGACTCGATGGTCAACCGCTACACCGCCGACCGCCGTTTGCGCCATGATGATGCCTACACCCCCGATGCTGAAGGCGGTAAACGCCCCGACCGCAGCACCTTGGTTTATAGCCAACGTTGCCGCGAAGCTTATAAAGACGTGCCCTTGATTATCGGCGGCATCGAAGCCAGCTTGCGCCGCATCGCCCATTATGATTATTGGTCAGACAAAGTCCGGCGCTCGCTATTGGTCGATAGCAAAGCCGATTTATTGTTTTTTGGTAATGCCGAGCGTGCGATTGTCGCCTTTGCCCATCGCTTAGCGGCTGGTGAAGCGGTTGAAGACATTCGAGATTTACGTGGCACAGCATTTATTGCTAAAACTTACCCCCAAGACTGGGTTTTGCTCGATTCCAGCGAGTTGGATTTGCCTGGCAAGCTCGAAGCCTTGCCCAACCCTTACGCAGAACAAGACCAGAGCGACAGCACAGCGGACACGCAGCCCGTCCAATTTCAAAGCCGCCGCGCCCGTGAGCTACGCGCTAACACCGTGGTGCGCTTGCCGAGTTATGAAGTGGTACGCAAAGATCCGGTGTTATACGCCCACACCTCGCGGGTATTACACCTAGAATCCAACCCTGGTAATGCCCGCGCCTTGCTACAAATGCACGGTATTCGCGATGTTTGGCTCAATCCGCCGCCTATTCCCTTAAGCACAGAAGAGCTGGATCAAGTCTATGAATTGCCTTACACACGGCAACCACACCCGGCTTATCAAGGCAAAAAAATTCCCGCTTACGAGATGATTCGTTTCTCGATTAACATCATGCGCGGCTGTTTTGGTGGCTGTAGTTTTTGCTCGATTACCGAACATGAAGGGCGGATTATTCAAAACCGTTCCGAAGATTCGATTATTCGGGAAATCGAGACCATCCGCGATAACGTCCCCGGTTTTACCGGGATTATTTCCGACTTGGGCGGCCCGACGGCGAATATGTACCATTTGCACTGCAAAAGCCCAAGCATAGAATCGGCTTGTCGGCGTTTGTCCTGCGTGTTCCCCGGCATTTGTGAAAACCTCAATACCAATCATTATCCCTTAATCAAACTCTATCGCCGCGCTCGGGCGCTCACGGGGGTGAAACGGATTTTTATCGCCTCAGGCTTGCGTTATGATTTGGCGGTCGAGTCGCCCGAATATGTCAAAGAATTGGTAACGCACCACGTCGGCGGCTACTTAAAAATCGCCCCCGAACACACCGAAGCTGCGCCTTTGGACAAAATGATGAAACCGGGCATCAGCACTTATTACCGTTTCAAACAATTATTTGATAAATATTCCCAAGAAGCCGGCAAAGAGCAATATTTGATTCCCTATTTTATCGCCGCCCACCCTGGCACATCCGATAAAGACATGCTCAACCTCGCCTTGTGGCTAAAACAAAACGGCTTGCGTGCTGACCAAGTCCAAGCCTTTTTACCCTCGCCGATGGCGCTGGCAACCACCATGTACCACAGCGGTTTTAATCCGCTGAAAAAAGTCCGGCGGCAAAATGAACACACGGTATTCAGTGCCAAAGGGCTAAAACAGCGGCGTTTGCATAAAGCCTTTTTGCGCTATCACGATGCTAACAACTGGCCTTTATTGCGCGAGACCCTACAAAAAATGGGGCGCGCGGATTTGATTGGTAATGGCAAAAAACATTTAATCCCCCGCTTTCAGCCCGCAGGCACAGGCGGCACACCAGAAGGGCAACGCCGCGCCCCCACACAATCGAAAGCCAAGGGCAAGGTGTTTAAAACCCAGCATCAGCGCCCGAGTGGGTCTAAACCTAAACGCCACAAAAAAAAATAATACCAATCACAAGCTAAAAAGCACCAGCAACTGGAATCGCGGCTTCAGCCGCGCCTGAACGGGACTAAAGTCCCGATTCCATCATTGGAGCAACTAACATTGCAATTGGTATAAGTGCGTCTAAATTATGAGACAAGTTTTTTCTGTTTGTAAACTTGTTTGCGCACCGCAGCAAGCCCGAACAAACCAAGCCCAGCTAAAAGCCATGGCAGTCCAGGTAGCGCAGCGGAGACAGGAGAGCTAGGAGATGGAGATGCCGAGGGTAAAACAAACCCCGACCCATTCCACTGAGCAATGACAATACCCCGATCAGTGATCCCCGTTACAGAAGCACAATACCACCACCCTGTGGTAGGTGCTACGGTTGTGGTTGCTACTGCATTAAGAGCAGAAACACACTGGCTAAACGAAGGTTGTCCTAATGGCATGGCAGTAATGCGCTCTGACCCCGCTGTATATGTACCCAGATCGGTAGGAGACAGAGGAGTAGGTGTAAAACTAAAAGAGCTCATAGCTCTTAAGACTGAAGCGTCATAAAATATCCCAATGGTAGCGTTGCCATCTGTGGCGCAGTTACTCCCCATAGCAGTGTAGCTGGGTATCGCACCTACCACTTCAGAGCCGGAGCAATCAACGTCAGCAGCATATGCATTGATGCCAATACTGCATACCCCTACACACCCCAACCAGCGCACCCAATGCATCCCGCTGCGTTTTTTAGATGCACGCAGTTTCGCGTTCTTTTGCATATGGGCTATCGTCGTAGCTAATGAGGGTAATTTTTTTAACATAGTACATTCCTAATATATTTGAGTTCGGCACATGAATAAATAAAAAATAATTAACAATTAATTATTATTATTTTTCAAACGGGAAAGTTATAGCAAATTAAGATTAAGTCTGTCAATAGACTTGATGCGACAGCTTTTATTTAAGATATAATAACATTTTTATCCGCCTATATCTTACAGGTTATTTAATGAA
>JADGDE010000012.1:0-62125 GCA_016745035.1 Thiotrichales bacterium
CTATCACTCAATGTACTACCATACTCCTCATAATATTCTTTAGAAAACTGAACTTGAATAGATTCAAACTGTTGTTTTCTAACACCTGTCGAGGCTTTCCACTGTCTTTCATTTTTTAAATCTAATTTTGTAAGTTTCATTAAATAACCTGTAAGATATGGGCGGATAAAAATGTTATTATATCTTAAATAAAAGCTGTCGCATCAAGTCTAATGTTTGCGGATCATAAATATAAAGTTGATTGGAAGGGGTACTGGATACCATGATGATTTTATCTAAAGATGCACTGTATTCAGCATCAAATACTCTAAAATCTAAGGGAAAAAATTGATTATCGGCGGCACTTGCTTGTACGCCCATAACAATACTACCAGCGAGTAGTATGAGTTGAGATGTATATTTCATTGCATAGACCTTTTAATAGTTTATAAAACCAATATAAGGGTAACATGTTATTCACTGATGTTATGTAACCCGTAGATAAATTTGCTTATGTTGCCAGTGAATATAGTCTCTTTGACTCATTCATCTGTGTAATTAATCTTGGTGGATTGATTTGGGTATGCAATACATAAGTTGGGTTTTTGGTAAGTTAGGGTTTCCTTCATTTACCCAATATACATGCTATTTTTAGGAGTATTTAATGTCCCAAGGTTTATTTAGTGCACTTTTTATAGGTTCAAAGGAAGCAAACAGTGCAAAAAAGTTATTAAATTTGTCGCTTATTTTGACTTTATTACAGTGACATTAGGCTTGATTATCTTATTTCTCCCTGTTGAGGCAATACAAACTATACTCAATGAAAAATATGATAATCCTTGGGAGACAGACCCTTGGATGCTTATTATGACCATTACTTTTTTATACATTTGTTTTTATTTTTTATTAAAAAAACATTTGTGGGCTCCTTTTTTATTACTTGCTATTGAAATAATATCTGTCTTACTAGATTACGTGGAAACGGGAAAATTCAGTGTGGGATTTCTTGGGATGTATATTTTATTTTATAGTGCGACTATCCAGTCAATATATTTTTTAAGAAAGGAGAAGGTGTCCGCCCAAGCATCAAAGTAAAGTCTTAGGAAATTAAGCTCGCCTACCAAGATGGATTTTTGCGTAACAAACGCTCTGCGTGTTGTTTGTCTAAGGGTTTGGCAAATAAATAACCCTGCCCATACTCGCAGCCCAAGGCTCGCAACTGTTGCAGTTGTGCGTGATTTTCTATGCCCTCGGCGACTACATCCATGCGCAGGTTGTGCGCAAGGGCAATAATGGTCTCGACCACGACTTTGTTTTCCTCGCCCGTGTCCATGCAACGGACAAAGGATTGATCCACTTTTAAGGTATCGGTGGGGAATTGGGTTAAATATTCTAGTGATGAATAGCCCGTGCCAAAGTCATCAATACTGATTTTAACGTTTAGGGCTTTGAGGTGTTTGAGGGTTTTTTGTGTCGCGGTCACATTGGCCATCACCGCACTTTCGGTGATTTCTAGTTTTAATACCTCGGGGTTTAATTCACTGTTTTTTAAGGCAGCGGCGACTATATCGACAATATTTTCTTGGGCAAATTGTTTTCGGGATAAATTGACACTGAGCATGTTTAAGTTCAGGGTTGGATAGCGTGCTTGCCATGTGCGCATTTGCCGACAGGCTTGGCGTAAAACCGATTCGCCAATTGCGACAATCAGCCCGGTTTCTTCTGCTACCGGGATAAATTCCATCGGTGAAACAATGCCGCGTTCAGGGTGATGCCAGCGTACCAAGGCTTCAAAACCGCTAATGCACCCACTGTTCATATTTACCAATGGCTGATAATGAATTTTAAATTCAGGAATATGTACCGCGCCATATTCGTCTTCTTGTTGACGGTTAATCGCATGGCGTAAGTCGCGCTCAAGGTTAAAACGGGCAATCGCCAAGGCTTCCATGTCGGATTCAAATACTTCTGCCTCGGATTTGTCCAATAATTTAGCCCGATTCATCGCTGAGCGGGCATCGCGTAATAAATCCCGTTGCTCACCCTTAAAGCCTAAAGCGATACCGATATTGGCATGAGTAAAGACTTCTTCATTTTGGAGCACAAAGGGATTGCGCATTTCGGTGTGGATAATATTGGCGACTTCACCAGCGACATGGGTATTTTGTGGTGCTTTGAGCATGATGCTAAATTCACTGCCACCGACACGGGCAAGATAACCTTGAATATTATCAAGCTGTTCTAAAATAGCGCTGAGGCGTTTGGCAAAGGCAATCAGCAAGGCATCACCAATTTCACGTCCTAATACCGCATTAATGGTTTTAAAACGATCCAAGTCCAGCAATAAAATCGCCACACAAATGGTTTGGTTTTGCCGTTGTGCAACGGTGAGGCTGATGGCCTCGGGATTTTGTTTGGCATAACGTAAGTAGCGCAGGCGCAAACGGCGCTGAAAGGCGGTGGCATTGGGCAGCCCGGTTAAGTGATCATAAAAACTATGATAGACAAAGCGGGTCGATAATACGCCGATACTGACCCAGACAAAGGCTAAAAATGCGGGGATAACAGGAACCCATAAGGCATAGAGGAACAGCATAAAGCTCAGCCCCCATAGCCCGACAATACTGCTAAAAATCACTAACAACAAAGTCAAGGGGCGATGGCTATACCACAATAAAGCCAGCCCTAAAAAACCCCAAAAAATAATCCAAATATGTTCTTGGGTATTTGACCAAAAGCTTAAAATATATGGTGGCTCAGTCGTGCCTGTGTCTTGTAGCGCTTGGGTGAGTAAATCACTGACTTCATGGGTATGTACCACCACGCCAGAGGTGAATAAGGTACCATTTAATTGTTGTTCATCACGATGACGGGTGTAAGGCGTAAAGCCCATATCTTTGGCGCTTTCGGCGGTTGTACCAATGATGACGATTTTATTTTCAATTAGGCGGCTGGCAACTCTACCCTCTAGTACGTCAAAAAAACGCACGGTTTCTGTTGGATAATCGCTAGAGCGATAATTCAGCATGGATTGATAACCGCCCGTGTCTTCGTTTTGATAGCCTCCAGCATTGGGATCTAATGGGGTAAAAACATGTTTGCCCAGATAAAAGTCATTGCCCATAAAATGATAATCAGGCAAGCCTTTTTTGCGTAAATAATGAATCACAAGGTTGAGGGAAAAAGAAGTCCACATGCGCCCATCGGCGGCAGCATACATCAGGTTACGGCGCACCACGCCATCAGCATCTAAAGCAAAATCATTAAAACCAATTTGTTTGATCGGCACGCCTTCCGGTGCCGGTACAGACTTTTGTCCCGGCAGCCCTAAAGAGCGAATCGAAAACACATCGGGGTCTTGTAGCACTTGCAGTAAGGCATCTCGCCCTTGTCCTTGGGGCACATCACGAAATATATCCAGACCAATTACCGCGGGCTGATAGGATTTGAGTTTATTGATCAGGTCGGCAATGGCTTGATCGGG
This sequence comes from Thiotrichales bacterium, assembly GCA_016745035.1. Classification (GTDB taxonomy): domain Bacteria; phylum Pseudomonadota; class Gammaproteobacteria; order Beggiatoales; family Beggiatoaceae; genus BB2. The sequence continues at coordinate 3,464 of JADGDE010000012.1, forward strand.
AAAAGGGTACGCGTCCATTTGTTGAATGTCTGCCTCAGAAATTTCTACCAATAATAAGCGTGGATCGGGCGGCAAATCAGCACGCAACAAGGTCATTTGGTCATAAGCCCATAATTCCATATCTTGCAGCAAGGCATATTCCCTTGCGGTGAATAATAAGCTCATGATCACAAAACTGCTGATAAGAACAAAAACACTCAGCCGCAAAGGCATTTGCTTTGACTGCAAACTGCGTTGTAAATAATGGCGATTAAATAGCTGCGCAAACATGACAAGGCATCAGTGGTCTTCAATCACATCAACCCCTTTAGGGATGACGAAATCAAATAAATGAGGATGAAGGACTTGGTTCTGGGTTTGGGCAGAAAAAGTGATTTGCGTACGTTGACCGAGTTTGTCGTGTAATTCGATTTGTTGCAATTGCTGCTTATCTAAATACACCAGCATTTTCTCAAAGCTGCTATCAGGACTTTTGGCAATTAGCTCAAAACCTTGCACCGGACTGTCGGTAGTCGCTTCTAGTGCGCCGATATGGAAATGTTCATCAAGTTTGTCGGCATTGCTGAACAATAACACCGGGGTATTGGTGATGGCTGTTTCATAGACTCTACGGGTGACTTGTTCCAGATCGGCATCATAAATCCAAATATATTCGCCATTGGCGACGATTAATTGTTCATAAGGCTGGCTATATTGCCAATGAAACTGGCTGGGCTTTTGGAGGGCAAAGTTACCTTGGCTCTCTTCAATCCGCGTGCCTTGTTCATCATAGACCGCTTGTTGAAACTGCCCTTGTAAACTTTTGAGTTGCTGTAAATAGCTTTCCAAGGCATTATCCGCCGCCCAAGCACTGTTGATAGTCAGACTAAGACCTAGCAGTATGTTCCAAAACACGATGATGCCCCCGTTGATTAATTAGTATAGAAGGGATAACACCCCTTCAAGGGGTGTTATCCCTAGACCACTACCTAAGCTACATCCTACCGCGCTGAGTGTGATTATTAATACACAGCGACAATACGCCACTGCCAGTCTTGCCATGTCATATAAAAATGGGTGGGATTTTGTCCCAATTCCCCTAGGCGCACCATAAAACGGGTGGGGGATTCAAAAAAACCAAATGAAAAACGCTCAAACACATTCGCCGTTTGCGCCTTGGGTTGTAACACCGAGCTGACCCATTGCGCATCAATGGTATGTTGTACCAAAGTTTGGTTCAGTTGTTGTAAACCATTTTGGACTAAATTACCTAATGCAGAATTGTTGCCATTAAATTGGGATAAATCCGGCAAGCTCGCTTGGGTGGTTTTTTCATAGTTAGCTTGAACTGCTGGCATATCCAAAAACTGGGTTAGCGCAGGCATATCCCCTGAGCTGATGGCGTTACTTAAACGATAGACCGTGACATAAGGCCACAACAAGGCGCTAAGCACAGCGGCAAAGACGAGAAAGCTTAAGTAACGCATGGGGATTATCCTTGTTGTTGGCAATAAGCCCGCGCCCTTTCGGCAGCGGCTCGTACTTGCTTGGGTGCAGTGCCGCCAATGTGGTCGCGAGCAGCTAAAGCGCCTTCAAGCGTTAAATAATCATAAATGTCCGCGCCAATTTTATCGGAAAATTGTTGCAATGTCTCTAAGCTTAAATCACTTAAGTCACACTTGGCTTCAATACAATGTCGAACCGCTTGCCCAACAATCGAGTGTGAGTCCCGAAAGGGCACGCCTTGACGGACTAAATAATCAGCCAAATCGGTGGCAGTGGTAAAGCCACGCAAAGTCGCCTCACGCATATTATCGGCTTTAACCTGCATCACCGGAATCATATCAGCATAAACCCGCAAACTGCCTTTTAAGGTGTCAATAGTATCGAATAACGGCTCTTTGTCTTCTTGATTATCTTTGTTGTACGCCAAAGGCTGGGACTTCATCAGCGTTAATAAACTCATCAAGTGACCATAAACCCGTCCGGCTTTACCGCGCACCAATTCAGGCACATCAGGATTTTTCTTTTGCGGCATGATTGATGAGCCAGTGCAAAACGCGTCGCCCAAGTCAATGAAATCAAATTGTGCCGACGACCACAAGACCAATTCTTCCCCAAAACGTGATAAGTGCATCATAATCAAGGCGGCGGCGGCATTAAATTCAATGGCAAAATCTCGATCACTGACGGCATCTAAAGAATTTTCCGCCGGGGCGCTAAAGCCCAATAACTCAGCGGTATAGTGGCGGTCAATCGGATAAGTCGTGCCTGCCAGTGCCGCTGCACCCAAAGGCATGATATTCACCCGCTGAGAAGCATCACCAAGGCGCTGATAATCGCGTTTGAGCATTTCAAACCACGCCAGCATATGGTGTCCAAAACTGATGGGTTGCGCGCTTTGTAGATGGGTGAAACCGGGTAAAATGGTCTCGGCTTCTTTCTCAGCTAAATCGGCTAAGCCTTGCATTAAACGCAATAATAAGCCTTGAATGGCTTTGATTTCATCGCGGACATACAAGCGAATGTCGGTGGCAACTTGGTCATTACGCGAGCGTCCGGTGTGGAGTTTTTTCCCCGCATCACCAATCAAAGCCACTAAACGCGCCTCGACGTTCATATGCACATCTTCCAGCGCCACAGACCACTCAAAGCCGCCCGCTTCAATTTCGCCGAGGATTTGCTCTAAGCCTTGAATAATTGCATCGCGTTCTTCGGCGCTTAAGACCTCAACTTTTGCCAACATGGTGGCATGGGCAATCGAGCCTTGAATATCATAGACCGCGAGGCGTTTGTCAAAATCGACCGAGGCGGTAAAGGCTTCGACAAAATGATTGGTAGGCGCATCAAATCGACCGCCCCAAGGCTTATCCGCAGCAGGCATTAATCGTCTCCTTGTGGACGCGCTTCACGTTCTTCTTTTAGCAGCAATTCTGCCTCGGTTTGGTTTTTGGCAAACATGATTTTGACCGTGCAATTATCAGCAACGGTAAGCGCTTCGCGCATGGCTTTGGCTTGTTGTTTGGCATCTCGAAACTTTTCAATGGTTTCAACATACTCGAGTTGTTTAACAGGGCGAATTTTATAGATAAAGTAAGGCATGTGATATTCCAGCAAAGCAAAAAGGCTTGGTATGGGCTATTTCTTTAAGTTCAATGATAAGCTTAGGGGCGTTCGTCTTGATTCAGGCGCAATTTCGGCAAGCCTAATAACCAAAAAAAGGTTTTAAAACTGCGCATGAATTTGGCGCTGCAAGTCATTTTATGCGTGCGGCGAATACAACGCGAGCCAAACATTAAGACGCGCAAAAACTCATGCAACACGCTCATCAAATAGATGAATACCAAGCCTAAAAAACCGTGATGTTTGCGCCAATAATATAGCAAACTGCGTTTTTCCTCTTGATAAAAACGCACCGGAGCATTGATAGAACTGCCGCCACCATAATGAATAATCGCCGTTTGAGGATAATAGTGAATTAACCAATTGGCTTGGCGAAAACGTAAACACCAGTCTAAATCTTCGGCATACATGAAAAAATCGGTGTCCAAATGCCCGACCTCGGCAATCGCCTCGGCACGTGCCATCCACAAACAACCGAATAAGACTTCAACCTTGCGCGTGGTGTCATGCGCCCAATAATACATCAAGCCGCCATCCCAAAAAGCGCTATCGGGAAACAACCTATCCAGCGCAAAGGTGCGACAAAAGACATTCCAATAACTGGGGCTGTGCATACAAGACGCTTGCAGGCTATGGTCAGCATTTTCAATCCGTGAGCTGGACAAGCCAACATTCGGATGCTCTTCCATATGCGCAAACAACTCATCGAGCCAATAATCCCGCACTTTGGTGTCTGAGTTTAACAAACAAATATAGCGCGGCTTTTGGCTTTGAATCTGCTCTAAGCCGAGATTATTACCCGCAGCAAAGCCCAAGTTTGCCCCACTTTCAACCAAATTGACTTGCGGATAATTGCGTTTAACCATATCGACACTGCCATCGGAAGAGTCGTTATCCACCACCCAGATACTAAAATCTAAGTCACAAGCGGTATTGAACAAACTCTCCAAGCAGTTTTCAAGGTATTGTTTGGCATTCCAACTGACGATTAAAATCGCCACATCAATGCCATAATCAGGCTCAGCATCGCTCATGATTTACGCAGGTAACAATTCAACAGGATAATCGCGGGCAATGTCCAATTGTCCTAAACCATGATAAAGCGCGCCTTGCAAGGCTTCCTCAATCACCGGATGATAAAATGGCATCGAGAGTAAATCCATCACGCTTAAGTTTTGATGAATCGCCCAAGCGAGTAAATGCCCCAAATGCTCAGCGCGGACACCGATTAAACTAGCCCCCAAGACTTTGCCATCGGCTTTGTTTAAATAAACCCGCAACACGCCTTTATTTTTCGCTAGCAATAAAGCCCGACCCACAGGCGCTAAGCGCATTTCACCAACAACAAAGCTGTCTTCTTCTAAGTCTTTAAATGCTGCACCGACTAATGAGATATTCGGGTCAGAGAAAGTAATCCCCAAAGGCACATGGCGTTTGAAAGCGGTGATGTCATTGACGGCATTAAAGCCCGCCATTCTGCCCTCGTGTCCGGCTTCATGCAAAATCATACGGTTATGATTCATATCGCCCGCCATAAAAATATGCGAATCGCCGACTTGCATGGTCTGCTCGTCATAAATCGGCACACCGCGCTCATTTAAGGGAATATCAATATTTTCCAAACCGAGGTTTTCCACATTTGGTAAGCGCCCGATGCTGACCAAGATTTTATCGACCACGCACGAATTATCGCCTGCGGTGACTTTGATTTGCTCACCCTCAGCGCTTAATTCTGCCGCTTGCCCCAGCCACAAAGGAAACTCACGGCTAAAGGTTTGAATCGCGACTTGATTCGCCACCGGGTCACTTAAACCGGCAATCTGCTCTAATTGGTCAATGCCGGTAACATTCACGCCCATGCGCTGCAAACTTTGCCCCAGCTCCAAACCAATGACACCCAGACCTATGACCGCGATAGATTCAGGCAAGGTTTCTTGCTCAAACAAATTATCCGAGGTCAAAATTTTATCGCCGAATGCTTCTTGCCAAGCGGCAGGAACAATCGGGCGCGAACCGGTGGCGATAATGACTTTATCAGCACGAACGCGCTCGCCGTTGTCGATTTCTAATACATGCGGCTCGACAAAATGGGCATAACCTTCGATAAACTTATCGCCCATGTTATCGGTGCTGTTGCTGGTGACTCTATCAACGAAAGTATCACGCATATCGCGGACATATTCCATCGCCTCAACCTGGTCTATGCCTAGGGCATCACTGCCATCAATACCAAAACGGTCTAAATGATGACGGGCATGGAAATCCTCTGCCAGATGAATCATGGCTTTCGAGGGCATACAACCCACGCGGGCGCAAGTGGTGCCGACTTCACCGCCATTAATTAAGACAAAGTTAGTGGTTTTTTTCCGCACATTGCCAATCGACGAAAGTCCGGCTGTGCCCGAACCAATAATAGCGACATCGACTTGTCTTTCACTCATAATTTTATATCCATTACGCAAGGAAGCTTGGGTAAGCGCATCCGCTTAAATTGGGCGGCATTATACACCAGATTTTCCTTTGCTAAGACATATCCCGCAAACAAGTTGCTAAGATGATTCTAATTGCTGGTATAACCGCCCCAAGGTGGCGAATAAAGTAAAAACCGCCAAATCTTGCGCATATTTACCGCGAATCACTTCGGCATGGGCGTGATACCACTCGGTTTCTGCATCTAAAAGCGCAATTAAACTATTGCGTCCCAAATGAAATTGTTGCTGATATGATTGCCACACCGCTTTTGCCGTGGCTTCATGCTGTTGCAAATAAGTTTGGCGTTTTTTCGCCGTCTCCAGCCGCTGCCATGCAAGGCGCAGTTGTTCTTCCAACTGTTGTAACACCACCTGATAATCCGCTTGTGTTTGCGCCTTTTCTGCTAAGGCAGCGGCTTCTTTAGATTTTTGCCCACCGCCTTCGTATAAGGCATAACGCAGACGTAGCATCGCGCTAAACTCTTGATTATCACCACGAATACCATCAATATTGTCATAATGGCGCGCATCCAATTCTAAATTAATGGCTGGTGCTGCCTGCGCTCGAATCTTTTCATATTGCGCTTGATTGCTGGTAATTTGGGCTTGTGCCTGCTGCAATTGCGGGTGTTGTAATAAGGTTTTCAAAGCAAGCTTTTTATTCTCAGGTAAACGTGCCATTAGCTGCTCAACAACTCGACTATCGAGCTTTAAGGCATTCGGATCTTGCCCACTTAAACTACGTAATTGAATTTGTGCCTCAATAAATTCGCCCTCTGTTTGTAACAAACGCACCGTTGCCCGTGCCTTACGACTGGCGACTTGCTCGACATCGGCTTTGCGACCAGCCCCTTGCTTATAACGTTGCTCGATTTGTTTTTCGGTTTTTTGATGCGCAACCAAGTCATCTTTGGCTAATTCCAATAATTGTTGACGTTCAGCCAATTGCAAATAGACTTTGATTAGCTTCAGTGTCAGTTGGTTTTTTATATCCAAACGCTGCCATTGTTGATTTTGTAATTGCGCTTGTCGGGTTTTAATCTGAAAATTGCGTTTGCCCGCATCATAAATAGGCTGCTCAAGATGCAAATGCAGTTCTTTACGGATTAAAGTCTGCGTATCCAAACCACTAAAACGGGTATTGGGTGTATCACTGTTCTCTAAACCGGCACCGATATTTAAGTCTAGGCGCGGGCGTTTTTCTGCCACAGAGACCGCCGCTTGCGCTTGTGCATAGTTTTCGGCTTGTTTGGCACTTTCCAAATGTGGACTTTGTGCCAAGCTATTGGCGATAAAAGGATATAACTCATCTTCAGCCGCCAATAAGGGGCTAAACAATATGCCATAGGTAATAACTATCAGTTTCATCATAAAATTTTATTAACAACCACCGTAATAAAAGCCGCCAGTATCTCACACGGCTCACATAAGACCGCCACAAAGCTTGGAGAATAAATACTGCGTGAAAATAAAACAAGTTATAAAGACATTAAATCCTCGATAGCAAGACAAGCGTTATCAAGGTAGAATGGCGCTGTTTTGCCTTTTAAAATAACTGGTGTTACGCACTAAGCCCGTTTTTATCACAACATGGTCGGTTTTCCACCTAGCTAGTGGCATTAAATCGTGGAGCAATGGCGTTTTTTTACTTTTTTGGCAAATAAAGAAGCCTTTGCGCAACATCAGTAAAATAATTTATTTTATATGAATATCTCTAACAACCATTGTCTGACAAAGCTAGCCATATGAAAATTAAGCTAAAAGAACTGGGTTCGCTTAAGCAAGCAGAATTTGAACTCGGTGAGTTAAGCATTATTTGTGGACAAAATAACACAGGAAAGACCTACGCCACGTATGCTTTGTTTGGTTTTTTACAGCGCTGGAAAAATTTATTCGAAATCAATATCAAGTCCAGTATCATCAAAACGCTGTTAAATGATGGTACAGTCAGCATTGATTTAAACCAATACCTTAGTCACACCAATAAACTGTTGACAGAAGCTTGCAAGCGTTATAGTGAATCTTTAGCCACTATTTTTGCCGCCTCTGAAAAACATTTCAGCAACAGCCAGTTTGAAATTCAGCTTGATAAACAACCGAGTTTAACCCATGCATTTGAACTCAAAATTCGTTCAGAAAATGCCGAGCTGTTTACTCTAACCAAAGCAGAACATAGCACTAAACTAATTATTGCTTTTTTGGTAGGCGTTGAAAAAAACACCTTACCGACACAAGTGATTAAAGACATCATCAGCAAAGCTGTGATAGAAACCTTGTTTACGGAGTTTTTTCCCAATCCCTTTATTTCCAGCATTGAACGTACAGGTGCGGTAATTTTTAGCAATGAGTTGGACTTTTCTCGTAATCGTTTACTAAAAGAAATGCACAATTTGGGTAAAGATGCCGATCCAAGAGAACTCTTATTCAAAAGTTATCAAGATTATGCTCTGCCTGTTGAACAAAATGTCGATTTTATTCGTAATCTGAAAAAAATCAGTAAAAAAACCAGCTACATTGCCGAACATCACCCCGATATTTTAACGGCTTTTGCCCATATTATCGGTGGCGAATATACCGTCAGTGATAATGGTGAGGCTTATTTTAAACCGAAAAAATCTAAAACAAAGTTAAGCATGGATGAAAGTTCTAGCTCGATCCGCTCCTTATTGGATATTGGTTTTTATCTACACCACGAAGCTCAAAAAGGCGACTTATTGATTGTCGATGAGCCTGAACTGAGTCTACATCCTGAAAATCAGCGCCGTGTCGCCCGCTTGTTTGCAAGACTTATCAATATTGGCATTAAGGTTTTTATCACCACCCATAGCGATTATATTGTTAAAGAAATTAATACCTTGATTATGTTAAATCATGATAGTGATTATCTAAAGCGTATTGCTACGGATGAAGGCTATCAAGCGAACGAACTGCTTAATGCCGAACCTATTAAGGTTTATATTGCTGAAGAAGCCCTGATTAAACTTGATGGTAAAAAAAGAAGATCCCGCTGTCATAGCCTCATAGCAGCTCGTATCGATCCTGAACTAGGCATCGAAGCCCGTAGTTTTGACAATACCATAGACACCATGAACCGTATCCAAGAGGCGATATTTTGGAGAGATGTGGATGAATGATTTAGAAATATTGCGGGAATTAATTCAGCCCAATTTAATTGTTGAAATACAACAAGGTCTTTATGGCAAGAAAATGGCAGAACTATTTGAGCCTCAAAGAAAAGATAACCCTTGTTATAGTGTACAAATACAAAAAATACCTGTTAATAGTATCATTATCAGATCAGATGAGTTTCCAGCACCTGAGTATGTTTTTAATAAAATTAAAGGGAAAGGTGTCAGAAATCGTGCAGATTTTATTATTATTTCTCAACAAGAATATAATAATAAAACCGAAAACTTTATCGTATTTATTGAGCTTAAAAGAGGTCTTGAGGATGAAAGAAAGGATATTATAGAACAGCTAAAAGGGTCTTTATGTGTATTATCCTATTTTCAAGCTGTTGGTAAAATATTTTGGAATGATGAAGATTTTCTAAATCCAAAATACTATAATTATCGCTTTGTTAGTATCCGTGATGCTGGTTCTGCCAGCAAAAGAACACTGTTTAATAAGGTTGATATAGAAATACATGACAAGCCTGAAAATATGCTTACCATCATGTCTCCAAATAGAATAGAGTTTAAGGATCTTATTTATAACCCTCGAAAATATAATCCTAAAAAAATGCGTACTCATCACTAAGTAAACACATGCGACTAAACCAAATCAAACTACACGGTTTTAAATCCTTCGTAGACCAAACCACAATTAACTTCCCGAGCAACTTGGTCGGCGTGGTTGGCCCTAATGGCTGCGGTAAATCCAATGTCATCGACGCGGTGCGCTGGGTCATGGGCGAAAGCTCTGCCAAAACTTTGCGCGGCTCGGCAATGCTGGATGTGATTTTTAACGGCTCGCGCTCGCGTAGCCCTGCCGAATACGCTGAGATTGAATTGGTGTTTGGCGAGGTGGATTTGCCGCAATACCCGGAAATGCCACAACTGAGCGTTAAACGCCGCTTGACGAAAAAAAACCAGTCGATTTATTTTCTCAACGGTGAGCGCTGTCGGCGTAAAGATGTCACCAATATTTTCCTCGGTACGGGGCTGGGGCCGCGCAGTTATGCGATTATTGAACAAGGTATGATTTCGCGCTTTATCGAAGCCAAACCCGATGATTTGCGCGTATTTCTTGAAGAAGCCGCCGGTATTTCTAAATATAAAGAAAAGCGCCGCGAGACTGAGCTACGGATTCAACACAGCCGCGAGAACATGGAGCGGCTCACCGATATTGAAGCCGAGCTGGATAAACAGCTAAAAAAACTCAATCGCCAAGTGAAAACGGCGGAGAAATATCAAAAACTCAAAGCCAGCGAACAACAATACCGCACCGAATTATTTGCCATGCGTTGGCAGAGTTTCCACGAAAATGCCCAGCAGCAACAACAGCGCATTGATGTTCAAGAACAAAAAATTCAGCAACAAGCCGAAACCTTGGCGCAACTGATTGAGCAGCAATCGGAACAACGCCAAGCCCACAGCGGCGCGAATATTCATTTTAGTGAAATTCAAACCAGCTACTATAAACAACATACCAATCTGGAAAAACTGGCACAAAGCATCAGCCATAACCAAGAAAAACAACAACAGCTAGAGCTGGATTTAGATCGTACTCAAAACGCGATGGAAGATGCGCGCACGACTTTAGCCCAAGATAATGAGCGCCTTGATAGCGTTAATATTGATCTCGAACTGGTTTCGGTCGAGATTGAAACTGCCGCCGAGCAAATGCATGAGGTGCAGCAACAATACTATATTGCTGAAACCGAATACCAACACACGCAGCAGCAGTGGGAGCAATTCAGCCAGCGCTTGCACCAGCCCAGCCAACAAATGCAGGTTGAACAAACCCATATCCAAAACTTGCAACAACGCATCCAAGCCCATCAAGACCGTTTGCAGCGCCTGACTCAAGAGCAGCAAAAAATTGCCCCCGATACTTTGCACGCGCAGATTGATGAAATTAATGAGCAATTGGCAGAAGATGACGAAAACACGCTACAGCATTATGAAACTTTAGAGACCCTGCAACTGCAAGTCGAAGAACAGCGCAGCAGCAACCAAGAAACTCAAAAAGCCCTGCATCAGCAACACCAACAACAGCAGCAACAACAAGGGCGTTTGGCGGCGTTGGAATCTTTGCAACAAGCCAGCCTCGGCAAAGATAACGATAGCAATCAAGCATGGTTGCAACAGCATGGCATCGAAGCCGACAGCCCACGTTTGGCTGAAGTGCTCAAAGTAGAGCCTGAATGGGAAACCGCCCTCGAAACCGTGTTAGAAAATTACCTCGATGCCCATTGTATCGACGACTTGGCGCACCTTGGCAGCCAATTGGCCGAGCAACCCGAGGCAAAACTGTGCTTGATTGAAGCCGCGCAGCCACACGACAGCGAACACCCACTGAGCGCCGCGCCCTTAATCAGTAAAATTCATAGCGATTTTGCCCTTGGCGCACTGTTAACCGGGATTTATGTTGCGGATGATTTAGAGGCTGCCTACACGCTGCGCGAACAATTGGCAGCGCATGAATCCATCGTCACCGCCGAGGGGCACTGGCTTGGCAAACACTGGCTGAGCCTTAAAGCCAAAGACGAACAAGCCACGGGGATTTTTGCCCGCGAACAAGCGATTCAAGCTTTACAAACTGAGCTGGCTGCCAGCGAACAAGCGATTGAAGACTTAGAGCAACAACAGCAGCAAGGCGAATTGCAACACCAGCAATATGAACAACAACGGCAAAATATCCAGCTCGAACTGACTCAGGGGCAACAACGCCGCGCGCAATTACAAGCCGAACTCAGCGCCCATCAAGTGCGTTTAGAACAACAACAACAACGCCAAGCCCAAGTCGCCGAGGAACAAAACGAAATCGAAACCGCGCTGGAAGAGGAGCAAATCGACCTAGAAACTGCGCAAGAAAACTATTTAATGGCGCAAGCCGAACACGAAAGCCTGCAAGCGGAACAAGAAAGCCTACAACAGCAACGTCACGAGCATCAAAGCACTCTGCAAGCGGTACAACAACAATGGCAGGCACAAAAAGACCAACATCACCAAACCCAATTGCGCTATCAACAACGCCAAAGCGAGCAGCAGCACTTGCAACAAGGGCTAGAACGCCTTGAGGAACAAATCGAACAACTGCAAGAAAAGCATTACGATTTGTCCATGCACCATGAGCAATTGCAACAACCCGAAGCCCTAGAAGCCGAATACGAAAAAGCCGAAGCAGAGCATCAAAAGCTCGAAGCCCAACGTCTTGAAGCTGAGGAAAAGGTCAAAGAATATGACCAAGCTTTGCGCGAAATCGAGCGCCAGCAACAACAAATGGAAACCGAAATGGGCGAGCAACGCGCCCACCTCGAACAAGCCAAACTCGATTATCAAAGCAACCTGATTCGCCGCCAAACCATCGAAGAACAACTGGCAGAAGAAAAAGACGCACTCGGACACAATCAAGACTGGGACATTACCGAAATCCTCGCTGGTTTAAGTAATGATGCCGATGAACAAAGCTGGCAAGCAGAAATTGAAGACATCGAGCGCAAACTGCTGCGTTTAGGCTCAATTAATATGGCAGCGCTGGAAGAATACCAGCAAGAATCCGAGCGTCATCAACAATTGACGACACAACAAGAAGACCTCAATCAAGCCTTGGCAATGCTAGAGCACGCCATTGATACCATTGACAAAGAAACCCGCAAACGTCTGACCAAAACTCTAGACCAAGTCAACACCGGTTTCCAACGCCTGTTCCCGATTTTATTCGGCGGCGGACAAGCGGGCTTACAACTGTTGGGGGAAGATATTCTAAATTCCGGCATCGCCGTGATGGCGCGTCCACCAGGCAAACGTAACAGCAGCATTCATTTATTATCTGGCGGTGAAAAAGCCCTGACTGCGGTCGCTTTGGTTTTTGCTATCTTCGAGCTAAACCCCGCGCCTTTCTGTCTTTTAGACGAAGTCGATGCGCCGCTAGATGACAGCAACGTCAGCCGCTTCTGCCGCCTTGTTACCGAGATGTCCAAGCAAGTGCAGTTTATTTTTATTTCCCACAATAAAGTGGCGATGGAAATGGCACAGCAACTCGTGGGCGTGACTATGCAGGAAGCGGGCGTTTCTCGTCCTGTGGCGGTGGATGTCGATTTGGCGGTGGAGATGGCGAATACATAAAAAAAATAGGCTCAAATGGGTTTTATAACATTCAAGTAACAGGCTTTGTTAGGCTAAGACAAAAGACAGTCAATGGAGGAGGCCAAGCAACTAGCCGCCCGGTGCGAGAAAATGATTTGATACGGTGTAAAAAAGCAGGGCCTTTCCAAGGCAGCAGGTTGGGATTAATTTCTTTAGCTGTCGCTGTTGTAAAAACATCTGTTGACGATAAAAGCGACGGTAAATCAAATGATAAATCGTTATCAAACCGTTTGCTCAATGCGGATAGTAGTGTATTAGCCTTATCCAAATCTATATCGCGGGTTCCATCAAGCGAAATATCAAAAGTAACCACCAAAACACCGCCAGGAAGTAAAACCCGGTAAAATTCTTCTATGATTTTTTCATAAGCATCTGTATGTTCAAGAACGGAAATACAATAAAGCATATGAAATTGTTCATTCTCATAATTAAGATCTTTTAAATCGTTAGTGGAAAAATTTATATCCTTTTTTTGGTTAGCATTTATGTCATCATAAATATTTAATAGCATTGAATCATAGTCACAACAATAAATAGTTGAGTTATCAAATTTTGTATTCAAAAAATAAGGGAAAAATGTAACACCCGAGCCTGCGTCTAATATTTTAGCAGCGGGATTGGATAGCACCTTATTTTGTACTTTATTAAAAACAAAAGGGTATTCCCATTGTCGGCTCCATTGATGTAACGGATCGCCCACCCATTTGCTTATGTAATCTCGTAGAGCTATTTTATTTTCTAATAAAAAACCATCAGAGAATTCCTCCATCTCTTTAAAAATTTTGGAATCAAGTATTTCTTTATAATGATGGACTAATGGAATACCATCTGTAAGTATTTTGTTCATTGATGCTTTCCCCTATTTTTTTCTTTAAATACTCATACTTACAACTTAAGTAATCTGCTATTCGGTTAGAGTATCAGAATTATTGTTGAAACCACAATATAAAGTTAGTATCAAGAAAATATGCCCATAAGCTTTGATGGAAGGGCTTATGTGTTCAAGTGCTTATTATTCTCTCAGGTTTGTTCTAAGAATTTGCCCGTTCCATACCATCATTTCTTGATTTTTATTTTTAATTCTTCAGCCAGTATGGGAGGAAATTCTAAGATTAACCTGAGTTTTCTAATAGACCCTTAGCTATTATTCAACAGCAAATTCAATACGTTCGCTCAATTTGTCTAAGGCTTTTTTCGCACATAGGGCATCTTTGTCGCCCCCTGGCGCGCCACTGACACCGACTGCGCCAATATTATAGCCACCAGCGATAATTTTAAGACCGCCTTCCATGACAATTAAGCCGTCGATATGGTTAAGTTCTTGTTGAATATCACCACGGGCTGCGCGAAACGCACCACTGTCTGTCCATGCCATCACGGTCATATTGGCTTTGCGTTCGGCAATTTCTAAGGTGAAACGCGAGGCTAAGTCATCACGCAAAATAGCGCGGGTAATGCCATGACGATCGACAACGGCAACACCAACATGATAGCCATCTTTGCGACATGCCATGATGGTCTCATTGGCAATGTCTCTTGCCAATTCCATCCCAATATTTTGCGCAGAAATAATATCTTTTGCTTGTGCAGAGATAGACAAACCAGCACCGATAAGTGCTGCAAGTAATAATTTTTTCATCATGAGTTCCTTTGGTTTTTTAGGCATTGAGCCTTAATAATAAACTTCTCACAGGTTTGGGCAAGCCCTCGGCTAATGCAGCGTCAAGGGCAAACCAACGACTGCTCGCTAGTTTAATTTGTTCAGGATTTGCTAATTGCAAGTAACGCGGGCTAATCGCAAGGTGATAATGGGTAAAGGTATGTCTGAAGGCTTTGCCTTGCTTATGTTCGCCTGCCAAGCTTTGATAAGCGCAATCGCCCTCTTCACACTCAGGCAAGCTCCACAAACCGCCCCAAATGCCTGTTTGTGGGCGTTTTTGTAATAAAATCTCCCCCGCAGGGTTTTGTATCAGCCACAATTGTCGCGCTTGGGTTGGCAGTGGCGCGCGTTTTTTACTCACAGGATAGGCAGTGGGGTTGCCTTGTTGCCTAGCTTTACAATCCTCGCTTAGCGGGCAATAAAGGCATGTGGGTTGCGAGCGCCGACACACGGTTGCGCCCAAGTCCATCATCGCTTGGGTATAAGCGCCAACTTCTTCATCGGGTGTGTATTGTTCTGCCAAGTCCCACAGTTGCTTTTGGGTCGCGCTTAAATGGGTTTGTTCGCCGATGGCATGATAACGACATAAAACCCGTTTGACATTGCCATCCATGATCGGCTGGCGTTGTGCCATTGATAATGCCAAAATCGCCCCCGCTGTTGAGCGTCCTATGCCCGGCAAAGCTTGCCATTGTTCTAGGGTTTGCGGAAATTGCCTGCCATACTCAGAAACTAATATTTGCGCGGCTTTATGTAGGTTTCTCGCCCGAGCGTAATACCCTAAGCCACTCCAATATTGTAAAACTTGCGCTTGCTCAGCGGCTGCCAAAGCATGGACATCAGGAAAGGCTTGCATAAAAGCGTGGTAATAGGGAATCACGGTATTGACTTGGGTTTGTTGCAACATGATTTCCGAGACCCAAACTTTGTAAGGATTGATGTCTTGTTGCCAAGGCAAATCATGTCTACCGGCTTGATAATACCAAGCTAAAACCCGTTGGCTAAAAAGCTTAGCCTTGCCAATAGCTATCTTCGGTGCTGCTTGCGTCATAATCTTCTAATAGCTGCCTAAAGTCAGTGCGGGAAATTTCTTCAGCCCCAAGGCTGTGCAAATGGCTGGTGTAAACTTGGCAATCAATCAAGGCAAAGTGCCAAGTTTGGAGTTGTTGTACCAAGGTGGCAAAAGCAACTTTGGAGGCGTTGCTTTTGTGGGTAAACATCGATTCACCATAAAACACCCGTCCTAAGGCAATCCCGTACAGCCCACCGACCAAACGCCCGTCATGCCAACATTCAACCGAGTGGGCAATGCCGCGTTGATGTAGATCATAATATGCCGCTTGCATGTCTTGGCTGAGCCAAGTACCGTCTTGATCCTCACGCGGTGTATGGGCGCAATATTGAATCACTTGTACAAAGGCTTTATCAAAACTGACACTAAAACCACTATTGCGGATATTTTTTTTCAAACTGCGGCTGATTTTGAGTTTTTCTGGAAATAATACCAGCCGTGGATCGGGTGACCACCATAATATTGGCTGTCCTTCATTAAACCAAGGAAACACGCCACGTTGATAAGCGGCAATCAAGCGCTCACAACTTAAATCACCACCCATTGCCAATAGACCATCTGGCTCGATAAGCGCCTCGCTAATATCAGGAAAACTATCGATAGGGGAATCAGGGGCAAGATAGGGCAGCATGTGTGATAAGTCGTTGCTAAAAGCCAAGTGGTGTATTAAAGGCGCATACTATAACAAATATCACGGGTTTATATGCACTGAGTGACGCAAAGGCTTTTTCTAGCATTCAGAATGCAAAAAATACAAAAGCCCCTCAGCAAAGCCGAGGGTTTAACAATGCTTAGCGCAAACCTAACACATCTTGCATATCAAAAAGCCCGGTTTTATGTTGCTGCAACCACACAGCGGCTCGCACCGCACCATTGGCGAAGGTGGCACGGCTGCTGGCTTTGTGGGTGATTTCGACCCGTTCGCCAATATCGGCAAACAAAACGGTGTGCTCGCCAACAATGTCCCCGGCGCGAATGGTCTCAAAGCCGATGGTTTTTCTATCTCGCGCCCCTGTTTGTCCTTCACGCCCATAAACCGCACAGTCTTTTAAATCCCGCCCTAAAGCATCGGCAACCACTTCGCCCATGCGTAAGGCTGTGCCCGAGGGCGCATCGACTTTGTGACGGTGATGGGCTTCGATGACTTCAATATCAACCTCATCGCCTAAAACTCGCGCAGCAATATCAAGCAGCTTAAAGCACAAATTAACCCCAACGCTCATATTAGGGGCAAAAACGATAGGGATATTTTTAGCCGCCGCTTTTAATTCAGCTGTTTGTTCGTCGGTTAGCCCTGTTGTACCGATAACAATGCCCTTGCCCGCTTGCTGACATAATTTGACATGTTCCAAAGTAGCTGCAGGCGAGGTGAAATCAATTAAGACATCAAAGTCCAGCAGCGCCGCTTGTATATCGCTACTTAAAGCCACCTCTTGGCGGACAATGCCTGCGAGTTCCCCCGCATCTGAGCCTAAAAAATCACAATCAGCATGCTCTAGGGCGGCGCTGAGTTGTGCATCAGAATGTATGCTGCAAGCTTCAGTTAGAGCGCGACCCATTCGACCTGCTGCGCCAGCGATTGCAATATTTACTGTCATTGTGCTGCCTATTGATGTAGAAAACCTGAAAAACGCGGGCTATTTTCGCAGATTTATCCGCCATTGCAAAGCACTGATAAGCCTGCTAAAGTGAGGCATCATCACGGTTTCAGGATAAAACAGCAATGATTACATTGGTTGCCAACCTCAAAGGCGGTGCAGGCAAAAGTACCGTCGCATTCAATTTATGCGTTTGGCTTGCCCGTCAAGGTAAAAAAGTGCAGGCTTATGATTTAGACCCACAATGCACTCTTAGCGACGTGGTTGAAGTCCGCGAAGAAGAAGGTTTTGAGCCGCAATTTAAGGTCTATAGCCGCTATAAACAACCCAATGCTGATATTGATGAGGTGATTATTGATGTCGGTACGGCTAATATGGCAGGGCTTAAACGCGCGGTCTCGATTGCCGATAGAATTTTAGTGCCCGTTGCTCCAAGCCAAGCCGATGTCTGGTCAACGCAACGTTTTCTTTATATGATTTCTGGGATCAAACCGGATAAAGATGCCGGTAGAGAAGCCCCGCCAGATGTACTGACCTTCATCAACCGTGCTGATACCCACGTTGCGGTGCGCGAATCTGATGAAGCGCTAGAGGCATTACAAACTTTGCCAGGTATCCAAGTATTAAACCAGCGTTTATCCCAACGCACGGTTTTTAGACGTTCATTTAGTGAAGGTCTGGCTGTTTTTGAACTCAAGCCCCGAGGTAAAGGCGCGCTTGAATTTAACCAATTGGCGACTACACTCTACCCTGTAGACGCAAGCTAACCCAAGGAGTTCTTTTGTGAGCGATCATATAATTTATACCAGTGATGGTGGTTTTGAAGCCGATGTTTTATCCTCACCACAACCGGTACTGGTTGATTATTGGGCAGAATGGTGTGGTCCTTGTAAAGCAATTTCCCCTATTCTTGATGAGATTTCCACAGAATATGCTGGAAAAGTGACAATCGCAAAAATCAATATTGACGATAATCCCAATACCGCGCCTAAGTATGGCGTTCGTAGTATTCCTACGCTGATGCTGTTTAAAAATGGGGATGTTGAAGCCGTTCAAGTAGGGCTGGTGAGTAAAGAAGAATTAATCGAATTTTTAGACGAACACTGTTAGTATCACAACAGCTTCTGGGGTATACCTAGAAGCTGCCTGACTCAAACCATCATCTCTTTTATGTCCAGCACCACGACCTCAGCCGATATGTCTGAATCCAGTTCAGATGCCCAAAGCCTCGCGCTTATTGCGGGTAGCCCTGTCACTGAATACCCCAAAGATCTATATATTCCCCCTCATGCGCTGGAAGTCATTTTAGAAACTTTTGAAGGCCCTCTTGATTTATTATTGTATTTAATTCGCGCCCAAAATTTAGACATACGTGAAATTCCCATTACAAAAATAACGGAACAATATCTGCAATACATCCAATTAATGCAAGAAATGCAGTTGGATATGGCAGGCGAGTATTTACTCATGGCTGCCCTTTTGCTGGAAATAAAATCACGGATGTTATTACCGCAAAGCGCCAATGAAAATGAAGTGGAAGATGCCGATCCACGGGCAACACTGATTGCTCAATTAGAGCAATATGCGATTTTTAAAGCGGCAGCGGAAAAAATTGCGGATTTGCCTGTGTTAGGTAAAGATGTACTCGCCACCGATGTCGCGATGCCAGATTTGCCTAAAGTGCGCAGACCACCACCTGTACAATTGCCTGAATTGTTAGGGGCAATGCAACAGGTGTTATTACGTTTGGATTTGCGCTCGGCACATCAAATCATCCAAGAGCCTTTATCTGTGCGTGAACGCATGAGTGGTATTTTGGCTCAGTTAGCAACACAACCGCAGGCTTTGATGCAAGACTTTTATGTCGAAAAAGAAGCGCGAGGTGGTGTGATTGTTGCCTTATTGGCTTTATTAGAACTGGCAAAAGAAGATATGCTGCAACTGGAACAAATTCAGGATTTTGCAGAGATTAAAGTGACGTTGGTCGCTGAAAAGCAAACGCAGAGTCGTTTAGTTTCAGAATATGACTAAATACTTGAATAGAATGCGGATAATCGGGCGATTTTATACCACTGTGGGATACGTCTTGATTATGGCAAGCTGTTAAGGGTAGACTGCTACCTATTCTGGGCTGG
Source organism: Thiotrichales bacterium (assembly GCA_016745035.1). Lineage (GTDB taxonomy): Bacteria > Pseudomonadota > Gammaproteobacteria > Beggiatoales > Beggiatoaceae > BB2. The sequence goes on from JADGDE010000012.1 coordinate 22,815, forward strand.
ATTACTGAGCAATAACCCGAATTAGTAACTGATGTTACACACTAAGCCTGTTTTTGCCACAATAAGGTGCTTTTCCACCTGCCTAGTGAAGCTTAGCTGTGCAGCAATGGTGGTTTTTTCTGCCCTTAAGGCAGAAAAAGAAGCCTTTGCGTAACATCCGTTAGTAAAAGGTGTCAGCTTATCTTAATTGGCATCCTAAATGAGGGAGGGAATACAATGAATAAAACCAAATCAATCATACTGATCATGGGGAGCGCCCTTGCCGTGCTATTGAGCGGGCAAGTATGGGCAGCAACTCCAACTGATATTAACTATTGTGCTAGAGGCGCGACCGCCCTTGGGACAAAATACTCAACCTATACCGTGCGTTGTTCCGATGGTAAAAAACGTGAAATTACCTCATGGAATCGACGTAAAAAATGGTGTGTTGGCACATCCAGACGCTGCACCAATGACCAACTAAGCGCAGCGAAAAAAGCTTGTAGGAGTAAAAAATAATGAACCTAAAGCAACGTGTTAGCCCGACGAAACTGGCAGTGATTGCCATTGGTTTGTACACTTGCAGTCTTCAAAGTTTTGCCGCATCGCCGCAAGATATTCGTTTTGCAGGCAAGGGCAACAGCTTACTTGGTGGTGCTTACCACATCTATAAGGTGCGCTGTTCTGACGGTAGTAAACGAGTGATTTCTGCATGGAATAAACGCAAAAAATGGTGTGCAGGCAAAAAGAAAAACAAATGCACCAATGACCAATTGGCAACGGCGAAACGGGTCTGCAAATGATACAGCACGATAGCATTGATAAATTACTTATCAATGTTGACATAGGGCTGCGAACCCTATGGGGTGCACCTCAAGGCACAGGGCGCACACCCCCTGGACAAGCGTTTGATGACACGGACTTAAGTCCTGAGCAAAAACGCCTGTCCGCAGGTTTGATGCGCGTCAACCACGCAGGCGAAATTGCAGCGCAAGCCCTCTATCAATCGCAAGCATTGACCGCACGCCAAATTGAGGTGCGCGAAAAAATGCAAACAGCAGCGATTGAAGAAAATGATCACCTCATTTGGTGTGAGCAACGGCTGAAACAACTGGGTTCGCATACCACTTATTTAGGCGGTTTTTGGTATGTCGGCTCTTTTACTATTGGCACTTTGGCTGGGCTTGCGGGAGATAAATGGAATTTAGGTTTCGTTGCTGAGACCGAGAAACAAGTGATTTCGCATCTGGACTCCCATTTAGAACGCCTGCCAGAACAAGATGCCAAAAGCCATGCCATCATCAGCCAAATGAAAATTGATGAAGCCAAACATCAACAAATGGCGATTGATAATGGCGCAGCAAAACTGCCTTTGCCCGCGCGCTTTATCATGAAACAAACTGCCAAAGTAATGACAGGACTTGCCTTTTATTTCTGATGAATATCACCATTGACAATGGACAGGTGCTCAGCACCGACAACAGCCCAACGCAACTACATATCAGCCAAGGTAAGATTCTTGCCATCGGCACACCGCCTACTGATTTTCAAGCCGAGCAACACATTGACGCACAAGGTGGCATCATCGCACCGGGTTTTATTGATCTCAGCGTTCGCCTTGCAGGTTCTGGCAATATCCACAAAGGTGCGATAGAAAAACTCAGCCAAGTAGCCGTCAAACATGGCGTGACGACTTTTTGTTGCCCACCTGGTACCACACCTAAAATTGACACCCCAGCGGTTGCCGAGCTATTAAAACAATATGCCAAGCAAAGCGGTCACTGTCAGATTTTGCCATTAGCCGCTCTAACCCAAGATTTAGCCGGACAATATCTTTCCGAAATGGGTGAATTAAAACGCTCAGGCTGTGTCGCGGTCACCAATGCCAAACAACCGATAGAAAACACCGAAGTCTTACGCAATGCCTATGCCTACGCCAAAAGCTGCGGGCTGACCGTGTTTGAACAAGCCATCGACCCTTATCTCGGTCGTAATGGCCATGCCCATGAAGGTGTTATCAGCACCCGTTTAGGACTTGCTGGCATTCCAGCACAAGCTGAGAGCATTGCGGTGTACCGGGCTTTATCAATTGCCGAACTCACTGGCGTGCGTTTACACCTGTGCCGCTTGTCGACCGCTAAATCAGTTGAATTGGTCAGACAAGCACAAGCACAAGGCTTGGCAGTCAGCGCCGATGTCAGTATTCAACAATTGTTTCTCACCGATATGGATGTGTTGGAATACAACAGCCAATGCCATGTTTACCCGCCATTACGTAGCCAACGTGATAAAGATGCCCTACGCCAAGGACTTAAAGACGGAGTCATCACAGCGTTGTGCTCGGATAATCATGCTTACAGCCAAGACGCGAAACTGATGCCTTTTGCCAACACGGCTTGGGGTATTTCTACACTGACCAGCCTATTGCCTTTGACTTTACGACTGGCAAAAGAACTGAATGTGGAACAACAAACCGCACTGCATTGGATAACCCAAGGACCTGCTGACATTCTGGAATTACCCTTAGGCCGTTTAGATACGGGCTTAGCAGCGGATATTTCCATTTTTCAGCCAGATGTCGATTGGCATTTAGATCAAGAAAAATATCACAACAGTCCCTTTAGTGATTGGCAATTCCACGGCAAAGTCACCCACAGTCTAGTCGCTGGGCAACTGGTGTTCAGCGCTGATGGCTCTACGCTCAACTGACGAACAAATTGACCAACAAATCTGGTTTTTACCAGATTTTTGTGCTTGGCGCTTACTGTTCAGTACCTTGTTTTTAGGGCAATTATTAGCCTTTTTACTCTTGCTCTCGCCGCTGGGCAAAAGTGGCTATAACATGGACAGCCTGCTAAAAGTCTCCTTATTTATCCACAGCGTTGCCATTACCTACTCCATGATTTTATGTTTGAGTAAAAAACAATTACGCCAACTCAATCATCGCCTCGCTGCCTTTATCAGCTACTTACTCATCCTCTTTATCACCTTTATTTACAGCCATTTAGTCTGGAAATTCCGCCTTGATACCTTGGCGTTTTTAAGCCCTAGCGACGTGCATGTTAAAAGCATGGGCGTACAAATTGAACTAGAAGGCTCTTTTAAAGTCTATCAATTTCACTACAGCATTTTTATGTGGCGCAATCTAGGCGTGAGCGCTATTGTCGGCTTGATTGCCCTGCGCTACACCTATTTAAGCTATCACTGGCGAGTGATTAGTCGTCACGAAGCCGAGTTTCGCGTTCAAGCCCTGCAAGCCCGCATTCACCCGCATTTTTTATTCAACAGCATGAACACCATTGCCAGCCTGACCCGCATTGATCCCGAATTGGCTGAAACAGCAGTGGAAAATTTATCAGATTTATTTCGTGCCAGCCTTGCCGATGCCAATAAACCGGTGAAAATGGCGGGGGAAATTGCCCTGTGTAAACAATATTTAGACATTGAAGGCTTACGATTAGGCAATCGTCTTAAAATTAAATGGCTAATCGACACCTTACCGCAAGATGCGTTAATTCCCAGTTTATGCCTACAGCCTTTGATTGAAAACGCAATTTATTACGGTATCCAACCCCTGCCCGAAGGCGGCACGATTCAAATCACCGGACTATCTGACGGTCATACCGTACGCTTGGAAATTGAAAACCCGCTGCCTACCGATCCCGAAACCACGCCAAAACTCAAACACAAAGGCAACCACATTGCCATCGACAACCTACGCCAACGCCTGCAAGTTTATTATGGCGCACAGGGACGCTTGGAAATGCAAGATTTTGGCGATAAATACCGCGTTAGCGTCCGCTTTCCCTATCATGCGGCTGAACCCGAGTCAGGCAAACAAACTTAGACGGTCTGCAAATCCATCTTACGCAAGCGCGGCGGATTCATCCCCCATAAGGAACTGAACAACATACCAATTCCAAACATAATAACGCTATATTTTCGTTTTTGTTAAATCTACAGTAGCCCATTGATAGAGATTTTGATATGTATCGTTTGCAAGGTAAACGGGCGTTTACGATCTTTATTAAAGGGATAAAACCCCATACATCAAAGCTTCCTCAAAACTCCAAGGCCACCGCAGCAGCCCCTAAACTCTTCTCCAATTCATCCAATAACAACTCATCTGGCAACACCTTCCAATCTGGCGAGGTTTTAAGTTGTACTTGATTGCCCTGCCAATGGTAAGAAAACACCAAAGGGCAACCATTAGGGTCTTGATAAGGCTGTAATTGTTGTTGTAATTGCGCTGCCATTTCTGGCTGCAAAGCATCGGCATCCAGTTTTAAACTTAGTTGTTTCGCAAAGCGTCCACGGGCTTGGGCGAGGGAGTAGACATGGGAGACACTCATGCTCAATCCGCCGTTATAAGTATCCTCGCGCACTTCGCCCTCGGCAATCAACACCTCATCTTTTTTCAACAAAGCTTGATTGTCTTCATACACGCTGCTGTATAACACCGCCTCAACCCGTGCGCTGCTGTCATCCAGCGTCACCGATGCCATGCGCCCACGGCGGCTGTTAATAAGCCGAACGTCGATGATTAGCCCGCCGATTTTATTGGTCTGTCCGCGCCCTGTGGGACTAAGCTCTTGTATCGGTTTGCAATAATGCCCCAGTTCTTTTAAGTAAGCTTGAATCGGATGCCCGCTGAGATACAGACCTAAGGTTTCTTTTTCTGCTTGTAAGCGTTGTTTGTCTTTCCATGGCGCAACCTCGGCATAAGGCAGCGCCTCGTCGGTGTTGGCCTGTTCGGTAGGCATCCCAAACAAATCGTTTTGATTGCGACTGCTGGCTTGTTGCACAGCCATTTTTAAAGCACTGGGCAGGCTTTGCATCAATCCATAGCGCTCAGGACTGCCCTCGTGCAAATCATCCAAACCCCCGGCTTTTATCAAGCCTTCTAACACACGGCGGTTACATTTGCGCAAATCGACCCGTTGGCAAAAATTAAACAAATCTGAATAAATACCGCCTTGTTTACGCTCTTCGACAATATTCTCTAAAGCGCCTTCACCCACGCCTTTAATTGCCCCCAGTCCATAATAAATCCCCTGACCATCTTGGGTTAGAGTGAACTGATAAGCACTGTGATTGACATGCGGTGGCAAAATCTCTAATTGCATACGCCGACACTCGTCAATGAGCATGACGACCTTATCGGTGTTGTCCATATCCGCTGACATGACCGCTGCCATAAAAGCGGCAGGATAATGGGCTTTGAGCCATGCGGTGTGGTAGGAGACGAGGGCGTAGGCGGCGGAATGGCTTTTATTGAAACCATACCCAGCGAAGGACTCTACGAAGTTGAAGACATAATCCGCCGTATCGTCCTTAATATCATTTTTTACTGCACCTTCAACAAAAACATCGCGTTGCTTTGCCATAACTGCGGGATCTTTTTTACCCATGGCCCTTCGGAGAATATCCGCCCCGCCCAAGCTATAGCCTGACAACACCTGAGCAATCTGCATGACTTGTTCTTGATAAACGATAACCCCGTAAGTGGGGTTTAATACGGTTTGTAGTTCCGAGTGTTCTGCCAAATCAGGATGCAAATACTCAATCTCTGCCCGTCCGTGCTTCCGGTTAATAAAGTCATCGACCATGCCCGATTGCAAAGGGCCAGGGCGGAACAGCGCCACCAGTGCGATGATGTCCTCGAAATTATCCGGCAATAAGCGCTTAATTAATTCCTTCATACCGCGTGATTCAAGCTGGAACACAGCGGTGGTTTCGGCGGCTTTTAAGAGCTTAAAGGTTGGCTTGTCATCTAAAGGAATGGCGAGCACGTTAATTCGCTTTTGGTCGGGATAGGCTTGCTCGATATTGTTCAGCGCCCAGTCGATAATAGTCAGCGTCCGCAAGCCTAAAAAGTCGAACTTCACCAAGCCCACGGCCTCAACATCGTTTTTATCGTACTGCGTCACCACGCTGCTGCCATCTTCCTCGCAATACAGCGGCGCAAAGTCGGTTAAGGCTGTTGGGGCGATGACCACACCGCCTGCGTGTTTACCCGCATTCCGGCTCAGCCCTTCGAGCTTTTTCGCCATATCTAGCAAGGCGCGGGCTTCGTCGTCCTCATCATAGCGCTCTTGTAAGGCAGGTTCTTGCTCCATCGCCTTGCTTAAGGTAATGCCGATTTCAAACGGAATCAGCTTGGCGATTTGGTCAACAAAACCATAACCATGCCCCAAGACCCGTCCGACATCCCGAATTACCGCTTTTGCCGCCATCGAGCCGTAAGTGATAATCTGCGAGACCTTCTCTCGCCCGTATAATTCCGCCACATGCTGAATCACCAAGTCGCGCTTATCCATACAAAAGTCAACGTCAAAGTCAGGCATGGAAACCCGCTCAGGGTTCAAAAAGCGTTCGAAGAGTAAATCGTATTCCAAAGGGTCAAGGTCGGTAATATCCAAAGCATAGGCCACCAACGACCCCGCGCCCGACCCCCGCCCAGGGCCGACAGGAATATCATGGTCTTTTGCCCATTGGATAAACTCGGCAACGATTAAAAAGTAGCCGGGGAAATCCATTTGAAGAATCACATCCAGCTCGATTTGTAGCCGTTCATCATAAGGGGCGCGTTTTTCCTCGGCTTTATCAGCAAAGAGGAATTTTAAGCGCCGCTCCAGCCCCTCGCGCGATTGCTGGGTAAAATACGCCGCCACCGTCATGCCTTCAGGAATCGGGAAAGCGGGTAAAAAGTTTTTGCCCAAGGTTAAATTGACATTACAACGCTGGGCAATGAGCAAGGTATTTTCTATCGCTTCGGGAATGTCGCTAAACAGCGCTTGCATTTCTTCGGGCGAGCGTAAATATTGCTCCTCGCTGTAATCATGCGGACGGCGTTTGTCGGTGAGGGTATAGCCTTGGTTAATACACACCCGCACCTCATGGGCATCAAAATCCTCGGTTTGTAAAAAGCAGGTTTCATTGAGGGCGACAACGGGTACTTGTTCTTGGATGGCTAAACCCACCAAAGCGTGCAAGGCATCTTCCTCGTTGGCGCGTCCGGTGCGGTGTAAGCCAAAATATAAACGCTCTGGGAAAGCCTGCTGCCAAGCGCGTAAATATTTCAGCGCCTTGCCATCTTCTTTGATTAAAGATTGACCCATATCGCCATAAGCCCCGGCGCTAATCGCTATCAAACCATCGGTGGCATTGTCCAGCCATTGGCGCTGCAACAAGGGTCTGCCCAAATGCTGACCTTCTTGATAACTGCGCGAGATTAAGCGGTTGAGGTTCAGATAACCATCATGGTTTTCGCAAAGCAGGATAAAGCGGTAATACTGCTCATCTTCGTAAATATATAAATCTGCGCCGACAATCAGCTTCACCCCCGCGCCCAAAGCCGCTCGGTAGGCTTTGACCAAGGCAAACAGGTTGTGATGGTCAGTAATGGCAACTGCGGGGCTTTTTTGCGCTTGTAGCTCAGCAAACAGCGGTTTGATACGGATTAGCCCGTCGATTAGGGAATATTCGCTATGTACTTGGAGATGGACAAATGACATCGGGGAAACCTGATTGATATGGTGGCGAGGATCGTACAATATTTATGCAGATTTTGCTCTGGGAAAATAAGACTTGTGATTTTTTATTTAAATAGTAGCATTGGCAAATAAAGTATGTATTTTATGCAGAAAAATGTGACTGATTTTATTTAAATAATTTAAGGAAATAAAAATGTTATCGTTTCGCATTCTATTAGTATTCTTTTTTTTATCAATATTAAACGCTTGTGAAGATAGGGCATTCTATAAACAAGGGCTAGAGATTGCCAAATTTACTTCCTATATCTTAGTAAAAGAAAAAATTTGTGATTCAATAGAAAGCTGTACGGGTGATCATTTTTTTATTAGCCCTGAAAGACAAGGCGTTAATATAATGTTATATGAATTCAGTGGCTCAGCTATAAACCAAGTAGTCACAAAGTGTAGGGATGTGTTTTTTGAAACCAAAGGTATAAATATTTATGTCTATATTTATGAAGAGCCTTTTTATAAAGTAAACAACTATCCTCTTTTTTGGTTTGAAAAAAAATATTCCTCAAAAATAGCATTTACTCGAGGTAAAAATAATTCCAAAGATAAGGATGATTATTAAATAGCATTATGAAATTTTTAAAAACAATTATTGTTATTATCATTTTTTTATTTGGTGTAATGTACAGCCAACCATTTGAGTCTGGTGGTGATACCCTAATTGGCTGGCCATTTCCTTATGGAAGAAGCGATAGTTGCACACCCGGTTCTATTTATTTCCTTCCAAGTAGTGGTTTTCTATTTTTTATTATTGATATTTTAATCCTGTATGTCGTATATGCGTCTTTTATCTATCTCGTTGGAAATTTTAAAAAAAATAGAGAGGCTATCGTTTTTAGTATTATTTTATCTACGATAATAACTATCTATATACTAGATTTTAGTAAACCATATAAAAATAAAAGCACAAGAATGAATTCAAATATTGCAAAACAACAAATATCCAGATTAGGTATGGCATTAGATATGTATAGGTTAGATACAGACATATACCCTAATCATTTAGATGATTTGTATCATAATACTGATAACATTCTTAGATGGAAAGGACCTTACTTAGACGACAATATTCCTTTAGATCCTTGGGGGTATTATTATCAATATAGACCTAAACAAGCAGGTCGTACTTTTAAACTCTATAGCTATGGTGCAGATGGAAAACCAAAGGGAGAAGGACATAATGCTGATATTATGTATGATTGATTTTAATTTAAGAAGAAGGTAATCCTGCATAGATAGTCATTTAACTGCTTTATCGTACAGCTTCTACAAATACCACGACCACAGACAACGCTGATAGGCACAGACTTAATATTAAATAAAACTCATAGTTTTATCATAAATAACTGATATTTATAATTAAATATACAACATCACTTATATCTTACATATTGATTTATCAATGGTTCGACAGTTTTAAGCGGCTTGAGCATCGGTAGCCCCGTAATTATAAAGGGCTTGGACAAGCTCCTCGCTATAACCAAGCTTGTGCTAAAATATTGACTGATTTTTTTCATCACTTTTTATAAAATAATTCTCTTAAGTAGATGGACTTAATTATTTTTAACTTTTATATGCTATAAATATAGCAATATCATGTAGATACAATTTAAGCAAAATAGTCCATCTACTTAATATCGGAGCCTTTCATGCTGGAAACCTTTTTTCTCTTAAAAGACCTCCCTACGGAATTGCTGACAGAGCTAAAATTGCATTGCCCGATCAAAAAATTCAAATCGGAAGAATTGATTATTAAAGAAGGCGATAGCTCTACAGAGATTTATTTCCCGATCTCAGGACATCTGAATTATTCCAAATTTGACCCCGAATTAAAACAAGAAATTAAGTTTCATGAACTAGCATCAGGCAGTGGAGTCTCTATTGGGGAAATGTCTTTTATCGATGATTCTCCGCGTAGTTGTTCAATTTATGCCGCTGCTGATTCAGAAGTGCTTGCCTATGTCCTGTCTTTTGATGATTTAGCCAAGAAATCAGAACATGCTAGCGAAATTGAAGCGGCGATTAGACATCAAGTCACCGTCCAGATAGGCAATCACTTGCGTGATTTCAATACTCAGCATATCGGCGCACTTAAAGACCAAATAAATCAACTTAAAGAGCGTAATTTTTACGGTTTTTTGTTTATCGGTTTGGCAGCGATTATCAGCCTCACCTCCTTAGTCAATCAAGTCATCAAAGAAGTTTTTCCAGGCTATACGATTGGTGCGACACCCACGGCGAGTTGGGTTTTCGTCATCTTGGCGGTTATCCCTGCGTTGTTAATGATGCGCACTTATAAAATACCCATCCACAAACTGGGGATCAGCACCCATAATTTAAAAAAATCCCTGTTGGATGGGGTGATGTTTACCGCGATTATCTTCGGCTTGGTATTGGGCATATTGTGGGGCATTGAGAGTATTTATCCTGAAACGCAGATGTTTTCTAAGTTCACGAATGTCTTGGGATCCATTAGCCTACTTGCCTCATTGCATTATTTACCGAATAGCTATTTGCAAGAGTTTGTCACCAGAGGCATGGCACAAACGGCATTCCAACGCTTTTTTTCGGACGAACGTGGGTATATATCGGTATTGGTGACTTCAGTTTTTTTCGGTATCGGACATATTCCTTTTGGTTTAGTCGCCGTTGCCGTGACTTTCGTCGGTGGCATTGTTTTGGGTTTGATTTATTTACGCACCCATAACATTATTGGCGTTACCCTTATCCATTATTTCTTTGGTGGGGTTTTATTTGAAGCGGGGATGCTATAAAAACATCTCACCCAATTTTTCGGCGGGTGTTGGCAAACAAGCGCTGTAGATTTTCCGCTGTAGATTATGCTAAACCCAACAGACCGTTAGGCACGTAAAAAGCTTGAATAATGAAGCAAAAAATTGATACGTGTGTAATATCAGTTGCTTAGGTCTTAGAGAATTTAGTTTCATAGCCGCTATCTATTCTCCTAAATATTATCAATGTGAATAAAATATGAACGTAACAGTATTTGGTGTGGGTTATGTTGGATTAGTACAAGCAGCAGTACTGGCAGATGTTGGGCATCAAGTTATATGTATTGATGTCGATCTTAATAAAATTCGAAATCTGGAAAAAGGTGTTATACCGATATATGAAGCAGGTTTAGCTGCACTGGTTGAGGAAAACTTTAAAGGTGGTCGCCTCAAATTTTCCACGGATGCAGAAACCGGTGTAGCGCATGGAAAGGTTCAGTTTATTGCTGTTGGTACGCCTGCAGATGAAGATGGTTCGGCAGACTTGCAATATGTGCTCGCAGTCGCAGAAACGATCGCAACATATATGGATGATATTAAGGTTATCGTCAATAAAAGTACCGTGCCTGTTGGTACTTCGGATAAAGTGAATGTCAGTATAGCTAAGATACTTCAAAAACGAAACCAAGCATTAGATTACCATGTTGTTTCTAATCCGGAGTTTTTAAAAGAAGGAGATGCGGTACAAGATTGTCAGTACCCAGATCGTATAATAATTGGAAGTGATAATAGTCATGCTATAGATATTATGAAGGAACTTTATGCACCCTTTAATCGTGATCACAATAAGGTAATTGAGATGAGTGTTAAAAGTGCAGAACTTACCAAATATGCAGCCAATTGTATGCTGGCAACCAAGGTAAGCTTTATAAATGAGATGGCCAACCTAGCTGAAATTTTGGGTGCTGATATTGAGGATGTCAGAATCGGTATTGGATCTGACTCTAGGATTGGCTATCACTTTATTAACCCTGGATGTGGTTATGGGGGATCTTGTTTTCCAAAAGATGTTCAAGCACTAATTAATACAGCTGACTCTATTGGTTATGATGCAAAAATATTAAAGTCTGTTGAAACGGTGAACGCTAAGCAAAAAGAAAAATTATTTTATAAAATTAGTAAGCACTATAACGGAAATTTAGCAGGTAGAGTTTTTGCATTATGGGGGCTTAGTTTTAAGCCGAATACTGATGATATGAGAGAAGCCTCTTCAAGGGTTTTAATGGAAGCCCTTTGGCGGGCTGGCGCTAAAATTCAAGCGTATGATCCAGGGGCTAAAAATGAGTGTCAGCGAATATATGGCGAAAGGAGTGACCTGAGTTTAAGAGATAGTCAGGAGCTAGTTCTAAAGGGCGCAGATGCATTGATTATTGTGACTGAGTGGCAGCACTTTAAATCCCCAGACTTTGATTTAATTAAAACAGAGTTGACGGCTCCCGTCATTTTCGATGGTCGCAATCAGTACGATGTTTCACGGTTACGTCATGCTGGGTTTATCTACTATTCAATCGGGCGCAAATAAAGTGATGAAATTAGTTTTAGTAACAGGTGGCGCGGGTTTTATAGGGTCGCACTTGTGCCAAGCACTGGTGGAGCGTAAAAAATATGATGTTTATGCCTTAGATAACTATTCAACAGGGACTATTGATAATCATGTGGAAAATGTTACCTACATTAAAGGTAATACGAAGGATATTAATGAGTTGGTTTCATTTAAGCCAGATTATATTTACCATCTTGGTGAATATTCTCGGGTTGAACAGAGTTTTGATGATCTGAAAAAGGTATGGGATTCCAACAAAAGTGGCACTTTTGCCGTGTTAGAGTTCTGTCGTGCTTCAGGATCTAAACTCATCTATGCGGGTTCCAGTACTAAGTTTGCTGATGGCAGAACTGGTCGTTCACAAAGCCCATATGCCTGGACTAAAGCTTCGAATACAGAACTGGTGCAGAATTATGGGAACTGGTTTGATCTCAGCTATGCCATTACCTATTTTTATAATGTTTATGGTGAACGTGAAATTTCCAAGGGAAAATATGCAACATTAATAGCGATCTTTGTTAATAAATTTTTAAATGGACAAAAATTGACTGTTGTTTCTCCTGGTGTACAAAAGCGAAATTTTACCCACATAGGCGATATTATTGATGGCTTGGTACGAGTAGGTGAGCATGGGTATGGCGATGAATTTGGTATAGGAAGTCCTGATGCATACTCTATTCTTGAGATTGCAGAAATGTTTGCTGCTGACATTGAGATGCTTCCAACTAGAAAAGGTAATCGGATAAGTGCCGAGCTTGTTACGGCTAAAACAGAGGCGCTTGGCTGGTTCCCTAAAAGAAGCATTAAAGACTATATTCGCAAAATAGTAGAACAAAAGCACTCCCAACTTCAAAGTTCTGAATAAAATTGCCATCTTTTTATCAAAGGAATGAGTGCTGAGTTTGAATCAGTGTTTTTAGCTGCTTAGCAATAAGTAAGGCTGAAATAAATTTACCTTCAAGTATTGAATAAAAACCATTACAATCCTTATAACTTTCTATTTTAGTACTCCTGTCTTTGTTATCATCATGTAGTGGAATAGGTCTATAGGCTCTTAAGGACTTAATATATTCAAGTTGATCCATAAAGGGGAAATAGATTTTGCCTTTTTGATTCATTTTATCCCAATTTGACCGACACTTTATACTGTCATCTAAAAGATAAGTTTGTTTTTGGTAGTTTACGGAATTTTCAACATCATAGACTAAATACAAGTCGGTTCTTCTAGCATAGGGCATGATAGAAATAAAGGGACCATCCATGATAGTTAGGGCAGGAATTTTTTGTTTACATCTAACCACAGCCACTTCTACTATTTGTAGGTTATATTTGGTCATGTGTTGCTCGAGCCCAAACGCTTTTAAAATATTATTAGAATAAGCATAGGTTGCATTAATGACTAAATCCCCAGTATATTTCTTATTAACACCTTGCTCATTAACCATTATTTGAAATGTATTCTGGGGTGTTTTTTCACCTTTTAGCAACATGGTATTCGTTTTTAGAATAATCTTTTTTTGTTTAACATAGCGGTTAAAAATATCAATTAATTTTGAGACATCAAAAACAGGTTCAGGTACAAGAAATGATTGACTCATCAGGCTTTGTTCTAAAAAGCATTTTTCTGGCCATTTTTTTTCATAAGGCAAATTAAATTTTTTGCAAAAAGATTCAAATTGAGCGGCACTACTCATTGAGTTATATTTTGAGATTAGATAATAATTACTATCAGGATAAATTAAAGCCTCTTTAAATTTGTGTTTAAATAAATTTAAACCCGCTTGGCATTCTTCAACCGTGTTTTCTGCTCTGGGATAATGATAACCCATATGTGCCCTATTATGAGTAGCACCTGAAGTCCCTTGAAATAGTTCAGTTTCTTTTTCTATTAATACAATTTCATAATCTAAATCGGCTAATTCCATCGCACAAGATAAACCATGTATCCCGCCACCAATTATAATAATACGTTTTTTCATTTTTAATCATCTTAGGATATTAATACGGGTTTTCCCGTTTCTAGTGATTGTTGGGCATATTCTAAAATTTTAATAATTTGATAGCCATGATACCCATCAGTTAAGGGAGATTTTCGCGTTTTTATACAATAAAAAAAATGTAAGCATTGATTTTCTAAGGGACTTATCCTATTTAGTTTAGGGATGAATTTTTGTTGTGGATTATTTGATGACGATATAATCAGTTTATTTTCTGCTGTATCTTCAAAAATAGCATTTTTTTTCTCAGCGACAACAAGCGTTTCTCTTGCCCGTTTTGGTTCTAAGCAGCTTAGATGAACAAAGGCTTTAACATTGTTTTTATATTCCATGACCAGATCAACCACATCTTCTACGCCTTGATTTAGATAACAAGCCCCATTAGCTGTGATCACTTTTGGCATTTCTCCGTAATTTAAATAATTAATAATGGATATATCATGAGGGGCTAAACTCCATAGGACATTGACATCGGTATAAACGGGACCCATGCTGGTTCTTCGCGAAGAAAAATAATATGGATCTCCAAGTTCATGATTATCAATCTGTTGTTTTAATTCAATAATGGCAGGGTTGTAGAGAAAAATATGTCCCACCATGAGTATTTTAGCGTTTTTATGAGCCAGATTTAATAGCTGTTTTGCATCTTTAGCATTATCAGTTAAAGGTTTTTCTACGAGAACATCTTTTCCCGCTTCAAGTGCAGCTTTTGTTATGGCATAGTGAGTCTTTGGCGGCGTTGAAATAATGACGGCATCAATCGTATCATCTGCTAATATATCATGATAATTCTTTGTAAACCTCACCCTTGCTGGGAGTTCCTGTTTGGTAATATCTGTTTTTTTATTACAAACCCAACAGAGTTTTACTGTCTTTATGTTTAATAGTGTTTTTACATAAATTTTGCCCCAATAGCCATATCCGATGAGTCCAATATTAATCATTAGTATTGTCACCATATTGATAATACTGAAGAAGTCTATCTATTGCTGCATCCCAAGTTAAACTTTGTATTTGTTCATCAATTTCAGGGATATTTTTTAATGCAAATTTCAATTGTTCTTCGAATTCTTTAGGAGAAGAATAAGTAAGACAATTTTTAAACGGATAGAAAGCATCATTACCCGGAATTTCTGGGATAATCACAAATTTTCCTTGTCCTAAGGCTTCTGCTGTTGTGGTACAAACAGTTTCACTTCGAGATGTGTTGATAAAAATTTTATAATCTTTTAAGTCGTGAGCAGGATCAACAGAAGTCCCTTTAAAATTTAAGCTTAAATTGTATTCTTGCGCATAATCTGCAATAGCTTTTTGGTCTTTACCTGTACCATACACATCTATAGCCTGAGTCTCTGTATGTGATAAATAATCAATCAATTCACAAAAACCTTTTTCCCATATTAGTTTGCCTATAAAGTAAATTGTTTTTGAGTGCGGTTTTATGGGGCGTGTTGTAAAAAAGCTGGGGTGAATGCCACTACTATTTATCTGTTGAGCATGAGGTAAATAGGCAAGCGCACTACCGAGAAGAATAACATCATCACAATGATGTGTAATAAGCCATTGATTATAATATTTTAATAACCAAGAAAAAAAAGGAATACGAGGAAATGCTTGTTGGCAATAATACGGGTAGTTGGTTAAAACGATACCCGTGACTCTTGAAGCCTGTTTCTTAAACTGATTCCAAGGGTGTTTCCAGTTAAGGTGTTCGGGCTCTTCTAAAATTAACCAGTCACAATAACGAATGATTTTAGACAATTGACAAGTGGGTAAAATAGAACCGAATGATGCGTTATAGGTGGCTGGATAAAATTCAATTTGAAGCAAAGAAGTTTCTGATTGCGGCAAATAAGCACGAATATATGCTTCCTGTTGTTCAGGAGAAGTAAAACTTAGGTTTTTTTCAAACAGTAATGCTTGCTCGGCAGGTATAAGCCAAGGGATATAAAGGATGACATCTAAGCCTTTTTCAGCCAGATAAAAAGCACGAAACAATGCCAAAATAGCGGTACCTGTTCGCCAGGGAAATGCAGCAGTGGCAATAATATTAATCGTCTTTAACACCGGCTCTGTCCTTATCAAAAATTCAATTATTTTTTCTTAATATGCTGGCTATCTTTAGCGTCTAAATCAACAAAGGCGTGCGCTGCTCTAAATTGGGCGTGCGTTCTTTTGAAGATAATAAGCTTGCATAGCGTCCCAATTTTTTCTCAAACTGATGCTGGTAAAAATCGGGTAATAGCGTCGAACGTCCTTCATGAAATGCCAAAAAGTTTTTATCAGTCCGCAATAATTCCAAAGTTTGGCTATATTGTTGCGTGAGATATTTTTCACCTAAGGTACGGACTCTATGCAAAAAACGCCCTTTTGATGTGGAAGTAGTTTGCAAACGTTGTTTTAAGAGACTGTCAGAGGCAATAAAATTTGATAACTCAATCAGTTTTTCAAAATAATCACGAGGGTCATAATTTTTTAAGGTAATGGCAAGATTCGGGGTGACATAGAACATAAAAGGTAATGTTTCTAAAATGCGTCCTTCTTCTAATAAACGCGCTTGTAAGGGCGTACCGCCATAAGGAGAGGGCGTGTTAAGCGTCGGCCATACATACGGGATTTCCCGCATAAAAGCCTTGGTTAATTCAACAGGTTGATTACCACTATCAGTATCTATCCCAAAAATAAAGGTTGCTTGCATATGCTTAATATTATCTTTTAGCTGCCGAAATTTTTTAATCACTTTAGATAATTTATCTTCAGCACTACGCTTGCCACCGAGTCCTGATTTATTGGCATAATCAGTCCAAGATTCAATGCCGAATAATGCAGAGATACAACCCGTTTCTTTCAGACGTTGAATCCTTGATTCATTCAGCAAACTCAGAGAACATTCCATCATGTAAGGTATTCTTGAATCCATAGGAATCGATTCTAACAACTCAAATATTTGCTCAAATTTGACCGCAAAATTAGGCTCCCAAAAAGCCACCGCAGTCCCTGGTAATTTTTGTGCAATAAATTTCAAATCAGCTTCAAGGCGTTCCATTGGCAAAACCCGATAAGGTGTATCCCAATCGGCACAAAAATCACAACTATAAGGACAGCCCATACTGCTCATATTAGGCACAACGCTCCAAAGCAGAGGATTACGCCAACGCCCCCCAAAAAAAGCCGAAGCTCTGATTTCCGGCTCACGCTCCTCCACACTGGGTAAATCATCCAAAGGTTTGGTGCTGGAAATAAACATCCCAGGTTCAAAATGATCGGCCAAAATATCTGCAATCAGACTTTTATCACATTCTTTTATGACCAAATCAAAAAATCGCAAGGCATCAGCGGGGAACGATTTAGTATGAGGGCCGCCCATCACCGTTTTTACCCCAGCTTTTCGATATAATTTTGCCAGTGCATAAGCCAAGGCGCTCATCTCCGTGCAACAAGAGATAAAGACAATATCTAAGTCAGAGGGCAAAAGTTTTTGCGGATTGCCCACACCATAATAGGTCGCATAAAAGCTTTGATGTCCTAGCTGCCGACACCAAACAGAAATGACCTGCGGCATGATGCTAGCAAACTGCTTAGTCACCAGTGTGTGGTAAGCTGCGACGGGTATGTTGTGTGCGGGTAAAGATAATAATTCTAGAATGCCAACTTTCAAAGCTATCACCATTGGGTGGGTGTTTAGGTGTTACGCAAAGGCTTGGCATATCGTGCCAAGAAAACATTCGAGTACGTAACATGCGTTTATAATTTCTTAGTTTTTACAAAATTTTTTCAATTAAAGCTTGCATTTCGGACACGGCTTTATTTTCAAATGTGCGCACCTTCGTTTTCAATTTTTTAACACTTTCGGCAGAAGTCAGCATTTGAATTTTTTGATGAAGCTGTTCGGGTGTTTTAAAAGCCAGTCCAAAGCCTTGATCTACAACCCACGGTGCGTTTTCCTCTTCGTGTGGCATCACATTACTAATATCTAGTAAGACAGGTAAGCCTACAGCAATACTCTCCATAATCACACCAGGGCCACATTTACCAATTAAAAAATCGGCGATACGCATGTAATGTGGCACATCCTTGCTATAGCCCAGCACGACTTTTACATAAGAGGTGGATAATTGTGACAGACGTGCTTTTAGCGACTCATTTTTACCACAGATAAAGATAAACTGAGCTTCCACACCCAAAGCACTGAGCTGCTTTGCTAGTTTAAAAAGCCGTTTAGGCGGATGACCACCATATAAAAACAAACCAATAAGGCGATCAGGCTTAAGTCCTAGTTTTTCCCGCTCTGCCTCAATATCCATATCTACCGGCGCTAAAAAACGTGGGTCAATAACACTACCGCTTAGTTGCATCACCTTGGATGTGTCAGGGTTATAGTCCAATGCTTGCTGATAGCCCTTACGTGTACCTGAGAGCATATACGTGCTTTTATCGGCAACGAACCATGCACCATAAGGCACTAACCAGCGCCAAAACCAAGACTGTTCCTTATATTCAAACAAGTCAGTTTGCACTATTAAAAAAGGACAAGCTTGATTCAGCGCCGCCGCAATTTCGTGGTTGAGTATCGGAATCACCGAAATCACCATGTCTGGCTTTTCCTGCTCAAAAAACACCTTAAAACGACAATTAAATTTTTTACGATTAGGCACTACAAAAGAATAATAAATTGAAAAGAAAAATATCTTATAAAACAATTGGGAAGCTTCGTTTTGCAAAATAAATTTGTTATAAATATCTTCACCCGAGACACCAAAAAATTTTGCAGAAAAGTCCATGTCGAGGAATAGATCACGAAACAAACTGACGGTTTTGATGCTTCGGTCATTTTGTTGTAAGGCTTGAGCCAGCACCTTTGCCGTTTGCTTATGCCCACCGCCAGACTCATTGGATAAAATTAGAATCTTTTTCATTATTTGCCTACCCCCAAATTTAAGCATAGACGGGTGAAACCCGCCGCGCACGCCTCTATAGCAAACTTATGAAAGAATTGAAAAATGGGCTAATTGCTAAAGTGATGATTCGAAACATACCAGCAAAGGATTAGCCCATGACCAAGATGCCAGAAATACCCACAAAAATCAAAGTTGATAGCCTGTTTGAAGAGTTAGAACAGTTAACTCGGTTCTTAGAAGAGACAAAAGAGCAGGGCGTTGCCATCCATGAAACAGAAAAACATATTTTTCAAAGCTTGCTGAATATGGGGATTAAGTTATTGGATGAATACATTAAAAGCTGTGGCAAAGGCGATGAAGAAGGACAAGAGGTCTGGATAAATGGCTGCATCAACGAGCCCCTGAGGAAGTATGCGCAGCTTTGTTTGCTAAAAAGACCAAAAAGCACAAAAAACGTCCCCGCCCCATCGCCAAACAGGTTCGAGCCTCATTACGACGTGATGACCACACCATGCAAGGTTCTTATGATGAGGTCTTTACTTGGCTAGAGCAGCAAAATAAACAACGTAATCCCAATGGGAATCAGACGGTTATCTTTTTAAGTGATGGACAAGATACCCTATGGAAAAATGTCAAAACACACATCCATGCGGATGTTGTCGAAATCCTCGATATACTTCATGCGACCAGTTATATTCATAAAGCAGCGAAGAGTTTATATAAAAAGAAACAACAGCAACGAATTTTCTCTCAAGTGTTTATTTCTTACTTATTAGCTTAACGATGACCTTTTTTAGGCTCTAATATTTGTTTTTGAATCTGCTTGAGATTATCTGATACCTCTTTGAGCCGATTCCATAACACCAAGTCCATTCGTGATTTGCGCTCAAAATTTTGCACCAAGGGCATTAGGGTCTCTTCGGTCATGTTTAATAAGCGTTCAACCGTGGTGCTGAGGTGGTCGGGGATTTGGTTTTTTACCGTGACTTGTGGTGTGGGTAGCTCGACCAAGTTTTTGAGTTGTTTGCCCATTTGTTGCAGCAAAGCTTCTAGGGCAGCGCTGTCGCTACTGGCGGGGCTGTGCTTGTCGTGTTTGGCTTGGCGTTTAATCCCCGCGTGTAGGGTTTTTTGAATATTGCCTAATTGGCGACCGAGTTCGCCGATTTGTTTCAGCATTTGCGTTTGCGGATCGTCATCATCGCCTAAAACTTGGCGGCGTTGATAGCCGTCTTTGATTTCGAGCCAACGCGCTTCTTCTGCTTCACTCAAAATGCCCCGCAATGCCGCCAGTTTTAATAAGTTTTCTTCCGCGCCTGTGGTCAGGGTTTGCGCCTCGCCTTGATAATGGTCGCTAACGAGGTCTTCTAGTTCTTTAGCATTCATCACTGCGACAATTTTGCTGGCGAGCTTGCTCATATTCCGGTAACTGCCTTGCAATTTAAACGGCGGTTCGGTGCGATAGGCATCATCTTGAGAAGCAGAGCGAATATACTCGGCATTGACCTTTAACAACACATCACGCACAGCAAGCATTTTTTCCATCACTGTCTGCATTTCTGCCAACTCGCTGCCGCTGTAAGGGTGGCTGTATTCATGCGCGGCGACTTCCTCGCCTTGAGCTTGGCGCACTAAGCGATAAATATCTTCGGGGTCGCGATTTGCCAAGGGGGTTAAGACGGGGTTACTGGTCAGCGAGTTTTCGATATAACTGAGGGAAAACACGGCTTCGCGCCCACTTAAGACATCACCGAGATTGTAAATATCGGCGCGGTTAGCGAGCATGTCGGGGATTTGGAACGCCTCACCCGACTCGGTGTAGGGGTTGCCCGCCATAACAATACAAAAACGTTTGCCACGCAAATCATAGCTTTTGGTCTGTCCACGCCAAATACCATCAATGCGCCGCTGACCGTCGGCTAAAGAAATAAATTTTTGTAAAAATTCGGGGCTGCTGTGTTGAATGTCATCTAAGTAGAGCATGACATTATTGCCCATTTCTAAAGACAGATTAAGCTTTTCCAATTCGCGGGCGGCGGTGGCGTGGGGGGCTTGTGCGGGGTCTAGGGCAGTGACTTCGTGTCCTAGGGTTGGGCAATTGATTTTGACAAAAATCAGCCCTAGGCGTTGGGCGAGGTATTCCATCAAGGTGGTTTTGCCATAGCCCGGTGGCGAAATCAGCAATAATAGCCCCATATAATCGGAGCGCTGGTTATCGACCGTGCCCATTTGTTTGGCAAAGTTCTCGCCGACCAAAGGAAAATAGACTTCGTTAATCAAACGATTACGGACAAAACTCGCCAAAGGTTTAGGCTCAAACTCATGCAGGCGCAGGGCTTTGTTTTCTTCTTGCAATACGGTTTTTCGCTGCGCCCGATAAGCTTGATAGGCGGGTAAATTCTGCTGCTGATAATGGCGCAAACGCCAGAGGAATTCTTCTAATTGTAATTCCATCTGTTGCTGCTTAATCCGAGGATGTTGCCCCAGTAGCCCCTCTAGTTGGGTAAAGGTATTGGCGGTGCTGATGTTGCGATTGACTTTATACATAGCCCTTTCCTAAATTTTGGCGGCATACCAACCTAAGACAAAATAATACACCTGCGCATTGCTATCAATGCCGAGTTCGTCTAAGCAACGGCGCATTTGTTTGACTTGGCAGCGGCGGGCACGATCGTGAATCTGGCTATTGATCTGCTTTTGTAGACGCTGATAGCGTGGCAGTGGTTGCAAACTATCGACAATCAGTAAATTCATCGACAAGCGTTCGGCATGGCGGTCTTGTTTGCAGCCAGCAGACATTGCGAGCACATGGCGATAATGTTTAGCGAGGTTTTCAGTGGCAAATAATTGCGCGCTGCCTTGTTCGTGCGAGACTATCGGCTGTTGTAGCAGCCAATAGGAGACGCGCAATAAAAAACGGCTATAGTTGACGGAATGGAGATAACGGCGCAGTTTGATATAACTTTGCCGCCGCTGGGTACTGATAGCTGTTTGCAATCGTTGTAATAAATCGGCTTGTCCAGGGGCAACTTTCGTCATTTTTTTGCTATCACGCAGCAATTGTTCCCACTTGAGTACCCGCTCAACCAGACGCTGGGCTTTGCGGGCTTGGTGCTTGAATTTTTGTCGGAACTTCGGTGCGAGCAAATCATGGTATAAAAACAAAGTGGCTTGCAGTTTTAAAATACCTTGTTGCAAGGCTTTTGCACCGTCGTGATCATTATGGTATTTGATCACGGCTTCATTGGCTTGAATTTGGGCAATCGCATGACTACAGCTGGTTTCAAATGCCTCTGCTATATGAATATTTTGAGAAAATTGTGGTAAGGATAAACGCTCGGCTTTGGGAATACGGGTTTGATGTAATTGATAACCGCGAGCAGCTTTACTGGTGTTTTCGCTGCGCAATGGTAAGGTTTTTTGTAATAATAAAGCGATGCGGTAGAGGCTCAATGGGTCACCCGCTTTGAGTTCTAATTCGACTTCGGAAATCGGCTCGCTGTGCATCACGGTTTTGACCATGCCTTGGTCTAAACAGATTTCAATGTGATTATCATCCGCATCAATTAATTGCCAAGTGTGGCGCTCAAAACGGGTTTCAAACAATGGCTGTAATCGTTCCCATAATTGCGGGTCGGAAAACACGGATTTTTTGGCTGATTTGGGTAGTTTGTCGAAGACAACACTATCGCTTGGTACGTCGGTTTCCCACTCACCACGCTGGTGCAAACCCGATTCGGTTTTTTTGATGGTTTTGACTGTTTGTACCCAACTGTCATTTTCGAGACGCACCCGCAAACTGGTTTTGTGTTGGCGTAACTGATGCTCAGGGGTATCGTAATAAATCCCGCGCATTTGGATGGTTTTTTCGGAGTCAGAAACGCTTTGTATTAGGGGGTGTTGATAAAATTGTTCGACTGCTTTTGGATCAATACTTAATTTAAGCTCGGTTTCAGTACCCATAACCACAAAGCCTCATGCTAAAACGATAAAATTCTATTAAACCATAAAAATTGTCTTGTTGCATTGAGAAGCTTAAGTTTTTGACCATTGACGGATTGAGCAAATTTCGGCGCTATGAATTCCCAACGATTCCAAAAAATCTTGATGTGCCTCCGGTGCAATGGCTTCAAATTCTTGATGCCACTTCCTTTTTCCAGCATCATCCAGCCCGGTCTTTTCTAAAACACTCACCCATGTGTCTTTGTCCATCATTCGCGCTTTGATGCGGATGTCTTTGCCTAGGAGTTGTGCAATCAAACGCTGTTGGCTTCTGAGCATTTGTATTTCTTGATTAATATGGCTGAGGCGTTGTTCTAAAATGCTGTCGAAATGCCCTTGTTCTTTATCCAAAGTCGCTTGAATCGCTTCCAGAGATAAACCCGTTTGTCGCAACATTAAAATCCGCTGAAGCTGTTGTATGTCTTGCGTGGAATATAAACGGTAATTAGCAGGGCTTCTGCCACTGGGTTGGAGTAAACCTTTTTTATCATAATAAATCAAGGTGCTGCGGGATAAGCCATATTTTTTAACAATTTGACCAATGGTGAGCATGGCGTTTACCTAAATATGCAACAAGGCGCTAAGCAGCGCCTTAAAGTCAATACCTGTTTAACTGATGTGGTGCAAAGGCTTCTCAATACCCCAAAAGGTAAAAAAACACCATTGCTCCACAGCTAAATACCCGTTAATTGGAACGGATGGCTTTAATTTCCTCAGCAGGTATGTTTAGCCATTCAAGAAAGGCTTGATGATCCTCAGGATGGCGGCGCTCAAATAGTTGATGCCATTGCCCCATTGTTTCCTCATTCAGACCTATATCACGAAACATAGCAACCCAGTTGTCTTTATTCATGGCTGTTCTCCCAGTTAGATTAACAAACAAGACGTGTGAACGTCTGAGTCTAGTTTGGAGGCTGAAGCTATAGTCAGGTCAAGCGATTTTGTGGCAATGCTTTAATATTTTTGCATCAACTCATAAATGGCATCATCTTCAAATTCATTGGCTAATTCACGGACTTTTACGATAAAAACCTGAAGCCTTGGTTCGTCTTGCTCTAATTGTTTCAGATAGGTTTGTAAGCTTAAAATATCGCCTTGCTCGGCCATGTGAGCAATTTTCTCAATCTGCTCAGGGCTGGGGTCGATATGTTCGTGTTGTTGTACACGAATACTGTCGGGTTCTAAAACGTCAGTTTCGATAGTTGTCCACGTTAAATCCAGGTGTTTGGCAATACATTGCAGCAAATGCTCGGTGCGAAAAGGTTTGGGGATGAAGTCATCACTCCCCGCTTCTTTGCTGGCGGCAATATGTTCGCCATAAACGCTGGCTGAGATGGTGATAATCGGGGTGTTTTTGAAGGCTTCTTGTTGGCGCAAACGCTTAATGGCATCGAAGCCACTTAACACTGGCATCACCAAATCCATGAAAATTAAATCCGGCTTGTGGGCATGAGCAATATCAATCGCTTCGCGTCCATTTTCCGCATAGTGCATAATAAAACCCAAAGGCTCAAGAATATTGTGCAACACATCCAAGTTTGCTTGGGTGTCGTCAGCAGCAAGAATCCGATAACGTTTATTGGCTTGGTTTTCAATTCGATAGCCGCCAATGTTCAACAGCATGTCTTCTTGTGTTTGCTCACCTTCGACTTCAAGCCCTTGGACATGAAAATAGAATTGCGTCCCTTGTCCCAGCTCACTATCGACGCGAATATCGCCCCTCATGTGTTTAATCAGCTTTTCGGTAATCGACAAACCTAAGCCCGTGCCTTGAGCTTTGTGGAGCACGCTGCCGGTTTGATGGAAAGGTGAGAAAATATGCTCGATGTCCTCAGCGGCAATGCCCACACCACTGTCGGAGATATGAAATTGTAGGCTTTTAGCATTGCTGCTGACTTTAAAGCTGACGTAGCCGACATCGGTAAATTTCACTGCATTACCGAGTAAATTAATTAATATTTGCCGCAAACGTTTTTCATCAGCATGAACAAATTCGGGTAAGTCGCCCAAGACTTCATAACGAAATTCTAAACTTTTTTGTTCTGCCCGCAGCTTAAACATCTCGACCAAATCGCCTAAAAATTGCCCTAGATGAAAATCATTGGGATAAATTTCCATCCGCTCGGCTTCAATTTTGGATAAGTCTAAAATATCGCTAATCAAGGTGAGTAAATGTTCACCACTGCGCTGAATCACTTGCACGCCGTTGCGTTGTTGTTCATCCATATTTTGATTGCGTACCAAAATTTGGGCATAGCCTAAAATACCGTTGAGCGGTGTGCGCAATTCATGGCTCATGTTGGCAAGAAAAGCACTTTTTGCTCGGTTTGCTTGTTCAGCGCCTTCTTTCGCCACCAATAGGGCTTTAGTGGTTTCGCGTTGATTATCTAGCGCGTTTTGCAACGATAAGGCCGTTTGAGCATTAAAGCGGTGTGAGAACCAAACGCCAATCAAACTGATTAGGGCTAACACAAAAATCAAGCCACCGAATTCATCCCAAAAAGCACGCGTTTTTCCAAGACGCTCGCTGGCTTGTAGCCCAAAGCTGTGTTTGGTGTCGAACTCTTGCGTTAAATCAAGGGTCACATATTGTTTTTGTTCAAGTGGTGCTTGTCCAAAAAAATGTTGTTCATATTCCAGCAACAAATTAAACGGCATTCGCTGATGATAGTTCTCTAGCCAAGCAGCATCGAGAAAATAGCCCACAGCTAACACCACATCGCGTCCAATATCTTCTTTACGCAAGCGATGCCAATGCACCAAAAGCACATGCTGCTCAAACAACACTAAGCTTGGTTTTTTCGGCAGATCTTCCATGACCTCCTGCACCTTAAATTGCAAATCGTCATGTTTGCCAAAACGGCTGGGGGTATCGGCACGGACAATGATTTTGCCCTGCTGATCGTAAGCGGCGACCAAATCAAATTTCAGTCCGGCATTAAAAACCAGTAATAAGTCTAGCAAGCTGTCTTTATCATCCAGCAGCAAAGCATCTTGAACCCGCCAATCTTCTCCCAAAAAATCCACCAAACGCTGACTGTCTTGTTTAGCCCGGTTTAAGTGGGTTTCCACGCTTTGACGCAATACCATGCGTGCTTGTTCATTGTGTTCGATAAAGCGCTGATATTCTAACCAGATGATATAGCTCAGCCCCAAGCCTAACAGCGATACGGTCAATAAAGTGGGAATCAATAATTTGACGCGTAAACTGGTCATGGTCTGGGTTTATTCTGCTGTTTTGCTTGCCGCAACTTTGCGGGCAGCATCATAAAAACTATCGGGACGCACGACATAAGCCTCGGCGGGCATGTCTTTTAGATAACGCGGCGGAATAGTTGGCAATAATTCAGCGAGTTTGGCGCGAATCGTCGGCGATAAGCTTGGATGGGTGGCAATACCGACATTGGGGATCGGCGGAGAAGTAAAGACGATATTAAATACCTCGCCATGTTTTGCTGTGGCTTGATCTAAATTATGATCCCACGTCGCGCCCGCCCCAATGCTGTGGTTTGCTATCGCATCGGTAACGCTGGGATGGCTACCCAAAAATAAATGTTCTTTAAAATCGGTTTGATAATCAATCCCCATTTCCTGTAGCAGGGCATTTGGATAAACAAAGCCACTTGAGGAGGTTTTACGGACAAAACCAAAGACTTTGCCTTTTAAATCCTCTGGCGTTTTAATCGCGATGTTATTTTTATGCGCGATGATATGACCGCGATACGAATCAACTTGTTTGGTTTTGCTCGGATTCCAGCTCAAGGCGGTAACTAAAATATCCACCTCAGGATTTTTTTGTTTCGCCAGTACATAGGGTACAGGACTGATTTCGGCGATATGCACCACCCCATTGGCTAATTTATCAATCATATCGGCATAACTTTTGGCACTGACGGGCAAAAAACGACACCCCGTTTTATCACTAAGCCAGCGCAACATGGGTTTATAGGTTTTGCGGGCTTCATTAAAAGACTGTCCTTTTTGCCACGGCGGAATACCAAAACGGCAAACGGATTGTTCCTCGGCATAGACCGATTGTCCTGAAAGAAAAATAGCAATCAAAGCTAAACGGCTAAATAATGTTTGCATGATAGGCTCCTAAATGCTTTGCTTGAGATCTAAGGCAATGCTTAAACAAAAGGTACTGCCCTCGCCAAGGCAACTCTCAACGCTAATGCTGCCTTGCAACAAATGGGCGAGGCGCTTGGAAATACTTAAGCCTAGCCCCGTGCCGCCATAATTGCGAGCGGTGGAAGCCTCCGCTTGAGCAAAAGCGTGAAACAATTTTTGCAGTTGTTCTTCACTGATGCCAATGCCGCTATCGATCACCGCAAAACATAGCTGCTGTTCGTCGGTATACACATGCAGTTGAATTTGTCCTGACTGGGTAAATTTACAGGCATTGCCGATCAGATTAATTAAAATTTGCCGTAATTTGGTCAAATCCGTGTTTATTTCTGCAATCTCAGTTTCTAAGTGGAGCTTAAAAACATTGCTATTTTTTTCTAATAGCGGTTGAATCGTGACTTCTAACTCATCGAGCAATTTGGCTAAGACAACGGTCTCGTTAAATACTTCCATCTGCCCCGCTTCAATTTTAGAAAAATCTAAAATATCATTAATTAAGGACAATAAATGCGCGCCTGAGGTATTGATTTTACCCAAATCTTGGGCAATTTCCGGTTCAGCGATTTCCTCTGCCTCTTCTTGGAGCATTTCGCTATAGCCTAAAATCGCATTCATCGGGGTACGCAACTCATGGCTCATATTGGCAATGAACTCACTTTTGGCTTGATTCGCTGTTTCAGCGACTTCTTTGGCTTTTTGTAAGGCGGAGGATAGGGCTTGAAGGCTGTGATTTTGTTCTGCCAAACGCTGGTTTTGTTGCATCACTTGCCGTTGCAAACGATAGAGTTTCAAATGGGCATGAATCCGCGCCAACACTTCTTCTTGCTGAAAGGGTTTGGTGATGTAATCCGCTGCGCCTAGCTCAAAGCCTTTGATTTTATCCACAGTCTCAACCATCGCGGTCATGAAAATTACTGGAATATCCGCCGTGTCAGGATTACTTTTTAATGCCTGACAGACTTCAAAACCACTCATGCCCGGCATCATCACATCCAATAAAATTAGCTCAGGTTCGACCAAGGTCGTTTTACGCAAAGCACTCTCGCCATTTTTAGCGATTAATACCTGAAAGCCTTCGGTGTGTAAAAACTCCAATAACACCGTGAGATTGGCTGGCATATCATCGACAATCAGCAAAGTTCCTTGCTTGTTGTCTGTTTTATCCATGATGTTTTCCTACATAGTCCCAGTCGATGCGCTAAAAAGAGGATGCTAACACATTTTATGCCGATATGTTGCCAGAACATGATGGGCTAATATCTGCTTTTAATTTCTAATTAACTGATGTTACGCAAAGGCTTCTTTTTCTGCCTTAAGGGCAGAAAAAACCGCCATTGCTGCACGGCTAAGCTTTACTAGGCAGGTGGAAAATTACACTATTGTGATAAAAACCAGCTTAGTGCATAACATCAGTAATTAAAAAATATGAAGTAAGCTCTTTTCTAAAAACTGCTTTGAGTAATATGCCGCAGTTTTTGAGGCATATCACACAGTTTTTTAGCTGTTATTTTTATAACTAATTGAAAAAAATAAATTTATTAGACGGCACTACTTTTGCTCTTATAAAGCCTGTTTTAACAAGGATGTTAAACAATGGCGTTATCCCCTGATATACACACACACCACATCAAAACGCTATTGCTTGCCCACGGGCAAGGCAAGGATGCTAACGCTAATTAATAACGGGTATTACGCAAAGATTTCTTTTTTGCCCTTATAAGGGATAAAAGAAGTCTTTGCTCCCACGGTTAAATATCACTAGGCAGGTGGAAAATCACAAGATTGTGGCAAAAACTGGCTCAGTGCGTGACATCAATCAATAAAGGAAAAAAAGAAAATGACTGAGAGAAAAACACACCGATACGCTGGGCATTTACATCTATCCCCCCCAGCGGCGCTCTTTTCTCTCAGCCCTTTATGTGCAGCTTTGTTATCCGTGCCTGTTTATGCTGAAGACAGCCTCGACACTATCAGCGTCACCGCCTCGCGAATTGAAAAAGCCAGTAAAGCCGTGCCCGGCAGTTTGGCTGTGATTGATCAAGACCGCATCGAGTCGGCAAAAATGCACAATATCAAAGAAGCCATTGAAGGCACGCCGGGGGTGCTAATTAACTCCAAAAGCGGTGGCTATGATGTGCGTTTGATGATTCGCGGCGCAGGACAAAAAGCCAATTATGGCGTGCGCGAAATCATGGTGCTGCGCGATGGCGTACCGATGACCGACCCCGATAGTTTTTCCCGTTTTGATTTTATCGACACCCAAGACATTGAGCGCATCGAAATCACCAAAGGCCCTGGGTCTTTGTATGGCAGCGGCTCAGCAGGCGGCACGATTCAAATTATTTCTAAATCGGTGTTTGATGACCGCGCTAACCGCATCCGTATCAGCGGCGGCAACGACGGCGCACAAAGCTATAACCTGCGCTACAGCGGTGAAGTCAACGAAGATAATTCTTTAGCCCTGACCGTCTCGCGCCGAGTTTTAGATAATGATTGGCGCGCTTGGAATCAGTTTGATACCAATCAAGTCAGCTTAAAGCATGGGGTGATTTTAGAAGACGGCTCGCCTTTGGAAACCGAAATCAGCTACAGCGAAGCCAATATGCAATTACCCGGCTCGATGAGTGCTGAGCAGTTCGAGACTTTTAAACAAACCGGCGAGCAAACCGATAACCAAGATGCGTGGAAGCATTCGGGGCGTTATTCCAAAATTTGGTTTTTTAATAGCCGTTTAGAAAAAGAGGTCGGCGATTGGTTATTTAAACCACGGGTTTATATGAATAGCTGGGAGCATTTCCATCCAGTCACAGGCGCGATTAACGATAACCCGGGAACCAATGTCTTTGGCACTGATTTAGAGTTTAGCCGCCAGCATCAAGCCTTTGGCGCACAAGCGGATTTGGTTTTTGGCTTTACCGCCCGTTTGGATAGCACCGATGAGTCGAAAAAATATGCGTATGGCGATGTTCGCACCCTGCCTAACGGGCGCATTATTGCCACCTTATCCGACCGCCGTGGCGAATTACTAGAAACCGAAGCCAGCGATATTTCTTTGTATGGGGTGTATTTACAAGAAACCTTGCGTCCCGCGCCAAACTGGAGCATTGATGCTGGGTTTCGTTTGGATAAAGCCAATTTTGATATTCAAACCGAAGAATACCGCCGCTATGATTATGCCCGTGGCACGTATGCCGATGGCGCAGGCACGGTCAGCACCGATAAAAACTTCACCCTGTTCTCGCCGCGTTTAGGTGTCACCTACACACTCACGCCGCAAATCAATGCCTATGCTGTGGTGGCACAATCGGATCAACTGCCCTCCGAGTCAGAAATTCAAAAAAATGCCGACTTAAATGCCTCGCAAGCGCGCAATATTGAAATCGGTCTCAAAGGTCGGGCGCGGGCATGGTCGTTTGATCTATCGCTCTACCATACCGAAGTCAGCGACGAGATTGTCGCCACGATTCAAAACGGCGAAACCTTGTTCCAAAATGCGGGGAAAACTTTAAAAGACGGCTTGGAATTTAGCGGGCGTTTGAACTTAAGCCAAAACCTCTGGTTAGGTGCAGGCTATGCCTATAGCGATTACCGCTTTGATAATTATCAAGAAGTCAGCCGTGGGCGCATTCTTGACTATAACGGCAAGCAACTGCCTTATGTGCCTCGGCAACAATACAACCTCAGCGCGGGCTACAATCATGCCTCTGGCTTCAAAGCCCGCTTGCAAGCTAACTCTTGGGGCAGCTATTACCTCGACAATGCCAACAGCGAAAAATACGGCGGCTATGATTTTGTCACCAATTTGATGTTGGCTTATGAGCGCGGCGCACACAGCCTCAGCCTTAATGTCGATAATTTATTTGATAAACGCTACGCCGTTGAAGTCAAAAAAGGCAATAACAAAACCTATTATGCCGCTGGCGCACCGCGCAGTGTCATGCTGAGTTATGCGTATCAATTCTAATGTGGAGCTACGCGCCGCTGGAGCGACGGTTTAGGCATTCCCACCGTGGACGGTGGGAACGAGCAAAGTCCTGTTCTCTCCCCGAATTTCTAATTCATTCCCAAACTCTAGTTTAACTCGTTCCCAAGCTCCAGCTTGGGAATGCGTATTGCGTCGCTCCAGCGGCGCGTCCACAAGAAACTGATTAATTTCTATGATAAAAAAAATACCCTTTAGCTTCTGGTTATTGCTGCTCTCTAGCCAACTAAGCGCAGCAAGCATGACACTCAAACCGATTCCCAATCCAAACGGACACCACGGACGCGGCGCACCGACCTTTGAACTAAGCAACGGCGAGCAAGCCCAAATCCATTTTTGGCAGTCCGATTTGGAAAAACAAAGCTTGCCCTTAGAAAACCAACAATTGCAACTCAAGCGCCCCAAAAGCTTGTCAGGCTATCACGCCTTGGTGATTGAAAAACATTCGGACACCACTTTGGAGAGCATCCAGCGTTATGATTATTTCAACGGCAAACCCGGCGGTTTTAGCCCTGCGGTGTTATTAAGTCAGCCCAAAACCCCGCTGGAAATTATCCCCGCGCCCTTGCCGCGTGAGCATTACCGCTACTACAGCGGCAGCGAATGGGCGTTTATTATCCGCTTTAATGATAAGCCCCTAGCCTCTGCCCCCGTGATGCTGACAACCGCAAACGGTAGCCACATCGAAACCGTCAGCGATGCCTTAGGTATGGTTAATTTCACATTGCCGGAGGACTTCAAAGACATTCAAGTTGGGCGACGCGCCAACAAACCACAGCCATTTCACCTCAGCGTGCGCTGGGACGAGGGCGGCAAACACTATCACAGCCAATTGCAAGCCATGTATTACGTTAACCCCAAACACTGGCAATCAACAAGCTGGGGCATTGCCGTGGTGGTTTTAGGCTTGATTAGCGGTGGCTGGCTTGGTCGCCGTGGCTTAAAAACAGGAGCAAAAGCATGAAATTTTGGATAAACCTGTCGTTGATGCGTAAATTCTCGCAATTGCTCGCCTTTGTGTTTTTAACCTATGGTTCGGTGTGGGTAGGCTATTACACTGCTGAAAAACTCAGTGTTGCCCTGCCTGCGCTTAGTTGTGCCTATAATTTTGAAACCGCCGATTATTGCGTCTTGATTCCACTGCAACACCAACTTGATCACCGCCTAGGGATGGTCATCGCCAATGGTGGCAACTTGTTGATGGGCTTATTGCCATCCTTAATTACCCTCGGCACGTTTTTATTGTTTTTTATCGTCCTCAACAAAGCCTTTTGCGGTTGGATTTGCCCCTTGGGTTTTTTCCAAGAAGTCTTGCATATGCTGGGGCAAAAACTCGGCTTGCGCCGCCATGAATCCTTGTCTGCTGCCTTGGTGGATAAAATCCGCCCATTTAAATGGCTGATGCTCGGAGCGCTGGTGTTTGTGTTCCCACTGCTCACCGGATTAGGCTATACCAGCCATGACTTGGGCGACCCGTTTTGCAAAGTCTGTCCCAGTCGTTTGCTCAGCAGTTTGGCTGGCGGCGACAGCGCGCAATTAAATGTCGATACCTCCTCGACCTCTTTGCTGGTTTTATCCTTAATCGCTGATTTTTTATTCGGACTGATGATTGCGCTAGCCTTATTGGTACGCCAACCGTTTTGCCGTATTTGCCCGATGCTGGCTTTACATGCTGCCTTTCGTAAAATCGGTTTATTACGTTTGGTCAAACATGCCAAACCGCGCTGTGAACGTTGTGGGATTTGCGCCAAAGCTTGCCCGATGGACATCCGCGAAATCCACACCGACATGGAAAGCAAAGATGTCACCTTTGCCGATTGCACGCTTTGCGGGCGCTGTGTCGAGTTTTGCCCCGATAAAGACGTGTTACAACTCAAATACGCGGGGGTGGCTTTCTTCTCGGCCGATCCAAAATACTTCAAACCACGCAAAAAAGCCCAAACCCAATGGGAAAAAAATACCCTGCCTGCCTTGCTGAAAAGCAAAACTGAGAAACCGTGATGGATGCCGTTGGCGTGAGTTTTTCAGCAGTGCTGTTGCTGGGCTTGAGCTTTGGTAGCGGTCCTTGCAATATTGCCTGCTTGCCGTACCTCGGTCCTGTGCTGTTTACCCGTGGCGGCGGCGTGCGTCATGCCTGGCATACCTTGTTGCCGTTTTCCCTTGGTCGCGTCACAGGCTATAGTCTGCTCGGCACATTGGCAGGGGCATCCGGTGCAGTGCTGATGGATTGGCTGCAAGCGCCGTGGATGCGTGGGCTGTTGGGGGCAGCGACTTTATTAGTGGCACTCGCCTTATTACGCAAGCGTCGCCAAGGCAGTTGCAGTACTCGCCCGCAAGCAGAGACACAAACGATTCAACCACCGCGCAAACTCCTGCCGAGCAGCTTATTTTTAATGGGCGCAGGCATGGCGCTGACCCCTTGCGCGCCTTTAGGCATGGTCTTGCTCGCAGCGGCTGCCAGTGCCAGTGCCAGCATCGGATTCTCGCTCGGCTTTGCCTTTGGGCTTGGTGCGGTGATTATTCCCGCGTTTATTTTTGGCTTTGCCGTAGCGCATCTTAGTCAGGAGTTAAAAAACCACTTATCCCAGTGGCGTGGTAAGCTTGAGGATTTTGGCATAGGCTTATTGGTGCTGATGGGCATTAGCACGGCATTGGGATGGATTTCTGCATGAATTGGCTCGATTTATTCGACAAAGGTGGCATCATTGTCTGGGTTTTGGCGGGCTATTCCGTCTTAGGGCTGAGCATCGTTTTAGAACGCTGGCTGTATTACACTTGGCGGGGCGGTGCGCGCCGCAACTTAGAAACACGGATTCAAGCCAGCCTCAGCAGCGGTGACTTTAGCACGTGGCGCAAACGCAGTTGTGAATACGCCATTGTTTTTGCTATGTTCAACGCCGCCAAAACAGGGGTTAAAGATTTGGCGCGGGTCGGCGCACGGATTCAATCGGCAGAATTGCACCGCTTAGAGCGCGGCTTAGCAACCTTGGGTTTACTCGGTAACACTGCGCCCTTGTTGGGGCTGCTGGGGACAATCATCGGCATGATTAAAGCCTTTATGGTCATCGAACAAGCCGGCGGCAAAGTCGATGCCGCAGCGCTGGCTGGCGGTATTTGGGAAGCGATGCTGACCACGGGCGTGGGCTTGGTCATCGCCATCCCCTTATTGATATTGCTACACTTGTTAGAAAACAGCGTCGAGAGTCGCGCGCAAAATATGCAACAAGCCTTGTCTTTAGTCTTAGAACAAAATTCTCATCACAACAATACTCCCGTCACCGAGCCACAAGCCCATCATTGGCAAGGTATTGGCGATGAGTAGACACCGCCGCGCCAGCCTCGCGCTCAACCTCACGCCGCTGATAGACATCGTGTTTTTATTATTGGTGTTTTTCATGCTCACCGCCCATTTTGTCGATGAGCAAAGCTTAGCGATTGACCTGCCAGAATCAGAAGCCGCCAGCAGCAGCGACGCACCCAAAGAGCTGATAGATATTATTGTCGATGCCAAGGGCGTGATTCACATCAAAGAACAAGCGATGAGCCTCGCAGAGCTAGAAATCTATATTCGCACCAACCTAGCGGCTAAACCTAAAACCCCTGTGCGCCTACGCGGGGATACTAACACCGCTTTGCAACAAGTGGTTGCCATTATGGACGTAGCGCGCAAAGCCGGGGCTGAGTCCTTGGATATACTCACTGAGCAGCCTTAAAAACGATAATCGCCATGTTTCTTTTAGGGACGTTCACGAATTAATTTATGCAACTACCCTTGCCCTCTTTTGAACGAAGAGGAATATTCTCGTTACTGCTCACGCCGATAGCCCTGAAAGGGCGTAATCTATAAAGCCTAGGGCAACGCCCTAGGACAGGGAAAGCAATGATGATTAAGCCCTGAAGGGGCGACATAAAAATACGAAAGTTATATCGCCCTTTCAGGGCTGAAATATATTGACATCAATCACCTATGGCGTTGCCCTAGGCTATATAAATGTCACCCCGTTGGGGCTTTTAATTTGAAAGGAGAAGCATATCAGAAAAAGTTGCTGAAGTTGTTTTGTATATTTCTCTTAAAACGCCCAATCCTCATATGCTAACGGGGCGCTATCTAGGCGTTTTTTTGCCTGTTGCCAAGCGGGATAAAACTGTTCCATGAGCTGCTTAAAACGTTGGTTATGATAGCGCTCATGCAAATGCACCAGCTCATGCACCAACACATATTCCAAGCACTCCGGGGGCTTTTTTGCCAACTCTAAATTCAACCAGATACGGCGTTGCCCAATATTACAACTGCCCCATTTGGTTTTCATTTTTTTAACGCCCCAACATTTGGCTTCTTTGCCCACTACCGCTTGCCACTTCGTCAATAATTCGGGGATACGCTGTTTTAACGCCTGCCGATACCAATCATTAATTAAAGCCTCTTTTTTCGCCAGCGTTGCCCCTGGGCGGACAAATAATTGCAGCCTACCAGATTTGAGCAGCCTAACCTCTGGCTTGGCATCGCGTTCGATAAGCATAAGGCGGCAGCGCTTACCAAAAAAATAATGACATTCCCCGGAGATATATTGCCTTTCGGATTGGCGGGATTGGGCGGCAAAATCTTGCTGCTGCTTTTTTATCCAGCCCAGCTTAGAGATAACCGCCAAACGGATGTTGTCATCGCTCATTTGTTTGGGCGCGGACACACGCACGCGCCCATCAGGCGGATAGACCGCAAGGTGCAGGTTTTTAATCGCCTTTTTAATCAGTTCTATTTCAATGCCGCTGACGCTGAGCATGGCTTTAGGTAAATGCATAGCTATCCCAACTCGTTCCCAAGCTCCAGCTTGGGAATGCGTATTGCGTCGCTCCAGCGGCGCGTAAGCTTGGCACAGTTAATAGTGTTGTTATCATTAATCATATTCCCTCTGATTCTTAATCAAGCTCATCACCTCCTGTACATCCACCTTGTATTCCCCCAACTCCTCGCGCACGGCCAGTTCGACCTCGCGGGTTTTAAAGCGATTACTTTTCCAATCATCCTTTTTGGTGTAACGAACCGTGGTATCAAGGCGGGCAACCAAGACTTCATCCTTATCAAGGTTGTCATACAAGGCTTGTTTGCCTCGGGTATTGATAGAATCAGGATACTGGCGCGCCCCCTCTGGCTGGCTAATGCCCTCGGCGAGCTTTTTCACTGCTTGTAAATATTGCTCATAATCAATCGCCTCTTGGCGGCGCTGTTCGATTAAAGCGTCGAGCAATTCGGACATTTTCTCGTAATATTTGGGGTTAATCGGCTGCGAGTCGATAATCAACTTACGCATATTATTCTCAATGCCCTCTGCCATTGCCTCCGGCACAGCAGCACCCCCCGCAGACGCTGGGTTTTGTTTCGCTTTTTCGACGATTAACTCAATCAGCCCCAGTTCCTCAAAGTCGATGACTTTTTGGCTGTCCTCGGCACGGATATACATATCCAGCAAACGGCGCATGGCAGGCTCGTATTGTTTCATGTCCACCTCATCGCCGGCCGCTTGTTTTATCTCATCGCGCATATGGCTAAACTGTGCGACTTCATCTTTAATCGCTTGGCTCTCTTTGGCGCTATAAGCTGCTGCTGCCATCTCATTGGCGATATTGGCATAAGCACGCACCAAGGCGGCAACATTTTTATATAACGACACCCGTTTGGCCTCGTTACTTTTCAAATCATCTCGTTTGGCGACATCACCACAAAAATAGCGCAGGTAATCAATCAAGGCTTTGGGCTGCAACACAGGTTCACACAGCGCTTTGGTGCTCTCGCGTGCCTCTTCCAAGTTCTCGCGGCTTTTCTCCAAGCGGTTGCTCAACAAGCCAGCGACATCGGTCTGGTCATAGTCATCAAACGCACCGCTGGTGTAATCACTGATAGAAGACTCCAAGCTGTTGAACAAGTCCTTATAGTCGATGATATAACCATAGGTCTTGTCTTCACCATCGAGACGATTAACGCGGCAAATGGCTTGAAACAGCCCATGATCCTGCATTTTTTTATCGATATAAAGATACGTCGCCGAGGGGGCATCAAAGCCTGTTAGCAGCTTATCGACCACGATTAACAAACGCATTTGCCCAGGTTCGTGCTTGAATTGTTGCTTCACCACCTTCTCAAAGGCTTCCGCCTTTTTTATCGCCTCGGCTTTGGGCACTTCAAAATAATCCGCCAGCATTTGCTGGTAAATCTCGTATTGATGCAACTTTTCGGTCAAGCCTGCACCGCTCTCCTCACCTTTAATATCATTCGGGGAAGGCAGATAGCTGGTCACAATGGCGCATTTGCCTTTGAGTTCGGTTTTGCTAAACAATTCATAGACCTTGCAGGCTTGATAAATACTGGCACAGACCAGCATGGCATTGCCGTGACCGTCCATCAGGCGTGGGCGCAGTTTCATATCCTTCAAAATGTCATGGACGATTATCCCCAACCGATCCTGACTAGAGAGCACCTTTTGCATCGTGCCCCACTTCTGTT
The DNA here is from genome assembly GCA_016745035.1 of Thiotrichales bacterium. Classification (GTDB taxonomy): domain Bacteria; phylum Pseudomonadota; class Gammaproteobacteria; order Beggiatoales; family Beggiatoaceae; genus BB2. The sequence continues at coordinate 60,179 of JADGDE010000012.1, forward strand.
TTAGTTGCACCTTAGCCATATCTGTCAGCCCTTGAGTATTGATTTCAAACCATTCATCAATCTTTTCAGGTGAACGAATATATTGATCAATATCCCGCGCCTCGTATTGCAGATCCAGCACCACGCCATCTTTGACCGCCTCGTCAAACTTATACGTATGAATAAACGCGCCAAACACCTCGATGCTCTTTTGCTTGTCTTTTTTTAGCAATGGCGTGCCTGTAAAACCGACAAAAACCGCCGCTGGCAACAAACGCTTCATCGCCTCATGCAACTTGCCCGACTGGGTACGGTGGCACTCATCGACAAACACAAATAAATTGCCCTTGACCTCAAAATCCTTGGGCAAGGTCTTGAGCTGTTCGATATAGGCATCAGTGGCTTGGTTTGCCTCGGTATCGGCTACATCTTTGCCGCCGTGGCGACCAAATTTGTGTACCAAAGAGCACAGCAGCCAATTCTCGCTGCTGTCCAGTTCTGCAATCAAATCCGTGCCGCTTTTGGTCTTATAGATTTGCTCCTCAACGCCCTGATAAACGCCCTCGATTTGCTCATCCAATTCGGTGCGGTCGGTGATGATGAGCACCCGGGGGTTATCGACATGCTCGCGTATCCATTTTGCCAACCAGACCATGGTCAAGCTTTTGCCTGAGCCTTGTGTGTGCCAAATGATGCCGCCCTCGTTTTGTTCTATGCGTTGCTGTGCCGCCTTGACCCCAAAATATTGGTTTTGCCGACAAGCCTTTTTTACCCCGGCATCAAAGACTAAAAAATCGTGAATAATTTCTAAAAAACGGGCTTTGCGACACAGGTTCATCAGCTCAACATCTAAACCCTCATTGCTTATATCGGTGTCGTCAACCGTGAGGTGCTTTTTACTCGATGCTTGCGCCGGATTGTAGGCGGGGTTTTCTTCCTTCCAAGTGTAATAATGTTTTTCTGGGGTCTCGATAGTGCCATAGCGTAGGCCTGAGGAATCGTTGCCCGCCATCAGCAATTGCATGGTGCTGAAAAAATCGCGGATAAAAGTTTTCTTTTGGTTATCGATGTTTTGGCGAATGCCCTCACTAATCGGAACCGAGGCGCGCTTGAGTTCAATCACCCCCAAGGCGATGCCGTTGACATAGAGCACCACATCGGGGCGCTTGTCGTTCTCGCCTTTGATGGCAACCTCCTCGGCTATGGCAAATTCATTGTTATCGGGGTTTGCCCAATCAATCAGCCAAACGGTTTTGCTGTGCTCGCCTTGCCCTTGGCGCACTTTCACGCCATAGCGCAGCAGGCTATAAACAGCTTTGTTGGCTGCATAGAGCTTTTTAGCATCGCCCATGCTGGCGGCTTGTTTGAAATCACGCAGGGCGGGGTTGATTAAGCCCTCATCAAAACCTTGTTTGCTGAGCCAAGCGCGTAGAATTTTTTCTTCGATATTGCTGTTATTGGCGCGATCTTGCCAGTTGCCGTAATACTTATAATCCAGTTGGTTTTCAAAAAATTTTACAATTCGGTTTTGAGTTTCTCTTTCAAGTTGACCTATTGAAGCCATGCTGCCCCCTCATTGTTATCAAATAAAATATTCATGGTTGTTAAATACCTTTGCCAACATTTAAAAAATGCACACCGTAGGGTGGAATAGGCGCGCCACATTACCAATTTTTTACTTATTCTTTATCGCGCCGTATTCCACCGATTGCGGCACGATAAATGGTGGAATACGCTAACGCTATTCCACCCTACGGCTACTTAAGCTTCCTTCATTAGCCCAGTAGATACGCTGGAAACGCCGTCTTGCAGACGGCAAGCCGACAAGATGTCGGCGCTCCCAGCCTGTTTGTGATTATCATTAAGTTAAGAGCAGCCCTGAAAGGGCGGCATTTATACAGCCTAGGGCAACGCCCTAGGAACGGTAAACGAAACGGGTTTAGCCCTGTAAGGGCGAGATAAATATAG
>JADGDE010000012.1:62170-130260 GCA_016745035.1 Thiotrichales bacterium
AACCTATGGCATTGCCCTAGGCTATATGAATCTCGCCCCTTTGGGGCTTTCTTCGTTAGCCCTATCTACTCGCTAGGGCATTTTCTGGGGCGTTTTCCCCATCCCCCGTTTACGCGCTTACTATCATTAAGTTAAGAGCAGCCCTGAAAGGGCGGCATTTATACAGCCTAGGGCAACGCCCTAGGAACGGTAAATGAAACGGGTTTAGCCCTGTAAGGGCGAGATAAATATACCGTATTATGTCGCCCTTACAGGGCTTAATTCTTTTTTATATCATTAACCTAGGGCGTTGCCATAGGCTATATGAATATTGCCCCTTTGGGGCTTTCTTCGTTAGCCCTATCTACTCGCTAGGGCATTTTCTGGGGCGTTTTCCCCGTCGTTTTCCCCATCCCCCGTTTACGCGCTTACTATCATTAAGTTAAGAGCAGCCCTGAAAGGGCAGCATTTATACAGCCTAGGGCAACGCCCTAGGAACGGTAAACGAAACGGGTTTAGCCCTGTAAGGGCGAGATAAATATAGCGTATTATGTCGCCCTTACAGGGCTTAATTCTTTTTTATATCATTAACCTAGGGCGTTGCCCTAGGCTATATGAATCTCGCCCCTTTGGGGCTTTCTTCGTTAGCCCTATCTACTCGCTAGGGCATTTTCTGGGGCGTTTTCCCCGTCGTTTTCCTCATCCCCTCGTTTACGCATTTACTATCATTAAGTTAAGAACAGCCCTGAAAGGGCGACATTTATACAGCCTAGGGCAACGCCCTAGGAACGGTAAATGAGACGGGTTTAGCCCTGTAAGGGCGAGATAAATATACCGTATTATGTCGCCCTTACAGGGCTTAATTCCTTTTTATATCATCGACCTAGGGCGTTGCCCTAGGCTATATGAATCTCGCCCCTTTGGGGCTTTCTTCGTTAGCCCTATCTACTCGCTAGGGCGTTTTCTGGGGCGTTTTCCCCGTCGTTTTCCCCATCCCCCGTTTACGCGCTTACTATCATTAAGTTAAGAGCAGCCCTGAAAGGGCAGCATTTATACAGCCTAGGGCAACGCCCTAGGAACGGTAAACGAAACGGGTTTAGCCCTGTAAGGGCGAGATAAATATAGCGTATTATGTCGCCCTTACAGGGCTTAATTCTTTTTTATATCATCAACCTAGGGCGTTGCCCTAGGCTATATGAATGTCGCCCCTTTGGGGCTTTGAATCTTCAGTATTAACTAACCGCGTTCTTCCCGTGAGGAGTTCTTGCATCATGCCTTGTTTTAGGTGTTGGGTTTTGGTTAGGCGGTGTTCTAGTGCTTCAATTTCGTTGTCCATATCATGAAGTGTTCGTGATATGGCTTTTTGTTCTTCTAATGTGGCTGGTAAGGAAACTAAAAATGATTTAACAATATCACCACTAAAATTGGGTTGTCCCCCTTGTGTGTATGTATCAATAAAGTAGGTTTTTTTTAGTTGTAGATATTGAAATAGAAAAAGAGTGTCATTTTTACTGTTTAAAACAATAGCTAATATAGCCTGATTGATAGTTGCATTTATTTCGGTCAGTGCAGAAACACCAGCTGTTGCACCATATAATGCAAACAGTAAAGTACCTCTATTAACCTTTTTTGCTGAAGATTTCTCAAACCCAAGCTTTGTAATCCGACCATTTACAAAGCGTATTATTCTTTTGTTTAAATCACTAGAAGTAATCCAAGGTAGTTCACCACCATAAAAATACGCATTTCCAGTTGATGGTGTTCCACCAGAATAACATGAACAGAATGAGTCGATTGCCTTAACCTCCCAATCCTCCGGTATCTCCCCCAGTTCGGTTTGTTTGTAACCGCTGTGGGTTTTATCAAAAGGTGGCAGGCGTTTTTTTCCGGTGAGCAGTTGCTGCATGGCGGCGGTTTTGATGGCGCGTTTTTTGGCGATGAGTTTTTCCAGTGAGGTGATCAGAGCATCGACATCGGAGAGCGCCTTGGCTATGGCGGTTTGTTCTTTTTTTGAGGGGAGGGCAATTGGTAGCTGTCCCAACGCTGTTTTATTGATTGTGGCTAGATTCGTGGTTTGCTTTCCTGCAACCATGAAGTAACGTCGGGCTGATGCTGAACCAGTCCAAACATTTAGGTAGTCTGGATATATATTTGTACCACAACGGACAACAAATACATGATTCTGATGTATACATGGGCTATATTCACTTCGCCAAACTGCCCCTCGACCTAGCTTGTCAAGGTCACCACCTTCATTCATTAATACGTCACTAGAAAGTACAGCGTATTGTGTAACGGCTTCCTTACTAACTTTGATCATACTCATTTCAGAAAGATCTAAATATCCATCCTGTACGTTAGCAACTCGCAAATAATGAACAACAACGGGATCACGTATTACCTTATTGGTGTTTTTTGCAAATCCAGATCTGATTTTCGCCAAACAATTAAGAGGAAGAATCTCCCAATCCTCAGGAATAACCCCAACCTCAGTCCGCTTATATCCCTCCGGCACGTCTTGCTCAATAACGCGACTCACCATTCTCTCCCCATATTTATCAAACACGCTCCCATCTTGGCTCTTAACGTATTAATCAATGTACTTAAGTCTGGTAACGACTGAAACCAACTCAATTCAAGAGACACTGTCTCTCGAATTGAAAACAGCAGATAAAAACGATGCCAATCGAATGCGCAAACATCGCTATCTACGCTAGCAATAAGCTGACGAAAATAACCCAAACTGAATTCAAGACACACTGCGTCCTGAATTGGAAAAGCCAAATAAAAACCCTTATCACGCATCAACAATCACCACTCCAGCCCCATCTGGCGCAAATGCCCCTCAACCTTAGCACTCAATGCCTCCACCGACTGCGCCAAAGCAGGCAACGGCTCGGCATAACGTTCTTCCAAGGTCTTAACCCGATTGGCAAGCTGTTGGGTCACGCGCTCTATCTCGGCGACAATATGCCCTTGCAAACTCGCCAGCCATTTATCCTCGACAATCAAGTTTTTATTCTCCGCCTCGCTCAGTTGCGGGTATTGTTGCAACACCTGTTTATCTAAAACCGTTTGCGCGGCTTTGAGGGCTTTTTTAGCCGCTGCCTCGGTGTCAAAATGTTGTTTTGCTTGCTTCAAGGCGGCGACTTCCTCGGCATCGCTGGCGAGTTTCAAGCGGGCGGCGATGCTGGCTTTATTAAGCTTGCCATTGTCGTTCAAAGCCTCTTCCAATAAACCGCCTTCGACCCCGTGTTCTTCGATATAACTCTCCAAGGCTTGGCTGCTGGCATCAAGCGCTGCTTGCAAGGCATCGACCTCTGCCTGCTCAGCGGCAAAAAAACGTTTGATAATCAGCGCGGGGGGAATAAGCTCGGCTTTGTATTTGGCTTTGTTAATCATCAAATCGGGGCTTTCTTTGAGTTTTTCGCCCTTTTTCACCACCAGCTCGCGCAAGGCGTTGGCAGCCGCCCAGCCGTCTTGAGTAATAAAATAAACATCATCCTGCATTACCTCTGCCCAGTAATTCATGACGAGTTGATACATATCATAGCGATCCAGCAGCGGCACATCGGTATAAGCCTCAAGCAGCGCCTCAGAGATGCGGTGGATAACCGCCTTGGGCAAATCGTCTTGAGACAATGCCGACAAATCCGCTGCGCTTGCCCACTGCTGAAATTGCGCCAAGCCCTGTGCGGCAAATTGTTGGAACTCATCATGCTCGAGGATGGTGCTTTTAACTTCGGCGGCTTTAATCAAGGCTTGGCTATAACCCGCCCGCTCGGCTTGGAACAAGGTCTTGCGCAAGCTGGGGAACACTTGCCAATAAGCGTCTAGGGCTTCGATGTCGGCATCGGGAATACCGCCGCTCAAGTGGGCGCTCAAGTCGTGTCGGTCTTCTGGCTCGGCGCTGTCGATATAGCGCGGGATATTGAGGTTGTAGTCATTGCCCTCGATTTCATCAAAGCTGACCATGCGGGCGTATTTTGGCTCGCTGTCGATTTGCTTGTTAAAGACATCAACGATTTTGTGCAAATCTTGCTCGCGCAGGCGGTTTTTCGCCCCATCTTTCATAAAGCCTTTGCTAGCATCGAGCATAAAAATACCGCTGTTGGGGTCGTCCAGCCGTGTCTGCGCCCCAGCTTTGTCGATGACGATGATACAAGCAGGGATGCCTGTGCCATAAAACAGGTTGGCAGGCAGGCCGATAATGCCCTTGATATAACCTTGGCGGATGAGCTTGCGGCGAATTTCCGCCTCAGCGTTGCCACGAAACAGCACGCCGTGGGGCAAAATCACCGCCGCCTTGCCTGTGCTTTTTAGGGATTTGAGGATGTGCAATAAAAAAGCGTAATCGCCGTTTTTCTCCGGCGGGATGCCATATTCAAAACGGGCATAAATATCCTCTTCGGGCGAAAAACCTGTATTCCATGCTTTAAAGGAAAAGGGCGGGTTAGCGACGGCAAAATCAAAAGTTTTTAGCCCCTGATTGGCTTGTTTGTATTCCGGCTCGGCAAGGGTGCTGTGTCCACCGGGGGCAATTTCAGCCTCGGCGTTGTTGTGCAAAATCATGTTCATGCGACAAAGCGCGGTGGTGGAGACATCTTTTTCTTGACCGTAGATGCTCAAGCCATTACGCGCCTCATCGGCGGCTTTCAAAAGCAGCGAACCAGAGCCGCAAGTGGGGTCGTAGACGGTTTTAGCGGGCAGTGTATCAGCGCTGATACCCACCACCTTGGCGAGAATACGCGAGACCTCGGCGGGAGTATAGAATTGCCCTTTGCTCTTTCCCGATTCAGTGGCAAAATTACGCATCAAATATTCATAGGCATCACCGAGCAAATCATCGCCCTGAACATTGTTGCCCGTAAAGTTTAGCCCCTCGAAAATGCCGACCAATTTCGAGAGCCTGTCCACCATTTCTTTGCCTTTGCCAAGGCGCTCCTCGTCGTTAAAGTCGTTGTCTTTGTTCACCAGCCAAGGCAGCCCGTTTTCCTCGGCGATGTCATCGAGCACCATGTTCAGCTTCTCGCCGATTTCTTTATCGCCTTTGAACTTAACCATATCGGCAAAGGTGCAGCCATTCGGCACAATAATCATCGCTTCGGAGTCACTGAGGTATTTATCAGAGACGTATTTTAGGAACAAGAAGGTGAGGACATAGTCTTTGTATTGCGAGGCATCCATGCCGCCGCGCAGTTCGTCGCAACTAGCCCAGAGGGAAGAGTAAAGTTCAGTTTTTTTGATAGCCATCGGGGGTCTTTATTTCCTGAGTCGGGCAGGAATCATAACAAACATCATGAGTCGTAAGTGCTCTTATAACTAACTGATGTTACGCAAAGGCTTCTTTTTCTGCCTTAAGGGCAGAAAAAACCACCATTGCTGCACAGCTAAGCTTCACTAGGCAGGTGGAAAAGCACCTTATTGTGGCAAAAACAGGCTTAGTACGTAACATCAGTAACTAAAAATTCGAATGGATAACGCGCCATTTCTTTTCGCATCAGTGTGCATAAATTAAATAAAGCAGGCAACATTACACAGCCTGTTTCTGGCACTTTTCCCTCTAAAGGTCTATGCGAAATATGAATAATCGGTCGCAAACCCACTATTTTGCTCTGTCCGTGCTGCCTCAGTTAAAAACGAAGAAATGCGTGCTAATTAGTGCATTAATCGTTATGATCAGTACCTTTATTAACCAAGCTAACATAAAAAAATAATAATATCTGCAATTCATTGATTTTTATAAAAAAGCAATAGCAATATTGCTTAACTAACGGCTGTGACAATGAGGAGAATCACACTGTCTCACGGCCATTAAACTACTAAAAGAGGAAGGAAATACATGCCTTATCAAAAGCCCAGCTTTAAATCTCAATATGAAAACTATATCGGTGGACAGTGGGTTGCACCTGTTGATGGACAATATTTTGATGCGATCTCGCCTGTCGATGGCAGTGTCATCACCAAAGTGCCACAATCCAACCATAAAGATATTGATGCAGCAGTCGCAGCAGCAAACAAAGCCGCAGAGACTTGGACAAAAACATCAATTACCGAACGCAGTAATTTATTATTCAAAATTGCCGACCGTATTGAACAAAACTTAGAAAACTTAGCGCTGGTTGAAACCTGGGATAATGGCAAAGCCGTTCGCGAAACCCTAGCTGCTGATTTGCCGTTGGCGGTGGATCATTTTCGCTATTTTGGCAGCGTGATTCGGGGTGAAGCCGGTGATATTAGTGATTTAGATGCCAATACCGTGACGATGGAAGTACACGAACCTTTGGGCGTGGTCGGGCAAATCATCCCGTGGAACTTCCCTATCTTAATGGCAACATGGAAAGTGGCTCCCGCGCTGGCGGCGGGTAACTGTGTTGTTCTCAAGCCTGCTGAGCAAACACCGGTCTCTATTTTATTTGTCATCGAAGCGATTGCCGACTTATTACCCGCTGGGGTATTAAACGTGGTCAACGGTTTTGGTCCTGAAGCTGGTAAACCTTTAGCCACCCACCCTGACATCAAAAAAGTTGCCTTTACAGGCGAGACCACCACCGGGCGCTTGATCATGCAATATGCCTCGGAAAATATTATTCCTGTGACCTTGGAGCTGGGCGGCAAATCGCCGAATATTTTCTTCGATAGCGTCATGGCTGAGGATGATAATTTTCTTGATAAAGCCATCGAAGGCTTGGTTTTATTTGCTTTCAATCAAGGCGAGGTTTGCACCTGCCCATCGCGTGCCTTGGTTCAAGAGAGCATTTATGACGAATTTATGGAACGCTGCATTAAACGCATTGAAGCGATTAAAATGGGCGACCCACTCGACAGCGATACCATGATGGGCGCACAAGCCTCTAATGACCAATATGAAAAAATTCTCAATTATATTGATATTGGTAAACAAGAAGGCGCAGAGCTTTTAACTGGTGGGGAAGCGTATAAAAATGACAGCCATCCTGAGGGCTATTATATCCAGCCTACGGTCTTCAAAGGTGATAACACCATGCGGATTTTCCAAGAAGAAATTTTTGGCCCGGTGTTAAGTGTCACCACCTTTAAAGATGAAGCCGAAGCTTTAGCGATTGCTAACGATACTTTATATGGCTTGGGTGCAGGCGTGTGGACACGCGATGTCCATCAAATGCAAACTTTTGCCCGTGGCATTGAAGCCGGGCGGATTTGGTGTAATTGCTATCACGCTTATCCCGCTAACGCCTCTTTTGGTGGTTACAAAAAATCCGGTATCGGGCGCGAAACCCATAAGATGATGCTAAACCATTATCGTCATACCAAAAACATCCTCATGTCTTATGACAAAAATCCCTTAGGCTTTTTCTAAGCACTGAGCAAGCGTGGCTTTAGCCACGCTCAAAGGAATGAACATGTCAACGATTGAACGCTTATCGGTCAGCGATGCCGCCATCGCTATTATTGAACAACTCCAAGCCCAACATGGCGAGCTGATTTTTCATCAAAGCGGCGGTTGCTGTGATGGCTCAGCGCCGATGTGTTTTGCTAAAGGTGAATTTATTCTTGGCTCACGCGATTTATGCTTGGGAGAAATTCACCAGTGCGGTTTTTATATGGCAGCTGATCAGTTTAGCTATTATAAAAATATGCACATTCACATTGATGTCTGTGAAGGGCGCGGCTCAAGTTTTTCTTTAGAAATTCCGCTAGGGGTGCGTTTTATGGCGGTATCACGCTTATTAAGCGAGGATGAACTCGCACAGATTCGCCCTGTGGTTTAGAATGTTAGCAACACCGCTAACCACTGTACAGATATGCCACAAACTCAACAACAGTTAGAAACCGAACTACACACTTGGGATGAGAAATACCATTTTTTTCGGATGGAAAAAATCAATGCTCACGATGCGGGGCAAAAATTTGCGATTCAACAACAACTCAAACAAATTCAAAGCGAGATTCAGCGCCTAGAAACAGCGCTGGCAGAACATTTTGCTGCTCAAGTCGATGACTGTGAGATAGAACAGGTCGATTACTCGTTCCCAGAGTCCACGCTGGGAATGCCTATTTCGCTGCTCCAGCAGCGCGTGACAGGAAGCAGGAGCTTCCCAATATGAATTCCCATGCGAGAGCATGGGAACTAGTCAACGTTTGTTTTTTCACGAATTAACCTAAACCCCGTATTGGGAAAGTCAGAACAATTCCACAAAGCTTCCACCACCTCCGGCACATCCTCAAACACCCTAAACCAAACCGACCAATGCCCCAGTGCTGCCTGTGCCAACACCTCATCAATTGAGCTATAGCGCTTGAGATAATTTTCTTTTGCCTGTTGGGCAACGCGAAAAGTATTACGGCGCGCGCGATTCAAGACAATTTGCTTTTGCGCCTTATCATCAAGGCATAACAAAGCGATGGTATTTTCAGCCTTTTGTTTTTCTGCGACCTTGAGCGTCGCTTGTACCCTCACACGCCCATCAGGTAAATAATCCAGATACAACAAAGGGTTGTCGATATCCGGCCAAATATAACCATCACGGCTATCATTTTGGCTACGTTTAAAATCACGGTTACAGCGAGAACAGGCTAACAAAAGATTTGACCATGTTAATCTCAATTCAGGGGCTTTGCTTTGAGGCACAACATGCTCAACATCCAATTTATCCAAACGTTCACAATATGCGCAATATTGCCCAAAGGCTGTTTGTAAGGCTTCCAAATAATCTTTATATTTTTTAATCGGCTTGCCCGTATAGTCAGGGCGTTGTAATGGTCTCATAGGGGTTTATGCAAACGTTTACGCCGCTCGGCTTTCAAAAAAGCCACATAGGCAGGGTTATCACCAAAATAAGTTTCTAACTCGTCTAATTGTTGTTCTAAAGCTTGAATTTGTTCATCATCATAGCCAGCACCTTCATCCAATAAACGGTAATAGCTTTGTGCCGTTTCTACTTGTTTTTGAAAAATGGCACTACGTTGCACACCTTCCAAGCCCATAATTTCCTCGGCAATGTCTTCAAGGCTACGCTCTGGGGTTAAGCTATGGCTTGGCGCTGAGAGGGTATTGTCTAAATCAATTAATTTTGCTTCTTTAACCGATTGAATAATAAAGGGGGAATGGGTGGAGACAATAAATTGCAATTGTGGAAAGGTCTGCTGTAAACGCGGTAAAAACTCACGTTGCCAACTGGGGTGTAAATGCAAATCGACCTCATCAATGAGGACAACGCCTTTACCCTCCAGCGGTGCTGTTTTCTCTGGGTTTGCCTCTGCCATACGCGAGGCAATATCCATCACCATTGCCAGCGTGGTGCGATAACCATCGCTTAATTGCTCAATGCGCAGCTCTGTGGTTTCTGTTTCTGATTTGTGCCAATCGACAATAATGCCAGCGGGGCTGCTGCTGCGTGGACTGGAAAAGCCGGGCATCATGTGACTGATAGCAAGGCGAATCGCTCGCAACTCAGGCAATTCGACATCAAAAGAGCGTTGTTGTTTTTGTAGACGGTTTTCTTGGTCTTCTAAAAAATAAAAATATTCAACAAAGCGCTTAAAGTTGGTGCGGCTCTCTAAGGCATCTTTAAAGGTATCGAAGCGGGGAAAGGTTTGCGCAAAACTGCGCTTGCGTTGCGGCACAGAAAAAACACCCCGTCCCGTGCCGTAGTAAATAAATACGGGTAATTCAAAGGCTTGTTTGTCATTGTAAGCATTAATCCAGCTATCGACATAGGCATTGAGTTGTTTAAGACCTATGCCTGTTGGAATTTGTTGCAAGGTTTTTTTGCTTTGGTCGCGTTTTTCGGTTTTATCCCAACAAAGCCCATCCTCGGTTTGACAATGAATGCGCATATAAGCGGGTTTATCTCCCACAGTATTCACAAGAAAATCGGTTTTTTTCGGGTTTAAGCCACTGACACCGGGTAAGCGGGTCAAAAAAGCCCCTAAAGCAATGGCTAAAGCATCTAAAACCGTGGATTTCCCTGCACCATTGCGGGCAATTAATAAGGTTAAGCGTTCATCAAAACTTAAGCTTAACGCATCAAAGCAGCGAAAGTTTGTTAAGGTCAGTTGTTTAATTTTCATACAAAGGCTGAGTCGAGTTAGCGCATGAAGGTTAGCAATCATACAACAAGCTGAGTCGTATCGTTAGGATATTTTTGAGTTCCTCCAAACACTGGGTTAATCATATTATAATGCTCGGTTTTTCTCCTCGCTTGGCTAAGATAAAAAACAATGGAATAACTCCAAACATAAAAGGATTTTTATGCAGCATCGTATTTTCCCCCTCGCCCTATTGGGTTTATTTACCAATGTTGCGGCTATCGCTGCTGATACCATTACTTTGCCCCCCGTTAATTTGGGAAGCACCTCATTTTTAGATGGCATTGCCAAACCCGCATCACTTATCCAAGTGACAGGGGTTCATTTTGATGCCGATCGTTTAATGAATCATCAAGGCAAGCAAATAGCTGGCGATAATCGAATGCAGGTATCGGCGCTCACGGTTCAATTGGCGCATATTTCTAAATATAAAATGTTGGGGGGCTATTATGGCGCTGAGCTGATTGTGCCTGTGGCAGACATCGAGCCAGATACAGATATAGGCTTGACTCAAGGGGCATCAGGACTGGGCGATGTGCTATTTAGCCCTTTTCTCTTGCAATGGAATAATCAGCGTTTATTTGGAAAACCGCTATTTCATCGGCTGAATTTTTTATTTAGATTACCCACTGGCGATTATGATAAAAACCAGCGATTAAATGTTGGTAAAAATGCCTATAGCTTTAACCCTTATTATGCCGCGACGGTATCACTCACGCCGAAATGGTCAACAAGTTTTCGTTTTTATTATCTTTGGAATGCCAAAAATAATGACCCTGCCCTCATCTATCAAGCAGACAATATCCAAGCGGGCAGCGCTTTTCATATGAATTATGCTTTTTCTTATCAGCTTAAAAAGAATTTGTACTTGGGCATTTCAGGCTATTATCTAAAGCAGCTACGTGATGACCATATTGGTGGACAACGAGTTGTCAATTCTCGTGAGTCTGTTTTTGCCATCGGCCCTGGGTTGGTTTATCGCGGTCGGGGAACAAAATTTAAGCTCAATGCGTATCTTGAATCAGGCGCAAAAAATCGCCCTGAAGGCTTGCGTTTGGTGATGGGGTATACCTGGTATTTTTAAAATGCCATGGTTAAATAGCTGATGTTACGCAGTGGAAAACCCACATAGTGTGACAAAAACGGGATTAGTGCGTAACATCAGTTAAATAGTAGTGTCCCGACAAATACACGATCTTTTTACCTAACTGATGTTACGCAAAGGCTTCTTTTTCTGCCTTAAGGGCAGAAAAAACCGCCATTGCTGCACGGCTAAACTTCACTAGGCAGGTGGAAAATCACACTATTGTGATAAAAACCGGCTTAGTGCGTCACATCAGCTACCTAACTGACAAGCACACTCAGCCGTACAGGTTGCAAATTTATACCCATTTCAATATTAATCGCTCCGATTTTACGCGCCACTGGAGCGACGCAATAGGCATTCCCAAGCTAGAGCTTGGGAACGAGTTGGAGTAGTAAAATCTAGGATTGGTATTAAGCTGCCGCAAAGTTTTTCAGTTGCGCTTGCCATGTGCCTTGCGCTTGCATGATCATTTCACACACATCACGCGCTGCGCCGCGCCCGCCATTGGCTGTGGTTACCCAATCGGAATGCTGTTTGGTTAAAGGGTGAGCATCGGCAGTTGCAATACTTAAACCAGCGGCATTGAGTACCGGAATATCAATAATATCATCGCCGACATAGGCGGTTTGATTCGGGTGCAAATGGTTTTGTTGGCATAGTTGCAAAAAGGCGGGGATTTTATCGGTTTGTCCCTGAAATACGTTTTTGGGGTCGAGTTTTAAGGAATTCATCCGGTGTTCAACCACACCCGAGGTTCTACCTGTAATCACACCGACTAAAATCCCGGTGTCTTGTAAAATCCGCATCCCTAGGCCATCACGAGAATTAAAGGCTTTATATTCTTCGCCGTGGTTATCAATAAACAAACTACCATCGGTGAGTACACCATCCACATCAAAGATGACCATTTTGATTTGTTGCGCCTTGGCATTCACGTCGCTGGATACGGGCATGAGTTTATTCCTGTGAGTATGAGGGGTTAATGGTTGCTAAAACCACCATCGCTGTCAAATCGCCATGTGCGAATAATATGCAAAATACCATTTTCGCCTAGTTCGGCTTTTATGTCGTCGGTAAACACCGCATAGGGCGAGCCTAAGTTGGCAATTTTTATCGCGGCATCATTCAAAAAAGCATAGGGGGCAGGCTCGAGGATTTCAGTCGCTATCACTGTGCCATCAGCGCGAATCGAGACATCCATGATTAAGCTACCCGAACGGTTTTTCTTCCGTGCTTCGGTAGGAAAATGGTGTTGCCCTAGGCGCTCGACTTTGAGTCGCCAGGCATCCATATAGCTGGCATAGGCGTGGGCTTTGGTGCGGGCGCTAATGTATTTATGCGGGGGTTTGTCCTTAAATGATTGTAAGTTGGCATCCAATTCGGCTTGTAAACTCGCCACTTCACGCCGGGCATTTAAGATTAATTCCGAGGCACTGATTTTAGGAATATCCGGCGTGGTTTGTAAGTCTTTGCCCTCGGCTTTGGGTTTTTCTTTAGGTTTTTTTTCTGGTTTAGGTTCCACCACTTTGATTTTAGCTTTTTTAGTCGTCAGCTGAGTGGTGGTTTTCGGTTTTGGCGCAGCAGCAATATTCATCGGGCTAGCGGCGCTGGTGACATGCGGGACGGGGTCTGGAAATTCAGCATTGGTAGGGCTGCTGGCACGTTGGACTTCTTCGGAATTACCGCCGCCATCTTGGTTGGCTTGAGCTAGGTATTTTGCTTCCACCGGTTCGGATTCGGTTTTGGTTTGCACCAAGACCACATCCATGCGGGTGTTGATGCGTTGACTGCTCTCGGGCAAGGTGAAGCCTAAGCCAAAAATAATAAACAAGTGCAACAGCAAGGCGATAAATAAGCTGACATTTAAGCGTTCTTGCGGCTGTTCGAGCCAATCAGAGGGGGCTGTGTTCATGTGTCTAAATCAAACAGGCGCTTGGTGATGTCGATAAAGTTTTGATCGCCATTGCTACCGGCTTCACGCAAACGGGTGCAAGGCGTGTGTAGCCATTGGTTGCTCATGCGATGAATAACAAAATCAATTACTTCCTCAGGCGATTTGCCATTATTGAGTAATTGATTGGCTTTTTTGCGCAAAGGTTCGGCATTTTTCTGGGTATAGTCGCGCAAGGCGCAAATACTCTCGACTACCGCTCTGGATTTGAGCCAGTCAACAAAATGGCTGATTTCGGTGTCGATCATCTCCTCGGCCTGTTGCGCCGCCTCGGTGCGTGAGCGCAAATTCTCTTGAATCACATCATTTAAATCATCAACACTATAGAGATAAATATCTTCTAGTTCTTCAACATCGGCGGCTATATCGCGTGGCACGGCTAAATCAATCAGCAACATGGGGCGGTGTTTGCGTTGCTGCATGGCGGCTTCGACCATGGCTTTGCTTAAAAGGGGTTCTGGGCTGGCAGTGGAGGCGATAACAATATCAGCTTCGCTTAAATGCTGTGGGATTTCAC
This sequence comes from Thiotrichales bacterium, assembly GCA_016745035.1. Lineage (GTDB taxonomy): Bacteria > Pseudomonadota > Gammaproteobacteria > Beggiatoales > Beggiatoaceae > BB2. Next base: position 75,776 of record JADGDE010000012.1, read on the forward strand.
TTAGGGTAATCGCATAACCATCGAGTTCGACCGCTAAATGCCGAGCGCGCTCTAGGGTACGGTTAGCAACCACCATGCGCCCAAGTTCGCTTTCGTGTAAATGCCTTGCAACCAATTCGATGGTTTCTCCTGCACCGAGTAACAAGGCGGTGTATTTATCGAACTTGCCAAAGACTTGTTGGGCTAAACGTACTGCGGCAAATGCCACTGATACCGGGCTAGAGCCGATCGCTGTATCAGTACGAATTTGTTTAGCAACCGAGAAACTGTGTTGAAATAATCGTTCCAGCAAAGTATTCAGTGTCTTGGCATTTTGAGCATAACGGTAAGCGTCTTTGAGTTGCCCTAAAATTTGCGGCTCGCCTAATACCATCGAATCCAGCCCACAAGCGACGCGAAATAAGTGCCGAATGGCTTCATTTTCTCGATGACAATAGACACATTGCGCTAATTCTTCGCGCTGCATTTGCTGATATTCACTGATCCAATCAAGTAAATGCGCTTGCCCATCATAACCATCAGGGATGGCACAATAGAACTCGGTTCGATTACAGGTAGAGAGGAGCACCACTTCTTCAATGGCGCTGTGTTGACTGAGGTGGTGAAGTGCCAGTGGGACTTGCTCAGCATTAAAGCTAAGCTGTTCTCGCACCTCGACACTGGCAGTATTATGATTAATGCCTAACGCAAGCAGTTGGGTCATGTTGTTGGTAATAAAAGCTGTTCAAGAATGCGTTGGTAGACGCTAGAGAGGGTGTCTAAATCAGCGATACTGACCCGTTCGTCTACCTTGTGAATGGTGGCATTTAATGGCCCGAGTTCCACCACTTGCGCGCCTGTGGGGGCAATAAAACGCCCGTCAGATGTGCCACCTGCGGTTGATAATTCGGTCGGGTAGCCACACACTTCTTGCACCGCAACTTGAATCGCATCGACCAATTCACCCGCCGCGGTTAAAAACGGCGCACCGGAATGGCTCCAGTCAATGTCGTAATTCAATTTGTGTTGATCTAACAGGGCTAAAACCCGCTGTTGGATTTGGCTTTGATTGGTTTCGGTGCTATAGCGAAAATTAAACACGATTTTGACACTACCGGGAATCACATTGGTAGCGCCTGTGCCTGTCTCGATTTGCACCACTTGAAAGGTGGTCGCGGGGAAGAAGTCATTGCCTTGATCCCATTCGGTATTGACTAGCGTATCAAGGACAGGCGCTAAGCGGTGTACCGGATTTTCGGCTAAGTGTGGATAAGCCACATGCCCTTGAATGCCTTTAACGGTTAAATAGCCTGTTAAAGAGCCACGTCGTCCGTTTTTGACCACATCACCGACTTTATCGGTACTCGATGGCTCGCCGACCAAACACCAGTCGATTTTTTCGTTACGGGCTTCTAAGTGTTCGATAACTTTTACTGTGCCATCGGTAGCCGGGCCTTCTTCATCACTGGTAATTAAAAAACCCATGCTGCCAGTGTGATCTGGGTGTTCGGCAATAAAGCGCTCGCAAGCAGTGGTCATAGCAGCAATACTGCCTTTCATATCCGCTGTGCCACGGCCATATAAATAGCCATCGACACAGTTAGCGGCAAAAGGTGGCTGTTGCCAAGCCGCTTCAGGACCGGTGGGCACGACATCGGTATGCCCTGCAAAAACTAACAGCGGCGTTGTATCACCACGACGCGACCAAAGATTATCGACATCATTAAAACGCAGATGTTCATTATTAAAGCCTAAAGCACCTAAGCGATTTGCTAACAGTGCTTGGCAACCTTTATCCTCAGGGGTGATAGAGTCCCTTTGAATTAAATCAATAGCAAGATCTAAGGTCGCTGACATGGGCTATTTCCCTGCGGCTGGGGTATCGTCGCCCAATTGCATGTCAATTTTGGCTTTAGCGCGCAATTCTTTGCTCCACCCGCCCATCAAATCATTTTGCAAGCTTTGACGTAAACGTTCTTTGACGCTGTCAAATTCAGGTAATTGCAAAGGACGGGTATCTTCAAGCAAAATCACATGCCAACCAAATTTACTTTTCACTGGCGCATCGGAATATTTGCCTTTTTCTAAGGTTTCCAATGCGGCTGCAAATGGCTTGACCATGTCACGCAAACCAAACCAGCCTAAAGAACCGCCTTGCTCAGCCGAACCTTTATCACCGGATTTTTCTTTTGCCAAGGCGGCAAAGTCTTTACCGGCTTTTAATTCTTCTAGCACGGCTTTGGCGCTGGCTTCATCTTCTAATAAAATGTGGCTAGCACTGTATTCGGTTGGCCATTCAGCTTTATTGGGTAATTCTTCGTACAGCTTGCGCACTTGCTCATCACTAACAGGGTTATCAGCCAAGTATTTACGCATCATGCCTTCGGTCAGCAAGTTATAACGCATGGTTTGCAAACGGGCTTGATAAACGGGGTCTTTTTCAACATCCGATTTAAGCGCTTGCTGATATAACAATTCGCGGGCAATTAATTCCTCAGCGATGACTTTTTTGTCTACTGGGGTTTTGCTTTGACGATTACGGGCAGAGGCGTAAGCATCATAATCCGCTTGAGTAATGGCTTCGCTATTGACGGTGATAATAGTTTTATCTGCGGCAGTTTTAGCGACATCATCAGCGGCAAAAACTAAAGGGCTGAGCGCTAAACTGGCAGCGATTACATAAGCTTTATATGTCATTATTGATTTCTCCAAACGTCGGTTTTATTCTGGTTTTTTTACTTGAATACTGAGCGCGTGAACCGCGCTATCCATCAAATCTCCAGCGGCATCATACACCAAACGGTGTTGTTGGATCAGAGATTTATCCGCAAAAGCAGCGCACCTGATGACCACGGTATAATGTCCACCACCCTTAGCGCTGGCATGTCCTGCGTGTTGCGTACTTTGATCGCTGATTTCCAATAGCGTTGGCGAAAGGGCAGTTTCTAAACGCTGACGTAATTCTGCAAGGGTATCCATGCTGAGTCCTTGAATTAAACGGTGATTAACAATACGACGAAATTTAGGGTAACACCTTTTTGAAAGGTTTGACCACGACTTTGGCATACACGCCAGCACTGATATACGGGTCTTGATCTGCCCATGCCTGTGCTGCTTCTAATGAGGTAAATTCAGCCACGACCAAACTGCCACTGAAGCCCGCACTGCCTGGGTCTTCGCTATCGATGCTGGGGTGAGGTCCGGCTAATATCAGCCGTCCTTCGCTTTTGAGTTGTTGTAAACGCTCAATATGTGCAGGACGCACCGTGAGGCGTTTTTCTAAACTGTTTTCGTAATCTTCACTGATGATGGCGTAGAGCATAAACTCTCCCTTGAAATATGTAATTCATCACAACTTTGCTTTAATACGGCTTCATAATGCGAAAATAAAGCTGCATTACAGGTTTTTATTTGCGCGCTGACTTGCATACTCCAACATAAATACGCCTGTTTACGCGCCAGATCCCAACCTTGTGGGCTTTCCTCAGCAGAGGCAATATCCTGAATATTACAAATCTTATCAGCTAATTTTATTTGCTGAGCGCCAAGAGATAAACTCGCGGCTTTTTCAACTTGCAAGCGTTTGCGATCGGTGCTGCAAAGACGGGTATCGTCGCTGACTTCCTCAACAATATGAGTAATAGGCGCACCAAATAACGCGAGTAACTCTTCAACCTCTGTGTTAGTGTCCTCTAAGGTATCGTGCAAAATGGCAGCAATAAGAATATCGCTGTCATGCACAGAACCCACTTGCCACAACACTTGAGCGACTTGCAAAGGGTGGTTGATATAAGGGGTGGCAGCGATATTTTTGCGCCGTTGATGTTGGTGTTTATCAGCGGCAAAACAAACCGCTTGTAATAAACGCCCTTGATCAAAATCTGTCCCCAATAATTCAACTTGGAGTGGACTAAAAGGGTACATCATTTAGGCTTATTCCTGACTCTTGGCGGGTAATTCTTCTTCCGTTTCGACAATGTGCTGGGCAAGGTAAATACTTTGCACAATCACAAAGACAATGGTTAAGCCCAAAAAGCCAAATAACTTAAAATTCACCCAGGTATCTTCACTAAAATTATAGGCAACAATTAAGTTAATAATACCCACGGCAACAAAAAAACCTATCCACAAATAGTTTAATTGCTGCCAAGTTTTTGGACTATCTAAGGTAATGTTATCGCCAATCATACGCATGATCAGGGGTTTATCACCGATAAACTGACTGCCAAGGAAAGCTGCTGCAAAAATCCAATTAACCACCGTAGGCTTCCACATAATAAAAGTTTTATCTTGAAAAGCTAAGGTAGCGCCACCCAATAATACGATCATAGCCAACGTGACTAAATGCATTTTCTCAAAACGGCGATGTTGAAACCAGTAAATCGCCACTTGAATAATTGAGGCGATAATAGCAACCACCGTCGCGGCATAAATAGCCCCCTCAGTACCACCGGGAATACACATGCCACTGATACAGGTGGGTTCAGTTGCCCAATCTGGATAAAATTTGAAAGCCAGAAAAAATAATATGATAGGGAATAAATCAAAGAGAAATTTCATCGCCGTCCACGAAAGTTGCAAAGCGCCGATTCTAACAGGCTGCTTGCTATTGCTCAAGATGGCGAAGGGGCGGCTTCAGGGCTAACGCATATGAAAAATAGCGCATATTCTGCTTGTATGCTATGAGAAAGCTAAGTAAGGGTAATGCGCGATGAACTGAAAATGCTTTGAGAATTGAACCGAGCCACGCCGAGAAAATCATCGCTTGTTGAACTGTTATTTGCGGGGCAAATAATTGCTAGGATTGAATGCTTAAAAAGCCTTTTAGAATGGCCACATAATATGTTTTCGTCGGTATGTTTAGACGCATTTTTTCCACCTACTAAAGGTGTTTTTTGATGTTACGCAAAGGCTAAGCTTCACTAGGCAGGTGGAAAAGCACCTTAATTGTGGCAATGTGGTTTAGTGCGTCACATCGGTAGCTATTGTGCTCAGCTATGGGTTAATAAAACATCCAATTTAGAGCCAAGTTTGCGGGCATAAATATCGACAGCCACCACCTCTGATTCAACTAAATGATGCACAGAGAGAATTTCATAACAACTATTGACTTCATGCTCATCAAAGCGGTCAATAATTTCTCCCACACGGGGCAAGGCAACAAAGCTTTGCTTGCCTAAGGTTTGCCATTCCCCTTGCGCCTGATGACTGATAATTAAATTGGCTTCGATCATATCTTGTTATCCTATCTCTTCTCTCAAATCCGTTGTAGTCTAGCAGTAAAAAGGGTATTTGTGTCATAAAAAAGTATTATAAAGCGGCAATCGTATTTACTACATTCATTGAATAAATTGTGCCCTTTGCGTGTTGCTTGGCTTTGCAGTAGAATCATCAGCTTTTCAGCTCGATAAAAACAATCATCACCATGACCGAATCTGTAAGCCATCCTCCCGCATCCTCTTTGCGCCTTGCTGTCATTGTTCGCACCAAAGATAGACCTAGCCTTTTAGATCGCTGTTTAGCCAGTTTAGTTAAACAAAGCCGCCAGCCTGATCAAGTGATTGTGGTCAATGATGGCGGTGTGGCTATTGATGATTTACTCAAAGGTTTGAGTAAATTACCAATTATGTTGCTAGAAAATAAAACCTCCCAAGGGCGAGCAAAGGCGGGTAATCAAGGCGTTGAAGCCAGTGATGGTGATTTAATTTGTTTTTTAGATGATGATGACAGTTTTGCCCCGGATCATTTAGAGCGCTTAGAGCAAACCATCAAGCATTTTGATGCCCAAGTGGCATATTCGGGCTGTCGTTTATTGCAGCGCGATATGTTGGGTAAAAAAGAGCCATTGCAAGAAACCAGCGTGGGGGTATTTAATGATGCTTTTGATGAGGAGCGGCTTTATTATGAAAACTATATCCCGCTGATTAATTTGCTGATTCGTCGCGACTTATTCCTAGAAGTCGGCGGTTTTGATACCAATTTTGATTTATTTGAAGATTGGGATTTGTTACTGCGTCTGGCAGAGAAAACCCGTTTTTATCACTTAAATAAAATCACCACCGATTATGCTTTGTGGGGAGAGCAACAAATCACCCGCACCAGTAGCCAAGCCAAATGGCAACAGGCTTATGAGCAAATTCTAGCCAAACATTTGTTGGCTTTACCCGCAGAGCAGCAACGGGCGCGTTTGGTAGATTATTGGATGCTCAGCCAAGAGCGTCGCGGTATCGTGCGTCAAGATCAGCGTGAACTACAAAATTTACAATTAAAATTAGCAGAAAAAGAACAAGCTTTGCTGCAAGCTCAGCATGATCATGCCAACCAAATCGCCATCGAACAAGCCGCGCATACCGATGCATTAAGCCAGTCTGAGCAAAAAATTATTGCCCTCAAACAACAACAAGAGGCGATGCAAGGGCAATATGAAGATAAAATCAGCGAGTGGACAAAACAAGTTGAGAGTCAAAAAGCTGAAATTTTACGTTTACAAGATGAGCTTAAAAGCACGCATAACCGCTATGCTGAACAAGCACAAGGCCACACAAAATTACAGCAAGCTTACGAACGGGCACTCAATGACTTCCAACAAAGCAATGCACGGGTGGAAGCCTTAGAGCAACAAGCAGCACGCCTCAGCAGTGAATTAGCCGCAGGCTTGGATAAACCCGCCTTTGAAGCGGCGCTATTAGCTGAGCCGCGTGCTTATGATTTGGCTAAAAATGATGTGCCGGTACACAGCGATTATCAGCATTTATTGACATGGATACGGCAAAAAGTTGAGCAACTGGATTTATATACACCGCCAAGCCCTCAGACGATAGATTTAAGCCCTGCTTACGAGGAAATGGTGAGTGAAGTTGAAGGCTTAATTGCGCGTTTAGGCGCTTCAATGTGGCCGCAAGTACGTCGTCATGTGCCAGCAAGCAAGGCGATTTTGCAGCAATTGGCTAATTTTAAACAGCAAGCGGAAAATCCAGCGCCAACAAGCGAGCATAATCTATTACAGCGTTACAATTTAGAAGGGGTGCTGAGTCAACGCCCGCATTATCCCCAACCACCGCTACGCCCCTTATCAGGGTTATATCCGACTTATATGCTGGTTGCAGGGGATAACGACAACCCGAGCTTTATGGAAAATACCTCCACCTTGGGTGAAACTCCATTTTTCCTAACCTCGCCTGAAGATGTGTTGGTATTCAGTGTTTATAGCAGTTTAGCTAATTTCTGTCGTTTAGATTTATTGATGGCGACTTGTATGCGAGTGAATCCCTGCCAGGTGCGTTGTTTGATTCGAGATATGCAAACAGGTTCGGTGATTCGTGAAGTCATTTTTGATGGTATTGATGTTTATGATAACCGTTATCACAGCATATGTTTTGAGCCGATAGCTGATTCAGTTCAAAAAAGTTTCCAAATCGAAATAGACTCGCCCAATGCCAGTGCTGATAATGGCATTGCCCTGTGGTGTCATCAAAAACTGCCGGTTTACGAACACCCACAAAATCCAGACGAACACCATAGTCGCCAAGTACCGCAATTACTCCCCCAATGGGTGCAACAAAGCCTTAGCCAACAGCGTTTATCCAAACGTATTAATAATGATAAAGCGGATATTGCCGTGGTACTCAATGGCATCGCCTTCGATACCAGTGAAATTGCCTTACATATTGCCCTTAGTCAATGGGATCAGGCATTGATAACCGCAGATTGTCACGCCAGCATATTGGTTTGTGGTGAATTAAATCCCGCCTTAAAACAATATTGCCAACAACATGACTTAGCGACGGCTGACAGCAAAGACTTGAGCGCGGTGATTCATTGGGGACAACGCCAAACGGCGCTAGGCAGTATCTATCATGCCCATATTAGCGCTTTGCCTCACCCTGAATTAGTCAAAGCCGCAGAAGAAATGTGGCAAGAGGATGACAATGCGGCGATGTTAGTCCCTATGGAAACGGACCCCGCCGGGCAAATTCGAGCCGCTTACGCCATCTTAGTCCGCGATGCGATTTTGCATCATTTACCCATTGGTGATTCAGCCGAAGCACCACAACATGGCTATCGCCGTACAGTGGATGCTGCCAGCTCTGAGTTGATTATTTTCAAACAAGAAAGCTTGGCAGACTTAGAAACGGATCAACTTAATCATTATCAAACCCCTGTCTATCAAGTCACGGAATTAATCCAACAGTTCAAGAATGAAGGCAAAAACTGTCTGTATCAAAGCCGTTTACGTTATTTGCACCAGCAAGCAGTCCCACAATATGATCCGGCAGCCTTAGAAAGTGATAGAAAACGTTTGTTTAAACATTGGCGTGCGCATGTACCGCAAACACTAGCCCCCTTTGCGCGTTTACGCGAATTATTAAACCCCAATAAAACCCCCAGTGTTTTAGTGATTGATGCGACTTTACCAACCTATGATGAGGATTCTGGCTCTTTACGCATGTTTACGCTGCTTAAATTGTGGAAAAGCTTGGGTTATCACATCAGTTTTGTATCAGATAATCTCGACTCTAATCCCAAGTACCGTCATGCATTGGAAAATGTGGGTATTGAAGTCTTCCATGGACAATTCAAGCTACAAAATGCGATTGCTCAGCGGCATTTTGATTTAGCCTTAATCGGCCGCGTTGATGTGGGACACCGCTATATTCCTTTTATGCGCTTGGTTTCACCTGAAACAATGATTTTATATGACACGGTCGATATTCATTACGTTCGCGAAGAGCGCCAAGCTGAAATTGAAAATAACCCAGCTTTGGCTGAAACAGCGAAGTTGACTAAAAAACGGGAATTACACAATTGTCGTATGGCGGATAAAGTGCTGACCGTGACCGCTGATGATGGTGAGCATTTACGCAAAGAAATTCCTGATTTAGATTATGCTGTCTTACCGAATGTGCATCCGCATTTCCCATTGCCCGAACAAGGTTTTGATGACCGAGATGGCCTGGTCTTTATTGGCAATTACCACCATCAACCCAATGAAGATGCCGCCGAGTTTTTTGTCACCGAAGTGTTACCGAAAATCAATGCCCGCCTACCGGAAGCAAAACTATATTTGGTCGGCAGTAATATGAAGCAAAAAACCAAAGACTTAGCCTCAGAGAATGTCGAAATTGTTGGCTGGGTTGATGAGGTTGCCCCAGCTTTTGCCCAGCGGAAAATGTTTGTTTCTTATTTGCGTTATGGCGCAGGCATGAAAGGTAAATTAGGACAGGCGATGTCCTTAGGCTTGCCAGTGGTCAGCACCACCATTGGTGCTGAAGGCATGGGCATGGTCGATAATGAAACCGCTTTAATCGCCGATGATATTGACGGTTTTGTTGAGGCGGTTTGTCGCCTGTATGAGGATGGTGAGTTATGGGAAAAACTCTCCACGCAAGCTTGGCAATATATTGAAGATACCTATGGCGAACCTGCGGTGAAACGTCAATTGAATGAGATTCTTCAAGCGCTTTAGAGTCTATGCGAAATATGAATAATCGGCTGCAAATCCGCTATTTTGGTCTAATCCCGCGCTTTTATTCGTTAAATAACGCGTTATTCGCCTCACAAAACCACGGAATTAGCCTCAAAATATCTGATTTTCGCGACGACTCCCATACTCCGCATAGACTCTTAAGTTGAAGGCGCATTTGCTAGCTCAGTAAGCAACTTTTGTCCTTTGTCGCTCTGGGCTTGTAGGCGCACATCACGCGCTGTGCCTTGGTGGCTGATATGTAAACTCAAGTCTGGCTGGGGCAAAAAGTCGCCGCCTTGCTCGGGCCACTCAACCAACCAAATCACCGGCGGAGTTAAATAATCCGCCAATCCTAAATAATCCAGCTCTTCAGGGTCAGCGAGCCGGTACAAATCAAAATGATATACCGCTGGGCTTAATTCGTATTGTTCGACTAGGGTGTAGGTTGGACTTTTGACTTTGCCTTGATGTCCTCTAGCTTGAATAAAACCGCGGGAAAAGGTGGTTTTTCCTGTGCCTAAATCGCCATAAAGATAAATCAATAAGCCTTGGTTAGCCCTTTGCGCAAGCTGTTGCCCTAGCGCAAGCATTTGTTCACTGTCTTCGATGTGGCGGTGCAGGGTCTTCATGGCACACCTTTATTGGGTTGATGGGTAAAGTTGTGGGCAAAACAAGGTTGTTTCCAGCCTAATAAGACTTCGCCTTGCCAATGCGGATCGGCGGTAGCCAAATGATATTGGCGTTGCGCCCAACACAATTGTTTGCTGTTTTGTGGTAAATAGTCCAACGGATGTAAAATTTCCCCTTGCTGGCTCACAGGCAAAGTGAAAAAGGCTAAAGGATGCTCAAGACGCTCGCGGGTGATATTGCCGACCCAAACCAGAGAATGGACATTAGTCAAATACATATGCGATGACCAGAGGCGCAAAATCAAACGGCTGTCTTTCTCATAATAAACCCAGGCGTGTTGTTCATGGCGGCTTTGGTGGACACGGGGCAGCAAGGGCAAGTCTTTGAGCGAACTATCGGGGCTAAGCCATTTAAAACTCGACATCAAGCTAAAAGGTGGGGCTTTTTGCCATCCCTCGGCGAGTAATAATGCTTCTAATTTAGCGACCTTACCGCCCCATTGCAGGGTCATAGGATCAGCAGCACGTCCACCCCAATCGGTTTGATAATGGGCAACCCCTTCCCAGTCTAATTGCCACCACGCTTGGGCAAGCATGATTTCCTCAGTGGGTTTGAATAAGTTTTTTTCAATCTCTTCATAATCGTATTGTTGATAATGCCAGAGATTAAGAGCTAAAAAGGCGGTAGACATCCACAGCCCTAAGTGACCGATGCGGATATTACTGACATGATGGCGGCGATAAGCCAGCCCGATCACCGCAACCCAAATCAAGCCAAGGGTAAAGCCTAACAAGGTATCCGAGAGCCATTGTTGCTCTAAATAAAGTCTGGCAAGGATAAGAGACACCACCCACCAAGCAGCAGCGGTGTAGGGCAAGCGTCTTAGCGTCGGTTTATCTTGTAATTCGCCCGCAATCAATACCGCCAAAAAGCCATACACCAAGGTGCTTAAGGTGATGCGCACATCAGCAAAGCCCGTATAGTCATAAACAGGAGAGCCTTCGGGGACACTGAAAAATAAGGCTTGTTGTATCAGCCAGGCGCTGAGCATACCGCTGACCAGCACAAAACCCCAATAATAAAAGCCTTGCCATTGGCGTTTAAGCGCTAAATAGCTTAAACCTAACAGCGCCATGCCCAAGGTCGTACCCAAGTTATGCATCCCGTTGATAAACAGCATGATGTAATTGGCCCACGGGGTATGCAAACCTTGGAATAGAAAGGTCACTTGTCTATCGAGTACAAAAGGCAAATCACTGGCAAGTTGCAGCCCGAGCATGACAATAAACACGCCGCTGGCAAGCACGAGGGTAAAACTGAATTCAAATAAGGCGAGAATATGCGGGTGTTGGGTATCGAGAATACCTTTACTAAAATGCTTTAATAAAGGGTGTTGATTTAGCCAAGCGAGGAGGTATTTTAAGCTGCTGTTCATCATCGGCATGACTTGACCATAGGTACGGCGTACCACCCATGCAACCAGCCATAAAACCGCGACAATAATGCCAAGTAAAATAATCAAGCGGGTCGCAACCCCTGCGACCAAGGTCAGCGATGCTCCTAATAATACCCCCGGCAAAATAAAACTCGGTGCCCAAAGCAGAGCAGAAACCACATCAACCGCAACAAAGCGCGCCGGGGGCATATTGAACATGCCCGCAACTGTGGGAATAAAGGAGCGCACCGGACCAAAAAAACGCCCAAAAGCCACACTTTTACCGCCATGCTTATGAAAAAAAACCTCAGCTTGTCCTAACCATTCCGGGTGCTTATTAAACGGCCATAAGCGTCTGACCGCTTCATGATAGCGATAGCCTATCCAAAAACTGATGCCATCGCCCAAAACCGCGCCCATAAAAGCGGCAAATAAAGTCGGCCAAAGGGATAAAACTTCGAGTCCTACTAAAACCCCAAACCCTAGCATAATCGGTGTGCCGAGGATAAATAAACCCACGACCAGCAGAGATTCTCCAAAGGAAATAAGGAACACCAATAAGCTGGCTAGCTCTGGGTTTTCATTAAACCAGCGTAGCAGTTCAGGTAGGATTTCGTTCATGAGCTTGCATCTATATTAGAATATTAGTATAATCTAATACTTTAATTGTCTGATTCAGAAACGAAAAATTTAGAAACAATCGGAGCCTATTTACCATGCACTTTCGTTTTATTACCTATTTATGTAGTTTGATTATCGTTATTAGCAGCATTAGTTTGCCTGTTTTCGCCAGTTCAAACAAATCCTTTAGCAAAGCCCAGCTCAAATCCTTGGCGGATCAAGCGGCGGTACGCCATGACTTGGATCCGGTTTTATTTCGCATTTTAATCCATCATGAGTCCACTTGGCGCACCCGCATTATTTCAAGTAGTGGTGCGATTGGCCTAACACAATTAATGCCAAACACGGCAAAAGGTATTTGTGGACTCAGTCGTCAGGAACTATTTAACCCAAAAAAGAATCTTGATTGTGGCGCGCAATATTTTGCCAGTCTCATTAAACGTTTTGACAGTGTTGAATTGGCCTTGTGCGCCTATAATGCCGGCCCATCCATCACTGCCAAACTCGGCCGTTGCCCTAATTACAAAGTCACCAGAAAATATGCTAAAAGCATTCAAACTGCTTGGAGTCGTCATGTTTGGTCAAATATCTGGGTTTTAGATTGAGAACACGCTGGCTACAAGGTTGCCGGGTCATAATTGGTTTGTTTGAGCCAATCTAAATAAGTCTGAACGCCCTGTTCTACGGTTTTAAACGGCTTATCATAGCCAACAGCGCGCAAGGCACTGATATTAGCCTCGGTGAAACTTTGATAACAGCCCTTTAAGTGATCAGGGAAGTCAATATAATTGAGCTTACCGCCTTTGTGCCAATCTAACACCGAATTGGCGACATCATTAAACGTCTGACTGCGCCCAGTGCCAACATTAAAAATCCCGGATTTATCAGGATTATCTAAAAACCACAGATTGACATCGACCGCATCTTGCACGTAGATAAAGTCTCGACGTTGCTCACCGTTACCATAACCATCATAACCCTCAAATAAATTGACCTCGCCTTTATCGAGCATTTGGTTATGGCAATGAAACGCCACGCTAGCCATCGTGCCCTTATGCTGCTCACGTGGACCATAGACATTAAAATAGCGAAAGCCAACAATTTGACTGGAATTTTGCCCTAGACAACGGCGCACATTTTGATCAAATTGGAATTTAGAATAGCCGTACATATTCAAGGGCGCTTCGTATTGCAAATCTTCCTCAAATACATGTCCACTGCCATATACCGAGGCGCTGGAAGCGTAAATAAAGGGAATACGGCGATTGCGGCAAAAGTTTAGCAAAATTTTAGAATATTCATAATTATTTTGCATAATATAATGTCCATCCCACTCAGTGGTGCTCGAACAAGCGCCTAAGTGAAAAATGGCGCGAACATTACTGGCAAAATACTCGTTGTTTTTGACTTGCTGTAAAAACTCACGTTTGTCGATGTAGTCCATGATTTGGCAATCGACTAAGTTTCTAAATTTCTTGCCATTTTCAAGGTTATCCACAGCAATAATGTCGGTTTCGCCGCGTAAATTAAGCGATTTGACCAAATTACTACCGATAAAGCCCGCAGCCCCGGTGACGATAATCATTGAATCTCCTGTTATATGGCAAAAACGGCGGCATTATACCGCAACAAGGCTTAGCTTGGCTAAATTGTCACTGAAATTTAGGTTCAAAAAACATCAATGACTTAAAGAACTGATGTTAGGCACTAAACCTATTTTTATCTCAAAATGGTGGTTTTCCACCTGTCTCGTGGGATTTAGCCGTGGAGCAATGGCGTTTTTTTACCTTTTGGGATAAAAAAGAAGCCTTTGCTTATACACCTGATTAAGGCTTACAATGCGCCGCCTGCTCTTCTCTTAGCCCAAGGATTTAAAAGCATCAGTATGAATATCGGTATATTAAAAGAACAAAAAACAGATGAAAATCGCGTTGCACTTACCCCCACGCAAGTAGCGGTTTTAACTGCCAATAGGCATCGAGTTTATATTGAGAAACAAGCGGGTAAACAATCAAACTATACCGATGCTGATTATCAGCAAGCAGGTGGTATGGTCGTGTCTAAAGCAGAAGTGTTAAAGCAAGGGGAATTACTACTCAAAGTTAAATGTCCTTTGCTATCTGAATATCAAGATTACCAGCAGCAACATACCTTGTTTAGCTATTTACATTTTGATGAAAATATTAGCGTCGATCATATCCAAGCCTTAACTCAATCAGGTTTTTTGGGTATTGCTTATGAATGGGTAGAAGAGCAAGGGCGTTACCCCTTGTTAGAGCCAATGAGTCAAATCACGGGCTATTTGTTTTACCAACGCGCCAAAGAGCTGTGTACCCAATACAAGGGGATTTTGTGCCCGCAATTTGATGACTTGGGTAACGCTGGCGCGAATCTATTGATTATCGGTATTGGCACGATTGGCACGCAGGTGTTGCGCTCAGCACTCACCGATAAATTAAATTTATTTATTGTTGATAAACACCCAGAGCGCGTTAAGGATAAAATCACAGCGATGGGCTTTACTGTGCCCGAAAACTTAGAGTTCATTAGGTTTGAGCAAGATAACCCCACCGCGACTAAAAAAGCCCTCAAGGCTGTGATGCCCAAATTGGATATGCTTATCAATTGTGCTGTGCGTCGTCCTAATTTGCCCAAGTCTATCTTAGATTATTTAGTCGATGCCGAAATGGTGCAAAGCATGGCAGCCAATAGCGTGGTTTGTGATGCCACAGCCTGCGATAAAGACTTGATTGAAACCTGTGTTTCTAGCGAACACTTGACAGAGATTAAGGTTGTTGATCAAGTGATTCATTATAATCCTGACCATATCCCGTCTTTGACCGGACAAAGTTCCACAGAAAAACTCACCGAAGCGACCTTTCCTTATATTGAACTGATGGCAAATCAAGGTATTCACCAAGCGATTAAAACCAATGCCGCGTTAGCCAAAGGGGTCAGTTGTTATCAAGGCAAGCTGACCCATGCTTATACAACGCAAAAAAAACAATTGCCTCATCACCCTATTTTAGATTTGCTGGCTTAAGGAGGAATAGGCGATGTTAATTGAATTGGGGATTTTGTTTGGTGTTTATGGCACGATGGCGGCTAAACGCAAGCAAAGTAAAAAAAAGCGGCGGCTTAAAAAGCGCAAAAACCAAAGCCGTTTGGAAAAAAAGGATAATGATTTAATCAAACATGCCCCCAGTGCTTTAGAGTTAAAAAATAACCGTTATTTGCGCTTTAGTGGTATATCGGTGGTGCTCTCTGGCGTGGCGATCATGAGCACGCCAGCGCTAAGCTTACTATCGGTGGGAATGCTGGGCATTTTAAGCTATCAGCGCTTTATTGGCGGCTTTAGCAAATTACTCAAAGACAAACGCATTAGCAATGATTTGGTGATTTTTATTGGGATTGTGTTAGGGGTCGTTACCGCGCAATATTTCGCCCTGAGCTTGGGCATGTGTTTGTATTACTTTGCCAAAAAAATCCAATCCAAAACCCGCGCCCATGCTGAGCGAGAAATCTTTGAATTATTCGATAATAAGCCCCGCTTAGCTTGGCTCTTACAAGCAGATGGTGGCGAGCTAGAAGTCGCAGTCGATGAATTACAAATCGGCGATGTGATCGTGATTAACGCGGGCGAAGTGATTCCCGTTGATGCCCTGATTACCAAAGGCGAGGGCATGGTGGATCAAAGCATTTTAACTGGAGAAGCCAAACCGGTTGAAAAAGTCGCCGATGATGTGATTTTAGCCTCAACCATTTTGCTGGCGGGCAAGCTCCACGCCCAAGTCGAAAAAACCGGGACTGAAACCATCATTGCCAATATTGGCAAAATCCTCAACAGCTCGATTGAATTTAAAACCGATGTGCAATCCAAATCCGAAGTATGGGCAGAACAAGCAGCCGTGCCATTTTTGCTCATGGGCGGGATGGCGTTCCCGTGGCTGGGCATTGGCGCGGCAACCGTGATTTTCCGCAGCACCTTCTCTGCCAGTATTGATTTGATTGCCTCGCTGGAAGTGTTGTCGCATTTACGCTTTGCTTATGGACATGGGATTTTTATCAAAGATGGGCGCGCGCTTGAAAAGCTCCATGATGTCGATGCCATTTTGTTTGATAAAACCGGCACACTGACCACGGGTAGCTTTGAAGTCCATCGCCTGATTAGCTATAGCGATAGCCACAGTGAAAACGACATCTTAGGCTATGCAGCCATTGCTGAGAAAAAACTCAAACACCCGATTGCAACCGCGATTTTGACCCACGCCCAAGCCTTGAACTTAAGCACCGACGCTTTTGCCGATGCAAACTACCAAATTGGCTATGGTGTCAGCCTGAATTTAGGCGATAAAATGATTCAAGTCGGCAGTGAACGCTTCATGCAAGCCAAAGACATTGACCTAGACACAGGCGTTGCCAACGATATGCACAGCGCCCATGATTTAGCCCACTCCTTTGTTTTGGTCGCCGTCGATGGGGAAATAGCGGGGGCAATCGAATTGCAAGCCAGCTTGCGCCCCGAAGCCCATCAGATTGTCAGCGATATTCACAAAATGGGCGGACGCGAGAGCTATATTGTCTCTGGCGACCACAAACAAGCCACCGCGCAACTGGCGGACGAACTCGGCATTGATCATTATTACGCCGATGTCTTACCCGAGGACAAAGCTGACATCGTCGCGAAACTCCAAAAACAAGGCAAAACCGTCTGCTTTGTCGGCGACGGGGTCAATGACTCGATTGCCATGAGCCAAGCGGATGTGTCGATTTCCTTGCGTGGCGCGTCTTCAGTGGCAACCGATGTCTCCCAAGTCATTTTCATGGATGGCACTTTGGTCAACTTCACCCGCTTATTTGAACTCAGTGAACACCTGAATAAAAAACTACGTCGTGGGCTATTTTATACCATGACTCCCTCTGGGTTTAATATTGCCTCCGCCGTCTTCTTAAATACCAACTTACTTGCGGCGATTATGGTCGATTATGGTTTCTTAATGACCGGACTACTCCAGACCATGCGCGAAAAGAAAGTTGAATTTATTGACCAGCAAGACCCAGACTCCCAAGCCCTGTCCCAACTAGAGGAAAAATAGCCCGATGAAAACTGTTGCCATTTTTGGTTCTGGCATGATGCCGCCGGCAATTATTGACTACTATAGCCATAAATACCCCTGCCAAATCATTATCGCTACCATCGACCGTCCTCAAGCAGAAAAATTAATTGCAGGCAAGGAAAACTGTCAGATAGCTATGTGGTCGGCTGATGACCCCAATAGCATTGATGCGATTACCGCAAAAGCCGATTTGGTCGCAGCAATGATTCCTGAGCATGTGCTGCTACCCGTAGCAGAATCCTGTATCCGCACCGCAACCCCTATGGTCTATACCGCTTACAATGAAGTCAATATTCAAAAACTCTCAGAAAAAGCCCAAGAAAAAGGCATATTAATCCTCTCCGAAGTCGGCGAAGACCCAGGGCTAGATCATCTTTGCGCCATGAAAATTCTCGAAGACATTCGCGCCGAAAACGGCAAGGTATTGGAGGTAAAACAATGGGGGGCTGGGATTCCTGATCATGCCGACAACAACAACCCGATGGGCTATAAATTCTCTTGGTCACCCCCACGTTTATACGAAGCCCTACAAGCCAGCCCGACTTATACTGTCAACGGCGAGCAAATCTCATATCATAATGGCGAACAATACAAACACTTCAAATTAGTCGATACCCTTTGGGGCACATTTGAATCGGTGGCTCACCGTACGGTTATGCCTTATTTCGATGCCTATCAACTGCCAAAAAATATCTCCTATATACGCGGTTTATTGCGACACCATGGCTACTGCAATACCGTCAACGCCTACTTAAAATTAGGTCTATTAAATTCTAAACAACCATTCGATTACCAAGGCAAAAGCTGCCGAGAGATTACCGCCAGTTTGATTGATGCTGAGCCTGAAAACCTAGAACAAGCCATGGCTGATTTTCTTGAAATGAAAACTTATGATGACATCATGCATCGCCTCAAATGGTTAGGTTTATTTAAAGATAGCCCCGCCCCGATTGAACAAGGCACACCGGCGCAATACCTATTAGCGCTACAAAGTCGCCGGATGATGTATGCAGAGCATGAGTCTGACATTACCTTAATCCTAGCGCGCATCACCGTAGAATTGGCAAACGGGCAACGGGTATTAAAAGAAGGGCGTTTGCGCGTAGCAGGTATCCCCGGCGGTTTCTCCGCCATGAGCCGTGCTGTCGGCTATTCCGTCGGTGTGGCAGGGCGAAAAATTTTGGAAGGCAAAGTGCCGCAAACCGGCTGTTTGATGCTGCCAGAACTCCCGGATTTATGCCACCTGATGCGCGATGAAATGGCGCAATATCAATTTAAGTTTGATTATGAGACCTTTGAACAATAGCATTTGAGGGAGCTTTGTCACCCGCACACACCCTTAAGGCGTTAATAGCACTTTCATTGCTGCCGCTTGTCTAGCCTGTGCAAAAGCGGCTAAACCTTGGCTTAAGGGATAGCTTGCGCGAATCAAAGGGCGTGGGTCAATACGCCCCTCGGCGAGCAGACGCAGCGCGGGGGTGAAATCACCACAGCGCGAGCCTATCAAGCTGATTTCATTGACCACAATGCGGGATAAATCGACCTCAGGGCTACCCTTATAGGTGCTTTTGAGGATAATCTTGCCGCGTGGGCGCACACAATCGAGGGCAAGCGCTAAACCGCTGGGATTGCCTGTGGCTTCAATGACAATATCAAAGCGCTGTCTTTGAGCAGCTTGTTCGTTTATCCAATCGATACTTTGAGCACTGAGCAAAGCTTGTTGCTCAGGGTAACGCGCCACTACTTGCACTTGCGCGGGCGTTTGTTTGAGGCACAAGGCAATCAGTTGCCCCAAGCGCCCTGCGCCAATCAGTAAAACCTTATCCTGAGGACGTAAGGGGGTTTGCTCGACAATTGCCAGTGCAGCGGCCAAAGGCTCGGTAAACACCGCCATCTCTGCTGTTACCGACTCTGGCACGCGGTATAAATTGGCTAAGGGTAAACACAAATAATCGGCAAACGCGCCATCATGATTAAGAATGCCTAAAACTTCACGGTTATCACAATGCGTCGGGCGGGCGGCTTGGCAATTAGGACATTGCCCACAACTGATATTAATTGCACCGACGACACGCTCGCCTATCCGTTCTGGAGCATTCGGGGCTTCTTCGATTTCACCGTAGAACTCATGCCCTAAAATACCGCTAAAGGGGTAGTAACCTTGAATTAAGGCTAAATCCGTGGCGCAAATGCCGGCAAGATGAACTTTAACGCGGGCTTCATGGGGCTTAGGGATTGGAGAGGCTAAATTGCTACGATAGTGCAATTGTTTATCTTGAAGATATAAGCCTTGCATGGGGAGGTAACATTCCTACGCAAGTACGTAGGAATGCCAAATACTTAGGAAGAAAAAGAGGAGCCGCAGCCACAAGTAGTGGTTGCATTCGGATTGCGAATCACAAATTGTGAGCCTTCCAAACCTTCGGTGTAGTCGATTTCAGCACCAACCAAGTATTGGAAGCTGGTAGGATCAACGAGGAGTTTTACACCATTTTTTTCCACCACGGTGTCGCCGTCTTCTTCATTTTCGGCAAAGGTAAAGCCGTATTGGAAGCCTGAGCAACCGCCGCCTTGCACAAATACACGTAACATTAAACCGTCATGATCTTCTTCTTCGATCAGCGCTTGGACTTTAGCAGCGGCGCTGTCGGTAAAAATCAATGGTTCTGGGATTTCAACTTCAACTGAACTCATAATAAATCTGCCTTATAATGATGGCTTTTTCAAAAAGGTGTTAGCGATGTCACGACGCAAGCGTGGACCGAAAAAAATGATAAAAAGTCAGCAAGTAAATCGCTTGCCGCGTTTAGATATGCTTCGGGGTATCGCTGTTGTCGCAATGATAGCCTATCATTTTTGTTATGATTTAGTCTATTTTCAATGGGCTTACTTTGATTTTCAGCAAGATTGGTTTTGGCAAGGGGCAAGATTTGTCATTGTCAGCAGCTTTTTATTGCTGGTTGGTATCGGTCTACAACTGGCAACCGTGGGACAAAACTATCTAAATTCAACGCATTGGAATCGCTTATTAAAAATCGCCGCTTGTGCTGCCTTGGTCAGTGTTGGCAGTTTTTTATTATTCGGTCAGCGCTTTATTTTTTTTGGTATTCTCCATGCGATTGTCGTCTCTAGCTTAATTGGCTTATGGTTACGGCAGCAATTACGCTTGAGTTTTATCATCGGCAGCTTGTGTTTACTTATCGGGGTTTTATTTGAGCATCCGCTGTTTAACCACCCCGCGCTGCAATGGTTGGGGATGATGCCGTATGCGCCTGCAACCGAGGATTACGTGCCCTTGCTGCCGTGGTTGGGCTTGGTGTTATATGGCTCGATTTTGGGCGCGTGGCTGCTCAAATCCCCCAAGTGGCAACAGCACCTCGCCGTCGCGCCAGAATCTGTCTTTAGCCATAGCTTGGTATTTTTGGGTAAACGGGCTTTGTGGGTGTATATGCTCCACCAACCGATTCTTATCAGTCTTATGTATATGGTTAAAACCGCCTAATATGCGCTATTTATACAGTTTATTGCTCTGCTGCCTTATTCCTTTAGTTATTTTGCGTTTGTTGTGGCGTGGCTTGCGCGCCCCCGCTTATCTGCACGGCTGGGGCTATCGTTTCGGTTGGCAACGCCGCCAGCAGCGCTATGCTATTTGGTTGCACGCGGTCTCTGTCGGCGAGGTGCAAGCGAGTTTGCCGCTGATTAGCGCCTTGAGGCAACAATACCCTGATAAAAACTTGTTAGTCACCACCTTTACCCCCACAGGCTTAGCGCAATTACGCCAGCATTTCCCCGGCCTAGATCATCAATATTTGCCCTATGACTTGCCTTGGGCGGCACAGGCTTTTATGCGCCAAATTCGCCCCCAATTGGGCATTATCATGGAAACCGAGTTATGGCCAAACTTACTTCATGCGTGCAGGCAGCAACAAACGCCCTTGATTTTAGCCAATGCGCGTTTATCAGCGCGCTCTTTCCGTGCTTATCAACGCTATAATCTCGGCTTATTGTCACCAACGCTCGCGGCACTGACGCATATCGCCGCGCAAACCGAGCAAGATGCTGAGCATTTTCAAGCTCTCGGTGTCGAGGTTGAGCGAATAACGGTTACGGGCAATATTAAATTTGATAACGACTTGCCGCACAGCTTGCACGAACAGGCAGCGGCATTGCGCCGCCAGTGGCAACAACGCTTAGTCTGGATTGCCGCCAGCACTCACGAGGGCGAGGACGAACCCATACTCAGTGTTTTTCAGCGCTTACGGGTCGATTTTCCTGACTTATTATTAATTTTAGTCCCGCGCCATCCTGAGCGTTTTAATCGAGTGGCGGCTTTATGTGAAGCCAACGCACCAACCGTGCGGCGCAGCAGTGGCGAATCTTGTAGCGATGACACTGCAATTTATCTTGGCGATAGCATGGGCGAGTTGCCTTTATTATATGCCTGTGCCGATGTTGCCTTTGTCGGTGGCAGCTTGGTCGAAATCGGTGGGCATAATATGCTTGAGCCAGCGGCTTTAGGTGTGCCGTGTGTGTTTGGCGCACATGTTTTTAATTTTTCATTAATCAGTCAGCAATTACAACAACACGGCGCAGCAGAACAAATTGAAGATATAGAGGGTTTGTATCACAGTTTGAAGAGGTATTTAGCTGACCCCAATCAACGCCACCAAACGGGCGAAAATGCACGGCAGTTTGTGGCGCAAAATCGGGGGGCTTTAGAGCGCTTAGAAAAATTGGTGTTAGCACATTTTTGAAGTGCTCTGTGATAGGACAAACTTAACAGCAAATAATACCCATTCAAATATGATTTGCGCTCACTAGCGCACGGTTAAAAATAATGTAGCTAGAGGAAAAGCTTGAACCAAATAGACATTAAGGTCAATTATGCCGTTAAATAGATAACATACAAACGGATACCTAAAAGGTTTAAACCGTGGCGACCATGATGTTAGTAATATTTCCCATAATTTTTTAGCCGAAATGCCTAAATCAAAAGGGCAATCGTATTCAGGGTAATCACATCAAATGATCCAACTCACATTTCCATTTTGATGTGATTGCTCAACCCGTTTATTCGACATCGCTTGCACCCTATAATCGGTTCAGGTTAAGCTAGGGCAGTTGTTTTAGCTTGCCCACACAAATAATTAATGTTCTGCTATCAGTTTTTTAGAGCGTAGAAGCCAGTCAGTGTGTTTTATAGCAGTTAAGTATCAAAATAAAGTTGTTACCATCATGAAAAAAATCAATATATATGCGTTGGCTTTATGCCTATGTAGCCCTGGGGGATGGGCCGCGGACCTTGGCAAAAAAAAGGAAGTGAATACAAAGCGTGTAAAAATTTTATCCAAATTGAGTTTATCTGAGTTATTTGATGTCAAAGTCAAAATAGCCTCAGGTAATGTCGAAACACTCAGCGAAGCCCCTTCTTTGGTGACCGTGTTTACAGGAAAAGAATTGCGAGCGATGGGGATTCAGTCTCTGGAAGAATTGCTCAATTATATACCTGGCTTTCAAAGTATGCGAGAAGTCGCCGGTGGCGATGGTTTTGTTGCTAATGGTCGGGGTTATAGCACGGCACAAACGGGCTATAACATTTTGTTCATGATTGATGGGCAGCGGATTAATAATGATATTAGTGGTGGCGCTTTGATGCCAAACCGCTTTATTAGCACTGCGAATATTAAACAAGTGGAAGTCATTCGCGGTCCTGGTTCTGCACTTTATGGTACCAGTGCTTTTACTGGCGTGGTCAATGTCATCACCGATAAAGAACTAAACAATATTACGTTGAGCAAAGGCAATTTAGGCAGCCACCGACTGAGCGCCAACCTCTCGGGTAAAAATGATTACGGACAAGCGGCGGTTTATTTCCACCAATTTCAGCAGCAAGGTCAAGCCTATGAGGCTAAGCTAACTGAGGTGCTTAATCCTAGCGTTTCAGGTATCACCGATCCAAGACGGGGACAAGATTTTCAGGTCAGTTACCAATGGCAAGATAAACTAAAATTATCTCTACGCCATACGCAACGCGATGTTGATGACTTTTTTATTCGCGATTATCCTCACGCGGATAATTATCACCACACCGAACAAAATTATCTACATTTTGATTATCAGTTGCATAGCGATAAAACCTGGGATTTCAATGTGACTGGGGGTTATTTAACCACCAAGCAACAGCGCCGCAATGATGCTTTTGACAGACAACGCAATGATACGATTCGCTTTGAAGAGCAAGAATGGCGTTTAGGGATGAACTTACATTATCGTTATGGCAAACATCGGTTACTTGCGGGGGCGGATTTACGTCGTCCACAAGTTGATACGGGGCGTAAAGATATTGCTAATTACGATGGCACGCGCAATGATGATGTTTCCTTACTGACTGAAAGCCATCGCAATATTATCGGGATTTATTTGCAAGACCAATATCGCTTTAATAAAACTTATTCAGTGACAGCCGGGGTACGTTACGATGATTACTCCGACTCAGGGGGCAATCTTAATCCGCGCTTAGCTTTGGTTTACCGTCCACACCGTAATACCAGTTTCAAACTTTTATATGGTGAAGCGTTTCGTGCACCTTCCATTCGTCAAACCCAATCTACCAATGGGCTTGGGAATCCAGACTTGAATCCTGAAAAAATTAAGACTTTCGAGTTGGCTTGGACACAAAAATATAAAAAATCGCAAACGACTTTGAATTATTTTTATAACCAAGTTAATGATAGAATTGATACCGTCAACGTCAGTGTGAATGGACGTAGTTTGCGCCAATTTAGTAATACCGATACGGTAAAAACATCGGGGTTTGAATTAGAATCTAAACTGGACTTAGGCAATTGGAAATTGCGTGCTGCTTACACTTTTTTAACTAAGCACGAACAAGCACCGCGCCGTATTGCCAGACAAACCTTAGCTTTGATTAGTGATTATCAACGAGGTGATTGGCATTGGAACGTCAGTGGCGTTTATCATGGCAGCCGCGAACATGAATATCTAATCAATCGTCAATCGAGCTTTGTGCCCTTGGCAAGTTACTGGTTACTCAATAGCCGTTTAAGCTATCAAGTCAACAAAGGCTTGAGCGTGTTTGTACAAGGACAAAACCTGTTGGATGAAACCTATTATACACCAGTGAAGGCCACCGATTTTTCTCAGGGTATTATTAACCGTGGACGCACCGTACAACTGGGTGTAACCCTGAACTTTTAGCACCGTCACGCATTTTTCTTTTCGGATGATAGAATCACAAAATGATACATTTTGACTTTTTACAAAAACTAAAAAAAGCCCACCCTAAAAAGCGCATTAAAATGCTCAATACATTGCATGCGAAAAATGTGAAATTTTTAACTGGGCGACATGAAGCCTTGGCTGCTGAGGTGCAACGTATAGGCACAAGTAATTATGAAATCAGTGTTGACAGTGAATTTTTAAACGTTATCGAACGCAGTAGTGGACGTTTTTGTCATCCTAAAGATGATTATCTGGGTTATGTGAATAAACTTGGCGCATGGCATCATACCGGGTGGATCGATAAGCTCAAAGTTAAGCATACCATTTCTATTGGGGTTGAACACGGCCAACGCGTGCATGATTTTATCCAAGCTGTACATGCTAAATTCCCTGAAATTGGGATAAACATGATGCAAAGTCATGAAATCAGTTTGCCCAAACTGGTAGATAACCGTCGGCGTTTTTCAGGAGTCACCGTTTTTTTAGGCAGCTTCCTCGGCGGGCAAATTAACCAATATTTAAACCGCACGCAAGTTAGAGATATTGTCATTGTTGAGCCAGATGTAACTAAATTTTCGTTATCTTGCTATTTCGTCGATTATGCTGCGATTGAAAAAAATTTCGGTAAATTGGTGATGCACGTCGGGCCTGATATGCCTGAAAACCCCTTGGGATTATTGATTGGTGATGCCCATGTGTCTGCCACCGCATGGCTACGCTTTTTACCAGCCTATCCTTCAAAGGATTTTAATGAGCTGATTAGCCGTTTTGAGTTGCGTTGGCGTGCTTTGTCAGAAATTTTCGTCCCTTATGACCGAGAATTACGTAACTTGGTTTATGGCAGCCAAAACATGGATGCAGGCTTACCGATTAACAATAGCATCCCTGTTTTATCTGACAATAGCCGTATTGCTGTGGTTGCCAGTGGTCCCTCACTCGATACCGATATGGAATGGCTCAAAGCCAATCAAGATAATTTGATTATTTTTTCTGCGCATTCCGCGGTTAGCTCGCTTAAAAGTCATGGTATAAAACCGGACTATCAATGCAGCTTGGATACTGAATTAGGGGATGAGCTAATAGAAAAATTGGAGCTTGATTTTAAAGTACCTTTCATCTCCTATTACAAAGCCTCACCTGAGTCTCTTGCCAAATTTGATAAAGTGTTACTTGTCAATGAAGCTTCGAAAGCGAATGCGGTTATCTTTAATATGCTGTTAAATTTCACCCATCCAACGACGGGTAATACCTCTGTTGCCAGTGCTATGTTAGCCAAACCACGGCAATTATTTTTAATCGGGCTTGATTTTGGTTTCCGCGATGCTGGACGTGATCATACCGCAGGTTATTGGGCACATCAAAATGAAGACCATAAAGACATTGCCCCTGAAACTGACGAACAATCTATTTTGATTGACGCAAACTTTGAAGATTCTCAAGGTGAAATTTATACCCGCGCTTATTACAACAATGCCCGTAAAGGTGTAGAGGGTGCGTTGGCAACCATACGAAATGAAGAAACACTTTGTTATAACTTTGCTGACGGTGCCAAAATCATGGGGGCAAAAGCACAACGTAGTAGTGAGTTTGAGCTAGCCCCTTATCCTGAAAAAGAGGCCGATAAAGCCGCTTATGAGACCGGTTTTAGTTCGGAAAAATCTTGGCATGTGTTTGAGAACGATGGCGATAAACTTCTCGATACCCTGCGTGAGACTGTAAAAACTCACTTACAGTTGAAAAGCTTTTCTTGGATGCGTTTTACCAAAGCCATTGACAGTGTTGGGGGAGAAATTTTCCGAAATTGTGCAGCTTTACAAACAGGTGATATTCGTGTCGAGGTTTATACTAAGTTGATTCAAGACTTTTTGGTGGAATGGTATCGGATTATGATTTTTACCAAAACCATCAAGCAAGCGGAAAAAGTCTATAAAGAAGGCTATGAAGCTTTAAATACAGCGTTGGAAAAATTGGAATGGCCTGAGGAACTCAACGAATTTGACCATAAGTACCGTGAAACGGATACAGATGGTGAAGAAGCAACGACTGAGTAATTGATTCATTCTGATAGATTAACAAGCAAGGTTGGTGATGCGATATATGCAGCAATTCAGACATCTTTTTATCATTGCTCTGTTGAGCTTGAGTTATCTGCTTAGCGCCAATGAAGTCGATAACCACACCAACCTTGCCGAACTTGATGAACCCGCTTTGTTGCAGCAACAACAAACTTGGTTCGACTTGTGGGCATATTTAGAGCAGCGTCATGTTGTACTGGTCGAACAGCACCATAAGCTTGAACAAAAACACAAAGATTTGTTACATCAGCGACCTCACATCATCGCCTCGCCTGCCGATCCGCATATTTTAGATCAAGACTTAAACCTAGCTGACATTGAACGTTTAAATCAGCAGGCAAAAGCCTATCAAACCGCCCTTAATGAGCAAGCCAGTTTTATTAAACAACAGCAAGATTTAGCTTATGAACAAAAAGCCTTGGCACTGGAATTGGTACATGAAACTGAACAACTGCAAGCAGCACAAAAAGAGGCGCAAGCGGGTTTAGCAGAAATTGAAAAGCGACAATTATTAGAAGTATTGACAGAAATCTTGGCTGATAATCAAGGCGATAAAACCGAGAAAAAACCCGCACAATGGCGCACCAGCTTAGATAAATTAAAACAAGCCAGCTTGCCTGACACAGATGAATGGCTATTGTTCAGCAATAAGCAAGCCTCATTTTTAGAACAGCTTGAGCAAGCACTCCCCGTATTACAACAAGCAGAAAATAGCTTTTTGGATTATCAACACTTATTGGATTTGTATGCACAAGAACAAACAGAAGTTCAGCAATGGCAGGATAAATTCTCAGCAGATGATGCACCGAAGTTAAACAGCCATTTTGTCAAACAACATCAATTATGGGACGAATCTCAAGCGGCTCTTGCCAAACTGGAGCAGCAGCGGCAACAACAAAGAAACCAGATTGATCAGCTTAACACGCAATTGGCGGCTTTAAGTGCGCCAGAAATTAATCAGCTATTGGGCGCAGACAGTAAAGAGGATAATGTCACACAGGCGCAAGCTGCGGTAGCACAAAGCCAAGAAAGTTTACGTTATTGGCAAGCACGTTTGGATTATTTAAGCCAATTACAACAGCAACAAAACGATTTAGTCGCTACACTCGAAGACTATGAAACCCAGCTAAAAACCAGTAGCGCCCGTGAGCGACAATTATATGCTTTGGGAGAAGTCTTAAAGCTTAAACTCAGCCCGGAAAAATTACCTGAGTTAATTCAAAGTGATGCATTAAAGCAAGTCCTCAAAAAGCAGCGCTATACCCATAAAAATTTGTTTGCCAACAAGGACAAAGTCAGCGCCCATCTGCAAACGTTGGAAGAAGAATTACAACAAGCCCGCGTCGAAGTTGAAAACTTTGAAATTGAATTACAGCAAAGCCAACAACTGTTAGCCAGAGAACAAGAGTGGCAGCAATTTTTACAAAAAATTGAGCCAATGGATAACGCCAAATTGCTACAGGTGTTCAAAGATAATCTGCAAGACTATCAGCAACTGCAAACCAAGCTCGAAACCGGACAAGCACAAGTGGCAGCACAAGCACAGCAGGTCAGTGAAGAAAACTTGTCTTTAAGCGCCCACAAAGACCCGACCGGTTTAGATTATATTGATGATGAAAACAGTTTTAAACAATGGTATCAAAGCGAATATAACCTCACTTTAGATACAGTCGAAAAAAATAATGTTGCCGCTGAAGATGATAATCTCAGCGCCGCAGAAACCGTGGCAAATACCAAAATCACAGCCAGTGATAAAACCCAGACTCAAAGTGTTTTTTATCAAAAAATATTGGCATGGAAAAATGCGATTACGGACAGCCAAAACCAATCTTTCTTACGCTATAGCAGTTATTTAGAAGATAAACAAAGCTTAGAGACACAATTAGTCAAAGTTCGACGTGAATATCAAGGCAGTTTGGAAAAACTATTTAAATCTTATGATGACAGCCTAAAAGCTGCGCGTCATGCTTGGGGCAGTGCTTTGGTATTACAAAAGCGGCAAAAAACCCAGCCCAAAATGAATTTACCTAAGAGCATTAATGAATGGCAATCACGCAACCGTGTCGAAAGCTTGCAACAAGGCATAGCTCAGGTGAATCAAGCGATTGAAGATAATTTACACGTACTCAAACGCTATGAGATTGCCGAGCCAGCAGCAGAGGCGAGCTTGAGTGATGAACATGCCAATGCCGACAGTTTGGCGGCACTGACACAAACGTTGGATACCGGTGCAAATAACAGCGTGAATGAAGAGCCAGAGGCTCATTTAAGTTATGAATATTTGATGACCGCCGAGACTGAAGCGGAATTGTTGACCGCGTTAAAAAAATCGGCGAGTAACAGCGAATTACAATTACAAAAATTGACCCATTTACTTAAGCTAGAACAAGCCTATGAATTGACTCAATTTGAGCAGCTCAATGAATTTGAAAAACACCGTTATGAAGCACGTTTACGCAAACGTATTAAAGAAGATCAAAGCTTAGAAGATTTGTTATTGTCATTTTTTGCCAATCAACAAGTGGAGGACATTGACCAGCTTTTGCGCAGTCATTATGAAAACCTGGTCGAGATTGAGCATCAATTAAAAAATATTGAAGCGAAGAGAAAAACCATTGAAGATTTGATTGCTTATGTCGAACTCAGCCGTCCGACGGTTAGCGAAGTCTTGGCACTGATTGAAACAATTAACCAACAATCCGTCCTACGCCTCAGAGTGCGCGCACATCGCCTTAAAGCCATTTTTCACCCAGAAGAACAATTAGACATCCAAGAGCAATTTTATCAACAACAAGGCTTTTTACTAGATTTAGAAGGCATCCCTTTATTGCCCTCTAAAGCCGAACCTGAAAAACGCCAAGAAATGCAAGAACACTTGTTACAAGATCTGTTTGAATACTGGACCAATCAGCGTGGTTATGAAGCATGGACACAAGGGCTGGGCAAATATACCGAAAAGCTCGGCGGTTTAGATCAGCGTATTAGTCATTTTAAAGAACTGATTGCCGAATTAGAACACAGCCAATTTGAACTCGCACATGAACGTCAGGGGCTGCTCGGCAAGCCTTTGACAGCATTGGCAGAGCTTCCGCCTGAACAGCACCCGCAAACACACGCTGAGGTTGAACAATTCAGTTTAGGTGAAATAGGTCTATTGCGTAAAGAACGCGCTCATGCTCTGCGCTGGGCGAGTATAGAAACCAGTTTTTGGTTATTTATGATTCCTATTTTAGCCATTTTAGCTATATCCTTTGTTAATTGGGTTGGGCGTAAATGGGTAGATAAGGCGAAAAAATTAGTTGCCGATATGCAAGCCAGAGGCGAAGTGCCCAAACACGATCCGATTGGTTATCGCCAATTGATTTATAAACTGGTGCGCAATGTTTGGACGGTCGCCGTGATTATTATCACGATCATTGCCATGTTTAAGGCCATTCACATTGATGTATTGCCTTTGCTTGCCTCGGCAGGTATTTTTGGTTTAGCCCTGGCCTTTGGTGCGCAACAACTGGTACGGGATTTTTTCTCTGGCTTTTTCATTCTCCTAGAAGATCAATTCCGCGCCGGTGAGAGCGTGATTATTAATGATGTGCGTGGTGAGATTGAACAAGTCACCCCACGCCTTACTCTGTTGCGGGACTTAGAAGGGGGTTTACACTATATCCCCAATGGCAGTATCGACAGTGTTGATAATCTCTCGCGCGGCTGGGGTGCTGTGAATATTGATGTAGCCATTGATAGCAGCCATGATGACCAAGAAGTCTTGGATTGTTTGCAAAGTACCGCCGACAAATTAAAAGCTGATCCCACATTCCAAGCTGACATACAAAAAATAAAAATTGTCGGGATTATGCAGTTTGATGCCCATCAAGCCGATTATCGGGTTAAAATCACCACTGTACCTATGCAGCAGGCAGGGATTGCCAGAGCCTATAAACGCCTGTTGAAAACTGAATTTAACCAACATGGGATTGCTTTATCGCAAAGCCCACTGCTTAATATGCAAAAAACGCTGACTGCAAAAACCTAATGAGGAACCCCTATGGATATGAATGATATTAAAGCCGCCCTCGATGATATGATCAATTTAGATATTCGCACGGTGGTCGGTGAATTTGCCCATGATGACAAAGGCCGCCTCGTTGGCAAACAAGGCTCGAAAGAAATGGTCACCCGTATCAACCTGCTTGCTGGCGATGTCACCACTGCCTTTAGTGAAGAAGTCTTAGACAGCTCACTTGCCGAAGTACGCAGTTTTCATTCTCAGCGTGAAGCCCAAGGCTTAGACATTATCCGCTCCAACCTCAATACCTTGTATTCCCTGAGCCGCTTAATTAAAGTTTTGGACGAAGAA
The DNA here is from genome assembly GCA_016745035.1 of Thiotrichales bacterium. Taxonomy (GTDB): domain Bacteria; phylum Pseudomonadota; class Gammaproteobacteria; order Beggiatoales; family Beggiatoaceae; genus BB2. The sequence goes on from JADGDE010000012.1 coordinate 106,695, forward strand.
GAAAATGGGGTCAAACCAGAAGATGACCGTCCAGCGCTGGATAACATTACCCGTCTCTAATGAGCGATTTATCCTTTAAAACCTTGGCTCAAGACCTCTTGAGCCTTGAAGTTAGCACCATTGTTAAAGTCGATATGTCAGGGCGTAAAATGCCCACAGACAGGCGTGAAGCTTTGCTCGATATTGCAAAAAAATATCACCTAAAATTGGTCGAGCTGGGTTGCCGCGCGCCAGAGATGTGGAACAGTGGCGGCATCATGGCGTTTTTAGAACTGCGTAGCCGTGCTATTCAAGGGCGCAAAAAGCGTGAAATAGTGATCAATAAAATCACCGATGCGCAAAAGCAAAAACACATCAAACAAGAATTGGCTATTTTAATGCGCATTGAAGGGCAATCCGAGCAAATCGTCTCTATGTTTGTCAATTTCGCCCTGCGTGAAGACCCAGCGTTTGATCTCCCCGCCTATCGTAAATGTATGCGCGATAAAATGAAAAACGACCCCGAACGCCTGCCTTACGATGATGACAGCTTTCGCTGGAACAATGATTTATCTCGCGGGACGATGCAAAAACAAGCAGACTTGGAGTTGGATGCAGTACAAATCAGCATGATTCGTAAAATGTGGGAAATTGGCACGGAACAAGTGGTCTTGCAAACCGTGATTCATGCTGATGGCGATGTCACTACCCGTATTGCAGAACACCTAACCCAACACCCAAATCAAACCTTGTTTGATGTCCATAATCAAGCGGTGGACAATTCAGTTAAATTTTGGCACGGGCTGGTGGAACTGGTCACGGGCATGGCAAAAAACCTGTTTAAAAACATCACCCCCGGATGAACTTCAAATACAAAGCCATGAGCCTACAAGGGCGCATGGTGTCGGGGCAACTGCAAGCTGAAAATACCGATGATTTAGAACAGCGCCTACAAAACATGGGGCTGGAGCTGGTGAATTATCGCCAGCAACAAGCCAAACGCCAACACAGCCCCAAAATCCCGCGCGAAGAGTTGATCACGTTTTATTTTTACATGGAGCAATTACTGCGCGCTGGCGTGCCCTTGCTCGATTGTTTGCATGATATGCGTAACACCCTAGAGCAATCACCTCTGCGAGATGTGATCAGCAGTTTGATTGAAGATGTCCAAGCCGGTACGCAATTATCCGAGGCGATGGCACGGTTTCCAAAAACCTTTAACAGCGTTTCTGTACAATTAATTGCCGTTGGCGAAATCAGTGGCGAACTGGATAAAATTTTTACCCATTTGACCGCGATGGTGAAATGGGAAGATGAACTCATTTCGCAAACCAAACGTTTATTGATGTACCCAATTTTCACCTTGGTGGTGATTGGTGGCTTACTCGCCTTTGTCTTAACCTACCTAGTCCCCGAATTAACCCAATTTTTAATCTCGGTGTTACCGGGAGAATTACCCGCACGGATTCAAATGCTGAATCAACTCTCTGATTTTGTCATTCATTACTGGTATTTATTTTTCATTATCCCCGTATTGTTATTTACTCTCTTGCGTTTAGCTATGCACGTAAGCCAAACAGTACGTTTTCAAGTCGATTACTGGAAATTACGCCTGTGGCTAATTGGGCCGATTTTGCAAAAAATCATTCTCGCCCGTTTTGCTGCTTTTTTCTCTCTCATGTATGGCGCGGGAATTACCGTGATTGATTGCTTGGAAACCACAGGTAAAATCACCGGAAACCTTGCTATCGAAGCCGCCTTAAAAGAAGTACAAAGCAACATCGACGAGGGCATGAAAATGAGTGAGAGTTTTGCCAAAGCCAGTTTATTTCCACCGTTGGTGGTGCGTATGATTAGTATTGGTGAAAATACCGGTGAATTAGACGTAGCACTGAACAATGTCAGTTATTTTTATGATAGGCAAGTACGCGAATCCATCGGCAAGATTCAAGCGGTGATTGAGCCGGTATTAATCCTTATCATGGGGTTAATACTTGGGGGCGTGATTTTCTCGGTACTCGGCCCTTTATACGATGTGATTGCCGAAAGTAGCCAATCCCTACGATAAGTGCATCATATCAATTATTTATTCAACAGTGCTAAAACAATAATAAATACCATAACCAATGCGGTGAAAACCCATATAAACATAAGCATTAGAGAAAAAAATGCCTCTTTTTCATTGGTATTTTTCGTTTTAGGTAAATCCTGCCTATTATTCGGCTTTATGTTTTCGCCGGTGGTATCTACTGGTATTTTTATCTCCTGACGCTTGGGGTTATTCTCACAGATAAATCGTTCTGGTTCTTCAATATCAACCAGTTCCAAGAGTTCTGGAGCCACAGACAAACCCACATATTGTAATTGTCTATGGTTCAGTATCAGCTTAATTCGTCCATTTTTATATAAACCCATCAGGAGCATCCCCCCATGCTCTAAAAATGAGTCTTCATCGCTAACCGTTAAAATAGCGCTATTTTTAACCAGTGTTGGACATAACATTTCTAAATTAAATTCCGCGCTAAAAAATGCGATATGACACACAGACATCTCTTCTCGCTGTTTTATTTCAATCAATGCTAGAGGATGACCGTTTTCGGTATAAATTTCTGTATCAATGATGATGGATAGAGCATCTAAAATTCGTTTATTTTCACCCACAAGACAGATATTAACGGTTGCCCCCTGTGGTAATTTATCCTCAGGCCAAGAGATAAAAGAAGTAAAATTATATAAAAAAATAGCCTCTAATTCTTTAAATTGAATAGCCATTGAAGTATGAGAAAAACAGAAGAAAAACACGCAAATAAAACGAAAATATTTCATGATAAAAATTTGTTAGATAAAAACTGATGTTATGCACTAAGCTAGTTTTTGCCACAATAAGGGGGGTTTCCACGTACAGCCAGTATCAGATAAAAACATATTTGCCCAATTATCACCTGACTTGAAACAGCGCATATGATAATCACAATATAATTTTTTGCACAGCTATCGCCCCGCCCGCGCCTCAGCAGCAAAAAACATTGATTTTGACGTGTTCACATATTTACCATTCAACTGGCTGATTAATAGAGAAATAACGCGGTATTCATGATGATATTTAGCTTATGTTTTCGATTTGTCCATGCCAGCACCACTTATTGGGGTTAAGTAAAGTCGTTAAACTTTGGTCATAATATTCTTGCCATGCCTGCTGTTCACTGATGCTAGCTAACGAAGCTAAACTTGCTTCTAATGTCATGACAGCCTCATAAATTTGTGCGGGAATATGGACATGAAAATGACGCTCTAAACCCTGCCAAGCACCACTGTCAGTACGGATAACTAACATCCCTTGATAAGGGCTTAATTCATCCTCATCGGGTTCAGCAAAGTCCCTACGTGTTGCAAGCTTCTGATTGGGAAAAGGGGTTTTGGCGATCACAGCATTAAATGCTTTTATCGCCGTTTGTAATTTATCTGAGTCAAAATCTAAAATAGAGAATTGCACTTCAACATGTGGCCAGTCTAGTTGAACAAGCTGCATATCTTTTTTACGATCCCAGCTCGCTATGCGTAATAATGGCGCTAAGTAACCGATTTCATCATCACCGCTGGCATCGGTATATAGTGTGATTGTTCGCATAGGGACAGTATCGAAGCGATGCAGCCTTATGGCGATAGTTTTTTCCAAATAGCGGGTATCGCCATTATTTGGATAGATAATCTCTGCACCATCTAATAAGGCGTTGCCTAATCTTAAAATTTTACGTTTATCAATTGGCATTGCTATTATAAATTTCACCGCCGTGCTGTTGATAGCTTTTAAGTACTTGCACCGCCGCCTCTCTTTGCATGGCGTTTATTACCCGAATACCCCGTTGCTCTAAAGCTTGTTGCCAATTGGGGAGTTTATCGCCCTCATCAAACCCAATCGCACGGACATCCGCATCAGCCGCTGCACAAACTAACTCGCTAATACCTGACCACGGCAACGCGCCAAAACACATGCTGCACGGCTCGGCGCTACAGACCAAGCGATGCCCGCGCAAGTCATATGTGCCCAGTTGTTGCTGGGCGAGACTAATTGCCAACATTTCCGCATGTAAAATCGATAAACCCGTGCTGGGGACTAAATTCACCCCCAGCGCCACCAGTGCATGGTTGTCTTGTTGAAACACACCCGCAGCAAAAGGACCACCTGTACCCATGTCAATATTTTTGCTTGCAGCTTGAATCACAAAGCGCATTTGTGCCTCGATGTCGGCACAGGCTTGATAGTTTTTTTCAAACAGTGTGAGCCATGTTGGCAAAGGAATATTGAGGTTATCAACCATATGCTGCTTCGCTGTCTAAACTCAAGGCTTTTGGCTCTAATTCGTTGGACTGTTGCGCATGAACCAACCCTAAACTAAACACGCTGATAAAGACCAAAGAGGAGGGCAGCAATCCCCATTGTAATAGGCTTACAGCGCCGACATTCGCTGTGCCATAGCCCGCCCAAAATAATAAGGTGTTTTTCAACCGGTTATCGAGTTGTTTAGAAAGCCGTATTAACTCGGGTAAGTGGCGCAAATGCGCATCCATCAATACCACTTGAGCAACATCGGTGGCAATGGTGCTCGCACCAGCCAAAGAAATGGCAACATCGGCTTGTTTCATTGCCAAGCTGTCGTTAATGCCATCGCCGACAAAAGCCACCCGATGTCCTTGAGCTTGATATTCGCGGACTAAATCGGCTTTTTCTTGTGGCAGGACTTCATAATGGACTTTATCTAAGCCCAGTTGCGTGCCTAGGGTTTCGCAAGCTTGCTGATGGTCGCCGGAGACCATGATCAGTTTTTTCACCCCTTGCTCACGTAAGTGCAGCAAGACTTGTGCGGCTTCGCTACGTACTTGCGGGTGAATTTCAATTGCGCCTTGCAATTGTTTATCGATGGCTAAAAATAACAGCGCATAGCCTTTTTGCTCGGCACGCTGCGCATGTTGTTGAATTGCCGGGTTATCAATGCTGATCTGTGACATCGCCATAAAGCGCGCATTCCCCAAACGAATATGCTGCCCTTGGTAATCAGCACTGATACCACTGCCGACATCATAACGCCGATTCATCAACGGTAATTCGTTTAAACCCCGGTGTTCAGCCGCTTGTTTCAAAGCTTTGGCAATTGGGTGTTGTAAGCGCCCTTCAATGGCGCTGGCGTATTGCAACACACTGTCCGTATCGAGCTTGCCGCAACGGATGATCTCTCCGACTTCAGATTGGTTTTTAGTCAATGTCCCGGTTTTATCAAATAAAATCACATCAATATCTTGCAAGCTCTCTAAGGCGCGCCCGTCCTTAATCAATACCCCATGCGCGGCAATTTGCTGCAAATGTTGATAGGTTTGCAAGGAACTCATGACCCGAATGCTATTGGTTGGGGCGCTGAATAACAAAGCGGTGGCAGATGCCAATCCCCAAGTTGGAATCAAGGCGGCGCTGGTTGCCAATAAGGGCAGAGCAATTTTATTTGACCATGCTTCACCCAAGAGTTGTCTTTGGGTTTTAAAATCGGTGCTGCTGGCTAAAATACTTGCCAATTGGGCAGCGTTAGTGTCTTTCCCGGCGTGTTCGACTTGAATTTGTACCGTACCCGCCAGCACCACGGTGGCGGCAAATACCGGATCACCGATACTTTTTTCCACCGCTAGAGACTCGCCTGTGAGCGCTTGCTGATCAACGCTGGCTGCGCCTTGATGTACCCGTCCATCAACGGGAATGGTTTCACCGGTGCGAATAATAATCATATCGCCCGCCACCAAGTCCTCTAAAGCAACTTCCATTTCAGCTTGCCCTGTCACCCGCCATACCAAGGTGTTTTGTTGGTTAAAGACTTCGCTGATGACTTGGTGGGAAAGGTTTTTACTGCGATTGACCTGTTTACTGGCGAAATGATACACCCAAGCTTGCAGGGCGAGCACTGAATATTGCCCCAGACCTAAACTGGTAATACACACGGCACTGGTGAGCAAGTCATTGCCGATTTGTTTGTCTTGGCGCAGCCCATATTCGGCTCGCTTAGCAATTGGCAAACTGATATATGTGCCGAGGGCAAAATTTAATGGGCTAACAAAGGGAAAAGCAAAACCGACTACCGACAAACCCATCGCTCCGGTTGAGAGCAATAATTGCTGGTCAGTGTATTTATTACTCTCGACCATTGCGGTTTCATTGTTCACTTCAGGATTATCCACCGCCTTATCAACCCGGGCTTGCGAGAGGTGAATCAGGGGTTTTTTCTTGTAAGATTCCCACAAGCGCAAGCCGCCATAAATACCAGCATAGAGACCAAGATTAAGTAATAACATAAGCGTTTACGCCTAAAAGCAAAGCAACAAGTTTGATTGTAACCTGTTATCAGCCAATAAAGCCATTATTCCTTTATTTTCCAAAGAAATAGCAATAAAGTGACTGCAATAAAAACCAATAGAATTTGTAAATATAGTTTGCCATTTAATATCCAAATCGAGACTGAAAAACTGACCACAATTAAAGCGGTGGCTCTGTGTTTGATTCGTCGTGATAAAGTTTTTTGCTCATCCCATTGGCGTAGTGCTGCACCAAACCACGGGTTATGCAAGAGCATTTGATGAAAGCGCGGCGAGCTTTCAGAAAACAAGGCAAGGGCTAAAATTAAAAACGGTGTGGTCGGTAAAATCGGCAAAACCACGCCAATCAACCCCAAGAGGACGAAAAACCAGCCCAATAAAATCAGCAACTGATTTTTTAATAATTTGCGCATCTGTTTAATCGCTACACAAGCATTCGATTAAACGCTCAACTTCGCGCCGACAACACCCCGTCCCATCAGTGGCGCAGGTTTGTTGTTGTATCTCTGCGACAGTGTTCGCACCGTTAACAATGGCGTTGATCACAACCATTTTTGGTACTTGATTACAAACACAAAGGTTTTTATCTAAGCCTTGTTTTAACAAAGGTGGCAATTTATCTAGCGGGTTATCCATAGCTGTGCTTCTACTTTATCGCTGAAAAGGCGGCATAGTAGCATTATTGCGGGACTTACGTCCCGCTTAGCATTTACATACTCGATTGCGTTGTCGTCGAGGATGAAGCTTGGAATTGATAGGAGGAGAAATCATCCCAGTTCAAAGCCAAGGGTTTTTCAAAGGCTCGATGTAATGCTTGAATCATCTTAATCGGCGAGTGCGCCATCACCGTTTGTACTGACACGGGCGTGGAGACAAATAACTGACTGGTGATCGCCGGGGTGAAATAGGTGCGCATGTCATAGACGCTCATTTCATCCTGATTATACAAAGCTACTTGCTGTTTGATTTGAATCGAGTGTGGGGCTTTCCACAAAATGGTATTCGGGAACGAGGCAAGCCAGTTGCCGCCAGTATCCGCCATCACTGTTTGCGTGCCGACTTCCGAGCCATGATCATCAAACATGATCACGGTCATGGTTGTTCCTGGGGCAACCGAGCCACTAAAGACCGGTGAAATCGGCAGCGGTGGCAAATCAAACTGAATATCGCCATTCGGCCAATAAAAGCCATATTGCTCGTTTTTGGCTTTTTTCAGATCGGTACTGCTGACAAAGCCTCTGTCTTGTTCAACGGTGTTGAACACAAAACGGCTATCAATGCGCTCGATTTCGGGGGTGATGTTAATCCCTGAAATATTCGAGGGCGGAATTTCACCCTCAGGGGTTTGTCCTTCACCGTCTGGCGTTTGCCCCTCGTCGTCGGGTGTTTGTTCTCCGGTATCTGGCGTTTGCCCTTCGGTTTCGCCATCCGTGTCTTGGTCGCCTTCATCGTCCGCTACGGGAATAATCCGATTATCATCCGCGTCGGTATTGTCTTCAAGACGGCTGTCATTGCCTTGTTTATCGGTGACGCTGACTAAATTGCTAAAGCTGTCGGCATTGGCATCGGCTTTTACCTCTGCTTTAACGATCAAGATTTTGCTTTGATTAACCGCGAGGCTGTCCAAAGTCCAAGTAATGCGTTCACCATTGACCACGCCGCCATCGCTGACTGAGATAATCTCCAAGATATCGGCGGGGAATTTATCAATAACCCGCACATCGTGACCACTTGCTTGACCATGATTGCTAACACTGATTTGATAAGTCAGTTGTTGCCCTGGACGAACCTTGTCTACGCCATCATCTTTGCTGACTTGATAATCCGGCTTGCCTGTTGGTTCTAGCTCTGGTTTTGGTTCAATCGACTCTGGGGTTAAGCGAAAATCGAAGTCGTCTCGTACTTCATCCTTGCCTAAATTAAACTGTTGCTGTTTATCACTTTGCAACTGATACCCCTCAGGCAAGGTATCGCTGTCTAAATCAAGTCGATACTCACCTTGGGTCAAACGCACAAATTCATAGCGCCCTTGGTTGTCAGTTTCGGTCGTTTGAATTACATCATCATCGGTATCAAATAGCCCATCTTCACCGGCTTCGGTTAAGGTTAGACGGATGCCATGACTGCCGAGATTGTCTTCGTTTTGTAGCCCATCCAAGTTGTCATCTTTCCAAACCAAATCGCCGATGCGCCCTTGTGAGGACAAGCTTTCAAGGGCAAAATCCATTTCATGGTTTTGCTCATTGCTACCCAAGTGCAAGCTTAATTCGGTGGTGTTGGCTTGTAAGCTTGGCGGAATGCTATCGCTGTCGATTTGGATACGGTAATCAGCTTCGGGCAAGTTATCAAAACGATAATGCCCTTGGCTATCGGTGACGGTGATTTTTTGAATATCATCCGCTGTGCCTTCGATACCATCATCTCCGGCACTGCTTAAGGTCACAGTGACATCGCTGATACCCAGCTCATCGCTATCTTGCACGCCATCACCATCAGCATCGAACCAAACTAAATCGCCAATTTGTCCTTGCGTGGCACTCAAACCAAAATCAATGTTATCTAAACGCTCATCACTTTGTAAGTTGATGATTTGTTCGCTGGCAGTGGTGATCAGTAAATCCGAGACCACCGAGACTTGATACTTACCAGCAATCAAATCATTGAATTGATATAAGCCTTGTGCGTCGGTGCGCATTTGCTCGCTGACATCATCGCTGCTGCCCAAAATGCCATCACTGCCCGCGTAACGTAATTGCACTAAAACCCCAGCTTGTCCTTGCTCGTCTGCGTCTTGCACGCCGTCGGCATCGCTATCAAACCAGACTCGGTCGCCAATGCTGGATAAACTGCTAAGTCCAAAATCCATATCAAGATTGCTCTCGCCTGCTTGCAGGTTTAGAGTCTGTTTCTCTGGCGTGGTCAGGCTTTGCTGGGTGTCAATTTCAACCGAATATAAACCCTCTGGCAAGGCATCAAAACGGTATTGCCCCTTGCTATCCGTTTGAGTTTGTTGCAATACGTCATCATCTGTACCGAGCACGCCATCGCTGCCAGCGGCGCGTAAATTGACGCTGACACCTGCTGCGCCTTGCTCGCCTGCCTCTTGTAGCCCGTTGCCATTGCTATCAAACCACACGTGATCGCCAATACTGCCTAAGGCAGGGAGAAGGCCAAAGTCAGCTTTGTTGTAATCCTCACCCATACCTAACTGGGTGACGATATTATCCGCGGTGCTTAAGGTCTCCGTCGTGTCGATAGTGACCCGATAATTATCGGGGCTTAAATGCTCAAAGCGATACAAGCCAAGGCTGTCGGTTGTGGTTTCTTTGAACACATCATCGGCTGTGTCTAAAATTCCATCAGCGCCCGCCGCTTGCAAATTCACCTTAACCCCGGCAACCCCCTGCTCGTCATCATCTTGCTGCCCATCGGCATCTGAATCTAGCCAGACCCGATCGCCAATACTGCCTGCGTCAATGAGACCAAAATCAGCATCGAGCCTGTCTTTACCCTCTGCCAGCGTCAGATTAAATTGCTGCGGGGTACTAAAGTCTTGGTTTGCCATACTGCTGAGATAAACAATGTAATCGCTTGCGGGTAACTGCGCAAATTGATAAACGCCGTTACTATCGGTTTTTGTGCTCGCAATCAGATCATCGGCTGTACCCAATACGCCATCCTTGCCCGCACCACGGAGATTGACCGTGATTGCCTCTACGCCGGTTTCATTCGCATCTTCAATACCATCGGCATTGCTATCAAACCAAACTTTATCACCAATGCGATGGGGTTGAGTTAGCCCAAAATCAGCGCTATCAATCGGTGTTGCGGTTAAATCCAAATCATACTGCGCTGGCGTGGTCAGCATTTGATTTGCCTCAGGGGCAATCGTGACTTGATACTGACCGCTACTTAAGTTTTCAAACTGATAATGCCCTTGGGCATCCGTCACCGTGCTAGAGAGCACATCATCAGCGCTATTGAGTACGCCATCCTTGCCAGCGGCGCGCAGTGTCACTGTCACCCCTGCAATACCGGATTCGTTCGCATCTTGCTGTCCGTCGGCATCGCTATCGAGCCAGACAAAGTCGCCAATCGTGCTATTCACCAGCCCAAAATCGAGATCTTGGCGCTGCTCACCATTGGCTAAAACAAGTTGAGTATCTTGGTTTTGCGTGCTTAGATTCAACGGTGTTGGCAGGCTGTTGCTATCTAAGTGCAGTTGATAAGTGCCTGCGCTTAAACCTGCAAATTGATACTGCCCTTGAGCATCGGTTACGGTGCTAGAGAGCACATCATCGGCGGTATTGAGCACGCCATCGTTGCCAGCATCGCGTAATATAACCGTTACCCCAGCAATGCCGGACTCGTTCGCATCTTGCTGCCCGTCGGCATCGCTATCGAGCCAAACAAAATCACCAATAGCTCCAGTGGGCTGCGCTAAACCAAAATCTATATCAAGCCGTTCGCTATTCGTGGCTAAATCCAGCTCAAACATATTTTTAGCACTGCTAATGCTGACCCCCGAAGGCAGCGTACTGGCAACCAAACTGACTTGATACGTCCCTGAGGGCAAATTATCAAAACGGTATTGCCCTTGTGCATCCGTTGTTGTGGTTTGCTGGCTATCGTCCGCCGTGCCAAATACGCCATCAGCACCGGCAAAGTCTAGCTGTACAGCAATATTTTCTGCGCCAGATTCGCCCGCATATTGCAGCCCATCGGCATTGCTATCGAGCCAAACCGTATCACCAATTGCAGAAGTAAGCGCCGTTGTTGCGATACCAAAATCAGCATCCAGATATTGCTCGCCCGCGCTCAAATCCAAAGCATGTAAGGCATTCGTGGTCAGGTTTTGACCTGTCGCCAAATTTTGCGGATCGATACTGATCTGATGCGAGCCTGTGCTTAGCCCATCAAACTGATATAGCCCATTGCTATCGGTCGTCGTTGTTATTTGGATGTTGTCTGCGCTGGTATTAAAATCGCCATCTGCACCAGCGCCGAGCAAGGTCACATTTAGCCCCGCAACCGCATCTAGTTCACTGGCATCTTGAACACCATCTTGATTGCTATCAAACCAAACCCGATCACCAATACTGCCAGAGGCGCTGGTATTAAAACCAAAATCACCATCATCGCGTTGTTGCCCTGCGCTTAAACTCATATCAGTTTTGCCAGCGGTTTGACTTAAGCCTTGTAAAGCGCTGCTATTGGCATCAACCGTGAGCTTAAATTCACCAGCGGGCAAATGCTCAAACAAATACTTACCGGAGCTATCAGTTGTGGTGCTAAAGACAATATTGTCATCCAGCGTATTAAAGTCATTATCAAAGCCCGCCCAAGTCAACTCTACAGGCACGCCAGCAATGCCTGATTCGGTGCTATCTTGCAGCCCATCGGCATTCTCATCTAACCAAACCAAATTACCCAAACTGCCTGTGCCGCGATAACCAAAATCAACCGTATCAATGCTGGTGTCAGCAGGTAATTCCACCCGCAAAGAGCGATGATTGCCCAAGTTGGGCGTGGTCAATTCCATCGCAAAGGGTAAAGAATTTTCATCCACTTGGACAAAGAAACTGCCAGCAGATAATTTATCAAATTGATATAAACCATTAGCATCAGTTGTTTGCGTTGGTGTAGATGTGCCAATCAGATTCAATTTCACATTAGGAATCACAGGCTCACCAGCATCTTTAATCCCATCACCATTGGTGTCATACCAAACCAAATCACCGATGTCGCTATTGGTGGTCGATTTCGGGGGAGCATAACCAAAATCAGCCAAGGTATAGTTTTGCCCCGCAGTCAAGGTTGTGACATGTATATCACCCCCTGTGGTCACCTTCATATTAATCGGCGGAATGACCTCAACAATATATTTTCCAGGATTTAGCTCACTAAATTCATACGCCCCGTTAACCGTGCTTGTATCGCCAACTTTGGTATCACCGGCATCTAATACACCATCATTATTCTGATCTAAATACAAGTTCACGCTGACACCATCTAAACCGGATTCAGTCGCATCTTTAAACCCATTATGGTTAGAATCCAACCAAACCAAATCCCCTATGCGGGTATTTAATTTAAGACCAATATCAATGTCCGTCTCATTATCATTAGCTGCTACCGTAATCGTATCGGTTTTGCCTGTGCTGCTATCAACATCACTATCAATGGTATCGGCAACGCTATCTTTGCTGGTAAACAACTGACCTGCGGGTTTAATGACCTGAATGTAGTAATCCCCTGGAGCAATATTGTTGAAGTTATACAAGCCACCGCCTGAGGTAGTGGTGGTTTTAACTAGACTATCGTCAACGGCTTTGCGTAATTCAACCGTGACATTATCAACGCCATCTTCGCCTGCGTCTTGTTCGCCATCGCCGTCGCTGTCTTGCCAGACTTTATCGCCGAGGCTGTTGTTGTATTTGAGACCGGCATCAACGCTGGTATTGCTGGTATCGCCTGCCATGGTCACAGCAGTGGTTTTGCCCGTGGTGGTATCGACATCGCTATCTTTGCTGTCATCGGCAATGTTGTCTTTACTGGTGAAGCTGGTGTCAGCGGGTTTAGTGACGCGTACCACGTAGTCTGCGGGTTTGAGGTTGGTGAAACTGTAATCACCATCGCCTGAGGTGGTGTCGGTTTTGATGACTGTTGTGCCGGTGCTGTCCATCAATTCGACGGTTACGCCGTTGAGTCCGACCTCAGAAGCACCTTGTTCGCCATCACCGTCGGCATCGTACCAAACTTTATCGCCAAGGCTGTTGGCATAGGTCAAGCCGGCATCAATATCGCTGCGTAGTTGTCCGGCAGTTAGGGTCACGGCTGCCGTGCGGCTAGTGGCGTTATCAAAGTCGCTGTCTTTGTCGGTATCAGCGCCTGCACCTTGGGTAGTGAGGCTTGCACCGGTGGGCTTGGTGACTTCGACGATGTAATCACCGGCTGCCAAGCCTTCAAATTGGTATTCGCCGTTGACATCGGTGACTTGGGTATCTTTTAAGGTCGTGCCTAAGCTGTCATAGAGTTTGACCGTGACACCTTGAATCGGTAATTCGCCGCCATCTTGGATGCCGTCGGCATTGGCATCGTGCCAAACCAAGTTACTGATACCGGCGTATTTTATCCCGGCATCAATGCTGTTATCAGTCGTGCCTGCTGCTACCGTTATCGCTGCGGTTTTACCTGTCGTGGTGTCAACATCGCTATCTTTGGCATCATCGCTACCGGCATTTTGGGGGCTGATAAGCGTGCCTGTGGGCGCAGTCACTTGAACGATGTAATCACCCGGTTTGAGGTTGGTGAAGCTGTATAAGCCATTGCTATCAGTGTTAGTTGTGGCGATTTCAGTTGTGCCGTTACTGGCAAGCAGTTTCACCGTGACGTTTTCAATCCCGTCTTCGCCCGGGTCTTGAATCCCGTCTTGATTCAGGTCTTGCCAAATCAAGTTGCCAAGGCTGTTGTCGTATTTGAGGCCAGCATCGAGGTTGGTGATGGTATCGCCATCGTTGACACTGAAGGCAGCGGTTTCGCCGCTGGTGGTATTAGCATCGCTGTCTTTGGCATCATCAGCAATGTTGTCTTGTGTGGTGAAACTGGTGTCCGTGGGTTTAACAAACTTGAGGCGATAGGTATCGGCGGGGACATTATCAAATTGATATAAGCCGCCGCTTGCGGTGATTTCGGTCGCAACCACACTGTTATCACTGTTTTTAAGCAGTTGGACAGTCACCCCATCAATGCCTTCTTCAGTACCATCTTGTTCGCCATCCCCATCTGCGTCATACCAAACTTTGTCGCCGATTTGGGTGTCAAACAATAGCCCGGCATCGTAGTCGTTGCTGCTGGTATTCGCCGCTACGGTGATGGTGTCGGTTTTGCCGGAAGTGCTATCGACATCGCTGTCAATGGTATCGGCAACACTGTCTTTGCTGGTAAAGGTATTGCCTGTCGGGGCGGTGACTTGGATGTAGTAGTCCCCAGGCGCAATATTGCTGAAGTTGTATAAGCCCCCACCTGCGGTGGTGGTGGTTTTAACCAAGCTATTATCATCGGCTTTACGCAACTCGACTTTGACATTATCAACGCCCGCTTCACTGCCGTCTTGTTCACCATCACCATCGGTGTCTTGCCAGACTTTGTCGCCGAGACTGTTATTGTATTTGAGACCGGCATCAACACTGCTGTCGGTGGTATCACCTGCCATGGTCACGGCAGCGGTTTTGCCCGTGCTGGTATCGACATCGCTGTCTTTGCTGTCATCGGCAATGTTGTCTTTGCTGGTGAAGCTGGTGTCGGCGGGTTTAGTTATCCGTACCACGTAGTCTGCGGGTTTGAGGTTGGTGAAGCTGTAATCACCATCGCCTGAGGTGGTGTCGGTTTTGATGACGGTGGTGCCAGTGCTGTCCATCAAATCAACAGTCACGCCGTTAAGTCCTACCTCAGAAGCATTTTGTTCGCCATCACCGTCGGCATCGTACCAAACTTTGTCGCCAAGGCTGTTGGCGTAGGTCAAGCCCGCATCTATGTCGGTGCGTAGTTGTCCGGCGGTTAGGGTCACGGCTGCCGTGCGGCTAGTGGCGTTATCAAAGTCGCTGTCTTTGCTGCTATCAGCGCCTGCACCTTGAGTGGTGAGGCTAGCGCCTGTGGGCTTAATGATTTCGACAATGTAATCACCGGCTGCCAAGCCTTCAAATTGGTATTCGCCGTTGACATCGGTGACTTGGGTATCTTTTAAGGTTGTGCCTAAGCTGTCATAGAGTTTGACCGTTACGCCTTGAATCGGTAGTTCACCCGCATCTTGAATCCCATCAGCATTGGCATCGTGCCAAACCAAGTTGCTAATCCCTGCGTATTTTATCCCGGCATCAATGCTGTCATCTGTGGTGCCTGCTGCTACCGTTATTGCGGCGGTTTTACCTGTCGTGGTGTCAACATCGCTGTCTTTGGCATCATCGCTACCGGCATTTTGGGGGCTGATAAGCGTGCCTGTGGGCGCAGTGACTTGAACGATGTAATCACCCGGTTTGAGGTTGGTGAAGCTGTACAAGCCATCGCTATCGGTGTTAGTTGTGGCGATTTCAGTTGTGCCGTTACTGGCAAGTAGTTTCACCGTGACGTTTTCAATCCCGTCTTCGCCCGTATCTTGGATGCCATCTTGATTCAGGTCTTCCCAGACTAAGTTACCAAGGCTGTTGTCGTATTTGAGGCCAGCATCGAGGTGAGTAATGGTATCGCCATCACTGACGCTGAAGGCAGCGGTTTCGCCGCTGGTGGTATTAGCATCGCTGTCTTTTGCATCATCAGCAATGTTGTCTTGTGTGGTGAAACTGGTGTCCGTGGGTTTGACGAACTTGAGGCGATAGGTATCGGCTGGGACATTATCAAATTGATAACTGCCATCATTAGCAGTCGTCGTGGTCGCAACCACGCTACCATCGCTGTTTTTAAGCAGTTGTACCGTAACATCTTTAATGCCCTCTTCAGTGGCATCTTGTTCGCCATCACCATCAGCGTCATACCAAATTTTGTCGCCGATTTGGGTGTCAAACAATAGACCGGCATCATAGTCGTTGCTGCTGGTATTCGCCGCTACGGTGATGGTGTCGGTTTTGCCGGAAGTGCTATCGACATCGCTGTCAGCCGTTTCGGCAATCGTTGCCGCATCTTTAGTCGTAAAGGTATTGCCTGTCGGGGCGGTGACTTGGATGTAGTAGTCACCGGGCGCAATATTGCTGAAGTTGTATAAGCCCCCACCTGCGGTGGTTGTGGTTTTAACCAAGCTATTATCAGAGTCTTTGCGTAATTCAACCACAACACCATTAACGTCATCTTCGCCTGCGTCTTGTTCGCCATCGCCGTCGCTGTCTTGCCAGACTTTATCGCCGAGGCTGTTGTTATACAAGAAGCCTGCATCTTGAGTGGTTAAATCACCCCCGCCATTGAGGGTAAAGAAACCTGTCAGACCATTATTATTAATATCGCTGTCCGTGGCATCATTACCGCCCGCATCTTGATTAGGACTGGGTAAATAGTCGCTATTTTCAAATTGCAGAAAATATTTGCCGGGGGCAAGCTGGTCAAATTGGTAGTAACCGGGGTTGCTGCTGCCATCATCTGCCGTGGTTGTGGTTTTCACCAAGGTATCTGTTGTGGTGTCAATGCTGCCATCGCCATTGTCTTTGTAGATTTTGACAGTGATACCATTGAGCCCCTTATCAGCGGCTTCATTTTGAACCCCATCTTCATTACTATCTAGCCAAGCGTAATTACCTACGCTTGCCGTTTCGATGACTTCGGCATCAACAGTGGCTTTGGTTGTGGTGCTGCCGTTGTTGTAGCTTGCTGTATTGGCAAATTTAGGCTCGTAAGATAAGGCGTTTAAGTTGTAGAGTTTGGCAACCTCTGCTTGGGTGAGTTCTTTGCCCTCGTAAATGCGGACATCATCAATATCACCTGTGAAATGAAACTCCGTACCTGTGCCAGCATTATCACTACGAGCGCCAAGTAACAAATCATAAGTGGTGGTTACAGCACCAACCGTTTCAGTGTCTTGCTCAATAAGATCATTACCATCATCGAGATATAAAGCGGCATTAGTGCCATTATTGACTAAAGTTGCCATGTGCCATGTGCCATCATTAATCGCACTGCCCACACCGCCTACTTGTTCACCGCCAATTTTACCAATGAGCACACCGCCGTTGACATACATTTGCATTTCACGATTAGTTGGACTATCTTTCCCAGCTTTCGCTATCAATGTCCCGTTACTGGTGGTCTTAAACCATAAGGAAATACTAAAGGTGTCGTCTTTGTCGATTTGAATATCGCCATTGCTACCGAGTTTGACGTATTCAGAGCCATCAAAACTTAAAGCGCCGTCAATTTTACCTGCACCCAGCCAACTGGCATTATCCATATTGCCATCGGTGGTAATATCAATATCGCGCTGTGTACCTGTGCCCTCATCATTGGCTGTATTGGTTCCACTACTTTCATCCAGTTTCCAGTAGTGTTGAGGATCAGCCGTTGCACTACTCACCGTCGCGACAATATCAATTTGTATTTGCCGATTAGCATCCGTGTTATCGCTACCTGAGCTGACATTACCGAAATCAAAGCTATAGCTATCATTGCCTCCATCATTATCTGTATCGCTGATCGTCGGGCTGGGATTGGTATTAGCAACGCTTAAATCACTGCCAATAGTGATGCTATGAGATTGATAAGTCAGGCTCACCGCTTCATGTGGCAATAGGTCGCCAAGCGTTACTTGTTCAGCAGGCGAATTTTTCGGCACATCAAGAGTGATGCGATAGGTAATCTCATCTCCTACGCCAACATCTTGAATCGCCGTATCATATGCATCTGTGCCCATACTAAGGTTATTAACCGAAACAATGCTTTTGCTGACGCTAGGTGCTGGGGTTGGCATCGTGTAGGTCGGAGCAGAGTCGCTGTCTTTGTAATCATTCACAGCTCCTGCATTATGGCTCGTATCACCTGTGCGCTCACCATCGGCATCGCCTGTGTTACCGGGAGTGGAAGATTCGGTGGCATTGCTGGCTGTGCCTTGATCGCCGGCTAGACTGGTATAAGTAACCGTTGCCGTGTTGTCAATTGTTGTCCCCACCGCACCACTCATGTCGGCGGTGATGCTAAAAGTGATACTGGCATTTGCACCAAGGCTTTCAATGTCGATAACGACTTTTTCTGTGCCCAAATTGGTATTAGTCAAACTCACCGTGCCAACATCGCCTGTACTGCCGATTTGTTGAATATCACTGATATTATCAATATCTAAATTAGCCGCTTGAAGTTGGTCTGTGATTTGGAGATTATAGGTTTCCATATCACCACTATTTGTCACTGTGATTTGGTAGGTGATCTGGGTATCAGCACTGCTAGGTGGATTAGGAATGCTGGTATCAATATTGATAACAGGCTCAATCACGCTGACTTCAACAGGATTAGAATTAGCATCGCTAATTGCGACCTCATCAACACTGACACTAAAACTATTTTCTAAAATCGTGCCTTGTTGATTACCTACTTCATTAAGCACAAGAGCGTTGAACTCAATAACCGCATATTCAGCGCTGGTTTTATCGGTGGTATTTTGTAAGTCACCGAGCTTAAAATAGATGTCTGTGCCTGAAGTATAGGTATCCACATCACTGCTGGGGTCACTGGAGACATTGTCATCCAAGCCTGCGGCACTAAAATCAAAAGTGGTGGCACGGTAAGGCGAAACACCCGTTGCCTCAGCTCCAGCTAAATCAGCATCGACCACGGTTAAATTATTATCATTATCAATAAAAGACACGCGGGCAGAGTCTTCTATAAATTGCAGTCCATCAGGCAAATTGTCGTGGATAACCAGATTAGTAACATCATTCTCGGGTAATTGCACCTGTAAGCGATAACGGACGATTTCACCAATGGCAACCTCATAAGCGTTAGTGAAGGTCTCTGAGGTGGCAATAATGCCTTTTTCGGCAATGAGTTCGGCGGCGATGACGGTGACATCTTCATCATCGACCACATCACTGCCATCGGTTGGCGTGCCCGGATCCATCGGGGTTTGCCCATAGTCAAAAATTTTGTCGGTATCATTGCTATCAACCCAAGCATCATTTTGATACACCCCAGAGGCGATATTGGCATCGGAGGTAGCATCAAAAGTTAGGACGCGGGTGGTATTAGCGGCGATGTCCGCACCACCTAAAAGCGCTGATGACCAAGTTAGGTTTTGTCCTGAAATACTCGGATCAGCAATGGCAACGCCATCGAGTTTGGCAGAACCCGCTTTATAGCTAAAACCAACAGCCAAGGTATCGCCCACAGAAATATTATTCATGGTATTGGCGCTATCATTATTCACTAGCGTAATAATGTAACTGGCATCTTCACCGGCCAAAATGGTTTTGGTGCTGGCATCCACGTCTTTGTCGATGGTTAAAGGCGAGAGATAGACATAGGCATCATCTTCAGCGGTGAAAATTTGCGGATCTGCGCCACCAGGGCCGTCAGGGTCACGCGTGCCTGAGACCATCGAATCATTTTGGTTATAACCCGCTTGAATATCAGCAGGATTTGACGGTGTTTCGGCGGTAAAATCAATAATGATGTATTCGTTCGGATCGAGTCCATCAATACCATAATTGGATAAATCCCATGTCAGCGTTGTCCGGTCTGTATCTTTTACAAACGAACCAGACATTGGATCGGCTGCATTACCGCTGATGGTTTGGTACGTGCCATCACTGGGGCGATTAGGCAACGTAATCGTAGCGCTGTCATCTTTATACGTCCAATGAGCGGGTAAAATATCCGTGGCTTGTAAATCGTCCACCGCTTGATAGGCAGGGATCGCTAAGGTAAATTCAGCTTCAGCGCCTGCTGCTGGCATCATCGTGGTGATGTTGCTGGTTTTAATAATACCTAGAGCAACATCCATCCATTCTACGGGTAAAGGCAAGGAGGTATAACCCAAATCCATATAAGGACTCAGGCGCGCAGCAGCCGCATCATTGCCCATATTTTGCCCCCAAGCGGCAGCAATGGGTCCGGTTGCCCAGACATGTAAGCCGGTGTTGTCATTGTCAGTATTATCAAAGACTTTTAGGGAATCTAAGCGATTAATAATGCCACTAGTTTCTGCGCCGGTTGTTGGATCATCATCGCCGTCAGCATTATCAAAGTCATACGGGTCGGCGACCCCATCACCATCTAAATCAACAAAAATTTGTGTGTTGTCATAACGTGGAGTCACAAATAAGGGCGAGCCATTTTCGTCAAGGGATGGATCAGCATTGCTGTTCCCTGGTGCCCAACCTAAGTGATACTCATCCCGCAATAAATACGCGGGGACTAAACCATAACCCCAGTCAAAGTCTTCATATTCAGAATCAATCGAACCGGTGGCGACAAATTTCTCCCCACCGGTGGATTTGACATAAATCGCAGATTCATGCGGGGAAAAACGCCCCAGTGCATCCGAATAAGCAAGGGTGGCATCAGCTGGAATAGTAAACGTGCCCGTTCCCGTTTTATCCTCATAATAAATATCAATGCTATTGGGATTAGGGTTATAAATATACAAATCGGCATTGGAGGGTGAAGAAGAATCCACATCTTGAACCGCACTGCTACCCCCGATAGGGCTGTAATATTCATCATCCCACAAATTTTTCGGCACAGCCGTATAACCACGCGACTCAGAGGCGGTACTGGCTTCGTCAATAAACTCCCCAATCACATACTGCACTTGTACGGGTTTATTGGCATTGACGGTGGCATGGGTGCTGGATAAAGCAGAGCCAATATTGCTAGCCCCACTGTCTTGTACCTGCCCAACCAGCGCCACTTGTCCTTGGTTTAAGGTTGGATTTGTGCCTAAAGAGACAGGCTCACCCGTGGCACTATCAAAATAAACTAAATCAAGCAGATTGCCATTGGGGTCGGTGACGGTGACAGAAGTCCCATCTTGTGTGGCTTGAATAAAACCGTAGACATGCTCAAAATCGTTTAAGTCATTAGGGCTAACATTATCACCAGCGAGATCTAAGCCCTGACCGGGTAACACATAAGTGCTTTGGAACGGTTTAACGGGATACAACTCCCAAGAGTTGGCGAACACCGTACCGATACTTTCAGGCCAGAAGTTGACTGTGGCACTAACCGGGCCGCCAGCGATATATATCCTATCACCGTGATCATAATAAACATCCGTTCCCCTAGGCTTAACAGGGATGTTTTGCCCTTCAAAATTATGCGACGTACCACCAGAGGCTAAGGTGACGGTTTCATCGGCGCTACTAGGGTCGAGTGGATTAAAATCAAAACCATCTTCCCAATGGTCATAATAAATGGTGGTGTTGTCGGTGCTGCTGGTAATAGAAATAAAGGTGCGCAGTCCGTCAGCCTCGTCTAATTCTTCATTATTATCAATGCTCTCAAACATCTCCCAAATCAGGTCACTGCGCCCGGGGATATAAAACTCAGAATAACCACCGGTGAGACCGGAGAGAAAACCAAAACCAAAATCAATATCCGTGTGTGCTGTTGCGCCATCCAATACAATTTTAGTGATATGCTCAGCAGCATCCATATCCATATTGGTGGAACTAAAGGTATCAAACACCTCCATACGCCGCCCACCAAACACCGAGCCTGCGCTATCACGAGCAACGGCCGCCGTACTGCTATCGGCATCGGGGTCAATCAGCGCACCTTTAGCACCATAAGTTTGCTCAACCGTTGCCCCAAGGCTATTAATATTGCCACTTTCAACCACCAGCCAATACGTGCCATTACCATAAGAACCTAAGTTGCTAAAACTATAATTACCATTAACATCGGTGACAGCGGTGACTTTGTGGACATCGCTGTTATCGGGCACGCCATTGTTATTTTCATCTTTATACAAATAAACATGCACGCCCTCGATACCGACATCTAAACTCCCGGTAATTTCGGCATCGCCTTCATGGTCTTTGATGATTTTACCGCTAATATCATTCGCCGCTAGCGTGCCTTGCCACTGTGCCACACTCAGATTAATGCTTTCAATCAAACCGGTGGCGACTTCAAGTTCCCAATCAGCCGCTTGCTGCTCGCTATTACCCGTTACATCATCAGAGGCAGCCACATCGGCTCCTGTGAGCAGGCTTAAATTTTTGACAAAGTTGATGCCGGTTTCGCCAGCAGCAATGTCACAGCCATAGAGCAATAAATCAGCATCTTCACTTAAATACGTTGACCAAGTTTCCAGCATGGGCAAATAATCGCTCAGATTGCTGGCATTAATATCACTGTTGCCCAGCGCAATGTTTGCCTCTGAGGCATGAGAAAAAATATGCACCGCATCGATGTTTTCATATTTAGCTAAGGTCACGCTGATTTGGGCAATACCATCTTGCTCAGCGTCTAATATGACAATATCTAAATCCAAAGCATGATCATATTGTTGATATAGCTCTGTCAGCAATAAACCATAATCCTCAACTTGCGTATCAATAAAGACCACAGCGCGGTTTTTACCACTGATTAATGATTCTACAACGTTGCTATCGTTTGCAGATGTATTGTTTTCCAATGACTCATTCGCATTTTGGGAATCGTATTGAGAGAAACTTTCACTTTCTGCAACGGGTACTTCAATATTTGGATGACTGGGGGATACATCAGTAACCGAATCCAATGGCACGGCACGATAGACGGCAACGACATCTTTATTGCTGTCAGTACCTGTGATCGTACCTGTTTCCTCGGCATAATTGACTTGTTCGGCTAATTGCAGCGATTGAATGGCTTCAAATAATAAATTACGTTCAGGAAATTCTGCTTCAATGGCATCGATAAGCGTTTGCGTTTGGACATTTTTGTTGCTGTCAATGTCGATATTGAGAAGATAATGCCCATTTTCATCAGTTTTTGTTTGCCAATCTAAACTAAAGCCACGCCCGGCTGATATGTTTGCATTATCTTTTGCTGGTGCAAGACTAAGCGTATCATTTTTATCAAAAAATTCATTTTTATCTAAGGGCGCATTAGTATCTGTTACGTCGGGCAGATCAAGCCCAGCGACGGGGTCTGCACTTAATAAAATCCGATCTTCCAAGCGTTCAAATAACAAACTATTGGGCTGTTTTATTTTATCTTTATTCATGGGATACCCCTAGCTACCATTGCTATGCGATGTCATTTTTATGCGACATTTTACTTTTGGATCACGCAATCTCTATTCCAATTCAATAGAAACCATCTGTTCCAACCGTAATACAGACCAATTAGTCATAAAGTATTAATGGTAAATTAATCAATTATGCATAACAAGCTTATTTAAATAGATAAAGATAAATAGAAAAATAGCAATGGATGAAAAATATAATCTATTGAAATAAAACTAATAGATAGTCATGGACATGTATGCTTCATTAAATTTTTTAAAAAAGGAGGGGTGGCTTGAACTCAAGCTATTAATCTATTTAATATTTGCCTTATTCTTAAATAATGCCCATACCATTGGACAGGACAAAACTAGCATATAGCGTGGATGCTTTTCTGATTTAGCAAAATAACTGCTTTTAACTGAGTACCGACGACCTCCACACTCGTCCTGAATCGGTCAAAATAAAATTGGTAGTCGTGTATGGGTAGTGGTATAAATTCAATTATCTAAGCATAATGACTGGTTATAATTATGAATAAAATACCT
>JADGDE010000013.1 GCA_016745035.1 Thiotrichales bacterium
GTGCAGTAATGTGCGGAGCTAACCTGTACTAATTGACCGTGAGACTTGACCATATAACCCCAAATGTTTTTGGGCTTATAGGCTGAAAATACAGAGATACAAGTTTATAACTTTATGATACCTAATTCGGATAGAAGTGCAGCTAGCAATAGTTAATAAAAAAGCACTTCATCCAAACGTTTTTCCTGACGGCCATAGCGAGTGTGAACCACCCAATCCCATTTCGAACTTGGAAGTGAAACCACTTAGCGCCGATGATAGTGTGGGGTCTCCCCATGTGAAAGTAGGTCACTGTCAGGGCTTTATTCTGAAAACCTCTATAACTCACGTTATAGGGGTTTTTTTTTCTTGGGTTTTTATTTTCTTATTTCCCCTCAGTTCCTGTTCGCCACCTTAAAATAACGATATTTATACCAGTCGCAGGCTACAAAGCACCAAGAACTGGAATTGTGGCTTCAGCCACAATTGATAATATCCTAAGTTGTATCAGTATTTACAAATTATCATTAACTGATGTTACGCACTAACATCGTTTTTGTCACCGTAGGTGGGTTTTCCACCTGCATAGTGATATGTAGCCGTGCAGTAATGGCGGTTTTTTTGCCTTTTGGGATGTATTTTTCCAAGTTGGATAAGACCATTTGGCATGGCAATCATAGGAGGCATCCAAATTAATATAATAGCGCCCACCACCAAAAAAGCAGATACTTTGTACCCGGCAAAGCAAAAAACCTGCGTTACGACATAATACTTGTCCAGGTTCAATAAACAAGGGAAATTCTGCTGAAATATGGTGTAATTCACCTATTAATGCTGTCAATTGTTCTTCGGGAATAGCGTGAAAGCCACCACCAAGATTGATATATCGAAGGGGAATTTGTTGCTGTTTTGCTACCTTGGTAAGGCAATTTAAAGTCGCTCGATAAAATTCTGGGGTATTTTGTTCTGAGCCATTATGGAGGTGAACCCCGCTTAGAATATCGGCACGGTACAAAGGTGCTTGATCTAAAAAATTATCCCAATCGATACCGAAACGGCTGCGACGTTCTGGTTCTCGTAATAGCTTAGGGTTAATCGGTAATGAATGATTGAGTCGCAAACCTAAATGACAATGTAACGGTGGTTTGCTGTTTTCCACATGCTCTATCTGTTCTTGTAGTTGATTTCCTAAAGTTAAAAAATCCGTTCTGCATGTCGTTAAAGGGGTATTTAAAGACACGGTTCTACCCTGTAGATTTTGTGGCAAACACTGATATTCTCGCGTATTTGAGACTTCAAAGCCGACACCTAATTCATAAGCTAAACTAATAATGGGCGCAGCTGGAAAAGATTTGAATGCAAATAAAATAGGGGTGGGATTATGATCAAATGCCGCGATGAGTGCTAAGAAGTTTTTACGGATGTGTGCAATATCGTAGATAAGAACAGGGCGACTATATGACCTTAATTCTTGTTCAACAACAGTTTGAAGATACATGATAATCTTGGCTAAAGCTAAGGATAGTTTGTCTGATATGTGTGGCGATGTCGAAAACTAGCGATAAGGGAATATCTGCGCTGGCAATACGAACTTGATGGTTTTGGTTGGTCAGGTTAATAAAATCGTTCACGGTGATTTGATTCAAGCCCAACGTACCAGCGGCTAAGACAGGCAATTGTTGCTCATAGCAAGACTGAGCAATAAGACGCGATAATACCATGTTTTGAAATGAAGGGTAGTCTTGATGCTTAATATGAGTTTGAATAATTAAAAAGATTTTATGCGTTGTCGAGGGCAATATTTCAAATAAATCATTTTCTTGATGCATATCTTTTAAGGCGCAATAAAGTGCTTTAGTCACTTTGCGTATAGCTTGAGTGCGCTGCTGGGTCAATTTAACAAATTTACTATTGCCTAGCCAAGGGTAGAGGCTGAACAAATTAAAATTTATACCAAAACCGGCTATTGCTTGCCGTAAAGTGGTCATTAATTTATTGTGCTCATCTGATTTATTCTCAGGGAAACTGATCACAATGGAGCCTAGTCTGCCTAGCTCTAACCCGAATGAATCCAGTTTGATATGACTACGCACCGACAGTTTAGGTGTTGTGCTTTAAGTAACCAGTGTTGGATGTGAGGTGAATTGGGTTCTACACAAGTACTATCGACCACAATTAAACGTATTGAGCTAGAGTATTCAGGAAATTTAGGCCACAACAGTGATGAACTATCTAGCCAAAGTATGTCTTTATTTGAGGAAAATTGTTTGTCAGCTTGGTCGCAATCAATGGTGTTAAAAAACCTTTGGGCTAATAAACGGGTTTCAAAATGTGGGATGGGGCTAAATTGTACATTACTCCAATTTTGTTGCGAAAAAACGGTAAACAGTGCGGCAACCGCGCTCATTCCACTGGCGAGGAATAAACCATCATTGTATTGTTTATTTGCTTGTGTAAAATACAGCGCTTGCAACCAGTCTAGATCAATTCGTTGTAAATCATAGCGTTGGTAACTATAGCTTACGGGATGCCCTGTATTAGCATATCGAGTTTGAGCAAAGTTCGAGGTTTCTGACAACTCAGCGGTCTTGTCGATTTGCTGGTATAAAATTTCTTTTTTAAGTTTTAAGATAGCTTGGTTAAAGCTTTTAAAATCAATGACCGTCTGTTGTTTTTGTGCATATTGAGTCAAAAATCGTAGTTCAGTTGTTTTTTTCTTCCAGAATTGATTAGACTGCATCAAAGAATAGCTTTAATGAATGATTAACAAGGATGTGAGGCATTTGAGCAAAAAACAGCGTCCACACGAATAAAAAACGCATACTACAAGCAAATAAATACACAAGAAAGAATGCTCATTTGAACTCCTTCCCTTTTCCAAGTCGTTTTGTTAATGCCCCTTATTCTCTATTAACGTATTGCTGACTGATAGGGTTTATATTTGCCTGACTAATCGTATATTCTTTTGTCATCACCACACCTATTTGGTATTCCCCTATGTTTGATTTTAATTGCTCTCCACGCAGCATTCTTACCAACATATTAGGATAATCCGCCCCAGCTAATTGTGTCACTGGATAACCACCTCCAAAACGAGGGTTTAGCTCAACGATGTAATAAGCACCTTCATGTTTAAAAAAATCAACATCCATCGGTCCTGCCTGTCCTATGGCTTTGCCTAACTGGATACCTATATTGATTAAATGAGGATCATCTATGGTCATTGATATTTCTACCTCGCCCGCTCTAGAGAGCAATTTTTTCCAAGGTACAACAGACAATACTTCTTTACCATCAATATCATTACAAATGTCCATACCCAATTCTTCGCCTTGTAGCATTGCTTGGATCATCATATGCTCACGTGAGTGAAAATACATTTGCATTTCCTCTCGGTTAGTCGCGATAAATACATCTTGGCTACCACAGCCAAATCGGGGTTTAACTATCAGAGGGAAATTCAGTTGCTTGTCTGATAAGGCTTGTTTTGCCAAATCTAAATCAATAAAGGTGAGTGGTGTATTGAAACCTTGACTTTGTAAAAAATGAAAACTGGCAAATTTATCAAAACAAATATGACTGGCTTGAGCTGATGGCAAAATAAGCTGTACCCCCATCGCCTTGAACTGCGTGTGGTGTTGAGCAAGTATCTCCACATCTTGATCTAAAAAAGACAAGACAGCATCAACTTTTTCTCTCTGGCACAGTTGCAACATAGCGTCAATATAATGCTCAGAAACAATATCAGGCATATAAAAACGTTTATCACAATATTGTAAAGCGGATGCCCATTTGCTATTGCTCGTGCCAATAATACAATCAGAGTCGGTTAATGATTGTTTAAAATAATCAATGAGATAAGAACGTCTGCCAACACAGCTAAATAATAAATTCATAGATGCTACCTTATTGAGTAATTCCGAAAGATATCCGCAAAGGTTTCTGCCTGTTTAACCACGATCATTTGCTCGTTATTTAAGGACAAAATAGGGGGGGCAGGTTCGATAAATGGTGGCTTAAACACAATGCTATAAGCACCAATATTGAGAAATTTAATATAATCCCCTGCCATTAGCGTACCGTGATATTTTTCTAATAAAGTATCCCATTCAAGGCAGGTATAGCCAACTATGTCGTAATATTCTTTGCTAGCCTCTTTTTTATTTTCAGCACAAGGCATATGTTCGATACTTAAATATTTTTTATGTAAAGAAGGTTTAACGTTAAAGATACTGCCAGAACAAACGGCATAATGATGATTTCTAATTACCTTCAGGTACATGATTTTTGAATAAAAATGGACAACATTAGCGACCAAACCCACACCCGGTTCCATAATCAGCTCTGGTGCGGCATCAGGATAGGCTTGTTTTATTATCGGGGCAATGGCTTGAGCATATTCTTCATAAGATGGGATGGGACAATCAAATTGTGATGCCATTTGTTCATCCATTGTTCCAAAAATTCCTCCGCCTAAATTTAAGTACGCTGGCACACGATCTTGAAATAATTGTTGGCTGATTTCTACCATTTTCATGGCACGATAGCGAAAAGAGGCCAAAGTTCGCTTGGCTGTGGTGTAATGGCAATGCAAACCGACCACCTGACAATTCGGCTGTTGATTCAAAGTCTTAAATGCGTGTGCTAGATCACCATTTTCTAAACAAAGTCCAAAACGAGAATCAAGATCGTCTAAAGCAAAATTACAACGTAAACCCACTTTAAACGAGTGTGTTGGTCGGGTTTGAATAATCTCTAAAATCTGCTGCATTTCTGCTAAATTATCGATGTGTAACATACTCTGGTGTTCAAGCGCATAGCTTAAATCAGAGCTGGTTTTATAAGGACCATTAAAAATAATCCGGTTTGCTTGAACACCACATTTTAAGGCTAATTGGTATTCCATTTGCGAGACCACTTCAGCATAAGCCCCTAACTTATCCATTTGTTGTAGTAAGCTGGGAATGTAATTGGTTTTATAAGAATAGCCAATATTAATATGAGGGTAATATTGCGAAAAAGCTTTGATGAAACGATGATAGTTTTTAGACAATTGTTTTTCATCAAGGATAAAAAAGGCTGAACCGTATGCCTTTTCTAGTTGTAATAAGTCTGTATAGTTCATATGTTCAGTTTAATGTCCATGAAATTGATCATACTAGCCAAATAGCACTTCAATAGCTAAGGTTTTATCGAATACTTTTTATGTTTATAGACTTGATGTTACGCAAAGACTCTGTGCCTTAATGGCTACATCACTAGATAGGTGGAAAAGCTTTTATTGTGGCAAAAACAGGCTTAGTGCATAAATCAGTTCATATTCATTTGTACAACTTGGCTATCAGCGTTGACACGTTTATCAAAGTTCACAATAATGTTCACTGCTATCGAAATTAGGGCTTGGTTTGGAAGCTTATCCCCTACATATACAATCAGGATTTTATAAAATCCACCTTTTCACGCCGTTTATAGAGTCATCTTATGTTTAATATCAAAATAGGCTATCGTTTGGCGATTGGTTTTGGGATATTGCTGCTATTAGTCGGCATGCTCAGTTATCTTGCCATTGATAATATGCGCGCTTTGTCTGAGCAAACGGAAAAACTCTACAAACATCCTTTTGCCGTTAGCACGGCTGTTTTGCAAATCGAATCAAGTATTAATCAATTGCATAATACCCATGAGCGTTTTAGTGCTGATTTCAATGCGGAAGATGATAAAGGTAACGCTTATTTAACTCAGATTGAACAACAAGAACAATCCATTGATAAAGACTTCGCTTTTGTATTGGAACGTTTTTTAGGTGATCCGACCGCAATTAAAACCACTCAAGCCACCTACCATATTTGGCGCAGTATTATCGAAGAAAAAATTGCCCTGATTCAAGATACGCAGCGTCAAGAACAACTAACACAAATTAACCGACATGCTCAAGATTTATTGGGCGACTTAAATCAACAAATGCGTGCCATTGTTGATTTTGCCAAAAATAAAGCCGAGGCGTTTAAAACTAATGCCCACAGCAGTAGCCAAGAAAGCGGGGTGTTATTTGGAAAAATGTATCGTCATCCTTTTGCCGTCAGTAAAGCGGTGTTAGAAATTCACCGTGATATGGCTCAATTGGACAATCAACTCAAAAACTTTCGTCTTAATCATGATCAGCAATCGCAACGGGGTACTTTAGTTGCGATTGAACAATTACGTGAACAGATCGTACAAAATTTCAATATTTTACAAGAACGCTTTTTAGGTGATAAAGCCAAAATTGATGCTGCCGGACAACTATTTAGTGATTGGGAAAGCTTATTTGAGAAAGAACTGAACTTATTACAGGATATTAGCCGTCAGCAGCGCTTAAAGCAACTTAACCGACGTTCAGTGGAGCTAAATCAGCAGCTAAGCCAGTACATTAATAAAATTATTCGTTTTGCCGATAACAAGGCTGATGAATTTTTACGCAATGCCCAGCAACAAAGCGATGCTAACCCTGTTGATTTACTCTCGAAAATGTATCAACACCCCTTTACCGTAAGTAAAGCGGTGTTACGGATCCAACGGGATATTGTGCGCTTAAATGAGCAAATAAAAGCCTTGCGTTTAAGTCAAGATGGTAATCAATTAGAAACTTTATACAGCAAAATTGCCGAGCTTAAACAAAACATTAATCAAGATTTTGATTTAGTCTTAGCGCGTTTTCTCGGCGATAAACAAGATATTGAACAAGCCAAAGCAATTTTTATCAGTTGGGATCAGGTGCTAGAGGAAGAAGCAACTTTATTACAAAACCTAAGTCAACAACAAGAACTGCTACAAATCGAACAAGCATCTCAAGATATTTTGCATAAA
This sequence comes from Thiotrichales bacterium, assembly GCA_016745035.1. Lineage (GTDB taxonomy): Bacteria > Pseudomonadota > Gammaproteobacteria > Beggiatoales > Beggiatoaceae > BB2. The sequence goes on from JADGDE010000013.1 coordinate 6,826, forward strand.
TTAGATAAAAGTGTCGCTGATATTATCGCCTTTGCTGATAACAAAGCCCAAAGTTTTGTCACCGATGCCAAGGTGGTTGCCGATAATACTTCGAGTTTATTCACAAAAATGTCGCATCACCCCTTTGCCGTCAGTAAAGCCGTTTTGCGTATTACCGCTAATATCAGTCGCTTAGACAAAGTCATGAGCGATGCGATACAAACCAAAAATAAATCCCAACGAGATGCCTTAGTCAGGCAAGCAACTAAATATCAGCAACAAATCCGAACTGATTTTAAACTTATCTTAGAGCGCTTTTTAGGCGATAAACAACAAATCAACCAAGCTGAGGCGATCTTTTTACAATGGGAAGAATTATTAGAGCAAACCACGGCTTTACTTAAAGACAGTTCACGAGCTGATAAGCTCAAACAACTCAATCTCAACGCGGGCAAACAACTGGGGCTATTAGAAACTCAAATTGCGGCGATTATTGCTTTTGCCAGTAATAAAGCTGAGGGCTTTTTAGACAATGCCCGCGATCTAAAACAAGACTCCATGAGTGGCATGAGCTGGATTATCAGCGCCGTATTTATTATCGGGATTATTTTTGCTGTCCTCATCACCGTCAGCATTGTCCGCCCGCTTAACCGAGCCGTGAACTTATCTGAGCGTTTGGTAGCCGGGGACTTAAGTGCCCGGGTCGAAGTCCGTGAAGCCCATGATGAGACGGACCAGTTACTGGTGGCAATGAACAATATGGCTGGACGTTTACAAAGCATTATTAGCGAGATAAACCAAGTCTTTGATAGCCTTGCCCAAGGACATATGTCAGCGCGAATCGATGGCGATTTTATTGGCGATTTCCGGGATATAAAAACCGCCTCCAACTCGATGGCAGAAAAACTCCAAAGTGTGATCACCGAAAGCAGCAGCACCTTTGGGCAATTGTCCCAAGGCAATTTACAAGTACGGATGCAAGGCGAATTTGCTGGGGATTTCTCGCAAATTAAGCAGGCGGGTAATGATATGGTCACCAAGCTGCAAAACTTAATTTCTGAAGTGAATTTGGCTTTGGGCGAGTTGGCTGAGGGCAATATGAGCACCCGTATTGAAGTCGATTTCCCCGGCGATTTTTCCGAAATTAAGCGCGCCACCAATAGCATGGCAGATGATTTACAAAGCGTGATCAGCGATACCAATGCCGCCCTTGAACAATTAGCCGATGGCAAAATGGCTTTGGCATTTAATAGCCAGTTTAGCGGTGACTTTATTAAAGTCCGTGAAGCCTTAAATAATACCGCTGAGCAATTGGGCACAGCGACTGAGCAAAACAATATCCAAACCTGGCTAAAAAGTGGTCAAGGCTTATTGGGCGAACAAACCAGCGGCGATAAATCCTTATTGCAACTCTCCGAGGATATTATCAACTTCCTCACGCCGTATTTAGAAGCTCAGGTTGGGGCTTTTTATCTGCTTGAAACCCCAGATACCGAAGATGCCGAACCTGTGTTAAAAATGATGGCGAGTCATGCTTATGTTTGGCGTAAAACCAACCGCCACCAGTTTGCTATCGGTGAGAGTTTGATCGGTCAGGCAGCACTTGAGCATAAAACCTTTGTGATTGAAGAGCCACCAGAGGATTATGTCCATATTCAATCCGGTTTGGGCGACTCGACCCCGCATATGATTTTGGTCGCACCATTTTTGTATGAAAATGAAGTCAAAGGGGTGTTGGAGCTGGCCTCTTTAGTACCTTTCACCGAAGTGCATTTGGAATTCCTCAAGCAAATTTTGCCTGCGATTGCCATCGCCATCAACACCGCCGAATCGCGTAACCGCATGAAGGTATTATTAGAACAAAGTGAGGCTCAAGCCACCGCCTTGCGAGCGCAACAAGCCGAGATGGAGCAGCAACAACGGCGTTTGACTGAAAGTAATGAAAAACTCACCGCGCAAACCGAAGAATTGCAAAGCCAGTCTGAGGAATTACAATCGCAATCAGAAGAATTGCAAGTACAACAAGAAGAGCTGACACAAACCAATGAGACCCTTGAAGAGCGCACCCGTAATTTAGAGCGGCAACAAATTGAAGTCCAGCAAAAAAATACGGAGCTGGAAAAAGCCAAAACTGCGATTCAAACCAAGGCTGATGAGCTGGAAGTGACCAGTAAGTATAAGTCCGAGTTCCTCGCTAATATGTCGCATGAGTTGCGTACCCCGCTCAATAGCCTCTTAATTTTGGCGCAAATGCTCGCCGATAATAAAGCTGGCAACCTCAATGAGAAACAAATCGAGCAAGCGCAAACCATTCATAATGCCGGTGGTGATTTACTGACCTTGATTAATGATATTTTGGATCTCTCCAAAGTCGAAGCCGGTAAAATCCAATTGCATATTGAGTCGTTTGAACTCGAGCGCCTGCTTGATGATAGCCGTAAGCGTTTTCAGCCAATGGCTGAACGTAAAAATGTAGCGCTGCTCTTAAGCGCTAATGATGATGTCCCCAGCCATATAACCAGTGATATTCAACGGATCCAACAAGTCATCACTAACTTATTCTCCAACGCCTTTAAGTTTACCGAACAAGGACAAATTAGCTTAACTGTCTATCGTCCGGGGCATGATGAACTCTTGGGTATGGATTTGGATGAGGATACCACCCTTGCCTTTGCGGTCACAGATACGGGGATTGGGATTCCTGAAGATAAAGTCCAAGTCATTTTTGAAGCCTTCCAACAGGCTGATGGCACCACCAGCCGCCGTTTTGGTGGCACGGGCTTAGGTTTGTCTATCTCCAGACAACTGGCGCGTTTACTTAATGGTGATATTCGCCTGCAAAGCCGTGAAAATGAAGGCAGTACCTTTACCTTGTATATTCCCGAACACTTACGCAAAGACGAGAATGATAATTCAAGCGATAGCAAAGTCTCCGATCATAAGCTGGCAGCACCTGTGACAAAACCGCAGCCAAATCCTGTCGTTGCGCCAATGCCCTCTGAGCCTATGAGTTCAAAAGAAAACATCCCCGCACCGAAACCCTTATCGATCATTCGTGATGATAGAGAGCAAATCACACCCGATGATAAATCTATTTTAATCGTGGATGATGATCCGGCTTTTGTAAATATTTTAATGCAATCTGGACGTGAAGAAGGTTATCGTTGTTTAGTGGCTGAAAATGGACGTGATGGCTTGAGTATGGCGGCAGAATATTTGCCCGATGCGATTATTCTCGATATTGGCTTGCCGCTGGTTGATGGGCTGACGGTGATGGATAAACTCAAAGAAGATATGTCCACTCGCCATATTCCTGTGCATGTGATTTCCGCAGGAGAGCATGGACACGAAGTCAAACAAATGGGCGCATTGGGCTATTTGCTCAAACCTGTGAATATGGGGCAACTTAACGAGGTGTTTGCCAAATTCCGTCACATTGTCGATAGAGAAATGCGTCGCTTGTTAGTGCTCAGCGATCATGACAGTCATCGAGATAAAATCCAAAACCTTTTGGATATGAAAGATGTTGAAATCACCTTTGTCAGCAGCGAAACCGAAGCACTAGATGCCCAAGCTGGACAAGCATTTGATTGTGTGGTTTTGGATATGGATGCCAAAGAAGCGCTGAGTTTATTAGAAAACCTGCGTAGTCATGATGATGATAACCATGCGCCGTTGATTTTTTATGCCGAACGCGAACTGACCGATGATGAGGAAAGTTATTTGCGCGAATGGCATGGTGAAGCGGCGCTAAAAGCAGTGTATTCGCCTGAGCGTTTGATTGATGAAGTCACTTTATTTTTACATCAGGTCGATACCGATTTACCCGAAGAAAAGCGCAATATGTTGCACCAAGTCCACGACAAAGAAGCGGTGTTCAAAAATAAAAAATTATTATTGGTCGATGATGATATGCGCAATGTCTATGCCTTAAGCACAGTTTTAGAACACAAAGGCATACAAGTGATTGCGGCTGAAAATGGTAAACAAGCACTGGAAGTGCTGAAAGAAGAGAGCAATGTCGATGTGATTTTGATGGACATCATGATGCCCGAACTCGATGGCTATGAGACCATGCGCAACATCCGCGCACAAAAAACTTTTCGCAAAACCCCGATTATCGCTTTGACTGCAAAAGCCATGAGCCATGATCGGGATAAATGTTTAGAAGCTGGAGCCAATGACTATATGGCCAAACCGGTGGATAGCGATCAGTTGCTGTCTTTATTACGAGTATGGTTGTATCGTTAATGAATGACTCAATGTCAAACCTAACCATATTAATTGTTGATGATAATCACAACAACCTCTTTACTCTGCGCAGCTTATTAGAAGAGCACCTCGCGGTCGATATTATTGAAGCCAGCTCCGGGATGGAAGCTTTGGCATTATTGCTGCGCCACAGTGCGGATTTAATTATTCTTGATGTGCAAATGCCAGAAATGGATGGGTTTGAAACCGCAAGTTTATTGCGTTCTAGGCAAAAAACCGAACATATCCCCATCGTCTTTTTGACCGCAGCCTACAAATCAGAAGAATTTAAACAAAAAGGTTTTGCCATCGGCGCGGCAGATTATTTAACCAAGCCCATCGATCCGCCCCAATTATTAAGCCGAATTAAATCTTATTTGCGTTTTATCGAGCAAGAACGGCGGCACAATTTAGAATTGACCGAGCAACGTGCCGCCCTTGCCGAGAGTAATCAACAACTACAAAGCGAAATTAGCGAGCGTAAACAAGCACAAACGCAATTAGAGATCTTAAGCGAGCAAAACCAATTATTACTAGAGACCGCAGGTGAAGGGATTTTTGGTTTGGATGCCGAGTGTCGGACGATTTTTATCAATCCAACTGCTTCAAAAATGTTGGGTTATAGCCCTGAGGAGTTATTAGGCACTTATCAACATGACGTGACTCATTATGCCAAGCCCGATGGGTCTCCTAATCCTAGCAGCGATTGCCCGGTTTGTAAGGCGATCCACAATGGTGATACTTATCACATTGACAATGAGGTTTTTTGGCGACGCGATGGCAGTCCTTTTCCCGTCGATTACATCGTTAAACCCCTACGCCAAAATGGTGAAATCACCGGTGGAGTAGTGACTTTCAACGACATCACCGAACGTAAACAAGCCGAAGCCGTTATGCGTGAGGCGAAAGAAAGCGCTGAGCGTGCCAATTATGCCAAGAGCCGTTTTTTGGCAAATATGAGTCACGAATTGCGCACGCCGCTAAATGCCATCATTGGTTATAGCGAGCTATTAAAAGAAGATCTCGAAGAGGAGGTCAATTTAAGCGACTCTCTCACGGATTTAGATAAAATTCATAGCGCCGGTGTGCATTTATTAGGGCTGATTAACGATGTCTTGGATATATCTAAAGTCGAAGCGGGCAAAATGGAAACCTATTTGGAAAACATTGATGTCAGCGTTGTAGTTAAAGACATCATCAGCAGCTTAGAGCCATTGGCAGCACAAAAAAATAATCAATTATGTTTAGATCTCGAAGCTGATTTGGGTACGATTCATTGCGACCTCACCAAACTCAAGCAAATGCTGTTTAACTTGATCAGTAATTCAATTAAGTTTACCCAAGATGGGCGTATTACCTTAAAAATCCATACCACAGCTCAAGCAAATGGGCAGTGGTATCAATTTGATGTCATTGACACTGGTGTGGGGATGACTCAAGCACAACAGGATAAAATATTTAATGCCTTCACCCAAGGCGATGCCTCGACGACACGTAAATATGGCGGCACAGGTCTTGGGCTTGCCATTAGCAAGCGCTTTGCTGAGATTTTAGGCGGGACATTGGGCTTGCAAAGTAAATTTGGACAAGGCAGTTGTTTTTCTCTGACTTTGCCTGTCGATAGCGGCGCTGAATATATCCAGCAACAAATGGCAAATGAGCATCCAGAAGAATATGAAATAAAAAATAGCACCGTGGTCTTATTGCTCAGTGACAATACCGAGCTGTTACAAGCTTTACAGCAGTTTTTCCATCAAAAAAACTATGCTGTTGCCAGTGCCATAGACAGTGATGAGGCATTAAATTTAAGTAAAAAACTCTATCCTGATATTGTGATTTTGGATGACAACACACCAGGGGTAAATCAAGTCTTAGTGCAATTACAAAACCCCAGTTTGTTTGCTGATATGCCGATTATTTATTTAAGCGACACAGAGGTTCATGCCCCTTTTCCTTTGTATCAACTGCCTTTCCCCGTGGATTATCATGCCTTGGATTTTATTGTCCAACCTTATGAAAAGCAATTGGATGCACCGCTGATTATGCTGATTGATGATGTTTATCCTTTACGTCAGCAAACCGCTAAATATTTAAGACAAGTTGGCTATCGGATTTTTAGCTGTGCCGATGCCAATGTCGCTGAGCAACAACTGAGTATGCGTCAACCTAATTTGATTGTGTTGGGTTTAGATATGGCAGATATGGATGGTTTTGAATTTTTGACCCACTTGCGCCAAAACGAGACTTGGTTTCAAGTGCCCGTGATTGCTTTAACAGAAACTGAAATCAGCGCTGAAAATCAATTGCGCTTGCAAGGACAAGTTAGCACTATATTGCCGAAAACCGCTGAATTACCACAACGGTTATTACATTGGCTGAAGGAACAATAACTCTCTTTGTAAACCACTCTCTACATAAAACGATAAAAAGCAGCTTACATCATAGGTAGCTTGTGCTAAGCTGATACCCCCTGTTCGTAATAAAATTACTCAATGATTAGGCTGATACTGGCGTAAAAACACGTCATTTTTTCAGTGAACAACAGCATTGAACTGTATAGCGCATAATAAGCCATGAACGCAACTTTAAAACACCCTTTGGTGGTCTTACTTAGTTTATTATTATCCTTAAGCTTTTTCTTTTTAAAAAGTAAAACCGTGGATAATGAACAACATAAAGCCAGTTTAGAAAAAATCCGCTTATTAGGTGAATACTCGGATCATATTGATGTACAGTTATTAAGTACGCGGGCACATCTTAGCCATACTTATAATGAGATTAATGCCGACTTTACTGCCTTTTATCAACAGCTTGATGAGTTAAAACAACATTACAAAAACAATATCTACATTACCACCAGCATTACTAGCTTGCGCCAACAGTTAAATCAAAAAGAAGAGTTGGTTGAACAATATAAATCTCGTAATGCCTTATTAAATAACTCCATCAGCTATTTTGTATCTCAACTGGACAAGCTGATCAATGATATTAATAATCAAGAAAACGCTAACCCAGAGCTATTAACTATTCTGGCACGTTTGGCTAATGAATCATTGAAACTGTTTGAAAAAGAATACAATCAAAGTGATTTTAATTATCAAACCGTTTTTAATCGCCTCAGTTTTTTCACCCAATTATACGAAAAAACCCATAATCCGATTGCCAGTCATTTAAAAGGTTTGAATCGACACGGTGATTTTTTGCATAGAAACTATTTTAAGTTAGACAATTTGTTATACCAAATAGTTCATTTCCCCATAGAACAATATATTAAAGCACTGAAAAATAAATACCTAGAGGAATACCAAGCTCAGCAAAAACGCGCTGCTTTTTACAAAAATTTATTGTATTTAAATGGGCTGGTGATGCTGTTTTATTTAATGTTTTTGTTCAAGCGTTTAGCTGACAATATGAAGAGCCTCCATGATACCAATCAAGAACTGCATCAAGCCAAAGTCATCGCTGAGTCAGCAAGCTTATCAAAAAGTCGTTTTATGGCGAATATGAGTCATGAATTACGCACTCCGCTGAATGTCATTATCGGTTATAGCGAACTATTAGCTCAAGATGCCGAAGATGACGGCGATCAAACACTTTATAACGATTTACATAAAATTCAAATGGCTGGCGATAATTTGCTGAATATTATTAGCGATGTGTTAGACATTTCTGAAATTGAATCAGGCAAATTGCGTTTTAGCCATGAAAATATTGATTTAATTGATTTACTCGATGAATTACAACCGCACTTATATAAGCTTGCCAATGCCAACAACAACCAATTTAAGCTGCTCTATGAGTACAAACGCTTGATCATGAAAGCGGATAAAAACCGCATCCGACAAATCATGCTTAATTTACTGAGCAATGCCTTCAAATTTACCCAAAATGGACAAGTGACCTTAACCATTCAACGTTTTACTCAAAATCAGGAAGATTGGGTCAATATTCAAATTCAAGACACGGGTATCGGTATTGAACCTGAGCTACAAGAACAAATATTTGAACCCTTTACCCAAGCAGATAACTCCAGTACCCGTGAATATGGTGGCTGTGGTTTAGGACTGGTTTTAGTTAAAAATTATATTAAGATGATGCAAGGACATTTGCATGTAGAAAGTACCCCAGAACTCGGTAGCCGCTTTGAGGTGCATTTGCCAACGCAATTATTATATGAACAAGTACAAAGCCAAGTGTGTGATCTCAATCCCGAATTAAATAAATCAATGGTCTTAATTATTGATGATGATCCGGTCGCTCAACATTTGTTGCAGCGTAGTTTACATAAACTTAAACACCCCTGTTTGATTGCCAGTGGGCATGAAGAAGGCTTGCGACTCGCGCATCAGCATTATCCTTTTTTAATTTTCTTGGATATTATGATGCCCAACCAAGAAGCGTGGTTATTATTACAAGCTTTGAAAACTGACCCGAAATTAACAGATATTCCGGTGGTGATTCTCTCAACGATCAGTGAGCAAAAAATGGCTTACCATTTAGGGGAGCATGAGCATTTAGTTAAACCTATCCGTTATCGACAATTAAGCCGGATATTGCGTAAATATGAACACCAACAGCACCAGCCTTTATTGTTGTTAAGTGCTATGGTTGAGCGTGAACATCAAAGTGTGGCAAAACTGCGCCGTGCAGGTTTCCGGGTTGAAGTCAGTTATCAATTGCAAGCTTGCGAGCAGTTGTTAAGTCAACAACATTACCCCTTGTTGGTTTTGGATTTATTTTGCTGTGCGGATAATAACTATATTTTCACGCAAGCTTTATTTAATGGTGATTATCCCCATCTGCAAATTATCGTCTTAACCGAAGATGGTGTTGATATTGATGCCGACGCACTGAGTAAACATCAAGAAATCATCAGCATTATTGAGAAAAAAGGCGATTATCAAGCAGTGCTAGAACAGCAAATTGATGCCTTATTATAATAAAGGACGGGGCTGCCCAATCGCATAGCCTTGCGCATAATCTACGCCTAAATTACGCACATATTCCAAGGTGGCTTGATCTTCCACATATTCAGCAATGGTCTCTAAATTCAGCGTATGAGCAATTTCATTAATGGATTTGACCATCGCTTGATTAACGGGTTCATCAACAATATTACGCACAAAACTGCCATCAATTTTTAAAAAATCCACCGGTAATTGTTTCAGATAAGCATAGGAAGACAAGCCCGTACCAAAATCATCTAAAGAAAATAAACAGCCCCGCTGTTTTAAGGTCGAGATAAAGTGTCCGGCAATATCCAAATTAGCAATGGTGGCGGTTTCGGTGATTTCAAAACACAGGTGTTGGGGATTAATGGGAAAACTATCGAATTGTGCCAACACAAAACTTAAAAATTGCTCATCGCCCAACGATTGCCCGGATAAATTAATCGCATAATGTTTATCCATTTTATCCAACATGGTTCTAAACGCGGTTTGAATCACCCATTTATCAATTTTTAACATTAATTGATAGCGCTCGGCTGCAGGTAAAAATAAACTCGGTGGAATCAAACGCCCGTCCTGATCACGCATTCTAAGTAAAATTTCAGCGTGCCCTGCTGAATCTTGGGTTTGTAACGGTACGATACTTTGTTGATATAAAGCCAAGCGACAATCATTAATGGCATCAGTAATCCGTGATACCCAACTGACTTCATCATAACGTTTTTCTAAAATTTGCGCCTTGCCTTGCACGACGACCACATGCCCCAACCCTTCGTTTTTGGCGGTATAACAGGCAACGTCAGCGGCGCTGAGAACTTGGCTAGCATTTTTGCTTTGTTCATCAATAGCGACAAAACCAATACTGGCAGTACAATCATAATATTGATCATGGCATTGGAAACTGTGTTCTTGAATCCCCTCGCGAATGCGCTCTAAGCGTGCTCTGGCGATTTGAATATCACAATGATGGAATAAAACCCCAAACTCATCACCACCTAAACGGGCAATTAAATCCCCAGAAACCACCCGTTCTTGTAAAATTTTAGTGAGCTGTTTGAGTAACTTGTCTCCCCCTTCATAACCGCAACTGTCATTAATAATTTTAAACTGATCAATATCAATATACGCCAGCGCATGTTCACTTTGCTCTTCTTGTACACTGCGCACAATATGCTCTAAATGACGCTCAAACTCGTGGCGGTTGACCAAACCGGTGAGATTATCGTGGTAAGTTTGCCAAAATAACTGTTGGCTGAGAGACTCGTTATGGCTTTTATCATTGAATATGAGTACCGCCCCATTGATATGCTCATGTAAATGACTAGCAGATAAAGAAATGGCTAAACTGGTCACATCTGATTTACTTTGCCCTCGCCCTTCAAAATTCACTGACAATAAATAGCGTTTGCCCGTCTCCAAGGTTTTTTCTAAAGCTTGCTGTAAAGGCAATTGTGGGTACACATGAAAAATATCAAATAAAGTATTGCCGCGAGCGGCTTGACCACGCCACCCCGTAAGCTGCTCAGCACGTTGATTCATATAGCGAATCGTACCTTGTCTATCGATACTAATAACCGCATCATCGAGTGCATCCGTGAGGGCGTTTTGTGCTTGTTCCGCCCAACGAATGCGTTGTAAAACCCGGACCAAAATTAAAAAAACTAGCAAAAATAAACAGGCGGCAGCAATAAAAATCCGCCAACGGGTAATGCGTTTTTGCATTTCTTCTCGGGCTAAATCATGGTTAAAATTCAAATCCTGAATAATTTTCAATTCATCCAAATAATTAGTGATCACGCCTTGAGAGGGTAAGGTCGAAAAAAGGATGGTTTTTTGTGCGGCATCATGTAAGCCAGCATGAACTTGTTCTAAGGTTAAGTCCACGGTACTGAGGGTATAGCGAATCGGCACTTTGAGCGCATTTAATACCCGCCGCTCTTGTTCATCTTCGGTCAACTCATCAAGCTGCTTACGCGCCAAATAAAATTGCGTCCCCATGCTATTCATTTCTTCGATGAGATTTTGAATCTCAAAGGCATCTTCGGCTTCAACAATTTTAATCAACAAACGGCCGCGTTTACGAATGATTTGTTGCATATTTTGTAACAGCGAGGCTTTGTGTTGTTGCTGAATATGCAGGGTGTTGAGTTCGCGGTCATGTTGGCGTATAAGCCAGAGACTGGTGAGGGCAAAGGCGGCATTTAGCGCAATGATAAGGACAAGCCCCAACAAAGTTGTCGCATTAATATTGATACTGTCCCGCCACATATTATTGTTCCACAGCGATTTGATGTTTGACCATACCGTTATGGCGCTGATAAGGCAAGTCTTTGTTAGGAACTACCACAACCGCCACCACAACCACTGCCGCCATCGCTGCCACCACTATCCCCATCCCCCCCGAAACTGAAAAAAGACCCCGAATCACTGCTGCTATCACTGACAGCCCCAGAGTCTCCAGCACAGCCAGAGATGCACCCAATATGCCCAGCACAATAGCCTTCTTTATCACTGAGCTGGCAATTACGCTGATAATGGAAACCATCTTTAATTTTCAACATGGCATCAATGGCAAATAAACGTGGTAACCGTGAAGGTTTACGAGGGTCTATATTTTCGAGGGCACAAGCAAGCCGCCAAGCACGTTTAATGCCCTCTTGTGCCTGTGTCGGTGTATGGTGTAAAAATCGTCCTAGGGCTTTACGGCAAAACTGTTGGTATATACGGGTAAATAAAATCAATTCATGCCATGCAACATCCACCGCTTGCGAGGGCATGGCAACGCTATGACGCTTAGCCATAGTACAAATTTTAAAATAATCACGTAAGGCATCAAGGACAATATTGATGTCGGTTTGATTTAAGTGGGGATAACGGCTTTTAAGTTGCTTGCTCAGCCGCGAGGGAAAAGGATAAGTTTGAATATAGTTTAAGCGTTGATGGCGACGATAACGGAAAAAAACCATCAACATAATTATAAATACCAGCATCAGCCCGCCTAGCCATAACATAAATATTCTCCTGTTAATCACTGATGTGACGCACTAAGCTCATTTTTGCCACAACAGTGATTTTCCACCTGCTTAGAAGCCTTTACCTCACATCAGTTAATCATATATTGTTTGTTGGATAACTCTGTAAATGTGTTGCATAACTTGTTGGATAACTCGTGGATAACTTGCATTTTCTCTATAAGGGATTAAGGCTAAAAAAAGCTGTTGGATAACTTTGTGGTTTTATCCAACAGTTTTGCAACACTTATCCAACAGAAATAGAGAGTTATGCAACCATATTTTTAAATAAACATTTGATTATAATTAAGTTTAAAAAGTTATCCAACAAAATGCTTGTCTTAATAATAACTACTAATTGTTAATATATATTAAATAACTGATATTACGCAAAGGCTTCTTTACTAGCTTTGACAAGCTAAAAACGGCCATTGCTCCACGACTAAATAGCACTCAGCAGGTGGAAAAGCACCTTATTGTGGCAAAATGTCACACCCGCTAAATAACTAATTTCTGTATAGGACATAATGCCCTTTGAACTACCCCCCCCAGCTTAAGACTGCATATTATTTTTTCCCTGCCCACACGTTTACTCACACAAATTTTCTAAACAAAAGCAAGACTTAAAATTTACTCCTATCCTATCCCTTGTTTTGCAACAACGCATTAAATTGTTGTTGCTAATCACCCAAAGAATCACCGATAATTGCGCCCCTGTCCTCTTATACATAGAATAAAAATGCGTATTTTAATGATCAACTGGGCACCTTTATGGCTGGGTGCTGAAGTCGGTGGTGGTGTCAATGTCTATGCCCAAAACATGGCGATTGCTTTGGTAAAACGTGGGCATGAAGTTTATAGCCTCTCAGCAGGTTATGCCTATAATCTAGCAGGCAGTGCCTATATTAAACGCGGACCGGATTATCAGGGGGTGGTTAACTATGAGATCATCAATGCACCGAATATTTCCCCCGGTTATTTGCTCAAACCGACACCGAATGTCGACATCAAAGAGCCACAAAGTGAAGCTTTGCTCAGCAAAGTTTTAGAAGAACTCAAACCAGACGTGGTGCATTTTAATAATATCGAGGGCTTTTCTGCGGGGGGGATTACACTAGCGAAAAGTTCGGGGGCGAGAGTGATTTTTTCCTTACACAACTACCACCCGATTTGTAACCAAGTCTATATGCTGCATGAAGATACGCGGATTTGTGAAGATTTTCAGGACGGCGCACGCTGTGTCGATTGTTTCCAGCCACCGAAAAAAAATCGTGAAGTGCTAAAGCGTCGTCTTGCTTATCATATCCATTTATACCCTGAAGGGCATTTATTCTGGAATCCAATTTATTGGCTGAAAAATGTGGCTAAAGTCGGCTTGTTGTGGCTGAAAATGGCTCGCTCTATAGTCGGTATTTGGCGGGAGAAACATCGTTTAAGCAAACAAAATATTCGTACCATGCAGGGGCTACCAGACCCCAGTGAAAAGACGGATAATAACGCCGATAGTTTTGTGTTAGCCCCACCTTCTAGCGCAGCTATTGCCCAAGGCAAAGCTTATAAAGCCCGCCGCGAAGCCTTGGTTACTGCCATAAACCAGTCGGATTTGGTTTTAGCTGTCTCTACGTGGGTTGCAAAAGTTTATGCCGATCATGGCGTAGATAAAAATAAACTGAAAACCTGTCATATTGGCAATAAAATCGCTGAAATCGGCATTCAAAACCCCTTGGTTCACAAACCCCGTCAAACAGGTGCGCCTTTACGTTTAGTTTATGTGGGGCTTGCCTCACAACCTAAAGGCTTTCCGTTTTTTCTCAAGACCTTATCTCAATTACCCAAATCGCAATTGGCTAATTTAGAACTGAGTATTTATGCTAAAGGCGTACACAATTACCAGCATTTACTCGATGCCTTGGGTGCGAACTTGGCGGCGTTAAATTTTCAAGATGGCTATCGCCATGGGGATTTACCCAAACTGCTAAAAGACCAAGACATCGGCATTGTACCGCCGATTTGGTGGGATAATGCCCCACAAGTGGTGTTTGAAATGTTAGCGCTACACGTGCCTGTCTTAGGCGCACGCATCGGCGGTATTCCCGACTTTATTAAGCATGGCAGCAATGGTTTGTTATTTAAACCCAATGACGAACATGATTTGAGCACCCAATTAAGCGCCTTGATAAAGCAAGATGACTTAAGCCAAACATTGCGGGCGGGGATTCGCCCGATGAAAACCATAGCGGAGCATGTGGATGAGCTGGAAGCGTTTTATCAAAAAGCGTAAATTACGCAAACTGCGCGAGCAACTGGCCGGTTTACGGCGCGGCATCAAAGTATTAGGACTCAAGCAACAATTAGAACGTCTCAATAGCTCAGATCAGAACTACCATGCATGGCTAACCAAGCACAAGCTGCAATGTTGGCAAGGCACACTCAGTGTCCACAATGACTGTCTTGATGATGTTATCCAACCTTTGTTTAGTGTGATTGTGCCTGTGTACAATACCGAGCTGGTATGGCTGCGTGGTGCAGTGCATTCCGTACAACAACAAAGTATCAATGCTTGGCAACTGGTTTTATGTAACGATGCTTCTAGCCGTGCAGAAACGCTGGATTATCTCAACAAACTCGAAGCCCTTGCTGACCCGCGCATTATTATTTTGCACAATGCCGAAAACCAAGGCATTGCCGCCAGTACAAATAATGCCGTTGCCGCCGCCACTGCGCCGTATTTAGTCTTTTTAGATCATGATGACCGCCTCGATAGTCAAGCACTGGAAACCTTGGCTCGGGTGCAAGGCGAGTACGAAGCCGATGTCTATTACTCCGATGAAGACCGTCTCAGCCCCGAAGGCTTTCGTTACAAACATCATTTTAAGCAAGGCTTTTCTGCCACCTTACTCGAAACCCACAATTATATTTTGCACTTGATGTGCATTCGCAAAAGCGCTTTTTTAGAAGTCGGCTCTATGCGCAGTGAGTTCGATGGCTCGCAAGATTATGATTTACTCCTGCGTCTGCTCGCTGCCGATAAACATTTTTATCACATCGCCGATATGCTCTACACTTGGGGAGAAAGTGCGACTTCGATGGTCGGTGCGAGTGCTGAATTAAAACCAGAAATTTTTCAATCCGGCGAGCAAGCCTTGCGTCTGTATTGGCAACAGCAACAACAAGCCATTAGCAAACTGGAAAACAACCAAGGGCATTATCACAGCATTTTTGCTTTGCCTGAGTCTTTAAAAGTTTTATTGGTTTATCAAGGGCGCGACTATGCGCCGTTTATCCCGCCTGTGCCGACACTTAAAGGCATTCAGCTCAACATTAGTTATGCGAGCAAGCCTAAAGACTGGCTCGAGAGCGATGCTGATATTATCTTAGTCATGCAAGCGGGTTTGCATGTTAGCGACTGGCAAATCTTGCTGACCGAGTTATGCGGCTGGGCGCTGCGCCCGCCTGTCGCCTTGGCAAGTGCCTTAATTGTTGACCAACGCGAACACATTATCCACACGGGTTTAACTTGGCTTGGCGAACAATGGCAAGCGGATTTCCAAGGGCGTTATTACCCCCATTGCGAATTGGTAAAACGCCCTCGCGATTATTTAGCCGTTGCCAATATGTTGTTGGCTATCAGTCGTGACAAACTCAGCACATGGCTAGAAAAGCAAACTGAAACAAATGGTGACTGGCTGCTGGATTATTGTTTTTATGCCCACGAACAAAACCTACGGGTGGTCTATAATCCGCACGCGGTGGCGACGATGGGCGGCTATAATGCACCGTGGACATTGCCCTCACAAGCCGCGCCTATTGCCGATCCTTATTTGAATCCGCATCTGATTTCCGACTGGGCCGACCAGCGCCTGCCGCCACAACTCCCCTTAAAAAAACCTGCCGAGGATTTAGCCGAATTGCCACCGTGGCAGAGCCAAATCCCTAAGCGCTCAGCACTGAGCGCTACGCCACAGTTTTCTATCATTTTGCCCGTATACAAAAGCAATCGGCGTTATTTACGCTATATGCTCGAGAGCATTTATCAGCAAACAGAGCAAGATTTTGAAGTTTGTATTTGTGACGATGCCAGCAATGATACCGAGTTACAGCAATATTTAGACAGCGTTAGCCGTTACGACCCACGTTTTAAGGTTGAATTTGCCGAACAACAAGGCGGCATTGCTCATAATACCAACCGCTGTTTTGAGATGGCGCAAGGCAAATACTGGTTATTTTGTGATCATGATGATTATTTATATCCCCAAGCGCTAGAAAAACTCGCCGAATACCTAAAAGCGCATCCCGAAACCGATTTGCTCTACAGCGACGAGTGTATGCTTGATGAGCAAGACCAAATCCACAGCCCTCACCATCGCCCCGACTGGAACCCCGATATGTTCACCAGCCAAATGTACTTCCCGCATTTGGTCTGCTTAAATAGCGAACTGGGTAAACAACTCGGCGGCATGGATGCGGCACTCGATGGCGCGCAAGACTATGATTTTCACTTGCGTAGCAGTGAAAAAGCCCGCGAAATTGGGCATGTGCGAGAAATACTCTACGCTTGGCGCTGTCACCCCGGTTCTGTGGCACAAGATGCCGCCGCCAAACTCTATGCCTATGAAGCCGGAAAAAAAGCCCTAGAGCGCGCCATGCAGCGCCGTGGTGAAGCGGCGGAGGTGTTACACGCACCCGAGACTGCCTTGGGAGTTTATCGCATCAAACGCACCACCCGCAGCAGCGCCCAGCATATTGTTGCGGTGGAATCGGAACATAGCTTCACAGCGCTCTCTAGCATTGAGCAAATCAGCCAACGTCCGGTGCAAATCATTGCGGTTATCTCCGAGACTGAAACCGACTTGGCTGAGCGTTTAGCTCAAGCGCACCCGAAAGCACAGTTTATCACCGTCCCCGAGGGCAGTTGCCGTGCCGACTATTACAATGCCGGGGCAGCACACGCCCCCGAACGCAGTCAGCTGATTTTCTCCCCTGATAGCATAGAAATCATCGACAGTGATTACCCTGATGCGCTGTTAGAACAAAGCCAACGCGCTGATATTGGCGCAGCAGGTTGCCGGATTCTTTATCCTAACGGGCATTATTACCACACGGGCTTATTACTGGGTGTAAATGATTTTTGCGGCTATGCCCATCGCAACACATGGCAAGGGCCGGGCTATTGGTATTATGCGCTGGTGATTCGCAACTATACGGCAGTCAGTTGGGATTTGATGGCGGTCAGTCGCAAAGACTGGCAAGCGGTGGGCGGCTTTGATAATAGCTTGAGCGCTTTTGCCGATGTCGATTTTTGCCTGAAACTCGGTGAACGTGGGCTAAGACAAGTCTATACCCCTTATACCCGCGCGGTGCTCAAACACCGTGTGCATGATTTGGAGGACTTGCAAGACAGCAACGCCAAAGCGCAATTAATACAGCGCTATGGCGAGGCCTTGTTACAAGACCGACAATATCACCCTAAATTATCGCCTTTATGGGAGAATTTTGCCGAGTCCTGAACAATAGGGTTTATTGTGCGGCTGAGACCGAGCCGCCTGCACGTATCCAGCTCGTGATACCGTTACGGACATTATAAATCTGGGTATAGCCCATTTGCTTCACTAGGTGGCGAGCTAGGGAATCAGTACGATTGCCAGTACGGCAAATTAATATCACCGGATCATCTTTTCCAAACGCCGCACTAAAGCGTTGCAGAAAATCGGGTTTTACCTGCCCACGACCATCGACAAAGGTCAGTAGTTGGCTATTTTTTATCACCCCAGTTTTACGCCATTCATCAGGGCGACGGACATCGACAATCGGTGTCCCTTGTTGCAACATGGCCTTAAGTTGATCATTATCGAGATTATTATAAGGCGGTGGCTCAAAACACCCCGCCAGAGATAGCAGCAAAGCTAGCAAGGTCAATGTTTTTAAACTGAAATGCGGTTTAATATTAAACGTTTGTATCATAGTTTGTACCTGTGGTTGGGTTCTTTTAATTTAAATGACGTGACGTGACGCATTAAACTAATTTTTATCACATAGGGTGGTTTGCCACCTGTTTTAGCTTTGATGATTATAACGGATGTAGCACAAAGGCTAAATCTTACTGTATATAAAAAATATATCCCCGCGTTTGCTTATCGTGAGTTGAGCGTATTCGGCGGGCTGCCTATATCCCCTTTATCCACTTAAACCTGCGAATTATGCCTAAAAATTTACCAACACGATTAGAAGACTGGTTTGCCTATCAAGCACGAACTAGCCTCGCTGATATTAATTTAAGTTTAGAGCGCTGCATTCAAGCGGTGGCGCGCTTACAGCTCAAGCCCCCGCCCTATCAATTAATCAGTGTTGCTGGCACTAATGGCAAAGGCAGCTGTGTGAGTTTACTCAGTGCTATTTATCAAGCCGCAGGTTTTCGGGTTGGACAATGTACCTCTCCACATTTACTCGATTATCGCGAGCGCTTTCAGCTCAATGGTGAATGGATTAGCGAAGCAGAAATTTGTCGATTATTTCAGCGTTTAGCCACTGAATGTGCCGATATTCCCCTCACCCGCTTTGAATGCGATACCTTGGCAGCGTATGTATGGTTTGCCGAGCAAGCGCCTGATGTGGTGATTATGGAAGTGGGCTTGGGCGGGCGCTTGGATGCGGTTAATGTTTTGGATGCCGATGCCAGTATTATTACTAATATCAGTTTGGATCATTGTAATTATTTGGGCAATACCCGCGAGGCGATTGCCTTAGAAAAAGCTGGGATTTTACGCCAAGGACAAATCAGCGCTTATGCCGAAGCCAATCCTCCCACCAGCTTGGTGCAATATGCAAAAGCACAAAAAGTGGACTTACAGTATTTGGAGCAAGATTTTAGCAGCGCATCGCTGGCGGGTTTTGAACTTGCGCCGTATTGGCAAAGCGCGCACCAGCAGCAAAATGCCGCTGCGGTATTAAATATTGTTGAGCGTTTACAAACCCGTTTGGCTGTGAAGCAAGCGGACATTGCCACAGCCTTGGCACACGCCCAATTAGCCGGGCGTTTACAATGGCTCAATCGGCAATGTCTGCTTGATGTTGCCCACAACCCCGCCGCCGCCCAAGCTTTAGCTGCGTATTTACAAACTCAACCTTGCCAAGGTCAAACCCATGCCTTGGTGTCGATGTTAGCAGACAAAGATATTGCTAGCACTTTGGCACTATTGCACTCGCAGATTGATGTCTGGCATACAGCCGCCTTAAACGTCGAGCGCGCTGCCAGCCTTACACAAATGCAAGCAGGCTTAAGCTTTAGTCAAACGCTGTATAGTTATGACAGTGTCAGCCATGCTTATTCGCAAATACAAGCCCAACTTGCAGCCGAAGACCGATTGATTGTCTTTGGCTCTTTTCATACCGTAGCAGCAGTGTTGCAAGCTTAAAGCACGTTTTGCACTTGCTCACGCATTTGCTCAATCAAAACCTTCATATCAATTGCCGCTTGGCTGGTGCGCTGGTGTTGAGATTTAGAACCAAGGGTATTGGCTTCGCGGTTAAGCTCTTGCATGAGAAAATCCAAACGCCTGCCGACGGCTTTGTCTTCGCTAAGTGCGGTTTCTAAGGCGCTTAAATGCATATCCAAACGGCTAAGTTCCTCGGCGACATCCATTTTTTGCACCCACAATAATAGTTCTTGTTCTAAACGCTCATTATTGGCTTGTTCTACGGCACTAAAATGCTGTTTAAATTTATCCTGTTGATAGGCAAGCACCTCAGGATAACAATCGCGTACTTGCTTAACTTCTGTTGCCAGTTCCTCGCTACGCTGACGTAAAAATTCGGCAATTTTATCGCCTTCTTGTTGGCGCTGTTGTTGGAGTTGTTGCAATGCCTGCTCTAAGTGCGCTAACAACTTGGGGGCTAAATCTTGCTCTGAATTTGAAGCACTTAAAACGCCCGGGTATTGCAAAATATCTAGGGTACTCAAAGGCGTGATACCCAAACCTTCGGTATGGACTTGTTGCTGAATACGTTTACTTAAAGACAACAGTTGATGCAAAGCCTCACTATTGAGGTTTTGTGGATTCAAGTTAGTCGTTTGTTTTTGCTCGATGAGCTGACAATCGACTTTGCCCCGTTGTACATATTGACTCAGTAAAGCCCGCACCTCGGTTTCCAACTGCCGCCACGGCTCTGGCAAGCGCACATGCATATCCAAAAAACGGTGATTGACGCTACGCACTTCCCAATGAAGTTCTAAGCCAGCGTCATCACAGGCTTGTCTGGCAAAGGCGGTCATACTTTTAATTGGCATCAGTAACTAGTCTCTTGTTTGGTCGCATTTGAATGCATGTTTAATCATAGCCTATGCTATCATCTTTGCGCTTATGGCAATCTCTTGCCGCTATTTTTTCTCCGCAGGCTCAATAGGCAAAGCAATCTATTTTGCTGCTGGCTATTATAACGCTGGCTTTCTGGGTCTATGCGGGGAATATCAATAATAATTTTTTAGCCTCTCAAGGTGATCTGAGTGCGTCACATCAGTTATTTAAGCCCATAGCGCCCTAGGGTTATTTATGGCAAACTAAGGCGGATTTTTACCTTAGCCAATAAAAGCCTAATGAATATTGATTTTAATCTCAGTTTTGAATTTTTCCCCGCCCGCACCGAACAAGGACAAGCCAATTTTTTGGCCGCGCGCGATAAACTGGCGCAACTTGCCCCTGAATACTTTTCTGTGACCTTTGGTGCCGGTGGCTCTACCCGCGATCACACCTATGACACCGTGGTCGCTATCGAAAAAGACACCGACATTGCCGCTGCACCACATTTATCTTGTGTTGGTGCAAGCCGGGAAGATTTGGTCAGCTTATTAGACGCATACAAAACCAAGGGGATTAAACGCATTGTGGCGCTGCGCGGTGATATGCCTTCTGGTATGGTGCATGAAACGCAGATGGATTTACAATATGCCAATGAGTTGGTCGCCTTTATCCGTGAACACAGCGGCGATCATTTTCACATTGAAGTGGCGGCGTATCCTGAATTTCATCCACAAGCGAAAAGTGCCAAGGCTGATATGAACTATTTTCAGCAAAAAGTTGCCGCTGGAGCCAGTAGTGCCATCACCCAATACTTTTATAATCAAGATGCCTATTTCCGCTTTTTAGATGATTGCGGCAAACTTGGCATTGATATCCCTATTGTACCGGGGGTTATGCCGATCAGTAATTATGAGCAACTGATGCGTTTTTCTGACATGTGTGGGGCAGAGATTCCACGCTGGATTTCCCACCGTTTGCAAGACTTTAAAGATGACCCGGCGAGCTTAAAATCCTTCGGCTTGGATGTGGTCACCAGCCTTGCCCAAGACCTATTGGCCGGGGGCGCGCCAGGACTGCATTTTTATACCCTCAACCGTGCTGAGGTTTGCGAGGAGATTGTTGGGCGTTTGCGTGGGAGTGAATTTTAAGCAAGGCGGGAGTTGACTCGTTCCCAACGTCTTCGTTGGGAATGCAGATTACGTCGCTTCAGCGGCGCGCGACTATAGCCCCTGAGTCAAACTGGCTTTGATAAAGGGATCTAAATCCCCATCTAAGACCGCTTGGGTATTGCCGGTTTCATGATTGGTACGCAAATCCTTAATCCGCGATTGATCCAAGACATAAGAGCGGATTTGATTGCCCCAACCAATATCCGATTTGGTTTCTTCCACTTGTTGCTGGGCGGCGTTACGTTCTAGCTGTTCTTTTTCGTACAGCTTCGCCTGCAACTGCTTCATCGCTGTGGCTTTGTTTTTATGCTGTGAGCGGTCGTTTTGGCACTGCGTTACTACGCCTGTGGGCAAGTGAGTAATCCGCACCGCTGACTCGGTACGGTTGACGTGCTGCCCACCTGCACCGCTGGCGCGATAGACATCAATACGCAAATCCGCCGGGTTAATATCAATTTCAATATCATCGTCAATTTCAGGGGCTGCAAACACCGCAGCAAACGAGGTATGACGACGGTTGCCAGAGTCAAAAGGTGATTTGCGCACCAAGCGATGTACGCCCGTTTCGGTGCGTAAGGAACCAAAGGCATATTCGCCATCAAAGCGAATGGTAGCACTTTTAATCCCAGCAACATCCCCCGGCGAGACTTCGATTAAATCGGTCTTAAAGCCCCGGCGTTCACCCCAGCGCAAATACATCCGTAACAGCATTTCTGCCCAGTCTTGTGCCTCTGTGCCCCCCGAGCCAGATTGAATATCCAAAAACGCGGCATGGTGATCCATTTCACCAGAGAACATGCGTTGAAATTCTAAATCTGCCAGCTTGGCTTCTAGTTCGGCTAAATCGGTTTCAACTTCGCTGACGGTGTCCTCATCATCTTCCGCCTCAGCCATTTCGAGTAAGTCGTGGCCATCATTTAAGCCCTCATGCAGTTGATCGAGGGTATTGACGATTTTTTCCAGTTGTACCCGCTCTTTGCCCAAGGCTTGAGCGCGTTCGGGGTCTTCCCAGATATTGCCTTGTTCTAATTCGCGGCTCAGTTCTACCAGTTTGTCTTTCTTTTCGGCATAGTCAAAGATACCCCCTAAGCGTCTCACTGCGCGCTTGCATATCTTTGATTTGTTGAAAAATTAAATTTAATTCCATGACCTGCTAATCCTATGTTTCTTAGGCGGCGCATGATAGCACAAGCTCGGCGTGATATAAGGTTTCTTTTCTGGTTTTAGGTTAAATTCTGATGTTACGCAAAGGCTTCTTTTTCTGCCTTAAGGGCAGAAAAAACCGCCATTGCTGCACAGCTAAGCTTCACTAGGCAGATGGAAAATCACACTGTTGTGATAAAAACTGACTTAGTGCCTAACATCAGTTAAATTTATTTTCGCCTGCTGTTTATCAGTATTGACGTGCTAAAATCATAAGTAACATATTATTTTAAGTAGGAATATCGCTCATGAATCAAGATTATTTTTACAAACACTTATTTATGACGGGTTTGTTACCGTTATTACTGGGCTGTTTTATTCATTCGACGCTTCAAGCTGCCACTATCAACGTCGATGCGGTCAATTGTACGGTGGCTAAAGCCATCGAAGCGGCAAATAACGATAGTACCGCAGCGGGCATGTGTATCTCAGGGAGTGGCGATGACATTATCAATATTCCTAGCGGCACGTTTGTCGGTGCGCCCACCATTCCCATTAGCAGTAATATCACTTTTCAAGGTGTCTCTGAGGCTAGCAGTATCATTACGGGTGATGAGAACAGTGATGGCAGCGGCGATAAACGCCCTTTTTTTGTTGAAAGCGGCACGGTTGTGTTTCAAGGTTTAAGCATTGAAAAAGGCATGGCAAAAGGCGGTGATGCCAACAACGGTGGTGGCGGCGGCGCTGGCATGGGCGGGGCTATTTTAATTTATGATGCTGATGTTACCTTGATAAACGTCACACTTGATAATAACCAAGCTGTTGGCGGTTTAGGGAAAAATGGCGGCAAAGGCGGCGGTGGCGGTCTCGGAGGCAATGCCGCGAAAAGTGCAGGCTGGGGAGGCGCTGGCGGCGGTGGCTTTTATGGCAATGGTGCGAATGGTTCAGGCAGTACCCGAGGCGGTGGTGGTGGCGGTCTCGCTACCAATGGTCAAACCAATGGCACAGGCGGGGCTGATGCCTTTGGTAGTGGTGCAGGGACTGCGGGTTCTGGCTCCAATGGAGGTAATGGTAGCTATGGTGGCGGCGGTGGCGGCGGTGAAGGATCTGGCACTAAGATTGGTGGCAATGGCGGCTTTGGCGGCGGCGGTGGCGGTGCTGATGGACAAGCGCGTGGCGGTCATGGTGGCTTTGGTGGCGGTGGTGGCTCTGGTACCAGTAGTCCAGATGGTGCAGGTGGCAATGGTGGCTTTGGCGGTGGTGGCGGCTCTGCTGGCAGTAACACACCGAGCTTAGCAGGCGGTGATGGTGGCTTTGGTGGTGGAGGTGGTCGTGCCAATGGTGTCGGTGGTTTTGCCGCCGGCAATGATGGCGGCGGTGGTGCAGGTCTTGGTGGTGCTATTTTTATTCGCGCTGGGACATTAACACTGCAAGCGGTCACGTTTAATAACAACAGTGCAACAGGTGGGGCTGGGCGTAACACACCGACAAATGATGGACAAGGCTTAGGCGGTGCTTTATTTGTCATGCATCTCACCAGCAACCCCAATGGTAACCAACAAGCTATGCCCGTGGCTTTACCAACCGTACATGCAGATCCTTGCAGTGTTAGTTTTTCTGGTAATGCGGCAGTCAACACAGCTACTAGTGCCAATGATACCCATGATTTTTATATTGCCAGTGGCAGCGAAAATATCATCACGAGTGCGGCTGGCTCTTGCCCACCTGTATTTGACTCCAGTGAAATCACCAGTGCCACCGCAGGCACAGCCTATAGTTACAGTATTAGCACCAGTGATATTGAAGGGGATGGTTTAAGCATTAGTGCGCCGACCAAACCCGCTTGGTTAAGCCTCACAGATAATGGCGATGGCACAGCCACGCTCAGCGGTACAGCAGATGGGGGAGATGCAGGCGCAAACAGTGTCAGTCTGCAAGTCACAGATGGCACATCGAATGTGACGCAAGACTTTGATATTAATGTTTCTTGCATCAATAACCCTATGGTGACTAATAATGGTGATACTGGCACAAATTCGCTGCGTTGGGCAATGGGTGTTGCATGTACTGGTGATACTGTCAGCTTTGATAATGATTACACTATCACCTTAGCAAGCCCATTAAATATAGATAAAGATTTAAGCATTGATGGTGCAGGAAAAAATATTACCATCAGTGGCAATAATGGCGTGCGCGTTATGAGTGTTAGTAATGGTACGGTGGTCTTGAATCAATTAAATCTTGTGAATGGTCGTGTTGTGGGTGGCTCGGGCGCGGGCTTACAAATTAGCGGGGCGAGTACCCTTGTCACTGTCACCGATAGCACTTTGGATGGTCACCGAATTGTCAGTACAGGCGGACATGGGGGCGGCGCGATTGATGTCAATTCAGGTGCAATCTTGACACTTGAGCGTTCCACATTAAGCAATAATGAAGCTGACGAAGGAAGTTCTTCTGGTGATGGCGGGGCGGCTTATGTTAATGGCGCATCCAGCGTACTGACCTTGCGTAACAGCACCGTGATAGCTAATGAAGCCAGCGGCGATGGCGGGGCTATCCGAAATGGGAGTGATAGCAGTTTAATTATTGAAAACAGTACCATTGCAAATAATACCGTTGGGATGTTCCAACCTGGCATTAGTAACAGTGGCACATTAGAGATTCGTAATTCTATTTTAGCTAATAATACAGGTGGGTTTGGCTCAGATTGTAACAACAGCGGCACATTCAGTGTCAATATCAATAATTTGATTGAAACAGGTAATTGCAGTGGTTCTCTTAACTCTGATCCTAATTTAGCCGGACTGGCAGATAACGGTGGCAATGTACACACCATGGCTTTGTTGTCAGATTCCCCAGCTATCAATGCGGGTGATAATGCTAGCTGTACCGCCGCAGATGCCCGTGGTATTACTCGCCCGCAAAGCACTAATTGTAGTCTCGGAGCCTATGAAAAACGCCCACCAGCTTTTTCTAGTACCGAAGTGAGCACAGCAACGGCGGGTACGGCTTACAGCTATAGTATCACCAGTACCGATAATGAAAGCACTGATGGGGTATCGCCTGTTATCACAGCCCCCACTTTGCCAGCTTGGCTAAGTTTTACCGATAATGGCGATGGCACAGCAAGCTTAAGCGGCACACCTTCAAGCGCAGATGTTGGGGCTAATGCGGTGGTCTTAAGTTTGAATCAAAACACGGAAAACGTGAGCCAAAGTTTTGATATTACCGTCAGTTGTGTCAACAACCCCGTTGTGACTAATAATAATGACTTAGGGTCAAACTCTTTACGTTGGGCAATAGCGGCGGCTTGTGATGGCGATAGCATCACTTTTGATGCCGATTACACGATTACGCTTGCCAGCGATTTACCCATTAATAAAAACCTAATCATTGATGGCGAGACGAATAGCATTCGCATCAGTGGCAATAACAGCACATCTATTTTTTATATCGGCTCTGGTAGTGTTCAGTTTAAAAGATTGACTCTTGAACAAGCAACATTAACTAATGATCATGGTGCTGCCTTATATGTCAATAGCAGTGCGGCTGTGTTGTTGCAATATGTGTTATTCCAAAATAATACGGTAACAGGTACAGGGCTTGGCGCGGCAATTTACAATAATGATGGTGCTATCAATATCTATAGCACGGTATTTTTTAATAACAGCGCTGATGCCGATGGCGCAGCAATCTATAACGGTGGCTCTGGCAGTGCGGAGTTGAAACTATTTGATAGTGATTTTGCTGATAATAGTGCCGGAGGTAATGGCGCGGCACTGTATAACGCAACGGGCACAGCCTATGTCATCAGCACTACCTTATATAATAATTCAGCCACAGCCGAGGGCGGCGGTGTTGCTAACCTCGGTACAGCGCATGTCTTAAACAGCACTTTGGCTAACAATTCCAGCGGGGTGTATAGCAGCGGCACTTTGCATCTAAAAAATAGCTTGATTGCCGATAGCAGTGCTTACGATTGCAATGCGACCTTGGCTAGCAATGTCAGTAATCTCATCAAAGACAATAGTTGTTCCCCCAGTATTTTTGACGACCCCCTATTAGGCGCTTATCAAGACAATGGCGGTGCTGTCTACACCTTGGCACTGTTACCCGGCTCACCTGCGGTTAATGCCGGTGATAATGCGGTTTGTGCGGATGCGTTAACCGTGAATAATTTTGGCTCGCGTGCTATCAGCCGCCCCCAAAGCACGAATTGTAGTATTGGCGCGTATGAAAAACGCCCACCGGCTTTTGCTAGCACCGCAGTCACGGCGGTAACCGCAGATAGCCCTTATAGCTATAGCATTACCAGCACGGATAACGAACCCACCGACGGTGCATCTCCCAGTATTAGCGCCCCCACTTTGCCTGCTTGGCTGAGTTTGACCGACAACGGTGATGGCACAGCGACCTTGAGCGGCACACCTGCTGGCGCAGATATTGGCACAAATGCCGTGGTCTTAAGTTTGAATCAAAGCACAGAAAATGTGACTCAAAGCTTTGATATTAACGTGGCTTGTATTAGCAATCCGGTGGTAAGTAGTAATGCTGATTCAGGGCTAAACTCCCTGCGCTGGGCGATTGAAGTCGCCTGTGTAGGAGATAGCATCAGCTTTGATAATGATTACAACATCACCTTAGCTAGCCAATTAGTCATCGATAAAGATTTAAGTATTAATGGCGGGGCAAACAAAATCAGTATCAGTGGTGATGACAGTGTGCGGGTATTTAATATTACAGCAGGCACAGTAAATCTAAGTCGCTTAACCATTAGCAATGGCAATGCAGTGGGACAATATGGGGGGGGTATTTTAGTCGGTAATAGTCACTTAAGTATCAAAGACACTACCTTTAGTAACAATACAGCAACAGTGGGCGGTGCAATGAAGGCTGTCGGAGGAACATTATCACTGACTATTGAAAACAGCACTTTTTCTGGTAATGGCAGCTCGTCTACACATGGGGGTGCGTTAGATTTTAGTAGCGACGCGCTCATTTACAATAGCACTTTTTATAACAATCAAGCTTCTATCGGTGGCGGCGCACTTAATATTAACCCGGGTTTAACCATTACGATCAAAAATAGTACTTTTTCTCATAATGGCACACATACCCTTCGCAGTCATGGCGGTTTTTTAGATTTAAGCAATAACATTATTGCTAATAGTAGCGCTGGCAGTGATTGTTATTTTTATGATGGCAGTGGTGGTATCAACAATAATGTAAATAGCCTAATTGAGGATGGTTCTTGTAGCACTACGCCAACAGATGATCCCAATTTAGGCAGCTTACAAGATAATGGCGGCACAGTACAAACGATGGCACTGCTGCCTGATTCTCCTGCCCTAAACACTGGCAATAACACGGCTTGTGCGGATGCGAGTACGGTTAATAACCTAGATGCCCGTGGTATCAGCCGCCCTCAAAGCACCAATTGTAGCATTGGCGCGTATGAAAAACGCCCGCCCGCTTTTGCCAGCACCGCAGTCACCGATGTCAATGAAGACAGTCTTTATAGTTATAGTATTAGCGTCACTGACAACGAAAGCAGCGATGGTTTTTTTGCCGCTATTACTGCATCAACCCTACCCGCTTGGCTGAGTCTGAATGATAACGGCAATGGCACAGCCACGCTTAGCGGTACACCAACGCAAGCAGAGGTCGGCTCACATAATGTTGTTCTCAACTTAAACCAAACGACAGAAAACATACAACAGAGCTTTAGTATTTTGGTCGCTGAAGTTAACGACCCACCGACTTTAAGCACATTTAATAGCACTTTAGGCTCGGTCATTATCGGCGCAGAATTAGAAATAAAATTTGCTGATTGGTTAGCATTAAGTGATGCCAGTGATAGCGATGGCACGGTTGCTGGGTTTATTGTCGATAAGGTCAGCAGTGCTAGCTTGAAAATAGGTAACTCGGCGGCAACCGCAACAGCGTACGCGTCAGCGACTAACGATCGCATTGATACCAATAACCATGCTTACTGGAAACCCTCTCAGGTCGGGGCTAACAGTTTAGACCTTAAAGCCATAGATGATTTAGATTTAAGTTCCACTTCAGCGGTGGCTTTAAGCTTATTAGTCAATCCTCTGCCTGTTTATACGCTCTCGGCTAATATTGTGGGTGAAGGAACAGTCATTGGTGAAGGGAATTATACCAGTGGTCAGCAAATCACTTTGCAGGCACAACCCCAAGCTGGCTGGATCTTTGAGAGCTGGGGCGGCAGTTGTGATGCCAACGGGCTTGTCAATATAACTTATCATCACACTTGTCAGGCGGTTTTTTCGCAACTCAGCTTTAATCTCAATGTCAGCATCCAAGGACAAGGCACAGCCAGCTATCAAAACAGTCATTTGAGCTACAGCAACGCCACGATTACCCCTCAAGCTGTCAGCAGTTGGCGCGTTGCCAGTTGGAGCAGTGCTTGTGCCAATGGCAATGTATTAATGGACAGTGATAAAAACTGTAACTTAATTTTTGAGCCGATTACTTACCAACTCAGCGCCACTATTGAGGGCGAGGGTCGTATTAGCGGTGAGGGTGTTTATCCCTTGGGCGAGAGTGTACAACTCAGCGCCACGGCAGCGGATAACTGGCGTTTTGAGCGTTGGAGCGCGTCTTGTGCTGGCGGACAAGTGCTTATGGATGCAAATAAAACCTGCCAAGCCGTGTTTGTGCGTAAACAATTTGCACTCTCGGCTGGCGTGGTTGGTCAAGGCAGTGTTAGCGGCACAGGCACCTATGAAGCGGGGACGCAAGCCAGCTTAACGGCAAGCGCTGCTGAACATTGGCATTTTAGTCATTGGGACAGTATTTGTCCTGATGGCAAGGTGCTGATGGACAGTGATAAAAACTGCCAAGCTACCTTTATCCCTCTGTATACCTTAAGTCTCAATAGCACGGGTGAAGGCAGTATCAATGGCGCGGGTGAATACCCCGAAAACCAAACGGTCACCGCAGAAGCACAGCCAGAAAAAGGCTGGGAAGTCACTTGGTCTGGAGATTGTGACGACAATGGCACGGTGTTAATGAATGCGGATAAAAGTTGTACAGCTAACTTTGAGCAACAACATTTTAATTTAACCGTCAATATTATAGGGCAAGGCGATGTGAATAATGATGGTGAACATCCCTCTTTCAGTCGTATTGTTTTAAGTGCTGTACGTGCCGATGGCTGGTTGTTCACGGGCTGGGGTGGCGATTGTAATAGCGATGGTGTGGTGGTTTTAGATGCCGATAAAATTTGTAGCGCCACGTTTGAGTTGATGCCACCACCAGGCACACCCAACCCTGTGGCAGACCTCGCCCCCGAAGCTTTCTCACAGATCACCGCAGAGGTGTTGGCAAATACGGATCCAGTGACTTTAAGTTTATTAGATGATGAACAAGTGGCTGAAATTCCCCTAGAAGCGTTTCAACACATCAGTGCCGAACAACTAAGTAATTTAGCCCCTGAGGCCGTTGCTGGGATCAGCCCTGAACAATTGGCAAGCTTGCCGCCAGAGGCGCTTAGTGATCTCAATGCCAATAGTTTAAGTGCGATTAACCCCTTGAGCTTACAAACTTTGGATAATGCGCAAATTTTAGCCCTGAATCCAGAACAAGTCAGTATCATGAGCAGTGAAGAATTGAGTCAATTGCTAACCAATGTTGCACCTGAACAACTGACCCCAGCGCAAGCACAAGCTTTGATTCCTGATGACTGGAGCATTGATCTGGAAACCGGTGAAATTACCGTCCCACCAGGCAGCCCAATTCGTTTACGTAGCAGCATACCCACTGACTTAGCGAGTAATATCAATTATCCCCGTGAAGGCATAGTTGACTTAAACACGAATCTAGCTATTGGTGGTAATAGCACCCGCCCTAGCGCACTTGAGGGGATGCAACAAAGTCTACAAAGTAGTCCTGAGACACAAAATCAATTTGATTTTGTCATGACTCAAAGTGATAACCGTGTCTTAAATGTACAAGCAAAAGCCGATCAAGATTTTAACTTTGCCTTTGTCCCTGACCCGGATGCGATGTTTCAAGTCGATGGTGCGGTAGAGGTTGGCTTACACCAAGATGAAAGCGGCTTTTATAGCGTGGTAACTGCCAGCGGGCAAAGCTATCGTATTTTGCCAGCACCTGCCAACCCCGAGGCCTTGCCCGATATTTTGGGGGCAGATAGCCAAATTCAGTTTACCCCCCAAGGCATGGTATTTTTTGAAGCCGACAACAATCGCCGTGCTGGACGCTCTCGTCGGGTTGTCGTGTTTGACCCCGTGATTGAGCCTGTGCCCGAAGAATTTCAAATTTGTTTTGACCGCTACCAAGAACCAGAAAAATATCGCAATCTCCCGGCTGAAATAGAAGCCTTATGTGAAGGTATCGGCGGTGTACAGTTCCCGGGTAGCACACGGCGAGCAGGTCAAAGCGTGGCTAAAATTACGTATCCCGACGGGCGTAGCCAAAAAATCACCCCTGCCTTTTTGGAAGCCGATCAATTTATTGAGTTGGGTAAACAATTTGAAGAAGTTGAGCATATACGCCACAATGCCAATGGCACGTTTGTGGTGCATTTTGCTGGACAAACATATGTTATCGCTCCGCGTTTTGAGGTCGGCAGCCAAACCGAAGCGCGACAAGAAGCGGAAATTGTCGTAGAAGGGGGTATTCGTTACCATCTACCTTTTGCTGAAACCAGCGATAACCGTCGCGCTGGGCGCAGCCGCCGTGTTTTAGTTTTTGACCCAGTCATAGAACCGATGCCAGAAGACATGTGTACCGAAGAAAGCCCGGGGATATTTATTTGTGATTTTGGTGATGGCGTACTCAAGCGCTACCCCGATGCCACATGGTAAGCATTATTTTCTACCGCAAACGCTCGCTTGTTATCCGCTTAGCGTGGGCGTGCTTGTTTTGTTCTTTGTTTTTGACCTTGGCCTTGGCGCTTGCGGGTCGGTGTCCGGCTTTTTGCTTTTTCGGGCGTTTGGGCTACTGAATAAATAGAAAAAAGAGGATTTTGTTTATTGATAAAGCTGTTTGACAGCCCCCTGTCCTTTCAACCAGCGCTTACCCTGTTCAATTCGCTCGGTGACCATATGTCGAAGCAAGCCAATGACATGGTAAAAACGTCGCCCGAAATATTCAACACCATCAACCCATTCATGCTCATTGATTTCTAAACGTTGCAAAATGGGGGCAAGATGCGCAGGAATAGCACCACGTTTA
The DNA here is from genome assembly GCA_016745035.1 of Thiotrichales bacterium. Lineage (GTDB taxonomy): Bacteria > Pseudomonadota > Gammaproteobacteria > Beggiatoales > Beggiatoaceae > BB2. Next base: position 38,847 of record JADGDE010000013.1, read on the forward strand.
CCTTCTTTGATTTTCCGCCCTGTCCAATCGACTAATTTAAGATATTCATCTTGCTCAATTGGTAAACATAAAAGCGTAGAACCTTCCGTTTTTTTATGTAAGCGTTCTTTATAATTTTTTGCAAAAGGCACTAAAGTAGCGGGTTTATTTTTATGCTCAATACCTTGTTTTTCCTCAATTTGTGCGGCAATCGAAGTATATTCAGATTCTTCTGGTGTGTCAGCCATTTGCGCACGCACAGGGTTTAAATCAACATAGGCCATACAAGTCAGTAAAGCCGCATTATCTAGTAATAATTGCGATTTAAACCGACCCTCCCAAAAACGCCCTTTGCAGTTATCTTCTTTATTTGCCATACGAGCGATGGGTTCATTCAAGCAGCGCATAAACCAACTTAAATCTGCCAAACGCTTACGCCAAATGGCAACCTGCTCTTCATCATCAGCTAAACGTTTGAGATGAAAGTCTTTATTTTCAGCTTCTGGGTCATCTTTGAGCCACTTGGGCGTGAAGATTTGCCACCAACGTAGCACCACTTCTTCAGCACTCCATGATAGGCTGCGGGTATAGTCAACGTGCAAAACGATGTGGCAATGATTACTCATCACAGCATAGGCACAAATATCAACAGCGAAATTTTTGCTGAGTAAGTCAATGCGGTCAACAATCCATTGCTTTCTATGTGAATAGTCACGACCTGTCGCAAAATCCTCCCCATAGAGAAAAGCCCTCCGAACCGTTCTACTAACCACATGATAATACGTATTTTTTTCTTTTCTTTTCTGTCATGATTTCTGAGAAAAAAAAATATAGAACCGTGTGCAAAGTGAGCAGTTTTGAGGAGCCTTGTGCGGTAATTCCGCACGCAGGGAACTGTGAGGGGGCAAGCGGGTAACTGCTTGTTCTACCTAGATTAAATAACAGACTAAATTAATATGCTATTTACATGGGTGTCTACTATTTATCTATCTACTATTTATCTCTATTTATTTAGAAAAAAGGAAATCAGTATTTTTTGAGAGTCTATGAGAGAAGGAATAACATAATTATAATAGAAATATTATGTAATTAGTAACACAGTAGTGCTGGAATCAAAAATTATAGTGCGTCTATCAAAGGTCATAATATACTCTTTATTCATATAATAAAATTCTGTAAAAAGTAAAAGTCAGATATTTTTAGCAAAACATTATGTAGGCTTAACAATGCTTTTCTTAAAAGTATTATATTAAAAGGATGTAGAGAGAAATCATATGGATGATCACCAAGAAATTGAAGAAAAGGATGTTTTATTAGTTAGTAGTGATAATTTTCATGTCGGTACTTTTTTTGAGGTAATTCAAAATAAAAACTATTCATTTAAACATAAGGTGTATTGTAAAAAAAGTCAGTAATTATATAGATAAAACATCATCCATTACTTTTATTGATTGCTGTAAAAACTTCAATTGCCTTAAAGAAATTAGTTGTCATAAAAGTTTTGTTAGTAATTATATTGTAGCAATTATTGAAGATTGTTATGAATATAAAAGACTTGCCTTTCAATTAGGTGCCAGAGATTACATCACCTATCCAATTATCCCTGAAGAGTTGTTTATTCGCTTGAAGTCAATGAGACTATTAATAGAGTCTGAACAATCATCATCTACTTCTGAACCCCCTCCCTCTCTTAACCATCAAGATAATGTAAAAATACAAAGTAAGTATGCTCACTTAGTTGATAAGACATGTCAATTCTTATTAGAATATATCGCAGAAAATCATTCCCTGGAAGAACTCGCTTCCATGATGTTTACTAATAGAAATACCTTGTCAAAAGCGTTTAATCAAGAACTAAATTGTTCTGTCTTTCGTTGGTTACGGCTGCAACGGATGGAGCAGGCAAAGAAGTTTTTGAAAGAAACACATTGTTCTATCCAAGAAATCAGTGCGTTAGTAGGATATGAAGAGCCTGCTAATTTCTCTACAACATTTCGTTCTATATGTGGTATCTCGCCTAAAAAATATCGGAATTATGTATTAAGCAAAGAACAGAGTGAGGATAGCAAAGGTAAGGAAGTATTTTGATTGCTAAAGTATGCATACTGATTGTTGAGGAGATATTTACTAACAGTCAGTTACCAATAAAACATAGAATTTAATGATTTTTATCTATAGTTTTTTCTGATTTAAAAGCTTAAAATTTTAAGCAAGATAAATTGGAATAGATAGCACTTTACTAATCTATGCTAGAGACTATAGTTAATAAATTAAATTTTTGTTTTATAAGGTATTTCACTAATCTTGACTTTCAACCCTACTTTAGGAGTTTATCATGACTACAAATAATTTCCCATCACCAGGCCTATCAATCACTGACGCATTACTGAAAGCCGCATACTCTAGCAAGGATTTAGAAGTTCGGCTGTTTGAACGTCCATCACAAGTCTTTGAGGATATGGGAATGGCCGTTCCTGATATTTACAAAGATGGTTTTGATAAGAATTTCAAAGACCTCTATAATTCAAAGCGAGATGAGATTCGAGATGAGATTCGAAAGGCTCTATCCGACAATGCAAATGCAGATGTTTACTTACCTTCACTAGCAAGCATCGGGTGCACATTGTGCAGCATTGCTGCCTATACAGTCGCGGCGGCAATTGTTGGTATAGGGGCAGCTGGACTCACATTACTATCAGTAACTTCAGGAGTTGTAGTAGCACTGGCTGCTTTTGCTGGTGTAGGAGCTTCAGCAGCTCTAGCTTTTATTGCTGGCTTAAGCACTGCGATTGCAAGTGGAATAAGTGCTGTATGTACAAAGATATGTGAATGGACTGGTGCTTGTTAGAGTAATCGCCAAATAAGGGCATACTATGACAGGTATGACCTAGACGTACTTTGAAGAGTGTGATGCTCATTTCTCGTTCCCACGGTCGCCGCGATGTGCTGAGCGGAGACCGTGGGAACAAAAGTTAAAACAAAAGTTAAGGACATATATGGACACCTCTTAGAAGTCAAGAGATTTTTTTGTTTTGTTATCCAGTTTTCCCTAAAAAACAGCAGGTAGGTCGGGTTGACGAAGGAAACCCGACACAATGATGCCCAAAAACCACAATAATGTTACCATTTAAGTAGATGGACTTAATTATTTTTAACTTTTATATACTATAAATATAGCAATATCATGTAGATACAATTTAAGCAAAATAGTCCATCTACTTATACCAAAAACTCCACACGTCGCAACCACAAAAATGTTGGGTTTCGCAAGCTCAACCACAACCTACCAGCGAAAAAAATCGGAGCGAAAAAAATCAAAAAAAAATCGGACACCTGAAAATCGGACACCCATGTAAATAATGGACTTTCGACAAATTGGCGACCACAGTCTTTACAGGCATCATTGTTTGCCTGTATAAATACTTCCATTTTTTACAGTAGCTTCTTGCGATTGACAATGGGGATATTTTAACATGTCTATCCTTAGTAACTGGCTAAACCCGTGTATTCCACACTTATCACTACTGAAACACGACTCCCCTCATTCCTTAGCGTGGGCGTGCTTGTTTTGTTCTCTGTTTTTGACCTTGGCGCTTGCGGGCGGGAGTTCTGTCACCGGCATTACCACCACGCTGAGAACGGGGTTTTTGCCGACTGGGCTTGTGTCCTTGGGCATTTTCGCCTGAGCGTTGTCCGTCTCGGTGTCCGGCTTTTTGCTTTTTCGGGCGTTTGGGTTTAATTGGGCGTTTATCGAGTTTCGATTCCGGCAATTCATGCACGGGGATAAAATCATCTTCATATTGGCGCGTGATCAGTTGTTGAATTAAGCGCTCAATCGCTGCCAGTTGTTTAAATTCATCCGCGCTGACCAAAGAGATTGCCTCGCCTGTCGCTCCTGCTCTGCCTGTGCGTCCAATCCGATGCACATAGTCTTCGGGCACATTGGGTAAATCAAAATTCACCACATGCGGAAGCTGGTCTATATCTAAGCCCCGGGCAGCAATATCGGTGGCGACCAAGATTTGAATTTTATTGTGTTTAAAATCGGCTAACGCTTTGGTACGTGCGGCTTGGCTTTTATTGCCGTGAATCGCTGCGGCTTTGAGTCGATGCCCTTCAAGGTGGCGGCATAAGCGGTTTGCGCCATGTTTGGTGCGGCTAAAAACCAGCACTTGTGACCAATTATTTTCTTTAATCAAATGGGTTAACAGCGCTGATTTTTTGCTTTTATCTACCGGCACGAGCCATTGTTCCACCGATTTCACCGTACTATTGGGCGGTGTCACTGAAATTTCGACAGGGTTTTTGACCATGCCTTTAGCCAAGGTACGAATCTCGTTGGAGAACGTCGCCGAAAACAATAAGTTTTGGCGCTTGGCTGGCAGTAAGTTTAAGATTTTACGAATATCATGAATAAAACCCATGTCCAGCATTCTGTCGGCTTCGTCTAACACCAACAGTTCTAGCTGTTTAAAATGCAGGGCATTTTGTTGGTACAAGTCGAGCAAACGCCCAGGGGTAGCGACCAAAATATCGACACCGCCGCGCAGTTTCATCATTTGCGGATTAATTTTCACCCCACCAAAAACCACCGCCGAGCGCAGTTGTAAAAATTCGCCATAGAGGGCGACACTGGCTTGCACTTGTGCGGCGAGTTCCCGAGTTGGGGTTAAGACTAAAGCACGGACTTGATTGGATTTTGCCCGTTGTCCTTGGGCGAGGATTTCTAGCATCGGCAAGGTAAAGGCGGCGGTTTTGCCCGTGCCCGTTTGCGCCGCTGCCATCAGGTCTTGCCCTTGGAGCACCGCTGGTACGGCTTTTTCTTGAATCGGCGAGGGGGCATCATAGCCTTGTTTGGCAATGGCTTTGAGGATAGGTTCAGATAAACCTAAGGTATTAAAATTCATAAAGTTGTCTTTGTTCGCGGCCTTAGTGGCTAAGCGGGTTTTTCGGCGATGCGTAACACGGCACTACGCGAGCGGGGATTGGTGTCAATTTCGGTTTTACTGGCTTTAATCATTTTGCCTTGGGGTAACAATCTCGCTTGTAAATCGGCAACCGGAATTGGTAATTCAGGCGGATAATCGATCCCGCCTTGGCTTTGTTCACGGATAAAACGCTTCACTAGCCGATCTTCGAGTGAATGAAAACTGATCACCACCAAGCGTCCTTGAGGGGCTAATAAATCCGGCACGGCATCCAAGAGTTGTTTTAACACATCTAATTCCCGGTTAATAAATATCCGCAAGGCTTGAAAACTCCGGGTTGCTGGATGCTTGTGTTTCTCTTTGTAAGGCTTCAGCGCTCGGGCGACAATATCCGCCAGTTGTTTGGTATGGGTAATCGGTCCTTGCTCGCGGTGATAGACGATGGAGCGGGCAATGCGGCGAGATTTGCGCTCATCGCCATAGTGATACAAGACATCGGCGATTTCCTCGGCTCTGGCTGTGGCAAGCCAGTCGGCAATGTTTTGCCCTTGTCTGGGGTTCATGCGCATATCCAGCTCACCATCACGCATAAAACTAAAACCCCGTTCAGCGCGGTCGAGTTGGGGTGAGGAAACCCCCAAATCGAGTAACAGACCGTTGACTTTGCCCATCAGTCCGTTGTCGGCTAAATAATCCGGCAAAGCGGCAAAGTTGCTATCTAAAAGCTGTAAACGTGGCTCGTTTTCGACTAATTCTGCACCGCTGGCTAAGGCTGTCGGGTCTTGATCACAAGCGAGCAAACGCCCCTCGGGGCTAAGCTGCTCTAAAATCGCCCGGCTGTGCCCGCCGCGTCCAAACGTGGCATCGATATACAAACCATCGGGTTGGATATTGAGGGCATCAATGGATTCATTGAGAAGAACGGAAGCATGTTCAGTCATTAGGCATATCGCTAACCACGGTTTGCGGCTTGTAGGTCATGCTCGGCATTTCCTCCGGCGGCACTTGCGGCCACGAGGTAATCAGGGCTTTAACAAGTGTGCCTAAAGGAATGGCGAAAAATACGCCCCAAAACCCCCAAACACCGCCAAACACCAACACGGCAACGATAATCGCTACCGGATGCAGGTTTACCGCCTCGGAAAATAACAAGGGCACGATCACATTGCCATCTAAGGCTTGGATCACAAAATAAGCCCCAGCTAACCAGTAAAATTGTTCGGTAAAGCCCCATTGAAAATAGGCAACCAATAACACAGGTAGGGTGACAATCGCCGCACCAATGTAAGGGACAACCACGGATAAGCCGACTAAAGCCGCTAACAAGGGCGCATATTCTAAACCTAAATAAGTAAAGGCAACATAACTAGCACTACCAACGATAAGAATCTCGTAAATTTTACCTCGAACATAATTACCCATTTGTCGATCCATTTCTTGCCATAAGCGTTTGGCACTGTGGTGGTCTTGGGGTAAAAAACTCTTGAACCAGCGGGTCAGTAAATCTTTATCTTTCAAAAAGAAAAAAATCATCACCGGCACTAAAATCAAATAGACCAAAAAGGTAATCAAAGCTTGAATGGATGCCAGCGAGTAGGATAACGCGTGTTGAGCCGACACCTGAACTTTTTGCTGAGCGGTGGCGATAATACCTGTGACTTGCTCGGCGGAAATCATATTGGGGTATTTTTCTGGCAATTGCAGCAAAATAGCTTGCCCTTTGCTGATCATCACCGGCAGCTCGGCGACAAATTGCCCTAATTGCACTGACAAGAGTGGCACAATGATTAAAAAGGTAAATAAGAGCAGTGACATAAAGCCAATAAAAACAATTAATATTGACCAAATACGCGGCATTTGTTGATGTTCGGTAATGCTGGCAACCAAGCCTTCGAGCAAATAGGCTAACACCAAACTCGCGAGCACAGGCGTGAGGTATTCGCCCAAGGTCGCGAGCACGGTGAAACTCAGCAATAAGAGGATAGCTAAGAGAATGGCTTGCGGATCAGACAGGTTACGCCGGAACCAGTCATTGATAACTTGAATCATGCCTTATCGTCAGTCATTTTGCTTAGATAAATCTGATAATGCTCAGCAAAATAAGCTTCCAAGTCGTCGATCACCTTGGCGGCATCACGTCCTTGCAAGGTGTGTTGCATCATCAATTCGGAGGTTTTATCGAACAAATCGGTTCGATCGAGCATCGGATAGCCGTTAGATAAGCGTTTGATCGCAGCGATAACGCTTTCTTTCTCTGGACGTGGCTCTAGCTGTGGTTCTTGTATCCCTTGTGCAGCTACTTTAGCTTGTGTTTTTGCTTGTAAAAATTCGGCAAAATCTAACAAACTGCGTTGATTTTCCTTATCGAGTTGTCGATAAATTTTACTGAGCTTTTGCTCCGCATTTTGTAGCTGGGGCAACATAAACCTGATTCTCTGTGTGGTGTTAAGTCTTACTTAGGATTTATTTTTGTTGTTCGCAATATTCGCAGGCAAAAGATAACAATTCGTTCATGGCTTGTAAACGGAATTTTTGTTTTTGATGTACAAAGGAGAAAGGGCGTTCAAGACTTGGGGTCAGAGGTAAGACCACCAGACTATCGAGTTGGATTTCTTTATCCAAAGTACTACGGGATAGAATAGAGACCCCCATGCCGCCTTCAATCGCACCTTTAATCGCCTCAGGGCTGCCAAGTTCCATCGCCACATCGACTTTAGATATATCGACACCGTTTTCTTGTAAATAGGTGTTGATAACCTCGCGCGTACCCGAGCCTTCTTCACGGCAAATATAGGCATTATCCTGAAATAAATCCGCTGGGCTAAGGGTCTTTTTCTTCGCTAAAGGATGCCCTTTAGGTAATGCCGCAACTAATGGGTCGGTATGGCACAAAGTCACCGCAAGGCTTTTATTTAATACCGGGGCTTCAACCACGCCTAAGTCGATAATATTATCCTCGACCATTGAGACGATATTTTCGGTATTACCGACTTGTAAACTCAGTTTAATATCGGGGTATTTAGATTTAAAATCACCGAGTAAATTCGGCAACATATATTCAGCAATGGTGGTACTTGCACCAATCACCAAAGTACCGCTGACATCACCTGTGAGTTGTTTGACCGCGTTTTCCATATCGGCATAACGCTCAAAAATCTCCTCAGCATATTCGTAGACCTTTTGCCCAACCACTGTCAGGCTGATGCGGTTATGGGTGCGGTCGAATAGACGGGTATTAAAATATTCTTCTAATTGGCGGACTTGAAAAGTCACCGCAGGCTGGGTCATGTGTAAAGCATCGGCGGCTTTAGTGAAACTCAATAAACGAGCGACGGTATGAAAAACCTGTAAACGACGATCTGCCACAACGGCTCTCCTTAATCTATGCTGAAATTAATTTGCGTCATTAGAATTGTGTCTTGGGCTCTAAATTTGCGCAGCTTATGATAACACAAAATCAATTTATTTTATAAATATGATTAATAGCCTCAATTTGACAATTTAGGAAAAAGACTTAACCTGAAAATCATACCTAATCAATAGTTCACGACGCTCATATCATATAAACGCAAATATTTTTAATTTAGTATTTATTTATTGATGTTACGCAAAGGCTTCTTTCTGTGCCTTAATGGCTCAGAAAACGAGCATTGCTTCACGGCTAAATACCATTAGGCAGGTGGGAAATACCCTTATTGCAGCAAAAACTAGCTTAGTGCGTAACATCAGCTATTTACTTTTGCAATGTTATTTGCACTGATAATGGAGGAGTGACTAAAGCCACCATGCATCACATATCTTCTAATAAAATACTAGGGTTTTCATCTATCAAACCCTTAATAATCATATTTTTTAGATCATCATGAACTATAAACCACATAGGATGACCAAACGTTTTAGGATAACCTTGATCTTTTTCATCATTTCCATTCCAACGCATAGCAATTACATTAGTTTTATTTTCCCAAACTCCATATGCTACTGAAAAACTGTCATTATTAAATAAAATTTTCTTAACCTTGAAATTGCCTGGATTTACATTTTCTGGTTTTGGCATATATTTTCCCTTACATTTAATCTATATGTTCTTCAATAAATTGTCGCACCCAATGATGCGGATGAGCACTGCTAAAGCGTCCGGTGATTTCACCATTTTGAAATAATAATACGGTCGGAAAACCGCGCAGCTTATAATGCCCAGCAAGGCGCATATTGTCATCGACTTCGACTTTAGCTAACAACCAACGCCCCTCGTCCTCGGCAACCAAGTCTTCTAAAACTGGGGTCAGCATCCGACAAGGCATACACCAGTCTGCCCAAAAATCGACCATAATCGGGGTTTTATGTGAAGCTTCGATCACAACATCATCAAAGTCTTTTTCCGTGGCATCAAAAATCCACTGTTTTTCTTTTTTCTTAAACATGCTTCATCCTTAAAACAAGCGCAATTCAGAGCAGTAGGCGCTTAACGATTTGTCCTTGTTGTAAATGTTGGCTGATAATCTCGTCCAAGTCTTGCTCATCAACCCATGTGTACCAAGTGCCTTCGGGATAAATCACTAAAACAGGACCTTGTTCACAACGCCCTAAACAGCCCGCTTGGTTGATGCGCACTTGTCCTTCGCCATGAATCCCCAAGGTTTTACAACGGGCTTTTAAATAGTCGCGGGCGTGGGCGCTATCATAATCGGCGCAACAAGGTTTGCCCTCAGCGCGCTGATTATGGCAAACAAATAAGTGCTTTTGATAAAAGCCCATGAGGGAATCAAAGTGCGTCAATCGCTGCCAGCACTTCGCTGACATGATTTGTCACTTTGACCTTGCTCCAAGTTTTTTGTAATTGCCCGTTTTCATCAAATAATAAAGTCGAGCGCACAATGCCCATGCGTTGCTTACCAAACATCATTTTGGGTTGAATAATATCAAAGGCATTGCAGAGTGCTTCTTCAGTATCTGCGAGTAAATCAAAAGGAAAGTCGTATTTTTTCTTAAAATTTTCATGCGAGCGCACACTGTCACGCGACACCCCTAAAATACGGGTATGACGTGCCGTAAACTCAGCAAATTGATCGCGGAAATCTTGCCCTTCTTGGGTACAGCCAGGGGTGTTGTCTTTAGGATAAAAATACAACACCAATTTTTGCCCTTTGAGGCTTTGTAAATCAATGTTTTGATCGCCTGTGGCAGCCAAAGTTAAAGCAGGTAAGGTTTCCATAATCATCTCTTTAAAAGCGGATTAGCTCAGCATTAAATTCGCGACCGCTTCTCGTTCTTTTTCCAATTCATCGACCGATTTTTGCATCAAAGCTCGGTCTTGTTCGGTGAGCGGTAAGTCTTGAACAATGCTGACAATACCTTCTTTGATGGTTACGGGAAAAGCATAGATCAAGCCCTCAGGAATGCCATAACTGCCATCACTGACCACGCCCATGCTGACCCAATCGTCCTCAGGCGTGCCATGAATCCATGAGCGCATGTGCGAGAGCGCAGCATAAGCGGCGGAGCCAATACTAGAGCTGCCCCGGGCTTGAATAATCGCTGTACCGCGTTGTTGAATAACGGGCATAAAATCTTCTGTAAGCCAGGTTTCATCGACCAAATCAGAGGCAGGTGTGCCATTAATTAAGGCGTGGTGAATATCTGGGTATTGAGTCGAGGAATGATTGCCCCAGACCGTCATGCGTTTAATATCGCTGACAGAGACATTGGTTTTGGCGGCGAGTTGATGTAATGAGCGGTTGTGATCAAGGCGCATCATTGAGCTAAATTGGCTTGGGCTTAAATCAGGGGCCGCGTGGTAAGTAATCCATGCATTGGTATTGGCTGGGTTGCCGACCACCAAGACTTTAACATCACGCGAGGCATGCTCGTTTAAAGCCCGTCCTTGAACATTAAAAATCCCAGCATTGTCTTTGAGTAAATCTGAGCGTTCCATACCGGGACTACGGGGTTTTGCGCCAATTAAAAAGGCATAATCGACTCCACTAAAAGCAATATTAGGGTCATCACTTAAAACCACTTCCTCCAATAAAGGGAAAGCGCCGTCATCGAGTTCCATGCCCACACCGTAGAGTTTATTAAGTGCTTGAGGGACTTCAAGTAGATGTAAAATAATGGGTTGGTCGGGGCCGAGAAGTTCGCCCGCAGCGAGATGGAAAATTAAAGAGTAGGCGATTTGACCGGCCGCTCCGGTCACAGCAATGCGTATAGGTTGATTCATAGCATCCATTATTTCAGTAAAATATTAACGTAGTGGACTATTATAGCTGTGATAAACTGATCTGGCACGCTAAATATAAGTCTGAACGCGCTTAATGTCTTATTAGACAATAAAAATTGTCTATACAGATTAAAAATCAATGAGTTGATTATAGTATAAACACAATTATGCATCTATGAGCAGCCAAAAGTTCAAACTCATCAACTCACTCTAACCAAGAGCGATTGCGTGTCACAACAATCAATCACGGCTATTAAGCCAAGGCTGTCTTCATTGGCAAAACTAAAAACAGCCAAACTTGATGGTCAACATGGGCGGTAGCCCTGAGAGAATAACGCAGCAGTCGTTATACCAATAAAAACACACATAGAGGAACACCATGGCATCGCTTGAGCGGACAACGCCTTTACCTTTAGTTTTAGCTTCGACCTCACCTTTTCGCAAAGAGGTTTTGGAGCGCTTGCATTTGCCTTTTAGCACTTTTGCACCCAATGTTGACGAAAGCCCTTTAGAGGGCGAAACCCCTAGCGTCTTGGTTCAACGCCTTGCCGAAAAAAAAGCCAAAGTTGCCTTGGATCAATACCCCTCTGCGCTGATTATCGGCTCGGATCAAATGTCGGTACTCAATGGCAAAGTCATCGGCAAACCCGGTACACATGAGAAAGCTGTGGCGCAGCTTAAAGCCGCCAGTGGACACCGGGTCGATTTTCTCACCGGTATTTGCCTATTCAACAGTGCCTCCGGCGAAATGCAAACAGATTTAGTCACCTTTGGCGTACATTTTCGTGAATTAAGCGATGAACAAATCGAGGGCTATTTACAGCAAGACCAGCCCTATAATTGCGCAGGCAGTTTTAAATCCGAAGGCTTAGGTATTGCCCTTTTGGATAGTATGAAAGGCACAGACCCCACTGCTGTGATTGGCTTGCCTTTGATTCGCTTAGTACGGATGTTAGAGAACCAAAAGGTTAAAGTTTTATGAGTGAATTAACCCATTTTAATGCCGATGGACAAGTGCATATGGTCGATGTTGGCGCGAAAGAAGTCACCGAGCGCCGCGCCATTGCTGGCGGCTACATCAGCATGGAAACCGAGACCTTGGACTTGATTGCCAAGGGCAATCATAAAAAAGGCGACGTACTCGCCGTAGCGCGTCTTGCAGGGATTATGGCCAGCAAACGCACAGCCGATTTGATTCCCTTATGTCATCCCTTAAGCATCTCGCATGTCAGCTTAGACCTGGAGTTACAACAACAGCCGCCAGCGGTACATTGTACTGCTACAGTGGCAACGGCTGGGCAAACCGGGGTAGAAATGGAAGCCCTGACGGCGGTACAAATTGCCCTGTTGACCATTTACGATATGTGCAAAGCGGTCGACCGAGGAATGCACATTGAGTCTGTCCATTTATTAGAGAAAAGTGGCGGGCGCTCAGGACACTGGAAAAAAACCGATGGCTAATGCAAGCAGCAGCCAGCGCTGGAAACAGCGCCAAGCAAATGACCCTTATGTACTCAAAGCGCAAAAAGAAGGCTACCGCTCGCGGGCGGTGTACAAACTGGCGCAAATTCACCAGCGCGACCGCATCATCAATGCTAACACTCGCCATATTGTTGATCTCGGCTCAGCCCCCGGCGGTTGGAGTCAATGGCTGGGACAAAATACCGCTGGCAATACCAAAATCATTGCCACCGACATTTTACCGATGGATCCGCTCAATGATGTCGAGTTTATTCAAGGCGATTTTACCGAGCAAGCGGTATTAGACCAACTGCTCGCCGCCGCTGGAGACAATAAAATGGACTTAGTGGTCTCGGATATGGCTCCGAACCTCAGCGGTATTAAAACCATGGATCAAGCCCGTTCGATGCTATTGGTGGAACTCGCCGCCGAGGCTGCTGGTTTGTTACTCAAACCTAAGGGCGATTTTTTAGTTAAAGTCTTTCAAGGGGCGGAATTTGATCAATACATCCGCGATTTGCGCAGTCAATATCAAAAAGTGCTGACCCGCAAACCCGAAGCCTCGCGCAAAGCCTCGCGTGAAGTCTATATCTTGGCGCGTGGGTTTAAGGGCTAAAATCTGTGAGTAATATGAAAACAATGGCTATATAGTGCTTGTTTTCATAAGATTATCATCACCAAAGCTACTAAATAAAAAACGGAAATTTTATTTAAATGTCTAATATTTTGAAAGCTATACTAAATATAGCAAAAAACCCTATTGCAGAATTAAAATCAAATTATTCAGGTAGGAATAGCATCAACAATATTGGTGAGGCACTTGAAACCTATATCCAAGATGCTTTTGCAAATACCATTACTGTGACAGATCCTGAAAAAAGGAATCAAAAAATTAGTGAGGTTTTTTCTTACTTAGGCAACCAAAATAATCCTCCAGATATTATGTTACAACAAGGTGATGCCATTGAAGTTAAAAAAATTCAAAGTAAAGGTTCTGCAATTGCTTTGAATAGCTCGTACCCTAAACATAAATTGTATGCCAATGATTCTAAAATTACCGATGCCTGCAAGGCTTGTGAGGATTGGGATGTTAAAGATATTATCTATGCGATAGGTGTTACCAGCGATAAAAGCTTGAAAACTTTGTGGCTTATTTATGGTGATTGTTATGCTGCTGACAAAACAATATATGCTCGTATCGGAGAAACTATAAAACAAGGTGTTAGCGATATTTCGGGTTTAGAATTTGCTGAGACTAAAGAATTGGGGCGAGTCAATCGAGTTGATCCTTTGGGTATTACTAATTTAAGAATTAGAGGAATGTGGCATATAGATAACCCACTTAAAGTGTTTAAAGATATTCACCAAGTCAATATGGACAAAACATTTAATTTAGTTTGTATTATGAGACTGGAAAAATATAATAGTTTTGAGCAGGAGGAAAAAGATAAATTACAATACCATCAACATATTCATCTTAAAGATATACAAATTAAAAACCCGAATAATCCAGCCCAATTAATTGATGCAAAACTCATTACAATGGAGATTTCATGAAAATTGTTTCTCTATTTTCTGGTGCGGGCGGCTTAGATTTAGGCTTTGAACGTGCGGGTTTCGACATCATTTGGGCAAACGAATATGACAAAGATATTTGGGAAACTTACGAAAAAAATTTTCCTAATACCCAATTAACGAAAAAATCCATTGTGGACATCGCCTCTGCGAAAGTCCCCGCTTGTGATGGCATTATTGGTGGTCCACCGTGTCAAAGTTGGAGCGAGGCGGGTAAACTGCGTGGGATTAAAGATAAACGTGGACAACTGTTTTTTGAGTTCATCCGTTTACTTGAAGATAAACAGCCGCAGTTTTTTCTCGCTGAAAATGTTTCTGGGATGTTGGCAAAAAGGCATAGCGAAGCCTTAGCATTTATCCAAGAACAATTCAAACAAAGCGGCTATACACTGGCGTTTAAGCTTCTCAATGCTAAAGACTATGGTGTCCCCCAAGATCGCAAGCGGGTATTTTTTATCGGTTATCGGCAGGATTTGGGCAAGCAGTTTGAGTTCCCCGCCGCAGAAGAGGAAAAAGTGGTTTTAAAAGATGTTGTTTTTGACTTAAAAGATAATGTCTTAGCCGCGAAAGAAAAGAATTATAGCAATGGTATAGCGTGTGCTATCGCTAACCACGAATATATGATCGGCGGTTTTTCCTCCATGTATATGTCCCGAAACCGGGTCAGAAGTTGGGATGAACCTTCTTTTACCATTCAGGCAGGCGGGCGACATGCACCGATACACCCACAAGCGCCAAAAATGCCCTCTGTCGGCACAGATAAACGGATATTTGTTGCGGGCAAAGAATCACTATATCGCAGGCTTAGCGCTAGAGAATGCGCTCGCATTCAAACCTTCCCCGATAAGCATATTTTCCATTATAACAATGTCATGGCTGCCTATAAGATGATCGGCAATGCCGTGCCAGTCAATTTGGGTTATGCGTTAGCCAAACAAATTTATGCGGATATGAAGACGAGTTAGGCTTCCTCCGTCAGCCCCATACGTAGCAACTTAAGCATCTTGGTATCCATAAACCAAAAACTATGCCCTACTTATTGACCATGAAAATGATGATCTGACTATGCGTATCTTAATAACCGGGGCGGCGGGGATTGTTGGTAAAGCGCTGAGTGTTTATCTTGCACAGCATGGATACGCTATTATTCCTGTCGATCTTAGCGGTTCTAGTAAAGTTATTGAACTCGATTTAAGGCATAAAGCAGCCGTCCTTGAATTAATAAAACAACAAGCGCCCGACTTAATTATTCATACTGCGGCGATAAAAGACTTGGTTTTTTGTCAACAACAGCCAGACATAGCCCATCAGACTAACTACACCGTCACAGAAACCTTGGTTCATGCTTGTGCTAAAGCGAATATATTTTTTCTGTTTTTGTCTTCGGATTATGTGTTTGGAAAAAATGATCAAGATTGGTGTGAAACCGATACCCCTTGTCCCAATACACAATATGGCAAAGATAAGCTTGCTTGCGAACAGCTAATTCAAGCACATCTGTCTAATTACGCCATTATCAGAACCGCTCAGCTTTATGGCTTTAGCGGTGACTTTGTACATTTATTACGTCAGACTTTGCGTACAAAGCAAACTTTTATGGCTTATGCTAATTTGGTCAATTGCCCGACATGGATTAGAGATCTCATGATCATGGTGGAAAAAATTATTATGCAGCAGCATAGCGGCATTTTTCATTGTGTGGGTTTGCAAGCCTTGTCACGCTATCAATATGCTTGTGAAATAGCCCAAGCATTGGCTTTAGACTCAGGCTATATTCAGGGCATCGAATTGGACTTTAGCCGAGATATTAGACCGCCTGTGGTAAGACTGGATGGGGCTGCCACCTATGCAAAGTTACAATACCACCCCAAGACCTTGCAGCAGAACCTGTCCTTAATTTAGCTTAAAAAATCATAATGAAAAACAATACCTCACCCCCAGCGCTGACAACGTACATCCAATCTGTTTTTCTGCTTTTTTTAGCACTTATTTTCTTACTTGAATTGGTTTTGCATCTACGTTTGCAAATGACCACAGATGGCGCATTTTTACATTATGTCGCCTATCTAATAAACGAACATAATTTTATCCCCTACCGAGACATTTTTGAGCCAAATATGCCCGGTACTTATTTGTTTCATATGAGCATAGGCAAACTGTTAGGCTATTCTAATCTGGCTTATTACATGGTTAGCAGCCTTTGGATCATCCTAACTTTAAGCGTCACTTGGCTTTTTATGCAAAGCATCAGCAAGACCGTTGCATGGGCAGCTTGCTTGTTTTTTGGGCTGATTTATTTGCAACTAGCACCGCACTATATGGCGCTGCAAAGAGATTTTATCCTTATATTGCCGATAGCCACGGCGATTTTTTTAGTGATCAGACACCAAGCCAACAAAGCAGCCCATAAACTACATTTTCTCTTAGGAGTCTTGTTTGCCATTGCCGCCCTATTTAAACCCCATGCACTTATCGGCTTACCCGCGCTGATACTCTTTAGCCTGATTCAAAATGAGAATAAAATTAGCATCAAGGCAATGCTATTTCCATTTCTAATCGCGGGTTTTTTCGCTTTTTTAGGGGTTTTAATCACCTTGGCATTACCCTTTTTATGGGTTTGGAAAATCGGCGCTCTTGGTTCTTTTTGGGAGATTTTTTCGTCTTATACGCCTTTATATGCCCAAATGTCGGGGGATTTTGAGTTCAAAAGCAGCTGGGATAGAGCTGGGTATCTCATTGATTTTTATATTGGCTTTGGTGGGTTTGGTTTACTCCTTATTGCCTCAGCATTTGGTTTTTATTTTATATGGACTTATGCCGATTCAATAAAGATAAAAAAACTGGCTATCTTATTATTACTATTAAGCTTTTTATACAGCCTTTATGCGGCGATTGGTGGCAAGCTTTGGGTCTATCATTGGATGCCGTTGGCGTATTTTTCCAGTTTAACGGCGGCACTGCTGTTTTTTTCTCCAACGGATAAGGCGTATAAGCAAGCACCTTATCCCAAAATACTGCCTGTGCTGATGTTCATTGCTATTGTCAGCTTATATTTGCCAATTACCCAGATAAGTTATATCAAAAAACAACTGGCTGATGTTGCCGACATACATGCGCAAATCGAGTTACATAATCAAAACCGCCATGTGTATAGCTCAGCTGAAACCAATGCGATTATCAACAACGTCAGGCAATACTTAAATACAGCATTAGAAGCCAATGACAGCGTTCAACCTTTGGGCTGGATTAGTGGTATTACCCAAGCCATGCTGTCGTCAAAAGCCGTGTTGGCTACCCCTTATATCAATGATTTTCAATTTTATCACCATGTATCCGATGACTATATTAAGCAATTGCGAGCTGATTTTATCCAGCGCTTGGAACGTAAAAAACCGAAATTTATCATTAAAGTGATAGAAGGCGCGCCATTCAAACCAAAAATGTTTGGAGTCGATGTGAGCTATGAATTTCCTGAATTAACCCAGTTGATACAACAGCATTATCAAAAAACGGATGCGGGCAATGGCTTGATTATTTTTCGCCGTAAAAATTAAATGCTTAACTGATGTTACGCAAAGGCTTCTTTTTCTGCCTTAAGGGCAGAAAAAACCGCCATTGCTGCACGGCTAAGCTTCACTAGGCAGGTGGGAAACCACATTATTGTGATAAAAACCAGCTTAGTGCGTAACATCAGATGCTTAATCTGATTGCGAGAAAATTAATTGACAAGCGAGTGCTGAAAATGCCGTTTTAACCACACCTGAATATGACTATTGTTTCATCACCATCATGAGTGCAAATAATATTAGACCTAAGCCTTGATAAATGCTGTTGATGACTACAATGTTTGTGAGATTGTGGCTATTTTCTTTGGTTTTAGAAATATTTAATAACGAGTAAATGAAAATTCGCGTTAAAGAAACCGCACATCAAGCAGAATAAACCTAATAAAAAAAATGGGAATAACTATTCGCTATTTGACCGAAGGATGGCAACACAGCGAAATAAACAATACTACTTATAGAGAGAAAGACGATGAAAAATTTGAATACTGAGACAATGCAAACAACGGCTCCTGTGTCTAAAAATCAAATAGGCAAGGCTTGGAAAAGCAGCCTGATTTTGGGCTTAGCTTTATTTGCAATGATGCCAAGGGCATGGGCTGTTAGCTGTGACGCATTTCCACAAAATAGCAGCAATTATTGTATTTGTAAATCAGGACAAGTGAGTGTGGGCTATTGGTATAGTAGTGGGAATACCCCAGCAAATTACAGTACCCATAATATCCATTTATGTTCAGATGCACAGGATAAAACTTGTGGCACTGCAGTAGCGGGTGCTAACGCAACTATTGGTAATTTAAGTGGTGGTGAAGTGATGTACTTTGCCAATAAAACCGCCGCACCCATTGAATATTTTAAATGTACTTTTACTAAAAATGTCGGGTTTGAAACCACTGCACATGCGCATATTAGTGCGCCAATTAAGTCAATTGGAGGGATTATTTTTGTTGTTTCTGGTCTTTTGATGCTTGGTATTTTTGGGCTTAGAAAGAAAGTTCAGAAATCCAGTTAATGGCGAATAATCATTGCATCAATTGTGGTAGCAACGACTTAAAAACCTTTCTTGATTTGGGGAAACAGCCCAACGGCAATGTGTTTCCCAATGTTGAACAACGGCACACAGAGCAGCAATTTTCCTGTGTCATGCTGGTTTGTACTTGCTGTTGGCAAGTGCAGCTAAAAGCCTTTCCTTCAGTTGAAAGCATGTTTAGCGACCACCCTTATGTGACCGGCATGAACCAGCCGGTGGTGGCACATTTTGAAACCTTGGTGCAGGATATTTTGCAAAAATTCCCTATGCCCGCCAATAGTTTGGTACTCGATATTGGCGCAAATGACGGAACTTTGCTGAGCAAGTTTCGTCAGCAAGGGATGCGTGTTTTGGGTATTGACCCTTGTCAAAAAACCGGGCGGCTGGCAAAAGAAAAGGGGATTACTGTCTTTGAGGGCTTTTGGAATCAGCACAGCGCCGAGTCCATGCGCAGTCTAAAAATAATGCCTCAATTAATCATGGCAACAGCGGTTTTTTATCATGTCGCTGATATTCACAGTTTTGTCCGAGGTTTGGCTAAGCTGATGCAAAAAGAGACGATCTTTTGTGCCCAGTGTGTTTATTTAAAAGATATTATTGAAAAATTACAATTCGATCACTTTTACCATGAACACATTATGATTCATGCCATCGCCCCCTTAAAAAAACTGTTTTCTCAATACGGTTTACGCCTATTAGATGTCGATTTTTATCCCATTCATGGTGGGTCTTTTGTGCTGTATGTTGGCAAAGAAGCATCTAAGCTCCCTAGCAGTCCTCGCATTGCTCAAGCCATTGAGGCAGAAAAAGCTGCGAAACTGGATCAACTGGCAACGTATCAACACTTTACAAGACAAGTTGAGCACAATAAACAGCAACTCATTGCGCTTTTGAAAAAAATCAAACAGACGGGCAAGCGCATCTTTGGTTTAGGTGCGCCACTCAAAGGCAATACTTTACTGAATTATTATGGCATCGGTACAGATTTAATCGACTGTGTGACGGAAATTAACCCTTATAAAATTGGCAAATACACCCCAGGCACACATATTCCCGTGGTCTCAGAGCAATCTATTCAAGTGCAACCAGATTACTATTTATTACTGACTTGGAATTTTTTAGATTTTTTTATCCAAAAATATGCGGATTATTTAAACAACGGCGGTTATTTTATTGTGCCGCACCCTCATGTCCGCATCATAGATAAAAGCCAGCTCAAGCAATGAAAACCTCCTTAATCATCCCGTTCAAAAATGAAAAAGCCTATGCCGCGCTGACGATTAAGACCGTGCATGATTACCTATCCCAACAGGCGATTGATTTTGAAATCATTGCCGTGGATGACAGCCACGATGGCACATGGGATATTTTGCAAGCATTGACAGATAATTATGCCAATATGCGCTTGCTCAAAGGCGGGCAGCCAGCAGGCTATGGCAGGGCATTACAAAGCGGATTTAAATCAGCAACAGGCGACATAATCATCCCGTTTAATGGCGATTTGAGCGATTCTCTGGATGATGTTTCCACCTATATTCGCCTGATAGAAAAAGAAGGCTATAGCATGGTATTTGGCTCACGCTTTATGCACGGGGCAAAGATAAAAGAAGCAACATTGATAAAAAACAGCATCTCTTGGTTGGCAAATAAATTTTTACAAATATTGTTTGCCACCCCATGTAGCGATGTGACCAACTCATTTAAAGCCTATAGAAAAGAAGTATTGCAAACACTCAAGCCCAGCGCCACGGGCTATGCTATTGGCATGGAACTGGCGCTTAAAGGCATAATGAAACCATATCGCTATACCACCATCCCAATTACGTGGTCAAACCGCCTTTATGGACGCTCAAAAATGTCGATATTAAAAGTCATTCCCAGCTATTTATGGATGGCTATTAAAATTAGGTTTTGATGTTACGCACTAAGCCAGTTTTTAGCACAATATAGTGATTTTCCACCTGCCTAGTCGTATCTAACCGTGGAGCAATGGCGGTTTTTTTGCCTTTTGGGGCAAAAAATAAGCCTTTGCGTAACATCAGTTAGATTTGCCCTCAAACTGTTGGACTAATTGATCCCGCTCAGCTTCACGCAAATCCGCTATTGCCATTTCTTGTACCAATTGCGCAAATGTCGTGCTAGGCTCCCAGCCCAGTTTTTGTTTGGCCTTACTCGGATCGCCTAACAGGGTTTCGGCTTCGGTAAGACGAAAATAGCGCGGGTCAACAGCAACGATACACTCCCCTGTGCGACGATCATAGGCTTTTTCCTCCACGCCACTGCCTTGCCACTCAAGGTCAATATCCAAATATTGTGCGGCAAGGGAGACAAACTCACGGACACTGTGTTGTTCACCAGTGGCGATAACATAATCATCAGGTTCATCTTGCTGCAACATCAACCACTGCATTTCAACATAATCCTTCGCATGTCCCCAATCACGTTTAGCCTCTAAATTGCCAAGATACAGACAATTTTGCAGTCCAAGCTTAATCCGTGCTAGGGCACGGGTAATTTTTCGAGTCACAAAGGTTTCACCGCGCAAGGGACTTTCATGGTTAAACAAAATACCGTTACACGCATATATGCCATAAGCTTCACGGTAATTGATCACCATCCAATACGCATACAACTTAGCCACAGCGTAGGGGGAGCGGGGATAAAATGCCGTGCTTTCTTTTTGTGGTATTTCTGTGACTTGACCAAATAATTCTGAGGTCGATGCTTGGTAAAATCGAGTGTGTTTTTCCAAGCCCAAAATACGAATCGCCTCTAATAAGCGCAATGTACCCAAAGCATCGACATTGGCTGTATATTCAGGCTCTTGAAACGAGACAGCGACATCACTTTGCGCCGCAAGGTTATAGATTTCATCGGGTTGTATTTGTTGGATAACACGTATCAAACTGCCAGAGTCGGTCATATCTCCATTATGTAAAATAAAACTACAGTTTGACTCATGAGGGTCTTGATAGAGGTGCTCGATGCGCGCTGTGTTGAATAAAGAAGTACGGCGTTTAATGCCATGTACTTCGTAGCCTTTGTTAATCAAAGACTCGGCAAGATAAGCACCATCTTGACCTGTAATACCAATAATCAGGGCTTTTTTTTTGTTATTCACGTATGTTGAGCCTATTTGATGCTGTAAAGGGTGATGCTATAGAGTGTTGGCAGTACTGCATAGATAGCGATATAAGTTCAATTATCCAAACATAATGACGGATTATAATGATGAATGAAATACCAAATAGCATCAATATGGTTAGTTAGTCCCGTTTCTTTCCCAGCGAGATAGAACACTCGAAAAAAACCGCATACTCATTAAAGTCTCAAGAAAAACTGAATAAAAATAAGTAAAGTTTAGTGGGAGTAAAGTTTAATGGGTGTCCGAAAGTTTGCGAAAGTTTGTCCTTCCGAAAGTTTAGTCTCCGCAATTTACCCGAAAGTTTAGTGGGTGTCTGGGTGTCCTCTGGGTGTCCTCCGTCAGGGTGTCCGCAATTTACCGATAGCTGACTACCAAGAACCCAATTTACGCGTTTTTAATGCGATTGCCCTATTTAATAGTGTAACGTTAAGCTAAGCCGCGCGCGCCTTTGGCGCGTCAGCTTGAGCTTTTTGTTAAATCATTTCGACAGCAATCTCGATAGGCTATTCGAGAATTGCTCGAACGAAACTACGTTCATGATGTCGTCAGCAAGTTTATGTACGAACATTTCCTCATTTATTTCTCGTGCCTCCAAATTCTTCCGCAGTCTGAAATAAAACTTTTTATCTGGCTGTTCAGGCTTATTTGGATACTTTGTGTGGTGTTCGGCAATTAAAGTATCGATCGAATCAACGGGAAAGTACTTGTCATTAACGACTTTCTTGATATCGCGATTCGGTCTTTCAATAAGGTTTTCGTAAAGAAATTTCTCTACACTCTTGATTGGCAAGAAAAGCTTCTTCATTGCTTTGAACTCGTCAGGGACCTCGTACTTTACATCGCCATCAATGATGCTGATAATTTCCCTTCCTAGGCCTAGCACATTGTTTTGTAATAGGTCTTTCTGAAGAAGCAAAACATTACTCCAACCGCCAGCAGGAACGACATGTACTAGCTTGCTACTCTTCACTCCCTCTTTATCTAAAACCTTATTCACGACCGTTTTTGCGAGTTCATCTTCGACTAGCAGCAGATAATCAAATCCATCATGCTTATACACATCCCGGATTACGTAGCTAGGAAAACAAGGATTTACTATACTGACGCTGCCAGAGTTGTTCTCAATCTTGTACACGTTGTTCGGAGGTATCTTGCGAATCACTTCAGGAGAGTGAGAGCTTAGGATTACCATTAAGTTGTCTGACGCCTCAACGAGCGCTTTCATTAAATCCAAGAAGCGACTAACAGCTATCGGGTGCAAAGCAACCTCTATCTCGTCTATCAGAACTAATATCAGCTCATTTTGCGGAAGAGACCTTCTCACGATTGCGTTATATACAAAATGGAGCAGCGACACCAATAAACACTCACCCGAACTCATTCTGTATTGACTGATAAGAGTGCCATTTACTGAATTAAAATATGGCGTACTTTCAAGCTTCAGCTTTGCAGATATATGCTTGTTTCTAATTCTTTTTAAGTCAGGGTACTTTCCAGGTAACCCGTGAAGAATGAAGCTCATTTTCTCTTTAATATAATCATCAGCCTCAGCGAGATCTTTAGATGGAATTTTTCCTGTTCGTAAAAGCCTGTCAACCACCCTAGAGTCGTTGAATCTTGTTCCGTAGAAGAGACTCCCTTCGTACATTCCGTTCAAGTTGATATTTACATTATTAAGAAACCAATTATTCTTCCCTTCCCACCGGTCTGATTTTCCTTCCAACGACAGCTCAACAAAAGAAGAGTTATCGTAATCTCCCGCCTGAAGACTTTTTAAAGGTCGCTTTGAAATTGCTTGAGATAGTGCTTGGATAATTGTGCTTTTTCCACTCCCATTCGACCCAACTATAAGATTTAGACTTTTTTCGAGCGGGAACTCAAGAGACGCCTTATTAATGTTCTTGATGTTTTCAATTGTAAGTTTAAGACTTTCCACGACTATCTCGTTTTAGATTTAATGTGATAGGATAAGCAGAGACCCCGCAGGGGGAGTCTGCTTGATCCTCGTGTTTTGTGGTTTATCCGCAAAACTAGCAGTTAACCCGATCTGTATATCCCGCCGCTTTTAGTATAATTTCCCGCATAAAAACCCAAAACAAGCCGTTTTTCTAACCGGATATCATTCCAAAATAGAGGCTATACAGAAAAGCATAAAAATTTTATGTCCTATTGTTACGCATTTTCAATTCACAAACAAATATAAGACAGAGTTTTGTTTTTGTAAAACACAGCTAAAACAACAATCGAAACACGCAGCCTTTCCCCGTTTGGCTTTCTAATTCAATCCACCCGCCATTGATTTCAATCACCCATTTCGCAATTGCTAGCCCAAGCCTTAAAACTTAGTGGGTAATGATAAAAAACTAATTTTCTGCTGTCTTTCACCAACGACAAAGCTTGGTTATTCAACAATATTTTCTCCTAATATGTTATATGCCCAACTGTATTCCGTATTTCTATACTCACCGGTTTCCATCGTGATGCGAAACCAGTCTGATGCTGTTACATGATCCCCTTGAGCAAGTGCGCGCCAACCTAAAAAAAAGCTAGCTTCGCCTTCACGCCGTAGAGAATCAATATTATCAATGACTTCTTGTTCATCACTCATCCCCAGTAAGTAGCGCCCAAAAACATCATATTCATTGTCTTGATTGTCACTGTAATAGGTTTGTAAACGTGACAAATGTTGTGAGTTTTTTTCTGGATTAGCAATATAAGAGGCTGCCCGCATTAACCAAAAATAGCGCAGATGATCGGTTTTGGATTCAAACGCCGGTTCAAACAACCAAACGATATTAGCAGCCTCTTTATCCATCATGGCAATGGAGATGAAAAAGGGCTGTTGTTCTGGCGTTAAACGTTGCTTTAACCAAACAATCGCCTCTTGTTCACCAAATACTTTTTTATAATATAAATATTGACGTAATAATAATTGTAGACCCGTTATACCACCGGTTTGCTTAATTAGTGGTTCTAATAGTTTCATGGCTATTTTTGGTTGTTCTTGCCCTAATTGAGTAATTAAACTGTAGCATTTTAATACGCTCGCACCTTGCTTTTGAATGCTGTGGTAAGCTGAAAAAATCGCTTCTTCACTTTGCTTGGCAAATATTTTTACAAATTCAGAGGCTATCTCCTCTTCCCATGCAGACAAAGACTTTATTTGTAGCGCCAGTTTTGCCGCTTTATCATACTGTTTTTGCTGCCAGTAAAATGTAACCAATTTACCAAACGAGTAAGCATTCATGCTGTAGCGTTCAAGCACTTTTTGAAGCAGGGCTTCTGCTTGTTCTGTTTCTCCTTTGGCTGCTAAGACATCCGCTGCGATGTTCATTCCCCATGCACTGCCAGTGCTTGCTGCTATGCTGGCAGCTTTCAAAGCTTTGTCTAGTTGCCCTTGTTCTAAATAGGCTTTGGCGATGTAGCGCTGCATTCGAGCCGCTTTTAAATCAGGCTCATTTTTTTGTATTTGATATTGTTTTTCTGCCTGTATTCTAAGGTCTTCATAAAATCCATGTTTTTGCGTAAATTGTAGATACCTATAGGAGACTTCATAGTCATTTGGGTAACGTAGCAGTAGGGCATCGAATTTTTCTTTAACGGCATTGATATCTAGGTTTTCCATATTTGCCAAGAGCTTTAGTCCGTAGGCAGCATTATTTGGACTGGTATCCATTTGATTTAATAATGCAAACATGTGGGTTGTGTCTTTATTTAAATAGGTCAAATATATTTTTGCATTTCTTTGATTAGCACTATCAATCGAAGAAACATGCCGTAATAATTTTATGCCCAAGGGTTTGTCTCTTTGTAGCTCTAATACATTCCAATAATGGCTGGCAACATGAGCCGGGCGACTATCTAGCTGACCGACTAAAGCGCGCATACTTTGCCATAAAATAGGATCAGGGGTCTTGTAATAGCGTTTGATTTCTTTTAGTAAACGTAAGGCAGATGGAGCACCTAAATATTGTAAATTCGATATCTCGCTTCTCAGTGAGTCAGGCTGTTTTTTTTGGGTTTTTACCGCAACCAAACTGAGATACCAGCGTTGAAATTCCCCAGCTAAGCCGATGGCATCGTTACCCAGTAATTCGGTAAAATCATGGGTTCGTGGTTGAGAAGATAAACTATCGAGATAATGTTTACCAAGACCATGTATCCCACTGTAGAAAAAACCGCGAAAATAATCGCTGTATGCTTTAGCATCAAGAAACAAACCTTTTTGGTTTAATTCCAACATGGTTAGACGGGTTTCTAAATAGGTAGACAAGACTTGTAGATTATTATTCAGTAACCGCTTGGCAACGTAAGCCTTTACTTTGTCTAAGTCGAGATTAAATAGTAATTGAACCGATTGTTTTAACATTTTATCCGTTATTGGGTCTGATTGTGCCAGCGCTTGTTCTAAGCCCACCACAGCAGCATAGATTGTTGATTTTTTTATTGATTCACGCAGAGAAAATTTATCGAGCTTATTTAACAAGGCAAATGCAGGCAGCAATGTAGCCTCGGCATTTTCATCTTTCAGCAATTGTGTATAGACAGCTTGCCATTGCTCAATCCCTAAAGTAGCTGCACTGCCACGCAAATACAAATAAGCACTCAGGCGTTCTTTTGGATGCGCTTCAATATACTGCTGTAAGTCTGCATGTTGATGAAAAACATACGCACGAACAGGGTTTGTTTTCGGTAACTGTTTGGCAATCCGACGGGCATGACTGGAATAGCCCAACTCATAGGCCAACAAGCTTTCTTCTTGCTGTAAACCCTCTCCTCCTAGACTGCGGTATACAGCTAACCAAGCCAAAGCTTGAATCTTCACTTGTTCGGCACTTTCAAGCGTGTCAATGTGCTGTAAACTCATATAGGTCAGAGCGCGAACGGCATAGGCGATGGCTGCTAATTCACGCCCGCCCTTTGCCCAATATTGGTCTAATTGCGTTAAGGCTTGAACCTGAAACAGAGTAAAAAATTTTGCCATCTGTTTATCCAAGCCTGCACTCAATGTGGCAGGTAAAGGCTGTTGCTTTACTTGCCAATGCTGTTGTAGCCCAATATGAGTATTCCATTGCTGCAACAGTGCAAATAAATCGGGAAAATCAGGATATTCGGCTAAGGTGGCAACCATTTTGTCATCATCTAACACTTGCCAACGTCCTTGCGAAAACACCAAATCCACAGCAGCATTCGAGTCTTGTTTTAATTTGGAAAGCACCGACAATGTTTTAATAAAACGTTTATCTGGTGAGAGGCGGTATTTGGCGTGCAGTTGTTCTAGGTAAGCTGTGCTTGAGTCGGGGTGTTGATAAGGTGTGATAGCGGTGACAAGCAAAGAGGCTGGCAAAGACAGAGCTTCCTGCGGTGAGAGGGCATAGCGCTGGATAGCCAAACCCACAGCAAGCAAATAAGCCGCGATTAAAGCGAACAAGAATGAAGGTCGAACGATTCGGCGTTTGGCTTTTGTTGGCGATTTTTTCGGTGTTGGCTTTGGTTGTTGCCATTTGATTTTGAAACGCTGAGCATCATCTGGGCGTTGATGTTTGTGAAAATAGGCACGGACCTGTGCTACACCTTTGCTAACATGCCTACTGTCTTGTGCCATAGCGCGTTGAACCAACGCCAAGCCCTTGTCATTATCTTGCTCAAGTAGCAAACTGCCTAAGGCAAAAGCTGCATTGGCATGATGTGGGTTTTGTTTAAGAATGCGTCGGTATAGAGGTTCGGCCTTGGAAGCATCATACAATTGTACAATTAATACAGATGCTTGCCATAAAACATAAATATCAGCATTTGCTTGCTTAACTTGAGGAAGTAGTTTTTTTAATGCCTGTTGAGCAATTTGCTTTTCTTTTGTCTTATTGATGGTCACTTATTTTCTCTCATACTAAAAAAATATTTTATTAACGGATGTTACGCCAATTATTAATACTTAATACCTGATGTTACGCAAAGGCTAAGCTTCACTGGGCAGGTGGGAAATCACACTATTGTGATAAAAACCGGCTTAGTGCGTAACATCAGTTAATATATAATATTTAAAACTATAGGCGGTACATGTGAAGCCCCATAGTTTTGGGATAATATGTACACTTTTGGAATGTTTATAACGAAAAAACAAAAGAAGATTTTTAGGTATTTATCTCCCCTACTGTTCGCCGCCCCCCCCAGTAGTTCCTAAATATTTGTCAAACTCTTCGTATGTCCATGTCATTGTTTGGCGGCAAGCGTAACGTAGCCCACCAAACCAGTAAACCTACGACTTTCGTAGATTATCCCAAATACCCCATCACATCAATGCCATAAAAAGGTTTTAATGTATTCTCGAACTGTATAACATGCTATATCACCTGTTATACAGAAATCAGTGAAGCATTTACAAGGGGGTATTCGAACGAAAAAATACTCAATTCAACGGCTCCAAACCAAAGTGTTGCATGGTTTTGCGGCTTCGTTGTGTTGGGTTTCCTTGGTCAACCCCATACGCATCAACTTAAGAGCACCTATCTATTGAAGAGCTATAATAGAGCATTGTAAATATAAGCTTGAGGGGTG
>JADGDE010000014.1 GCA_016745035.1 Thiotrichales bacterium
TTTCCCGTTTGGTTAGAAAGGCTTTGTCTTTTTCTAAAAAAATCGAAAACCATATTGGCGCTATTTGGTATTTTATTAATCATTATAATCAGTCGTTATGCTTGGATAATTGAATTTATACCACTACTCGTACACGACTACCATTTAAGTGAGTGTCTGGTTTCTTTTGTGTAAATAGCATATTAATTTAATCTGTTATTAAGTGGGTCTCTGGTTTCTTTGATAAGATAGGTTTAGAAAATAATACTGGCGAAGAATTTAAAGCATTATTTAATATAAATAATGCTTTAATTAAGTTATACCATAAATCATTAATTAATGTTAAAAAGGGTTGAAAAAATGTATCAATAGATACAACTTTTTATTTTTAATATTATTATCTTTATCTAAGACAAGTTGTTCGAATGATCTAATTAATATTTCAGATTATGAAAATATAGATAGCTTACCAAACGTCATGCAAAAGAAAATTTTAAATGAAATATCTATAAAAAGTAGAGATATTTTTCTAAGCATACCTGATGCAGGTTTGCTAGGTAGTAAAGTAAATATAAAAAAAATAATAGAAACAAAAAGATGGCTGGAAAAACAAAAATATCCATTATTTAAATTATTGGCCATTGTTTTATATAAAACAGTGAATAATGGGATTTTTAATGAAGTTTATAAGAAAGAAATGCTTAGACATGGTTTTAATATTGTTGAGGAGTTTAATTTAGAACTTTATTCTGATGATATCATGTTGGAATTAATTAATTATAATAGCCCTGTTAATCCGTACAATTTAGTTAATGACGTAGTGAAATTAGATGGTGAAATAACTAATTTAATAAGGAAAAGAAAATATGAAAAAGAAGAATATGAATCAGGATTAATTATTACTAATCTATACACAAAAAACAATTATAATGAAATTATTAAAAAAACAAAAGAAGTTGAAAAATATATTATGCTATTATCTTTTTTTAAAAAAAGTAGAGGGGATTTTTAAAAATAAAAAGAGGTGATATATCAGATATATTATTTTTACAAAGACTAGTTATGTGGGATAATAATAATAATGATATTTCCATTTTATTAGACATATATTTTAAAAATGGATTTCCAAAAGATTTGGAGAATGATGGAATTACAAGACTAATAAGAAAGAGATTAATTTATTCAAACAAAGAATTTGAAAGAAGAATTAGTTCTTCTGCATTTAATGATGATTTAAGTATAGTAAATGCAATGGGGAATATTGCCCCACTATCAGCCACTTATTATAGTGAAAATATAAATGAAATATATATGAATTTTTTATATAAAAAATCACTTCCAGAAAAATTACAAAGATATGAATCTGGAAACTGGTTAAAATTAGAAGATTGAAAAACCCTGATTATAACGGATTCTGTTGATTTTCCCTGTATCCGTTCAGATGCAGAGAGCAACGAAAAGTTAAGGATAAAGTCAAGGACATCTATATAAATAGTATATTAATTTAGTCTATTATTTAACTGGGTGTCTGGCTTCTTTCATGGGTGTCCAATAGTTTCCTGATAGTTTCTTCTTGGTCATTTAATTGTCGGTTCTTGTCCTAGGCTTAGCCTTAGCAGTGCTACATATCTACGGCATCAAGGGCGCGTTGATATTGTTTGTTGATGTCTTTGGCAATTGTTGGCAGGGAAAACACTTGTTGTAAACGCCCGAAGCCTGTTTGTCCCCATTGTTGCCAGCGCTCGGGGTTATCGTAACAATCTATCAGGGCTTTTGCCAGCGCTTCGGGGTTATTTGGCTCGACTAATGCGCCGGTTTTTCCCGCTTCGACCACCCAGCTCATGCCTGAGTCAGTGAGCTTGCTTACTAATAACGGTTTTCGGTAACGCATGGCTTCTAATAACACCACGCCAAAGGCTTCGGTGCGTTCGATGGAGGGTAGGCAAAAACAATCGCAACTGGCAAACAGGGCTTGGAGTTGTCCACTGCTGACAAAGCCCAATAGCCGAGCTTTGTCGCTGATATTTAAGGTCTCGATGTGCTGGGCTAGCTTGTCTTTTAGCTCGCCTGTGCCTGCAATTAACACTTCAATGCCTTGGGTTTGTGCCAAGGCTTCTAATAATACGGTTTGTCCTTTGTAATAGGTCAGCCGCCCGACTTGTAAGACTTTTAAGCCTTGTTCTTGCCATTGTTTTGTTGCCCAAGCTTTATCCGCTTCGGTGACGCTGGGGGTGTTGGTATCAGCTAAGCCTAGCGGAATGACTTGCGTTTTATCGTGCCAAGGTTTAAGGCTTTCGCTGGCAGCAAGATAGGGCGGCGAGGTCACGAGCACGGATTTTGCTCGTTTTAGTAGTGCTTGTTCCCACGGTTTATAGGCGCTGTAAAGTAAATCTAGGCGTTTATCGAACTTGGAGGCTAAGACATCGGAATGCCAGTGAATAACCCACGGAATTCGCCTTGCTGCGGGCGATAGCAGGGCAAAAAAAGCCGAGGTGTTGGGTAAATGCAGGTGTAAGACATCGGGTTTTTCTTGTTTGATAATGCGCGACAGCCACCATGGAAATAAGGGTGAAATCGGTGCGTAGAGTATGCGTCCATAGCAAGGGCAGCGGTAAATCGGCGCGCTGTTATCGGGGCAGGGTTTGGGGTTTTGCCACACGCGCCACCACGGCGGCGGGGTATGGTCATGCACCAAGGCGCTGGCTTCTATGCCTTGTGCGCGTTGCACTGAGATTAAATCCGCCATAAAATGCTCTATCCCACCTGCAAACGGCGGATAAAATTTACCAATATGCAAAACCCGCATAGCTACCCTTTGTTGATTTGAGTTCTTATGCTAACAGGACAACGTATTTTAGTCACTCGCCCGCGTGCGCAAGCCACAGCTTTAGTTGAGGCTATCGAGGTGCATGAGGGCACGGCGATTTTGTTTCCGGTGTTGGAAACCAAGGCGCTGGCACGTCCTCGCTATTTGGATGCACTGGCAAGCTATCAGGCGTTGATTTTTATCAGCGTCAATGCCGTGCAGTTCACTTGGGATAATTTGAACGCTAAAGCGCAACAGCAATTGCAGCAACTGCCTTGTATTGCCGTGGGTAAACGCACAGCGCAGGCGCTAAAAGAGAAACAGGTGAAGCATATTTTTGTACCACCTGCGCCGTTTAATAGCGAAACCTTGCTTGCCTCTGAGCGTTTGCAACAGGTCGCCCAGCAGCGTTTGTTATTGTGTAAAGGTCAAGGCGGGCGGCAGTTATTGGAGCAAAGCCTCGCAGAGCGCGGGGCGCGGGTGGATTTGTGCGAAGTCTATCAGCGTGTTCGCCCTGCGTTTAGCCCTGAGCCGTGGATGGCATCGGGGGCAATCGAACAGGTGATTGTCACCAGTGCCGAGGGTTTGTATAACCTTGAGCAAATGTTAGAGCAACCCGCATGGCTTTATCAACGCCCGTGGGTGCTTATTAGTCAACGCCTTGCAGGACTTGCAAAAGCGGCTGGGGTCAGTGCGCCGATAAAAGTCGCCAAAGAGGCGAGTGATAACGCTTTATTAGAGGCTTTGTTAAATGATAGCTGATGGTATTTGGATTGATCTCAAAACCCAGTCTTTGCAATTGCGCGCTGGTGGCGAAACCCGGTTTCAATGTTTGATTTCTTCAGGGAAAAACGGCATTGGCGAGCAAAGCGGCAGCGGTAAAACCCCACGCGGTCGCTTTCGGATTCGGATTAAAATTGGCGCAGGGGCAGCAATCAATAGTGTGTTTGTCAGCAGGCGTTTAACTGGGGAAATTTATAGCCCTGAGCTTGCAGAGGCTGCGCCGCATCGCGATTGGATTTTGAGCCGTATTATGTGGCTGAGTGGGATGGAGGTCGGGCATAATCGTGGCGGTGATGTCGATACCTTACGGCGTTATATTTATATACATGGCTGCCCCGATAGCGAACCGATGGGCGTGCCGATGTCGCATGGTTGTATACGGATGCGTAATCAGGACATTGTGACTTTATTTGAGCGGGTCAATAACGGTGATTTGGTCGTGATTAATAGCTAATGTATGGATAGAGCATTGCTGCTATACATGCTGACACTTAACTATTAAAATTAAGCCCCCTTTGCTAAAGCCAATAGAGAGCTTGTGGACAACATCACCGCCTTAAACCTGCGCGATCGCCCCGACCCATTGCTAGAAGCCGATGCGCCGCCAGAAACCGACCAATTTAATATCCCTTTTGTGTTTGCCAAACGTCACGGCATTTTAGTCACCGAACTTGGCGCACAACAGGCGAGGATTTTACATCGCCCTGATTTGGACTATCGCAGCCTGATTGAATTGCGGCGCTATTTACAACGCCCTTTAGCGTTAGAAGAAATCAGTACAACAGATTTTGATCAGCAACTGAGTCAACATTACGAGGCGCAAAACCAAGCCTCGGCGCATATGATGGCAGGCTTGGAGGCGGATTTAGATTTATTTCAAGTTGCTAAAGCCTTGTCCTCTGAACCTGAAGATTTGCTCGAAACTTCCGACGATGCGCCGATTATTCGCCTAATTAATGCCCTTCTTGCCGAGGCGGTGAAAGAAAATGCCTCGGATATTCATATCGAACCGTTTGAAAATCGCTTATTGGTGCGCTTTCGGGTTGATGGGGTGTTACGCGAGGTTTTGCAGCCTAAGCGGGCGCTTGCACCGTTGTTGGTCTCGCGGATTAAAGTCATGGCACAACTGGATATTGCCGAAAAGCGCGTGCCGCAAGATGGGCGTATCTCATTGAAAATTGCCGCCCGCGCCGTTGATGTCCGGGTCTCGACGCTGCCTTGCGGGCAAGGTGAGCGGGTGGTGTTGCGTTTGCTAGACAAACAAGCAGGGCGCTTGGATTTAGCCAAATTAGGTATGCCTGCGGCTGATTGTCAGCGCCTAGAAACTGAAATAAGCAAACCACACGGGATTATCTTGGTCACAGGGCCGACAGGTTCCGGTAAAACCACCAGCTTGTATGCCATGCTCAGCGAGTTAAACGGCAAGCAGCGCAATATCATGACCGTCGAAGACCCGATTGAATACTATATCGACGGCATTAACCAAACCCCGGTGAATAACAAAGTCGATATGACCTTTGCCAAAGGCTTGCGGGCAATTTTACGCCAAGACCCCGACGTGGTGATGGTCGGCGAGATTCGTGATTTTGAAACCGCGCAAATTGCTGTGCAAGCGAGTTTAACCGGACACTTGGTGCTATCGACTTTGCACACCAATACTGCTATTGGTGCAATCACCCGGTTGCGGGACATGGGCATCGAGCCGTTTTTGCTCTCCTCGTCTTTGCTGGCGGTGATGTCGCAACGCTTGGTGCGCTTACTATGCCCCGAGTGTAAAGAGGCTTATCCTGCCGATGCGGCAAGCATGGCACAATTAGGCGTGAGCGATGCGCCGACACCGCCGCCTTTATTTCGCCCGGTCGGTTGTTCGCATTGCCAACAAACCGGCTATCGTGGGCGTAGCGGTATTTATGAACTGATTCAGCTTGATGATACCCTACGCAAAATGATTCACGATAAAGCCTCACAGCAAGAAATGAGCGATTATGCGCATCAACACGCCCAGCCCTTACAATGGCATGGACAGCAAAAAGTTTTGGCGGGGGAAACTGCGCTGGAGGAATTATTGCGGGTGAGTCAAGTGGGTTAAGTCGCATGGAGCCGGGGCTTTAGCCCCGCTAGTGCTGGCACAAGCTACAATAATGCCCTTATTGGGTTTAAAGGTTTAGAGTGAAACGATGGGGAAATTTTTAAATCAAACTAACATTAATACCATTGTTACAGTGATGTTTGGCGGTGTTTATTCATGGCTTCTTAGTTGGTTAAACGATATGGATAGTTTACCGACACCCTGCCTTTATTTATTTGCCTGTATTAGCTTATTAGTGTTGGTTTCAATTTTATATTGGCTTTGGCAACGGCGAAAAACACCTGTAGCAACAGCCAACTCTTCGGGCGTAAAAAAGAACTGTCTATGCTTACAAAGGCATGGAAAAACTCAGATACCCACATCGTGGTATTAACCGCAATGGGCGGCACGGGCAAAACCGCGCTGCTGAGCTATTGGCTGGATATTCGCACCAGCACCGCCAAAGACAAACCCAGCAAAGCCTTTGCCTATTCTTTTTACTCTCAAGGCGCAGCCGAGGACAAGCAAACCGACGCGGAGGAATTTTTTGTTAAAGCCTTGGCGCATTTTGGATACGCGGGCGACTTGCCCAGCAATCAGCACGATAAAGGCATGTTATTGGCGCAGTTAGTCGGCAGCGAGCGTGCCTTATTGGTTTTAGATGGTTTAGAGCCGCTGCAACATCCGCAAGGGCTGATGCATGGCGGATTAAAAGACAAAGGCTTGATTGCGCTGTTGGAGCAATTGGCGATGCAAAACCAAGGTTTGTGTCTGATTAGCTCGCGGCTGCCTGTGGTGGAATTAGACGGCAAAGCAGCGGTGATTGCCCACGATTTAGCCCAGCTAGCGCTAGCCGATGGGATTGCCTTGCTCAAAGCCTTTGACCTCAGCGGCAGCACGCAAGATTTTAACGACGCGGTGGCATGGCTCGGTGGTCATGCCTTGGCGCTGAATTTACTCGGCGGCTATGTTCGCGCCACCTTTGGCGGTGATATACGCCAGCGCGATAAACTCACCGCCTTTAGCGACAGCCCCACAAACGGTAAACACGCCGAGAAAATCATGCAAGCCTATGAGCGGCATTTGGACGGCACGGCGGATTTGGCTTTGTTGTCTTTGCTGGGTTTGTTCGACCGTCCGGTATCCAAGGCGGCTTTTGATGCCTTGCTTGCGCCAGCTTTACATACGCATTGGCTTAAGAGCCTATGCGAAGTTTAAGGTGTTGAAATACATTAATTTTACTGGAAATAAAATGAGGGAATTCTTTGGTTTTCAGCTATAATTAGTCAATTCAAAACTACATGCATTCAGAATGAAAAGAAAAAGCTATCTATCAGATATAACAGATGAAGAATGGGAAGTTTTAGCTCCTATCGTCGAAGAAAACTGTCCATATACAAGAGGGCCGAAAGTAAGTTTGGAACAATATCGTGAGATATTAAATGCTATATTTTACATCAATAAAACAGGTGTTCAGTGGCAATATCTCCCTCATGATTTCCCTCCATATAAAACAGTTAATCATCATTATCTTAAATTTATGGAAATAGATTTATTTGAAAAAATAAATGATACATCCCGTAAACTTGCTAGAAATAAAGTAAAAAAAAAGAACCCAGCGCAGGTGTAATAGACTCACAAAGTGTTAAGAGTATGCCTGAGACAAAGGGTAATGATGTTGGTGTTGATGGTGGAAAAAAGTTAACGGAAGAAAAAGAAGTATTATTGTAGATACAATGGGTTATCTTATTTCTGCTTTTGTACACCCAGCAAATATGTATGATGGAAATGCAGGATTTAGATTGCTTGAAAAGGTATTTAAAAAACATAAATTAAAAAAAATATGGGCAAATAATACATATAGAGGCAATTTTGTAACAACTGCAAAATCACAATATAACTGTGATATAAAAATAAAACAGCGAAAATCAAAAAAAGGATTTAAGCCTATTCGGAAAAGATGGGTTGTATAACGTACATTCGCATGGTTAACAAGAAATAGAAGATTAGCTAGGGAATATGAAAGAACAACAAAGTCGAGTGAAGCAATGACATATATTACTGCATCACGAATATCATTAAAACATGCTTTAGAAAAAATAGATTAGTTATTTTGGTTTTTAATCGTGAAATTAACTAATATCGTTAAACTCGGCATAGATTCTTAGCTTGCCTGCAAAAAAACAGATTAATAATCATAATCATTTTAGTGGGTTCTATAATATTTCCAAACAAATAATGCCGAATATTGATGAGACTAAATTTGATATATTATATGAAAACTGGCTCAAAGTAAGCCAAAGAGAAAATACGATGGATGAATATGGTCAACTTATATTTTTACGAGACTTAAGTGACCGTTGGAATACGAAAAAACGTCGATACATTATCGAAGAATCGGCATAACACAATGGCCCAGCCAGTATGTGAAAGGCGTGTGCCACTGAGCAAGGCGTTAGACTTCAGCACAATACTTTAGAATTAATGCAAAGAAAATCATCTTACAATACGCCTTTAGCAATATATCATGGTGTTCCAAAAGGTTGGAGTAAAAATGAATTGCTTAAAACTTATAAATCTTTAGGGGGGAAATTTAATATAAATTGTGATGAGGTGAGAGAACCAGGATCACCCACATGGTTGCCTGATAGATATAATTGGCTTCAATACAGAGCTACTATGTATAAAATATCTGAAGGTGTACAAGCCGAAGATATTGCATGTATTGAGCTAGCTATTAGATATATTGAACTAGATTATTTTGGCTCATATTCTGGTTTCATTCGAGAACGTTTAGCTAGAAACTTAAAGAATAAATCACTAAATTATAAACAAAAACAAAGACTACATAGACATTTTCAAAAACTCATAGATAATAAACAATATTTCCAAGAGGTTAAAGAATATAGAAAGCTAAGTTATTCCTTGGAAAAGAAAATGAGCCAACACAACAATACCTGGAAATCATAAAAATATCGAAAATTTATTGAGCTATCCCTTTTAAGAATTTTTATTCAAGCAAACCATTTAGGAAATATAATTATGTTAGAAAAATTTTTTAGTAACACCATTTATGTACAGATTAGTGTCGATTTATTGAAAGCTGTAGCCATTGACTATGATACGGTGTTTTGTGAAAAGCCATTGAT
Organism: Thiotrichales bacterium; assembly: GCA_016745035.1. Classification (GTDB taxonomy): domain Bacteria; phylum Pseudomonadota; class Gammaproteobacteria; order Beggiatoales; family Beggiatoaceae; genus BB2. The sequence continues at coordinate 8,786 of JADGDE010000014.1, forward strand.
TGCTATTACAGAAGATAAAAAGGGGATTAAGAAAGTTGCGGCGATTGGAAATGTGGCTGCAACCATTAGCAATGCCGTGTGTATTAATCCCTTTAAACACCCAAGAACGATATTAGCTGATTTTTCAGCCGCACAACGCTTATTACAACAAGTCATTTTCGAGTTACATACACACAAGTTTCTGAAACCCTCGCCTGCTATCATTATCCATCCCATAGAAAAATTAGAAGGAGGGCTGCTTGAACTAGAACGCAGGGCGTTTGAAGAGCTAGCCTTAGGGGCTGGGGCACGGGATGTAGTGGTGTATCAAGGAGAGGCGTTGGATGTGACTAAGATAAATTTTTCTGAATTAAAAAAACAGTATAAATCTCACATTGATGCATTTCCAAAAAACTAAAAGCCACAATAAGATGCTTTTCCATCTACCGCGTGATATTTAGCCTTTGCGTAACATCCATTAATTCACTTCAATGACAAATACCATCAACGAAAAAACCTGTCCTTTTTGCCAAGCGCTTAATGCCTGTATGGCTAAAACTGAAAAAGCCTGCTGGTGCAATTATGTGCAAATACCAACCACCTTAATTGATTTAGTGCCTGTAGATTTGCAAGGCAAGTCATGTATATGTCTTGCTTGTATCAATTTATTCAATGAAAACCCGGCATTATTTAAATCAAAATATTCGGTTTTATTGAATAAGCTGTGAAAGCGGTTGGTGATTAATTATTCAGCAGCATCATCCAAGCGAATGCTTTGAATAATGACCTGCGTTTGTGGCACATCGCTGGAAAAAGGTTCAATAGCCCCTGTGGGAATCGCTTTGATAGCATCCATTACCTCTTCACCTGCCAGCAGCTCACCAAACACCGTATACCCCCAGCTATCGTGTCCTGGAAAGTCTAGCCCGCTGTTATCGACCACGTTAATATAAAATTGCGACGTTGCCGAATGTGGGTTTGATGTCCGTGCCATTGCAATACTACCCCGCTGGTTTTTTAGTCCGTTATAGGCTTCATTTAAAATGGGATCGTGGCTAGGAGGTTTGAGCGTATATTCACTATCAAAACCACCACCTTGAATCATAAAATTACCGATGACACGATGAAAAATCGTCCCAGAATAAAAGTCTTCTTCAACATAACGCAGAAAATTGGCGACCGTTGTCGGGGCTTTTTCTGCATTTAATTGAAATGTCATGCTGCCGAAGTTGGTTTGTATCGTCACAATTGGGGCGGCTGTTTTTAGTGCTTGTGGCTTAAATTTATCTGGCTGGAGAAAAAAAGGGCTATTTACATCAGCACCTACCGATTGAAGACCGATGCTGTAAGCACTTTTGCCTGTGGGCGTTTGCACTTCAAGATAAGGGATGTCAATCACAATATTATCTGTAATATTTGCTACGGGTTCATTTTGAGCCAAAGCATTTAGACTGATACTTAGCAACATCAGGCTTAAAAAATATTTCATCAATAGTTCCTCTAAATCACTATGGTTCGGTATGACCTTTGAGCAAAATAAATGCAGCCCAGTGGTAAGGTCTGGCAAAATAATATGGATAGGCATCGGGATCCTCGCTTTGTAAACGCGAGCCAATAAAGGCTTTTTGTGTCGCTTGTAGCGCCTTGCTATGGCTTAGACCGTTTTTAATATTATGTTGATAAAAGCGCTGCATAAAACTGGCGGTGCTGGCATCGTTGACCGCCCACAGGCTAGCAATCACTTGTTTCGCGCCTTGTTGTTGTGCCAACACGGCAAAACCCTCGATTTCACGCCCACCATTTTGTCCTCCGCTGGTATTACCCGCCGCCGTATTACAAGCGGATAAGGTCAATAAATCGACATCATCAAAGCGAAAGGCACTACGGATGCTAGCGAGGTTTAATTTATCGCCATCACCTAATAATAAAAACGAAGCTTGTTCCGTACCGGGTTCAAAAACAAAGTGGCTGGCAATATGTAAAATATTATAATCTTCATCTAAAACCCGTTGCAAACGCTTACGGGTAAACGCCTCATCGAGGAAAATATCGCCTTTTAATACCCCGTGTTTATCTTCGGCATCTTCTTGGATAATTTGCCCCAGTTCAGTTTTTACCGCAGGCAATGGGGCAAAATCCGCCACCGATTGACTCAGCCCCAACCCAGCAATGCGCAAGTTAGTTTCTGTATTTGTCGCAAGCGTTTTTTCCGCCGCCGCAGTATAAGTTGCTAAAGCATAGTTTTCGACTAAAAATTGTTCGCCATCAAACAAGGTCGCAAAAGGTAAATAATGTAGGGCATTGTCTAAAGACAACCATAAGGTATCAATATTCTCCGCCTCTAAGCTGGCGGCAACTGGGGCAATCAGTTGTTGATATAAAGCCTTAGCGGTTTTAATGGGGGTTTTTAAGGGGTTTTGGAGGGCATTATGGAAGTGCATAATTTGTCGGTTTAATTCGGCTTTTGGCACAAACACTTGTTTTTGCAGTGCAGTGTCAGGGGTGAACAATAAAATTTGTAGGTGCTGTTCGGCACTTAAATATTGCAATAAAGCCGTACGGGGCGGCAATTGAATATCATCAATTGGTGCGAGTGTGGTTTCAGCGACTTCGGTGTCTGCACTCATATTGGCAATGTATTGTTGCAAGGCTTCTAAACCGCCAGTTTGTGCATTTTGATAGCTTTGTAACCAGTTTTGTTCGCGCTCATTGAAAATCACTTGGGTGCGGCGTGGGTCTTGACTGACATCACGTCCAACAAAATCAAAATACGCTTCTTCTTTGAGCATAAACAAAATTTGTCGGGCTTCAATTAAACGCCCCTCGGATAAGAGTAAATCAGCGAGCTGCTCATAAACCGCACTTTTATCTTGTAGAAAATGCTGGCGTAACTCTTCATCCAATTCTTGCAGAGCTAAACGTAAGCTTTGTAAAGTATTGACTGCCTGTTTACCAAAAAAGATAGCCCCGCCGAGTTTGCCTTGTTTTTTCAGTGCATGGCTAAAATTGTGTTGAATCAGCCATAAACGTTCGGGCATGGTGTGGTTTTCGGCAATCAACAAGGCTTTTAAGTACAATTCCTCGGCTTCTTGGCTTTCTTGTGGGTATAAGAGCGCAAAATTCGCCAAACTGGTCGCCAATGCCGGGTGGTTATTGCCCAACTTTTGACTACGAATCCGCAAGCCGAGTTGATGCATTCGTTGGGCTAAAGCGCCATTGCCTTGGCGACGATACAAACTGGCGAGGTTATTTAAGGCGGTGGCCAGACGCGGATGATCATCGCCAAGCAAACGCCGTTGAATGCTTAACACTTGTAAATACACCGGCGCAGCTTTATCGGCTTGTTCTTGTTGTTGATAGAGTAAAGCCAAATTATTCAAGCTATTGGCAACACTTAAATCAATCTCACCAAATAATTTTTTCCGCATGGCTAGGGCTTGCTGTAATAAAGGCTCAGCCTTGGCATAATCGCCCAGTTGTAGATACAACAGTCCTAAATTATTAAAGCTGCGGGCAATATCTTTATGTTCAGCGCTTAAGTGTTGTTGACGGATTGTTAATGCTTGCTGATACAAAGGCAACGCTTTAGCGTATTGTCCTTGCTCGCTGTATAACAAGGCAAGATTATTTAAGCTGGTGGTAAGGCTCAAATCCTCAGCACCTAAAGTCTTGCTCTTAATTGCTAAAGCTTGCTGATACAAAGGCTCAGCTTCTACTAACTTACTTTGTTTGACATAAACCCGAGCCAAATTATTCAGACTGTAAGCGGTGTATAAATGGCTGTCGCCATAAACTTCGCGGCGTAAATCCAAAGCTTGCTGATAAAATACCTCGGTCTCAGTATATTCACCTAAAGCCAATGCCAGCTCGCCCAATTGGTTATAGAGTTTGGCTTTTTCGGTGCTTAAGTCTTTGGCTTTACTAAAAATATCATCTTGCCATTCACTCAAAATTACTCGCAAATCATCAAAAGCCGCTTGCTTTTGTCCTTGGGCAATTAATGCTTGAGCCGCCTCAATTTTACCTTGTAATAAATCTTGTTTTGCCCGCTTACTCTTTAGCTTGCCCTCATAACTGATTAATTGCTGATAAGCTTGCTTGGCTTTAGCATATTGGCGTTTTTGTTGCCAATATAAGGCCGTTTTTTGCCAGCTGCGGGCTTGCCAATCAGCGCTTTTACAGTGCTTACGTAACTGCTGTAATTCAGTCGGTGTTTGACTTTTTTGCCAGCGCTGTTCACAACTGGCAGCAACGCTATTGCTGGTGAACAAACACAAAAATGCAGCTATGTTAACTGGCAAAAAGCGCCACAAAAAAAACTTTACGAAAGGAAACATCATCTATTCATACGCTAGAAAAGGGGGGGGGAATTGTAGCACTTTTTTAATGATTATCTCATCACAACGCAAAAGGTTTTGATAAGGCAAAAAATACTCTTAACCTAATTTAAAATCAATCACTTAGTGATAAGTTACAGTCGCTTTTTGGTATATTTATTTGCACAAAGCCGAGATTGGATTTAGCTTAGATAATAAAGATAGCTAAGCACTGAGGCATTGGCATCACAGCTCATAAGCGAAAAATCATATGACAACTGCGTCTTGATCGCCGATAATGTGGGGTTTTTATCACTAGCCTCAACCAACTAAATAGATCATGGAAACAGAGTTTACCCGAATCAAGCGCTTACCGCCGTATGTTTTTAGTATTGTCAAAGATTTGACTGTGGCGGCGCGAGCCAGAGGCGAGGATGTCATTGATTTTGGCATGGGTAACCCCGACCAACCGACCCCACAGCCGATTATTGATAAATTAGTTGAAGCCGCGCAGCGTAAAGACACACACCGCTATTCCAATTCCAAAGGCATTCCGCGTTTACGTCGGGCAATGGCGAATTGGTATAAAAACCGTTACGACATTGATCTTGACCCTGAAAAAGAAGTCATTACCACCATCGGCTCGAAAGAAGGCTTGGCGCATTTAGCCCTTGCGGTCACAGGACCGGGCGATGCGGTTTTAGTCCCCAACCCCGCTTATCCGATTCATCCTTATGGCTTTGTCATTGCTGGTGCGGATATTCGTCATGTGCCCATGGGGGCTGATGTCGATTTTTTTGAAGAGCTGGTTAAGGCGATCAAAACTTCATGGCCAAAACCCAAAATGTTGGTATTGAATTTCCCCGGCAACCCAACCGCGCAATGCGTGGATTTAGAGTTCTTTGAGAAAGTGGTTAAAATCGCCAAAGAACACGAAATCTGGGTAATTCATGACTTGGCCTATGCTGATATTGTTTTTGATGGCTATAAAGCCCCCTCTATTTTAGAGGTTGAAGGCGCAAAAGACATTGCCGTCGAATCCTTCTCTTTATCCAAAAGCTATAATATGCCCGGTTGGCGTGTCGGCTTTATGGTCGGCAACCCGGTCTTGATTAATGCGCTCGCACGGATTAAGTCTTATTTGGATTATGGCACTTTTACCCCCATCCAAGTCGCAGCGATTACCGCACTTGAGGGCGACCAGTCATACGTGCAAGAGATTTGCGATATGTACAAAGAGCGCCGCGATGTCTTGTGTGAAGGCTTAAATGCCGCCGGTTGGGAAGTCGAAAAACCCAAAGCGACCATGTTTGTGTGGGCAAAAATCCCCGAACCATACCTTCACATGGGATCTTTAGAATTTGCGAAAAAACTGATTAAAGAAGCCCATGTTGCTGTCTCACCGGGCGTTGGTTTTGGCGATCAGGGCGACGATTATGTCCGCTTTGCTTTGATTGAGAATCCACATAGAATACGCCAAGCCGTCCGTGGGATTAAAGAAATGCTGCGCAATGCATAAGCCAACGAAATAGCAAAGGAAATAGCCATGTTAGAACCGATTAGAATTGGTGTATTAGGATTGGGCACTGTCGGCGGTGGTGTTGCCAATGTTTTATTACGCAATGCCGAGGAAATTGCTCGCCGTGCCGGTCGTGGGATTGAAGTCATTCAAGCCAGTGTCCGTGATGTACACAAAGACCGAAGCTGTGATACTAGCCAAATGCAGTTGACCGAACAACCGATGCAAATTGTCAATAATCCTGATGTTGATATTGTTGTCGAGCTGATTGGTGGGACGAGCCGCGCGAGAGAATTAGTCTTAAAGGCGATTCAAAACGGCAAGCATGTGGTCACGGCGAATAAAGCCTTGATTGCCCTGCATGGCAATGAAATTTTTGATGCCGCGCAACAAAACGGTGTGATGGTCGCTTTTGAGGCGGCTGTCGCTGGTGGAATCCCGATTATTAAAGCCATCCGTGAAGGGCTAACGGGTAATAGCATTGATTGGCTTTGTGGGATTATTAACGGCACAACCAACTTTATTTTGACCGAAATGCGTGATAAAGGACGGGACTTTGCTGATGTGCTTGCCGAAGCGCAAGCTTTAGGTTATGCCGAAGCTGACCCGACGTTTGATATTGAAGGCATTGATGCGGCGCATAAGCTGACGATTTTGGCAGCGATTGCCTTTGGCGTACCTTTGAATTTTGATGCGGTTTATACCGAAGGCATCACCAAAATCGAAGGCAAAGATGTCAGCTATGCCGAGCAATTTGGCTATCGGATTAAGCATTTAGGTTTTGCCCGTCGTAGCGATCACGGGGTTGAATTGCGCGTACATCCGACGATGGTTCCTGAAGGACGTTTGCTCGCCAATGTTGATGGCGTGATGAACGCGGTCTTGGTACATGGCGATGCCGTTGGCCCGACTTTATATTATGGCGCGGGTGCAGGCGCTGACCCGACTGCCTCGGCGGTGGTGGCTGATTTGGTCGATGTGGTGCGCAGCATGACCGCTGACCCTGAAAACCGTGTGCCTCACTTGGCATTCCAAGCCGATAGCATTGCCACACAAATGCCGATGTTGAAAATCTTTGAAGTGGAAACCGCTTATTATTTACGCTTGCGCGCAGAGGATAAAGCCGGTGTCTTGGCGGATATTTCGGCGATTTTAGGCGCGGCAAACATCAGCATTGAAGCCATGACCCAGAAAGAGCCAGCAGAGGGTGAAACTTCGGTCGATTTGATTTTGATTACGCAAGCAGTGCAAGAAATACACTTGGACGATGCGTTGCGTCAAATCGAAGCCTTGCCAGAAATCAGTAATAATGTGGTTAAGATTCGGATTGAGAGTTTGAACTAAATAGGATGCACCGATAAGCTGTCGGCAATCTCTATAACTGATACCAATCCTAGATTTTACTGCTCCAACTCGTTCCCAAGCTCTAGCTTGGGAATGTGTATTGCGTCGCTCCGGCGGCGCGTAACATCAATTATTTTTAAAAGGGTAAATTATGAAAAAAAGTGCTTTATTATTAATTAGTTCCTTGGTTTTATCTGCACCATCCGTTTATAGTGCTGAGAAAGGCGGTATGGCAGCGTTCATGAAAGACATGGCGCACGCGAATCCTGTGCCTAGCTATGTTTCAGTGATTAAGAAAAATGCTGAAGCTTTGGCCTTAAGCGATGAGCAAATGGCTCAAGTGATGGCATGGAATAAAGCCAACACCCAAAAAATGAAAGGCATGGTTATGTCGGTGATTGATGGCGAGCAAAAAATCAAACAAGCCTCATTAGATGGTGTCCCTAGCGAAGAAATCATGAACATGGCAAAAGCGCTGAATGCAACCCGTTTGAGCATTGTCGAAGGCAAAACCCGTTGCCGCGACCATATGATGAATATTTTAGATGACGCGCAATGGAAAAAATTAGCGACTATGGTGAAATAGTTAGCATCTAAAAGGTTGTTTTAGCCCCAACGGGGCGATATCCATATAGTCCAGGGCAACGCCCTGGGTAATTATCGCCAAGAATAATCCCAGCCCTGAAAGGGCGACATAACATGCCACAATTGCTTTCCAATCTATTAGTACATCTGGTTTTCAGCACTAAGCATAGAGAAAATACCATCAAACCAAAGATTGAAACTGAACTTTATGCCTACTTAGCCTCAATTCATAAAGCAATGAGATGCCCCCTATTAAAAATAGGTGGCACTGATAATCATTTACATATTTTGTGTCGTTTGGAAAGAACCGTTACGCTCAGTAAATTGGTTGAAGAATTAAAAACGAGTTCATCAAAATGGATGAAACAAAAAACGGATAATCCAACTTTTGCATGGCAACAAGGCTATGGCGCTTTTTCCATTGGTGCATCTAATATTGATGCCTTGAGTGACTATATTGCCAAGCAAAAACAACATCATCAAACCCGCAGTTTTGAAGATGAATTTCGGTTGTTATTAAAAAAATATCACATTACTTGGGATGAAGCTTATGTTTGGGATTGATTTTATCTCGCCCTTTCAGGGCTTTTATGCTTGTTGTCGATTTACCCAGGGCGTTGCCCTGGGCTATATGGATTGCGCCCCTTTGGGGCTAGCACTGCATCATAGATGCATTAACATATCCACACCCCCCTATTCTCCATAGAATACTGCATACCAATATGTCCAAACCCCTTCACTGCTTCCACTGCGGACTAGAAGTCCCTGCCAGCCTCCACATCACCACCAGCATCGACGGTGAAGAGCAACCCATGTGCTGCCACGGTTGCCAAGCAGTCTCACAAGCGATTGTCGATTCAGGCATGACCGATTTTTATCAGCAACGCAGTGAAACCAATCGCACCGCCCCTGAAGTCATTCCCGATTTTCTTAAACAACTGCAAGCCTACGATCACCCTGAGATTCAAAAACAATTTGTCCATAAACTTGGCGATCACCAGCAACAAGCAACCCTAATTTTAGAAGGCATTGTTTGCGCTGCTTGCGTTTGGCTCAACGAGCGTCATATTCGCGTCCTTCAAGGCGTGGTCTCGGTGCAAATTAACTACAGCACTCATCGGGCGCAAGTGGTCTGGGACGAACGTGAAATCAAACTCAGCCAAATTTTGGCCGCCATCAGCGATATAGGTTATTTAGCCCACCCTTATGATGCCAACAAATACCAAGAAATTTTAGAGCAGCAACGCAAACAACAAATCCGCCGCCTCGGTGTCGCTGGCGCGCTGGGGATGCAAATCATGGTCTTAGCGGTTGCTTTGTACACGGGCGACTGGTGGGGTATTGATGACGAATTTAAAAACCTGTTTCGTTGGCTAAGCATGGCGCTAACCATCCCGATTTTATTATTTGCCGCTGCGCCCTTATTCAAAAGCGCATGGAATGATATTAAACACAAACAATTGGGCATGGATGTGCCGATTACGCTGGGTATCAGCATCGCCTTTTTGGGCAGTATTCACGCGACATGGCACGAAAACGGAGAAGTCTATTACGATTCGGTAAGCATGTTTGTGTTCTTTATTCTCGCGGTGCGCTATTTTGAGCAAGCAGCGCGGAAAAAAATGTCAGAGGCGAGTGAAGCCCTGATTCAAGCCAAGCCAGCGATGGCAACACGGGTGCAAGGTGAGGATATTCAAGTTGTCCCCGTGGTCGAGTTAGAACCCGAAGACATTGTGCTTGTGCGCCCCGGCGAGACGATTCCGGCTGATGGCTCGATAACAGATGGATACTCTAGCACCAGTGAAGCCCTGCTCACAGGCGAGAGCACACCGATTAACAAACAAATCGGCGACAGCGTGATTGCAGGCAGCCTCAATATTGACAGCCCCTTACACATCAAAGTCGAACAAGTCGGCGAGGCAACGGTATTGGCGGCGATTTTGCGCTTATTAGAAAAAGCCCAAGGCGAAAAGCCCAAGCTGGCCGAGCTAGCCGACCGCATCGCCGCCTGGTTTGTCGCCGCGATTTTAACCTTAGCCAGTCTGGTAGCTTTGTACAATATTTGGCTACAAAACCCCGAGGGCTTAGCTATCGTCGTCGCCGTATTGGTTGTCACCTGTCCTTGTGCTTTGTCTTTGGCAACGCCTGCGGCTATCAGCGCCGCTAGCAGCCGTTTGAGCCAATTGGGTTTATTAATTAGCGGTAAAGCGGTGCTAGAAACCCTCGCCCGCAGCACTCATACCGTATTTGATAAAACGGGTACGCTCACCTATGGTGAATTGCGCCATATAGATACCTTACTACTTAGCGATATAGATAAAGACCGCCTATTATCTATTGCCGCCAGCTTGGAAAAAAGCTCCGAACATCCCGTGGCAAAAGCCCTACAAGCCACAGACACCTTGCTGACAGCAGAATTAAAAAATACCCCGGGGGCGGGGATTAGCGCCAAAGTCGAGGGTAAAACTTGGCGCATTGGGCATTTAAAATTTATTGCTGAATCAGAGCCGGATAATTATCAGCAAGCGGCAAAGATTCAAGCCGAGCATCAAAATGATACCTTGGTATGGCTGGCAGATAACCAACAAATTCACGCCGGATTTTTGCTCAGTGATGAAGTGCGTCCAGGTGCTGCGGCGCTGGTAAAACAGCTCAAAGCCCAAGGACAAACCGTGGTGATTTTAAGCGGAGACCGCCTCAGTGTTGCTGAAAGTCTCGGTGCAGAACTGGGGGTAGATAAAGTTTATGCCGAACTCAAACCGGAGGCAAAACTGAAGCAAGTCAAAGCCTATCAAACCGAAGGGGCGATTGTGACCATGATTGGCGATGGTATTAACGATGCACCCGTGCTCGCCGCCTCCAATGTCTCGGTGGCGATGAGCAGCGGCACACAACTCGCGGCTGCCAGTGCTGATATGCTGCTACTGGGCGATGATTTAAGCAAACTCGCCCAAGCCCAAGCCTTGAGTCACCGTACCTTAAAAGTAATTCGTCAAAACCTCACATGGGCGCTGACTTATAACGGGCTTGCCGTACCACTGGCGATTTTAGGCTATGTGCCACCGTGGCTCGCTGCTATTGGTATGTCGCTGAGTTCCTTATTGGTCGTCATGAATGCGCTACGCTTGCGTAAGATGGATTTGCAGACCCGCTAGCATTGTCATATGCCCCCCATCGAAACAGCGGCTGGTAAATTAATTTCAGCTATTCAAAAAGAATGGGGTAAAGAATTAGGTGAATCTAGCGCTGAAGTCAGTGAGGATGTTATGGATAAGGGGCACGACCTGCTTCAGGCTGCAAAAAAAAATAAAGTCACCGATGTTCTCGAAGGTTTGAGTATCAGCCAATATTTAGGTGAATTATGGGTTCGCAAACATCCTTCGGTGAAAAAATACATTACCGCATTAGAAAAAGCACTTGAATAAGTTGATGCTCTCCAAGGGTTCTGTATATCAGCGCTTAACAAACCATTGCTCGGCATTATCCCAACGTAATTTTTGGGCAATGTCTGGCTTTAGCTGCTGTAACCATTGGCGATGAAAAGCAATATAACGCGGCAATTCTTGCCAACCACTGTCTGCTTCATCCCAGCTAAAGCCTTTATCTACCGGCCAAACAGGGTCTGAGCCGATCATAAATCGGTTAGGATACGTTTCAATCAAAGCTTGCCAGTCAGGGAATAATTTTCTCTTGTTATCAGTGATAGGGTTGCGAACATAGCGCCATGGGTCACGGGCAGCTAAATCCATCATGACATTGGGACAAGTATCAAGAATAACCGCCACTTGTTCAGGTTCAAGCACAGCACCTGCATGGGCAAATAATAAACGGTTATCGGGGTTGCTTTGAAAGATTGATAAACTCGGCTTAATCGATGCGTATTCGGTGTGCACCATGACAGGCACATCATAATCACGCGCTAAAGCCAATAAGGCTACAAAAACGCGGCTTTTTTGCCAATGCTGCGCCATGCCACCAATAAAATGTAATTCACCAATGCCTTGATAGAGTCCACTGTGTAAGCCTTCACGTACCTCATCAATCAAGGCTTGGCGAAATTGCCACTCTAGTTTTTCGTTAGCAAAACGGTAAGGTCCATAAATAGGGATGATACGATCTGGTGCGAGTGCTTGTAGTTTTAGCGCATATTCAGCAGGGCGACCAATCACCACAGCTTTTTTAACACCGGCTTTATCCAAAATAGCTAAAGCTTGTTTTGGAGTCGTTAGCTCTGCTTGATCCCATTTATAATGGATATGGGCATCAAATAAGGGCGCATCACTATCAACAGCTAAGCTTATATCCTGTAAATAGATAAAAAACGATAAGGTAATAATCAAGCGGTGTTGAATTTTCATATTTTTTCTGCCAAACATTCATGCTATTTATTAACTGATGTGACGCACTAAGCTGTGGCAGGATTTATGGTGATTATTGAGCAGATGTTGTGCTGGTAGAGTTGAATAGATAATGCACAAAGTTGGCAATTGAATTTGCCGTGCTGGGGTTTAAAAAACAAAAATGAATGCGACACAAGGTTCACATTCATTTCCGCAGGCTTTGATTATAAAATATTAACTGATGTTACGCACTAAGCTGGTTTTTATCACAATAGTGCGATGTTCCACCTGCCTAGTGAAGCTTAGCCGTGCAGCAATGGCGGTTTTTTCTGCCTTTAAGGCAGAAAAAGAAGCCTTTGCGTAACATCAGATATTAATCAGCCTATCGCTCCAAATCACCCTCCCTTAGCTGGTTTGGCGCGGTAAAAATACAACATCGTATTTTTACAAAACTAAAACACACTACAACCTGTCTTTACGCTTATCTGTTTGTTTTATGTATTGATATATATAAAGACGAATGAGCTTTAGTTTTTCTTTGGAAAAACTATGTTTTTCCAAAGTTTAGGTAGGATCTGTCGAATTAGCCTTTGGTTTTAACCACTAATTCGTCAGAGCCGCCTTGGTTATCTTTCCAGCTTAATTTCACTTCATCGCCAGCAGCGCCGCCGTTGAATTTGAAAGACATGTAAGGATTTTTAGAAACACCACCACTCCAAAGTGCGTCCATAACGGTTTCGCCTTTGTGCTGACAGTTCAGTTCAGTGATGTAATGAGCTGGAATCAATTTTCCGGTTTTTTTGTCTTTACGTGTGCCGGTTTCCATTGGATGGTTGATTAAAGCTTTAACTTCAGTCATGCCATTTTTGAATTTGGCTTGGATCCGCATTTTTTTGGCCATGAGTAATTCTCCGTAATTCGATAATTTATGAAAGTTTTAAGCGAGATTAAAAATTAACCGCCGCAACCACCAATGGTGACTTTAACTTCTTTTTTCGCGGAAAATAACTTACCGTCAGCTTTAACGACAGCAACGACGTTAGAGGTTTTACCCATTTTAATCCGGGTAGAGACATAGCCTGCGTTGTTCGGTGCAAACTTGAAGCTGGCAATCAAAGGCACAGGATTTTTTTCAGAAATAATGCTGATGCTTTCAACATTAGCCATATTGGTGGTCACTTGTACAGGAACAACCGCGCCATTTTCAGCAATATCTGGAGCTTTAATCGCAATGTCGCCGCTTTCGGTCATATCACTGCTGTCTAATAAAGCTGTCAGTGCTTCATCAACCGTTTTCGCTTTGAAAGCCGCCTCAGGCCATTCAGCTAAAACGCTTTGAGGCAACAAACTTGCAGTTGCAACCGCTGCACTACCAACTAAAGTATTTTTAACAAATTCTCTACGTTTCATAGACGTATCCATCCTCTCATTAGGCTAATTTTCTTAGAGAAAATAACTTTTCTCCCCAAGAGTTCGGGCGATAGCATAACCTAACTAGGGTAAATTACAAGCCCAAAATGTGAAAAAATGGTAGAATGCCGCCGATATTCACTTGAACCTATCTAAAGTTAGACTTATAGTTCAGATGCTTAGCAATGAAATTTAATTCTTAGTTAAATACTAAAGAATTGAATAAGCCCTTGTTAGACAATTAGAATATAAGTAAAAACTTAAGCAAACACGACCTATTTGAGAGCTGGAAGCATTATGGGGAAACCAACCGGATTTTTGGAAATACAACGCCAAGACAAAGGCTATGCACCTGTTGCAGAACGACTGAAGCACTATGACGAATTTAGCATTAACCTAGAAGTCGATGCCGTCAGTGACCAGGGCGCTCGCTGCATGGATTGCGGTATTCCCTATTGTCATGACGGCTGTCCGATTAACAATATTATTCCTGATTGGAATGATTTGGTTTATCGCGGCGACTGGCAACAAGCCATTAGTGTCTTACATTCAACCAATAACTTCCCAGAGTTTACGGGTAGAGTGTGCCCAGCCCCTTGCGAGGCGGCTTGTACCTTAAACCTGACCGAACAACCGGTCACGATTAAAACCATCGAATACAATATTATCGAAAAAGCTTGGAGCGAAGGTTGGATTAAACCTGAAATCGCCCCTAAGCGTTCTGGTAAAAGCGTAGCAGTAGTCGGCTCAGGACCTGCGGGCATGGCGTGTGCTCAGCAGCTCGCCCGTGCAGGTCACAGCGTCACCTTATATGAGAAAAATGATCGCATCGGTGGTTTATTACGTTATGGTATCCCTGATTTCAAATTGGGCAAAAAAACCATCGACCGCCGCATGTCGCAAATGCAAGCAGAAGGGGTACAATTCCGTCCTAATACTGAGGTTGGCTCTGAAGCTTTGCCTTTCGCACAGCTACAAAAATGCCATGATGCCATTGTCTTAACTGGCGGATCTGAAGACCCGCGCGATTTACCGATTGAAGGACGCGACTTGGACGGCATTCACTTTGCGATGGATTTCTTACGCCAACAAAACAAACGGGTGGCAGGCGATAGCATCCCCGAATCCGAAGCTTTATCCGCAACGGATAAACATGTTGTGGTTATCGGCGGTGGTGATACGGGGTCTGACTGCATTGGCACATCTATTCGCCAAGGCGCGGCTAAAGTGACTCAACTCGAAATCATGCCCAAACCTCCAGAGCAAGAAGATAAAGGCATGACCTGGCCAAATTGGCCAATCAAAATGCGCACCTCAACTTCGCAAGAAGAAGGTTGCGATCGGGATTGGAGCGTCATGACCACCAGTGCCACAGGTGAAAATGGCCAAGTAAGCCAGCTCAACTTTGTACGTTTAGATGAGAAAATGCAAAAAATCGAAGGGTCTGAATTTAGCCTCAAAGCGGATTTAGTGCTGCTTGCTATGGGTTTTGTCAATCCTGTCTTTGAAGGCATGTTAGCCCAATCGGGTGTTGAACTCGATGGGCGTAAAAATGTCTTAGCCAGCACCGAGGGCGCTGATGCTTACAAAACCAGTGCTGAAAATGTCTTTGCCGCCGGTGACATGCGCCGGGGGCAATCGTTGGTGGTTTGGGCAATCCGTGAAGGTCGTCAAGCAGCGCGTGCTGTTGATGAATTTTTGATGGGTAGCTCTGAATTGCCGCGTTAGTTTGAGTTTTGAGACGTAGCCGTGCTACGTCTCTACAGTATTTCTACTCTGAGATAAAACACCATGCCATTAATCCGACCTTTTGCAGGCTTACGCCCGCGTGCTGAACACACCGAAGCTGTGATTGCTCCGCCTTATGATGTGCTCAATAGCAAAGAAGCGAAAGAGCGCGCCGAGGGTAAGCCTTGGAGTTTTTTGCATATATCCAAACCTGAAATTGACTTGCCCGCAGGCACCGACCCTTTTGCCCCTGAGGTCTATGCCAAGGCAAAAGAAAACTTGGATACCATGTTGGCGGAAAACATTCTTGCTAGCGATGACAAAGCCGTCTACTACGTCTATGAATTGCATATGGGCGAGCATCGGCAAACGGGTTTAGTGGCAGCGGCTTCTGTGCCTGATTACGATACCAACCGCATTCGTAAACACGAATTTACCCGCCCGGATAAAGAAGATGACCGTGTGCGGCAAATTGATGCCCTTAGCGCACAAACCGGTCCTGTGTTTCTGACTTATAAGCACGATGCGGATGTGCAAGCGGTGTTGGATAAAGTCGCCGAAGGTAAAGCTGCGGTTGATGTCACGGCTGATGATGGCATTCGCCACCTCTTATGGCTGATGGAAGACGATGCCGATATAGCGCTCATCAGCGAGCGCTTTGATGCCATGCCTAGCATTTATATTGCTGATGGACATCATCGCTCAGCGGCTGCCTCTCGTGTTGCGGCAACCCGCAAACAAGCCAATGCCAATCACACGGGCGAGGAGCCATATAATTATTTTCTTAGCGTTTTGTTTCCTGATACGCAAATGAAAATTCTCGACTATAACCGTGTGGTCGCCGATTTGAATGGTTTAGAGCCAAGTGATTTCTTAGCCAAAGTGGCTGAACGTTTTGATTTGGAAAGCAGCGCGGTTGCGGTTAAACCAACCCAAACAGGTGAGTATGGCATGTATCTGAGCGGACAATGGTATAAGCTCAATATTCACCCTGAAAATATCCCCACAGACCCAGTTGGGCGCTTGGATGTGAGCTTGCTGGCAGATAGCCTGATTGATCCTATCTTAGGTATCAGCGACCCGCGTCGAGATAAACGCATTGATTTTGTCGGTGGCATTCGTGGCTTGGAAGGCTTGGAAAAACGCGTGGATAGCGGCGAAATGAGCGTGGCTTTTGCGCTGTTTCCAACCTCAATGGCAGACTTGATGTCTGTTGCTGATGCGGATGAAATCATGCCGCCAAAATCGACTTGGTTTGAGCCAAAATTGGCAGATGGCTTAGTTTCACACCAGCTTTAATTCTTATCAATACGGGGCACTAGCCCCGTTGGTTTTTCAGGAAACTTGCGTGTCATCTCTACTAGAATGCCAACAATGCCCGCGTCTTGCCGAGTTCCTCGCCGAAGTGCGGCAAAAACATCCCGATTATCATGCCCGCCCAGTATTGCCTTTTGGTGATCCAAATGCGCGCTTACTGATTGTCGGGCTAGCCCCTGGGATGCACGGAGCCAATGCCACCGGCCGCCCTTTTACAGGTGATCATGCCGGCATTTTATTGTATGACACCCTGCATAAACTCGACTTTAGTAATCAAGCCGAAGCCACACATGCCGATGATGGCTTGGTGTTGAAAAACTGCCGGATTACCAATGCGGTCAAATGCCTGCCACCTGCGAATAAACCCTTAACCGCTGAAGTCAAACAATGTAACTCTTATCTACAAGCAGAATTGCAAAGCTTGAGTGAGGGGGCTGTGGTTTTAAGTTTGGGCGGTGTCTCACATCAATCTGTGTTGCGGGCATTAGGGCTTAAACTCAGCGCTTATCCATTTGCCCACGGTTCAGAGTATCAACTAGATGGCTTGACCTTATTAAGCTCTTACCATTGCAGCCGCTATAATACCCAAACCAAGCGTTTAACAACCCCCATGTTTGAGCAAGTTTTTACCCGAGCAAAAACTTTATTGGCATCGTAAGCATTCTGTCATCAATTTGGTATACATTAACCTACCTCATTTAAGGTAAGCTGGATGTAGCATTTCAGCGCTAAGCGTTGGCTATATCACTGCACTAACAAAATTTACATCGTCGATATAAGTGTTGAGGTAAAACATATAATGAATTATGGCATGACCGATCTTGTCAGTTTATTGGGTGCTCTGGGTTTATTTCTTTATGGCATGAAAGTCATGAGTGATGCGTTGTTGGAGTTAGCCGGGGATAAGATGCGTCATATCTTGGCGACCACCACGTCTAACCGCTTTTTAGCCGTGCTCACAGGCTTTAGCATCACCGCTATTATTCAATCTTCTTCGGCAACCAGTTTAATGGTGGTTAGTTTCACCAACGCCGGGCTATTAACCCTATTTGAAGCCATTGGCGTGATCATGGGGGCAAATATTGGCACAACCGTCACAGCATGGTTAGTGTCTATTCTCGGCTTTAAGATCAGCATGTCAGCGATTGCCTTGCCTTTAATTGGTTTTGGATTTTTGCTCACCGTTGCCTTTAATAAGCGTTATCAATATTGGGGCTATTTTGTCATCGGTTTTGCCCTGCTATTCATCGGTTTACAATTTCTAAAAGAATCCTTGCCCGATATTGGCAGCAACCCCGAAGCCTTGGCATTTTTAAGTACTTATGCCCAACATGGTTTTTTATCGGTGTTATTGTTTTTAGTCATCGGTACTTTATTGACTTTATTGGTGCAATCATCCAGTGCCACGATGGTTTTAACCTTGCTGATGTGTCATGAAGGTTGGATTCCTTTTGATATGGCAATGGCGATGGTCTTGGGGCAAAATGTCGGCACCACCATTACCGCTAACCTAGCGGCTTTGGTGGCCAATTATCAGGCAAAGCGCGCCGCGCGAGCACATTTGATTTTTAATTTAGTGGGTGTAATTTGGGGGGTAGTGTTCTTTTATCCCTTGCTATACGCCACCGAATGGTTGGTGATCCAAATCGAGGGCGTATCGCCACTGTTGAGTCTTGCAGCAATTCCCATTGCCTTGTCCTTATTCCATACCATTTTTAATCTTTTAAATACGCTGGCTTTACTGGGATTTATCGAGCCAATTATTCGTATCGTTAAGCGCATGGTTCCCGTGCCTGCAACACACATTGTTGAAATTGATGCGCCGCTATTTTTGGATGACTCTTCTTTGCAATTTCCTGAAACGGCGATTAAAGCGATGCAAAATGAGTCCTTAAGACTGCTTGAAAGTTCGGCTTATCAGGCGATTGCTCACGGCTTGCAAGTCCATCGTAGTGACTTGGAATCGCGCAAAAAACTCAAAAAGATTTTAGGTTTATCCACCCATATTCCGGTGGATATTGATTGTTTTTATGAAACTAAAATTAAAAAAATTTACAGTGCCTTGCTCGAATATGCGACTCAGTTACAAAGCCAATCGAGTTTAGAAGCCAATAAAATTGAGCAAGTGCGAAATATTTTAATTGCTAACCGCATGTTGGTGCGGGTGATTAAAAAAATGAAGCCTTTGCACAAAAACATCGAACATTATTTGAACTTGGATAATTTAACTATTCGCCGTGAATACAATATTTTACGCCGTCGAATTCTCAAAGTGGTGCGTATTATTCATCATTTATCCGATAAAGAAGATTTAAGCCAACAATTACAAACCTTGATGGAACAGCGCAAAAAAGCTGAACAACTCGATGTGTTGACCGAAGATAGAGTGGAAAAATTATTATTAACAGGGGATATCGACAGTGATATGGCCAGCTCTTTGTTAAATGACAGTTTTGAAGCGTTGCATATTGCGCAAATGTTGGTCGATATTGCTTATATTCTTTATAAACCGAAAGATGCTGCCAGCGCTCATGTCGAAGCGCAAACCCAAATTGATATTCGTAAAGTGCCAGAGGAAGAACGCCAAGAATTACAGGCGTTAGAAGAAGAGGCACTGACCATTCCCCTAGACAAAGTGAGTAGCTAAACCATGCCTCCATTAAATGCCCCCTATGCAATTGAACATTTCCCTAAGGGCAGGGACTTGCTGAGGCAACCACGTTGGAATAAAGGCTCAGCCTTCACTGAAGAAGAGCGCCGTTTTTTTCATCTTGAGGGGTTGTTACCGCCACAAGTATTCGATCTGAATACACAAATATCACGGGTACTCAAACAGCTCAGCACCATTGAGGATGACTTAGAGCGTTATATGTTGCTGATGAGTTTGGCCAGTCGCAATCAAACCTTGTTTTATCGTTTGGTGATTGATCATATTGATTGCATTATGCCTTTGATTTACACCCCTACGGTGGGTCAGGCGTGCGAGACTTATGGGCATATTTATCAGCACCCTCATGGGGTGTATTTATCATGGCACCAACGTGGACAGCTCAAACGGATTTTATCTCAAGCTGCTAGCCCTAATATTCAAGTCATTGTGGTCACCGATGGCGAGCGGATTTTAGGCTTAGGAGATTTGGGGGCTTATGGTATGGGAATTCCCGTGGGGAAACTGGCTTTATACAGTGCTTGTGCTGGGATTGATCCACAATATACCTTGCCAGTATTATTAGATGTTGGCAGCAATAATAAAACACTGCTGGATGATCCTTTATATACGGGGATTCATCAAGACCGGGTTCGTGGCGAGGCATATGATGACTTTATCGAGGAGTTTGTTCAGGCAGTACAACATTGTTTTCCGGATGCCTTAATTCAATTTGAAGATTTTGCCAACCTCAATGCTTTTCGTTTATTGGAAAAATATCGCAATCGTGCTTGTGTGTTTAATGATGATATTCAAGGCACAGGTGCAGTCGCTTTGGCAGGGATTTATGCCGCTTTACGGATTACCCAAGGCAAACTCACAGAGCAGCGGTTTTTATTTTTAGGTGCAGGTGAGGCGGCAATGGGGATTGCCGATAGCATTGTCACCGCGCTACAAGCTGAGGGCTTTAGTTTAGAGGCGGCACGCGCCTGTTGTTATTTGGTCGATTCTAAAGGTTTGATACAAGCACAACGCCCGGACTTAAATTCACACAAACAACATTATGCCCATCCTCACGCAGCGGCTGACAATTTCCTAGAAGCGGTCAAATCGCTGCAACCCACTGCCATTATCGGTGTATCGGGACAAGCGGGAGCCTTCAGTGCAGCGGTGTTACAAGAAATGGCTGCGTGTAATCAGCACCCGATTATTTTTGCGCTTTCAAACCCGACCAGTCGCGCTGAATGCAGCGCCACCGAGGCTTATTACCAAACTCAAGGACGCGCCATTTTTGCCAGTGGTAGTCCTTTTGAGCCAGTGCGTTATGGTGAACGTTTATACCGTAGTGGACAGGGCAATAATGCCTATATTTTTCCTGGGGTCGGTTTGGCAATTATCAGTTGTCAAATTCGCCAAGTTGAGGATATTTTATTTTTTGTCGCGGCTAAAACTTTAGCAAATACCGTAGAGGCATCGGATCTGGATCAAGGGCGGGTCTATCCTGCACTTAAACATATCCGTGGTGTGTCGTTAAAAATTGCTATTGCCGTGGCTGAAAAAGCCTATGAACTGGGCTTGGCAGAATTAAAACACCCGAATAATTTAGCGGAATATATCGCAGAACAGGTCTATCAGCCCGTTTACCCCAATTATCTCGAAGCTGATACCGATTAAGTCTATAATCCGAATCCGGTATGAAGCGATATTGAGGGAGAGGGGGCAATGGCAGAGCAGCAAGAAGCAGATATGGTGACAAAATCATTGGCAGATTTAACTCAAATTGGCAAAATTACCCGCCTTGTTGGCTCTAAAGTTGAGGCGGTTAATACCCAAGTGGAAGGCGTTCGTGTATTAGAAGTGGGCGATCCGATTTATTTACATGACACCATCACGACCTCGGCTAATACCTTTGCCACCATCACCCTTAACGACCACACGATTTTTCAACTCGGGCCTGAGTCTCGCGCCACATTAAACGTGTACCAGTATGATAAACATGCTGGCGCGGGTGAATTGGATGCGAATTTACTCGAGGGTTTGTTTCGTTTTATCAGTGGCGGTATTGCTGAAAATAAAGAAGGGCAACACAGCATATTGCACACGCCAGCGGCAAAAATTGGCGTGCGCGGCAGTGAATTAGACATTAGCATTGCCGATTCCGGTGACACGACCATATTGCACACATTGGGCTTTATTGATGTCGCCACCGACTCTCACGCGCCTTTTTCTGTGTTCCATCCCCAAACTCGAATCCATATTGCGATGGCAAACGATCATATGATCGAAACCGCATTGTTATCTGAGTCACAATTTGGTTTATTTCGCGCTTGGAGTCAGCCTTTAAGCCCACAGCAGTTTGCACATGCCTCCTTACAAGAGGAAGACAGTGTTTGGGTGATGCCAGAACCTGAACCAGCACCGATGTTAAATTATGCCCAACTGACTCAAGACACCGATATGTCTAGCGTGCCGCTGGCTTTGGCTGAAAATGTCACACGACGATTAAATAGTAACGAAGTGCTAGAACCGCAGCTGCGTAGCACTCAGGTGAACCACGAAGTCGTCGAAGCGATAGACCCTGAAATGGTTGCTGAAAAAACCGCTGAGAAAGAGGATAAATCGCTATACCTCAATCATCGCCCTGTGATTCAGTTGCCGATTCAAGATACGCCTTTAGTACAATTATTTGAAGATCAAAGTTTACGTCTTCGCCCGGCTGATTTTCTTAGTTTTGCCCATGATGTGGATGGTGATGCCCTAAGCCTCAGTCAGGTGAGTTTATTTGGTGTCAACGGCTCAGAACCGATTGCCAGTTTAGAACAAGCTGAATTGGGTGATGTCCTTATCACACCAGCACCCGATGCCAGTGGGCTGGTCTATTTACAATATCAAGTCAGCGATAGCCAAGGCTGGCAAAGTGAAGTGGCTGTTGTGCCAGTCCTGATTAATGCGGTCAATGATCCCCCTGTGGTGGAAGGGGCTTTGCAAATTGACATCAGCGCTGACCAAAATGCCAGCATCAGTAGTAAACAAATTTTGGCACAAGTGAATGACCCTGAAAATCATGATCTGAGCCTTATCGCCTTTCAAGATGCTGCCTACAACACTTACCAACAAGGGGTAGTGAATGATGGTTCGGGGAATCAATGGCAAATTCTAAATCAAGAAGATGAAATTCTTGGTTTAATGCTTAACCCCAATCCTTATTATCAAGGCAGTTTATTTGTACAGGCTTTGGTGATTGATTTACCCAATGATGGTACACCACCTGCGCCTGTTTTAGTGCCAATAGAAATCCGTGTTGCTGCCAGTGAGAATGTACAACAACAGTTGATTGCCAGTGACGATCATTATTATTTACAGCACCTCAGCACCACGTTTAACGTTGTTGATTTCCTCAAAAATGACCAATACGATTTGTATAATTTACAAGGGTTTGAAATTGTTGACGTTAACGGTGGCGAAGCGATCTATGACAGTACAACACAAACCTTGCTCTTTAGTGCTAGCGAACTGGGCTTAAGTGCCAGTATCGATTATCAAATTCAAGACTTGTGGGGACAAACAGCGACGGCACGTATCCAGCTTGATTGGTATAACCAAGCGCCTGTTGCTGTCGATGATGTTTTATATTTACCTGCAAACGGGGAATCTTTAATCCCTGTGGCGCAATTACTCGCCAATGATATTGATAGCACACAAGACCGTTTAGGATTAGCTGCGATTAGTGATGTGATCAATGGTCAAATCAGTCCTTACAATGCCACGCATTTATTATTTCAGCCGGATGCTAACTTTGCCAGCCAAGGGGGAGCATTTCAATATCAAGCCCAAGATAGTTTTCTCGAATTAAGCCAGCCTGCTCAAGTGCAATTACAGGTGTTGGAGGGTAGTTTTTTAAACTTCGGGCAAGACTTGAGTTGGAATCAGGGGCAAACGCAAATTGCTTTATTGCAAGGAGCACAAGTTAATCAACATTACTTAAACTTGAGCGATCAACCCGTGTTAGCACTCACCTTAAACGATCCCAATGCAGGACAGCTCGAATTGGTTCCCAGTGGTGATTTGTTGTTAGAAGGCAAGCGTTTATTTTATGCCGATACACTGCTAGCACAAATGGCGCAAGATCATGACACAGGACAATTACTGCTGCAATTTAATGCCAACATCAGCAGCACACATTTAAACCAAGTGCTGGACAGTGTGTATTTTTCTCCCCTTAGCACACAAAGCCAGCCTAATGTACAAGTACATACCCAACTCTATGCTGACTTAGAGGCTTGGTTAAATCAATCCCCGGCCTTAGATAAGGGGAGTGAACGCCTGATTAGTTTATCGCCACAACCCGTGCTTGCTGATGATGTGGTAGAAATTGCCTTTGCCAGCCCTGAGCGTATTGCTTTGGATAAACTGCTTGGTAACGATCAAGGTGAGGGTTTAAGCATTAAAACACTCAGCGACATCAGCCCAGCACTGTCTTTAAGTTTAGAAGCTCAACATATCAATCTATTTGTTGACAATAGTTTAATAGATAGCCAAGCAGGCGAGGCAATTGGCTTTCGTTATCACACTGAGGATGCTTACGGCAACTTACAAAGCGCAGCTGTGACTTTAGAGGCGAATAATATCCAACAAGGAGATGACAACGATAACCGCCTTATCGGTGATATGGGCGTGGATATTCTTAAAGGGGAAAGCGGCGATGATTATTTACAGGGACTTGGCGGTGATGATAGCCTTTATGGTGGTCCTGGCGCGGATGTTTTAGATGGAGGCAAAGGCTATAATCAATTATTTGCAGGCTTCGGTGATGATGTAATACAGTTACACAGTGATAAACAAAGCGCTTATATAGACGGTGGTGCAGGATTTGATAGCCTGCAATTACAAGGTTCACAACTGAGCTTGGATTTGGTTGCCAATCGCTATTTATTGCCAGACCAACAATTACAATTGTATGACATTGAACGGATAGACTTAAACAGCGGGCACAATCAAATTGTACTACAGCCTGAAGATATACTAGACATGAATCAGGAACAACAATTGCTAATTGAAGGGCTAAATGGTTCGGTTATTTCTGTTGCTGCCGATTGGCAATACCTAGGGGAAATTGAAACCAATGATGCTTCTTATGACCATTATAGTTGGCAAAACCAGCAGGATATGGGAGAGCAAGCAGACTTATTTGTACAAAGCCAATTAAACCAATTTATTTTCTAAGTACCGTTACAGACGGTTATAATTGGCATGGGCAATACCAGCTTATAAGGAAAAACATGCCAGCTAAAATACTTTACATTGAAGATGACACCGATATTCGAGAACTCGCTATTCTAGTCTTAGAAGATGATTTTGATTTGATCGCTTGTGCCTCGGGTGAAATTGCACTCAAACACGCGCCTGACAATCAAATTGATTTGATTCTTGTCGATGTGATGATGCCGGGAATGGACGGTCCGACCACCTTAGAAAAATTGCGAGAATTCCCCCACCTGCAAAACACCCCGGTTATTTTTATGACCGCAAAAGTCACCAGTTTAGAACAAGCCCAATACCGCGCTCTTAATGCCGGAGTGATTGCTAAACCCTTTGATCCCATGAGTTTAGCCGAACAAATTAATGATTATCTTGCGACACAAAGTCATGGATAAACGTGCGGCAAAAATTGCAAAGCTACAGGCCTTATCAACACAGTTTTGCCAGCAACTCCCCCACCGTATGCAAGAAATTGCACAAGCTTGGCAACAGGTTAAACAAGCAGATAATGACCAATCCGATAGTATCAATACCCTACTACACCTGATTCATAGCTTAGCGGGTTCAGCGGGTACATTTGGCTATATTCGTCTTGGCGAAAAAGCCCGGTATGTTGAACTTGAACTACAACAACGCGATTTAGAAAAAACTAACAATAGCCGCCTAATTGATGAAGCCTTACAACACTTGCAACAATTATCAGAACAAAAGGCAGATGAAAATAGTTATCATAATAAAATTGAACAAAGCATTGAGGAAGAAATAAGCGAGGGTAATAAAGATGTGTATATCCTTGAAGACAACACCTTACTGGCAAGCGAAATTGTCAAACAACTGGAATATTTTGGCTATCAAGCCTGTGCTTATGAAACCGCTCAAGCACTTAGAAAAGCTTATCAACAAAAACTACCGGTGGCTTTAATTGCAGATATTGTTTTACCTGATGGAGATTTAAAAGGTCCCAAGATAGCTAAAGAACTCAATGCCTTAAGCAATAAAAACATTCCTGTCATTTTTATTTCAGTACGCAGTGATTGGCTGGCCAGACTCACCGCTCTGCGCGCAGGTGGCGTCGCTTATATCAGCAAACCGATTGATTTTAGCCAATTAGTTGAGCAACTAGATAAACTCAGCGGTCGAACCATAGAGCATCCTTATCGAGTCCTGGTTGTGGATGATACGCCCTTATTGGCCGAGCATTATGCCACGGTATTAAAAACCGCAGGCATGGAAACCCAAGCCATCACCGACCCAGCTAAGCTACTCGATACCCTAGCAGAATTTCCACCAGACTTTATCTTGATGGATATTTATATGCCCCACTGTACAGGCATAGAAGCCGCGCAAGTGATTCGCCAACATAGCAGTTATCAAAGCTTGCCCATCGTCTATTTATCCACTGAAGGCGCACTACAAAAACAATTGGAAGCCTTAAGTGTTGGCGGTGATGATTTTTTGAAAAAACCCATCAGCGATACACACTTAATCACAGCGGTGAGTACCCGCGCTAAACGCTTTCGTGAACTCAACGCCCTCATGACACAAGACAGTCTCACCGGGCTTTTGAATCATATTAATCTAAAACTTGCCCTTGAGCGCGAACTGGCGTGTTGGCAACGTCATGAACGCTTAGTTAATTTTGTCATGATAGATATTGATAAATTTAAACAGGTCAATGATGAATATGGTCATCCGATTGGTGATCGCGTGATTAAAAGTTTGGCGCGTTTATTATCACAACGCTTACGCAAAACGGATGTGGTTGCCCGTTATGGTGGCGAAGAATTTGCGATTGTATTAACCAACATCAACGTAGATCAAGCCTATGTTTTGGTCGATGGACTGCGCGAGACATTTTCCAAACTTGAGCATGTCGCCGACATTGGTATGTTCAAATGTACCTTTAGCGCCGGGATTGCTCAAATGAGTGTCAAGCACGATATGTTCTCGCTGATAAAAAGTGCCGATGAAGCCTTATATCAAGCCAAAAGCAATGGGCGAAATCAGGTGGTGGTTTATTCCTGACTCATTTATTTTGCATCACATAGCATAAGTTTGTCCTGTACGCCTCTATCAAGCCGCGCTATCAGCTTGATGCAACTCAGGCACTAGCACTTTTATCGACCGATACAAGGCTTGTTCATTATAGTCTTGACAAGCTTTATCCAAGTGTTGCAATTGCGTGGTAAGGACTTGCCAATCAATATCGCGATGAATCGCTTGCATAATTTTATTATGGCGGGTTTGGCTCATTTGCTCTTCTTCGACATGAAACAGCTCTTCATGCAGTTTTTCACCAGGGCGCAGCCCGGTATAGACAATCTCAATATCTTGACCGGGGACTTTGCCAGAGAGGCGAATCAATTGCTCAGCGAGGTATTTGATTTTAACCGGCGTGCCCATGTCTAAGACAAAAATCTCGCCACCGTGGGCAATTGCGCCTGCTTGCAAAATGAGCTGACAGGCTTCGGGGATGGTCATAAAATAGCGGTTAATATCAGGGTGCGTTACCGTCACCGGGCCGCCCTCGGCGATTTGTTGCTGAAAGCGCGGCAGCACACTGCCAGCCGAACCTAAGACATTGCCAAAACGCACGGTGATAAATTGGGTATCCGAGCGCTGATTCATGGCTTGGCAAAAAATTTCGGCAATGCGTTTACATGCGCCCATGATATTGGTCGGGTTCACGGCTTTATCAGTGGAAATCATCACAAAGGTTTGGCATTGATGTTTGACCGCCATTTCTGCCAATAATTGTGTGCCTAAGATATTATTACGTACCGCCTCGCGGGTGTGGCTTTGCAACAGCGGCACATGCTTATAAGCGGCGGCGTGGAAAATCACTTCAGGCTTATAGGTACTCAAGGCATATTCAACCGAAGTCGGGTCGGTGCTGTCGCCCAAATAGGTATAAATCTGGGTTTCGGGCGAGGCTTCGCGCAGTTGTAAGTCGATTTGATAGAGGTTGTATTCGCCACGCTCAAAAATTACCAAGGCTTTGGGTTTGAGCCTAGCGATTTGCCGACATAATTCCGAGCCTATCGAGCCGCCGCCGCCGCTGACCATCACTACTTTTCCCGTGAGTCCCGCTTCAATACGTTGCCAATCGAGTTGGACTTTTTCCCGCCCCAGTAAGTCATCAATGGCCACCGGATGCAAGGCTTCACTGAGGTTTTTGCGGTTTTGCGACAACTGCGCCAGTTTGGGTAGGGTTTTAACGGGGAGTCCGGTTTGTTCGCAGACTTCGACAATGTGCTGCATTTGTATATCGCTTGCCGAGGGCATGGCGATAATCAACAGTTCAGGATTGACTTTGGCAATCGTGTCTTTGATTTTCCGCATTCCTGAATAAACCACCAAGCCTTGCACCCGTGCGCCGTGCAGTTGCGGGTTATCATCAATAAAACCGACAGGCAAATAAGTATCATCACGGCGTAAATCGCGTACCAGCATATCACCCGTACGCCCCGCGCCGATGATTAGCACAGGTTGTCCGCTTGGGGTGTGTGCACCAAAAATAAACCGAGGGGAATATTCGCGCAAGACCCGATAAAATAGACGCGAAGCACCTAAAAAGAAAATAAGTAAAATCGGGTAAATAATCAGGCTGATAGAAGGGATAGCGGCTTGCGTCATCCAGATAAAACCACTGATAAACAGTGCCCCAATCAAAGCCGAGCGAAAAATATTCCACAAATCGGGCAGGCTGGCAAAACGCCAGAGACTACGGTATAGCCCGTAATACCACGCCACAGGGGTTTGCAGCAGTAAAACAATCGGCAACAATTGGATATTGCCGAGATAATTAAAATCTGCATGGAAATTGACGGGCAGCAACAAGGCTAAAATCCACGCCAAACTGGTCATCAGTAAGTCGTGGAGTATAACCGCGCTGCGAACTGAGAGCAGGCGTAGAATCAAGGGGTAATCTTAAGCGCTAGCGGTTTTTTGACTCAATTTCTGCTTGAGTAAACCGAGGGTTTGCTTACGCACATGCGCAAGGCGTGGGCGTTTATCGGCTTCAAAATTCAGCGGACGACACAAGTTCATGGCTTGAATACCGACCCGTCCGGTCATCATGCTGCTACCGATGCCTTGAGCGATTTGTGCTGAGAACACTGCCATTACGCCACCGCCGACGCTTTCTGCCATCGAGTCGGCAACCATTTCACTCACGTCCGCATATAACAAACCGTGAATAACGCTAACAAATAAGCGACCCGAGGTCATGAAACTGGGGCGACCGCCATAGAGACTGGAGACATCCCGAATCAAGGCAAGGTTGCGCCATAAAGTCATCAAACTGCTTAAAATTGGAATCGGGCTAAGCGTCACGAGCAGCGCGGTTTGTCCGGCGTGACGGCAAACCATTTGATAGGCTTGTTCGTCTAAAGGCGCGAGCACTTGCTGGCTGTAGAGTTGGCAGACTTCCGCGTCGGTGTGGCTGCTATTAACGGTGCGATAAAAGGTTTCTAAATTGCTTTGCACATCTTCGCGTTGTTGATAAATTTGTGAAATATGGGTGACATGCGCCAAGGCGTGCCCATACGTCTCGGCGTTTTGGTAAGTTTTGCCGCGTTGTTGCCACTCAGACAAAACCCGCATCCGGCTAATTTCTTGCCAGAGTTTGTAGCTTAGGCGAATGGTGAGAGCAAAAATACCGATTAACAACAGCGAGAAAATCCCACCGAGTAACCAGCTTTTGGATAGCCATGTGTCGATAAAAACTACCGCATCAACAATGCTGAGTAAAACGATAAAACTAGCGAGGCTTGCTAGTAACCAGCTCCAAAGTGGAAAATCCTCGGCTCTCAGTTTATTAAGAATTTGTTGCGATTGCTGCCATGTGCTTTTGCCCAAGGATTTAGCGGTTTTAGCGGTGGATTTTGCCATCGCGCTGGCAGGCTTGAGCACGGTTTGCGAATCAAAACGCATGGGTTTGCGATAAGGATTGGTTTCGCATTCTGCCGTGTCTTTAGCCTCTGGGCTGGCTAATTCTTCGAGGGGAATTTCTAACGGTTTTTGATAGCTGACTTGTACCGTGGTCGCGGGTTTGTCGTCTAAGTTTGGCATCAGAGGCATAGCCGCAGCTAAGGCGATTGGCTCGGGGGATTTTTCTTCAACTTTGCTAGCTAATACCGCTGGTTCTGTTTTTTTCTCTGCGGTTTTTTCCACCGGTTTAGCGACGTTAGCTGCGCTTTTTTCTTGGGCGACAGGCTTTTCAACAGCCGCTGGTTTTTCTGCGACTTTCTCTGCCTTTACCTCAACGGGCTTGGCTTTAGCTGCGGTTTTATCTTTTTTTGCAGGGCGTGGCTTGTCGTTATTATCTAACAAGGCATCCAAGTCAAAGTGCATGGGGGCTTGCCAATTTTGCGCGCTCATACGAATTTATCTCCCAGTAAAAACTGTAATGCTTTATCCATGCGAATATGCGGTAAATCGACATGGCTGCTGTGGTGCAACGCCGGCGGATTAAACTCCTCAAACTGAAATCTGCCATCAACCCAATCTTCGGGGGTCGGAATCTCAACCGGGACTTCGCCCGGAAATAACGCCACGGTTTCGCCCGTGTGCTTTGAGATGCCTTTGACGCAAGAAATCGATTGCCCTTGAAACTCCGCTTGCATCGCCTCGGTGCATTGAATCGAGGCAAGGGCAAGAATATCTGTGGTGACCCCCTCAAACATGGCGTTATTATTCGCCTCAACCAGCATGAGTTGTAAAAATCGTTCTAAATTCGGGAGCTGGTTCGGGGTCACATGATCCGCTTTCGTCGCTGCAAACAATAGTTTATCAATTTTACTACTAAATAGGCGATTAAATACGCTCGATTTTCCATATTCAAAGCTTTTTAATACCAAATCAATCGCCGAGCGCATATCGGCAAAGCTGGAATAGCCAGTATTAAACGCCATCAACACATCAGCCAAGACGATTTGGCGGTCAAACTGGGTGAAATGTTCCTTATAAAACTTACGCACCACATGCTCTTTATACGACTCATAGCGCCGCTTCATGGTTTGATAAAAACTGTCTTTGGCTTTCGGGATGCTGTCGGGAATCACCAACAGCGGGCAAAACTCCAACAGCGGCGCGCCTTTTAAATCCCCCGGCATGGTAAAACGCCCCGGTTGTAATAAGGTCAACCCATATTCTTTTTTGCGGCAATCATAGAGAAAATCAGTATAGAGTTGACTCGCCTCGCGCAACTCGCTATCACTGCTGGCGGTTTCGACCTCAATGCCTTGCATAAACGCGCGCCACTTCTCGGATAAATGTAAACGCGGCTCTTGCTCACAGGCTTCGATAATCTGCGCTGACCACTCTTCAAAACTTAAATCTAACAAAGGCAAATCTAACAGCCACTCACCGGGATAATCAATAATATCGACGTATAAAGTATTGGTTGAAGTCAGGTGTTTGAGCAGCGGATTATTGGTTTTATAGCGAATGGCTAAGCGGGTTTCACTAATCCCCGAGGTCGGCTCCGGCCAGCGCGGCGGCTCAGCGCTGAGCGCATCCATCGCCAAGTCATAACGAAAACTGGGGATGTGCAAGTCTGGCTGTGGCTGCGCTTTCGTGCCACGCAAACGCCCACTGCCGACGATTTCAAAAAAAGGCAAACGGGTATTATCCAGCCCGTGCATCAATTGATGAATCAAAGAGCTGATAAACACGGTTTTACCGCTCCGACTCAAACCTGTGACCGCAAGACGCACCGACCTATCCAAGGTACGGTTTAATAATTCCTCAGCTTGTTGTTTTGCCTGTCCCAACTGTGGCGACAGACCAGAAAACCAATTACTCATATCAAGGCATTACCTAGCTTGGCGAACAAAGGGCATTATTATGCCACAAAGCCTTGCGAGGCTGGCATGTTCTCTGTGCTTTTCCAGACACATTCATTTTAAGCACTGATAAATAAGACATAAACATAGATTCTCATTTAGAGGGTAAGGTAATTGAGTATAGATACGGAAGTCACAAGGTGTTTAAGATACCGTATCATTTGGAATAGAAACTGATGTTACGCACTAAGCCTTTACGTAACATCAGATATAAATATTAAAAGATGTTGCGAGCGCGTAAAAACAAGGTGTTGGCTCATAACGTCTTTTTCCCCCAATTGAATACAATCCAACTGAACGAGCGCTTAGGTGTATATCTTAAAGCTTACCAACAACGTAACGAAGACAGCAATGCTCGCAGTTTGAATCGAGTGCGGCAAATTCAAGTCAACACAAAGCAGCAGCGTGTGTTGGTGATTGAAAATCCCAAGGGCAATATTGATTACACCGTGTATGCGACCGAGAGCTTGCGCCAACACTATCCACAAGCCACGGTTTATCAACACGCCATGACAAGGTGTTCCATGCCTTGCCGCATTACGACATCATTCAGTTTTATTGCCACGACCAAACCAACACAGAGCAACCACTGCAAAGCCTGTTGGAAAAAGCTCATCTCAAAGCGCGTTTAGTGTTGTTATGCGCCTGTGAGATGGGCATGTTGGCAGATTTACAACGTGCTGAAGAATTCGGCAGTCTCTCTACCGGCTTGCTACAAGTAGACAGCGCTGCGGTGATTGCCTCGTTGTGGTCGGTACGCGACGACAGCACCATGATACTCATCAGCCGTTTTTGTCATCTGTGGCAAGGTGAGCAACTCGAACCTGCCGAGGCTTTGCGCCAAGCCCAGCTTTGATTGCGCGACAGTACATCTCAACAATGAATAGCATTTTTTCAAAAGTTGTTGCCAGAGGCGGCAGTGATGGAATTAGAAGTAGTATTAAAGCAGGATTTAGTTTGGTTGGCGTATAATTATTAGCTATGACATCATTATAATGACTTTAATATACCGGAATAAGGCAGTTTTAATTTATAATTAAAGAACAAAGCCATATCAAATTTTACGCTCATGAGAACATTAAAATGTCTAAATTTTATCATGTCACTGTACTCAGTAACTGGCTTCTCGGGTTTGACAAGTACAGTTTGCGTTACAGTAGACTTGATGCGACAGATTTTATTTAAGATATAATAACATTTTTATCCGCCTATATCTTACAGGTTATTTAATGAAATTTACAAAATTAGATTT
>JADGDE010000015.1 GCA_016745035.1 Thiotrichales bacterium
TCTAAAAAAATCGAAAACCATATTGGCGCTCAGGTATTTTATTCATCATTATAATCAGTCGTTATGCTTGGATAATTTAATTTATACCACTACTCGTACACGACTACCCATAATTACACCCCCTTCATTCCATGCGGGTCTGCATCCAATTTTATTCAATCGGTTACTATAGCAGCCATAATTAGGTGCTGGTATTTCTGTTGGTATATGTCTATACGAAAATTAACTTATACCCACAAAGGGACTTTTACTGGGGCGCGCTTGCTTATTACAGATTTGGGTAATATTTGGCGTTCGAGGGTGTTATAAGCAAAAAGCCTAACATAAAACAAATTTATTCTATGCTAAACTCAATGCCTCAAATAAATATATTCTAAGGAAAAATAATGAGTAAAGTACAAACTATCTGCCCAAAATGTGGAGTTTACAATGATATAACAGACGAAAAATGCTGGAAATGTAGCCGACTTATTACAGATGAGGAAAAACAACAAGCAACACAAGCCGTGTCAGATGATCATGATAGCAAACCGACCCCGAAAAAAACCAACCATCAAGAACTGCCAGCCCATACTACCGTCATCAATAATGAAGTGGTTATAACTGACATTCAAATGCCGTTTTGGTCAATGATCGTATTTATATTTAAGTGGACGCTGGCAACCATCCCAACCGTCGCCCTTATTTGGCTTATAGTCTGGCTAGCGACTCCAAAAACAATTGTATAGCCCTAAATAAATACTCCCCCCGCTCAAGGCATGGTAAAAATGCACTGGCAGGCTATTCAATGCTGCTATTAATCTAGCAGCGCAAAACCTATCACGCAGTCTTTTCCTTATTTTGTGCCTTAAGTTCTCTACCATTCTTTAATATCCCATCCTATTGTCCAATTCTAAGCCTCGGCATACAATCCATTTAAAACTTAAATTCAAATATTAAGCATTTTCGATTTTCTTCTTTTTTGCTTGTTCACGTGTCAACATTGTATCCCTCCATTGTTGACCTTGAGATATCCATGCTTCAGTGCTTTAATTTTAGATAGATTTTAAATCACAAGAAAAACATGTATATACAATGAGATACAAAAAACAGGGTGTTTTTTTTTGACCAAAAATCAATAATTTCATGCCTAAAAACTCACCTAGTCACAAAACACATAAATGGATTGTCCTTGTTAGCTAAGCAGTTTTTTTCTCAGCATTAAAAACAGTATTAATGATTTTTTACGACCATTTTTAATGATTCTTTACGGCGGCTTAAGGGTGCATTGACCCACTAAATATTAGCTCCTACAATCAAAAAAGTGACTGCTGTAGGTCACTTTAACTGAGTTTAGTTTGGAACTGTAGACCCACCTAAACTCAGGCTGTTATTGTACTGTAGGAATACTAATTATGAACAAATCTGTCTTGCTTGCGGCTGTTGTAGGCTGCTTAGCTGTCAGTGCTCACGCTGCTGAGCGTGATTATATCAGTATCGTGGGTTCTTCCACGGTTTACCCTTTCTCTACCGTGGTTGCTGAACAATTTGGCAAAACCTCGGATTTTAAAACCCCTAAAGTCGAATCCACAGGCTCCGGCGGTGGTTTGAAACTGTTTTGCTCTGGCGTAGGGATGCAACACCCAGACATCACCAACGCTTCCCGCCGTATTAAAGCCTCTGAGGTGAAAACCTGCGCCGAGAATGGTGTCGATAAAATCTTAGAAGTCAAAGTTGGCTATGATGGCATCACCATGGCAAACGCCACCGGTGCCGTTGCTTTCAATTTAGAACTCAAAGACATCTACTTAGCGCTGGCTAAAGAAGTGCCTGCGACTGATGGCAGCGAGACTTTAGTAGAAAACCCTTACAAAACTTGGAAACAAGTCAATCCTAGCTTGCCTGATAGCAAAATCGAAGTCTTAGGTCCTCCTCCGACATCGGGTACGCGCGATGCGTTTGTTGAATTGGCAATGGAAGGCGGTTGTAAAACCATTCCTTGGATTAAGGCGATGAAGAAAAAAGACAAATCGCATTATAAAGCCGTTTGTCATACCGTGCGTGAAGATGGCGCATATGTCGAAGCCGGTGAAAACGATAACCTCATCGTGCAAAAACTTAACGTCAACCCCAATGCTTTAGGTATTTTTGGTTTTAGTTTCCTTGACCAAAACAATGACAAAGTCAAAGGCGCATCCATCGGTGGTGTTCCCCCAGAATTTGAAAGCATTGCTGATGGCAAATATCCGGTTTCTCGTTCTTTATATTTCTATGTCAAAAAAGCCCACATCGGCATTATTCCTGGCATCGAAGAATATTTGGCTGAATTTAGCAGCGACAAAGCGGTCGGTGATGAAGGTTATTTGACTGAAAAAGGTCTGATTCCTATGCCTGCGGCAGAACGCAAACAATTTGCCGATGACATTAAAAACCTCAAAGATTTGAGCTTATAAGGCAGATTTAGCCACCGCTCAAACGGTGGCTAATCTTTTCTTAGCACAAACGGAGTTTAGCTCATGTCTTTATCCTTTCTCTTTTTAACTGTGGCACTGCTTGCCGTATTCGCCTATGTATTTGGGCGCAAACAAGCCCTTAGCGCTGCCAATAATGATATCGTTCAATTGCATTCCCTGCCTGGCTATTATGGATTTTATAGCTTGCTTTGGTGTGCAATCCCCGCCCTTGCGGTGTTGATACTTTGGTCTATTTTCGCCGATGATGTGGTCACCAGCCTATTAATCAGCGACCTACCCGCTCACTTACAGAATTTACCGCCTTTAGAGACTCAACGCCTGCTCACCGATATTCATTTGCTGGCACAAGGGCATCAATTGGCACAAGCCCCAGATGCGGATTTAAGCGCTGCTGTGGCACATTATCAACGCCTCGAAAGTACCAGCAGCATGGCACAAACCGTGATGGTTTTATTGTTTGCTATTGCGGGTTTATTGTGGGCAAAAAAACACATTCATAAGAATTATCCGGCGCGCAATAATGTCGAGCGCGTGATTCAAATCATTTTATTTTTAAGCTCTGGCATCGCGGTCTTAACCACCCTCGGCATTGTCTTATCGGTTTTATTTGAGTCGATTCATTTTTTCCAAAAAGTCCCGGTCAATGAATTTTTACTAGGAACCAAATGGAGTCCGCAAACCGCAATTCGTAGCGACCAAGTCGGTGGCTCGGGTAGTTTTGGTGCGATTCCTTTATTTGTCGGCACATTGTTGATTTCTTTTATTGCCATGTTAGTGGCTGCGCCTGTGGGCTTGATGTCGGCGATTTACTTATCCGAATACGCCAGCAATAAAGTCCGTTCCATCGTTAAACCTTTGCTAGAAATTTTGGCAGGGATTCCGACTGTGGTCTATGGCTTTTTCGCCGCGCTAACCGTCGCCCCGTGGGTACGGCAAATGGGTGAGGGCTTAGGCTTGGATGTCGCCTCCGAAAGTGCGCTTGCCGCAGGTTTGGTGATGGGGATTATGATTATTCCCTTTATCTCCTCGATTTCTGATGACGTGCTCACCGCCGTGCCACAAGCGATGCGTGACGGCTCTGCTGGTGTCGGTGCAACCCAATCTGAGACCATTCGCAACGTCGTTATTCCCGCCGCTTTGCCGGGAATTGTCGGTGGCTTATTATTGGGCACATCCCGTGCCATTGGCGAGACCATGATTGTGGTGATGGCCGCAGGCTTGGCGGCGAATATGACCGTTAATCCTCTGGAGGCAGTCACCACCGTCACGGTGCAAATTGTCACCTTGCTCACAGGGGATCAGGAATTTGACAGTGCCAAAACCTTGGCCGCCTTTGCCCTAGGTCTACTCCTCTTTATTACCACCCTGATTCTGAACGTATTTGCTTTATATATGGTTCGCAAATATCGGGAGCAATACGACTAATGAATAAAAAAACCGGTACAACCTTAGATAAGGTACAAGTAGGCTTAAAAAAACGTTACGCAGCCGAGCGCCGCTTCCAGTGGTATGGCAAAACCGCGATTGCGATTGGTTTGGCTTTCTTGCTGATTTTATTTGGCAATGTTTTAAGCAATGGCTTATCCGCCTTTTTCCAAACTCGCATCCTGTTAGATGTAAATTTAAGCGCGGAAAAACTCGGCATTGGCGAAAACCCAGACCGCAAAGCTTTATCCAAAGCCGATTATAATGGCGTGGTTAAAGCCAGCTTACGGGAATTATTCCCCGAGGTGAAAAAACGCCGTGCTAAACGGGATTTATATAAAATCGCCAGTAATGGGGCAGCTTATCAATTGCGTCAACAAGTGATGGCAAATCCTGAATTGGTCGGTCAAACCATCAGCGTTTGGCTCAGCGCCAGTGATGATGTCGATATGCTGACCAAAGGCTATACCAACCGCGAGCAAATTGCCGCTGTCAGGCGCTTATCGGATCAGCAAGTCATCTGGGTAGACCAGCTAATCGACAAAGACCGCTTAGAGCGCCAAATCAATCATGACTTTTTTGACAATGGCGACTCGCGCGAGCCAGAACTGGCCGGGGTTTGGGGCGCTGTCATGGGGTCGTTTTACATGCTGATGGTGACGCTGGTCTTGTCCTTTCCTATCGGTATTGCCACCGCAATTTATCTCGAAGAGTTTGCGCCGAAAAACCGCTTAACCGACATCATTGAAGTCAATATTAATAACCTCGCCGCCGTGCCCTCGATTGTTTTCGGGCTGTTAGGTTTGGCGGTGTTTATTAACTTCTTTGGCTTGCCGCGCTCTGCGCCTTTAGTCGGTGGCTTGGTGATGACTTTAATGACTTTGCCAACGATTATTATCGCCGCCCGTGCTTCTTTGCAAGCTGTACCGCCGTCAATTCGTGAAGCAGCGATTGGTGTTGGCGCATCACACTTACAAATGGTCTGGCATCATGTTTTGCCTTTGGCACTGCCGGGGATGCTCACCGGGACGATTATCGGCATGTCGCGGGCTTTGGGTGAAACTGCACCGCTGTTGATGATTGGCATGGTTGCCTTTGTGGTCGATATTCCCCAAGGTATCACCGAACCGGCAACGGCTTTACCCGTACAAATTTACTTGTGGGCAGACAGCCCAGAACGGGCATTTGTTGAGCGTACCTCCGCGGCCATTTTAGTGTTATTGGCATTCTTGATTAGTATGAATACCTTTGCTGTGGTATTGCGTCGTTACTTTGAACGCCGTTGGTAAACAGCGATTACAACGGTCATTCTTTGAGTGACCTACAAACACAACGATGATTTTTTGTACCTAGGAATAAGAAATCGTCTGTTGTGTCATTCTTCTAACCCATTGGAAAATAATATGTTAGATGAACTAGTTGTAGAAGCCGAACACAAACGCATCCCAGAGAGGGATGCAACGATTGCTGACTTTTTGTTACCTGATAGTAAAGCTCAAATGCAATACGATGAGGTTAATTTTTATTTAGGAAATATTATGTTAGACGAACAAATTATTGAAACCAAAAGCGACTACACCGTCCCCACAGCGGCGCAGAACCCAGAAAGCCAAACCGTTGGTGATTATTTATTACCAGAGGAAAAAGCACGGATGCAATGTCGTGATGTCAATGTTTACTACAGCGGCAAACAAGCGATTAATGATGTCTCCCTCGACATCGGCAACAACGAAATTTTGGCCATGATTGGCCCCTCTGGCTGTGGTAAGTCGACCTTTTTGCGCTGCCTTAACCGCATGAACGACACCATTGATACTTGCCGCGTCACTGGCTCCATTAAACTCGAAGGGCAAGACATTTACGCCCCTGAACAAGATGTCGTGCCTTTGCGGGTACAAGTCGGCATGGTATTCCAAAAACCCAATCCGTTTCCCAAGTCAATTTATGACAACATCGCCTATGGCCCACGAATTCATGGCTTAGCGCAAGGTAAAACCGACATGGATGAAATCGTCGAAACCAGCTTACAAAAAGCCGGACTTTGGAACGAAGTTAAAGACAGCCTCCAGCGCCCTGGTACTGCGCTTTCTGGTGGACAGCAACAACGCCTCTGTATTGCCCGCACCATCGCCATTAACCCCGAAGTCATCTTGATGGATGAGCCATGCTCTGCCCTTGACCCGATTGCCACCGCTAAAATTGAAGAACTGATGGACGAATTGCGTCAAAACTACACCATTGCCATTGTCACTCACTCCATGCAACAAGCCGCACGGGTATCTCAGCGTACCGCCTACTTCCATTTGGGTGATTTAGTTGAAGTCGGTGCAACCGCTGATGTCTTCAATAATCCTAAACACCAATTAACCGAAGATTACATCACAGGACGTTTTGGATGAACCAAGCCTTTGAAGGTCATATTTTTAAGCGTTTCGACCAAGAATTGGGGCATATTCATCTGCTGATTTTGGAAATCGGCAGCCTTGCCGCCTACCAATTGCGCCGCGTTGCCCAAGCGCTGAAAGAAGCTGACTTGGAACTGGCGCAGCAAGTGATTGCCAAAGATGATATGGTCGATGCATTGGAACTCAAAATCGACCATGCGATCACCAATCTGGTCGCCCAGCGTAATCCAATGGCAAGGGATTTACGCATTATCATGACCTTGCATAAATTGTTGACCGACCTAGAGCGGGTCGGCGATGCGGCGGTGACGATTGCTAAAATTTTAATCCAGCTCCACGCCGAAGATAATTCGGATAGTGAAAGTGATAACGCCCTCAGCGAAGAGAGCATTAACGACCTTTGCCAAGTCTGTCACCAAGCGACTTTAGTGTTTGAACACGCCATGCTAGTGCTGGATAATATTAATATCGAAGAGGCAAAACGCATTACCTCAAAAAAACACCCGAAAGCGGAAAAATTCAGCCAACAACAACAAGCCTTGATGGCGCAGATTCTCGCCGAGCACTACCCGATTCAACACAGCATTCAAATTGCCCTGTTGTTACGCACCCTAGAGCGCATCCGCGATCATGCCCTCAATATTGCCGAATTTACGATTTATATCGCCCAAGGCGAAGATATACGCCATCCCAATGCTTTGGCTATTTTAAGCGAGCAATCCCCAAAAGCCCCCGAATCGAATTGAATTCACGCCCTTTGTATTCGGTACTAAATAGGTAAAACCCCCAAAGTACAGCCACTGCAAATCTCACATAGAATCTTACCCAAGCCAGCGTTTTTGTAAATCCTCAGCACTTAAGGCTTTGCTAAAGAAATACCCTTGATAATTGACACAACCAAGTTGTTGTAAGAAATGTAATTGTTTGGCTGTTTCTACCCCTTCGGCAACGGTTTCCATATTCATCGCTTGTGCTAAAGAGGTAATGGCTCTGGCTATATCACAACTTTGTTCATCACCGGGTAAATCATCGACAAATGATTTATCAATTTTGAGTTTATCAATATTAAAGCGTTTTAAGTAGCTTAGCGATGATTGTCCCGTGCCAAAGTCGTCTAAAGATAAACGAAAACCAGCTTGTTTTAAGGCGGCAATTTTATCTTGGCTCTCCTCGGTGTCCATGACGATGCGTTCGGTGAGTTCTAAATCAAACAAGTGACAGTCTGCGCCTTCTTGTTGAAAAATAGCCAAGGTTTGTTCAACAAAATCGCTTTTTCGAAATTGATGGTTAGATATGTTTAAGGACATTTCAATTTTAATCCCTTGTTTACGCCATGCAACTTGTTGTTTTGCTCCGGTGCGTAAGACCCATTGTTCAATGTCTCCCATCAGACCTGAACGTTCGGCAATAGGAATAAAAATATCGGGGGATACTTGTCCTAAAACGGGATCATGCCAACGTAACAGTGCTTCTACACCGACAATCGTGCCACTATCAATCGCAACTTGAGGTTGATATAACAAACTTAAATGTTGTTTTGTTAGCGCTTGACGTAAATGGCGTTCTATTTCCATTTGTTTTTGTACTTCAGTATTCATACTGGTGGTATAAAATTGGAAACTATTTTTCCCCTCTTCTTTAGCACGATACATAGCGGTATCAGCATATTGCATCATTTCAGAAACGCTGCTGGCATCATCGGGATAAAAACAAATTCCAATACTGCACGAGGTATGCATTTCTGTCTCTTGGTCAAAAACAGGCTGAGATACCGCGTCCATCATGCTGATGGCAATATGACTGACTTCATTTTTATTCTGAATATTTTCTAAAATAATGGTAAATTCATCACCACCGATGCGGGCTAAGGTATCACTGCTACGGATTTGGTTTTGCATCCTTTTTCCAACCGTTTTCAACAATAAATCCCCGGCTTGATGCCCTAAGGTGTCATTAATACTCTTAAAGTTGTCCAAATCAATAAACATCAAAGCGACAATATTATCTTGTCTTACCGAGACTTCTAGCGCATGTTGGAAACGGTCTTGGAACAGTTGTCGATTGGGTAAACCCGTTAGAGTGTCGTAATAAGCTAGTTGATTGATTTTATCTTGGGCTTGTTTCTTTTCAGTAATATCATTAAATACGCCGATATAATTGCTGATTTGTTGCTGGGCATCACGGACTTCATAAAGAGACAACCATTCGGCATAAATCTCCCCATTTTTACGCCGATTCCACACTTCTCCCTGCCATTGTCCCTGTTGCTTTATTTTTACCCACATATTGGTATAAAAGCTTTTATTTTGCCAGCCCGAATGCAGCTTATGTGGTGTCTCGCCCACGACTTCTTCTGAGCTATAACCTGTAATCGCACTAAAACCACGGTTGACCATGAGAATTTTTTTATACGGATCGGTAATCATAATTCCCTCAGCGGTGGTCTCAAATACCACAGAAATGAGGCGTAACTGTTCTTGGTATTGTTGTTCCGCACTAATATCTTGCAAATTCAGTAAGATGACAGTTTTGCCTTGATAGCTTAAATATTGTTTGTCGATACGTACGGGGACCGAGGCATGTGCTTTTTGTTTGAGCCAAAAAGTCTGATCATTTAATTGATATTGATATTGAAAAATTTTGTCGGGTAAATTTTCAAAAAAATCTTTTACATCTGGCTGTGGGTTTTGTTTTAATTTGTTTCCTAATAATTTTAAGGCATTGGGATTGTAATTGCTGATCTGTAATTCAGGGTAATCCAGCACTAAAATAGCATCTTGTGTGTTGAGAAATAAGGATTGAAAACGGGCTTCACTGTCGCGAAAAATGCTTTCTAATTTTGTGGTGACGGTTGAAAAGTTTTGTGACAAAGTCATGATTTCAACAATATGGCTTTGTGGCCATTTAATCTCTTGATGTGCTTGTAGTTTTTGTGGCAAATCCTCGGTGACTTGTCCTAGTTTTTTCATGGTATAAGTCAAGCGACGGGCGACATAATAGGAAATAGGAGAAAATAATAAGATTAAAGCCAACATCATTTGAAAAGTGAAAATATAAATTTGTTGTAATTTATCAATGCTATTTGATAAAGACGAATAAACCGTTATTTGCCAATTTAAGTTGGTTTGTGGGGAAAATTGATAACAATAATAGGACGATTTCCATAATTTCATTTTCGGTAATTTTTTATTCGGTAACAAATGGGCAATTTCTGCTCGAACAGGTGTGGCTGTGCCGGAAGGTGGCGAAGAAGCATCGATAAAAGAGCTAGTCACCACTTCTTGCTTATCTGTAATATAAATACTGTGTTCAGCAGAAATACTATGGTGAGCTAAAAATTTTTGTAAATGTACTAATTGGCTACTAGCAATATAGCATTGATCATTGATTTTTTTTGAAAAGTATAAAGTATTCGCTTGTTTCCAAAATATAGCTGTTTCAGTACATGATAAGGGCTTTGGGGTCTCTACAAAAAAATGATGCTGACTAAATAATAATTGTGCCTTATCTGTTTGATAAAGCCAAATATTATCTAAATTATTATCAATGCTTAATTTGAAAAGCGGCTGATTGATAGTAGCTGAATTATTTTCTATTTTTGAGGCAAATTGCTCCAACTGTTCTAAATGGGTTTTAAGATACGTATGCAATTCTTTTTCTATATATTGTCCGTAATTTTCTAGTGATGTCGTTGCAATGTTTTGAAAACGTTCAAATATGTAGCGGCTGGTTAAATTGGCAACTAAATATAACGAAAAGCTGACCATGGTCATCAACAAAATAAACAAGACAGTTTGTAAAGAAACCCAATGGGTTTCAACTTTTTGCCAATAAATATAACTAATAAATAATAAAGAGGCTAAGAGCGCATTGAGTAGACCATTAGCTGGTTGTTTTAGCATAATTAAGCTCACCTGTGTCTCGGGTAAGCCCATGATATGTCCGTAAAACAAAGGCACTAGCCAAACACCTAAGCAAAGCCAGTAGATTAAATCAGCTAGAAAAATATTTTTGATACGCCAGCGTAATAAAAACCCTACTATCAGGGCTTCTAAAACAAAGCTGATAAAAGCGTAAGGATGCCCCCAAAGGTAAATGGTATAGCTATGGATAATCATCGCTGCCAAACCACCCCACCATGGACCAAAACGGTAAGCCGCTAGGAGCGCGAAAATGCTGCCAAAAATCTGATTAACACCGAAAAACATTTCGATATTTGCCACATTGCCCAAGATGCCTAAAGCACTAAAGGCCATAAAAAGGTAAACAGCGGCGGGTAAGTTCATAGAGATCAGCTCTGATTAGATCATTGAATTTTAAGCCAGCGTACCATAACTTTTAGCTTCAGCTCAGTTTGACATCGACTTTTTGCTAAAAATTACTTGAGCTTATGACCTGATGTTACGCAAATTCATCTAATTGGGCTAATTCTCGTTGCCAACCACCGGACAAAATCGGAAAACGGCAGGCGCTATTGGGGTCAAGGTTGCGGTCATCTAAATGAAAACTGGGGGCATAACGCTCGCGTTTCCATTGGTTGCGTGTCCATAATTGGAAAAAACGTTTAATCCAAGCGATCAACTGCGCTTGCTCATATTGCGGGAACTGCACTTGTAATTGGCGCAAAATCTCCACTGGCGAACGCTTATCGCGCACCAAACCCGCCTCAATCTCATTGAGTAAATCATAAGGCATTAAATCTGCCTCGTCGGTTTGCCCAGCACCCGGGCGCAATTCTGCGGTCGGTTGTTGGCGATTAATTGCCTTGAGTGCTGGAATCGGCATCAAACCATCAGGGCCTTTCTCTTCTGCCCAGCGTAGCCACGCACGAATAAACGGCTTATCTATTCCAGCTAAGGGACTTAAGCCGCCGCTGGTATCGCCGTCCATCGTTGCATAACCGACGGCTGCCTCTGAGCGGTTGGAAGTCGCCAGCAATAAGGCATTGCGAATATTGGTCAACATCCAAATCCCCGGCGCACGGCTACGGGCTTGGATATTTTGTAGAGCAATATCATCGTCTGTCCAATTCAAATCTCGCCCAATTTGTTCTGTGATTAACTGGCTATAACCTGCCACTTGGGCATCGACAGACCAGCGGTGATAGGTCACCCCTAAGGCTTTGGCTAAGCCTTCAGCAGCGTTTTCGGTGGTGTCTGAGGAATGGCGGGTACTTTGATAGGCACAGGCCAATAATTTAGGCATTAATTCCTCTGCTGTGTTTGCCTGTAAACTGCGCGGTAATTGAGCACAAAAACCCGCTAATCCTAGCTCTTTTATCCCCAATTGCATCATGTAATAAATCAAGCTGGCAATGGCCCCCGAGTCCGCGCCACCGCTTAAGGACAGCACAAAGCCATTGGCGTAGCTTTTTCGTAAATAATCATATAAACCCAGTGCCACGGCGCGGGTAAATTCTTCTTTTTTGAGTTCTGGACAATCTTCCCAA
Organism: Thiotrichales bacterium; assembly: GCA_016745035.1. Lineage (GTDB taxonomy): Bacteria > Pseudomonadota > Gammaproteobacteria > Beggiatoales > Beggiatoaceae > BB2. Next base: position 11,733 of record JADGDE010000015.1, read on the forward strand.
GCGGCGCTGTTAAGCGCTGGGGCTAAGGGTGGCGGGTGTGAATACGGCTGAAAGGCACAGCGAATGGCTTGAATCCCGGTTTCGTGACGTTCGGCACGATTATGGGCTTGTTTTAGGCGCTGTAAATCTAAATCCACCACGGCAGAGGTCAATTGCATGGGGGCAAAACTCAAGCGTGGGCCGGCGGCTTGTAATTGCCCACCGCTAGCAATCAGGGTATCGCCATCATAAATAATCCGTCCGGCTTCATTGCCGAGCAAATTGGCATAGACATAGCTGCAATTAAACGCCCGCGAACCTTCGGTGACGATGTGCTGACGCATGGCGCGTTTATTAAAAGCAAAATGACTGGCGGTGGGATTGAGAATAATATCGATGCCTACTTGTGCCAAATCCCGCCCCGGACGCTCGGCAACCCAGGCATCTTCGCAAATCTCAAAACCGATGCGAATGCCATCACAATCAAAGTATAAATCGCCAAAAGGATAAGATTTGCCGAAAAGGTCGATGTGGGTTTGTTTGCCCGCTTGCCAGACATGAAACCAGCGCGATTCGTAATGAATCCCATCATTGGGTAAAAAGCGTTTGGGAACAATGCCTTTTATCTCGGTGTCTGCCACCAAAGCAATACAGTTATAAAGCCGGTTTTGATGTAGAATAGGCAACCCCAAAGCGACGATGAGTCCCTGCGTTTTGGGGATAATCTCTTGCAAACTTTGTAAAGCTTGTTGTTGTAGTCCTTGACTGAGAAAGGTATCTTCGCAGCCATAACCGCAGATACACAGTTCTGGCAGACATAAAACATCCACAGAGGCGTTTTGTGCTTGTGTGATGGCAGAGAGTATATGAGCTTGATTTTGTTGCCAATCTAGGGCAGTTTGATTCAAACTCGCGGCGGCTAATTTAATTAATTTCATTTTTTGGTACAAGTTATGCGAAACGGGTATATAACCCGGTGGCGTTTAGCTGTATAAATGCAGCCAATCATACCAGTCCTTAATTCAAGAAGTAACTCATGTTACATGCAGATGCAGCTTTGGCGTAATATCAGGAAGTAATATAGCTATGGATAAACAACCTTATGTACTCGTGGTTGAAGATAGCCATTCTGTTGGTTTGTTATACAGTGCTTATCTAAAAACCGAAAAAATAACCATGCAGCTGGTGGAAACAGGTGGCGCAGCAATGAGCGCGATTGAAAACCAAATTCCACAAGTGATCTTATTAGATTTAAACCTGCCAGATATGAGCGGCATGGATATTCTTAAATTTGTCACCGAAAACCGCTTGCCGACCACGGTGGTGATTGTCACAGGTCACGGCTCGGTTAATGTCGCTGTCGATGCGATTCGCGCTGGGGCGTTTGATTTTCTCGAAAAACCCTTTTCGATGGAGCGCTTGATTTACACCGTACGCAACGCGATGGAGCGCCAGCGCCTAACCCGCTTGGTTGACAGTTATCAAGATGGCGAGCGTGACCAATATCATGGTTTTATCGGCGCATCACCCGCCATGCGTAAGCTTTATCACACCATCGACACCGCAGCCCCCAGCAAAGCGACTTTATTTATCACCGGCGAAAGTGGCACAGGTAAAGAACTCTGCGCTGAGGCAATTCATCAGCAAAGCACCCGGGCAAAGAAAAATTTTGTAACCCTTAATTGTGCAGCGATTCCGAAAGATTTGATGGAAAGTGAAATTTTTGGGCATGTCAAAGGGGCTTTTACTGGCGCTCATCAAACTCGCGAGGGCGCTGCCAGCCGTGCCAATGGTGGGACTTTGTTTTTGGATGAAATTTGTGAAATGGATTTGGACTTGCAATCAAAGCTATTGCGCTTTGTGCAAACTGGCAGTTTCCAAAAAGTCGGCTGCAATGATACCGAAAAAGTTGATATTCGGATTATCTGCGCCACCAATCGTAATCCTGAAGAGGCGGTTGCCGCTGGCGAATTTCGCGAAGATTTGTATTACCGCTTATTAGTGATTCCAATGGAATTACCGCCTTTACGCAAACGCGCAGCCGATGTCATGCTCATCGCCAGACATTTTCTGGCGCAATATTCCACTGAAGAGGGTAAATATTTTCGCGATTTTGATGCTGAAACCGAATCCGTGTTTTTAGCCTATAATTGGCCGGGCAATATTCGTCAATTACAAAATGTGATGCGTAATATTGTGGTCTTAAATGAAGGCGAATGGGTAACGCTGGAAATGTTACCACCGCCACTCAATGGTTTTAATCTGCGCCAGCAAAACCGCACGAGTGCCCCATCAGCGGCTGTTAATTTGGATGATAGCTATGTGCGTTTATCCAACGGCACAGCAGAAACCATACAAGCTTTGGATTTAATCGAAAAACAGGCGATACAACATGCGATTCGCTTATGTAATGGTAATATTCCCAAAGCGGCGATACATTTGGGGGTCAGTGCCTCAACTATTTATCGGAAAAAACAACACTGGTAATATATGAGCATTTGATAATCCGTTTTAGCCTTGCATATTCATGGTAGTTACCGGACAATAGGCGGCATTCCCTTTTTTTTCCGTATAGCATAGCTTAGCGACACATAATGTTGACCGACAAAACCGATAGACATAGGCATTGCCGCCTTATTTTTAAAATTCCCCCTAATCTCTCACGCCGTCGCTAAGCGCTATGGATATTATTATTCTGCTTGAATGCTTGCTGTTATTTAGCTTGCTCGGACTCTCTGGCTTTTTTTCTAGCTCAGAAACAGCGCTATTTTCGCTCAACAGTTTGCAGCGCGAAAAAATGGCTGAACAATACCCCCAAAAAGCCAATTTAATTGACTCACTTTTGAGTCAACCCCGGCGCTTGATTGTGACCATTTTGATTGGCAACGAGTTGGTCAATGTCTCCGCCTCCGTGGTTTGTACCCTGATTATTATTCAAATTTTTGGCGCGGATAAAAGCTGGCTGAACCTTTTTATCATGCTGCCCTTATTGCTCCTATTCGGTGAAATCAGCCCCAAAACCCTAGCAATCCGCCATAACGCCACCGTGGCAATGGCAATCAGTGCGCCTTTGAATTTATTCTCCACACTCATCAGCCCGGTTCGCTGGCTGGTGCGACAAGTGGCTGACCGCATTATCACCCTGATGGTCGGCACAGAACGTTCACAAGGCAATTTAATCACCGAAGACATGGTACGCACCTTGGCTCATGCCGCCGTAGGCGAGGGCACACTCCCCAGTGTGGAAGCCGAATTTATTGACCAGATTTTTGATTTTGGCGACCAATCACTACAAAACATCATCACCCCGCGCTCGACGATTTTTATGCTTTCAGTTGACACGCCGATAAGCCGGGTGGTCAACGAAGTCCGACGTTATCGCTATAGCCGCATCCCGGTTTACGATGGCAACCGCGACCATATTATCGGTATTTTGCACAGCCGTGATTTAATTGGTCTCGACTTAAACGAACTGATGAAACAAGCTGACGGCTTGCGAAGTATTTTGCGCAAACCCTATCTCGTGCCTAATACCAAGACCGCACCAGACTTATTCCATACCCTGCGTACCCGTAAAATTTCCCTCGCCATTGTGGTTGACGAATACGGCGGCATGGTCGGCATGGTCAGCATGGAAGACTTACTCACCTGCATTTTTGGCGGTGGCGGCAGTGATGACGCGCACCAAAACGGTCGGATTCGCCCTATTGGCAAACAACGCTATCACCTTGATGGGCATGTCAATATCGTCGAATTTAATAAAAAACTCGGCTGCCATTTACCCGAACAAATTACCGATACCGTCGCGGGTTTATTGCTGCATGAATATGGCGAGCTGCCAGAACAAAATACCGTGATTCACTATCAAGGTTTGCGCTTTACCATCCTTGATGTGCGCAATAATCGCATTACCCGCATTTTACTCGAACACAAGTCCAGCTGATGTCCATCGAAGTTATTATCATTATCATGTTGTTGTGCCTGTTGATTGAAGGTTTTTTCTCAGGCTCAGAAATTGCGATTGTCAGTGCCGATAAAATCAAACTGCGCCACCTAGCCGCCAAAGGCTCACGCGGGGCAATTTTAGCGCTGGATATGTTACAAAAACCCGAATGGCTATTATCCACCACCTTGGTGGGCACAAACCTCGCCGTGGTTACTAACACCACCTTAGCAACCGATTTAAGTATTCGCTTACTTGGCGATAGCTACGGCTGGGTGGCGATTTTCTTTATTACCCCACTGATTTGGGTGTTTGGCGAGATTGTACCGAAAAGCGTATTCCAACAACACGCTGATAACATCACCCCCAAAGCGATTTTTTTCCTCCGGGGCGCGTCTTATTTATTCTTACCCTTGCTACTAATTTTTACCCTATTGAGTAAATTATTGGTGTATTTTTTCGGTAAAGAACTGCAACAAAATCCCTTTACCCTCCGTGAAGAAATCCTCAGCATGTTACGCACCCCCGATTTGCAAAGCGGTGATATACAGCCAGTAGAAAAAAACATGATTGAACGCTTGTTTGGTTTTTCCACTAAGCAAGTCAAAGATGTGATGGTTCCCCTCATTGACGTGGTCGCGGTAGAGAAAAATGCCAATTGCTACGAAGCCTTGAAAATTGCCCGCTCCGAGGCGCATGTGCGCATTCCCGTGTATGAAAAACGGGTGGATAAAATCATTGGCTTGCTCGATGCCTATAGCTGTCTGGGCTTGCCTGACCAACGCCCTATCAAAGCCCATATTCGCCCAGCGCGTTATGTGCCCGATAGCAAACTGATTAATACCTTATTACAAGAACTGCGACACAGCGGCGATACGCTAGCGGTGGTGGTCGATGAATTTGGCGGCGCGAAAGGCATTATCACCCTTGAGGACATCATGGAAGAAATCGTCGAAGAAATCGAAGACGAATATGATGATACCGATAATCAACGGGTACAAAAACTCTCGGACAATGATTACTTGGTCAATGCCCGTATTGAGCTAGAAGAATTACAAGACAGCTTAGGCATTACTTTGCCCGAAGGCGAATACACCACCTTGGCAGGTTTTTTACTAGAACAAGCCGGGGAAGTACCTGAAGTTGGCGAGATGATTCAAGCCGCAGGCTACCGTTTTCAAATTAAAGACAGCAGCCCACAAGCGATACAACAAGTCCAAATTCAGGCGATTAAGCAGCGCGACTAATCCTCTTCGGTGTCTTCGCTGAGTTTATAAGTGGCACGCGAGAAGGTATCATTCTTATTTTCGTCACAATACTCAACAAAGTCTTGGACGATTTCTGCCACTGATGCTTCGCTCAAGGGCCCCATGTCGTCCGTACCAAAGGCAGAACTAAAATAACCATGCGCCCAAATCACCGCCACACCCAAGCGCTCAGTGGCGGCTTCTTGCATCAAATCTTCATTAAAATGTTTACAAGTATAGGTTTGTGGATCAAAGGAATTGCTGGCTTCTTTGGCGGTTTTTGCTGCACTTTGAGCTTCACTCGAAGGCGCATCTCCTGCTGCATAAGCTGGAGTGCCTGCCAATAAACATGCGCCTAATAAAGGCAATACTAATTTGTTCATCAATGATTCCTCTCAATGGTTTTAATCGTTTTTTGAGTATAACCAAGCCCTATAATTTAGGCAAAATTTTTCAAAAATAGCTCATGTGGTTTGCTAAATTCTACAATAATGGATGTGATGCACTCAGCCTATTTTTACCGCAATAATACCAATTTCAATATTAATAGCTTCGGCTTTACGCGCCGCTGGAGCGACGCAATACACATTCCCAAGCGAGAGCTTGGGAACGAGTTGGAGCAGTAAAATCTAGGATGGGTATAAGGCGGTTTTCTGAGCCATTAAGGCACAGAAAGGAGCCTTTGTATCAAGGGTGTAACCAGACCCGAAATAAAGATAGAAGCCGTTCGGTTTCTACAGGTTTTGCTAAATAATCACTGGCTCCCGCTTCGATACATTTGGCTTTGTCACCTTTCATCGCTTTGGCAGTCAGCGCGATAATGGGAATATCACGGAATTGAGCTTGTGCCCGAATCGCTCGAATGGCTTCATAGCCATCCATTTCTGGCATCATAATATCCATTAAAATGGCATCGACATCTGGGTGCGCTTTCAGCTCTTCTAAACCTGCACTGCCTGTATAGGCGGTAAACACCTCGACTCCATTATCTTCAAGCGCTGAGCTAAGGGCAAAAATATTACGCATATCATCATCAACAATCAGCATTTTTTTGCCCTCAAACACAGCATTGGTGTCGTAGACTTTGTACAGCATTTCTTTTTGAGCTTCAGGCAAATTGGCTTTGACCTGATGTAAGAACAAAGTAGCTTCATCTAAAAGTCGTTCGGGGGAATGCGCTTCTTTGAGGGTGATATTACTGGCATATTTTTGTAGTAAACCTTGTTCTTCCCCAGTTAATTGTCGCTCACTATAAACCACAACAGGAATAGAAGGTATTTCTTCGAACAGGTCTTTTAAGCCCTCAAGCCCTACATTTTTGTCCACATCGACATCTAAAACAATACAATCAATCTCATGGGTGGATAGTTGTTTATGAGCATCTTGGTAGTGATTGGAAATAAGGGTATGTATGCCCTCGCTTTGTAATAATTTGAGGATTTTTTGTCGATGCCCTTCATCATCCGTAATAATCAACAAATTACGCATTTCACTGGTAATAAAACGGGTAATTTTTCCAAAGGCAGCACTTAAATCTCCCATGCTGACAGGTTTCATCGAATACCCAATGGCTCCCATCATTCGAGCATCATGGCTGTAGTCTGAACCTGAAACAAAATGTACCGGAATATGGCGGGTATCTAAATTACTCTTAAGCCGTTCCATGACACTCCAGCCATCTATTTTGGGTAAACCTATATCTAAAATAATGGCTGCGGGATTATAGTCTAGGGCTAGATCTAGCCCAGATTCTCCGTCGGCTGCATGCAAACATTTGAAGTTTTTTTCTCGAGCGAGTTCCATCAAGGTTTTACCAAAACTTAAATCATCTTCAATAATTAGAATGGTTTTGTCGCCTTCTACAATTTGTTCCCGATCATCTGGGTTTGAGGTGGAGGCAGGTGCTTCACGGCTGATATTGGCAAGAGACACTGCTTTTGGTGGGGTCGCTGGTTTTTTGCTGATGACTTTTTCTTGTAGCTGCAAGGGTAAATAGACAATAAAGCGACTGCCCTCACCTTCAATACTTTGTAGTTGGATTTCACCACCGAGTAATTGTACCAGTTCACGAGAAATAGAAAGCCCAAGCCCTGTCCCCCCAAAACGTCGACTGGTCGTACCATCGGCTTGCTGGAATGCCTCGAAAATATATTTTTGCTTATCGACAGGGATTCCAATACCGCTGTCTTTTACTGTAAAGGACAATGTGTGTTGGGGATCCAAGTTTTCGCGTTTTAGCTCGGTGTCCGCATCGACTTTGCCAATATAAAGACCCACTTCGCCAGCACTGGTAAATTTGAAGGCATTACCGAGTAAATTATTCAAAATTTGAGTCAAGCGTTGGAAATCGGTATGCATACTATCTGGCAGATTCTCTTCCAACTGTACGGCAAATGACAAGGATTTGTCTTCTGCCATGTGTCTGAATTTTTGTTCGACCGAGTCCACAATTTTTTGTAAGGAGACTTCTTCAAGATTGACATCGACTTTACCCGCCTCAACTTTGGATAAATCGAGAATATCATTAATCAATGCCAATAAATCTGCACCTGCGCCATGAATCGTATTGGCGTATTCCAGTTGTTTTTCACTCAGGTTATGCTCTTTATCACTGGCGAGTAATTGCGCCAAAATTAGCAAACTGTTTAATGGCGTACGCAATTCATGCGACATATTAGCAAGAAACTCAGATTTATATTTACTGGCAATCTCCAGTTCTTCGGCTTTGTTTTGGATGGCACTTTTGGCTTTTTCTAGCTCGTTATTTTTACGTTCCACCTCTGTTTGTTGGACTTCTAGTGAATTGGTGCGATGCTCCAATAATTCATTGGTTTGACGCAATTCTTCTTGTTGGGCTTGTAGTTCTTCAGATTGTGCTTGTAATTCCTCAGCTTGAGTGGTCAGCTTGCTATTACTTTCTTGCACTTCGGCTTTTTGCCGTTGTAATTCTGTGGCACGGGTTCGAAGTTCTTGGGCTTGAGCTTGGCTTTGATCTAATAAGATCTGCATTTGGGTACGCGACTCTGCTGACATCACGGCAATGCCAATGCTGGGAACAATTTGTTGGATAAATTCAAGTTGTAATTCACTAAACTCATTAAAAGAACCCAGTTCGATCACGCCTTTGAGTTCATTTTCATAAGAAAAGGGAATCGCCAATATGGTATGTGGTACGGCATTGCCTGCACCTGATTGAATGTGGATATAGTCATCGGGGACTTGTGACATTAATATCGGTTTCCGCTCCAGGGCTGCTTGTCCAACCAAGGCTTCCCCCATTTTGAATTCATTGTTCATGCCTTTACGATGAACATAAGCATAACTGGCGATTAATTTTAAGCGGCTATCCTCTTTATTTTCAGCCGTTTTTAACAAATAAAACAGCCCAACTTGTGCGCCTAAATAGGGGGCTAAATAATTTAATAGTTTTTCTGCCAGTGCAATAATATTCTGCTCACCGCGCAGTTGCTCATTAAGTTGGGCTTGTCCCGTTTTAAGCCAGTCTTGTTTGGCATTTTTTTCCGTTGCTTGCGAGAGCTTATCGGCTGTATTTTCTAAGGCATCACGAATTTGTGCAAAATCACCACTGTATTGGCGTTCAATTTGAGCTTGCATATTGCCACTGGCCAGTTCTGCAAGAATGCGACTGGTTTCGCTGATAATTGCTTGGAGATTTTCTGCCATTGCATTGGTCACTTGTTTAATTTCCGCAAAATCCCCTGGAAATTCACTGTCAATGCGCACGGCCATTTCACCATCGGCTAATTTTGAAAACGTTTGTCCTACTTCTGCAATTAAACTTTGAAGGTTTTCTGCCATCGCATTGGCCGCATGTTTGATTTCAGCAAAATCTCCCGGAAATTCGCCACTGACTCGGCTATCAAGTTTACCTTTAGCAAATTGCCATGAAACTTCTTGGTTTTCGGCAATGAGGGCTTGTAAAATGATGCTCATGCGATTGACGGCATCTTTAATCGTGGCAAATTGCCCAGGAAAATTCTTTTCGATACGGGCATCTAATTGACCTTGTGCCAATCTTTGGGTCACCAGACTGATTTCACCAATAATTTCATGTAAATTACTTTGTGTGGTTTGCATGGCACTGAGTAATTGTCCCACCTCATCTTGATCCGGGGTGGTTTCAATTTTAATATCCAAATCACCGCGAGAAATACGTTCCAATGCATTGACCGCCTTGTGTAAGTTTTTGGATAATACCCGACTCATCAAATAAATCACCAGCCAAGCCAATACTAAAATCAACATCCCAATACTAACAATATCCATTAAAGTCGCATTGACTTGTGCCATCAAAGTTGCTTTGGGAATATTGACGGCAACCATCCATTTTTGCCCTGTAAAACCAATATCAACAGGGGTTCCATAAGTGATGATGTCTTGATCGCGCCATTCGGAGCGCCGGTCCATTAAAAAAGCTTTGTTATTTAAAATATTTTCAACAAATATAGGAGATTGGATAATGTCATTAACGCTTTTACCGACATATTCAGGATTTTTACTGGCAGCTACTACGCCTTTGCTACTAAAAAAATGGACATAGGCATCATTAAAGTCACCTATTTGGATGTTTTCGGCAATTTCTTGTAATTTAGTGAGGCTCAGATCAATACCGCTGATACCAATAAAATTTTCATTTTTGTCCAAAAGTGGGACGACGAGGGACGTGAGTAAAACCTCTGTGCCTTGTACAGGGTAAAGATAAGGGTCAAGCACCGTCTCTTGCTTGCGTTGTTTAGGCTTTAGGTAATAATCGCCATCCCCTTCTTGATCATAATAAACTAAAGGTTCTAAAACCCCGTTGCCATTGGTGTCTAAGGTCCAATAAGGGACAAAACGTCCACTGTCATCATGACCACGTTCGCCGACAAAGTTCATATCCTTGTTATCATACGCATTTGGCTCAAAGCCAACATAAACCCCCAGAAACTGTGGATTATTTTCAATAAAATAACGCAAAATAAGATTGGCTTTATGGCGAGTAAAACGAAAACCTTCAACATTGGTGGTTGATTCAAACACATGTGCTAAAGCACGGGCCTCATATAAGGCAATTTCTAATTGAGATTTGAGATCATTGGCATAATGCAGCGATGTTTCTCTTGCAATGGTCTCCATGTCTTTTTCGGCTAAATTATAAATACGATTGCCGACATAGGCTGAAATACTGACAATCGTCAGCAAGATCACCGCTGTCGCAATGATCATTAACTGTGTACCCAGTTTTAAGTTTTTAAAATGATGCATCATTACCTCCTCTCCCAACGATCAAGGCTGACACCAAAGGTAACGACTCCAATGGCTTGACTATCCGACATAATCGGTACAGAAACTTACATTAAGACTTCATCAGTACTGCTATCATATTTAATGTCACCATAATAAATACTGCCTTGTCCTTTGAGATAGGCATCCGTAAATTTGACCTCATCTCCTTGCCAGTAATCGGTGGTTTTATGGGTAAGACAAACCAAAGCCCCCTGATTATCCATCACAAAAGCTTCGCTGATAAAGGGGTAAGTTTGTAAAAAATTAGATAACTCAAAAGCACAATCATTGCGCATCAAATCCCACATAAACGGATCAATACCCGTGGTTTTTTGCCACTTGGCATCTAAGCGTTTGATCACCTCTAAATCTGTCTTCAAGGTATTTTGAGTCAGCACAGCGAGTACAAAAACTTCTTGTTGAGCTACGTTATGCAAATATTGATCACCAAAAATTTTTAGGGTCTTTGGAATCTCTGCTGCCATGCTGAAGCCACTATTGAGATAAAACAATCCAACCATTAAATAGCTGATGAGCGAGTGGGATGGCATTTATTTTCTCCTAGTGACAAAGTTGAGGAATACGACAAATGTTAGGGATGAGTCTGTGGTTAATTCGCCTATTTTTAGCTCAGGTATCGGTTCTGTCGTTTCCGTTGGTTATGTTTTAATCTGGGTATGGTGTTCTACTTGGCTGTTCGTGGTTTCTTGCGTAGGCAGACATAGCGTAAAAGTACAGCCTTTATGTTCTTCACTCTGCATAAAAATATCTCCCCCCATGATTTCTGCAAAACGTTTGGAAAGAGCAAGACCCAAACCCATCCCACCATGCTTACGGGTTGATGAGGCATCTGCTTGCGTAAACGCCTGAAATAATTCAGCTTGTTTGTTTTCTGCAATACCAATGCCTGTATCAGAAACGGCAAAATTTACCCATTGCCCTTGTTTATCAGTTTTTCGATAGGCTCTCAGTCTAATCTGCCCTTCTTCGGTAAATTTACAAGCATTACAGACTAAATTTAATAAAATTTGGCGTACTTTGCTAAAGTCAGCAAATAAATAGCCAATATCTTCCGTGTATTCTAGTTTGAAACTATTACGGTTTTTAGCAATCATAGGATTTATTTTATCTCCAACTTCTTCTAGTAGCTGGATGAGCGCAATTGATTGGTTAGAAAATGAGGCATTGCCCGCCTCAATTTTAGAAATATCTAAAATATCACTGATTAAAGCCAATAAATGTCGTCCTGCCCCTAAGATTTTATCCATATCGTTAAGGTAATCATTAAATTCAGCATTATTTTCAACTTGCGCACAAAAGTCTTCAGATAAAATTTCGCTATAACCAATAATGGCATTTAGCGGTGTTCGTAATTCATGGCTAATATTAGCTAAAAATTGGCTTTTGGATAAATTAGCCATTTCGGCCGCTTCTTTAGCCGTTTCAGCCGCTTCTTTGGCTCGCTGCATAGAAGCCTCGGCTTCTTTACGCAACGTAATATCGCTAAAAGAGACCACACTTCCGACTATTTTTTGCTGTTCAATTAAAGGAGCCGCAATGTATTCTACTGGAATCGCTGTGCCATCTTTACGCCAAAAGACCTCGTCGCTAATATGCTTACTGTGGCTATGATCACTCTGAGATAGCATATGACAAACAGGGCAATCTGATTCAGGGTAGGGACGGCCATCTACATGTGAATAATGAATCATTTGATGCTGAGGTTTACCAATCAATTCCTCAGGCTGATAACCTAAAATTTTAGCAGCGGCAGGATTTAAAAAACTGATAGTGCCATCGAGTGCCATCCCAAAAATACCTTCTTCAGCACTGTCTAAAATCAACTGGTTTTGATGGCTTAATAAGGCTAAGGCAGCTTGAGCTTCTTTACGTTCGTCCACTTCTTGACGTAAGTGTTGATTGGCTTCACGCAATGCTTGGGTGTGTTGATACTCGCGTTCAATAAAATGCAAATACGTACGTATACGATTAATTAACTGTGAAGGATCAATAGGTTTGGTTAAATAATCGGCAGCCCCAACAGCAAACCCTTTTTCAAGAAATTGTTCTGACTTATAGGCAGCGGTTAAAAAGACGATAGGAATATCGCGGGTTTTTTTACGAGAGGCGAGAATTTCTGCTACTTCAAAGCCATCCATACCGGGCATTTGAATATCGAGAATAATTAAGTCAATAGGCCGCCTAAGAATGATATGTAAAGCGCTATCACCCGAATTGGCTTCGATGACAGTCGCTTGAATATGCTCATTCAAAAGACTTTTTAAGGTAAACAAATTATTCAAATTATCATCAACAATGAGAATTTGAGGTATGTGTTCTGTGGTCATGCGCAGCTCCCCAACCAGGCAATCTTGCAATTATGCTTTTTTCATTTTAATAACTTGAATTTGCTCAATATGGGTCGTTTAGGCTGACATCCTGAATTTATTTTGGGCGCAATTGCAGGTCTTTAGTGTATCGTCGTAATCATTTTTTTAGTTTCATGACAATATTTTCTACCAAACTAGCTCAAGCTCGTTAATTAAGCAAGTTATTTTACTGATGTTACGCAAAGGCTTCTTTTTGGCTTTAACAAGCCAAAAAGAAGCCTTTGCTACACGGCTTTTCCACTAGGCAAGTGGAAAAGCACCTTAATTGTGGCAAAAACTGGCTTAGTGCGTAACATCAGTTATTTTAAAACTATTCCCCTCCATTTTTTAATGACAAAACCATAGACAGTGTTGTCATCAATTTTGCTATATTTTTCATTATAAAAATTCGTAAAAATCACAACTGACTAAGAATAGTCGCATCCGTAATCTTATCATCTGCTGCCAACAAAAATGCCTTAGACAATACTATCGACAGCCCATGATCGCCTTCAAAAGGCAAAAACACTTGTTCGACTTGTTTATCCTTACTGCGACCGGGAACGATGCATAAATAACGGTCATGGGGGGCGATGAGGATATTACCGCTGCCAATATGGATTTTATAAGTGTGTTTTTTGCCCTTCACCCACAAAAATTTGCCTTCAATATGTGCCACATCGCGGATTTTTAGCCGGGGGATTAAGCGCTCTAAGACAGTCTTGCGGGTTTTCGCCACTTCGGTTAAATCTCCAAAAGAATAGCTATGCCAGTAATCGCGGTAGGCTGGGCGAGCATCGGGACCGCCATCTTGCCATTGCGGGTCATTACCAACACTGGCAACGCCAACAAATAAATCAACATCGCGCATCATTTCGGAAAGAATCAGCGGCGGCACGTCTGTCAGCGGTATCGCTTCATTATCGTCTTCTGTTTTACAAAAACGCACTTGGTCGGTGGCGACATAAAGCCAAATCCCCGCTTCGTTAAAGCTGTCCGTATCATCTATGATTTCGTCAATCCAAAACTGTGCCGTTAGCCCATATTCGGGTAAGTTTTTACTGGCGATCTCGCCATCACGACCGTCATCATAAGCACCCAAAAGGGAATATTTCCAACCACGCAAGGCTGCTAAGGAATTAAATTGATGCTGTTTGAGGATGTGAGCTGCCATGCGATTGGAGTAAATGCGGGTATTGATTTCGGCATCGGTAAGTAAATAAATTTCCCGGTAAGCTTGTTTTAAGGGCTGTTGGATTTGCAAGGCTTCCAAACGCTCGCGCCATGCCAAAACAATGTTTGCCTCAGATTCCAGTGGATGCCATAAACGTACGACCACGGCTTTTGCCACCTCAAGCGCCTTGCCGTCATGGTCTTGCCATTGCTCATTGACATATAAAGCCGGTTTGCCATCCAGTGTCCAAATGAGTCTTTGCGCAATTTGGCTTACCAAACCATGATGGAGGTAATACTGAGAAAAGTCTGCCATGTTCCAAGACATATTCTCGCCATATAAGCGGTCAATTCTGTCGCGCTGGGTGGTGGAGGCTTGTTTGATTTGCTTGGCAATATCGCGAATTTTTTTTAATTTTGCCGCTAAAGCCGGGGTATTTTTGACTAAGGCTGGTACGCTTTTTTGCGGTTTACCATCAGCTTTGAGCCATTGCAAACTGGTGCTGCCGATACCTGTGAGTTTTATCTGTAATTGATACTCATCAAAAGTCTCTAGGCGCTCACCATGGTTTAAGTCAAAATCTGGTGTGGATAGTTCTTCAATTTGCGCGGCTTTAATACCCAGATTTTGTGCTTGTTCGTCAATGTATTTCTGAATCAGTTTTTGCGTATTGCTTTGCCGAATGCGCAGCTTTAAGCGCGAGAGATGGCTAATGCCCGTTAAGCCTTTCGATTGTGCTAGGGTATAAATGCCGGCATTACCAACCCCAGCCGCTGCGAGCCCTATACCAGGGATTTTTTGAAAACATTTTTCTACTAAAACGGCGATATTTTGCAAGGTTTTTTGGTCGTGAAAACGGCTCATAGACCATAACAGACCTTTTAATAAATCGTGTCCCTGTGATTCAATATATTCATGACTTTCATAGGTATATTCTTTTTGATTGTAACTGTGGGTATGCGTAATGGCAATCACTTCAAGTTGGCTGCTAGCCTGGAGCCATTGATTCACCTTGGTTTTAAATTGGCGCGTGCCGATAGCATCAATCAAAGGTTTACTGCTATTGATGAACTTTTTCGAGGGTTTGCCGCCACTGGCTTTGGCTAAATGATGAAATAAGCTAAACCACCGGTCTTGTATGTCCGTTGCTAATGCATTTATATCGGCTTTGATAAGCTTACCCAAACGCCCTTGAGAAAAGACATAAGGTTGAGGGCGCTGTGCTTCTTGCCCCATCAGTTGTTGTAATTTTTGCAAGGCTTTGCCAATATCAGGTCCCCAACAGTCTCGTTTTGCCTCTCCGTTGAGGTATTTTTTGAAAACAGGTTTTTGTAGGATTGTGCCAATATCTGAGCACAGTATTTCATTCAAGCTGTGTTTTTTGACATGCTTTTCAATTTGCATGGCAAAAGCCCCTAAAGGTCTCTCATCAATACTGGTGTCCTTGCTTTGGTAAAAAAGTTCAAACAAGCTTAAAAAGGAAAAATCTGTTGGAAAATCAATCCGGGTTCGCATGAGGGCATCGAGTAAATTGCTGTTGATTGCATAGCGTTTGTACTCTTCAGTATGATAATGACGGCGATATAATTCATAATGATTTACCCGTTTAGCTAAGCTCAATAAAGCAGCGAGTTTTTCGTCAGCAGGCAGTGTTTTTAATTGTTGATAGCCTTCACATTTGGTAAAAGGCAAACGGCTATGACACCAAATATATTTCTCAGATTTTTTGATATAGGTTTCAATCTTTGCAAATCAACAACTATGGACTAAAAGTCCATAGTTTCAAGTTGCGACTGGAAGTCGCTGTTTCGGCTAAAGCCGACTG
>JADGDE010000016.1 GCA_016745035.1 Thiotrichales bacterium
TTGCTTGTTGTATTATTTCAACACTGGATTGTGTTGACAAGTTTATGGGGTAAACCTAAGCGTAGTTTAGTCAAAGGAACACAAATACTCAGAGAACAGTCTGCTCGTTTAGCCGAATGCATAAATCATCAAGACAGTTTGATCGCTTTGCTTAAAGAATTTGCAAAGCGTTTTGAATATGGTTGCTCTTTGAATACTCGAAAGAAGAAACCAAACACGACTGATCAATTAATTCATGGATACCAATATGCTTAAGTTGATGCGTATGGGGTTTATCCTGACTTACCAACTTTCAAAGCCCAATTGGCCTTGTTACACACCGAAAAAGCCGATAAAACGGCCTTGTTAAAAACCGCCCGACAAACCCAACAACGCTTGAGCCAACAGCTACAATTGGTCTTGGCACAAAGCGGTAAAAACCAAATGGCATTGGCGGAAATCGAACCACGTATTGCCATCGCCGCAGCGGCGCAAGCCAGTCATGAACTCAATGATATGATTCAATCCATTGATGCGGTGACAACAGCGGTGTTAAATGGCGGTGAGCAAATGCTACAAGACTACAATCCGATTGGTTTAACCAAGGATTTAGTCCAATCTAACCAACGGCAACAAGCCCCATTGCCCGCATCGGATGCCGCGTTTGAGGCATTTTTAGCGGCGGGGGCGTAATGTAGAGCCGTAGCATTGCTACGGCTCTTGACTCCGACTACCGTTTATTTATTAATCCCCACAACCAAAACCCAGAAAACCCCACGCACGAGGGGCTTCGTTTGAGTTGAGACGTAGCAGTGCTACGTCTCTACGGAGAAACCACATGAAATATTGGCTAATTTTATTATTCACCATCCCTCTCAAGCTTAGCGCCGAGCAACAATCCGGCGTATGCTTTGTCAGCAAACAAGCAGAAATCGAAAACTTTTACCGCCAAGGCATTTGCCCTCGCACAGGTTCTAAACGCATCGCCAAAGGCTTGGGCAAAGGGATTGAAATCAAATCCGACCGTATCGGGGTCTTGTTTGATTTTAACGACACACGCCTAAAACCCGAATTTTTTGCTGTATTAAACCAATGGGGACGTGCCTTAGAAAATTTAAAAGACATGCGTTTTAGTATCCAAGGACATACCGACTACATCGGTTCAGTAGCCTATAACAAGCAATTATCTTGGCAACGGGCGCAGCAAGTGAAAATCTATTTAGTCTCTCGGTTTAATATTGATGCAAAGCGTTTAGAAGTCGTTGGCTTTGGTGAGCAATATCCCTTAAAAGGCGATGAACATTGGCAAAGCGACGAGGACAGACATTGGAATCGTCGAGTAGAATTTGTGCGTCTTTAATCGCATTGTTTGCTGATGTTAGTTTTGGCTGCTATGACATGTGGGCGGTGATTTTAACCATTACCAGCTTAAACAGCCGATATTGTAACAGCTGCTTAAAAATACCAGCATTTTTAGCAAAAACAAGCTGTTTTAACGTTGTATAAGCGCTGGATAAAAAGTATAATGATCGGCTTTATCGAAAAATCTCAGTTTATCGACCGTGCCAATATACAACGTTCAGGGAGTTAATGACTCAATATGCCAAACATTCGTGTAAAAGAAAACGAACCTTTTGAAGCTGCCATTCGCCGTTTTAAGCGCTCTTGCGAAAAAGCCGGAATCTTAGCGGAAGTCCATCGCCGCGAATATTATGAAAAACCAACCGCAGTACGTAAACGTAAAGCGGCAGCAGCTGTTAAACGGCATGTGAAAAAAGTCAACCGTGACGTGACTCAACGCAAACGCATGTACTAAAAGCTTTGCGAGGACTTAAGCACTGACTTAAGTCCCCTCCCCTATCTTTTCTTCTTTTTAGCCTTGTAGGAATCCTTTCTGTGAGCAGTGCCTTAAAACAACGTATCACCGATGATATGAAAGCGGCTATGCGTAGCAAAGACAAAGAACGCTTAGGCACGATTCGTCTATTGCTCGCGGCAATCAAACAACGTGAAGTCGATGAGCGCATCGAATTAGATGACAGTCAAATTTTAGCTATTTTAGATAAAATGGTAAAACAAAGACGCGATTCTAAGGCGCAATTCGAAGCAGCCGAACGCCAAGACTTAGCCGACAAAGAAGCCGCTGAAATTGGCGTTTTACAAGATTATCTCCCCCAAGCTTTAAGTAGTGAAGAAATCAGCGCCATTATCGCCAAAGCCGTTAGCGACTCCGGTGCTGAGGGTATGAAAGATATGGGCAAAGTCATGGGCTTGGTGAAACCTCAAGTTCAAGGCCGCGCTGATATGGGGCAAGTGAGCGGATTGGTTAAAGCACAATTACAATAAGCGGTGACTATCCCCCGCGCTTTTATTGATGAGCTAATCGCTCGCACAGACGTAGTCGAATTAATTGATGGCTACGTCAGTTTGCGCAAAGCTGGAAAAGATTACCAAGCCTGTTGTCCCTTTCACCAAGAAAAAACCCCCTCATTTAGCGTTAGCCGCGAAAAACAGTTTTATTATTGTTTTGGCTGTCAAGCCAGTGGCAACGCTATCAGTTTTTTGATGGAATACGCCCGCCTCGATTTTGTCGAAGCGGTGTATGAATTAGCCGATAGATTGGGACTTGAAGTCCCCGAAGAAGACGGCGGGCAAACCAATGCCGGTCATTTTCAACAAACAAAACCCTTGTATAGCCTGCTTGAGCAAGTCGCGCATTATTATCAAGCACAATTACAACAAGACAAGGGACAAGCCGCCCGCGCTTACTTAGAACAACGCGGCATTGATAACAACACAGCAACGTATTTTCGTCTGGGTTATGCACCCGAGGGCTGGGACAACTTGTTACAAAGCTTTCCACAACAACACGCGTTATTAATGCAGGCAGGACTACTGACATCCAAAGACAGCGGCAAGCCCTACGACCGTTTTCGTGCGCGCTTAATTTTCCCTATCAATGACCACCGAGGGCGGGTAATTGCCTTTGGCGGGCGGGTGCTGGATGACAGCAAACCCAAATATTTTAATTCGCCCGAAAACCCTTTATTTCATAAAAGCGATGTGCTTTATGGTTTAGATTTGGCGCGTCAACACAAGCCTGAACACTTATTGGTGGTTGAGGGTTATATGGACGTGGTCGCCCTGCAACAACACGGTTTCCCCTACGCTGTTGCTACTTTGGGCACAGCGGCGACCAGCGCCCATTTTAAGCAATTATTTCGGGTCGTCGATAAACTGATTTTTTGCTTTGATGGCGATAATGCTGGCAGAAAAGCCGCGTGGCGGGTTTTGGATACGATTTTGCCCGAACTCCAAGGACAACGCCAAGTACAGTTTTTATTTTTGCCCGAAGGTGAAGACCCCGATAGCTTGGTACAAGCCCAAGGGCTTGAGGGTTTCCAAAGCCATTTAAGCCAAGCTCAAGCCCTATCGCAAGTGCTGTTTGAGCGTCTCGCGGCGCAAGCGGATATGGCGCAGCCTGATTGGCAAGGGCGTTTGTTTGCACTGGCAAAACCTTTATTAGACTCGATGCCTGAGGGGCCAAGTCGGGATTTTTTCCTCGATAAACTTGGCGAGGTCGATCCGCGCAATGTTAGTGGCAATATTCCTACCGCAGGAGAGCAACAATTGGGGCAACTCCAGCACTTACAGCAACAACAGTATTTTGCCAGGCAACAAAAACAACGTGGCTTAAATATGCAAATCTCACCAATGCGAGTGGTGATTGCCCTATTATTGCAAATGCCGAGTTTAGCCGCCGAGATTGAAGACTTAGATTCGGTATACGCCTTGCAAATCAAAGGCGCGCCCTTATTACAGAGTCTGCTTGATTTTATTAAAAATAATCCCCATACACATAGCGGGGCTATTATTGAACATTGGCGAGGCACGGACGCTGCGCGACACTTAATGCGCCTATTGGCTTGGGAACATCACTTAACAGATGAACAACAACAAGTCGAATTTAAAGCCGCCCTCACCCGTTTGTTAGCACAGCAGCGTGAAAAACGTTTAGATGATTTATTACAAAAGTCTAGAATTACTACATTGAGTGATGCCGAAAAGCAAACACTACGTCAGCTACTGACACAGAAATAAGAACAGACTATGTACCAATCATCCCCTTTTGCCTGCCAATCTAGCCGACTTTTCTCTGACAAGGTAACTATATGAAACAAGAGCTACAACAATCTCAGATTAAACTACTGATCGCCAAGGGAAAAGAGCAGGGTTATTTAACGTATCACGAAGTCAATGATCATCTCCCCGATGACTTAGTCGAACCAGAACAAATCGACGGCATTATCAATATGATTAACGATATGGGGATATCGGTACACGAATACGCCCCGGATGCCGACACCCTGCTGATGGCAGACAGCGTCATGACCGCCGACGATGATGCCGCCGAAGAAGCCGCCGCCGCGCTTGCCAATGTCGATAGCGAATTTGGACGCACCACCGACCCTGTGCGCATGTATATGCGCGAAATGGGCACGGTAGATCTCCTCACCCGTGAAGGTGAGATAAAAATCGCCAAACGCATCGAAGAGGGCACAGCACAAGCCTTGTCCGCGCTAGCGAGTCACCCCGACATCATCGCCGAATTTATCAAGCAATATGACTTGGTAGAAGCCGGAGAAATCAAACTCAATGATGTGATTTTAGGCTTTATCCCTACTGAGGAAGAATTGGCCGCTACCGAAAAAGAAAAACAACGCCTAGAAGCTTTGCGGGCAGAAAATGGCGATGAGGACGATGAAGACGAAGAAGCCGCCGCTGATACCGGGCTTGATGAAGAAGAAGTCCGCGAGCGTTTCCAAGCCTTGCGCGATGTCCACACCCAATCTATTGCTCTACAAGCAGAATGTGGCACAGCTCACGAAGATTATATTGCCGTGCGTGAGCAAGTCTCTTTTTGCTTCTTAGGGTTTAAAATCGTCCCGCGTTTGATTGATACGCTAACGGCACGCTTGCGTTATGCCATCGCCGAAATTCGCAAAGAAGAAATTAAAATTCGTAACCTTTGCGTGCGTCGAGCGCGGATGAACAAACGCACCTTTCTCGCCTCTTTCAAAGAAAACATGACCAACCCGAACTGGATTCCTGATTTACTCAAAAGTAACCTGGTCTATGTTGAAGGCTTAAAAGCTTGCCAAGATGACTTAATGGCATCGCAACAACGCCTGATTGAACTCGAAAATGGTTGCCGCTTGAACCTGATTGAAATCAAAGAAATCAACCGCCGCATGTCCATCGGTGAAGCCAAAGCCCGGCGGGCGAAAAAAGAAATGATTGAAGCCAACTTACGCTTGGTGATTTCGATTGCGAAAAAATACACCAACCGGGGCTTACAATTCCTCGATTTGATTCAAGAGGGCAATATTGGCCTCATGAAAGCGGTAGATAAATTTGAATACCGCCGGGGTTATAAATTCTCCACCTATGCGACGTGGTGGATTCGCCAAGCCATCACCCGCTCAATTGCTGACCAAGCACGAACGATTCGGATTCCGGTACACATGATTGAGACTATCAACAAACTCAATCGGGTCTCGCGCCAAATCCTGCAAGAACAAGGACGCGAAGCCACGCCAGAAGAACTCGCCGAACGGATGGAAATGCCCGAGGACAAAGTCCGTAAAGTGCTGAAAATCGCCAAAGAGCCGATTTCGATGGAAACCCCGATTGGTGATGATGAAGACTCGCATTTGGGTGATTTTATCGAAGACACTACCATCCAATCGCCTGTGGACTCCGCCACTTTTGAAGGCTTGCGCCGCGCCACCAAAGAGCTATTACACGGCTTAACCGAACGTGAGGCTCGCGTGTTGCGAATGCGTTTTGGTATCGACATGAATACCGACCACACCCTAGAGGAAGTCGGCAAACAGTTTGATGTCACCCGTGAGCGCATTCGCCAAATTGAAGCCAAAGCCCTACGCAAATTGCGTCATCCTAGCCGCTCGGACCAGTTGCGTACTTTCATCGAATAAACGTAGAGCCGTAGCACTGCTACGGCTTTTCTCATTCCTGCCCCTATGACTGATTTTTTATCAAAAACTCAGTCATGCCTAAACGTAGCAATGCTACATCTCTACGATATACATCATCATAGACAATGTTTTTCTCCCAAGTATGAGCGGTATTCGTCATGCCTTTAATGTAGAGAGAAAAATACCGATGTTAAACTGATATCAATTGTAATATTAGTTGCTCCAGTGATGGAATCGGGACTTTAGTCCCGTTCAGGTGCGGCTGAAGCCACGATTCTAAGTATTGGTGCTTTTGAGCTGCGGAATATCACTATATTGTGATAAAAATTGACTTAGTGCGTAACATCAGTTACATAATAAAATTGAGTCGCGTCACAGCCTTAAGTGTCCTAACCTCTTTCCCTCACAATCAGGAGCCGTTATATGCAAATTTATCGTTTCATGAGTTTTCTTTGCGCCAGCTTATTGGTCTTGCCATTACATGCTGCGACTATTAGCGGTTTATCTTCGGATAATTTAGAAATCAATGCCACCATTTTAGGCACTTTAGACGAAGGGCGCTCCAGTGGTGATTTTGCTCTGCAATGGAATGAAGTACGCCGAGCCAGTACACCCGGCGGGGATTCAGTCATCGCTGGGTATTTTTATGCGTCCTCAAATGATGTCAGTTGGGGGTCGGAATTTAACCCGGAAGTGTATGTCAAAATCTGGTTTTCTCAGTATGGGGATTTAAATCTGAATTTTTTTCATGTCGGCTTATTTGATATTCAAATCAGTAGCCAATTGAATGGCGAGCTGGCTTTGCAAACAGAAGGCGGACGTAGCGATAACCAAAATTTAATTAGCATACAGCAAGCGGATTGGCGTTATCTGCGTCATGATTATCGTTGGAATACCAATAGCACAGATAGCAATACTGCTAGCAGTAGCAATCCTGAGCCAGAACCTTTGGCGGGGATTACCGCTGCGCATAATGAGGTTCGTCGTGCATTGGGGATTGCTGATTTGAGTTGGTCTACTGAGATTGCAGCCTATGCGCAAGAATGGGCAGATTATTTAGTCGCTAACTATGGCAACCAAGCTTTTTGTGGTATGCAACATCGCACCGCAGGTGCTTATGGGGAAAACTTAGCCGCTGGCGGGGGTGGACTAACGGCTGCGTCAGTTGTGAATCTGTGGGCTAATGAAGCCCAAAATTATAACTACAGCAATAATTCTTGCAATGGTGTTTGCGGGCATTATACCCAAGTTATTTGGTCAAAGACCACGGAACTTGGTTGTGGTATGGCGCAGTGTGCAGGCGGTGAAGTTTGGGTTTGTAATTATAATCCACCAGGAAATTATAGTGGGCAACGGCCTTATTAACTGATGTTACGCACTAAGCTGGTTTTTATCACAATAGTGTGATTTTCCACCTGCCTAGTGAAGCTTAGCCGTGCAGCAATGGCGGTTTTTTTGCCTTTTGGGGCAGTGAGAAGCCTTTGCGTAACATCAGTCAAGTAAGCTCAATTAAATTTCCGCTCCTAACATACGGCGCAAAGTCCCATCCTTATCCATGATATGGTGTTTTAATGCCCCAACAATATGTAAAACCACCGCCACAATTAAAATATTGCCACCCAAACCATGCATGACATGACCAGCTTGAGCCAAGCTGCCATTGAGAACGATGACTTCGGCAGGGTTGCTGGGGTCAGGGTTACGTGCGACCAACTCCAAGCCAAATAAAGCAACACCATGCCCACCCATAGCGGACATCATAAAACCTGAGATAGGCATCATCACCGTGCCGATAATTAATAACCAATGAACAATTTTCGCTAAGGTTTTTTCTATCTGGGTGTAATCACCTGCGTGTGATGGCCAACCGTTTTTAATCCGCCAAACCACGCGCCAGATGACAAAGACCATAATTAAAACCCCAAAGGATTTATGCCACGGGTACATGGCATACCATTCTAATTTTTCCATGATAAGCCCCGTACTTAATAAGGCTATCATCATGATCGCAACCAACCAGTGTAGTTTTACGCTGCTAGGGCTGAGTTTGTTATGCGTGTCGAATTGCATCAGTTTTTCCTGTTAAATTGACTTGATGTCCATAGGCTAATCTTCTATTCTGTATTCGTCTAATGAATATAAATCATAAGCACTATTCATAAAATGAATTTACGTAACATCGATCTCAATCTATTAGTGGTATTACAGCAGTTATTGCGCGAACGCCATGTCTCCAAAGCAGCAGAACAATTAAATATGAGCCAGCCTGCGGTCAGCCGTGCTTTGCAACGTTTACGGCAAATGCTCGGTGATGAATTATTGGTGCGGACTTCTCAGGGCTATGATTTAAGCGCTAGAGCGCTATTATTACAGGCACAATTAGATCAATTATTAGAAGATACCCAGCGCCTTATCACTGAGCCTGAATTTATCCCTGAGACCTCAATGCAAACGGTGCGTTTTTACGGCCCTGACCCAGAAATTAATCATTATTTACCGCCTTTATTTGCACAAATACGCCAGCAAGCCCCACAAATGCGTATGCAAGTACGCAGCGACCCACAAGATAATTTTGCCCTACTTGAAGCGGGCGAAGTGCATTTTGTCCTCACCGCCTTACAACCAGAGGTCAACATATCTCATCTGTATGGTTTGAAATTAACCGATTTAGTATTTACTGTGGTGATGAATAAAGACCACCCTTTAGCAAAGGGGGAGGTGAGCATTGAAGATTATTTGAACGCCAAACATGGCATGGTTGCTTTAACTGGACGTGGGAGTAGCTTGCTAGAGCAATACTTAATGGTACGCGGCTATCTTGGCCCGGGTGAGCAGTTAGATACGCCTTTACACTTAAGTAGTTTTTATGCCATTTCCAGTTTTGCTGAACACAGTGATGTGTTGTTTCATGTGCCGAAATACTTTACCGAAGATGTGATTCGGGGGCGTAATTTAATCGCGCGGGATATTTTACCCGAAGTGTTGTCTATACAGCCGAATAAACATGTGTATTTATATTGGCATCAGCGCCATCATCAAGACCCGATGTGTTGTTGGGTTCGTGAGTTGTTGCGAGCGTTAGCATAGCCCTTAAAACCCCGTGCCCAGCACCACTTTGCAGCCAAGTGCTTGCCATGATGGGCTTAGTGCGAAAGCAGGGGCTGAGTCTTTGAATACACTCACCGAACAGCCTTACATAATCTGTCGTTATCTCATTCATAACACGTAGCAGATTCCGTGTATATGAGTAAAGTTAAGGCTATTCAGCGAGGGTGTTTTTTATTGTTTCGTTATATCAATTTCTTGAGCAAAAACTTTGGGGCTTTGAGTTACAAAGAAATCAATCGAAGCCGCAATAGCTGAAGAAGGAGGAGCACCTGTATGACAAGAGATATTTGTTTCACCACCATTGCTTGTACAGTAATAGGCAGTTGTTGCTGGGGTAAAAGTCCCCGGAGTTGCTCCCCCAGCTAAGGCAAAACTAACAGCGCCAGCAGCTGAGCCATATAATTTCGTTGTTCCCGTTGCATTAACGGTGTCAAAAAAAGTAATCACTCGAGGGGCTGTGAAGGTAGCTGTTTGTAAATTATGTACATTTAATGAACCAGCCAGTCCGCCATTCCCAAGAAAGAAATCATTGCCATCGGCCAAAATCATTTTACCAGAGCCAGATACTGTGGCAGCACCTATATCAAGGACTTGCCCTATGCTGATGTCACCATTTAGAAGGATAGTCCCACTAGTTGGATAGTAATAACCCGATATATTCATGCCTCCAGTTCCTACGGTAAAGGAGGCTGAGGCTGTGAAAATCCCATTACGAAAACTACTGGTAGTGATTAAGCCTGCACCACCTGTGAATGCCCCATCATTTTCTAAACCAAGACCATTAGTGGCAGACAGTGTAATGGCACCGTTACCCGCAGTAAAACTGCCTGTGTTGAGAACATAAACACCATGCGTGCTTCCATTGGTTGCGGCACTGGTGATACTACCTGCATTGGTGGCATCAATAGTACCCGCAACACTTATACCTCCTATTCCTACGCTTAAGTTATTGCTTACTGAAAAGTCTAATGTTCCACTTGCTTGAACATTTACAGAAACCGCGCTGGCAGCGGTATCAACAGTAACAGTATGTCCAGCGGCAATGACTGCATCATCCCCAGCCGTTGGTACACCACTATCCCAAGTTCCTCCTGTACTCCAGTTACCTGATCCTGTACTAGTGGTTGTGACAGCGTGTACGGCTGAAGATAATAGGGTTGCAGCAAAGAGACCTGCGAGTTTAAATTTGAGGGTCATTTCATCTACCTGGGTGGGTTATGGGGTTTATTAGATTTATGGGATTTATTAACTGATGTTACGCACTAAGTCAGTTTTTGTCACAATAGTGTGATTTTCCACCCGCCTAGTCGTATTTAGCCGTGGAGCAATGGCGGTTTTTTTTCCTTTTGGGGCAAAAAAAAAGCCTTTGCGTAACATCAGTTATTAAGGCAAAATCCGGTAAAATGCCGGGGCGGATTATGACAAGTTATTTAAAAAACGACAATGTGTATTTTTACGTACTTGACAGTGATTCAAGCCTAAGAGTCTATGCGGAGTATGGGAATCGTCGCGAAAATCAGATATTTTGAGGCTAATTTCGTGGTTTTGTGAGGCGAATAACGCGTTATTTAACGAATAAAAGCGCGGAATTAGACCAAAATAGCGGATTTGCAGTAGATTATTCATATTTCGCATAGACTCTAAAAGAGGCATTGGCTTTCCTTAGCGTCTATTAGCTTAATCCAAACCTTTGATTTTCCCGCGTAGCACTTTTTTATTGCCGTGTTTAGTTTTACTATCCATGCGTTTTTTTTGTGAATTGCGACTGGGTTTGGTGGCTTTTCGCTTTTTAGCTCTCACTAAGCTGCGGCAAATAATCTCTGCTAGTCGGTCTAAAGCATCGGCTCGATTTTTTTCTTGGCTGCGATAGGTTTGTGCCTTGATAATAATGATGCCATCGGCGGTGATATGGTGATCTTTCATTGCCAATAAGCCTGTTTTACAAGATTCTGGCAAAGAAGAGGCGCTGATGCTAAAACGTAAATGTACCGCTGTAGAGACTTTATTGACGTTTTGTCCGCCCGCGCCTTGAACACGGATAAAATTCAGACTGATTTCGGCTAAAGGCAAGCGAATACGTTTAGAAATGTTGAGCTGTTCAGGCATGAGCTGTTTGTCTTCTCATAAAAAATACCAAGGTGAATGCGGGTATATTCATCGCAATGCCATAAAACAAGGGCACAATTGCCAGTTCTGGCTTGCCTAATAAGGAGACCGCAACCATCATCGCTGTGCCTGCATTTTGAATCCCTAATTCAATCGCATAGGTTCGCTGGGCTGCGGCAGATAAACTTAAAACTTTGGCAACCACCGCCCCAAGGAGCATGGCTAAAACACATAAACTTAAACTGGCGGCTGATACTTGGGAAAAAACCGCAGGCAGGCGTGCCCAATTGACCCAAGCCAATGCGATTACCAGCAAAATAAAGACGACTAAGATCAGTTGTTGAAAATAAGGTAATAAGCGCTGGCAAGTCTTGTGAAAATAATGATTTAAGCTCATACCTAATAAAATCGGCACGACCGTCACCAAGAGTAATTGCATAATCGTTGGTAATAAGGGCAAATAAAATTGCGCCGTGTCTAAGCCTAGCCAAGCAAACTGTAAATTGACTAAAACGGGGATACTAAAGGGCACACACAAAGAGACAATAGCTGTTAGACTCACCGACAAAGCCACATCCCCTTTACTTAGATAACTGATAATATTTGAAGTTGCCCCACCCGGTGCAGCGGCTAATATAACTAAACCCGCTGCCAGCATGGGGGGGAGTTGCCAAATGCTGATCACCGACCAAGCTAACAATGGCAAACCTATCAGTTGTAAAGCTACGCCAACCAGCACTGCCTGCGGTTTGCGGATAAGGTGGGTAAAATCTCTCCAGCGTAAAGACAAGCCCATACCCAACATCATAATGGCTAAGGTTATGGGTAAAATAACATGGGCTAATAAAGCTTGGCTCATTTGTATACTCATTTGTTTAAGGATTTATTTTGGCAACCCTATCACACTGGCTTAAGGCGATACGACCTAAAACCTTATCCGCTTCAATCGCACCTATTTTATTGAGTCAAAGTCTGGTCTGGCAGTTTGCCACGGAATTTATTTGGCTTACGGTCGTGATGATAGCCATTTGCGCATTGGCTTTACAAGTCAGCGCTAATTTAGCCAATGATTATTTTGATGGGGTCAATGGCATTGATACACCAGCACGTTTAGGACCTGCCCGTATGGTACAGCAAGGCTTGATTTCAGCAGAGCAAATCAAACAAGCCATTGTCCTAAGTTTGAGTATTGCGTTTCTATCAGGGTTATATTTAATTTATATCGGCGGTTGGTTGCTTGCGCTTTGTGGCTTATTGAGTCTTGTGGCAAGCCTTGCCTATAGTGGTGGTAAAAAACCCCTCGCGTCTCTGGCAATGGGCGAAATCACGGTGTTTATTTTTTTTGGATTGTTAGCGGTGGCGGGTAGTTTTTATGTGCAAACCCAGACCTTGCCGGAGTGGATTATATGGCCTGCGATACAAATGGGCTGCTTGAGTGCCGCGATTATGTTGGTCAACAATATTCGGGATTATGCCAGTGATAAAAGTGTCGGTAAAAATACCTTGGTGGTCAGCTTTATCGGGCAGTTGGGGGGGAAATTATTATATATCATCCTGTTATTCATTGCGCTTTTATGCGTATGGAGTCTAAGCCAACAATTGTCCATCAGTTTATTTTTAAGTTATTTATTATTGCCCTTTAGTCTTTGGTGTGGTTATCAGATTTTTTCTTATCATGGTACGGCTCTCAATAAAGTCTTAGCCAGCACGGCACAATTAACCTTAGGTAACGGTGCTTTGTTAAGTTTGGATATTTTGGTACGAATATAAGTAGCTACAATAAATGACTTTGCATCTTTCTAAGAATAAACATTTATCATTTCCCTCCTAAAATTAAGCTTTAAATTTAAAGCAGTCACTTGATTTGTATCAATGTATTCAAGTGGTTTCCTGTTAGGATTAAGAGGTGTGTTATCAACAATTCAACGATGGGGATGGGGCGTTATGAAACTAAAAAAACTGGCATTGGCTTGTGGTGTTGCCACGGCAATGATGAGCAATACCTTCGCGGCGAGCACCTTAGAAGAGGTGATGAAGGCGCGAGGCTTGACACAAAAAGATATTTTAGCCGCTGCTAAAACCTATACGCCGACAGGTGGGCGTGATGAGTATTTGGCGTTTAGCTCAGGTGGTCAAAGTGGACAAGTGATTGTTTACGGTATCCCATCGATGCGGATTTTGAAATATATCGGCGTATTTACCCCAGAGCCTTGGCAAGGTTATGGCTTTGATGAAGAATCCAAAGCCGTGTTAGCCCAAGGCCGTATCCAAGGCAAAGACATTACCTTTGGTGATACCCATCACCCTGCCGCCTCTGAGACCGCTGGTGATTACGATGGTAAATATTTATTTATCAATGATAAGGCCAATCCTAGAATCGCGGTGATTGATCTGCACGATTTTGAAACCAAGCAAATCGTTGCCAATCCTTTGTATAAGTCTTCTCACGGTGGCGCGTTTGTAACCGAAAACACCGAATACGTGATTGAAGCGGCGCAATATCCTGCGCCTTTTAAAAATGAGTATGTGCCTTTGGAAAAATTCAATGAGGAATACCGGGGTGGTGTGACTTATTGGAAATTTAACCGTGAAATTGGGCGCTTAGATCCGGAAAAATCGTTCACCATCGAACTCCCGCCTTATAGCCAAGATTTATCCGATGCCGGTAAAGGCCCGAGTAAAGATTGGTCATTTACTAACTCGTTTTGTACCGAACGCTATGTCGGTGGCATCGAGCGTGGTCGCCCGCCTTTTGAAGCCGGTTGCTCTGCTAAAGATACTGACTTTTTACACATGATCAATTGGAAAAAAGCCGCTGAGTTAGTTGCCGCAGGCAAAGCCGATAAAATCAATGGCATGGATGTGTTAAGCATCGAAACTGCCGTGGCTGAAGGCGTTTTATTCCTCGTCCCTGAACCTAAAAGCCCACATGGCGTTGATGTTACCCCAGATGGCACGAAAATCGTGGTCAGCGGTAAATTAGATACCCACGTCTCGGTTTATAGTTTCGAGAAACTGATGGCAGCGGTGGATGCGAAAAAATTTGAAGGCAAAGATCCTTATGGTATTCCGATTATTTCCATGCAAGATGCCTTGCATCATCAAGTGGAATTGGGTTTAGGGCCATTGCATAGTCAATTTGACTCTAAGCCTTGTGTGGCCTATACCTCTTTATATGTTGATTCCATGATTGCCCGTTGGGATTATTGTGAAGGTAAAGTCCTCGATAAAGTCTCGATTCATTACAATGTCGGTCATTTGATGACCATGGAAGGCGATACCGTTAATCCTGATGGGAAATATTTGGTGTCTTTGAATAAACTCGCGATTGACCGCTTTAATCCAGTCGGGCCATTACATCCACAAAATCATCAGTTGATCGACATCAGCGGTGACAAAATGGAATTGCTCTATGATATGCCGATTCCTTTGGGCGAGCCACATTATGTGATGGCTATGAAAGCAGATAAACTCAAACCTGCGATTCGTTATAAATCCGGTTGGGATAGCCGTACCGATAAGCGCTCCCCGTATAAAACCCGTGCTGGTCGGGAAAAAACCGTGGTCACCGAGGGCAAAGTTGAAGTGTTTGGGACAACCATTCGCTCGCACATTACCCCAGAAATCATCGAAGCCACCGTTGGCGATGAAGTCACCATTCATTTAACCAACCTTGAACGGGCGCAAGATGAGACCCATGGTTTCTCTATGTACGGGCAAAATGTGCAGTTGTCGATTGAACCGGGTAAAACTGTGACAGCTAAGTTTATCGCTGATAAAGCTGGGGTTTATCCTTATTACTGCACCGAGTTCTGTTCGGCACTGCATTTGGAAATGGAAGGCTATTTGTTGGTGAAACCTAAAGGTTATAAAGACTCCGGTGAAAAAGCTGAAGCGGGCGCGGTTTATACCCAAGCTGATTATGACAAACAGGTCAAAACCAATGTTGAAACCCAAGCGGTAATCGACTCAGTGGTGGGCTTTATTACCAGTCAAAACTATCAAGACTTCCCACCCGTGGTCGCCTTGGTTGAAGATGCCACCGACCAGCTTAATTTTGCTCAAGAAGCCAAAGCCAAATCTGAGGCAGCGGCGGCGAAACAAGATTGGCAAAATGGCGCTTTATGGGCGAATCAATGGTGGCAATATCAGGTGAAAGCGGCTGATATTGGTTTACGTGCTAAAACTTATTTGCAACAGCACGATTCTAAAACCATTAAGTAAGCGTCAAGTTAACTGATGTTACGCACTAATGGCAGTTTTTTATCTTTTGAGGTAAAACAGGAGCCTTTGCGTCACATCAGAAAGCCCCAACGGGGCGCAATCTATACAGCCTAGGGCAGCGCCCTAGGTAAGGTGATTATTTAATACAAGCCCTGAAGGGGCGACATAAATAGCTGCGATGATTTATCACGCCCTTTCAGGGCTTCATTTATCACATTTCAAAACCTAGGGCGTTGCCCTAGGCTATATGGATACCGCCCCTTTGGGGCTTATAAGGAATACCAATGTCTCTAGCTAAACTTCTTCCCGCCCTATTGCCTGCGGCATTATTACTAGGGCAAACCAGCGTCAATGCCGCTGATTTGGATGGCGCTAAACTCTTTAAGGATAAAACCTGTTGGTCTTGTCATGGTAAAGATGCCAAAACCCCCATTATTCCAACTTACCCTAAAATTGCTGGGCAAAATGCTGACTATGCCCTGCAACAAATGCAAGACATCAAAAGTGGTGCACGTAGTAACGGGCAGTCAGTGGCGATGAAAGCGGTGATGTATTTAGTCAGTGATGAGGAAATGAAAGCCATTGCCAGTTGGCTTGCGACTTTAGACAGCTCAGGCACAGGTGCAGCGGCGGCGGCTCCTGCGGCTAAAGTCGCTGCCCCTGTTGCGGCTGCGGCGGCAACAGCAGCAGCGAATCCTCATGCCGCTGGCGACAAACCCGAAGGCTGGAATGATAATTTTGCCGATAAAGACAGCGAACAATTCCAAGCCATGAACTTACCTGCCGATAAAGAAAACGGCATTGAAGTTTATGAAGTCTGTTCTGCCTGTCATTTACTCGAAGGCTGGGGGATGCCCGATGGCACGTTCCCACAATTAGCCGGACAACATCGCTCGGTGTTGGTGAAACAATTAGCCGATATTCGCGCCTTAAACCGCGACAATCCGACCATGTATCCTTTTGCTAAAGAAGAGTCTATCGGCGGCGTACAAGCGATGGCGGATGTGACTGATTATATTGAAAAACTGCCAATGAACCCGGATAACGGTGTCGGTGCAGGTGATAATTTAGCCTTGGGTGAAAAACTCTACAAAGATAACTGTGTGAAATGTCACGGTGATAATGGTCAAGGCGATCCGGTCAAATACTATCCTCGGATTCACGGTCAACATTACAACTATATGTTGCGTCAATTTGAATGGATTCGTGATGGCAAACGCCGTAATGCTAACCCTGATATGGTCAAACAAATCAAAGGCTTTAGCGATGCAGATATGAAAGCAGTGATTGATTATACCGCTCGCTTGAAACCATCTAAAGAAATGCTCGCACCTTCTAAAGATTGGCAAAATCCTGATTACGATTGATAGCCACTTTATCAATGCTGATGCGCCGTTAGAGCGGCGAGGTAGGCATTCCCACGCCAGCGCGTAGGAACGAGTTGCTGTATATCTTGGGCTGAACATTTCAGCCCAATCTTCATTTGTCTTTAAGGTTTATCATGTCTAAATCAGCCATTTCCCGTCTCCTCATCCTGATGGCGATGGGGGTTTTAATCCTGATGTATTTCTCGCCCGTCTGGTGGGTGTCACTAAAAGCGCCGAATTATCCGCCCGAGTCTTTCCCTGATGGCGTGCGGATTCATTTTCATATGAACGGAGTTTTTAATGGCTGTAGCATTCGTCAGTCGGATGAATTACACATTGATGATGCCCTTGATTGTGTCCATGAAATGAACACGATTAATCACTATGTTGGCATGTATCCGATTGCCTCTGCTGCACCTGTGGAGCGGGCTTTGTCGCCGATGTTGGTGAGCTTATTGGTTTTGGCTTTGTTTGTGTTTGCCATGCCCAACAAAAAATTACAAATCGCTAGCATGACCGCAGGCGGTTTGGCTATCAGCGCTTGGATGTTGATTGCCTTGTTTAGCGAGGCAGGGATTATGCTCACCTCCCAAGGTTATCGGGACACGATTTTGACGGCGATGGAATTAGACCCCGATGAAATAAAAGACTGGTCTTTGTATCATGGCATGTTACAAGTCTATGGTGATAGCTTGGGTGCATACTTTAGAAACCCGGCTGAAATAGAGCCGCGTGTGGCGATGCTATCAAGCACTGTTTATGTCGTTGCCTATGGCTTAATCGGCATCATGGCGATTTTGGCCTTAGGCTTGTGGAAATTCCATAAACTGTTTTATTGGCTCTTAATCTTAGTGCCTATGGCTTTACCGGTTTTCTTTATTTTAGATTATGCCGGTTGGCTCTGGTGGTATGGGCATACCCTAAATGACATGGCAGCCTTTAGTATCAAACCCTTTATGCCGACCGTGTTTGGTGACGGTAAAGTGGCGCAGTTTACCACCCATTCCTATCCGCATTATGGTTTTGCCTTAATCATGGCTTCTTCTCTCTTATTGGCTTTGGCGGCTTTGTTACGGCGTAAAGACTTGCGCGAACAAGCAGCTTAGCGCTATTAAGCGCAGATAAACTAAGGCGTTTATCTGCGGTTTAATGCGAATTTTTATACAGGGACTGTGATGAAAATAATCAAACAATGGCTACTTTTATTTTGTTGCTTGCCTTACGCTGTCAGCGCGATTGATTTAGACAACGGCGAGGAAATCAACGAAGTCTGCGCGGGTTGTCATGGCGAATTTGCCAAAGGCGGTAAAGATGGTGAATACCCGCGTATATCGGGGCAACCCGCCGAATTTATCGCCCAGCAACTGCGTTTATTCCGCGCCCGTGAACGCCAAAACATGCCGATGCTGCCCCACACCGAAGCCCGCGAACTCCCCGATAGCGATATCAATGATGTTTCTGCCTACATTAACCAAATCCAGCTAATCACCCAATTGCCGCCGATGGATGAGGAAAATTTTGATGCCTTAGAGCGCTTGTTACAAACCAAAAAAATGCTCAATATTCCTAAAATCGATGGGGATGTGGAGACAGGAAAAAGTTTATACAACAAAGAATGCCGCTCTTGTCACGGCGCAGAGGGTAAAGGCAAAGAGGCGCAAGCTGTGCCCATGCTCGCCGGGCAATATACCAATTACTTATGGAAACAAGTCGGTAAATACCGCGCAGGTGAGCGTATTCATGACGAAGACGAACCGGATGAGGAATTGCTAAATGATTTTAGCGATGAGCAGCTACATGCGATTTTTGCCTATTTAAGTGTGGCGGATGATGAATAAGCATCCCCACTGTGGCGTGGGAATGCAGAACTCGTCGCTCCAGCGGCGCGTTCTCATCCTCATTTTAAGCCTACTTCCCTGCATCACTCTCGCCGCACCCAGCTTGCAAGACCTCATCGACAAAGCCGAGCCTAACGAGACCTTGCTGATCCCCGCAGGCACGTACAAAGGCCCGGTGATGCTGGATTTCCCCATCACTTTGGACGGGCAAAACCAAGTCACCATTGATGCAGGCGGCACAGGCTCGGTGGTCTATATCGACACCGATGGCGCACAAGTGCGTAACCTACATTTAACCAATTCCGGCAGCTCCCACAATGATATTGATGCCTGCGTCCAAGTGCGCGGTAACTTTAATATTGTCAAAGATAATCAGATGGACAACTGCCTGTTTGGGGTCGATTTACAGCAATCCAATTCCAACATTGTCCGGCGTAATACCATTACCTCTAAAGCGGTTGAATTAGGTATGCGTGGCGATGCGATTCGGCTTTGGTACAGCATGAATAACAAAGTCACCTACAATAAAGTCAATAAGTCGCGTGATATTGTGGTCTGGTATTCCAAAGACAATACCATCTCCCACAACACCGCCACCAATGGGCGTTATTCCCTGCATTTTATGTATTCCAAATACAATTTAGTCGAACACAATCATTTTTATAAAAACTCGGTCGGCATTTTCCTCATGTACAGCGATGATGTCATTGTCCGCGATAACTATATTGCCTATGCAATGGGCACGACGGGCATGGGCGTGGGTTTTAAAGAGACCAGCAATGCGGTGATTGAAAACAACCAATTTCTGTATTGTGCGGTGGGGATTTATTTAGATTTATCGCCCTACCAACCCGATACTACCAACCAAATTAAAAACAACCTGATCGCCTACAATGGCACAGGCATGTTGTTCCACAATGACTGGACAGGCAATGTCATCAGCGGCAACCGCTTCAAAGGCAATTTACAACAAGTTTCGGTGCAAGGCGCGTATACGGCAAAACGCAACCAATGGTCGGGCAATTATTGGGATGATTACCAAGGTTTTGACCGTGATAATGATCACGTCGGCGA
This sequence comes from Thiotrichales bacterium, assembly GCA_016745035.1. Lineage (GTDB taxonomy): Bacteria > Pseudomonadota > Gammaproteobacteria > Beggiatoales > Beggiatoaceae > BB2. The sequence goes on from JADGDE010000016.1 coordinate 19,696, forward strand.
CACGCCATACCAATTGTATGCCTACGCCGACCGTGTGTGGATGGACATTCCCCACGCCCAGTTTTTTAAAGGCTCACCGATGTTAGAAGTCTTGGATTTTTTAGAACGACTCGCGCCGTTTTCTGAACCGTCTTTGGTTTTAGAAGATAAAACCCCGTTATTGGAGCGCTAACATGGCAAAACCGCTATCTTTATCCCGCAAACAAAAAGCCCGTCGTCAATTTATCCAGTCGATTATGCTCGGCTCTGGCGTGGTCGGCGGGGCGCTGTTGGGTTTTATTCCGGTGCAACAAGCCAAAGCCAAACCGATTTTACGCCCACCTGCTGCCTTAGATGAACAAGACTTTCTCGCTTCCTGCATCAAATGCGGACAATGCGTGCAAGTTTGCCCGGTGCAAGCGATTAAATTAGCCGATATGGATTCGGGTTTTTCTTTAGGCACGCCCTATTTAGATGCCCGCGCTCAAGCCTGTGATTTTTCCTGTGATGCGGTGCAATGTGTCCTCGCTTGCCCGACGGGTTCTTTATCCCATGAAGTCGATACCAAAGAACAAGTCCGCATGGGTTTTGCCCGTTTAGCCGATGTGCCCAATTGTTTAGCTGTACAAGGCAAAGGCTTTAAGGGCGCGGCTCGCACAGGCGATTATCAAGGCTTGCTGCGCTATCAAGACAAAGACCGTTGGAAACCCTTTCCGGTCAAAGACTACCCCTATGATTTAGAACTCTGTGATTTATGTCTGCGCCAATGCCCGATTGAAGGCGCGATCAGCCTAGAGCCGATCAGCGATAGTGCCGATGATAAACGTAGGATACCGACCGTGCATGATAGCTGTGTTGGCTGCGGGGTCTGTGAAATGATTTGTCCGCAACAACCTGCGGTAATCGTGATTGATGCACGAGTAACAGCGGAGAGTGCCTGATGAAACAATGGTTAGAATCGTTTAAAGTGCTGCTCGGCAAACAACCCGAGCGCCCCGATAAAGCCAGCTTCACGCCCGACGTGCAAGTGATTCATCAGCTCAAACGTGAAGAAAAAGTCACGGCTGAATCGCTCAAAGCGATTGAACAAGCCCATATCGACAAAGGCAAACACCGTATTTGGCGTAATCGGCGCTGGACGGTACTAATTTTATCCAATTTACTCTTTGTGATTTCTTGGCAATTGGATATTCAACTCCTAGAAGGCGCACTCACCGCCTCGCGTTTTATCGGTTTTCACATGGCCGACTTAAATTCGGCTTTGCAAGTGATGCTCGCTTATCAACATATTTTGATTAACTTACTGATTGGCACAGTCACGGTGTTTTTGCTCTGGTGGTTACTGGGCGGGCGCACCTTCTGCTCTTGGGTTTGTCCCTACCATTTACTTTCCGAATTTGCCGAGAAAATCCATTTGTATTTAGTCAAGAAAAAATGGATTAAAAACCACGAATTTCATCGCGGCACGCGCACGGTCTTATATGTGGTGTTTGTTTTGTTAGCCGTTATTACCGGTTATACCGTGTTTGAAGTCATCAACCCCGTGGGCATTATTAGTCGGGCGATGATTTACGGCGGCGGTTTTGCCCTGTTGTGGGTACTGTTTTTACTCCTATTTGAGATTTTTTACTCACGCCGCGCCTGGTGTCGCTACGCTTGTCCGATAGGCTTAACCTATGGTTTGGTCGGCACGATTTCGCCCTTACGGATTAAATACCACGTTAAAGATTGCCACCACGAAGGCGATTGCCTCAAAGTTTGCTTAGTACCGCATGTCTTAGCCTGTGTCAAAAAAGGCCGCGCCCCTGATAGCGAAGTCGCACTGGGCGCAGATTGTACCCGTTGCGCCATGTGTGTTGATGTGTGCCCGACCGATTCATTGCGTTTTGATGTTAAAGGCTTAAATAAATTGTTATAGCCCCAACGGGGCGCAATCCATATAGCCCAGAGCAACGCTCTGGGGTTGAATGAGTACGACAGGAAAGCCCTGAAGGGGCGATATAAACAACTCAAACCCTGTTTTTATATCGCCCTTTCAGGGCTGTATTTACCACATCTCCAAACCTAGGGCATTGCCCTAGGCTCTATAGATGTCGCCCCTATGGGGCTTTTAATGACAGTGATGTGCCCGTGTTATACATCGCGCCAGCATGACTATTCAGGAAAAAATCTATGATTCAATTTGAAAACGTCAGCAAAAAATTTCGCACAGTCACGGTCTTGGATAAGGTCACGCTTAACATCCAAGCCGGAGAGCGCATCGCCTTAGTCGGCTTTAATGGCGCGGGCAAAACCACGCTCATCCGCTGCCTACTCGGAGAATACAATCACCAAGGCACGATTTTGGTCAAAGACCAAGCCGCCCGTAAACAGCGCCAACAAATTCTTGCCCATGTTGGTTTCGTCCCCCAATTACCACCACCGTTAAAAATGCCCGTCGGGCAACTGCTGCAATTTGCCGCCGATTTGTGTCATAGCCAAGTCGAACGTATGCGTAAAATTGGTGAGCGCTTAGGGCTGGATTTAGATCAACTCTGGAACCGCCCCTTCGTCAAACTCTCTGGCGGGCAAAAACAAAAAATCCTCATCAGCATCGCCTTAGGGCGCGATAGCCAAATTCTAATCATGGACGAGCCAGCCGCTAATCTCGACCCTGAAGCCCGTCGGATTTTCTTTTCCCTGCTCGACGAGTGCCCCAAAGACACCGTAATGCTGATTTCCAGCCACCGCCTCGATGAAGTCGCGGCACTGGTTAATCGCGTGGTCGAAATGGACAGAGGACAAATTGTTTTAGATGACAAAGTCGCCGACCAAGTCAATCTCAGCCACCAATTACACTGCCAAATTCAATTTAACCGCAACGAAGACGCATTTGCCAAAGCCCTACAAACGTGGCAATTCTCCAGCGATGAACAACAGCTGGTTTGGCAAGGACAGATTGCAGGCGCGGATCGCCTGCGTTTTTTGGGAATGATCTCACGTTATGCGGGATTATTGGCGCAAGTGCAATTAGAGGAAGTGCAATCATGATTAAAAAAATCACCTTATTATCCATGCTCATGTGGCTCAGCGCCTGTGTCGATAACTCTGCCACCGGACACGCTGATGTACGCTGGGACAGAGACACCTGCGAACGTTGCCGCATGGTGGTCAGTGATCGCAATTTTTCCGCGCAAATACGCGGCGGTGAAAAAAACCAACTGTACAAATTTGATGATTTAGGCTGTGCTTTATGGTGGTTAAAAGACCAAGGTTGGCGCGCTGACAAAGGCGTGGAAATTTGGGTAACAGACTACCTCACTGGCGAATGGCTAGATGCCCGCAGAGCGTATTATGTTTCAGGGCTAACCACACCGATGGACTATGGGCTGGGGGCGCTGAAAAACCCCGTTACCAATAGCATCAATTTTGATCAAGCCCATACCAAAATTCTCAGCACCGTGCATAAACACGGTGGGCATCATCATAGCGAAAAACCACAAGTGGATCACAGCCAGCATCAACAAGAAATGCAGCACAACGAGCACTCACATCATGAGGGACATCAGTGATGCTAAAACACCTCTGGCTCAGTGCCAAACTTGATATTGCCGAATCCCTACGCGCCCGCTGGTTCTTGATTTATGCCTTGGTATTTGGCGGTATTGTCGCCCTGTTATTCCTGTTTGGGCTGACCGAATCACGGGTGATGGGCTTCACGGGCTTATCGCGTTTGCTGATTACCTATATCCAGTTGTGCATGGCGATATTGCCGATTTTTGTGCTGATTACCACGGTGCGCTCGGTGGCAGGCGACCGCGAGGCGGGGATTTTTGAATACCTCTTATCCCTGCCCGTCTCGCTCACAGGCTGGTATTGGGGAAAACTGCTCGGGCGCTTTATCACCGTCTATTTGCCCGTATTACTCGCCATGCTCGCCGCTGCGGCATGGGCTGCCTTCAAGGGTTTAGAAATTCCGTGGCTACAATTTAGCTATTACAGCGCGTTGTTATTGGCACTGACTTGGTGTTTTTTAGGTATCGGCATGTTGCTATCGACCCTCGCCCGCAGCATCGACATAGCCCAAGGCTTAGGTTTTTTGGTTTGGCTTATCCTATTATTATTTTTAGATTTGATTTTGTTAGGGATGCTGATTCAGCAACAAGTACAACAAGAAGTGATTGTTGCTATCGCGCTCCTCAACCCCATGCAAGTCTTCCGCACCGCCGCCATGTTGTTATTCGACCCACAACTGGTGTTATTAGGCCCAGCAGCTTATGTGATTTTGGATAACTTCGGTGTTAAAGGCTATATTATCTGGGCGTTTGTCTATCCAATTGGCTTTGGCAGCTTGTGTGCGGCACTGGGGTATAGCTTGTTTAAGCGCGGGGACTTGCCTTAAATCCTTGTGAATATTTGTTTTTAAAATCTGGCTTTTTTGATTCTCTGATTTTCGTATAACAGGTCATATTTGTGTGTTATACGATTAGCATGAGGAGTTTTATCCCTCATACTGTGTTGCATATGGACTTTTTTTGGAATAATCTACGGAAACTGTAGATTTACTTGTTAGCTGTAGAAAAATGAAGACCGAAGATATAAAAAAAGGATTCCCTGAAACTTTACCATTTCCGAAAGAGTTAGCCCTTTTGATTGATTGGGTTAATGAAAATGGTTACCCCATTAGTGGGTGTTTTGAGTTACGCGCCGATGATGGCGATACAATGTTCTATTGGTTTGGTTTCAGGGATGTCGAATCAAAATTAGGCCAGTTTGGTGCAGGTGCCGACGGTTCGCTTTACTGTATCTGGGATACTGAAACAGGTGTTTATCCAATAGTTCACATGGGGTCAGAGGGTGATGAAATTAAAGTATTGGCTGAAAACTTTGTAGACTTTTTACGATTGTTAGCCATTGGTTATGATGAGCTTGGTTTCGAAGAGTTAACAAGTCCTCCAGAAGAAGACGAATCGAATCCAGTATTTCAACAATGGGTAAAAAAACAATTTGGTGTTTCAATACCGAAGGTTGGTTCAGAGCTTTCTATAAATGAAAATCTGGATTTCGAGTCGTGGGTAAATAAAGCTTTAAAGCAATACAGCTAACAAACTCGTAAGTCGCATATATCGTAGGGTGTATTAGCGTAGCGCCATACACCATAAACGAAACCTCAAAATTTAAATATTCCCCTTAATTTTATGGCTTCGATTGGCGGATGGCACGATGTTTACCCGTCCTACGGGCTAGTTGGATGACAATGAACAGTTATTATTAAACATCAACTAAATTGCCAAATATATTTCTATCAGTTTGTCATTAGGAAAATTTTCACCTTAAATTAATTTGATTTTATTAGTACAATTGGACTTAACATAAAATCTGGTGAAACTGTTAGTTTTAGAAAAACTTTATTTTAAATTTGTGGATTAGGGAGTTAAAAAATTGAGCGCATATTTTTCTACAGACATTATAATAGCTGTTGCTTCTTCCATAACTAGTCTTACGTTACTTGTAATTGTTTGGCAAGTAAAAGCAAATCATGATAAAGCAAGACGCGAACGAGCACTAGATTTACTTACACAGTGGGATGCTATACGTCATGTAAATTCATTTAGGCATGAAAGGTTAATGTTTGAGCTGTCTGCACTTGATGTAGCACGAATTCAAAAAGGACAAGAACTGGAAATCACTAAAGAAATTGCAACTAAACATCTACCAGATTTGTCTCCAAATACTGAAGGCAAGTATATTTTAGATGTAAAAACGGTATTAGAAATACGGTTAACTATGCTTACGTTGCTAAATATGATTGAAAATATTGCCTTAGCATATAAACACAATGTAGCTGATAGAAAAATATTAGATGATGCTTATTATAATATTTTGGTAGTCGTGTCTCAGTAGTGATAAGTGTAGAATACACGAGTTTAGTCAGCTAATAAGGATGAACATGTTAA
>JADGDE010000017.1 GCA_016745035.1 Thiotrichales bacterium
CTACTAACACCAAGCATATAGTACTCTTGCAAGAGTACTATATGCTTGGTGTTAGTAGTAACTATTATTTTGATTGGTAGTGACAATTATACATATGATAGTAACTGTCTCTACAGATAGTTAATATCATATACCCTAATAGTTACTACTTTATAATAACCATACAAACAGTAACTGCTTATAGCCTTTACCAATAAGTAGCTACTATTATTTTGCTGGGGCGATTGATAGTTTCTATTTTATTTTTCCCGCATAAATAGCAGCCATCTTTTAATCAGCGTGTTAATAGTTGCTATCTTATGCACTGATAGTTGCATTGCTAATTAAAAAAATATGGGAGAGGCTGGATAAGATTTTTGTTCATTTATTGGTATCAACCGACACCGTGACGGAATTGGGGCGCATGGTAAAGCTATAAACGCCCCGTAATTGCTACGGTTTGCAGTCTATCCTTATGTCGCATGTGTCGCCTTTTAAGCGGTATTATGCTAAGTTCGTTTTTCTCATCTAACCTAACCTTAAACCTAGCTTAACCTAAGACTTATTTTGGCGAAAGTATTGTTATAAACAACATTTTTTATTAGGAAACTTGCTTAATGCATGGAAAAATATTTTATTGTTCAATTTGTAAGAATTGTCTGTATTTGTTGGGGCTATTATTATTTGGTGGCTTTGCCCAAGGAAACGCCTATGCTCTCGATATTCGTATAGATCTTTCTGAACGTAATGGTGCTCCAGGAGGGAGCTGGAATTCAATCTCTTTAGCAAATGCCAATAGTACTACGAGTAATCTGATTGATTATGATACCGGCACACCCACTTCAATATCTTTAACCGGCAACGGCTGGGAAGGTGAATGGGATGGCTTATCGCCAGCAGAGGATTGGCTCGCTGGTGACACGAATGATCGCCTGTATATATCTGAGAGTGGAACAACTAAGATTGGGCAGTTTGTATTTGCCAATTTGTCTGACAGTGATCGCTATCAGGTCGAATTCTATACTGAGGGCGATATCACCATTGTCGAAACAAGAGTCAATGGCAATCTTGCCAGTCGTAATGCCAAAGAAGCTACTCGTTCACCTTCTATCGACCTTGCCAACTGGGATCAAACTTTTGATGGTAATATCAATGACTGGTTGATATGGGATGATGTGGCTCCAGTTGGAGGGGTTATTACGTTTACTACGCAAAGAACAGGCGGCGGACCTTATATCAATGCCAATAACCTGCGTTTGCTTTTGCTTACTCCTCCTGTTGTCCCTGTTGTCCCTGTTGCTGCATCAGTAGATAACGGTTGGTTGGTTGTTTTCATGCTTGGCTTATTCAGCTTATTTGGAATAGCTCTTCCTAGTACAGCAAGTACTAAATACGAATAATAAAAATTCACTCAAAACTCTGTCTTGACGAGTAATTATTATTGTCGGTAATAGTAGCTACTATTCATATAGTGGTTAATGGTTCTTTTGTTGGTTATTTATATGTAGTAGTTACTATTTTTATGTAAAGAAGTTACTTGTGCAAGATGTGAGATAGCGGGTGTATCCATCAAAGAACGCTAAGCCCTTTTTTTAATACTGAATTTAATAGGATGGATGAAAGTAAATAGCCTTGCGTGGTGGTGGGCTAAGGTACTTCTACATACTTTCGCTAGTGTGGGGGTAAAAACCCCGTTTACTGCCTATATATTGGCTCGGTTTAGTTTCGTTCCTTCTTTCTTTAGGGGGGGGATGAAATTAAACCGCACTAAAACCGCATAGGCTCTGCCTTTTCTGTTTCCATTTAGCGCATCCTAGCGCACTCTAAGCGCATCCTAGCGCATCCTTGAGACAAGGTGAGATAACTTGAGACAAGGTGAGATAACTTGAGACAAGGTGAGATGGTCTTTTATTGGATGATATTGGACTATGTTGGATGGGTTCTAAGCTAAGTCTGTCTTGTTTTTTGCGAATCTTGCCAAATTTTAGCGAGTTTTCACATAAAAACATTATATTAATCAATGATGTAACCCTGTGTAACCCAAATGTAACCCAAACTTAAAACAGCGCTAGCGCTGTTTTTTTGTTTATAGTTTTAGAAAAACATAATAAAAACAACTGACTATTTTTTTTGATTACTTAATTATATCTATTTGTAACCTTGTAACCCTTGTAACCCTCTTCCCCGACTGTCGTGTGAAAAAAAATAAAGTTAAAGGTTTTTATGCCTTACTCTTTATCCTTTTTTTCCTCTATACATCTCCTTCTATCAGGGTTACAAGGGTTAATAAGGTTACGTCATTGTTTTTTAAGGATAAAACATAAAAAAAGGTGTAACCCTCGTTTATAAATCTGGGTTACACCTTAAATAAGTTTATGAAATATAAGGATAAAAAAGGGTTACACCTTGCTAGATTCCTCGCTGATATTGAAGTTATAAACCCGTTTAACCCCTAAGCCATGAATGCGCTTAAGAGTGACGTTTTTTCCGCTTGGTGCAGGTATAAGCAAGCCATTTTTTAGACACACCTCTATGACTGTTTTTGAGTTGTAACCCTCACATATTTGGTTATTGAACACTTGAGGCAAAACAAAATAGTCATCATCTTGTCTAAAGCCTGCCATATCATGAGGTGTTTTATCCTCTGGATTATCAGTTATAAAGCGGCTATTGCCGTACCGTTCAAAGAAATACTGCACTTGAGCTAATATAGCCGTTTCCTCATTGCTACCCATGCCCCCGCGCTGATTAATCCAAGCATCAAAACAGGTTTTTATAGCCTGCATAACATCATCTAGCGCCCAATTAACGATATTAGCTTTTATAGCAAAGATACCGCCTAAACCAATAAGAGCAAAGCGCCGCGCTACGCGCAAAACTTGCCCATCTGCTTTTGTTGAATCAGGAACTAAGACGGATAAAATCACCTTTATATTTTTATCAATATCAAGGCTTAATTCGATTTGGTCATAGTTAGCTATAAACTCAGCAAAAGCCCGTGAGGGTGTGCCGTGAAACTTTAAGCAATTACGCTTGATAGAATCCGAAAAATCAGCCCCGTTTTTAGTGCCATAGACGCACTCAAAAGCGCCATGCTTTCCAGTGTCCGCTGGTATGTCTATGATTCGGGTTTCTTGCCCTGCGCGGGTCTTTTTGCCCGCTGATTTCATGTGTTCAGCAAGGGTTATTTCTCCGGTGCTGAGAAATAAAACCCGCCATGTATGAGGCTCTTTTAACTCAGCATTGCGAGACATACGCCCCTTACCTGCGCCATTAGCTAACATATAGACGGTTTCCCCCGCGTCTTTGGGGTCTATCTGTGCCAGTTCATCCAATAGCAAAATGCCGTCATTGCGAGACCGTGCTACGGCTTCGAGAGCGTTTGACGTGTTTCGCCATTGTTTTATAAATTTGTTAGGGTCTCCGAAAATAGACCCCGCTATAAACATGCTTGTGGTTTTGCCTGTGCTAGACCCGCCCGTTATTTGAAGGCCTCCATTTTCCTCATTGGTAAAAGGTAGCAACATGCTTGCAAAGCCAAGTGATGCCGAAAGCATCAAGCGGCTATTATCAACACACAAATTTGCTACATTATCGCGCCAATCGCTAAGCATCCCTTTTTGTGCATACTCAGCTTTTAGAACTTTTTGCCGTTGCATGACTACATCAGCCCCGCCTATGGTTTTGTCAGGGAATACATAGGCGCTATTCGTGCCCTCTGAGTCAATAACCCAGCCTGTTTTTGTCGCACTGATTAAAAACTTTTGTGGTGTGTGAGCATCATCTGCCAAATACTCAGACATAAGCGCCTTATATTTTGGGTTAATCATTAAGCCAAGGCTTAATAACATTTCTCGATATTCGCGCCCATCAGCGGCTAGAGCCTCATTAAAAAGTAGATATTCCTGCGCTTTGCCGCTTTGGTCTTTCCAGCGCAAAAGCTTTCCCCAGTCCTCGCTATCTTCATTGCGTGTATAAGCCGCAATCTCAAAAGGGGTATAAGTCACGCGATAATCATCCGTAACCCATGCACCATTTTTAAGTTTAGGCGTTAGATAGTGCAATCCGTCTTTTTGCATAAAAAAACCCTTATCATCGGGTATCGTTTCCTGTGGTATTTCATGCTCGGATGTTTCTATATAGCCAGCGTTGACGGCATCGGTGTAGTCTTTGAAATTCTCATGGGGTTTGATGATGCTATCAGGTTTGGCTTTGATAGCCATAGAAAGCCCCGCTTTATCATTGTCAGCAAGGATAGTTATTGATGCGCTTTTATTAATGGCGCGGATAGACTTAACCAGTGCAGGAAAGTTGTTAGCATCGCCTGCGGCTAAGGTGGTGCTGGTTTGGTCTATATGGTGATGTGCGTTGACCATATCCGCCCAACCTTCACCAATTAAAAATCTATCACCGCCCTGATGGATAAGTACAGCATTGCCTTTCTTTTTAGTTCCGAAAGCATATTTTTTGCTGTTTTTACCCTTGCCGAAAATTTTGATAAATCCGGTCAAATTGCCCGTTTCTAGGCTTGCGACTGGCAAAGCTATATATTCGCCTTGCTTCTTGTCATCACCTAGTTTTAAAGAGCTTGCACAGCCGTTTAATTTACCCTTTAATTGCTGTTCGTCGATGTAATCATGATGGGTAAAAGCAGGCAAGGATTCAAACTCAACGACAGGGTTATATTTAGCCTTGTTTGTAGGTTTCCATCCCTTATCCGTTGCAGCCTTGAAAAGATAACCTTTGGTTATGCCCTTGCCTTCTTTGTATTCATTCCATACAGACAAGCAATCGCTTTCATTTGAATAATTAGCACCTTGCTTGCTCCATTGCAAAAATATGGAATAATCGCCATGATTGGCTTTATAAGACCATGCGATTTTTGCCCAATCGGCACGATTAAAATCTCCAGAATTAATGGCATTTAAAGCGCTATCGGCTTTGTTTTTGTCGTTCAAAATCGAACATCCTTAAAAAAAATAGTTTAAGAAGTCCAAATTCATTTTTTATGGCTGGATGGTTTTTTTATATGTTGCAATTTGACCGTCTGTTATGTTGCTTACTGTATGAAATACATGATTCTGCAACACTGTGAAGTGTTTTAGACTGTATAAGACAGGAAAAACTTGCTATTATTTAAACAATCCAGTCGCCGTCAAACGAAAATGGATACTAAACCCTCGCTTGTGAGATTCGCCAAAATCTCACTTTAAGGCGGGGGTTTTTCTTTTTCAAAACCTCATTTTATAGAGGTTTTATGAATTAAAAATATCAAAATATCAGCACATCATAATAATGTCAAATTAATGTTTCGTTCACACGAAAGATTTAACCCATTGTAATATTTATTGATTTACGCATTTTTTGCGTTATTACGCATTTTTTGCTTGGCTTTTGCGCTTATGAAGCCTAAAACCGTTATGTTCATTTCTACATTCAGTAGAGCAGAATTTTTGCCAGACAGTGCGCTGCTTAAACTCAGTGTTGCAATGCTCGCAATGCAATGTTTGCAAGCCCTTTTTAGTAGGCTTAGCAGCCTTTGCAGGCTTAGCACTCGCATTGCGATTATCGCAATGCGATATATCGGATTGCGATATATCGCAATGCGCTGTGTCTTGCTGTTCTGTGTTGCTGCGATGCTTTGCATTGAGTTTGTCTATCAATGCAGGGTGCATCTGTTCGAGTTCATTCGTAGCGCCTGCATTTAGCACAGCTTCCCCAGCATGGGCATGTACTAAGCCATCAGACAAGACATGACCGCCTTGCTTAAGCTGTGGTGCTGTCTTGGCATTGGGTACAGAGTCACCGACAGCGCCGCCCATGATTTGCAAGGCTTCACTCATAGAAAAACCACCACGCATAAGCGCCTTAAACTTGGCTTTTTCCGCGTCATCCTCGCTACTGTGTGGCGTGTTCAACGCGGCAAAGATACGCGCTAAAAGCGCTAAAATATCGAAGATAGCAACCAATATTAACCATTTAATGCGGTTAGCTTTTTCTGGTGCGATGTTGAAAGCCCACGCTATCAATCTGTCCTCACCACGCCATTGAGACACCACGCCCTGTCCTGATTCTGCCAAATTTGCACGCTCTTTTTTCAAAGTGATTAAGTGCTGTTGCAAGCCTGTGTATTCAGCATGTTTTGCTGCATAACCCGTGCTGACAGATGGTGCTAAGCCTCCGAGCTGAGACTCTAAAACACGCCGTTTTCTATCATAATCGGCTGTCATCGCCTGCCATTCAGGGCATAAGTTCTTAGCCTTTGTCCGATAATACAGCCCGCTTGCTGTCTGTTTTGGTGAGCAATCAGCGTTCATATATTTAGCGAATTTAGAAGGGAAAGCGGGGGCTGCAAGCGCTGCTAAATTCTCATTAACCGCTTGTTGCTTGGATTGGTATTCAGCTTGTGCAGCTTGCGCTTTTTCTTGTACTTCGTGCGCTTTACCAGCGTCGGCAAATGCAGCTAAACCGCTCAAGCGTTGCTGTGTTATTTTGATTTCATCATCTAAAGCTTTAGCGGGTGCGCTGCTTTCCAGTCGTTCCTGCGCTTTGTCGCCACTGTCGTTGACAGCATGAAACAAACCCGTGCTATACAACGCACCATAGGCAATAAGGGCAACCAAAACGCCTACAAAGCTATGTGTTATGAGTCCGTTTTGTATGTTGGTAATCAAGCGAGGTAAAACAGCGGCGCGAATAGCGACCATTGCGATCCAACCAAGGACAAAAAACAAAGCCATGATTTTGTCCTCAACAACAGTGACAGCCCAATAAACAGACAGCACCACGCCCAAAAACTCAAGACCGATTGCGCCCCAGATGACGTACTTCATATCATGATGGCGATTTTGGGCGATGGTGAATAAGCCAATGGCAGCGGTTAGCAAAGCAAGAAAAATCAAAAAATCCGCGTAATTCATGACAGCACCCCGCTTGCTTGTGTGGTGGTGTTTAATGTTGATGGATTGGGCAAAGGGTTTTTATAGGTCACGTAAATAAGTCCGCCAACGTAAAAGCCAGCGAGGCAAAGTAGGATAGACTTAAACATGGCTTGCACTCCATAAATTAGCATTAACCCATAGGCGCATAGGAACGCCACCTTTTATGCGCATTAAACGGCGCTCATAGCCAAGGACTCGCAAATATTTTGCAACCGATTGCATGGGCATTTCATAGCCTGTTTTTTCACCATCGGTAATGACTTCGGATAGGCGCACGTAGGGCTTGCCATCGACAAAGGCGCGAATGCGGTTTTTTTGGAGGTCGTTGAGCTTATATAGGCTGGATTGATTGGATAAGTGATGATTTGTTTGCTTTGTGGTATGTGCTGCTATTGCTTCGTTGACGGCTTGCGTGCAAGCGGATTTTATCAATGCTTGTATTTGCGGTGTGATTTGACCATAGCCGCCTGTTTTGCGGATTTCTGGTAAGACTTCACTTGTTACCCATTTTTTGAATGTCTTGGCTTCGGGTTTGCGGCTGGTGAAAATAAGGGAATATAAGCCTGACTCATTGACGGTTAGAATTTCGCGGTTTTGACCTGATACGAATACTGTTCGTATCAGCTTTTCATCATCGTCTAAGCGGCTTACGGCTTTGCTGGTGTCGTTTAAATCAAGGCAGGTGCAAACGTCTTGAGCAATAAACCAAACTTGACCGCTGGGGTCTGTGGTCGTGCGTACCGCTTGAGAATTAAAGTTAAACGGGGTTAATGCTTGTTGTGGTTCGTCAGGCTGCAAAGCTTTGAGCGCGGCAACTGCATCATCAAAAGACATGGAAAACCATTCGCCTGTTTTGCGATGTTCGGCAAATTTTCGGTGCAAAGCGTGTTCTATATCAGGGCTTTGAACGCTGGGGAAAGAAATGAACTGTTTAACAATCTGAAAACCACTTGCGGATTCAATTGACTTGAAACGCTTGGCAGGATTGTTGGCAAAACCGATTTTGATTAAGCCTAGCTCGTTTTCAATAATGTAGACATGTGTTACGGTGGGGGTTTTCATAGTTTTGATTACCTCTCAGGTTAAGCTGAGAGCAAATCAAGCAGACATAAAAAAAGCCCGTTAAACCGCTTAAAATACAGGGTTTACGCGCTATTTTTCTATGTGTACAATGTTTTGAACGCATCGTGCTGATTACTCTCAGTTATGATGTCAGGCGTTAGTAGATGTTTCCGCATCTGCTAGCGCCGCTTTAATCTCGCTTTCTGCGAGTTGAAAGCCTAAGCATACGCCTAAGCTTTTAATCCTGTCAAACTCACGACATATTCAATTCCAAAAACTTAACAGTACCAAAGCCCCTTATCTTGTTTTGCCAGCCCTAAAGCCTCTAAGGCTGCTAAGACTTGGGTCACACCTTTTAGTGGCTTACGCTTAAACTGACTGGCTAAGGTTTCGGTATTCATGGCTTGTATGCTCAAATGGTCGCGTACCACTTGGATTTGGGTTTGCATTTCTTTTGGCCATGTCGGTTTGCTACTACGTTGAGTTTTAGCAGGCGTGCTATCGGCTTTAATCTCGGTTTGCGTGGCGTTGGCATGTTCTTCGGGGGCTTGAAATTCGGGGCGCAACCAGCGAATTTTGCCTTGTTTTTCCTCGGCTGCACGTTCGAGATTAAGTGCTACCAAGCGGCTAAGCAGGGTTTCTTCAGCAGCCGTTTGAGCTTCGGATTTATCTAATAGCGGCGTGGTTGCCCCAGCGCAACCGACTAAGACATCGGCTAAATCCTCCCACCCATAGGCAGTAAACACGGCACGGTCTAAGTCATCATGAATTTCTGCCAACACTGAGACTAAACCTTGCTCATGAATAATTTTTTCTTTCGGGCTTAAAGGTTGCTCTAAACGGATTTTTTCTAAGACGTTGTACATGCCTGTTAAAGTTAAATCAGGATGCGCGGCTTGGCGTTGTTTGCGGTGCTTGTCCAGTTGTTCGGCTAAGCGGCGGACCTGGGCTTGTTGGGTTTTGTTGCAGGTGGGGAAAGGAAATGTCTCAAAGCAGCGGGTTTTGTTGTAGCGAGGAACAATTGTTACTCCCAGTGTACTTCCTGTCACACTAACCCAATGATAATGCACGCGACTAGATAAAACACCGAGATAGTAAGCATTATCTAAAGTAATATTTATTAGGGCATCATCAGGAAGGAGGCGTTTTTCTAAAAATACAAAAAAACGGTGTTTAGTCGTAGCAACTGTTGAAATATAACGTGAAATATCTGTACACATTCGGCGTAATTCTTGGCGTGCCTCGCCAAATACCCACCAATTATCACGGTAGCTTTTTCGTTTGTTTTGGTCTCTCTCAGGTTTAACACGCTCTAAAACCCACTGATAAATAGCTGGATATTTTCGTTTTACCTGTGCATCTGTTAGCCCAAATAAATCTATCACCATTACACCACGCGGACTTTGAGCTATATCACGCCCATTGCGATATTCACGAATCACGGGAAAATTGCCTAAAAAATCAGCTTCTTTAGGGGTTACGATAAAACCTGAACCAATTAATTGAACACCACGACTACTTAAACCTGAATTAGAACGCAGACTGCTAACCGCAGCCACATTTGCCCCCGCCGTTAAATCCGCATTTATTTTGCTAAATTTTGTTTTTAATTTAACTGATATTTCATTACTTTCTTGCTCTTTTACTTGAGTTTTTTGCTCCCAAATAAGGCTTTTTAATTTGCCTTTAGTATCACCAGCTTGCCCCACACTCATTGCGATACGGACGGCAGCCCCATCAGTGGCATCGACCCAAGGATGGTCAGGTATGGCAAAGATTAAAGATAACGGTTTTTTAGCCTCTAAATGGCTTTGAATCACACGGCGGTTAAAAGTTTGTTTAATGCTATTAGTGGTGATAAATCCAAAACGCTGTATTTTGCCTGTTCGCGTGGTTTCGGCGGCTTTATGCCACCAATACATGACGAAATCGCTGGATTCTGACAATTCTTTCCACGTTTTACGCAAAGTTTCGGCATAACCATCACCTAAAGCATCGCGCAAAGATTTAGCCCCAATAAACGGCGGGTTTCCCACAATATAATCGGCTTGAGGCCATATTGCCTTGCGCGGGTTGATATAGTTCAAAATCGGTACTTGAGCACTATCATCAGGAACTTGTTTGCCCGTAATCGGATGGGTTTTAAAGCTTATTCCATCCCAACGGCTTAGCGGGTTTCCATCGCTATCGGTCGCAATTTCACTGCTGTCATAAGCAAGTAAGGCATCTTTGCAGCGGATGTTTTTAAAATCATGCAATATCGGCTCAACCGGATTGATATTGCCCTTAGTCTTAAAATGCCATTGTAAATAGCCAATCCATAGCACCATGTCGGCAATCGCCGCCGCCCGTGGGTTGATTTCGAGTCCTAAAAATTGGTGAGGGTCTACGCTAAGTCCAGCGGTATCGAAAAGAATATTATTATCCATTTGCTCTAAGACATTCAGCACTTCACCTTCTAAGCGTTTCATGTGTTCAAGCGCAATATATAAAAAGTTGCCTGTACCGCAAGCGGGGTCAAGTACGCGGGTATTACAAAGCTTATAGTGAAAGTCTTTGATGTGTTGCAACGCTTTTTCCGCTTTGCCGTCTTGCTCAAGTACGGTTGCTTCAACTTGTACCGCTTGCCATTGTTCCCGTAAGGGTTCTATCACGGTGGGTAGCACTAACCGCTCGACATAAGCCCTAGGGGTGTAATGTGCGCCTAATTTGTGGCGTTCTTTGCTTTCTAGCGCCCGTTCTAATAGCGTGCCAAAAATTGCAGGTTCAACATAGCTCCAATCGGCATGGGCTGCTTTTATCAGCAAATCTAATTGTTTTTTATTGAGAGGTAGTGCTTTTGCCTTGGCAAATAAACCACCGTTAAAGCGTAGCAAGGTATGGCGGATATGAGGGGAAAAGCCGCCATCATTCATGGTTTTCCATAAGCCCTCAAACATGGGCGCAATATGGTCGGGGTTGTCGCGTAGACTTTCGAGTAATTCGGTAAAACTATTATGGGGAATTAAGCCGACATCCTCAGCAAACATGGTAAATAAGCAGCGCATCAAGAAATGGGCAACGCTTTGAGCGCTGTGCTTTTGCTCCAAGGCTTTTGCCAGTTCGGCTAATTGATTGGCGATTTCACGGGTAATACGTGCGGATTGACGGCTAGGGTCTAGACTTAGGGGTTCTTGCCATACTTTTTTTAGGCGTTCTTGAATGTCAGCTTTGGCTAAATCTTCGAGTTTAATCCGAAAATTGCGGGGGTCTGGAAACGGCACATAAGTAGCGCCCGATTGAGAAAATTCGGCATAAAGTTCAATGCTACGCCCGACATCTATCACTATCAAAAATGGTGGGCGACCTTCATCCGCTGGCAAAGCCCGAATATAATTATCTGCTTGGCTATGCGCCCGCAACATGGCTTTATCCCAGCCTGAACTATCGAGGCTTAAATGGGTTTGTTTGGATTCTAGTACAAAACAGCCCCGCTTATAGAGGTCAATCCGCCCGCGTTTAGTTTCACCATTGGGGTGCTGAATATCGACCCGTCTCTCGAATACATAGGCATTATTTTCGGTGTCAATGGTTGCGGGGTCTGGTTTTGGAAGTGTTAGAAGTTCGCAAAGTTCGGTTAAAAATAGTTGGGAGTTTGCTTGTTCTGTGCCGTCATTATGTTGCCAGCGCTCAATAAATAATTTGCTTTTTTGGGTCATATTTTCTTTGGCTAATAGGTGATTAATTTTAGGGCATGGTATCTCAATGTAGCCGCATCTTTAAGCTGGTTTAGGCTTTTATCCGCGCTAATCATGGTATTTTACCGAATATATTTGATTCCCGATATGGGAACTTATTATAATACATCAATGTTGATATTTAACCGTAGCACTCTCGTTAAGTTTTGGTCGCGTTATCCAGACTCAAAAAAGCCTTTAGAAGCTTGGTATGAGGAGGTGTATAAGGCTCGATGGAATACGCCTCATGAGGTTAAATCTCAGTATAAAAATGCCAGTATTTTAAAAAATAACCGTATTGTTTTTAACATTGCTGGCAATAAGTACCGCTTGATTGTGTTAGCGGATTTTAGGCGCTATTGGTTTCTCATTAAATTTTTAGGAACCCATGCCGATTATGACGCAATAAAGGCTGATACCTATGATGGATTTAAAACCGATAAAAAATGATGTTGACCTTGATAATGCTTTGCTTGAAATGGAGCAATTATGGGGGAGTGAGCCTGATACAAAAGAAGGTGACAGGCTAGAAATTATTGCCTTATTGGTCAATGATTATGAGTCAAAACACTATCCTATAAGCCCACCAGACCCTATATCAGCTATTCAATTCAGAATGGAGCAAGAAGGTCTTAAAAGAAAAGACCTAGAGCGCTACATAGGCAGCAAGGGGCGTGTTTCCGAAGTCCTTAATGGCAAGCGCCCTTTATCTTTAAACATGATTAAAAGGTTGCATAGCGGGCTTAATATTCCCTTGGAAAGCTTGATTGTTTCTTTTGGCTAGGGATTTATGATGGATGATGCTGCGCGTGTCCTGATGTTTATGGGGTCGGTAATGATGACCCCGAATCTTGTCAAAATCCTAGTCTAATTGTCTGATTATTGTTTTTTACAGGAATATTTACAGGAAAAGTGTTTTAGCTTTTAGCTAAGCGCTTCAATTCATTGCTCACACGCTGATTAAAGAAGACTGGCAATGGTTTGTGATGTCCTTAACTTTAGCTATGGCATGGTTTGAATTTTATTTCTAAATGGCATCCAACGGCTTCTGCATATCTTCGTAGAGTATTGATAGATGGGGAATGTTTTTTGCTCCCGCCCGCTGCCTCTAGTCTAGCTACGGCTGATTGTGTTGATTCCATACGCTTGGCTACATCTGCTTGAGATAATCCAGCAGCTTTTCGTGCTTTGAGTATTTCTCTATACAAGGAAAACTCATCTTCTAAAGCATCATATTCGGCTTTTACTTCAGGGTCTGATAACGCTAAAGCTCTTAATTCTTCATGGCTAATCATCATATTCTCCTTGTTGATATTTGGCTTCTTTTAACCGCTTTTTAGCTATATTTAGCTCTTTTTTTGGTGTTTTTTGAGTCTTTTTTACAAAGCTATGGAGCATTACTATTTTTCTGTTGATGACAGTGCAATATAGGACTCTTGCTATTCCCTCTTTTCCTTTTAACCTCAATTCATACAGCCCTTTGTCCAACTGTTTTGTTAGATTCCCTCCTAAGTTAGAGCCTTGCTCTATCATTAGGTCGGTGGTTTGAATGTATTTAGCTAATAAGGTTTTCGGCAGAGATAATATTTTATCCTGTACCGTTTCATCATAATAGTGAATTGTCCACTTCATGATCGTAATGATAGCATTATATAGCGTATATGGTATATTTTATTTGGCATTGTGCGTTAGCCTTTGGCTAAGCGTTTTAGTTCATTACTCACACGCTGGTTATAGTTGCCTTTGATGCCGTGCTTGGCGTGGTGCGCTTCGATTTCGTCACCGTGAACGCTTAAATATTCAGTAATGGCTTTGAAGCTGTAAATGTTTTTAATACCCGTTGTGCGCCCCATGCTATCCTCATTACCGCCTTTTTGTAGCCAACTCGAATTAATGGCGCGTTTTTCGTGCCATCCGGTCGCCTTGTCGTTTGCTGCCATACGCTCAACAACTAGCGCGTGCAAGCGTTCTTGCACATCACTGCTAGTCTTGCGTTTGCGGTCGTGTCCGGTGCGTGTGGTCTTGCTGTTTTGCTGGTGGATGCGCTTTGCGTAGGTGCTAATGCACTTTTTAGCCAGCGCTTCAATACTCATGTTTTCAAGCACCACGGCGACAAGTTCGGCTTCGGTTTTGCCGTCGTAATCGTCGAGAGGTTCATTATCAAAGGTGATGCTTGCACCCGCTAGGCTTTTGCTATCGCAAGCGTTTTCGATAGCATCAAAGACAAAATCAGTTTTGCTTTTTTTGCTTTTGTGGATGGCATCAACGACTTTATTTGCCCATGCTTGGCTGCGTTCATCATGTCCAACGGTTAAGCGAAAATTCGGGGCTGATTTGCTGTTTTTGCGTTGTGCTAAATCGTTGATGGTCATTGCTTTGACTCCATTTATATAAGATAGGTACTATTATATATATTATATAGTTACTGTCAAGCGATTTTTTGCAATAATTCGCTTGTTTTTTCTTGTGTGAAAGGGTAGCAATAAAACTGCATGTAATTATCAGCGCTTGCACGGCTAACACTTTGTCCGTTTGGCGTAGCGTGTCCTAACTGGTTTGTAGCAAACACGGAATCAATGGACATGGGTTTGTATAAGTGGTGCGCGATATTAACCCAAATCCCCCGCAATGATTTTGGTGTTATCACACCCTCAACGGCTAATACATCCCCGAAAACATCCCGAATTTTTACGCCTAACATGCCGCTTGTTCGGCTTTCAATATGCCGATGGCTTAAGCCCTCATAATTCCGCATTTTTCGCGCCTTGGCTAAGGCTTGGCTAACAAGCTTAGGCGGGGCTAAGGTGTAAATATCAAAAGCGCCGCGTGCGTGTTCAGATTCGCGTGTTTTTGCTTGTCCGGTGAATGTGCATTGCTGGCTATTGGCAGGGCTTAGGCTGCCAGTGTGCAAAATTTCGATAGGTCGGCGACCTGTCACGGCTAAGAGTGCCGCCACAATCTCAAAATAATTTGTTGATTCTTTCAATATTTGGTTTGCCACGGTGATCAGGTTGTCGGGGTTTGCGATGACTAAGCGCCCGCCTGTGTCTATGTCCGTATATCTGTTTTTTGAGTCTATATCCTGCTGTTTTCGCGCCTCTTTTTCCTTCTTTGTCATAGCCAAATACTTAACCGCAATATGGGTTTTGACCTTATAGCCCCTGCTGTCGTTGTACATATCGGGCATGATTTCGCCTGCGAACTCATGGCGCACCGCGTTTCTGTAGTCGCTTATATAGCGGTGGAGTGTTTGCACGCTGTAATGGTCGCTATCAGCCTGCAATTCTTTGCGCATGTAGGCAATTTCAGCCTTACAAAGGGCGTTTACAGCCTTTCTATACATGGCTATATCTGTCTTTCTATACCTGCCTTTATCCCCGTATATCGTCGCCTCTTTTAGTCGCTCTAAAAATCTAGGGATTCTTTTAACTCCCCCGCGTTCTTGGTTGTTTGCCTCTTCTTTGTCTGAATACTGCATGATAGCCCCCGCAACCCTTATTAACTAAAAAATAGTAACTATTATATAGTAAGCGTATATTCTTTTGCAAGTTTTTAGTATATTATTTTTTTATTTTTATATATAACAATAGCTTGTATATATTTATTCACATATTAAGGTATATTTTAATTGATAACATAACATAGGGGTGATTATGTTACATGCTATCATAATATGTTATATAGGGATTGATTCCAATATATATAATAGCAGCTATTATGTCAAGCAGTAACTATTATTAAAAGTAGCAACTATCACATCAAATAGCAACTATTATATTAAGCAGCAACTATTACACCAAATAGCAACTATAATACAAAGCAGTAACTATTATATAAAATAGTAACTATAATACAAAGCAGTAACTATTATATTAAGCAGTAACTATTATATTAAGTAGCAACTATTATGATTTACAGTCACTACTTATATATAATATCTATTACTCTTGCAAGAGTAATAGATATTATATATAAGTAGTGACTGTAA
>JADGDE010000018.1 GCA_016745035.1 Thiotrichales bacterium
ACTCACCTTCTTTCTTTAACTCTTCAAAAAAAGGCGAGTAAAGCTTGATTCTCACAGTTGATTCAGGAGGAAGTGCTCTCAATATCTCTATCAAGTCAGCGGCAATCATTATCTATCTCCGGTTCATTCGGTTACTAAATCAAATTAGCTTAATATTAAACTAAGCGGCCTTTAAAGACACCGGAGACATGTGAGACAGGTACTCTTCCTCTGTAAACAACAGAGGGTCTGCATAACTGTCCAATTGTAAAGAGTCGTACTGATTAGTCGTCAAAGGCAGTTTAAGAAAATATTTCCCCTCTGGTAGAGGCTCTGGAACGGGGGAGGTAAAATCGTCCGTAGGTAAACGACGGATATTCATTGGGCGAGTCAACAAAGGAAAATTGGGACCTTCAATTTGAGCATAAAAAAGCTGCTCAACAATACGAATTGTTCCTCCCTTTTTAGTAGGGACAGTTTTCTCCGACATAGAAGACGGGTCGCCCATTGATATAACGGGAATGTAAAAACCTGACAACGCTTTTTTCTTGGGTAATGGGGGGGGCTGCACAGACATAATTGAACTCCTAACAGTAGCGTTAATGTGAATAATTCATTGGCTACATTCAATGAATCAAGCAAGGCTCGGTGCCTTATATTTAATTTATAAATCTTTTTCTACAACTTTCATCGGTTGAACGGGTTTGTAATCAACGCAAACGTAAAACAAAGGATGTCCGTCCTTATCAACATAGGCACAATTTTTTTCCTGATTTCTATCAAAAAAAGAACAGGAATCATTAGAACAATCAGAGAAAGAAAAAGATGGCATTATTTACTCCTAAGTTCTAAATATAATCTAAATATAATAAATCTTAAAAGCCAATCCAATAAGATAAATAAACAATGTCAATAAATACAAAATAATCAATTTATCGTAAAGGTAATCAATAATAACATCAAACAAATCAACTAAATGAGAGAGCCAGTCAATTAGGAAAAAAATAAAAAACTGATAGTAAAATTTAAACAAGACTATGCCCCAGTTCTAAATTTCTAAAATCTTCAAGCAAATCATCTACGCCTTCTTGTCCGATGTGTTTGGCTAGTGCTAGTAGAACGCCTCTTGCATCGTATTTGAGTACGTTGTACCAGTCTGGACTGGGAATGTTTACGATTTGCACTGCTTGTTTTGATTGTTCTTCCGCCAGTTGTTCGTCTGTTTTGGTTTGTATTTGAAACCGTTTTTTGAGTCCTGGACTCCATCTGAGTTGGGAATGGCCTTTGAACGCCTCTACGTATTGTTTAAACAACTCGTCTGCTTGTCTAACGTCCCAGTATAAAGAGAGTCGCATTAAATCCCAGGGGGTTAGTTTTGCAACATCTTTTAATTCAACTGAAGCATTAAAGTTTTTGAAATCCCAACTTCTTTTACGATGAAGCTGGGTCATTTCAGCGTCTTCTGACCAAATAGGATTCCTCGGTTCATGTCCGTATTTGGCAACGTAATTAGCCGCAAAATCAGCATTTTGAATGTCGAAGGCTTTGATGCTGGGCTCTTTGAATCCTTGTTTAACGGCGGCTTTTTTCCATAAAGGAAATAAAGCGTGTAAATCCTCTAGCATGTCGGGATACGGTTTCTCTAGAAACAGTATCTCGTGTGTATGAGGATGCCAGCCGTTTTTAAATCCGTAGGTGACCTCTAAGGCGGTTATTGTTCCTATTAAACCGAGTTTTTTCTTTAATCCTAGAACTCTTTGACCATTACCTTTGTAATCAGCCTGAGTTTTCATCCAACGCTCAGCCGCTTTAAACGATTTAGTCATCTGTCTAATATCATCGAATTTATCGTGCGGCACTGTCCTGGTGACCATCATGGTCACGCCGCCCACTGCTCGATGTGCGTCCAAAGCGGCTTTAAGCTCGACCCTCCGGCGCTCGCTAATTTTTGCAGCGCAGACAGGGCAATTCCACACGGAACCACAGACCTGAAGATTGCCGTAAAATACGGAAGCAGGAACATCCCCTTCAGCCACCGAGGAGAAAATCGGTACGCCGGAGGAGGCTCCTTCACCGTCGAGCGCTGCCTCCTGCTCGACATGGCTCAATTTATTGAACCCTGTGAAATCCGGTTTTATTGACCGAAGACAGGTTTTAGCCGTCCTCGAATCGGGTAGTACTTCACGTAACCAACGTTGAAGTACAAATTTTTCTAGGCGATTGTAGTGCGCCGATAGTGCGCTAGATTCTGCTGTCTGGTTGTCTGTATCTGTCTTGTCTAGCCGTTCTGAATAATGTTCTACGTCGTATGATTTTTCGCGTAGGTTTTTTAGTAATGTGGGGCTAGGCTCTTGTTTTTTATCTCTAAAATCTAGTGCAATATCACTGTTGTGTGATATAATTGCAGTCATTAGTAATCTTAATTAACCCGTGTACGAGTTTGCCGCTCTGCACGGGTTTTTTTTGCGAAAAAGAAACCTCTCTGTAATCAAACAGAGAGGAATATGTTCAATGAAAGTAAAGCAAATAAGTAAGGTATATAATAAAAGCTCAAAGGTTCCCTAAACCTAAAAAACTAAGCCAAAAACCAAACCAAAGCGAGAAAATTCATGAACAATAATTCATGTATAACACGAACCATAGTTCAATTTCAAGCTAAAAAAACAGAAAAAGGCCATGAAAAACAGTATGTAACAAAATATTACAAGGGCTGAAAAATGGAATGGAACTCAAAAAACGGAAAAAGACTTAAAGAAGAACGAGATAGAATGGGATTAAGTCAACAAGAAGTCGCCGATAAATTCAAAAAAACATCAAGGACAATACAATATTACGAGAAAGGAGAAAAAGGAGGATTCACGATGCTTGAATGCATAGAACTTCACGAAATGGGATTCGATGTCTGTTATATCGCAACAGGTAAAAAAAACGGAACAAAAACATTTAAAAAAGAAAACAAAAATTTAGAATATAACAACGAAAACCACCCCGCGTAAGCCATTGTTTTATTTATGGTGCCGCAAATTTGGTAATAGTATCAAGTCGGGCGTGCGCACGCGCTCTTTAATATACATTTGTGTTTTGGGGTTTTAAACGGCAGCCGGCGCGGGCCAGCCCTCTGTCGCCGACTGCTGCCTGTTAATTAAATATTCCCCACTCCTGTGGGGTTGAACCTTCGCGGATATTATTTATCAACGTTCCCCACCTCTGTGGGGCTTAAAAACCGCTTAAACGCCCTCTGTGGCGTTTTTTTTGCCTTTAGATACTCACACAGAGCTAATCGCTGGAGAGTTTGGCCAGAAGCCTACAATCGCGTGTAATTCACGGAGCTATCCGCTGGCACGCTTAGATGATCTGGAGATTTGACAGAATTTATCAGGGTGGAGAAGGTGCTTGATCGAGGGAGCATAAATGAAAGGCTCATCGAAAGATCGAACCAATTGCCAGGTTCAGCGGTTTTGATTCTCGGTGCATATTTTCGGCTGGTGAAATCACGGCTATAGACGGGGGAGAGGAGCCGAAAACATCTTGATAGTAAGTCCCTTGGCGGGAGCTAATCGCTGGAGAGTTTGGCCAGAAGCCGACAAAGAGGCGGGGCTTTGGGGCTTTGGGGCTTTGGGTCTTTGGTCTTTGGTCTTTGGTCTTTGGTCTTTGGTCTTTGGTCTTTGGTCTTTGGTCTTTGGTCTTTGGGCTTTGGGCTTTGGGGCTTTGCCAGGGAGCCGCGATGGGAGCCGCGATGGGAGCCGCGATGGGAGCCGCGATTAAAACGGCAACTCAACATCAAAATCTTCCGCCTGACCAAATCCACAATAACAAATACTTAAACTAAACGGAGCGCCCAAAGAATGGACAGGCTTCAACTCAATAACCGCTTCATAATCGGCATTGGGACAATGCAACGCAACAATTTCACCATCGCCTAACAAAGGGCTACCACAATCAAGACAGGTTTCTGAAAGGTTCATAAATAATATAATCCTTAATTATTGATTAACTTAAAGATTATATTATATCTTGCTTTTGTTACAGAAGCAAATTTATTTCTTAAGAAACATCGGGAGCATCAAGGTACGGCATCCAATGAGAAGGCGGTATTTTCAACTGTTTACCCTCTAAATCAACCCAGCCATACATCCCATATCCAAGGGAAACAACTGCTCCATCAACACACGCTAAGACAATCACATTTTCTTCATCATAAAAAGGTACAGACTCTGATAATAAAAGCCAATTATCAGAACGAGAAAAAAACGGCAATACTCCCCCCGTCAAAACCTTCTTTTCAACCACTAAACGACCATCAGTATTATCCCTATTAATCAATAAACTGAAATCAGCCATATCCTGATTAGCTGATTTTTCAGTAGAATAAACACGAATAATAGACTTGCCTTCAAAACTCTCCAGCATCAATAAATAAACAAAAGGTTCAGTAGAATTCATAATCAATTCCCATTGAGTTAAAAATTCAAACTTTTATTTGCTTAGCAAATTTAAGCCACATGCTTTTATCCTCAAGAGACAAGCTTTTTCCTTGCAAAAAAACGCCTATTGTATAGGCCATCCACCTCTTAACATAAATGTTAATAGAATTAATACAAATGAATGGATTTTCATTTAAATCAGAAACACGCTCCAACTCTTCATTAAGAAATTGTAAAAAATACAATTCAGAATTGTTTCTTTCACCATCAAGAGAACCATAAGCAAACTCAACAATTCTTCTAAATTTTATTGAAGACAACAATAAACCATCAGCTAAAACCTCATGTGCATCTCTCATTTCTATCTCCTCGCCTAATAAATAAAAATTCTAATAAAATCAACTTGGAAAACATTATAACTTGCTTCCGTTACAAAAGCAACATTTAATAATATACTATATCTCTCTGTAGTAAATAAGACTCATTTAATAAACAATTAAAACGAGAATATTTTTCACTATCAGGAAAAACAAAACTATAATAATGAAGCAGATAAATATAAATATACTGAACAACCTGAATAAAACTCTGAAAATGGGTTGCAACAGGAATCGAAGAACGACCCGTTGAGAAATAAAAAACAGTGTAATAAGCACGGCTAGATGCACAACTAGATTTAAATTCAATCATAATAATGCCTCAGTCCTTTCTTGTTCATTTAATTTAGCCTTCTTTTTATTGATTTCAGTATCCAAATTTAATATCATTACAAAGTAATGAGCAATAGTAAACACTGCAATGAAACATATTATAAAAGTCCAAAACAACTGAAACAATTCTACAGAGAAGTAAAGAAACAAACCATTAAGAAAAATACCTAAAAGAAGAGATATTTCATTGTAGAATTTAAGTATGCAATTCATTGTTCCCAATCCTTTTGTTTCATTTCATCAATATAATCAGATACTAATGCAATAACAATAGACAGTATCAAAATAGATGAAATGACACTGGGTACAATTAAATCCAAAAGTGTTGTTGAATACGTAAACGCAATCACCAAATAAACAAATAAATAGGCAGAATTAAAAATCTTCATAAAAAAATAATAAAAACCCTCAAAAAATTCTTTTATTTGTGAAAAAATTGCATTAAAAAATACCCAAAAAACAACAAAATAAATAAAAAAAATAAATCCATTACCATCTAAATCCATGTCACTAATCCCCCAAAAAGAAAACCAGAAATCAACATAATTTTATCTTTACTATCCATTATTCATCCGTAAAAAGAAAATATGCCAAAAAAAATGAAACAGAGATAAAACCCAAAACAGATGCAAAAATAATATCTGCATCTCCTCTGTGAAATAAGAAAAAACCAAAAGAAGAAATATACATCAAACCATAACCAATAAACATAAAAAAAATGTCATCAGATTCCATTATTCATCTCCATTTTCAATCAATTCATCGAGTTCAATAAGGAACTGGCACATATGGCGAAATGCACCTCTTTTTCCTGATGGTTTTTGCATGTAAGGCTCGCACTTTTCTTTATAGTGCTCAATCAGAGGTAGCAGTTTTCCTGTATTTAGAACAGGCACAAATTCAACTGCGGACTCTATAACACGAACGGTTTTTGTATTCTCTGAGTATTTTTTGGGACGATGCGCAGGACGGCTTTTACCCACACGAAGGCCACCATGGCCCGCCTTTTTAGTAAAAATGTCTGGGGTGTTTTGTGCTGAAACGGATTTGTCTTTCAATGAAACCTCCTATTTAAGTGTATGAAAACGTTAAATAAGAGTATACTCACTTTCGTTGCAAAAGCAAGTATTTTTGTTACAAAAGCAAGAGATTGTTAGAAATACGGCGTATTCTTTGAGTTAAAATTCGTCGGTAAAGACATCTGGTAAAACGTGTTAAAAACGTAAAAAATAAACACTACCCAGAGGAAAAAAGAAAACATGTCTCTAAATGGCTGAAGAGGCTTGCAAGGCTTATAATCAAACACCACACCGAAGAAATTAATAGTAGGCGGTTCAATACAACTCGTCGATAAAGAAGTGAAGGGTATTATATCTAAGAATACATTAATGACACCTTCCTCAAACTGATTAACAGGTTCATCCATTTCAGTATCAATGAACTCTCCTAAATCATCCAAATAACCCTCAGACATATCAAGCACTTTACCTGCAAGAGAATCAACCTCGTCAGAAACAATGGCATCACCATCCGGCAAATCATCACCCGAAAAACGTCCTAACAATTTACCAGGTAAATCTGAAATTGAATCCAATAGACCTTCATCGCCTTCTTTATTCGCTTTAATCAAATCTTTGAGAGAACCGTTTATATTTTCCGTGCCTTCCTCTAAATCTGACGTGTCGTCAATAGGTTTTTTAAGACAATCTGGATGCTTAAAGTTATCTGACTGAGAGCAGTCTATTTTTGAATCGTTGCAATAATACGGTGTACCTGAAAGATGACATGTCCAAGTCGTGCCACCACAGGCCGGGATTCTCTCAGCGCCAGGTGGACATTCCGCATTTTTGTCCTGGTCCTTTTCGTCACGCTCCGCCTCTTCTTCAGCTGTTGGCGGTGCATCTCCACAAATATCTGTGGAGTCTGGGTATATATATTTAAACGAACCGTGGCAGGGATCAGAGGCCAAGTCCCTATCAACGCAGACCTCTACGCCGCCGACCTCGTAACAAGCTCTTTCTCCTGTTGAGTTGTCGTTTTCGGCTCGGCAATGCCAAGCGCCGTCGGGACCTGTTTCGCACCTCATATTGGGTTGGTCTGGAGGTGGATTCGGGTTCACGTCACACACCCAATCACCGTCCACAATGTGACACTCGTAATCGTCAGGGCCGGGGAATTGCTCCCCATCGGGACCGGTGCCAGAGTTTTCGGGAAGACAATTGCACATAAGCATTCCCTCGTAAGGTCCCGACGTACACTGCGTTTTTTGGGGACAGTCGTTGAAATCAACACAGCCCACGCCCTCTATCTGGCCTGTACTGGGGTTTTCGGTGCAGTTGTCCTCTGGGTCGATTAATTCGCACTCTCCCCCCAATTCTGAGCCGTTTGCGTCGTAGGTACCCTCTGCACAATCTCCTCGAGTACACTCACCCACTGCTGCGTTAGTCAAGGAGGCGACGTAGTGAGAATATTTATCCTGCTCTTTACAATAAGCGTCCGCGACCTCGTTGCCTAAAACGCCACTTCTGGAGTCCGTTACGAACTGGTTACAACCCCCTGGATATGCGTCACAATTCGTGCAGCATTCAGCGGGTTTGTCAGTCGATTCACCGCCGCACATTTGAGACACCCCGTTAGCCTGCCCCACGTAACCTAAATCAGGAAAAGTAGCGTTAGAGTGACTACCAGGGCAGGAGCATTCACCCGCACACGGGCCCTGCTTTGGATAAACACACTCACCAGGAGTACAACCAAAGGTCATTAACAAAGACGCCCCGGCAGATAACCCAATACTACTATCGCCCACCGCCTTGCAGCTGTACGGATGACGCTCTAGATAGGAATCCGTTTTTGTCGCAGACAACCCAGTAATCCTATCAGCGCACGCGGTAGACGCGGACGAGCAATTGAAACCGGAACACGCAAAAGAATACATTGAATAAAACAACAGCAACAGTAAAAAAATTAATCTAATTAACACGACTATTCCTAAAAGAAAATCGAGAATTCTTCAATTCACCATCATGATTTTCATCAGACAAATTCAAACCTAATGTTAAATGGATATTGTCTTCAATCAACATCAACTCTCTGCCAAAAACTGAATAAGAAAAAGAAAATGATTTTGTTCTTAGATTGTTTATTGAAACAATAGAACCGTCAGATTTATATAAATTGAGATAAAAATATTTATTTGAACCCAATACGGAAACCCCTGTTAGTTCAATTCGTTCTCCACCTAGTTTTTTAGCAAAATACGAATTTAATTCATCTTGAGTAGTGGGAACAAATTCCTCAGAATCTTCAAATTTAACTTTAGAATCTTCAACTTTAGAATCTTCAGTTCCTACTGAAAATAAAGAAACCTCTTCTTCTTTTTTACCCAACAAAAAACCTGACACTGATAATGAATCAGATAAATTATTAGTGTCATTCTGAATAACGGCGTTAGAACCAGAAGAAGGATAAAAAACATAAATCAATAACGGCACCATCAAATATAATAAATAAGGTGCATAACGAAGGAAAATATTTTTTTGTTTCTTTTTATTGATAATTTTTTTCTGAAGAGAAGGCTCAAAACTTAAACCGTTCATGACCCTTTTTCTTTTAACTGATAAATCTTTTAATTGCTTACTTAATTCATTAATACTTCTAACACCCGTAAAATAATCTGGATGCAGTAAAGTACAAGTGGCTCTCATATCAAATTCAACAAAACCATCTTTCGGATTAAAAGAGATAATATTAGGATCATTTTTGAACGAATCATAACGAGATTGATAATGGAGCATCTCTGATTCAAGAGACTCAAAAATCTCATTGGTGTTATAGCATCGGTATAAATTTTTTCCTTTATACCATACCGTTTGATCCTTTGTGGAATCCTTTGATTTACCTAAATAAATACGTGCAAAATGTGCTTTAGGCAAACCCAGCATAAATAAATTCAACAACCAGCCTACATAAGGAATAGACAATCTATCTAAACGGGAACAAGACACCAAATAATCGCAAAAAGATTGCCTTATTTGAGCGTCCAAGGAATCAATATCTTGAACCAAGTAATCAATATTCCATCCATATTTTCGGCCATTTCTAAGCCAGATAATAACCTCTTTGCGACCTTTTTGACTCCAGGAGCGAGAATCAAAAAGAACCGCAGCTTCATCTAAAACCAACAATCCGTTATCAGATTCATCTGTAGTAGGAATGTCACGAGCATAACCTATTGCTCTTAAATCAGAGACTCTGGGAATATTAGGTATTCTATACACTAAAGAAACATCAATTTTTACGTCTTTAGGAAAGTCAAAATGTTCTAAATTTAAATCAAAATTAACCGCTACTTTGCGGCCTTGAAGCAAATATTCTTTAATCACCATGATGGAAAATAACGTTTTCCCACTGCCCTTGGTGCCTTCGATAAATCTATCTCTAGTAACAACGTCACGCTTCATAATAAAACCTCATCAATAAAAACAGATACAACAAACCATCTTCGCCTGCTCGATGCTCTGTTGTATCTGTTTCCATTGATTCATTTAATTTTCATTGGTTCCGATGAGTCAAGAAAGATTTTTTCCAAGAAACGGCCCAGGCAATGCCTTTAACCAAAAACACACCACTAATAACATTATCAAAATTAGAGGGCATCACCCAGGAGCCAGGCACGATTATAAAATTAGGAACAGCCAATTCAACAGCATAATTTAAAATACCAGGAAATACAGCCAATGTTCCTAAAAGAACAAAAGATAAATAAAGCAGAAATGTAGATATTTTCCATGCAGCATCAAAACTGAATTTTCTTAATAAGTACATTAAGAAAGCAACAGCCATGCTTAGAATAAAAGTTCCCAACCAGACAAGCATTGTAGCAAGGGACGGAAGGAGCAAAGCGAAAGGTAATATGATTAAAGGCATTGAGTAAGTAGCCTATTTAAAGAATTTAAAGAATTTAAAGAATTTAAAGAATTAAAACCGCCCGAAGGCGGGAAAGCCGGGGCTTTTTACATTTTACATTGCCATAGAAACCATGCGCTTGATGATACGAATAACAAAATACAAGGCTAGTATCCCGAGAACAATAGGCAAAACCTTGCCTTGAACCGTCGTAGCATCCGCCAACATGTCCGCTAACAACGGGTCAATAGTGGCAGGAATGGCGGCAGACGCAGAAGAAGTAAAAAAGAAACTGACTAAAAACAAATTAACCTGCATTTTATAATGAACGTAAAACTCAGAACATTGCTCCTTCAAATAAAGGAATCCGATATGTTGCATAAGAACCTCTGAAATAAAAAAAAGAAAAAAGATAAGGCCACAATCATAAAACATCATACCGTGCAGCCATTCGGCATGAATTCTATTAAAGAAGAAAAGTAAACACTTTATAAACAAATTTTATCAGTATTGATACTGAAAAACCCACTAGAAACAATAAAAAACAATTTGATGAAAGCGTTTGTAAATCGACCAAACTAAGTTCTAAAGGCATTAGAATTTAGCTCCAAAAGATAAACCAGAAAACAGTGAAACAAACATTAACATAAGATTCATGACGCTAAATAAATCTTTATTCGATGTGACAACATTTTCTAATAAATCCGCTACTGTTGTTGTTGAGCAAGTATTTGTATCAATCTGGTCTTGTAACAGGTCTATCTGGTCGTTAAGCGCTTTTATTTCGTCCTGAAGGGTTGGAACATGGACTATCGCGTAATCGTAATGACAGGGGTAAGCCGTTGAGTTATCGCCTTTGAAATTAGGTGAATTCCAAGGGTTTGAAATGCATAGACCGTTTATCCCAAAATCGTCATTAAGATACACTGAAGCATGTGATTTTGAAGATGAAATGATTAATATGACTAAAACTAAGATAGAAAGAAAAATTTCATTATTCATTAAAAAATCCATTCAACAATGAAGGAAGGCAGGATGTAATTTAAAAGAAGAGGAAGGTATTTAATAAACAAGGTTGCATACAAGATGAAACCGTATACAAAAATAAGGGTGAAAAACGAAAACAAACAAAAACTCAGTAAAACATTAAAACCAACAAATGCATCAGTTTTTAAATAAATAAGAAAAACAGAAAAAACTGTCAATTTTTCATCATTCCTAGAATATTTAATTGAATTAATAAATAAAGAAAAGAAAAAGAAAAAGAATAAAGATATTGAAAACAAAAGGAAAAAAACGTTACCGGATAACCAGTAAGTAGAAAAAACAGAAAAGAAAAAAAACATACCAAAAGGAGAATTCATAAAATAAAGAAAGTTTATTTTTTCTATTAATCTCATTGACTTGATTTCCTCATGAAACATCTTGTCTCTTGTAATTGAATATTCGCTATCTTGGTTATTATTTCTGTCGCTGGATTGGCGAATGTGCCCCAAATGTTTAATTCTCCTCCAGAACGAACCATTGTCCTCGCTACTAATTGCATCTGGCCTCTTATGTATTGAACCTGGTAGGCGTGGCGCATGAGTTCTTTGTAGTCTTCATCATCACCTTGAAATGAAATAGGGGGGGGAGAATGGGCAATTTTTTCCTATATTTGTATCAATCTCGCCTGCGTTGAATTGACCCTGAAATAGGTTAAACACGGTTTTATCACCGTATTTGTTATATGCCTCTTCTTTATTCATCTCTCCCCCTACTTTAATTTGGTTATAGAAGCGAATATATGTAAACAGAACCAAAAGTTGCAGCTACAAAAAATATGTAGAAAAAATTTGACACAATCTTTTACTCCTGGAACGCTGTATCGAGCAGGTAAAGCTGAGAATAGTCTCTTTCAAAATCTGGATGCACTTGAGACATTAAAGAAACATTATCCGAGTCTTCGC
>JADGDE010000019.1 GCA_016745035.1 Thiotrichales bacterium
CGGACGCTTAAAAAATGGCAGGATTTGAAAATCTAAACTGATAAGCGTATGCTTAAAAAATCTTGTCGATTGGCAGGAATTAAAGGCGGCATGGAAAAGTGGTGGAACACTTAACCATGCCTAACATCAAACTGATAGAGACAGTCAGATGCTTGCAAAACATTTTACACACAGCATAATAGCGCGTAAACCCCGCATTCTAGCAGGTTCACGGGCTTTTTTTATGCCTGTTTGTTTTTGGTTGTCTCTCAATCATGCGAGGCAATACCAATGCTCACACAATCCCCCCCACAATCAAGCCCTGTTAATTTTATCGTGTATGGAATAGCGGGCGCTTTATTAATCACAAGCGCTATTGCTGGCTATAACGCTGGCATGTTTGCCTTCACTGCTGAAACTGTCTTTTATGTCAGCGGCTTAGCTGGTTTGCTCTTATTTCTTGTCATGTCAGCAGGGCGCGGCGGTAAACCATCAGGCTCTTTTATCTTTACCCGTATTCTATTGGGCATCTTGGCTATGGGCGTTAGCCTGTATTATTCGTGGCAATTTATCAGCGCGGGTGCTAGTGGTATTGTGCTAGCGGTTGCGGCTGTGTTTGTCTTAGTGACCGAGGGGGCAAAGATTCTCTATACGTCAGACGTTGCCTTTTATGCAGCGACAGGGCAAGGGGAAAAGGCAGCTTATACCGGAATCATGGTGCTGGTACTGTTTGGGCTTTCGATAGCTGCTACTGTCTACAATCTCACAAGCAGCTCAAGTGTGGAACGTGAAAAGCAATTGCAGAAAGAACAGGGATACCAGCGTTTAGTTGCTAATAGCGATAGCTTAGCGGCTGCTTTAGCGACTCATAAGCAAGCGCTGGCAGACTGTCCCCATGATTACTATACCAACTGTAAAAAACCAGCATTAAAGCGCATTGCTGCTACACAGGCAAAGCTAGATATAGCTAACGATAAACTGGCAGCTTATAAGCCAAGCACGGGCGGTGCTGCTTTTTGGTCTAATATCTCAGAGTTCACAAACTCAACGCCAGCCAACACAGAATTGATGTTCCATTTTATGCGTGGTTCTTTGCTTGAATTGCTAGGGCTGTTATTGATTGCTCAAGCAACAGCAGCAAGCCGCATTCAAAAATTAAGCAATAGCTACCATGAGCAAAACATAACACCACCTAAGCAGCAGCTTAGCAATGGCTTAGCAGCCGCTAATACAGCAGCAGCTATACCAGTACCTACAGCAGTACCTACGGCAACCGATACAGCAGCAGATAGGCTAGGGCTTGAACGTGTAGCGCCTGAGTTGAGTGGAAAAGGTGGCAAGGGACGGGTAGGTAAGTTGGACAGTTGTATTGATTGCGGGCAAGATTTTATCGTTAAAATACACCATGCAAAGCGGTGTCCTATTTGTGCTGAGAAAGCGCAAGATAGCTATAGGCTAAGCCAAGCAAAAGTAGCTTAGATAAAACCAATTAAAGGGTTAATCAAGTATATGTAAAAAAATTTAAACGGCATTAACCCCTGATAGCTCCTTATGTCTTTGTGATTTTCAAAAAAAAACGTTCAAAATTTGGTGTCTAAAGCCCTTGTAAAATCAAGGGTTCAAGGTAAAATGCCTTACACCAAACGAAAAAAACCTCGCCTAATAATGTATCAGTTGGAGCTGATACTAAGCGAGGTTTTTAGAATTTGGTTTGACTAGAACCTATGCAACCTAAGAGGGTTACATTATACCATTTAAAACAATAGTTTAGCGACGAATGTTTTTAGCGGTACATAAAAAGTTTACACTTTTGTTAAGTGTCACTCAAGCATTTTTATTATTGGGAATGTACAGTGTTACACGCACCAATAATAAAGTTTAAGTATAAAAATCCTTCTTTAGATTGCATAACTATATGGAAAAAAACATAGTTATGTATCATAAACTTAAAGAACCATTAATAAAAAAAAGCCATTTTTCAAAAATAAAAGGGGCTTATTAATGGCTACACATCAAAATATACCCTCAAGTCTAATTTTTTCAGCCGAACACGCCGATTTTGTTAAAAGTTCGATTTTAGAGCATATTGAGCTATATGCAGATGTGGGTGTGACTTATTCGGCTTTAGCGAAAAATTTTGCACCTACGGTCACACACGAACAAATCCAAACAGCATTATGGAGTCTTGAACGTAAAGGGCTTATTGAAAGTGGGCATTGTTTTATAAGTAATGTTGCCACTGTTCTTTTTTGGGCTGTGGGAGGTACTGAATAATGAGCGCCCTCACAGTCAACTACATGGCTAACGCCCATAGCCCCAAATTTATAAAAACAACCGATTTTGAGAGCTTAAAAGCCTTTTACAAAGCGCACTTCACCACGCCACGCATTGGGGCTAAAAACGGGGCTATGTTTTTAGCCGCAAGCTATTCTAAAGGTTCAAATAGCCGCAAAAATGAAGGGCTAACCTATAACACGGCTTTGACACTAGATTATGATAGCGGCGTATCAATTGCTGACGCTTTGGAGACATGGCAGGGCTGTGAACTGGCATACTATACAACCCACAGCCACAGCACAGCCACAGCAAAGTTTCGGATTGTTATCACGCTATCGAAGCCTGTGCCTGCTGCACAATATAAGCTATTGGCAGATTGGGCAAACGCTAAGGCAAACAGCACTTTTAATAAAACAAGCGGCGCTATTGATAACTGCGTTAAAACCCTTTCACAAGCTTATTATCTGCCTGCAATCAACACGGCTCACTCATTATATGAGCATGGCTATATCGAAGGCGCTGCAATTGACTGGGAAGCATTAGATTTAGAGCAATACGCCCCCAAACCCCAGCCAATACCTAAGCCCCAGCCAGTGCCTAAGCCGCTATCGGCTGCTGCCGCTAGCCGAAAAGATAGATATATAGCCGCCGCTGTTACGGGTCGTTTTAATGACGCGCTGTCAGAATTGGCAGCGTGTGCTGATGGTGAAAAACACAATACACTATTAACAAAGGCGAATTACATAGGGCGCTTTGCCCACATGCTCAACATGAGTGATTCGCAAATCATAGAACGCTTAGTCGGTGCTATTGCGCCGCGCTGTAAATCAGTGACAGCAGCGTATAAAACAGCCCAAAACGGGCTGGATAAAGGCAAGTTAAGCCCCGATAGCGCTGCCGAAATATGGGCAAAACGTAAGCCTAGGAACGATGCTGAACCAGTAGCCCATGCCGAAAACGAAAAACGTATATATATCCCTTCTAAGCCCTCGCATAAATACGTTGCCGCTCAAATCTTGGAGCATGGTGATAAGGCTGGGGATTTAATCAGGCATTTTCTGGCAGCGACATGCAGCCCCGCGCAAATGCCTGCCAAAGCCTTAAAGCTAAAAGCTGAAATCCAAGCCGAAAAAACCGAAAAAGCGGCAAATGGCTTTAATTTCAAGGCATTAGAAGCAAATAGCGACCGCGTTGAGCGTCTTACCTATAAAGAAAAAAGCGGCAAGGCGACTGCCAAGGATAAAAAAGACATTGAGCAAGCAAAAGCGATAAATAAGGATTTGAAAGCTATTGCTGAAAAAATACACAACGAATGCCAGCCGCTTTTTGCCTTGATTGATTCGCAATTGTCGCCTGCATTTGATGACTTCAAAGAATGGCAAGGCGATTTGTTGGAGGCTTTTAAGATAAAAGGGGCTGTGATACAAAACAAAAAACACCCACAAATAACCCCTAATGATATTTTGAAAAATAAAGCGGTTTGTGTTAGTTCAAGCTTAGGCACAGGCAAAACTTATGCTGTGTCAAAACTGATAAATGAGGTAAAAAAAGCTAATGAACATCTAAGCGTTTTAGCACTTACGCCCCGCCAAAGCCTAACAAGCTCTATTGCTCAAGATTTTGGCTTGAATCATTACAAAGCGGATAGGCATTTAAGGTCTACAAGTGAACCCGTTTTTTTACATGATCTAGCTTGCACATTGAACAGTGTGCCCAAACTAATACCGGAAAAAACACATTATGATTTTATTATCATTGATGAAATAGAGCTATTGATTTCTAGCATTTTTAGCTCGACAGTTAAAGACCCGCAAACGCTGCAATCACGCTTGATTGAGCTATCAAAAAATGCAGGGCATGTCATTTTATTAGATGCCTTTATCACACAAACAACGCTGGATTTTTTGGGGCTTTGTGGAATAGACTCAAGTGAAACTTTAGTTATACAAAACGAATACAAAAACCACGATAAAAAACCCTGTGATTTTTATATATCCGCTAACCAAATGAAAGCGGCTTTAACAAGCCATTTTGAGGATAAAAAAGGCGGTGTGTGGGTAGCTACCAATTCAAGGCATGAAAGCGCTTATATACACAAAATGCTCGAAAATGAGTACCCAAACAAGCGGTTTCTTGTCATAAATGAACGAACAAAAAAAGACCCAAAGCAAAAAGCTTTTTTATTGAATCCTGATACTGAATGCTTGAAATATAGCGCCGTTATTGCTTCACCTGTAATTGAGTCAGGCTTTAGCGTTAAGAGTGAGCATTTTACAGACGTTTTTGGATTATTTAAGCAAGGCTCTAGCAATGCCCTTGCTTGTGTGCAAAGCATGGCACGGGCGCGGGCTGCTAAGTCTTGGCATATCTTTGCTGACACAGAATGCCATGAGCTGCCATTAACTAAACAAAGCGTTTTTTCTGCTTTTCATGACTTGTTAAACAAGCAAGTTTTTGCAGCCACGGGGCAAAATTTACAAGACTTAGACAACACAACGCCTACACAGCAAATGCGCGGCAATGTTGAGCTGTGGAACAATCGACAATCTGAAAGCCTAGCGCGGTCAATTTATGCCTTTTGCAATCACTTAGGCTTGTCTATCAATCACATTGATGATGTAAGCCTAGCCAAAAACGGCAAAGTGTGTGCAAAAAATGGGCGCGAACTGGCAAAAGAAAATAGAACAGAAAGCCTATTAAATGCTGAGACCATCAGCCCCCAGCGTGCGAAAACTCTCACAGCGTATGGAACAAACTCAAGTGCTGAATATGACAGCCTAGAGCGCCACACAATCGAAGATTTTTATTGTGGAGCAATTGATGCTGACACTATCGCGATAGATAACCGTGGCAAAATGCAAGCAGCTATCAAAAACTTAGAGATTGGCACGGCTACACATGAGCAAATCGACTACATAACAAAATATAGTGATGACTTAAGCGCCCCCGAAAAAAGCATAATGCGGTTAAAACATGAGTTGTTCTATGCAATCTTACCCATGATAGACAGCAAGGCGTGTGCTTATAATTCTGTCGATTTTGAAGGCAAGCCGTGGAAAGAAACGCCCTTGCATGACTTCTTAAGCAACCCGCTCAACTTAAAAGCAATCAACGCCGCTCGATTGACTCACAGGCGCATTAATACGAATTGGTACAAGAAAAGCGGGGCGTTGGTTTTTGGTGAGTTGCTTGCGTTTTTTGGCTTGTCTAAAGAGTATGCAGGAAAAGTTAATGTGTCCACACCCCCCCTTAATAATAATAATATAGCTAAGGGGGGGGTAGTGGACACCCCGCCCGAAACTGTTCGGGTTCGGTCTTATATTGTTGATTTTGCACAACAACCAGCAATAAAAATCACCGAAAAAAGACAGACGAATGATAAAAATTCAGTAGCAGACATGGTGAGCTTAACTGCTGCAAAAATAGACGATAGTGAAGCATGGCACGAACGTGCAGCCATTTTGGAGTATGAGCAAGGGCTACCCCGCGTCCGAGCTGAAATGATGGCAAAAGCCACCCCGCAAAAAGCAGCATAATGTTGTTATTGACTGCTGAACAAGTAGAGCAAGCAAGGCTCTATTTGTTAGATATTGTGCTATCTGATAGTGTCCCCAGTTCACCTCTATTCGCGATAATTGCCGAATCTGCCAAGGTGAAGCTAAAAAGGCGGCAAGCGTTTGTTTATGTACACGCATACAATGTAATGCTCTCGCATCTCAACGCCACGGCAAGCAAAGCAGCCTAAGCCCGAAAAAGTGGGCGGTGGTGTGGGGTGGATTCTGTGCAAGGAATCGCATTAGCCCCGCCATGCCCCGCTATAACTCACTTTGTTTTCAGCACTGCGAAAAAGTACCGCCCAAAATACCGCCAAAAACTCAACGCTTGAACCTAAAACGGCTTTTCCCTATGTGGCTTTGTGGGGTTTATGCCGATGTGTCCACACCCCCCCTAGTATTGTTTATATAGCTAAGGGGGAGGGGTAGTGGACACCACGGCTTTTTTTTGGGGGGCGTGTTGGTTTCTTGTTGGTACGTGTTGGTACTTTGTTGGTTTCTTTGTTGGTACTTTTTTACAGAAAATAATAAAAACTATATAAAACAGTAGTTTGCCGCATAAATTAGATACCTATATTAGCAATCGAATTTGATAAGGTACAAAATCATATATCATTACGTGAAAATGTACGTATTCAAATGGAGGCTAGACATGTCAGGGAAAAGAGGTGGCAAGCGCGAAGGTTCAGGGCGCAAGCGCAAATGGTACGGGGATAGCGTGGCGATGCGTGTCCCTGCAATTTACAAAGACGCTATAAGTTATTGTATTGAAAATGAAATAGAGCTATCAATTGATTTTGTACTTAATCAAGTTGAAAAAGTACATAAGCAAATCAGCAAGATTGAAAAGCGTACGGAATCAAATAGAAAAAGTACAAAAACAAAGCACAGCCCCGAATTGATAAAAGCGGCTTTAGCACTTCATGAGCAAGGGTTAAAAGGCAAGGCGCTTTTGACTGAGTTAGAAAAACGCGGCTTTGATAATTTGCCAAGCGCGTCAAATTTAGCGCGGACGCTTAAAAAATGGCAGGATTTGAAAATCTAAACTGATAAGCGTATGCTTAAAAAATCTTGTCGATTGGCAGG
>JADGDE010000001.1:0-54563 GCA_016745035.1 Thiotrichales bacterium
CGTTGTTGTCTCCAACAAAGAAACGCCATTATAGAGACCATTACCTACCTCGTCAACACTTATTTCCATCTTTTTGCCATGTTTTTGCCTTAAAAATACCAACCCATTGTTTATACTGTGTTTTTATTGGGAAGTTTTTTAACTTTATTATCCACAGGTCATATAGTTCGCTATTTTCTTAGTTACTGATGTTACGCACTAAGCCTGTTTTTGCCACAATAAGGTGCTTTTCCACCTGCCTAGTGAAGCTTAACTGTACAGCTATGGCGGTTTTTTCTGCTCTTAAGGCAGAAAAATAAGCCTTTGCGTAATATCAGTTAGTTAAAGCCACCAAGAATACTGA
Organism: Thiotrichales bacterium; assembly: GCA_016745035.1. GTDB lineage: Bacteria > Pseudomonadota > Gammaproteobacteria > Beggiatoales > Beggiatoaceae > BB2. The sequence goes on from JADGDE010000001.1 coordinate 344, forward strand.
TGATTTGTTTTGCATCTTCAGCCGCCCGCGGATCGCGTTTATCCTCTGGTAGGGCTTCTATTGATCCCCAGTTGGCAAACGCGTGCTGTAAGACGGTTCGACCCACAGGGTGGAGTTTTAGATCAGCCCCGTGACTGAGCAAAAATTGCACATTGGCAAGTGAACTCACTGAGATAGCTGCAAATAATGGGGTCACGCCTTGGGGGTCTGGGTGATTAACATCGGCTCCCCGTTTTATTAATAGCGACATTGCATCGGTTGATTCGCTGTAAAAGGCGGCATTGAATAAGGCAAAAGATTTATTGATGTCTACTTTATGCGCGAGTAAGCAATCTATCATCTCAACTGAGCCTTGCCTTGCGGCTAAACGCATAGGGGTAATGCCTTTATCAGCTTTTGCCATTGGATCCGCACCTTTATTAAGTAGAGCTTTGGCAATATAGACATGATTATTAGTGGCTGCAAAATGTAGTGCGGTCTTATGTTGTTTCAATGGTGCTGAAATATTTGGGCAAGCGCCGTGGTTAAGCAAGGTTTGAGTGATTTTTCCTAAATGTTGTTCTATTTTAGGGTTATTACTTTTAGGGGTCGAGGCGATGTAATGCAGTGCGGTATATTGAGGGATTTCATCTTGTAGATTTGGGTTTGCTCCATTTTTTAATAAAAATTGTAGCAAGGTGATTTTTTTGTTGTGACGCGCAACCAACAAAAGAGGGCTGCGCCCTTGTTGAGTTTGTTGTTCTGCCTCATTATCAATTTCCGTTAGTTCATCAACATTGCCACCTTGTTTTAATAGATGTTGTAATGGCGCTTGGTGTCCTAAACGGGCTGCCATATGTATGGGCATTTCCCCTTGTTCATTACGAATTTTCCAGTCAGCACCAGCATCGAGCAATAGCCTTAAACAGTCTAGTTGATCTTGCTCATGTTGTTTTTTATCTTTTTTCTGATTATGGATCCAATGTTCGTCAGTACTGAGCAGCCAATGTAGGGGCGTTTGTTCTTTATAGAGGCTATTTACATCGGCTTGCTGTTCTAGCAGCATTTTCAAAATAGCCGGGCGTGCAAACAAAGCGGCTTTATGAATCAAACCTTGTTCATCCCAATCTCGGCAAATCGCATAGGCTGGATTGAATTTTAAGTAAGCTTGAATCGTATCAACATCTCCCAAGCTAGCAGCATGGAGCGCTTTGACAAACGTATAGCTAGGAGGTTTGTCTAAATACTCTGGAGTATTACGATCAATGTCATCTGCTGATGACTGGTTATTATTATCTAATAATGCTTTGATTTTTCCCATCAACCCCATTTGACAGCCTCCCTTATCACTATTCTACTTATAGGCTTTATTGTATCAAAGTCTTTTTTGCCATTCTGTAGTTTCATCAGCTTTCCTTAAATAAAGGCTAGGTTTGCTTTGTCATACTCGAGTATGAATCAGAATATTATTTTTAGGTCTATATTTTGCTTAATTACTCTCGAAATACAGCGCCCCAAGTTACAGAGAGAAAGCTGATGTCTTTAAGATCTTATTTTTTGAGTCTATTTGTGATCAGTGCCGCAATGCTTAATTTATTAGAAGCGTTGCGTATTTTTACATTTTGGTGGTTACCCAGTAATGTTTATCAAATTGGCATTCGCGTTTTTGAACGTTATGGTTATAACCGTTATTTATTTATCAGTCAGGATCACAGTGATGTGGATATGCAAGTCTTATTAAGTTTTGCCATCTTATTGTTAGTGACAGTATTTATGTTGATTTATAGCTTACATTATTTGTATCAAAATAAAGGTGGATTCGTCTTGTATATCACAGGGCTGTTAACTTGTGCATCTTTATTAGATATGTGGTTATCGGTGCGGGTTGATTGGTTCCCTATATTGGGTCAAATCACTTGGTTTTTAGATTGGGAGTTATGGTGGGATCAACATCAGTATGGATTGGCTAATATTTCTGATGTTATTTCTTTTGTCGCCGCTTTAGTTTTATTTAGCCATGCTTGGCAACATCCTTTGTTTGAATTATTTGAACGTCAAGAAAATAAACAAACAACACCCCATTTAAGTAAACATCAAGATTTTAATATGCGGATATCTTCTTAAGAAGGGGTAGCGCAAACGAGAGCCTAAGCTCAAGTTTGCGCAAATCCTTAAAGCCTAGGCTTATTTGAACTGGTTAATTTGTTCAATAATTTGCGCTGGGGTATAAGGTTTTTGAACCAAAGATTTACCACCTTGCATTTCTGCCCACATACGGTCAGCTTTTTGACCTTTACTGGTAACAAAAACGATTGGAATATCTTTGGTCGCATCGTTATGGGTGATTTCACGACAGGCTTGGTAGCCGTCCATTTGTTGCATAACCACATCCATGAAAATCAGATCAGGCATTTCTGCCGCTGATTTATCAATGGCTTCTTGACCGGAGCTAGCCGCGACGACTTGATAGCCTGCGTCAGATACGATGTTTTTTAGGTTCAGCAAGTCTACGGTTGAATCATCAACCACTAGAATTTTATTGATTGCCATGTTATGACGTCCTCTCTTTTTTCCTTTGTAAAGACTAAGAATAAACAACCTGTAGCGTCAAGCTTTAACACTCAGCCTTACAAGGCTTTTACTCAGGTTAGATACGTTTACAAACAAGCTCGCCTTGAGCTGCTTTATTTTACTTGTTGCAATTTAGGAAGGTATTTTTTTAATACCTCATGCAATTGCTCTTGTTCAACTGGTTTGGTTAGGTAAAGGCTAGCACCTGCCATTGTCCCTTTGAGTTTATCAAACCGTGACCCTTTACCGGTCAACATAATGATAGGTGTTTGTTTGAATTCTTTGGTTGCCCGTAGGGTTTTACAGACTTTGTAACCATCAATACCAGGCATCATGATATCTAGGAAAATGATGTCATAATCGGTATGTTCTTTGGTAAATTCCAAAGCTTGTTCACCGGTTTCCGCATAATCAATATGCATACCAAAAAGACCCAATTGGATCTCCATCGACTTACGCACCGCCGCACTGTCATCAATGACCATGGCTTTGATGCCCGAATTGGCTGTTTGTTTCACACTGCTGGCTGCATCTTGTAGAGCAGCATTGGCGGCATCGTCTAGCTCGCCTTCACCACCGACCACTAATTCCGGGACATATTTCAAAACATCAATGGTGACTTTATCTAAGGTTTCTAATACCCGTTTGAGGGTCATAGGACGGCGAATGCCGTGATGTTCTGGTGGAATCGGTTTTTTACTGACCCGCACCATGGGTATTTTATTGTTGTGTACAGAAAAGCTTTTCCATTCTTGAATAGCTTGTGGGCTATCAATATCAACTAATAAAATATCCGCAGTCTCCCTTGCACCTTCACTGACAACGGTATACTTACGACTGCGAGAGGCAGCCAGCTTAAAAATACTACCTAGGGTATTTTGCTCATTAGGCATCAGACCAAAGATAGCGACTTTGAATATTTTATCCATTATTACCCAGTCCTGTAATCAAAAACCTGTTATTGACAACATGCGAGTTCAAAACTGATGTCGTGTTCACTTTGTTCTGGCATTTTTCGGGTTTGCCAGTCAAAAAAACGTATCGTTACTCGATGTTTGCTACCACTGATTTCAGGATAGCAAGCCTGCATGCTTGTCGGTATAACCCGTATCAACTGAATCTGCGCAGTCCCATCCAACTTACTTTGAAACAAACCCGCTTTGGCGATCTGCTGAGATATTAGCGCATTTTGCCTGACAAAATAAAGGATTAAATCAACCGCATTGGATAAGGGTTCAAATACGCTCAACCATTCAGTCAAATCTTGCCGTCTTTGTTGTGGTTTACGTTGTAACCAATGCTGATACATGGGCATATCAAAACCATAACGTCCAGTTGGTAAATGATGATAGCGATAAACCTGTTGTAACAAGGGCTTATCTTCTAATAATTCATCACTACGAAATTTCTTTTTATCCAGTTTTATGGCCGTATTTTCTATACGTTGTAAAAAATGTGCAAGCTTTTGTTTATCAATCCCCTCTGATACTTGCCATTTTTCTAACATGCGATAACGTTGTTCCAGTGCACTTAATAGTTCTTTACTGACATCCAAACGCGACAATAATATCAGGAGTTCGACAATCCCATCAACTGTGGCACGGCTATCAAAATAACTTAAACCTTTGCTACGATCATGAATATAGTGAAACAGTTGTTCTAAACGCAACCAAGTGCGCATTTGTTCATTGAGCGCTTGTTCATAACTGGCTTTATTTTTCACGAAAATTTTTGTAAGTAAAACGTGTGCATGGTTTGAACTTGTGTTTGTAGCTGGGCGATAGAAAACTGATTATCAATGACATCATCGGCATAAGCCAGACGAGTTTGTCTATCACATTGGGCTGATAACATTTGTTTAATCATTGTCGCATCAATCTTATCTCTTGCGCTTAGACGTTGTATTTGCAACACCTCAGGACAATCAATGACCAATACTCTATTAATGCACGGTGCTTTTGTTGTTTGAAGATATCTGTGCTTATTCTCGATTAAGAGTGGAACACTAAACAGACAGTAATCATTTGTCAAGTTTTCTGCCTGTTTCCACAGGCTTTGATAAATTTTTGGATGCAAAATCGCCTCAAGTTGTTGCCGGGCGGTATCATCAGCAAAAACCATGTGACGCAGCGCTGCGCGATCCAACGTTCCCTCTGGAGTCAATATTTTCGCACCAAACTGTGTTACGATTTCAGCCAGCGCTGGCTGATTAACCGCGACCAACTCCCGCGCAATGACATCGGCATCTAATATGGGCACACCTAAATCGGCAAAATAGCGGCTGGCTAAACTTTTCCCTGAGGCAATTCCCCCGGTTAAGCCGACGACTTGGGTATTCATTTAACCCAGCTCATCGGGCAGCATGGTTTGTAAACAATCGAGTTGTTCGGAAGTAATACTGCCACCTTCGTACGTGCCGGTGATAAAGAAAATATCCTCAACTCGGCTACCTAAAGTGGCAATTTTTGCCGTTTTTAGATGGACTTTACAGCGGTATAAACTCTGGGCAATTCGTGATAAGACACCGGGTCTATCTGTGGTGACCACTTCCATGACCGTGTGTTCAGCATGATGCTCGAAAGTCACGCGGGTCGGTTCATTAAAATGACGCACCTGTGGGTTTGGGCGCTGATTGATGGGACGATAATGTTGTTCGTCTTCTTGTAAAATTACGTTCAAACCTTTTTGAATCGATTGCGCCCGATAATTATCTTTTAATGCTGTGCCGTTTTGCTCCAGCACCACATAGTGTAATAAAGTGCAGCCTTTACCTGCGCCAATCAAATAGGCATCGACAATATTTAAGGATTGTCTTTCCAAATACAGACAACTGGCAGCAAACAATCGCAAGTCTTTTTGACTAAAAATAGTAAAGGCATAGCTACCACATTTATCAATATTGCTCAGCACTAATACCTGTTCGGGCGGCTTATCTAAAACGGCCCGGGTATCGCGCACCACATCGTTAATGCTGGTACGCAGAAAATACTCTTCGCCAAAATTTTGCCAAATATCATCAATTTCCGTTTGTGAGGCCGTGGATAAGGCTTTGCGAGCTGTTTCTTGTTTTTCTTGCACTTGCTCAACACGGTTTAAGGGGTTTTCCAAGCCTTGTCCCAATGCATGTTTGGTTTTGCGATATAAGTCAGACAATAAAGAAGCCTTCCAGTTATTCCAAAGTTTCGGACTGGTGGCACGAATATCAGAGACCGTGTGCAAATAGAGATAATTGAGATGATCTAAGTCGCCAACGTGTTGGGCAAAATGCGTAATTACCTCCGGGTCGGTAATATCTTGACGTTGTGCTGTGGTTGACATTAATAAATGATTTTTTACGATCCATGCGACCAATTGGCTGTCATATTCACTCAAACCATGTTGGCGACAAAAGACCAATGCATCTTTTTGCCCCAATTCGGAATGATCGCCGCCGCGCCCTTTGGCTATATCATGGAATAAAGCCCCTAAATATGCCAATTCGAGTTTGGGAATTTGTTGACTGATTTCCGAGCATAAGGGAAACTCATCATAAAACTCTGCTACGGTATAGCGGCGTAGATTGCGCAAGACAAATAAAGTATGCTGATCAACCGTATAAACATGGAATAAATCATATTGCATTTGCCCGACAATATCGCCAAAGGCAGGGATATAAGCACTTAAAATCCCATAGAGATTCATGGCTCGAAAAGCGCGGGTTTGTCCACAAGGCTGGCGAATAATTTCATAAAATAAACTGCGCGCGCGTATATCTTTATAAAAATCCTCGTCGATCATATCGCGATAATGCAAAATTAAACGCGCGGTACTGGCTCGAATGCCGGATATTTCTGCGTGTTGCTGATAAATGAGGAAAATTTCTAATAAGGCAAAGGGATAATGGGCAAAAACCTGCGGGTCACAGACTTCTAAATAATTATTGCGCAATTGAAAACGGCGATTAATCGCCGTCACTTGTTCTTTTTCTGCTTGGTTTTGGGCATAAAAAATCACTTCTCGAAACGATTGCAGCAAAATTTCACAAAGATTATAAATTTCGGTGATAGTGCGGTAATACTTCTTCATGAAATGTTCGACACCCAGGCGTTTTTCATCGTCTTTATAGTCGAGTTTTTCCGCTAAACTACGCTGATATTGGAAAGCCAACCTATCTTCGTGTCGTCCCGCTTCTTGATGCAATAAATAGCGTACTTTCCATAAAAATTCTTGCCCATCAGTCAAAGTTTTATATTCGGACTCATTCAAATAAGACTGAATCACCAAGTCACGCCAACTCTCCGCTTTACAATGACGCTTAGCAATCCAAGCGATGGTTTGAATATCACGCAAACCGCCGGGGCTTTCTTTTAAGTTTGGTTCGAGATTATAGGCTGTGCCGTGGTATTGTTCATGGCGAACTTGTTGTTCTTTAAATTTACCCTCAAAAAAAGCAGCACTGTCCCAAACCTGTTGGACATCAGTACGTTTTTTCATTGCAACAAATAAATGTTGCGCCCCACAAATCACCCGTGATTCAAGTAAATTGGTCATCACAGTGAGATCGTCGGCTTCTTGCTGACATTGCTCGACACTGCGAACACTGTGCCCCACCTCTAAACGTATATCCCAAAGCAAGGTAATAAATTGCCCGACTCGTTCTTCTAGGGCAGCATCCAAGCTTTTATCATAGAGAACCAAGAGATCAATATCGGAATAGGGATGCAATTCACGCCGACCATAGCCGCCAACAGCAACCAAACATAAATCTTCGGCGGCATCTTGTAGATAAAGCTGCCATGCTTCGGTGAGGATTTGATCCAACAACCATGCATGTTGAACAATGACCTCTTCGGCCTTTTGGTGGCGTTGAAAACATTTGTCTAAATAGCTACGCCCTTGGTTTAAGACCTCCTTAAACACCGACAACGATGAGTCATTCTCAAGCAAGGCGGTTTTAAATTTTGCCTTGTCGAATAAACGCGGATCGTCGGCATAAAAATTATGATGATGATGGGTGTAGTACAAGGGAAAATCGCTTATTGTCGGGAGCGGTCTAGTATGATGGCAACTTAATGATTCAAATTGCCATATTTCATATCAATACCACGAATATGGGTGGTCAGCCACAGTTTTAAGAACATAATGAACTGTTCGCTGACTTGATTTGCATCACTGTTAGCAAAATCCTCAATATGACGTTTTAACTCGGTGAGTAAATTATCATGCAATTGGCGATGTGTTTCCAAGCCTGCAAAATCAATCGAAGCCATATACGCTTCTTCATCAGCAAAATGCTTGATGACATAATCAAATAGCGCCTGAATACTACTGCCCAACTCTTCTTTAGAGACCTGAGCGGCATTTTGGTCATAAACCGCATTCATATGCTCAATCAGCACCTTATGCTCTTCGTTCATGGCTTCAACACCAATATCCAACGATGCGTCCCATTGATAATAACTCATGCCGCTCCCCTCTATGCTGGCAATGTTTCTGTCCTCGCCTCACAATTGATACGGATGTTTTCACCCTCCAAGTCAACCGAGACATGCCCGCCTTTTTCCAGCACACCAAATAACAAGTGTTCTGCCAACGGTTTTTTGATTTTATCTTGAATCAGGCGAGCCATAGGACGCGCGCCCATTTGTTTATCATAGCCGTGTTTAGCCAGCCATGCTCTGACGTTTTCACTGACACTGACGCTGACTTGATGTTCTTCAAGTTGCGTCTCTAGGGCAATAATAAATTTATCCACCACATGAGAAATCACTTGCTCCGTCAAAGCTTTAAAGTAAACAATGGCATCTAAGCGGTTACGAAATTCAGGACTAAACAAGCGTTTGACTGCTTTGTCGGCATCAGAACTGTGATCTTGCTTAGCAAAACCAATCGAAGCGCGGCTGGTTTCGCTCGCCCCGGCGTTACTGGTCATGATTAAAATCACATTATGGAAATCGACTTCACGGCCATTGGTGTCGGTCAATACGCCTCTGTCCATGATTTGCAATAATAAATTGAACACATCAGGGTGGGCTTTTTCAATTTCATCCAGTAGCAATACCGTATGCGGGTGTTTATTTACTGCCTCAGTGAGCAAACCGCCTTGATCAAAGCCGACATAGCCAGGCGGCGCACCAATCAAGCGCGATACCGTATGGGCTTCCATATACTCGGACATATCAAAGCGGTTGAGTTTAATCCCTAAAATCCGCGCCAATTGCTGCGATACTTCAGTTTTACCCACCCCTGTCGGCCCTGCAAATAAAAAGCTGCCGGTTGGTTTTTCGGGATTACTCAAACCTGCGCGCGAGAGTTTAATCGCGGTGGTGAGATTATCAATCGCCTCATCTTGTCCGTAGACCACCATTTTCAAATCGCGCTCTAAGTTTTTCAAATTAGCCTTATCCGAACTCGATACTGTTTTCGGCGGAATGCGGGCAATATGGGCGACGATTTGCTCAATGTCTTTGGTGCTAATGGTTTTTTTACGTTTGGAAGCGGGTTTTAAGCGCTGCTTCGCGCCTGCCTCGTCAATAATGTCAATGGCTTTATCGGGCAAATGCCGATCATTGATATAACGATCTGCTAGCACGACTGCTGTGCGCAGGGCATGGCGGGCATATTTGATTTGATGGAAATTTTCAAAATGCGGTTTTAGCCCATTGAGAATCTGTATGGTTTCCTCGACACTGGGGGCGTTGACATCAATTTTTTGAAAGCGCCGCGAGAGCGCGTGATCTTTTTCAAAAATACCGCGATATTCTTGATAAGTGGTCGAACCGATACATTTAAGGCTACCTGAAGATAACACCGGTTTGAGTAAGTTAGAGGCATCCATTGCGCCGCCAGATGCTGCGCCTGCGCCGATAATGGTATGGATTTCGTCAATGAATAAAATCGCATGGGCTTCTTCTTTAAGCGCCGATAGCACCGCTTTCAAGCGCTTTTCAAAGTCGCCCCGGTATTTGGAACCAGCGAGCAATGCACCTAAATCTAAGGCATAAATCACCGCATCATTCATGACTTCGGGGACTTTGCCATCAACTACCAATTTTGCCAGCCCCTCGGCAATCGCGGTTTTCCCCACCCCAGCTTCACCGACTAACAAGGGGTTATTTTTACGCCGCCGACAGAGAATCTGTAAAGTGCGCTCGACTTCTTGTTGTCTACCGATCAGCGGGTCGATTTTACCCTTATCTGCCTGTTGATTGAGGTTGACAGTATATTGTTCCAGCGGTTTGTTCTCGTTGCCCTCGTCGCCGTCTGCTTGGGTGTTTTCTTCGCCAAAATCAAAATCATCCTCATCGAGTTTGGAAACCCCATGAGAAATAAAATTAACCACATCAAGGCGGCTTACGCCCTGTTTATCGAGGAAATACACTGCCTGAGATTCACGCTCACCAAAAATAGCCACCAGCACATTAGCACCAGAGACTTCCTTTTTTCCTGAGGATTGGACATGAAATAAAGCCCGTTGCAATACCCGCTGAAAACCCATGGTTGGCTGGGTTTCACGGTTATCATTGGCATCTAAACGCGGGGTGTGTTCGTCTAAAAATTCGCGCAAGTCTTTCTCTAGCTGACTCAAATCAGCGGCACACGCTTGTAAGACTTGATTGGCAGATTTATTGTCCAATAAAGCCAGCAATAAATGCTCAACGGTCATAAACTCATGCCGTTGTTCCCGCGCCGCTTGAAAAGCGTCGTTTAAGGTAATTTCCAATGCCTTACTTAACATAATGCTGAACTCCTCAACTTAGCTTGCTTAAGCAGGCTCCATGGTACATAACAAAGGGTGCTGATTATCACGGGCATAATTATTGACTTGCATCACTTTGGTTTCGGCAATATCTTTGGTAAACGTGCCACAGACACCTTGACCACTGTTATGTACTTGTAACATGATTTTAACGGATTGCTCACGGGAAAAATTAAAAAACGACTCCAGCACATCAATGACAAAATCCATCGGTGTGTAATCATCATTTAATAAGACAACCTTATATAAAGAAGGTTTTTTGACTTCTGGGCGATCGGCAACCAATTCCAGAAAATCATCTAAATCGTAATCATTCGCCATCTTCGTGCGCTATCCTTTTCGGGGTTTCCTTCTATGATAGGGTTGGACACAGCGTTTGCAAATAGCGCTTGAAACCGTCGCTTAATTCTTCGTGTTCCAGTGCATACTCAACTGTGGCTTGTAAGTAGCCTAATTTACTGCCACAGTCATAGCGTTTACCTTTAAATTCATACGCTAACATGGAATCACTTTGTAATAAAGTCGCAATGGCATCAGTCAATTGAATTTCATCACCCGCGCCACGCGGGGTATTTTCGAGAAAATGGAAAATTTTACCTGGTAACACATAACGCCCGACCACAGCCAAATTAGATGGCGCGTCTTCCGGTGCAGGTTTTTCGACAATATCGCTGATTTTAGAGACGCGATCAAATAAAGGATTGGAGCCGATGATACCATATTGGTTGGTTTCTTCTTTGACCACTTTCTCAACTGCCAACACCCCAAAGCCTTGTTGTTCATTAACACCAATGAGCTGTTTCAAGCAACCTTTCTCGCCACCATTAATCAAATCATCTGGTAAAATAACCGCAAAGGACTCATCACCGACCACAGGCTTAGCACATAAAACTGCGTGCCCTAAACCCAATGGCTCTGGCTGACGAATATAAATACAAGAGACATTATCAGGGACAATTTTTTGCACCGTCTCTAATAAGGCTTTTTTACCCCGTTGCTCCAGCTCGGCTTCGAGTTCGGCATTTTTATCAAAGTGATCGGCAATACTGCGCTTACTGACACTGGTAATAAAGATCAGCTGCTTCATCCCCGCATCTAAGGCTTCTTCCACAGCATACTGAATTAAAGGCTTATCAACGACAGGCAACATTTCTTTCGGGCTGGCTTTAGTTGCAGGCAAAAAGCGCGTGCCTAAACCTGCGACTGGAAAAACGACTTTGCGAATGGATTGTGTCACTTTTAAGCTATCCTTTGTTGTAACCAGCGATCTAAATGCTGTATTTCCTCAGCACAAACGCTGTGTGCCATGGAGTAAACATGCCAATCAAGGGCATAGTGTTGTTGTTGTAAAAAATTACGGCTCGATTCAGCGGTAGACAATGGAATCACCTCATCCATGCTGCCATGCCCCATAAAAATAGGGGTTTGCTGTGTCGCGGCATTGACATAGTCATCAAACTGATAACGCAAAGGTAAATAGGTCGATAAGGCTACAATACCGCCCAAGCGCTCTGTCGCCGATAAACCGGTATACAAAGCCACCGCTCCCCCTTGAGAAAATCCAGCCAGAATAATCCGCTCAGGGGCGATACCTTGCGCCTTGGCGCTATTAATGTACTCAAATACCCGCGCCCGGCTCTCGTTTAGCCCGGCTTCATCTTGTTTGGCACTGATGTCTAGCGCGAGTATATCATACCACCCCGGCATCACCATGCCTCCATTAACGCTAATAGGACGTGAGGGTGCATTAGGGAAAATAAAGCGGCAATGGTGTCGATAGGCGGATAATTGTTCTACAACTGGCAAAAAATCTCGCCCATCCGCACCCAAGCCGTGCAGCCAAATTATCCAAGCGCTTTCTTTCTGTGTTGGAGCAACAACAACGGCTTTGTCATCATCCTGTACTATATTCATTTTTCCCTCAGAACTGTTGCGCACATTCCCACACTGACCAATCATTTTGATCGGCAGTTTTTACCGATACCCGCATGAAATTAAATGAATCAGCGCGTTTATTTAACACCAATTGATATTGTTTATGATCTTCTAAGATACCAATCACAGGGACTTGATGACGTACATCGGCTTCACCATTAATGCGCATTTGTGCATTTTTTCCAAAAAAATCTTCCAGCCCTAAGACTTTTATTTCTTTGATATATTGCGCGGTGATTTGGGTTTCGACCACGCCTGCGGACATGCCATTGAATATATCGGTCAAAATCCCTTGCAAACTGCCAAGTGAACTGCTAATGCCCATGCTTTCTTTTGCCTTAACTGACTGCAAAGACGAGAGCTGACTAATGGACACATTTTCGCGCATACAGGTTTCTAAAGCCGTTTGCAGTTTGGCTTCAGGTACTTGCCCACGCACATAACTGGCTAAAACCAATTGGCGATAGACCACTAATAAGACGATCAGTGCGGCAATCACCAATAACACTCGACCTGCGCCATTGGATGATTTTTGTGATTTACTACGACGCGTGGTCGTTTTTTTGCTGGTTTTAGTCGTTCGGCGTGTTGTCGCCATAATTATCCCCCTGTATAAACCCCCGGAATCATAACAATTGACTGATCTTAGAGCAAGACGCAACATTTTGTGTTTTAGGGAAAGTAGCGGGGCTTAGAAACGCGCGCCAAAAATGGCTGTGCCAATCCGTAATAGGTTTGAGCCAGCGGCAATGGCAGCAGGCATATCGCCGCTCATGCCCATTGATAAGGTATCCAGCGCTAAACCTTGTTGTTTTAGGTCTTGATACGCATTAGCAAGACGCTCAAAGGAGGCAAATTGACTATCAAAGTCAGGATGCTGAGCGGGTAAGGTCATCAAACCGCGTAATTGCAAACGCGGACAGGCATCAATTTCGGCAAGCAACTGCGGTAAGTCATTTAACATAATCCCCGCCTTTTGTGGCTCTGCATCAATATTGATTTGAATACAAACTTGCAAGGGCGGTAAGTGTTCTGGGCGTTGTTGATTCAGACGTTTAGCGTGTTTAGTGGATGCCAACGTATGTACCCAATCAAAATGCTCGGCAATGGCTCGGGTTTTATTTGATTGCAAAGCGCCGATAAAATGCCAGCGAATGGCTAAATCTTGCAATTGCTCGATTTTACTCAGCGCATCTTGTAAATAATTTTCGCCAAAATCCCGTTGGCCGGCTGCAAAGACAGCAGAAACTGCCTCTGGTGGCTTGGTTTTACTGACCGCAAGCAGGCGGATATCCTTAGCTTGGCGTTGATATTGGTGCGCAAGCGTGCTTATTTCGGTTTGAATTTGGGCGAGATTAGCTTGATAATTCATATTGGCAACCAACAATCAGCGGAGAGTTGCTGGTGATTTAAGAGAATTTGTTTAAATTCTTCTGGGTCTTTGATTTGGGTCATTTCCCCCGGTCTTGGGAAATGTAAATCCAATAAACGTGATAACCAAAAACGCGTTGCCCCACGCCGGAGCATGGCTTGCCAAGCGCCTTGTTCTAAGTCATTAAAGGGGCGAATTTGGTGATAAGCATCGAGAAGGGCATTAACCCGTTCACAATCCAATTGCTGCTTTTCATCCATACACCACGCATTGGCAGTGACGGCTAAGTCGTAGAGAAAAATATCATCGCAGGCGTAATAAAAATCAATCAGACCAGAAAGTTTATCGCCAACAAACAAGGCATTATCGCGGAACAAATCAGCATGAACCACGCCGCGCGGTAAATCCTGTTCTAAAAAAGGCGCTTGGTACACCAACTCATCGTGTAATAATTGCCGTTCTTCTTGGCTGAAGTGTTTTTCAAGGCGTTGAATGCTTTCTTGTTTCCATTCCAAGCCGCGATTATTTTGCCGATAAAGGTGAAAACTGCTGCTGGCATTGTGCATCAGCCCTAAGGCTTTGCCTATTTCAGCGCATTGCTCTGCGTTGGATTGCTGGTGCTCTAAGGTTTGTCCTTGCAAACGCGCCATTAAGGTCGCGGGCTTGCCGGCGATGTGTTGCAAATACACGCCATTTTTATCCGCAATCGGATAGCCTAAAGGCACGTCGTTGGCGTTTAATTGTGCCATCAACTCTAAAAAGTAAGGCAATTCTTGCGCATCAATCTGCTCAAAAATGGTAAAAACATACTCGCCTTGATCGGTGGTGACAAAATAATTGGTGTTTTCGATACCAGCACTAATGCCTTTGTAATCTTGGAGTTCACCAAGATCATAATGGCTTAAAAAGGACTGGAGTTGAGGGCGCTCAATGCGGGTATAAACGGACATGCGTTACCAAGAATATAAAACCCATTGCGGGACAATTAAACCGGAAGAAAAAGGATGTTGCTGTGGTTCGAGAACCCCATCACCATCATTATCAATGAGATAATAAGGACTGCCTGAATCGGGCGTGATTTTTACCATGAATAATAAGCCATTGCGGCGGTATTCGACGACGGTGCTATTTTCTTTTTGAAAAATATACACGCTTTCCTCGCCTAAATCCTCGGCATGGGCAAAAGCACAAAATAACAGCCCTAAGCTTAAAATCAATGTTTTCATGGTCATCCGCTGCGAAATAATAACAAGCTGCCAGTTTAGCCTATAAATTTAGCAAGGTGTTAGCACCGCTCTGAGTGGTGTCATTAAAACCACTGTCGGCATAATGCGCAAAGATCATATCAATGACTTCGGGCGCGCTATCAGCGACTTGTAAATAATCCAAGTCTTCTTTGGATATGGCGACAGATTTGGAATCGAGCATTTGTGTCTCTACCCACGCGAGAAAACCGCGCCAAAATTCACTGCCAATTAAAATAATCGGCAAACGGGGGATTTTGCGCGTTTGCATCAGGGTTAAAATTTCGCTTAATTCGTCTAACGTACCAAAGCCACCGGGCAAGACCACATAAGCCACCGCATGTTTAACAAACATGACTTTACGGGCAAAAAAATGCCGGAAGGAAATCGAAATGTCTTGATAGGGATTGGGGGCTTGTTCGTGCGGTAAATCAATATTTAAGCCAATACTGCGCGACTCACCTTCATAGCCGCCTTTGTTTGCTGCCTCCATAATCCCAGGACCACCGCCTGTGACCACGGTAAAGCCCGCCTCAGAGAGAGCAAAACCAATTTTTTCTGCTAATTGATAATATTGATTATCGGCAGGAAAGCGGGCAGAACCAAACACGGTCACCGCTGGGGCAATATTGCTCAGTTGTTCAGTTCCCCGAACAAATTCTGCCATGATCTGAAAAATACGCCAGGTTTCGTTGGATAATTCGCTGGCGTTTTGATTCGCTTGTGAAGACAAGATAAGGCATCCTCTGACTGATTAATACGACCCAATGTAGGGCAAAACCCACAAAAAACGCCGCCATTCTAGCACAGGGACTTTGAGAATCGGTAGTGCCCTATACAAGTTGAGACTGATTTGCGTAACATCAACTACTTGTATAACCACACGCGCATCAATGAAAATAACTTATCATTGTCGATGGGTTTACTGAAATAGTCATTAGCGCCAGCCTCAATACATTTTGCCCTATCGTGACTCATGGCTTTGGCTGTCAGGGCTATGATGGGTAATTTTGCAAATTGTCCTTGCTTACGAATGCGGCGCATGGCTTCGTAGCCATCCATATTAGGCATCATGACATCCATTAACACCAAGTCAACATCTGAGTGTTCCGCCAATAAATCGAGCGCCAATTGCCCATCTTTAGCGACTAAAACCTCCATATCTTTTTCTTCTAATAAAGCCCCTAAAGAAAAGACATTACGAATATCATCGTCGACCAACAAGATTTTTTTGTTTTGGAAAATAGCGTTTTTATCATGAACACGGGTCAACATGGCGCGCTTATCATCGCTCAAATCATTCTGATGCTGGTGCATAAATAAAGTCGCTTCATCTAATAGACGTGCTTGTGATTGAACCACCTTAATAATGTATTGCAGTTTCGCTTGCTTAATTAAATTTTGCTCCTCAAGGTTCAAATCACGTTGTGAATAAACCAGTACAGGAGGCAGCGCGGGTTTATCGATACTGATACAAGCATTAAGACATTGTTGTAAAAAGGCATTATCTTGACTGGCATCGATAATATAGCAATCATAATATTGCGCCGGCGTTTGAATTTCTGCTTGGATTTTATCTAAGGCATTTAATACCACAGGCTGAGTGTGGGCAGTTTGTAACAGCTCAACAATACTTTGAGCATGATTTTGGCTGAATATCAAAGGGTAATGTTTATCCGCGGCGATAACCCGCTCAATTTGCTCGAAGGTATGATTAAGTGTACTCATACTGACCGGTTTAAGCGCATAACCAATCGCGCCCATATTGAGTGCTTCAACTCGGTTTTCATTGCCGGAGATAAAATACACGGGAATATGACGGGTATGTGGGTTATCTTTGAGCTGCGCCATGACACTCCAGCCATCAACCAAAGGCAAACCTATATCTAAAATAATCGCATCAGGGGTATAGTTTTCAGCTAATTCGAGTCCAGATTTGCCCTCGTTAGCACACAGTATCTTAAACCCTCGCTCTTGCGCTAACTTACTCACCACTTGAGCAAATTGCACATCATCCTCAATGATTAACAACACTTTATCTGTGCTGGCTAAGTTATCTCTATCATCCTGACAAATCGATGTTTTTGTTTCTTGTTGAATAGGGGGTGCGGTTTTTTCAAGTGTTTCAACGCTGGGTGTATCAACAACAGGCGGTGGGGTTTGTGGTGAAGGGGTAGCAGAAGTATTGAGCTTATTGACCACATGTAAGGGCAGACTCAAGGTAAAGCAACTGCCTTTATTTACCTGACTTTGAACTTGTAAGTCACCCTCAAGGAGTTGTGCTAATTGGCGGGAAATGGATAAACCTAGCCCTGTGCCTCCGTAATTGCGGGTTGTTGACCCATCGGCTTGTTTAAAGGCTTCAAAAATGCTGGCTTGTTTTTCAGGGGCGATACCAATGCCAGTATCACAAACTTTAAAGTATAAGGTTTGTGCCTGCGTGTTAATCTCTAAGCTGACCTGACCTTTTTCACTGGTAAATTTAAAGGCATTGGATAATAAATTGGTCAAGACTTGCTGTAAACGCTGCTTATCTGAATTGAGTTGCTGGGGCACTGTTTTATCAACATGTAAACTAAAGGCAATTTCATGTTTATCTGCTAGCGGTTTAAAATTACGTTCTAAGCTAGCGGTTAAATCAGACAAGACAAAATCTTCTAAATAGACATCAATCTTGCCCGCTTCAACTTTGGATAAGTCTAAAATATCGTTAATCAATGCCAATAGTTCTTGTCCCGCTTTATTAATCGTATCAGCGGATTCTATTTGTTGTTCATTAAGATTGTTAGGGCGGTTATCTGCCAACATTTGTGACAAAATCAACATACTGTTAAGTGGTGTGCGCAGTTCATGCGACATATTAGCTAAAAACTCAGATTTATATTGATTGGCAAGCTCCAACTCTTTAGCTTTAATTTCAATCGCCTGCTGGGTTTTTTGCAAAGCAGTGTTTTTATTTTTAATATCCTGTTTTTGTTGTTCTAATTCTCGACTACGAATACTTAACTCTTCATTCGTCGCCCGCAATTCTTCTTGTTGAGCCTGCATTTCTTCGGTTTGTGTTTGCATCTCTTCGGTTTGCGTTTGGCTTTGCATCAACAATTCTGCTAAACGGGCGCGCGAAGCAGCGGCATTCACGGCTGTGCCAATATCTGGCATCACTTGCTGCAAAAAGTTAAGCTGTTCATCATCAATGTCTTGCAAACTGCCTAGCTCCAACACGCCGCACAGTTTGTTTTCGTAGAAAAATGGCATAATCACCAGATTATGCGGCAAACTGCTACCGAGACTCGACTGCACTTGATGATAATGCTCGGGCAAATCTGACAATAAAACATACTCACCCTCTAAGGCAACTTGCCCAACTAAACCTTCACCCAAACGCCAAGACTGTCCCATGCGTTTACGTTTGTGATAGGCATAACTAGCGACTAAAATTAGACGGGTATTTTCATCCATTTCATTGCTCTGATCCAGAGTGCTATCAATGAGGGTGTGGATAAGATAAAACGTACCCATTTGGGCATCAAGATAACGCGCCAAGAAGCTAATAATATTTTTACCCAAGGCTTGAACCGTTTGTTCGCCGCCAAGGGTTTGGATTAACTCGGTTTGCCCGCTCTTAAACCAATCATTTTTTTGTTTTTTCAGGTTTTCTTGTTCTAATTGCGCCAGAGCCTCGGCATTTTTTTCTGTGATTTCTCGCAAGGTGTGGGTCATATCCCGCAATGCCGTACCCAGTTGGTCTTTATCTGACAAAATAGTGACTGTAAGGCGATAATCTCCGGCTGCGACATTGCGCGCTTGCGCAATCACACCACGCAATGTGGTGGTCATATTTTGTAGCGCATGTCCAAGTTGGTCTTGTTCCGAAAGTAAACGAATATCATGGCTAAAGTCCCCTGCGGCTATCGCATGGGCTTGTTTAATGGTGTGAGATAAAGCGGTTTTAACCTGTTCGCTGGCTTGTAAAATTTCTGTGACTTCATCTTGTCCTTGATAGTGAATCTGGCTTTGTTCAATATTGCCTTGTGCTAACGTTTTTAGATATTGGTTCAGTTGCCACAAAGGTCGGACAAACCCTAAACTAATGCGTCGCCCAAATATCCATGCCAATAATAATAAACCCAGTATCAACCAGAGTAATAATGTTTCTAATTGCTCAACTTCGGCAAAGGCTTCACTTTGTCGCATTTCACTGATTAAAGCCCAATGATGCTCGCCAAATTCAAACGGTGTATAGACGGATAAGACCTTATCACCCCGATAATTTTCGCCCAGATGTTCACCACTGATGCCTGATAAGGCGGCCTCAACACTATCGGTATCCACCCGACCAACTTCAGGGGCTTGCAAAGATGCGAATAAACTATGTGTTTCAGGGCTAAGATGCGTATCTGAGCGCATCAACTTATCTTCACCGACTAAATAACTCTCACCACTTTCCCCCATGCCTTTGCGCTCGGCCATCACCTGCTTGATATGTTTCCCTGATTTTTGTACCAACAAAACCAATTCAATCGTGTCACCATTTGCTGACATCAAAGGCTGCCCCATAAAAGAAGAAGGAATATAACCGCTGGCTTCATATAAGGCATAATCACTACGAACAAAATCCCTGGTTTTCATCGCTTGTTTAAACGTTGTAGCTAAGTCAGTATGAGCATAAGCACCTGTGAATAAATTACTGCCATAATCGTCTCCATGGTTGACGCTATAAAAAACCTGCCCATTGGGATGGACTAAAAATAAATCATGATAATTACGGATTTCGATATAACGGGTGAAATAGTCTTCTCGCAAACTCTCTAACATGGGTGTGATCGCCTCTTCTAGGTCAATATGACTGACCAAACCCCAATTTAAACTTTGAATATTAACGGGGGTATGGACACTCAACACCAACTCATTGTCTGCACTGGTATGAATAAGCGTACCCTTTTCTCCTTGCAAGGCTAAATACATGGCTTCATCGTTGCTAAGCGTGTCGCCTACCTGCCACTGGTACTTATCTTGGCTATGTGCATCATTACGATAATAAACCTCTCCCGCTTGATTCAAGGCGGCTAAATAACTGGTTCCAGTCTCCCCCATGCCATCACGACGTTGGACAATTTGATTTAAGGAGGAAGGAGAGTTGGAACTAGGACTTAAAGCTAAAGCGATCACACCTGTGAGTTCACCAAAGCGGTATAAAGGCGCGCCTAAAAAGAAAACTTGCCCGCCAGCAGGTGGGTAATGGAAAAAATCCTCAATAGTAATATATTGATGTTTATGACTATTATCTATATTTTGTTTTTGCTCCTCATCAAGGGCTAAATACGTTTCCCCTGTGGTTAAAGTACGCTGAAACATATGCCTTAAGCGGGTGTCTTTTAAGTCTGAGGTATAGACATTTTGCCCCAAATCTGTGTCTTTTCTAGCGCTAAATACAACGCGCCCAGCTTTGGTAATTAACAATAGATCATGATAATCATATTCTTTTTTGATTTCCCGCAAGGCATTGCCCAAACGCCCTTCAACAGATTTCCAAGCAATACTATCAACGCTCTCGCTCATTTCCAGTGCGCCATCAAACTGCTCTAAGGCTTGTCCGACCCACTCATCTTGCGCTAAGACGGTAATATTATCGCCACGTTCACGGAAAAAGGCCTCGAGTTGTGCCGTTTTATTTTCTTGAGTTGCCAACAATTGCTGTTTGGCTTTATTGCGCAATAAAGAAACCGTATCGAGCAATACCTGCATATCATTTTTATGCTCGACTAATTGCTCTTCTAATTGTTGTTTTTTGACTTGGTTGACGCTGACCAAATGCTCAAATGCTTGTTTACTTAGAATGCTACGGCTATACCAAGACAAAGCCCCACCGATTAAAGTTAGCGGAATAATGCCAAAGGCAAGTAACATAACTAATAATTTTGTTTTTATTTTCAAAGAATTATTCTCTTAGTTTTGAACTTAGCCATGTTACAAAATAACTAATTGACTGAAACGAAACGCTTATAGCACTTTTGTCTCATGTTTTAGATTTTACATAACACCCATTATTTAGCCTGCAAAGCGTCCATCAATAAAATTATCTAAATCAACGGCCTCTGTAAACATACCTGCCTGTTTTGATGCAGTTAAAATACGTTCATAATCAGCACGTTGAGGACTCAATCCTGTATAAACCGTCCGGTCATGAGGCGAGTTAATAGCTAATTGAATTTCTTTCGGCGTATGTGGCATATAATTACTAACCAATTCAGCGGTTTTAATCGCTTGGTTATCCGTTTTATCTTCATGAATGAACTGTCCCGCTCGCATCAAACTTGCCACCCACTCTTCAACGCCCTCTGGCGATTGTTCGAGTAATTCATTACGCACCATTAAAGTACAACAAATATGGTTTTGCATAATCTCGTTGGACAAAGTCAAAATCTCGCCAATGCCCATTTGTTCGGCTTTGACTCCAAAAGGTTCGGCAACAATAAAACCATCGATGTTACCGCGTTTTAAGGCCTTGAGCATATGCGAGGGCGCAACCACGGAGGTTTGCACATCTCTTAAGCTTAAGCCGCCTGAACGTAAATATTGATCCAATAACATTGTATGCGTGGATACTTTGGCTGGAACTGCAATTTTTTTACCATTGAGCGCTGCTGCCGAATTAATCCCTGCGCCTTTACGCACCGCAATTGAAGAACCATTACGATGCCCAACCAAAACCGTTTTGCCGCTAAAGCCTTGAGCATGAATGTGCATCGCTAAGGGAGAAAGTAAAAAACCTGCTTGAATTCGGTTAGCCTTTAGTGCGCCAGAAATAGAGCGCCAAGATTTAAACATACGCGGCTCCACATCAAAATGTTTGAGTGGTTTTTTTTGTTGAGCATGAGACACGGCTAAAGTCAGGTGATCGACAATCGGCAAATAGCCCACTTTAATGTGTTGCTGGGCTTTAACCAAAGGTGATAACCCCATCGCCAACGACCCTACGCCAGCCCCAAGCCATAAGCCTTGAGATAAAAAAGCCCGGCGCTTTTCGTTAATATTGCTCATAATATTCCCCCGAATTTAAGCTGAGCTTGACCCAAGTGCTATACAACGACGCTGAAAAGAGCAATAGTTAAGCTTGGCGCAAAACACCTTTTAAAGCCCTATTGCTTCAAGATAACACGGAAAATTGTTTGGCTCCAAACCATGACAAAAAATAATCAGCCACACCCAAGCTGAGCGAAAGTCCCAACGCCATTTTTAGCCTTTGCGTAACATCAGTTAATAACAGGTTTGGACATTTGATTAGGGTCGCTGTGGCTGCCAGCCATAATTAATATATGTGCGCTCGACCTGATTGCCTGTGAGCGTGATGAGGTTATAGCCTGGTGTGACTCCATGCCAATCGCCTTTGCGCCACCATTTGCCACATACTGCACCGCCAGTGATAAAGGTGGTATCGCCCCATTGATACAGCTCCTCTACGTGTAAATGTCCTTGCAATACCAATATCAGATTGTGATGTTTAAACCGTTCTAATACAGCTTTATTATTGACAATCACACGGTTAGGTCGCGGTTGAAAATCCACGCCCTGAGTGACGTTATAAAAAGCCGTGACCAGCGGGATATGTGTCACCACCACAATCGGCATATCGGCTTTAAGTTGGGCTAAGTCTTGTTCTAGCCACGCCAGTTGTTCTGGAGAAATAAAGCCGCGATATTTGTATTTGCCGCCCGTGACTTCAACGGAGTCAAGCACGATAAAATGATAGCCTTTGGCATCAAAACTATAGTAAGTCCGCTCAAGTCCGGTTTTTTGTAAATAAATCGCCTTGGGATTGGCAGCCGCTTCTGTCCCATCTTCTGGTAAAGCGGCGACTAAATCATGATTACCAATCGCTGGATATAAATCGGCTTCAATATGATTGTGCAAGGTCATATAGGCATCCCAACGGTGTGCGACACTGGCAGCAGACGACTGAAAGCCATCGGTAATATAATCGCCGCCGCCAATAACTAAATCTGGTTTTTGAGCATTGATGCTATTGGCTGTCAGGACTAAAGCATCGGGGGTGTTCCATTCAGTACGTGCATGAACGTCAGTATAAAAGGCTAGACGCAAATTGTTTTTGTCAGGAGCTTGGCTAGAGCGGGTTTGTTGTTGGCTACAAGCTGCCAGAGACAAAAGCACGAGGGCAGCGAGGGTTTGCAAAAAAAAGCGGTGAGTTAGCTGGTTCATGCGCTTTGCCTCCTTGAGAGCGTGACAGAAAAATAGATTAATCCCATAATCAATACACTAAAAATGCATTGTAGCCAGATTTCGCTGATCTGAGTAATCAGGTGTTGAGAGGTTTTGCTTTCGTAGGGAATATTTAAATCAATATCTTGTTTGAGTAATTTAAAATAATCCCGATCCCAAAATGATTGTGATTGCTTGAGTGTCTGAGTAAAATATTTTTCCAAGATATTATTTTCATAATAAGCCCGAGTCATATATTTAGTATAGGTTTTTAAATCGACTTTATTTTCATTAGCGATTTTTATATTAATATTACGGCTGTATAAATGCACCCGCAATTCATGCAAAAACGGGTCAGTGATAGGGGTGTATAACTTGAGAAATGCGCCGTATTGCTCACGTTTTGAATACTTATCGATAATGGCTGCCGCTTCTTTAGCATTGGCAGCATCGACTTGTTTTAGCTCCTTAGCGCTGAGCCGGGAACGAAACAAGCCTGTCTCTGGGTCATCATAGCGATGACCATATTCGATCATCATCGACTCATTAGCGTATAAATAACCCAGTACAGGGACATTTTGCGTATACCAAGCGATACGCGGCGGGGTATTGAGAAAACTCAATTGCATCAAGAGCAAAAAAACCAGCAATAAACGCGATAATAACAATAGACTACTGCTGGGCACATGATTAGAAATAAAGCTCGGCTTAAAGCCTTTCGCAATACCCATTTGCACCAAAGCAACTGCGAGGAAATTAATCCATATATCCGATAAGCCCCAATAGCGCCCCGGCACTAGCCATTGGATGGTTTCGTCCATTGTGCCAATAATTGCACCCAAGACAGCGGCAGAAAAATACAGACTATAATCTTTTACCCGTAAGACCAAAGCGCGAAACAGCAATAAACCAAGAATGCTATACAAAACAAAATGAAACGCTTCTTCAGGGTTTTTACGCAAATGAAAGGTATAGCCGACAAAAATAAGCGCAACCAAGAGCAGCCATATGGTATTGACATGGCTGTGTGTTTGCCGTTGACGTAATTTGGAGAACGTCGCTATGCTGGCGAGGAAAATAAAGCCCAACACCAGATATAAAAAAAATGTCCGCCCAAACTGGGCATCAATAAAGGTTTGCACATCTCTGGTAAAGGGGATGGCTATAAAAATAAAAACCGACCAAAACAGCACATAAAGCCAAGCGCGCCATTCTTTGCCTGTGATTTGCTCTGTTGTTGTATTTTGCATCGCTAGCCCCTTTGTCATTGAGCGATATAATAAAGATAACAGAGACGGCGGGAAAATTGAATTTTTCTAGCTTGGATGTTGCAATAATGAGCGTCAACTAAAATAACTGATGTGACGCACTAAGCCAGTTTTTATCACCATATTGTGATTTCCCACCGGTCTAGTGAAGCCTTTGCGTCACATCAATAAAATAATGTTGAAACTTTTTTACTTTGGTTGAAAATACAATGAAAACCCGTCTGATTAAAATTTATCCCCCCTTGTATATGTTGCTCTGCGCCGGGCTTATGTGGTGTTTGCATACGAATTTGCCCTTGTACACATTGCCCGCACCGTGGTATCAGCCGCTAGGTTATGGTTTTATCGGTTTGGGTTTAATCTTAGATTTAAGTTCTTTAGGCTTGTTTTTATGGCAGCGCACTACCCCGCACCCTTTTCGCGAGCAAGATAGCCGCACCTTAGTCACGACGGGGTTTTATCGCTTTAGCCGCAATCCGATGTATTTGGGGCTATTGTGTTTGCTGATAGGTTTTGCCTGTTATTTAGGCAGCCTCAGCGGTTTTTTGCTCCCGCCTTTATTCGTTTGGCTGATGAACACACAACAAATCATTCACGAAGAACGGGTATTAGCACAGACATTTGGCGAGGCTTATAGGCAATACCAACAGCGGGTCAGGCGTTGGCTATAGCTTGATTATCTGCTGCAATAGCGCCACTTAAGGCTATATCTCTCTACATAAGGTCTTGATCATGCGCTTGCCTTTTTTAATTTCTAGCCTTGTTGCCGCTCAGTTTTACGCGCCCGTGTTTGCTGAGCCATTACCTGCAACCGCCTCTTATAGCAGCGTTTTACAGCAACAAATTCAAGCAGAATTACAGCGTTTAGGAAGCGCTTATCAACCACGCACCCAACAGCTTAACGCCCAAGGTCAGGCGCGTTATAGCAACCGTTTATTACTCGAATCCTCGCCCTATTTACGCCAACATGCACATAACCCAGTCAATTGGTACCCGTGGGGCGAAGAAGCTTTTGCCGCTGCCAAAGCGGAGAATAAACCGGTGTTTTTATCCATCGGCTATGCGACTTGTCACTGGTGTCATGTCATGGAAGAGGAAAGTTTTGATAACCCTGAAATCGCCACTTTATTAAACCAGCATTTTATTAGCATCAAGGTCGATAGAGAGCAGTTGCCCGCGGTTGATAGTTATTACATGACGGCGGTGTTATTACAGCAAGGCAGTGGCGGTTGGCCAATGTCGAGTTTTTTAACCCCCGAAGCCAAACCGTTTTTTGGCGGCACGTATTTTCCGCCAGCCGATTTTAGTCGTCTCTTGCAACGCATACAAACGCTGTGGGCAGGCAAAGAGCAGACAGAATTATTAAAACAAGCCGATTTAATCAGCGCTAAAGTCAAACAGCAATTAGAAACCACAGGGGCAGTGCAAGCCATCGGTAAGCTGGAACTCGATAAGGCCTTGCAACAATTATTACAGCGTCATGACAATATGCAAGGCGGTTTCGGTACGGCTCCCAAATTCCCGCAAGAGAGCTGGAATTTATTTCTTTTAGACCAAGCCCTGCGCCGCCAAGACAATCAATTATTGCAAGTGGTGGAAACCAACGCACAGACGATGGCGCAAGGCGGTATTTATGACCAAATCGCTGGTGGTTTTCATCGTTATAGCACCGATGCCGATTGGCTAGTGCCGCATTTTGAAAAAATGCTTTATAACCAAGCCCAGCTTGCGCCTTTGTATAGCCGTTTATATCAAATCACGGGCAAGCCTTTTTATGCGCGAATTGCCAAGCAAACCTTGGATTATGTCTTGCGAGAAATGCGCAGCCCCGAGGGTGATTTTTATTCCGCCACGGATGCCGACAGCCTTGATAGTGAGGGCGAATTGGTCGAGGGGGCGTATTTTATTTGGGATAAAGTCGAGGTTGAGCAATTATTAAGCCCTGAACTCAGCGCCCAAGCTTTGGCAATTTACGATATTCAAACGCGGGATAATTTCGAGGGCAAACGGATTTTATATTTGCCTGAGATCCCCAAGCCTCAGCAGTGGGCAGCGTGGGACGAAATTAATCAAGCCTTGTATCAACAGCGCCAACAACGCCCTGCACCGTTTTTAGATAATAAAATCATCACGGCATGGAATGGGCTGATGATCAGTGCCTTGGTACAAGGCAGTCAAGATTTACATGAGCCGCGTTATTTAGCTGCTGCCCAGCAAGCGGCACAAAACCTGTTAAAACAACATCTCCAGCCTGACGGTCGCTTATGGCGTACCCGTTTGGAAGGTAAAACCTCGGTTAAGGGCGCATTGAGTGATTATGCTTATTTGCTCCAAGCCTTGATTGATTTACACGATGCCGATAATGCCCCTGTGTGGCTAGAAAAAGCGCAAAGCTTGGTCGCCTATTTAGAAGCGCATTTTTGGGATACCGAGCAAGGCGGCTATTATATGACCGAAGCGGGCGGGCAATTATTACAACGTCCAAAAACTGCTGAAGATGGCGCTATCATTGCCGCTAATGCGGTGCTAGTCCATAGCCTCGCGGCCTTGAGTTTGCGCAGCGGTAATCCTGATTTTCACCATCGCGCTGAAACCCTGGTCGAGGCTTTTTCTAGTCAAATACAAGCCCAGCCTTTAGCTTATGGCTATATGTTGGCGGGGGTGGCAGGTTTAAGCGAGGGAGAAACCGGCAATGGGGTTTATGCCTCCGCTGCGGGTATTAAACTCAGCGCTAAGACAAAAGGCGAATGGGTGGTGGTCGATATGGATATGCCCACAGGCTGGCACATCAATGCCAACGTGGTCAACAACCCCGATTTAATTCCCACGTCTATCAGCTTAAACGAGGCGGATAATCGCATTGTAGAGATACTGTATCCACCCGCACAAAGCCAACAATTAAGCTGGCAGCAACAGGCTTTAAGTTTATATCAAGGCGCTGTGCGCATAAAATTGAAGCTAGAAAAACCCGCGCATTATCCTGAATTATTAGTCAAGTTTCAGGCATGTAATGACAAACACTGTTTACCACCCCAGCAGCAACGCTTAAGGCTCAAGCGTTAAGTTTATAGCTGGTTATGCTACCATGCGCTTTTTTATTCATCAGGGTAGTCTGAAAGCATGGGTGCTTCGCGTTCTTTGCAGCAACAACAATACGATGTGTTGGTTATTGGCAGTGGTGCAGCTGGTTTAAGTTTGGCATTAAAATTAGCCAAGCTTGGGCAGGTTGCGGTTATTTCTAAAACCAAGTTATGGTCAGGCTCAACCCCTTATGCTCAAGGTGGCGTGTCTGCGGTGTTAGACAAAAGCGACTCACTGAGCGCGCATGTCAATGACACGCTGAATGCAGGTGCAGGGCTGTGCGATAAAGAAACCGTGAATTTTACCGTTGCCAACGGCGCGCAAAGTATTAACTGGCTCATTGAGCAAGGTGTGCCTTTTACGCGCAATAAGCCCAAAAAAAATAAAAAACAATTTGCCTATCATCTTACCCGTGAAGGGGGGCACAGCCATCGGCGCGTGATTCATGCCGACGATGCCACGGGAGCCGCCATTGCTGAGACCCTGATTCAACAAGCCAAAGCCCATCCCAATATCAGTTTGCTTGAGCGCCATTTGGCAATTGATTTGATTCATGGCGAGCGTTTAGGCTTAAAAAAACGCTGCTTAGGTGCTTATGTCTTTGACCGTAAAAAGCGCTGCGTCAGAGTCATTGCCGCCCGTTTTGTGGTATTAGCAACGGGTGGAGCTGGTAAAGTCTATTTGTATACCAGCAATCCTGATACTGCCACAGGCGATGGCATGGCGATGGCATGGCGCGCAGGTTGCCGGGTTGCCAATATGGAATTTATTCAGTTTCACCCCACCTGTCTTTATCACCCACAAGCCAAGTCTTTTTTAATTTCCGAGGCGGTACGTGGGGAGGGCGGGCGTTTATTATTACCCAATGGTAAGCGTTTTATGGATAAATTTGACCCGCGTGCCGAACTTGCACCACGGGATATTGTTGCCAGAGCCATTGATCATGAAATGAAACGCACCGGCAGCGACAGTGTCTTTTTAGACATTAGTCATAAATCGGATAAATTTATCACCGAACATTTCCCTAATATTTATCAGCGTTGCCGAGAGTTGGGTTTTGATTTGCGTCGTGAACCAATTCCGGTTGTACCCGCAGCGCATTACACTTGCGGCGGGGTAATCATCGATCGTCATGGGCAAACCGATGTGCATGGTTTATTTGCCATTGGTGAAGTCTCATTTACCGGGCTACATGGTGCAAACCGCATGGCGAGTAATTCATTGCTTGAGTGTGTGGTGTTTGCCGATAGCACTGCCGCTGCGATTGAAGCGCAATGGCAGCAGGTAGACATGCCACCCAATTTACCCGCATGGGACGACAGCCGCGTTACCGATTCAGATGAGGAAGTCGTGGTGGCGCATAATTGGGATGAGTTGCGCCGTTTTATGTGGGATTACGTCGGTATTGTGCGCACCACCAAACGCTTGCAACGCGCTCAACACCGGGTCGATTTATTACAAAGTGAGATTTTGGAATATTATCGCCATTTTCGCATCAGTAATGATTTAATCGAATTACGCAATTTAGTGCAAGTCGCTGATTTGATTATTCGTTCCGCTTTAGCTAGGCAAGAAAGTCGTGGTTTACACTATACCCTCGATTTTCCCAATAGTGCGCCTTTAGCACATAATACGGTCTTAAGCCCAGAGCGGCGTTAGCTGAGATTAGCGTAAATTTAGCTGTGCAATCGATGGCTCTTTTTTTGTTGGTACATTTGTCTATCTCCTGCACTTAGCAAAGCATCGGAGCTGTTGCCATCTTTGGGAAACAAAGCGACCCCAATACTGGCTTTTATATGTAATTGCTGTTGAGATAATTGCACGGCTCCTAGAAAATGTTGTTGGAGTTGCAATACGATGTGATCGACTGTGTTTGTATTACTCAGGTGCGGCACTAAAACCACAAATTCATCGCCGCCAATTCTTGCCACCATGGCTGATTGTGCAAAAGTATCTTGCAAACGTTGTGCGGCAATTTGTAAAAATTGATCCCCTATTTTGTGCCCATAATTATCATTGATGTGTTTAAACCCATCGAGATCGATAAACAACAAGGCAAAGTTCAATTTATCTCGTTGTGCCGTTGAAATTAAGCGTTCTAAACGTTTTTCCAATAAACGTCGATTAGCCAAACCGGTGAGCGGATCATGTAATGCCAAATGTTTATTAGCATAATGTTTCCAGATCAATGCCGCTATTAAACCGGCGATAATACAGGCGGTCAACCAACCTAACAAACGCAATAATTGCACATAAAAAAAGCTACCATCTTCACGCCAGCTATAGCGCGCTATGGCCGCAATTTGCCAACGACCATTGGGGAGCTGAATGTTTTGTAGCACTGGATTATGTTCAAAAATCGCAGGATCACCAAAAAAGACTTCGCCTCGCTCTCCTGTCGCATTATTACCGCGCAAAGCAAATAACAAATCCCCGTCTTCTGCTTTGATATTGGCTATGTGATAAAAGGTAGGAATATCAATCACAATGGAAGCCATTCCCCAATAGCCGCGATGATTGGGGTGCAACATTTCATCACGAATATAAATTGGAGTGCGAGCAATAAAAGCTTGTCCGCCTTGTAATAAATCCACAGGGCCTGCGACAACCGTTCCTTTGAGATCCATCGCCTGTTTCACTTGTGCCCATTGTTTGGGAATATCTTTATACGCCACACCTAAAGCAGCCTCATTTCCCGCCAGTGGGTAAAGATAAGTAATGACATTATTGTGTGCTAAACCGATATTACGGATAACTGGCTCTGTGCCGATAATTTCACTGCTCAATAAGGTAAATTTTTCCTTATTAATATCTGGGTGGGTAGCAACATAGGCAATCAAACCACGGGTTAAATATAAAGTTGAATTAATCGTACCTTCAATACGTGCGCGTTTGGTAGAAAGTTTTTCCGTGATTGCCGTGCGTTGTTGTTCCAGTATTTTATCCTGAAATAAGTGATGAATTAATTCCGTACTGATGACCACGGAAAAAAAAGCCATCGCACCACCTAATAACGTCAAAACCATTTGTTTGCGTGATTGTTTGCTTATCATTTGAGCATTATCGTAGGATTAATCATGGGCTGTCTACTATTTATCCATTGTTAGAAAAATCGCTGGCTGTGTATCCAGTTTTAGCTTAAAAACAGACTTTAATTTGTTACACTGTCAAGAAAAGCCTTACATTTTTTGACGTTATACCATCAGGAGAACATAATGAAAACATATCGCCTAGCTGCTTGTCTGTGCTTATTGGGGTTAAATGTTCAGGCGCTAGAGACGCTTAATTATGAAGGCTCTTCAACT
Source organism: Thiotrichales bacterium (assembly GCA_016745035.1). Taxonomy (GTDB): domain Bacteria; phylum Pseudomonadota; class Gammaproteobacteria; order Beggiatoales; family Beggiatoaceae; genus BB2. The sequence continues at coordinate 31,054 of JADGDE010000001.1, forward strand.
GTTGGGAAATTTATTAATGATGCTGCTAAAGTTTATGATAAGACCGAATTTAAGTTAAACATGGTGCCTGAAAGCGCAGGCGGTGAGCAATGTGCTTTACGTAAGCGTTGTGACCTTGGCGGTGTTGCCCGTGATATTAACCCGCGTTTTATCAAACAAGGGGTAGTCAAGACCTTGATCGGCAAAGATGCGATTGCCGTATTGGTTCACCCAGACAATCCAGTACAAGCTTTAAGCCGTGCCCAATTAAAAGATATTTTTACTGGCAAAATCAACAACTGGCAACAAGTGGGCGGGACTGATGCCAGCATTCGTCCTTTAATTGTCAAAGCCTCCTCAGCTACCCGTAAAGTATTTGCTAAAGCTGTTTTGGATGGAGAAAAATATCAAGGGGCAAGTGTCATGACCCCTGATGCTAAAATTGCCAACGAAGTTGCCCGTGATCTCAATGCCATCGGTCAGCTCAGTTTTGCTTTTATTCAAGACCGTGATGATATACGCGCTTTAAATATTGATAATCAAGAAGCCAGTGTTAATAATACACAGTATCCCATTACACGACCTTTACATATTGCCACCTATGGTGAACCAGATAATGCGGTTAAGGCATTTATTGACTGGACTTTATCAACGGATGGGCAAGCGGTGTTAAAACAACGTTTTGTCGGGATTAAGTAGAGAAATCTAAGTAACTGATGTGAGGCACTAAGCTGGTTTTTATCACAATAGTGTGGTTTTCCACCTGCCTAGTGAAGCTTAGCCTTTGCGTAACATCAGTAATTAACTTAAACTTTAAAATACTATAAACAAGAGTAATATCAAAAAAATAGTCCGTCTATTTAGTGTTAAATAACTGATGTTATGCACTTATCGTTTGTTTGCCTTTTGGGGCATTAAGAAGCCTTTGCATAACGTCAGTTACATAAATTTTTATCACAATAGGGGGTTTTCCATTCGCCGAATAATATTTAGCCGTGCCTGAATGGGAAAACTCCAGCCTCCATAAATTAAGGTAAGTTCTATGCGACAATTGAGTATCCAAAGCAAGCTATTTCTCATTGTCATTGGCTTTGTGTTTTTCTTGGCTATTTCAGTCGCTGCGACCTTATATATGGTCAAACAACAAGACAAAGATGCCAGTCTAATCAATACGGCAGGTAGGCAACACATTTTGCTAATACAACTGGAAAATGATAGCCGTATTTTATTAAATGCCTTGGAAAGTGAATCCAGTACCAAAACCATTCAAAAACGCTTAAAACAGCGTATGGTCTTATTTTCTAGCAGCCTCAGTGCCTTACAACACGGTGGGCAGACTTTTGATAATCAAGGTCAAGCCCTAATATTACCTGCACCAACGAAGCCTGACATTAGCCAACATTTTCAGAAAATACAAAAACAATGGCTACCGATACAAACGGCATTAAACATCATGATGGAGCCGGGGATAGATTTGGTTTCAGACAGGTTTTATGATGCCACTTTTTCCCTAGAAGGTATTTGGCAACCGTTATATGTAGATATTGACCAAGGCGTGCAATTGTTAACCCAAGCTGCGGAAGCCAAGGTGTCTTACTTACAAACAGTGCTTTTATCTATTTTGTGTGCGGGCATTTTCTTGGCTTTGTTAAGTTTGTATTTTGGGCGCATGATTTTAATTAAACCCCTCCAGCATTTATACCTCGCGGTGGAAAATTTACGCAGCGGCGATGGGGATTTAAGCCAACGCTTACCCAGCCGGGGTGATGATGAAATCAATTCTGTAACCGCATCTTTTAATGGCTTTTTAGATAAATTACATCATGTCCTTGCACAGGTAGAAAAGGCAAGCCAAAGTATGTTGGTTGCTGCACAACAACTCAATGCTAGCGCCGGGGCTTTAAATGACTCGGCATCTATTCAAGCAGCAAATGTCGAACAATACAGCAGCACACTAAAAGACATGAATGGCAGTATGCAAGTGAGCATTGCCTATAGCAAACAAAGTGATAAGGCAGCACAAGCTCATGTACAACAAGCACATCAAGGCGGTGAGCATATTAAAAAAATGCTCAATACGATGACTGATGTAGAAGAACAACTGGGTAATATTGACGTAATGAACCGCAAAACCCACATATTAGCATTGAACGCCTCAATAGAAGCGGCGCGAGCTAATGAGGAAGGCTGGGGCTTTGCTGTCGTTGCGACCGAGATTCGTAAACTAGCAGCCGCCAGTCAAACCAGTACCGATCACATCTCTGCACAAATGCAAGATAGCCAAACCCAAATTCAACGTTCACAACAAGCTTTAGAAAATATTATCACCGCCAGTGAACAGACCGCCAAACAAGTCAGTCAAGCCCATGATGCCAATGACACACAAGCCAATAGTATTGCGCAGATGGAAATGGCAATGGATCAGGTGAATATGGTCGCACAACAAAATGCCGCAGCGGCTGAACAATTGGCCGCGACGGCGGAGAGTTTACGCGATCATGCCTCTCAACTAGAGCAGCAAATGGGCTTTTTTAAGTTTTGAGCAACACATATGTTTGTTAGTGTTTGCTCACCACATATTTTAGGATTTCAACCACTTGTTCTGGTGTGGTTGCCCATGCAAAGGCAGCGGCATCGACTTCTTTTAGTGGATGAACGATGGCCTCATCATGCAAAGTGATATAGGGTGTGCCCAATGCCGCACAATAGCCTGCATCAAACGCTGCATTCCATTGTTTATATTTATCTCCAAAACGGATAATAGCCACATCACAATTTTCGATTAAGGTTTTAATCCGAATCGAATTGACTTTAGCCGATTTATGATCACGCCAAAATCCTTCCTCTGTATTGCCCAGCATATCACCTGCGGCATCACTGGCTTCGTGATTGGTCACTGCGCTAGAGAAAGAAATGGATAAACCATTGTCTTTACAGCCTGCAATAATTTGATCACGCCAGTCTGTGTGTATTTCGCCAGAGAGATAGACATCTAACATCATATGATAGTTTCCTTATCAGTTTATATGTGTAAAGCAATGGTGTACTTAAGTTTTATTCCCAAATAACATGCCGTGCCTTTTTCATTAAAGTCGGTTTTATTTTTATATTTAACATATTGGCTAATAATAAATTGACATAAATGTGGCTAAGGGTATTTTTTCTGATGGCAATGCTGTTGGCAACTGTACCAGAGAGAATAGTGAGCGCTGCCCGTGCGGCCCACCGACCTTGTTCTTCAGGCACTTTTGCCAAGGTAAATAAAGCTAAACCAGAGATTTCTGTTTGCATAGCACCACTGGGAATGCGTGTATATTGCAGAACCAGTTTTCTCGCCTCGGCTTTATCCCAGCCAGCTAAACCCGTATAGGGCAGCAGAATCAACATATCATTTTCGCGTTGAGCTTGCTTATAATGTTTTTTCCAATTTTGAAAATTATCTGCCCAATAATATTTGTGGTAAAGAGCACCTAAAAATTTTATATGTGACTGATAATCTTTATGATTGGTTACCATATCACCGCCAAGAATCCCCACACGCTTGCCTTTGCTATATTCTCTTAAATGCTCAATAAGTTGTTTTTGTAAATCAACCTCGACCATGCCTGTGGTATTGCTATAAGGTAAACCATAGCCTGAAGCATCCCAATTAACCCCACAAAAAACAAAAGGCCGTTTAGCATCACGATAATAGGTTGATAAAACATGTTGCGTGGCATTATCATCTGCAACAATCACCACATCAGGGTTGAACGCTTCGATTTCAGCTTTCGCTTTGAGCGCTGCTTGTTTAATAAATTGAGGATCCCGGTGACGTTTTGTATCCATCCGATGAATTTTGAGTTCAACCTGATGTCCTGCTAAGGTTTTTTGAACCCCTTTTTCAATTCCATCACTCCATGCATAACCTTGATGATAGGAATTAATATGCAGTACTTTTTGTACGGTGTCTGCTGCAAACACAGCTGAAATACTGTTGTAGCATAATAAAAGAGCAAAAACGCGGATTATTATTTTCATATTTTTATTCTCCAAACATAGAACCCATTATGAGTACCACAGATTTCAAGTATAGCTGATTTCTAAGTCGCTAGGCGATGGTTTAATTTAGCCTACTTCTCCCTATATAGGCACAAATGCCAAGAATAAAACCGAGTATTTTTAGTTTAAATAGCAGATGTTACGCAAAGGCTTCTTTTTCGTTATTGAAGTCAAAAAATTGCCTAAATAACACTAGGGAAGTGGAAAAGCGAAATATTGTGATAAAAACTGGCTTAGTGCCTCACATCGGTTAAATAAAATAAAAATAATCTATATTTTACATACAAATATTTGATTTTTAGTTGCTTATATTCTATTTTTCATTCAGAGAATCAAATTAAACTTAAACGTCTGGGTTTTTGATTGGAATCACAGGAGCGGTTCTGCATTAATGTTTGTTTTTATGTTAGAATTCCCGTTCTGCTCGCCATTGTTTGGTGATGCTATCGTTGCTGTTCTCATAGAGCTGTTGAAAAGTTGATTTAGGCTATTGAGTTGATAGGTACAACGAAGAATAAACGCCATCGTAAACCACGGGGTCTTTATTGGCACAAGGATGTGTTAGACATAGCATCATAAGGCAATATCGCTAATGTGAGCTCAAATTTTAGAAAGGAACCGCCATGAATAAAACGCCAAGTGAGGCTGATAAATCAACCGCTAATAGTCCTGAAATTGACAATAATCAGCAGCAACAAGTGGTATCCGCCGCCTCAGATCAAATTAATGCTCAATTAGAACGTTTTGTTCACAGTTTCGAAAAAAGTGCCCGGCGTTGGGAAATTGTGGTTTATCCTGCTTTATTTGCGTTTGTGGTCTTGGCAGGCTACGGCTTCTTCCTGATTTATAGCCTCAGTAATAATATGTCAAAAATTGCCTATAGTCTCGACCCTTATATGGGACCGCATATGCAATCGATGTCAGAAAACATCAGTCGCTTATCGGATAAAGTCTCGCTGATGACCGACACGGTCGGTACGATGTCGCACCAGCTTGAAACCTTGCCGCCGATGCTTGGACATATGAATAATATGAGTAAATCGATTGCCCATATGGATGAGTCGATTACCGAACTCAACTATTCAGTCAATTCAATGCAAATGAGCATGACCCATATGCGCCAAGACATCGGCGTGATGAATCACAATGTTTCGCGTCCTATGTCGTTTTTTAATTCCTTTGCCCCTTGGTAGCTATTGGCTTTGAGCCAGAGCAGTTATCAATGGCGTGATGTTGCCAAGCGCTTAGGGCGACACCGTCGTCCACTCGTATTTGCACATATACTTGCCGTTATCACGGCACTGTTAAGCACCCCCCTGCCTTTATTTATGCCGCTGATGGTCGATGAGGTTTTACTCAACCAGCCCGGCATGATCGTCGATTTTCTCAATCCTTTTTTACCCGAAACCTGGCAGCAAGCCTCAGTCTATATCATCATCGTCACCGTCTTTACCATTATTTTGCGCGGTAGCGTTTTATTGCTACAAGCCTGGCAAGCAAGTTATTTTAGCCACATTGCCAAACAAACCGTTTTTACTTTACGCCAAGATTTATTGCGGCATTTAGAAAAAGTTAGCCTGCGCGAATATGAAACTTTAGGTAGTGGACAAATCAGCTCTTTATTGGTCACCGACCTAAACCACATAGATCAATTACTCGGTCAAGGCTTAAGCCGCTTTATCGTTGCGGTCTTGACGATTATCAGCATTGCGGTGATTTTATTATGGATGAACTGGCAATTAGCCATTTTTATTTTATGCCTCAACCCCTTTGTCATTGGCATTACTTTTCATTTAGGGCGCAAGGTTAAAAAACTCAAGGCGGCGGAAAATAAAGCCTTTGCTTTATTCCAAGAAAGTTTGCGCGAAACCTTAGCTTCGATGCAGCAAATTCGAGCCTATCACCGCGAACGGCATTATTTTAATAAAATTAAAGCCCGCAATGCCGCTATCCGTAAACATGCACAAGCGTGGCAATGGCGACATGAAGTGTCCTCGCGTTTATCGATGGGATTTTTTCTAATCGGTTTTGATGTTTTTCGTGCCACCAGCATGATCATGGTCTTGGTATCGGATTTAAGTATTGGGCAAATGCTAGCGATTTTCGGTTATCTGTGGTTTATGATGGGACCTGTACAAGATATTTTTAATCTGCAATATGATTTCCAAGCTGCTGATGCGAGCTTGCAACGCCTGAATCAAATTGTACGCTTAAAAAAAGAGCCACAATATCCCCCGCAAACCCAAGCCTTTTTGCCTTCAGAGCAAGGGGCAGCCATCCAGCTTCAACACTTACATTTTGCCTATCATCCTAGTCAACCGATTTTTACTGAACTCAATTGCAGCATTCAAGCGGGAGAAAAAGTCGCTTTGGTCGGTTGTAGTGGGAGCGGCAAAACCACCTTGGTTAATTTGCTCTTAGGTCTTTATCCGCCCGATCAAGGCAAAATTTGTTATAACCAAGTGCCCATAGAAGAACTAGGCTATGCCCAGGTGCGGGATCATGTCAGTACCGTATTGCAACAAAGCAGTTTATTTAACGACAGCCTGCGCCATAACCTTTGTTTAGGCAAACGCTTTGAAGACAAGGCTCTGTGGCAGGTGTTAGAACAAGCCCAATTAGCTGATTTAGTCCGTGATTTACCGACACAATTAGACACCGTCATTGGACAGCAAGGCATTCGTTTATCAGGTGGACAACGCCAACGGCTTTCCATTGCACGCTTATTATTACGGGATCCGAAAATTGTCATTTTAGATGAGGCAACAGCGGCTTTAGATATGGCAACCGAAGCCCGGGTTTATCAAGCCTTACAAGCCTTTTTGAAACACCGCACCACCTTGATTATTGCCCACCATCCACAAGCGATTCAACAAGCTGATAGAGTGGTGTATTTAAGACAAGGGCGTTTATCGCGTGAGGCTTAACGGGTGGGAGTTATAAACTCGGCGGCTTAGGTCGAAAACGGCTGGTGTTGAGGTGTTCGTTGGCTAAAATTGGGGCGATGATTTCCAAAGAGGCATCTGGCTCAGATTTATGCAATAAACGCAGACGTACCGCTGAGGGCAAAAACTGATATTTTTTCGCTGTCCATTTATCGCGCCATTTGCTTTTCTCGCGGCTGGTTTGGCGTTTTTTCGGGTTTCTATCCGGTTGCAAATAACTCAATTCGAGCTTGTAATGTTCAAATAAAATACTACGGTCTTTTTCTTTGAGCTTTTTTAGGCGTTTATTCGGGTCGCCAATCAGCGCGGGGAGACGCGCCAGCTCAATGCCTTTATCACCCCGATGCGGTTTGATTTGCCAAATGGTTTGTTCACTTTCACGCCCACGCCCAACAGTTGAGACCCACGCGAGGCTGTTTTTTTTACCCTCGAAAAATAAATAAAAACGGCTGGAGCTTTTTTCATCTTGATAAGAGAAGGGAAATGCGCCGATCAAGGCTTGTTCAATTTGTAGCATTGCCAGCGAGGCATCGAGTTGATCATCGAGATAATCACTATTACGCTCCCAATCACGCAGCAATAAATTCATCCCCGTGGCGAGCAAACCTAAAACCATCGCTGTCAGACTCAGGGCAATGATTAATTCAATCAGGGTAAAACCCCGTTGCTGTGTTCTCACTTCGGCTTATCCAGTTGTACCCAGCGCATACTTTCGAGTACCACTACGCCTTGTTTATTTTTCAATTGGTAAGATTCCAGCGCGATGGTCATCGGCTGAGTTTGTCGCGAGGCTTTTTTTAATAGTTGAATATTCTCTAATTTAATCGCCTGCTTATGTTGCACTGTTTTGGGATAGTCCGGCATCTCAGGTTTATACTGGCTTTGTGCCGCCCCTGCCACTGCGCGCAAATAAGCGTTGTTTTGAATATGTTCAAGGCTGCGAATCGCGAGGCGTTTACTGCCCGAGGAGACTTTCATCAAGCTGGTGAGCGTCAACGCGACAATCACCAAGGCAATTAAGACCTCAAGCAAGGTAAAACCTTTTTGACGCTGTTTTTGTAAGCGCCTGCGCCCTGACCACATCATAAAACCGCTGATAGCCAATATCATTAATAAGACCCCAGCTAAATCGACTAAATAGACGCCGATTTTGCCGAAAATATGCCCATTATGTAAATCCAATAACACCCGCTCCCAGTGTAACAGGCGATAACGGGCTTGTTGACTCAGCGCTTGCTCAAAGGACTCAGGAGCAAACTTGGTGCTTGACCAACGCACCACGGTGGTGTTGGTCGGCAACCAGCCGAGCAAATCGGCATCAGCTTGATAATGACCTTGGTTGGTTTCTAAGATCAATTCATTATTAGGCAATAGACCTAAGCGTTTTGCCTCGGCGGGTAAGCCTTGTTGCTCACTGATTTTTTCAATCAATTCGCCTTCAGCGGTAAATAAATATAATTGCCCTGATAACAATAGCAACAACGATTCTTCTTGTAATACCGCGCCTTGTAAAAGGGCATCGGTTTGCAGTACATGTTGTTGGTTTAAGTATAATTGTCCTTGTATTTGACTAACCCGTGTTTGCGCATCAAGAACAAAACTGCTTTCAATTTTAGGGGCAGGTAAATTGTACCAGTCCAACAACCAGTTCCAATGTACATAACGTTTATCTAAATTCAGATCGACACTGTGATTGAGGAAAATCCCAGTAACAGACAAGAGTAGCGCCAAACTGGCGACCAGCAGTCCTAAATAACGATGCCAAGGGTATAAGCGTTTCACCTTAGTCGAACTCTTTTTCTAGGCGTTGATGCTCTTTCCAAGCGTGTCGCCAGTCGCGCAGATAGGCGCGAATTTGGGCGCTGAGATAGCGATCATTGTCTGGCAGGATTTCGGCTTGTTCCAATTGTTTAATTGCTAAAGGGAGTTGGTCTTGATAAAAATACGCCTGTGCTTGAGCAAATAAAGCGTGGTTATGCTGTCCTTGTTGCTCATAGACTCGTGCTAACAAGGATTGATAATCATTATTGGCTTGTTGGCTATCGCTGATACCCATCAGGATTTTTAGAGCCTGTGCTGGGCGTTTAGCTTGTTGTAGCAATTCGGCATAACGCATACTGAGGACATAATCTTTCGGATAATCCGCCAAGGCTTGCTCGGCGAGGTGATACGCCTTGTCATAGTCTTTTTCAGCCGCCGCCAAGTCAATCGCCAGTAAACGGTATAAAAGTCGCTCTTGTCCGTTTTGTTGCAGCCAAGCCAATAACTCGGTAATACCTGTTAAATTATTGCTGGCAAGTTTTGCCAACGCCAAACCATAACGCAAGGCGTGGGGGTCACGAAAACGGCGCTGGTCGAGGTTTTTTTGCAATTGCTTGGCAAGTTTTGCCGGATTATCACTGCTTAACACCAACAAACGCGCCCGACTGAGCGCAAAATGGTTTTCGCGCCGTTCTTTATCAACACGCTGGCGATATTCTGCCGCACGCTCTTGTGCCTCGGCGATTCTATCCACCGTGACGGGATGACTTTGTAAGAAACTTGGCGCAAGATCTTGTTCTGAATAAAAGCGCCGCTCTTTTTGCAGCTTGTTAAAAAAGCCAGCCATTGCCAACGGTTCAAACTGAGCCTTAGCGAGCATATGAATGCCTAAACGATCGGCTTCTTGCTCATGGGCGCGGGTGAAATTCAAATAACGCTGATAACTCCCTGCACTTAAGGTATACACGCCAGCGACAGCAGCATCAGGGTTGTCTGTGCCCACCGCCAAAGCTAACAATAAAGCAGCAGCGATTTCTGCTGCGCCAATTTCACTTGCCCCCGCAATGGTGCGCACCGAATGGCGTTGGGTCACATGAGCTATTTCATGCGCCAAGACCGAAGCAAGCTCGTCTTCGCTTTCGGCGGCTAAAAATAAACCGCTGTTCATGCCAATATAGCCCCCAGGCACAGCAAAAGCATTGATATTATCATCTTGAAGGAAAAAGAAATGAAAATCCGCGTCAGGGTCGTTGCTATAGGATAAAAGATGGTTGCCCAAGTCACGCAAATAGCGATTTAAGGCACGATCCTCGACCAGCGGCATCTCAGCGCGGATTTGTTTCATAAAGCGCTTACCGATGAATTTTTCCATTTGTGGCGAGAGCACCGCATCACTGCTGTCGCCCATGTCAGGCAAATCAGCGGCAAAGACCGAGTTAAAAAATAATATTAATAGCAGAAATAAACGCATAATCAGGAACAAAAGTAAAAACAGCGGCGATTATAGCATCGCGCTAAATGCTTGGGCTAGCTATCGGATGAGCGCGACGATTTACAGCATATAACGTTTGTCTTCAGCAAAGCCCAAAGGCGCGCTTGTGTTCAAGCCTTTGCTCAAGGCCATCACCTTAAAACGCTCGCCCATCGCTTGTGGCAAAATCAATTGTTTGGCGTGCTGGCTGGTGTGTAAAAAATCAGGATAATCCTGTTTGGCTAGGGCTTGATCTAAGAGTATCGGCAAACCACTGCCAAGCAAAAATTCCGCCTGTGGGTTATAACCGACCAAGTCAAAGCCCGTTTGTTTTGCTGCTTGTGCCACGGCGGAAAAATCGACATCGGCAGTGATGTCTTGCAAGCCGGGATAAAAAAATGGGTCTTCATGGGCATAATGACGATAATGACACATCAAGGTTCCCCGGTGGCGTTGGGGATGATAATAATTATATTGATCTTGCCCATAATCAATCAATAAAACCCGTGCTTGATTGAGGCTTTTAGATAAAGCCTGTAGCCAAGGCTTTATATTAAGATTGATTTCTGAGCTATAGCCGTTGGGTAAGGGGCTATCGAGTTGTGCTTGTTTGTCCTTAAATGCCTCGCTAAGGCGTTCGCTGGGCGCTTGCATTTGCCATTCAAAACGCTGCCCTTGCCAATGCGCTGTTAAAGCTTGCAATTGTTCGCCATCAATCACAAAGCGTTGTACAGGCATGGCATCGAGGACTTCATTCGCCAGTACCACGGCATTGAGCGGCGTACTTGGGAGACTATCGAGCCAATGTAATTGCGGCAAATATTCTGGTGCTTGTTCTTTAAACAAGGCTTGTTGGCGCGCGCGCAAATCAGCACTGAGTTCTAAAATATAATAATCAGGAAACAGTTGATGCTGTTTTTCCAAATGTTGTAACACATCCAAAGCCAAACGCCCAGAGCCTGCGCCAAATTCCAAAACACAGCCTTGCGAGAGTTGCGGCAAGGTTTCGGCACAGACATTCGCCAAACATTGCCCAAACAAGGGGCTTAATTCTGGCGCGGTAACAAAATCACCTTGGCTACCAAACTTTTTTAGCCCAGCACTGTAATAGCCCAAATTTGGTGCATATAAAGCCCATTGCATAAATTGCTCAAACGCCAGTGTATGTCCTTGTGCCTCGGTTAAGATATGCGCACAAACGGCGGCACTGTGTTGTTGAGCTGCGCTATCGGGTTGAGGAAGTTCCATATTGATTCTCTTAACTTTGATGCCAGCGAGTATAGCAGGGCTTGATAGGAGGGAGAAAACTAAGGTGCGGGGGATACAAAGAAACACCCCCCGTTCATAGGTATTGGGTAAATTTAATGTTAACCAAGGAGTTGTTGAATAGTCTCAATTAAATGTTTTATTTGTTTTTTCTTGTGTGCTGCTGAGAGTGTGATTCGCAGTCGTGCAGTATGTTGCGGTACGGTTGGTGGACGAATGGCTGTAACCCAAAAACCGCGTTGGTATAGTGCGGCACTTAAATCCAAGGCTTTTTGGCTGTCTTTGACTATCAGGGCTTGAATAGCACTGTCACTGGGTAAAAGTTGCCAGCTTGTCGGCACTTGCGCTCGAAAATAAGCAATATTATCGGCAAGACGGGCGCGTTTGTCGCTGTGTTGCATTAAATCTAAACTTACTTGAGTTGCTTTTGCTAGGGCCGCGGGACTGGCGGTGGTATAGATATAACTTCTAGCCCGTTGCACTAGCCAATCAATCAAGGCATTATCTCCTGCGACAAACGCACCAAATGTGCCTAAGGCTTTACCCAACGTTGCCATATAAATATCAACACTATCGCTAGGCAATCCTTGTGCTGCAATAGAGCCTTGCCCTTCACTGCCTAACACACCAAAACCGTGGGCATCGTCAATCATTAGCCAGGCATCATAGCGCTTAGCCAGTTGTTGCAAAACGGCAATATCTGCCATGTCACCATCCATGCTAAATACGCCATCGCTGACTATCAGCTTGTGTTTGGCATCGGAACGAGCAAGCTGTTCTTCCAGTTGTTGCATATCGCCGTGACGGTAGCGCTGGCGTTTAGCAGGACTCAGTTGAACGGCATCAATTAACGAGGCGTGATTGAGCTTATCCATAAATACCGCATCCCCCCGCTGTAATAAGGCGCTTAACACTCCGATATTTGCCATGTAACCGGTGGAAAATAATAAGGCTTGTTCACGCTTACAAACCTGAGCCAGCATTTTTTCTAAGGCATGATGGGGTTGTTGATGGCCGCTGATAAGATGCGCTGCGCCTGCGCCAACACCGTAGCTTTCTACACCTTGTTGTAACGCTTGTTTTACGGTTGAATTATTAGCTAAACCTAAATAATCATTACTACAAAAATTAATTAACGGTTGGCCATTTAAGGTTTGTTCGATTTGTTGTGGGTTTGCATGGGTGCGGCGCTGACGATAAAGACTGGGGTCTTGGGCTTGCAGTTGTTGTTTAAGATAGTGTTTAAGTGTCACGGTAACCGTTGCTTAGAAATGAAAACCGCAGTATAAGCGAAATCCCTTTGCAGTAAAAAGGGGCAATGTTTATATCGCACTTGCAGAACCCACAAGGAAAAGCTTAGGATCCCGACCTTTATCAATAACGCCAAAGAGACAATGAAAAAAGCAGTTATCTTACTATCAGGTGGTTTAGATTCGAGTACCGTGTTAGCGATGGCACAAGCACAAGGTTTTGCCTGTTATGCCCTGAGTTTTAATTATGGGCAAAGACACACAGCAGAATTACAAGCAGCTAGCCGCATTGCCTCAGCCGCCGGAGTGGTGAGCCATAAAACCATCGGCTTGCAGCTCGACAGTATTGGTGGTTCAGCACTTACCGATGATGAGATTGCCGTGCCTGAAACCGATGTCAATCAAAACGGTACGGATATTCCGGTGACTTATGTGCCTGCACGTAATACCGTGTTTTTATCTTTAGCACTGGGTTGGGCGGAAGTGCTAGGCGCGCAAGATATTTTTATTGGTGTCAATGCGGTGGATTATTCAGGTTATCCCGATTGCCGTCCTACTTTTATTGAAGCCTTCACCCAATTGGCACAAGTCGCTACCAAAGCGGGGGTTGAGGGACAAGCATTTCAAATTCACATCCCTTTGATTGAGATGTCAAAAGCTGACATTATTCAAGCAGGAACCGATTTAGGTGTGGATTATGGCTTGACCATTTCGTGTTATCAAGCTGATGATCAGGGGCGTGCTTGTGGACGCTGTGATGCCTGTCAATTACGCCGTGCTGGGTTTAGTGCTGCCAAGCTGTCAGATCCGACACTTTATCAGTAGTCTTCCCCATCAACGTGGCGGTTGCCACGTCTAGGTGGGACTAAAGTCCCGTCTCCATTATTTATCTGTCGTAATCAGCAAAAAACTGCTAAAGTCTCTATTAATAACTGATGTTACGTACTTATCGTTTTTTTGCCTCATTATTCAAGTTTTTTATCTGCCTAGTGAGAGTTAGCCTTTGCGTAACATCAAATAACACTATTTTATCAGGGAGATGCTGATGTCTGATTTTGCTGATCGTATTTTTCGCCGAGAAATGACCCGCCGTGATTTTGTCCAGTTGATGGGCATGAGTACCGCTGCGGCAACTTTGGGTGGTTGTGCTGTCAATCCGGTTAGCGGTGAGCGGCAATTGATGTTGTTATCTGAACAGCAAGAAATTGGTATCGATAAAGAGCAATCTCCCCATCAATTTTCCAGTGATTATGGCACAGTGCAAGATCAAGCTGTTTCCCGCTATATTGATGATGTTGGCAAGCAAATGGTCGCAGTGACCCATCGCCCGAAAATGCCTTATAATTTCAGTGCTGTTAATGCCACTTATATCAACGCTTATGCATTTCCTGGCGGCACGATTGCTGCCACCCGGGGTATTTTGGTAGAAATGGAGAATGAAGCCGAATTAGCCGGGCTAATGGGACATGAGCTGGGGCATGTGAATGCGCGCCACTCAGCACAGCGTATGAGTCAGGGGATGTTGAGCAGTGCCGTTGTGACCGCAGGTACAGCGATTGTTGGCACAGCCTATGGCAGTGGTTATGCCGATATTGTTCAATCTATTGGTGGCGTTGCCAGTGGGGCTTTGTTATCCAAATATAGCCGTGATAATGAACGCGAAGCCGATAATCTGGGGATGGATTATATGGTACGCAGTGAGCAAAACCCGGAGGGTATGGTCGGTTTGATGGAAATATTGGTCGAACAATCCAAGCACAAACCCAGCGCCTTAGAACAAATGTTTGCCAGTCATCCTTTAAGTACCGACCGTTATAATACTGCTAAAGCCAATATTGCCAAGCGTTATGCCAAAGCGAAAACTTTACCGGATAACCGTGAACGGTATATGGACAATATTGCCAGTTTGCGCCGTATTAAACCGGCCATCACTGCCATGCAGCAAGGTGAAGAACAGATGGGTAAAAAAGCCTATAAAGAGGCAGAGACGGATTTTGGCTCCGCACTTAAACGCGCTCCCGATGATTATGCCGGCTTGGTAATGATGGCAAAATGCCAGGTGGCTTTGGATAAAAATACAACCGCGCAACGCTATATTGATAAAGCCAAGTTAATTAACCCGAACGAAGCACAAGCACAACATATCAGTGGTATTGTGCAATTGGCGCAAAGTCGTCCTGATGCCGCGCTGGCAGATTTTCAACGTTATGAGCGCCTGTTATCGGGTAATCCTAATACCGTATTTTTACAAGCGGTGAGTTTAGAGTCGATGCAACGTAAAGATGCTGCTGCACAGCAATATGGCCGTTATTTACGTCAGGTCAAACAAGGCGCACAAGCTCAACATGCGACACAACGTTTGCAAAACTGGGGTTATTTGAAACAGCGTTAAATCATCGTTATGATGGTGTTTATAGCGTGTTATATAAATAATTGTACTGAATTTTTAGCGCGCTAGCACCATTATGGTAAGGTTTTTGCGCCCAAAATCTTAACCGTGTGAGGGACTGTGTTATTGGCAATCTCCTGCTTATCAGTGATTTCGTATTGCTGAGTCGTTTATTTTACGTTCGTCTTAGGTGGCCGCATGTTTATTATTCCTTTTAGCAAACGCTTATCCACGCGCCTTGCCGCCTATGTTATTGTTATTGCTGTTAGTTTAGGTTTATTATTTAGTTTTATTCAAATTTATTTGGATTATTTTAATGTCCAAACCCAATTTGATAACAGTACCTTACAAGTTTTAAATACCTTGGAAAAACCCGCAACTCAAGCCCTTTATCAAGTCGATGAAGTGCTTGCCGATGAGGTAGTGCAAGGTTTGATGCAATTCAAACCGATTCGTCAGGTGCGTTTGCTCAACGAAAACCAACAAGTGTTTGCTGAGGCCAGTCGTCCTTTGGCTCAAGCCCGTTTCCAAGGTTTATCTATGCTTTGGCTACCACCAGAGCGTCGCTATAGCCGCCCTTTACATGAGCAATACCACCAAATACAAAAAGGCAGTCTCTCTGATCATTTATTTAATGAAGAGACCGCGCAAAGCAGCCGTACTGGGTTATTGGTGGGTGTGTTAGAGGTCGATGTTGACAATGCTTTATTGATGGAAGGTTATTGGCAACGGGCATTGACCCTAATCGTCTCCGGTATTTTGCGTAATTTATTGCTCGCCTTAGCCTTGTTGTATTTATTTCATTGGCTGATTAATAAGCCCTTGTTAAGCACGACTTCTTCGCTTGCCGCTATCGACCCACAGTCCCCAGGAGAATCGGCCCTTAGTTGTCCACCAAACCATAAAGATGATGAGTTATGTTATTTAATTGAAACCACCAATACCTTGCTTAGGGAAATTAATAACAAAGTCAAAGCCCAGCGCCAACTGTTACAAGAAATGGGCGAATCCAAGCATGATGCCGAAGCCGCGAACGTGGCAAAAAGTCAGTTTATGGCAAAAATGAGCCATGAATTGCGCACACCACTCAATGCGGTGATCGGTTATAGCGAAATGCTTGAAGAAGAGCTGGAAGAAATTTCGGTGGCTGATGCCAAAACCGATATAGGGCAAATTAAAGCTGCAGGTGAGCGTTTATTGGTCTTGGTCGATAATATTTTGGATTTATCTAAAATTGAATCTGGCGAGGTGGTGATTCAAAAACAGATGTTGGATCTCAATCCCTTTGTCCATGGCTTAGTCGATACCGCTCAAGCTTGGGCAGAAGAGCAGAATAACGAGATCAGTTGTCATTGTAATGACGATAAACAATACGTCTATTACACCGATAAGCAGCGCTTGCAGCAAAATATTTTACATTTGGTGCATAATGCGTGTAAATATACCAAAAATGGTAAGATTCATATTCATGCAGAATATCAACAAATCCAGACAGTGACATGGTTATTGTTTCGCATCACGGATAATGGCATTGGTATCCCTAAAGGTCAGCAACAAGCCATTTTTGAAAGTTTTCAACAAGTCGATGATTCCTATTCTCGTTCGCATGAAGGCGGTGGGTTGGGGCTAACCATTATTAAACAAACCACCGAATTGATGGGTGGTGAAATTCATGTCAATAGTACCTTAGGTTCAGGTAGCTGTTTTACCTTAAGCATTCCGGTAGAGCGCGCCAAACGCATTTATTAGCTGATGTTACGCAAAGGCTTCTTTTTCTGCCTTAAGGGCAGATAAAAACCAGCTTAGTGCGTCACATCAGTTATTAGCAAAACAAGGGGGGAGCGTGATAACCATAACAAAGCGCTGGCAAAAGCTGATATTAACGCTGTTATTGCTGAGTAGTTCATTCAACGCTCAATCTGAGATGCCGATCATCTTAGCATCAGGCGATCATTATGCGCCTTTTGCGGCAAAAAATTTACCCAGAGGTGGGATGTTGGTTGAAATTGTCCAAACGGCTTGGCAAGCGGCGGGCTATCCTAGCCATACGTTTTTTATGCCTTGGCGACGGGGGTTTTACAAAGTCACCCGGGGGGATTTTCAAGGCACATACCCGCACCCACCCAGTAAAGAACTGGCGCAAGATTATTATTATTCAGAACCTTTATTTCAATTAGAGCAATGGTTTTATGTTCATCCTGACAGTAATTTAGTCTATAAAAATACCGATAGCTTGAATAGTTTACGTTTTTGTAGCCCCAATGGGCGCGTGATTCATCCGGTGTTGCAAAAACTCATTGATACCGCAGCAATGACGGTTTCATCACCGCGCAGTTTTCGTTCTTGTGCGCAAATGCTGATGAAAAAGCGGGTTGATTTTTTAGTTCTGGATCGGCGGGTTTATCAACAAATGTTAGCGCCTTTTGTGCAATTGCGCCCTTTAGCACAACAAGATAATTTACCATTGCATTTATTATTATCAAAAAAAGATCCTGAAAACGCCCAACGTATTAAAGACTTTAATCGAGGTTTGCGCGAAATTAACAACCAAGGCACCTTGGCACATATTATTCAAATGCATTTGGGCTTTCGCTAACGTCCCGTCCCATGCCCAATCGCCCTGTTTCTTATTTTACTGACGTTGCGCAAAGGCTAAATACCACTGGGCAGGTGGAAAACCACAATATTGTGATAAAAACTAGCTTAGTGCGTAACATCAATTATTTTAGTCCCCCTCCGCCTTTATTTTTAGCCAGTGTTTTAGGCTTTTGGGGGCTGCAAACAGGCTTGTGGTTGTTTGCCATTTTAATGGCGGTTGTGGTTGAGTTACCGCATTTTGTGCAGCAACGCTGGCAAATCAGTGAAAAAGATGCCTATCGTCTGGCTGACTTGACGACCGTCGTGTTATTTATTAGCGCGGTGTATTTATTTTTACAATACTCGGCTCAAGGCATATTTATACTCCTCAAATGGTTACCCGTCTTTTTGTTGCTGTTGCTATTAATACAACTCTATGGCGATAAAAATAAAATGTGCCTCAGTGTCTTGATGTGGTCGTTACGCCAGCACAATAAGACACAAGCTAGCCAAATTAACTTAAGTTACCCTTATGCCGCTTTATGTTTACTAGCAGCGAGTACCGCTCAACAAAGCAGTTATTTTTGGGGTTTATGTTTTTTCAGTGTTTGGGCTTTGTGGATTTTTCGCCCGCCACAATATAGTCTTTGGCGTTGGGGGCTTATCATGCTATTAGTCTTTAGCAGCGCCTACGCGACACAATACAACCTAAGGCAATTACAACAACAAATCGAACAATGGACAATGACTTGGCTAGAGCAATTTTGGCATGATCGTGATCCTTATAAAAATCGCACAGCTATTGGGGATATTGGTGAGCTAAAACTCTCGAATAAAATTTTGATGCGGGTACATAGTCGCTACCCCTTGTTATTACGCCAAGCCAGTTATGATAGCTATTATCAGGGCACATGGCGCTCGCGCTACGTGCGCTTTCACTATTTGAATCACACGCACAAAGCGGGCTTGTGGTTTTTAGATAAGTCATCCGCGCCTAAACAATTACAGCAAGTAAAAATTGAAACCCAAATTGAAGGCGGTAAAGCCATATTAGCCCTACCCGCAGGGGGCTATCGTTTAGAACTGACCCCCGGTATAGAGGTGCAGCAAAATAAATATGATAAAGCCGTAACTTTGTATTCTGCACCGCCTTTACTTAATTACAGTGTCGCTTATGCCGCAGAAGAAAATTTTAGCCCTGAATTTAAAAAGGCAGATGACTATTTGCGTGATATTCCCAAAAAACAACAAGCCTTAATTCAAGAGATTGCTATCGAGTTGGATTTATATAACCGTGACTTGAGTCCCCGAAATAAAATCGAACGCATTGCGGATTTTTTTGCCAATGATTTTTCTTACTCATTAAAGCAAAATACAGAAATGGGCGATAAGCCCTTGGCGCATTTTTTACAAAACACCAAACGCGGGCATTGTGAATATTTTGCCAGTAGCACGGTATTATTGTTGCGTGCTGCGGGTATTCCTAGTCGCTATGCTGTGGGTTATTCGGTACAAGAATATAATCTGCTTGAGCAAGCTTATGTCGTGCGCCGCCGTCATGCCCATGCGTGGGCGCTGGCGTATATTGAGGGGCAGTGGATGACGGTCGATACCACCCCTGCGAATTGGTACGATGAGGAAAGCGCAAATTCACCTTGGTGGTTGGGGATGTATGATTTATCTTCTTGGCTAAAACATAAAATTGACCGCTGGCGCTGGCTGGTTGAGGCGCGTCATCATCCTTACAACAAACACCTGATTGGCATTGCCTTGATTTTATTTTTATGGCTGGTTTGGCGGATTTATCAGCGCAGTTTACCAAGTAAAACGGCAAGCCAAATAAAACACAAACCCCAGCCCCTTGCGACTTCACCGTTTCAAGCCATTATTAGTCGTTTCCAGCAGCAAGGGCAAGCGCCGTATTCACATGAACCCTTGAGGCATTGGCTACGGCGTTTATACCAAAATCAACAACTGGATAAAGCCCGCTATCAACAACTCCAAGCCTTGCTTGATGCCCATTATCAACACCGCTTTCATCAACAGCAAATAGCCTCGGATTTCAAAACTCAGGTTGACAACTGGCTGCAACAACAAAGCCGTTCTATTGGCTAAGCCTTAGGCAAAGTCACCCCCGTTTGCCCTTGATATTTGCCTTGCCTGTCACGGTAAGAGGTTTCACATTCTTGATCCGCGCCAAAAAACAACAATTGCGCCACGCCCTCGTTGGCATAGATTTTCGCTGGCAACGGCGTGGTATTGGAAAACTCTAAGGTAATATGCCCTTCCCACTCCGGTTCTAAAGGCGTGATATTGACAATAATACCGCAACGGGCATAAGTCGATTTACCCAAACAGACCACCAAGACATCGCGAGGAATTTTTAAATATTCCACCGTACGAGCGAGGGCAAAGGAGTTGGGCGGGATAATACAGACATCGGTATTCAAGTCGACAAAATTATCGGTATCAAAGGCTTTGGGGTCAACAATAGTCGAATTGATATTGGTAAAGACTTTAAATTCAGCCGCACAGCGGACATCGTAGCCATAGCTAGATGTGCCATAGGAAATCAGTTTTCGATTATCCTGCTGGCTGACTTGCTCGGCGGCAAACGGAGAAATCATCTCCTGTTCTGTCGCCATTTGTCGAATCCAATGATCAGACTTAATGCTCATGAACCCAACCCTAAACGCTCGCCCATATAGCTGCCATCCATGACCCGCTGACACCAGGCATCATTGGCAAGATACCATTCTACGGTTTTACGCATCCCGGTCTCAAAGGTCTCGGCCGGTTTCCAGCCCAGTTCTGCATCAATTTTTGAAGCATCAATGGCATAACGCACATCATGGCCGGGACGGTCGGCGACATGGATAATTAAATCTTTATGCGGTTTATAAGCGGAGTCGGGCAACAATTCATCGAGTAAGTCACATAAGGTATGCACCACTTCCATATTGGTTTTTTCATTGTGTCCACCAATATTATAGGTCTCGCCCAAACGCCCGCGCAGCATCACTTCCCAAAGCGCAGTGACATGATCATCGACATAGAGCCAATCACGGATTTGTTGCCCATTACCATAAATAGGTAAATCTTTACCCGTGCGCGCATTACCAATCACCAAGGGAATCAGTTTTTCTGGGAATTGGTAAGGACCATAATTATTTGAGCAATTGGTGGTGACGACAGGGAAACCAAAGGTATGGAACCATGCCCGTACCAAATGATCAGAAGAGGCTTTACTGGCAGAATAAGGCGAGTTGGGTTGATAGGCGGTGGTTTCTAAAAATAAATCACTCTCGCCTAAGCTGCCGTAGACTTCATCAGTTGAGACATGATGAAAGCGAAAACGCGCCTTAGCATCACCTTCGAGATTTTGCCAATACTCGCGGCTAATATCCAACAGGTTATACGTACCGATGATATTGGTTTGCATAAATTCAGCTGGACCATCGATGGAGCGATCCACATGTGACTCGGCGGCCAAGTGCATGATGGCATCGGGCTGATATTTTTGAAAAATAGCCGCAACCGTTTCTTTATCACAAATATCTGCGCGCTCAAAATGATAACGCGGATCACCCGCAACCATATCTAAAGAATCCAGATTGCCCGCATAGGTGAGCTTATCGAGATTGATCACGGTGTGATCGGTTTGTTGAATCAAATAGCGAATCATAGCAGAGCCAATAAAGCCTGCCCCACCGGTGATAATGACGTTCAAGTTAAAGATCTCCTAATCAATACGCATAAAAGCCAATGAAAACACAAAAGTGTATGGCAAACAAGAAAATTGTCGCCGCCATAAAAATTTGGGATAGTACAAGATTGATTATCTTTGCTACAATGAGCGGCTGTGGTGACGGCATGTCCCCTCGATTTAGAGTCTATAAACAACAAGGATAAACCATGCGTTTGATCTTATTAGGTGGGCCTGGTGCTGGTAAAGGTACCCAAGCGAACTACATTAAAGAAAAATATAACATTCCTCAAATTTCTACTGGCGACATGCTGCGCGCTGCGGTAAAAGCAGGGACTCCTTTAGGTATCGAAGCTAAAAAAATTATGGATGCTGGTGGCTTGGTATCTGATGACATCATCATTGGTCTGGTTAAAGATCGTATCAAAGAAGCGGATTGCGAAAACGGTTTCTTATTCGACGGTTTCCCACGTACCATCCCTCAAGCAGACGCGATGAAAGATGCCGGTGTTGCGATTGATTATGTCGTAGAAATCGACGTAGACGACGAAGAAATCGTAAAACGTATGGGCGGTCGCCGCGTACACGTTGCCTCTGGCCGTACCTATCACATCGTCTTTAATCCACCTAAAGTTGAAGGCAAAGATGACGAAACTGGCGAAGATTTGATCCAACGTGACGACGATCAAGAAGAAACCGTACGTACCCGTTTATCTATCTATCACGAACAAACCGAACCTTTGGTTAAATACTACTCTGATTGGGCGAACGACGGCGAAGCCGGTTCACCTAAATATGTTCGCGTTGAAGGTGTGGGTAAAGTCGATGAAATTCGCGACCAAATCTTCAATGGCTTAGGCGGCTAATTCTAGCTCCCTAGCGCAAGCCCTCCAAGCACTGGAGGGCTTCTCCTCTCCTTCCCCCAACACATTTCAAACGGCTCCACGCCTCATTAACTGGTATCAAACAGCTATCTTGATTTCAGTTCCCTAAGCACTTTCACCGACTTGAATCAATGGAATTACTCTTTATCACCAGCGTTTTTATGCTTTTTACCCTGTTACAGGTGGTTTTAGGTTTTGGTGCAGCCTTGTTTTCTTTATTGGTGTTAAGTTTTTTTATTGATATCAAAGAACTCATTATTTTTGCTTTATTGATAAATTTAGTCACCAATACTTTAATGTTACATTTAGATTGGCGACATTTTCAATTTAAAAAATGGCTATCCATGCTCGCTTATTCCCTGCCTTTTTCTATCGTTGGGGTGTATTTAATTGATGTGATTCCCTCCGATATTTTAGTTAAAATATTTGCAGTGTTTTTGTTATTTGTTGCTATTTACTCCTTCAAAGAAACGCAAAGCTCCCCGCTACAAAGAAACTTTTTATTAACCATATCGGGGTTTGCTCAAGGCTTATTTTCTATTGGCGGCCCGTTTACTGTCGCAGCGGTAAAAAATGATTTTGCCAATAAATCAGAATTTAGAATGGTGATCACCGCCTACTTTTTTACCTTAAATGTGATTCGTTTTATCCAATTATTTTTTATTCAAAAAAGCTTTGGCTTTGATAGAGTCACCGCCTTATGGTGGTTACCCATACCCATTATATTAGTGATTTGGTTAGGCAATAAAATTCATGCGCGCATATCTGAGCGTCATTTTAAGAAAAGCATTTCAATTTTGTTACTGATTTCGGCGTTAGCGTTGTTGTTTAAATTTTCTTAGGACAAACAAATACTTATCTTGCAACCGAAAACACATGCTTTTATCGTGGGAGTATTGGAAAGCGGGGATGTTAAAAAATGACAGTGACATCTAAAAAATAAGATAGCGGCTTACTTAAAAAAGCTAAGCCGCTAACGATCAAACACTTAAAGAGATGTTACGCCCTGATATTGTTTTTGTCGTCAATATCACAGCATCTACTAAGTATTTTAAACCGTAGGTGGTGGAGGCATGTTGCCATCACCGCCGTCTGGTGGAGGCATGTTGCCATCACCGCCATCTGGTGGAGGCATGTTGCCGTCACCGCCATCTGGTGGAGGCATGTTGCCGTCACCGCCATCTGGTGGAGGCATGTTGCCGTCACCGCCATCTGGTGGAGGCATGTTGCCATCACCGCCC
>JADGDE010000001.1:54659-54815 GCA_016745035.1 Thiotrichales bacterium
GGCATGTTGCCGTCACCGCCATCTGGTGGAGGCATGTTGCCGTCACCGCCATCTGGTGGAGGCATGTTGCCATCACCGCCATCTGGTGGAGGCATGCTGCCATCACCACCGTCTGGTGGAGGCATGTTGCCATCACCGCCGTCTGGTGGCATATGT
>JADGDE010000001.1:54913-63761 GCA_016745035.1 Thiotrichales bacterium
GTCCATCATCGCCATCAGGTGGCATGTGTCCATCATCGCCATCAGGTGGCATGTGTCCATCATCGCCATCAGGTGGCATGTGTCCATCATCGCCATCAGGTGGCATATGGCCGTCCCCGTCATCTGGATGTGTTTGTCCATCCCCACCGTCTGGCGGCATATGACCGTCATCACCACCTGGCATGGGTGTTGGTAAATCGGATGGGCATGTATTAGGTGCCCCTGCTTCTTGAATGCTCTCGATCATCACCTTATAACCGCT
This sequence comes from Thiotrichales bacterium, assembly GCA_016745035.1. Classification (GTDB taxonomy): domain Bacteria; phylum Pseudomonadota; class Gammaproteobacteria; order Beggiatoales; family Beggiatoaceae; genus BB2. Next base: position 55,176 of record JADGDE010000001.1, read on the forward strand.
AAACATATCATGTGAGCGTAATTCAACTTGGAAAGCCGAACCATCAGGCAGCATCAAGCTTGGCATACAAATGACAAAGCCTTTTTCCTGATCATAAACAATGGTTGATTCGGCCATTGCCGCAGCGCTAGTAACCATGCCGCCTGCTGCCAGCAAGGTTGCGAGATATAACGTTTTTAATTTCATCAGTTCCTCCTCATTGAAACTTTATGATGTTGGTAAGTGACAAGCTTACCCATGTTAACCACGAATTCCCCGAAAGACTGGGCGTTTCTCTGGGGTATCTATAGTTTTTTCACTAAACGCACCGCGTTTGAGTACTTCTTCAAGGCTAATATCTGCCTGTGTTAAATCGGCTTCATAAAAATTAGCCCCATGAATTTCCGCTTTATCTAATTTGCTCGCGCTTAAGTTTGCATGGGAAAAATTAACGCCAGCTAAATTCGCGCCATCAAAATGGCTTTGGCTTAGGTTGGCATGACGCAAGTCAGCATCTAGCAATTCAACACCTGCCAGATCAAGTTTACTCAAATCAGCATGGCGCAAATCACATTCCGCACATTGACGGGTTTTGAGCAATTTTTTGACATTGGCTAGCACTTGCTCGCTGGCTTGAGTGGAAGATGTTGCCGCTTCAGTTTTTGCAGGGCTTGCAGGTGGATTAATATCGGTTGCCTCTGCATGAGCCAAACTGCTAAAAAGGCAGTAACATAAAACGTGAACAGGGGTAAAATAACGCATAATTGCATACCTAATTGTTTAGCACGGGCGTATCAAATATATCCCACCGTTATTACTTCAGGGCTTTGCCCATCAGTGCCTAAGCAGTGCAACACCAGTACTGGGTTTATTACAAGCTGAAAACGTCTCCAGCCGCCTTCATACTCAGGTTATAATGCCCGATTATAGCGGATGCAAGTGGGCTTAGGGCGATTCCCAGCGGCAAAATGGACTATCGGTGGTTTTGAGTGGGTTTAGCGGTTTTTTCAAGGAGGATAAGCGATGGCAAATTTTAATACACATTTAACTGTTGCTGCTATTGGCAGTGGTGCATTGGCAACGGTTTGTTTAGCTACGGGTGTGGTCAGCCCTAACGAAATGGTGATGTTGACCTTGGCGGGGACAATCGGTGGCTTATTGCCCGATATTGATTTAGATCACTCCTCTCCCACCAAATTAATGTTTACCGTATTGGCTTTATTGATTGCCTTTTTTGCCATTTTTAGCCAAGCCGATGACTATGCCATTATCGAATTATGGATGCTCTGGGGCTTTTGTTATGCGGTGGTGCGTTATCCCTTGTGGCAGTTTTTTAACGAGTTCACCGCTCACCGAGGCATTTTCCACTCCTTGCTCAGTGCCCTATTTTTTTGGTTTTTCACCACCACGATTTGCTACCAAATATTTGACTTCCAAGCCTTTTTATCTTGGCTAGTGGGCAGCTTTATTTTTATCGGTTTTATTATTCATTTAGGCTTGGATGAATGGTATAGCGTCGAATTTAATAACCGCCGGGTTAAACGCTCTTTTGGCACAGCGATGAAGTTGTGGGATTATAAACGCCGCAATAATTCTTTGATGATGGCAGGGGCGGTCTTAGTGCTGTATTTAATGACCCCAGATAACAGCGAATTTTTCCGCGTTTGGGGCGATAGCGCCACCTATGGACACATCGGCGCGCGCTTTTTCCCTGAGGGTATGTGGTTTGCCAGTTTCTAGTCCCACAAAATGCTTTGGTTTCGGTACAATAGCTCAAGCGCACAACCGTAGGATCAACAGACATGGATAGCAGTTACCGCGAAATTGTCCACGAAGGACTTTGGCATAATAATATTGGGCTGGTGCAGTTACTGGGGCTTTGTCCATTATTAGCCGTTACCAACAGTTTTATTAATGGGCTAGGACTGGGCTTGGCAACCTTGCTGATTTTAGTTAGCAGCAATGTCTTAATTGCCAGCTTCCGCCATTGGATTCCGCAAGAAATCCGCTTGCCAATTTTTGTCTTGATTATCGCCTGCGCGGTGACAGCGGTTGAATTATTCATGCAGGCTTATTACTTCAAACTCTATGGCATTTTGGGGATTTTTATCCCGCTGATTGTCACCAACTGCGCTATCGTCGGTCGTGCCGAGGCGTTTGCAATTAAAAATACCCCCGCCAAAGCCGCTGCTGATGGTCTCGCTATGGGCATCGGCTTTTTGCTGGTCTTGGTGCTGCTCGGAGCGGTGCGTGAAATCCTTGGACAAGGAACCTTATTTTCACAAGCGCATATCATGTTTGGTGAATCGGCGCAGTGGACGATTCATTTTTTTGACGAGTATCGCGGTTTTTTATTGGCGGTCTTGCCACCGGGCGCTTTTATTGGCTTAGGTTTGCTGATTGCCGCCAAAAATGCGTGGGAGCAGCGCGTCAGTGCCAAGCACGCGCAGCCGATTGAATTTGTGAATCAGGTCAGCTCATGAAAGCCGCCGCCGTCAACGAGTTATTTCGGCGCTTAAAAGCCGAACGCCCTGAGCCGGTTAGCGAGCTGTTGCACCGCAATCATTTTGAATTATTAATTGCGGTGTTGCTCTCAGCACAAGCGACCGATAAAAGCGTTAACAAAGCCACCCCAACTTTATTTAAGCTTGCTCCAGACCCGCAGGCAATGCTCGACTTGGGCGAGGAAAAAGTCCGCGAGTGCATTAAAACCATTGGCTTATATAACAGCAAAGCGGCCAACATCATCAAAACTTGCCAGCGCTTGCTCGATGTCTATGAGGGCGAAATTCCCCAAACCCGTGAAGCACTAGAGAGTTTGCCCGGTGTGGGGCGCAAAACCGCTAATGTGGTGTTAAACAATGCCTTTGGTATCCCCACCATTGCCGTGGATACCCATATTTTTCGAGTCTCCAACCGCATCGGGCTGGCTCCGGGTAAAAATGTTTTAGCGGTCGAGAAAAAACTGTTAAAAGTTGTACCAGAGAGCTACCAAGGCCACGCCCATCATTGGCTGATTTTTTTAGGACGCTACACTTGTATGGCACGCAAGCCTAAATGTACAGATTGCCTTATTCGGGATTTGTGTCAGTATAAGGATAAACTCCTGGACTAAACACATGCCTTTATCGCCGCACTTACAAACCTACCGTTTACCGCTGACCGCTTGGTTGTCTATCCTACATCGAGGCACAGGCGTGGTTTTAGCGCTGAGCTTACCGCTGCTGGCTTGGGGGCTGCATAGCCTTAGCCGTGGTAATGATAGTTTTGGCTATTTTTTAAGCTTATTAAATAATCCCATCGGCTATTTATTTGCCTTTGCCCTGAGTTTTGCCTTGATTTATCATCTGTGTAACGGTGTCCGGCACATGTTTTGGGATATGGGCTGGGGCTTTGATAAAACTCAAATTCAACGTAGTGCCTATACAGTTATCGGTGTCGCTCTGTTATTAACCTTCAGTTTCTGGACAATTGTCTATGCGAGCAGCTTATGAGATTTGAAGATTCATTGGCACGGGCTAAAGGACAAGGCTCAGGACATAGCGGACATCATCACTTTATTGCCCAGCGCCTAAGTGCGGTATTTTTACTGTTGCTTAGCCCTATGCTTGCCTTGTGGCTCTTGCAACAAATACCCTTTGAGTACGAGAATTTGCGCCACGCTTTTAGTGACCCGTGGGTCGCAAGCCTCTGGGCATTATGGCTACTTGCCGGCACTTACCATGCCCAACTTGGCATCCAAATGGTGCTAGAGGATTATATTCAGCATCTAGCTTGGCGCTATAGTTTGATGATTAGTAGCTATATCATCCTCAGTTTTAGCCTGTTTTGGGCATGGGCGGCTTTAATTAAACTTTTGGTCTATGAATAATTATTTACTGATGTTACGCAAAGGCTTCTTTTTGGCTCCAAAAAGCCAAAAAACCGCCATTGCTGCACGGCTAAATACCACTAGGCAGGCGGAAAATCACCCTATTGTGACAAAAACTGGCTTAATGCGTCACATCAATTATTATTTACAGAAAGCTAACACCGCTTGCACACAAACAAATGATAATTGATAATACCCGGATTTACTCCAATCGCTAACACTCAGGAATACAATGTCTGTTACCGCCTTATTTGAATCAAACTTAAGCAGCCTTGAACTTATCCAAAAAGGTAAAGTCCGTGATATTTACGCTGTTGACGACGATCATATGCTGATTGTCACCACCGATAGACTCTCCGCTTTTGATGTCATTTTGCCTACCCCAGTGCCTGGTAAAGGAGCTGTATTAACCACGGTTTCTAAATTTTGGTTTGAGAAAATGCAAAACATTATCCCCAACCATTTGGCGGATATGGATTTGGCGGAGGTGTTGCCTGATCCAGAAGAACGCGCTCAAGTTGAAGATCGGGCTATGCTGGTAAAAAAACTCCGCCCCCTGCCTGTTGAGGCGATTGTCCGTGGCTACTTGGTAGGCTCTGGCTGGAAAGATTATCAAAACACAGGCGCTGTTTGCGGAATCGAATTACCTGAAAACCTACAACTGGGTAACAAGCTTGAAACCGCTTTATACACGCCATCAACCAAAGCAGATATTGGCGAACACGATGAAAACATCGATTTCGCTAAAACCGTCGAATTACTCGGGCAAGAACGTGCCGAACAAGTCCGTGATGTCAGCTTAGAGCTATACCATAGCGCCCGTGATTTTGCCGCCGAGCGCGGTATTATTATCGCCGATACCAAATTTGAATTTGGTCTGGATGCCGATGATAACTTAGTGATTATTGATGAAGCCCTGACCCCTGATTCCTCACGTTTTTGGCCAGCAGATCAATACCAAGTCGGTAGCAACCCCCCAAGTTTTGACAAACAATTTGTTCGTGATTACTTAGAAACCCTCGATTGGGATAAAACCGACCCAGGTCCTGCTTTACCTGAGGAAGTCTTGAGTAAAACTGCTGACAAATACAAAGAAGCCCAAGACCGTTTATTGGCAAAGAACTAAATAAACCATGAATACCTTACTGGCTGCCAGCAGTTTTTTACTTTATTTGATTGCAGCGGTGCAAGTTGCCCCTTTGCAAAGTCATTTATTCGTTAAACGACAAAAATATATTTTTTTGATCTTAGCGAGCGTGGCGGTCAGTTTACATGGCTGGCTAGTTTATAACCTTATCACCAATCAATCAGGCATTAATCTTGGCTTGGTTAATGCCCTCAGCTTAACCGCTTGGTTTAGTGCTTTATTATTGTTACTGCTCTTGATCCTGCACCCGGTGGAAAAACTCGCCTTGGTGCTTTTCCCTTTAGCAGGCTTTAGTTTGTTGCCAGCGGTGTTATTTAATAGTGAACACACGCTTAGCTCGCATTTATCTTGGGGGATTAGTTTACATATTGCCCTGTCGATGCTGGCTTATGGCTTGCTTGCCGTGTCTTTTGTCCAAGCCTTATTCACCAGTTTGCAAGACTATTGGCTACGGCGCAAACGCATGTTGAAATTTGTGGCGTATTTACCGCCACTACAGGGGATGGAATCCTTGTTTTTTCAACTGACCAGCATGGGGGTATTTTTACTTAGCCTTAGCTTGGTCAGTGGCGCATGGTTTATTCAGGATTTAGCCGCCCAACACCTGTGGCATAAACTAGCCTTGTCTACCTTAGCATGGGTGATTTTTGCTTGGGTGTTAGTCCAACACTGGCGCAACGGCTTGCGGGTACGGCAAACTTTAATCCTTCATACCATTGCTTTTATTATCCTAAATATTGGTTATTTTCTCACCAAATTGGTGCTAGAACTGATTTTATCTGCTAGCTAAAATGGAACAATGGGAGTTTGTCCGTCGCCGTGAAGAGCTGATGGAAATGATCGGCGCGGGCAATATTGCCTTAGTGCCGACTGCTCCACAAGTCCAACGCAACCGCGATATCAGCTACCCCTATCGCCCCGATAGCTATTTCTACTACCTGACCGGATTTTGTGAACCCGAAGCCTTAGCTGTGTTTGTCCCGGGACGTGCGCAAGGCGAGTACCTTTTATTTTGTCGTGAATCCGACCCCGCTGCCGAAAGCTGGCATGGTCGCCGCGCTGGACTCGATAAAGCCCGCAGCCAATACGGCGCAGACGATGCCTTTCCTATCGAAGACATGGACGACATCATCCCAGGGCTACTTGAAAACCGCAAACAGCTTTACTACGCTATGGGCGCGTATCCTGTGTTTGATACCCTTGTCCTTGAGTGGATGCAAACCCTAAGACAGCGCACCCGCTCTGGCATCCGCCCGCCTTTAGAAACCATTAATTTAGATCATATTCTTAATGAATTACGCTTATTTAAAAGCCCCAATGAGCTAGCGTGCTTAAACACCGCCATCGACATCAGCATTAAAGGGCATCAGCGTGCTATGCGTTATTGCCGTCCGGGGATTATGGAGTATGAACTGGCAGCAGAAATCCAATATGAATGCCTAAAACACGGGGCGCATAATGCCTATCCACCCATCGTCGGTGGCGGACAAAATGCCTGTATTTTGCATTATTTAGATAACGATAGAATGCTCAAATCGGGTGACTTGGTGCTGGTCGATGCCGGGGCAGAATATCAATATTACGCCGCTGATATTTGCCGCACGTATCCTGTCAATGGACGTTTTACCCCAGCCCAAGCGCAACTATATAACTTGGTACTCGATACCCAAAAAGCTGCGATTAGAGAAATCAAACCCGGTAATCATTGGGACGATCCACATCAAGCAGCCGTGCGCACCATGACCCAAGGCTTGCTTGATTTAGGGCTGTTATCCGGCAGCTTTGAGCAATGTATAGAAAAGAAAAGCTATCAGCGCTTTTTCATGCACCGCACCGGGCACTGGCTTGGCATTGATGTCCATGATGTCGGTGATTACAAGTTTGAAAATAATGTCTGGCGCTTACTAGAAACGGGCATGACCCTGACAGTCGAGCCGGGGATTTATATCGCCGCAGATGACGGCAGTGTCCCCGATTATTGGCGCGGTATCGGCATTCGCATTGAAGATGATATTCTCATCACAGCGACAGGGGCAGACGTGTTAAGCGCGGCGCTACCACGAGAGATAATCGAAATTGAAGCTTTGATGCAGTCCAGATAAAGCGGCTTACCAAAAAGCCAAAGAGCCAATATCCGCCAAGTGTCCGGTCTCAGACCAAGTCAACATCGACCACTGTCCTTGGTGTTTTTCAAACTGACTAATCCCGGCATTATTAAGCACCCAATCGCGGGGTGCTTCTAGGGGAATTTGATTCACATAACGATACCAATTATCCAAAATGCCACCATGCGTAACCAATAACACCTGTTGTTCAGGATGTTTGACACATAAGGCTTCAATCGCCTGAGTCGAACGCTGATAACGCTCGCGGATAGTCTCGCCCTGAGGAATCAAACCATCAGGCTGTTGCTGATTATAAATTTCATAGACTTGCGGGTGTTGCTCTGCTGCCTCGGTGCGTAACAAGCCCTCTAAAATGCCGAGCTTCCACTCGCGTAGATTTTTATCGGTTTGAATGCTTACGTTTAAAGCCCGACTCACAGGCAAAGCTGAATCCACAGCCCGTCGCAAATCACTGCTATAAAGCGCATCAAAATCCTGCGTTTGCAAATAAGCCGCCGCAGCTTGTGCTTGTGCTAAACCACGTTCATTGAGCGGCACATCTTGTTGCCCTTGAATCCGCTGGCTGGCATTCCAGTCGGTTTCCCCATGTCGCAAAATTGTTAATCGCATATGAATTCGTATCTGTTCAATTCAGGATTATCATCCTTTATTGATTTTTTTGTTACCGAAAAAGATTGAGATAATTGTATACCTTAAAGTTTCAACTGCTCAAAAAACTCATTCCATGCGGCTTGAAGCCAACGAGGCTCTCGGAAAAGTTCAATTTTTTTCCTCATGATCCAAGCCTTAAACTCATCTTGATGAGTGTTAGCACTTTCTTGTACTGCTAACACAGTATAAGGCTTGATAATTTGCCCCCCTTTTTTTCTAATTGCAACGGACTGGGGTTTTAATTTGAGCGCCATCATTTGCTCAAGTATGCTAAATATTTCCTCCACAGGTTGGCAAAATGCAACGGCTTTTTCTAATAAGGTATTAAACATGATCGAGTCTTTCTTAAGTTTTTTTGCCTCTATCATTTTTAGTACTTCCAGTGATTGCTTGTAAGTCTCTGTTTTATTGAGAAGTATGTTAAATGAAACAATATCTACAAACGGATAAGCTTTATGTTCTATTAAATTGATCAGCGCTTTAGCTTCTGTGTAAGTGTCTATAGCTTTGATAAAATTATTACTAATGTATGAAATCTTGCTAGTTTCCACGGCTTTATATGTTTGGATTAAGCCAAGAAGCCTAAATAAATCATCTGGGTCTAAAAGCTTCTTTTCTATGGTTTTAAGAGTGATCATGCCAGGTTTAATATCAAGCTTTAACATCTCCCCAAACAGTTCGATGCCTTTCTCATAGGGGGCTTTGTTGATTAAGGTGGAATAGGAAATTTCATTCGGACGCAAGCCCTTTTCTTGCATCTCCCCAAACAGTTCGATGCCTTTCTCATAGGGGGCTTTGTTGATTAAGGTGTA
>JADGDE010000001.1:63856-348406 GCA_016745035.1 Thiotrichales bacterium
AAGCCCTTTTCTTGCATCTCCCCAAACAGTTCGATGCCTTTCTCATAGGGGGCTTTGTTGATTAAGGTGTTATAGGAAATTTCATCAGCAATTAAACCCTTTTCTTGCATCTCCCCAAACAGTTCGATGCCTTTCTCATAGGGGGCTTTGTTGATTAAGGTAGAATAAGCAATAATGTATTCGGTCTGACTGTGTTCATTATAGCTTTGCAGAGGCAATTGTTTTTGCATTTCAGCAAAAAATTGTAAGGCCACCCTGATATTAACCGCATTATTTATCAAAATGTTATAAACAAACCCTGTTGCCATGCTTTGATTATGATGCGAGAGCACACGCTTATCTTTTTCTGGCAAATCCAGCATTTCTGATAAATACGTCGTTTCTTCTAAGAGTAAAAATGCAAAGACAGCAGATACCAGATCTTTTTTAATGGCGACGTGAGCACTTTCGATTAAATAGGTTTTTAGATGCTCTCGAGGTTTAAAGCTGTCTTTCCAACAGAGCACCGCTAAATGCACGTTCGATTTGGCAATTTCCAAAATTATTTCTTCTCGTACAGGTTCTAAGCCGACGATAAAACGAACTAACTTTGCATAATGTGGGTTTTTATAACCCAATGTTGCTGTTGGTGTAAAGCTACGAAACCCTTCAGCAGCAAAATACAATTGATAATCAGGATGAACAAAGCTGTAGGCTTTGGCAAAACCTTGCTTTTTAGCGCTCAATATATTCAACTGCTCTGCTAGAATCAAAAACCCCCCTATGTCATGCCGAGCAAAGGCACAATGACTATTGTCCCCTATGAAGCGTGGATCGCGTTCTATGCCAGTGACGGCTGAATTATTATCATTACCATCTTTCACTACTGCATGGTAAGCAAAGTCAGACAAAAATAATTTCAAACGTTCTCCTGCTTGGTGCGGGTTGCCTTTAAAATATTCACGTTGCAAAAGCCCATGGATAAACTTTTCAATCAAGATGGCAATATGGTCAATGACTTTCTCACGTCGTAAGGTTTGTACAAACATCAAAGCATATAGTGGCACAGCTAGAAAATCCTGCAAATGTAGCTGTTTTTTATCCTCAAGCATGTTTAAGGCTTGTTCTCGCACGGGTTCTCTTTCATTGCTATTGCGCTCAATAAAACGATGAATCTTGGGGTAATCCATGCGTTTCAAGACAAATGTTGGTGCCAATGATGATAGATCACCACGGTAATCTTGCTGTCGGCAGCTAATTAAAATAAAGCATTGGGGATAATGGACAGCTAATTGGTGAATTTCCCCTGTTAGCTGTTCGCGTAGCTTGTCATTGCTTAGTTCATTCCAACCATCAATATACAAACGTAAGCGCCCTGTTTTTAAATATTGTTTAACCTCTTCAAGTGTTGCGCCCTGCATTTTTTCTATAATCGAGTCGATTAAACTAGATTCTGCTGCGATAAATTTTAGTTCCAAATACACCGGAATCACATCACTGCTTTGTTTTTCCAATGCGATAAGGTCATGATAATGTAAAAATTGTAACGTTGAGGTTTTCCCCATACCAGCCACACCCAACAAAACCATTTGATATTGCTCGACATCACGCAGTTGTTGACAGAGTTCTTGTACAAAACCTTGACGACCTTTGGCAACAAGCTGTTCCTCTAAAGCTGCACTACTTTCTAAGGGTTCATACCATTTAGCTTCCTCAGCATAAAATAATGTCTCATCCATATCCCCTTGTTCTTTGCTAATCACCCAACGGTTTTTCCAAATTTCAAACTCTTTTAATTCATCACGAATATAGTTTGAAAAATCAGACTGAGCTGTGGTTGAGGGCATGGTTTGCTTACCCTTATAACGGGTCAACAGCAACTGAGCTTTAAAATCCCGTGCAATAGGGGTTTGCATACCATATTTAGGTAATTCATTTTTAACACTGGCACATACATCTCCGACGCTTACATCTTGATTGTGTGCTGGCTGCAAGGCTGTTAATAACACCTCGGTAAATAGGCTGTGTTGCTTGCTTGGAAGAATATACGATTGTTTAGTATCACGTGATGCGAGGATAAAGCAACAACCTGTCCCCAAAGCATCGTCGCTATCAATAAAAGCACCGGCATAGCAGCAATCTAAAATAATAATTTTATGCTTGATTTTGCTGGCTGTAATTTGTTTATGTAGAAATGAAATATCTACCCCTTGTTGTGCCAAGGTCATCTTTTCTGTCAGTTTGTCACTTGGGGCAATTTCGCTACTGGCTAAGAAGTTTTTAAAATCGCCATACTCATTGCGCCGAATACCATGCCCAGAAAAATAGAACAAGGCGACATCAGCAATTTGTTTTGATTCTCCCTCTGGGTTAAAAAAGGCATGAATTTGATTTTTCAAATATGCTGTGCTTAAAAACAATTCTGATTTTTGAAATGCTGGAGAATAATCAGGGAGCAATTCGCTGCTTCTTGCTGCTAATCGTAATTCAATTTCAGAAAAATCCCCATACTGATGTAATAATTTGGCAACGGCCTGAGCATCTTTGGCGGGTGTGGATAAATTTAAATCTGAGTATTGATAGCGATTGATTCCAATCAACAATGCTTGTTGAATCATTCGCTCACCTGTTGTAAAACAATTTTTTCAACCAATTTTAACTGTTGTCCTTCACGTCGAATACAACGTAAGTCAATCAAATCTTCCAATAATTCTTGTAATTCATTTTCAGACACAGACAATGCTGGCATATGTGTTTGTAATCTAGCTAATTCATACGTTAAGGTGATGTTTTTGGTATTGAGTTGATGTAAGGCGAGTAAAAGATGGGCTTGTTGCTGGTTGATGCTAATTTCTGTTAATTCCAATGCCGAGTTTAGAAATTCCAGTGCGTTTAATAAAGTGTCATAAGAGACTTCACCAGAGGTGACATCCCCTACCACTTCAAATAATGGCACAGCACTCATGATTTGTTCGATGAGCGTTTTTAAATCCAAGGCCACGGCTAATTTCTGTATATTTAAAACAATATTCGATAATTTTCGGCTTTGTGCCGCAACAATGTCTCCATTCCCTCCTTCTTTAATGACGACTGTTTTAGCAACCGCTGCTTGGTTTAGATAATATGGTTCCAGATACTGCTTTAATTTTTCGAAATCTTTTGATACTTCCATTGCAGGACTCCTGAATTTATTCATCACTCAACACATTAAGCAATAACAATAACTGATTTCTTAAGTAAAAATAAGTAGACGCATAAAATTAAACAAACAAGAAAACAAGAATATGCTTGTAAGATGAAGACAGAGAGGACTGGAAAAAGAAGACTGGACACCCATTTAAATTAAATATCTTTAATTTATTAAAATTTGCAGAGACCTCAATAAAATTCCTTTTATACAGTTTTTCTTAAGAGTCTATGCGGAGTATGAGGATCGTCGCGAAAATCAGATATTTTGAGGCTAATTTCGTGGTTTTGTGAAGCGAATAACGCGTTATTTAACGAATAAAAGCGCGGAATTAGACCAAAATAGCGGATTTGCAGCAGATTATTCATATTTCGCATAGACTCTAAAACCTTAATGGGTCTCTACTTTTGCTCACAGCACTTTATACTGGCATTAACAAACGCTCAATTCCACGGGCAGTCGTTTGGGTTTTTCCTCTGAATTTTTGTAAAGCTTGCTCATATTTGCGCCATTTATCGGCATTGGGCTGTGAGAGTGTTACTGCTGTTAACGGTAAGTTTTTATCAAAATCATCTAAAGCCGTATTCCAACTTAAATCCATAAATTGACTGGCGGCTTTGAGGGTTGGGACTGGGTTTTTAATCAGTGCTTGATAATCAATGAAATGCCAGTCTTGTCTGTCCAAGCAGTGTAAGTCTTGAATAATGGTTTCATTGGCACTGCTCCATTGATTGACGCAAATTTCAACCAAGGTTTTATTATTGAGCTGTTCCCAACCGGGAATCAGTAAAAATTGCCAATCTTTAGCACGCCAATTAGGTATATCTTGGTAGGCAATAAAACGCCGTGAGCGCCAGCCTTCAACTAAACTGCCAATATTGCCTAAAGGTTCGCGGTACAGATAAATAAACAAGGCATCGGGAAACAGACTTTTTAGAAACGGAATCCGTAGGGCATTTTTTGGGGTTTTTTCCAGTAAACGCACACTGCTTGGGCGTGCTGCTACGGGTATATCGGCATAGTTTTGCGTGCCTTGGCTTAAGCGTTGGCTAAACAATTGTGTTAGGGCTATTTTGGTAGCTTCATCAGCATCGTCGGCATTGAGGCAATTGGAGTGATAGTCGTGGTCTTGTGGATGCAAGCCGGGAATGCGTTCTAGCCCTTTGTGATTTTCTTCGCCTGTTGTCCATAAATGCGGTAAAGCCGAGAGGCTGTTGAACAATAGAGTGCTGCCTGCGCGCGGAGCGGAGACGATGAACACGGGGCGATCAAAAGTCGGTGGGGTGATCACGCTGTCGGCATGTTCACGTTTGAGCGCTCGATTGCGCAGCAGTTGGCGATTGATACGTTTAGGCGCAGGGGGTGACATTTCAAGGCTGCTGCTAAGTATATGTAAGGCACAGCGCGCTGCCTCTGGAAGTTTGCTGCGCACTCGGCGCAAACTTTGTCCTAATTGCAGCAAAATTTGTTGGTATATCAGCTCGCCTTCGGCATTTTGTCCAAATTCATCTAGGGCATTGCGCCAAGCTTGAAAGCTATTTTCAAGCTCTAGTTGTAAATCGGCTTTTTGTTCGGCATCAATATTGAGTTCATTACAAGCCAAACGAATGGGCAGTAAGTGCTTATCAAATGCCATGGCATCTAAGACACTAAAACCACCACCTAAGAGGGTTAGACAGTGTTTTTGCATCAAAGATAAACCCCGTTGTTGTAATAGCTCTAAGTCTTGCCGTTCTATTTCGACCACCAAGTCGGTTTTATCATCCACTGCCAGCAATACGCGTACATACATCCAGGCTTGAAACTCGCAGCTATGTAGGTTTTCATCTTTTTCTGAAAGTGTGTCGCTAAACCAAACCCGCCCAATAGCAAAGTCGAAATCAGCGAGAATGGTTTGTACATAGGGGCAATGCGCTAGATCGGGGCTGGCTTGTAAAGTCGCGCTCAGGGCATAGTCGTCAGTTTGAATGCCCGCAGGAGAAACCAAATACCAAGGGGATTTTTTGATCTGTAGGGCTTTATATTCTTGTTGCAATAAGTCTTGATTGATCGGGGCTTGCAAACGAAAATAAAGCGGTAAGAGTAAGGACATCAGCGATTAACCTCGGTTAGCACAAGGAAAAATACCCTAAGGTATCAGTTCGATGTTGTTTCTATGTTGTTGGGTTTGGGGATAGGTCCGGTGACAAAGGAGCCAGTGACAAATTCAATTTCTAGGTGAGCGGCTTTGTTGATAATTTTTGTCAATACCGACCTATCGTTCTTATTGCGAATAATACGGCTAAAGGGCATTTGATATTGTGGATGCAAACGGCTTATTTCAATAAAATAGCGGTGCAGTTCTTCTACCAACCCCTCTTCACGGACATAAATAGCATAGTGCCAAATATTATCACGCACATCTTTTTGATGATTGATTTGTAAGCGTTTTAGGTCAATCGGGCGGTGAATATCAAATAATTCCAACATCGGTTTGGCGCTGTCATGATGTAGCCAAATCCGCAAAATTTCGGTATAAGCTTGTACCCGTTGTTGAAAAGCATGGGAGGCTGGAAACACCAACGAGCGACTGATGTCAAAATAGCCCGCTAAATCAGGGTTTAAGTTGGCAATCGGGTATTTGAATAAGTATTGTAATAACTCCAAAGGCAGGTTGCTTTCTAAGCCAACGTGATACAAACGACCATTGTGCAGCTTAGCCAATACCTTATCAATTTGCTCAGGGGTGCTTTGTAGAAAATCCCCCATTAAGCTGGCAACATCGCGGTTTTCTAGCTCTTCAAGGGCATAAGTAATTTTTTCAACATCAATTTGAATCAGTTGCGCTAAGGCTTGCTCATCAAAAATATGTTTTTGTTCCAAAGGTAGGTGATAGGCATTGAGTAATGCACTTAATAATTCTGGGTTCACCAAGCTATTTTGAGAAATGGGACTCAAGTTAACAGACACAGCAACTCCTTATAAAAAAGGGCTTGTCTATCAAGAACAAGCCCTACACTTTAACCGTTACTGAGTAAAGCCCGTGAGAGGTATTTACCGGCATAATCACCGTGCAAAACCCCTAGTTGAGTCAAGCGCAGTTCTTTATCCGTCAGTTCGACTTTGCCCTCGGCAACCAACTCATCAATGGCAGTTTTACAGAGTTTTTCTAAGCGGAAACCAAAGCGGTTTTGGAAGTGATCCAAGTCCATGCTAACTAATTTCATGCCCAAAACAACCGCGCGGGTCATTTCTTCAAGGGCATTCATATCACAGCCCCGGCTGATAGGCACAACGCCTTTTTCGATACTATCGATATACACATCGGTATCGTTATAGTTTTGGAAATGCCAATTACCCAAAATCCCGAAAGCAGAAGAGCCAAAGGAATACAAATCATCCCCACGCCAAAGGCTGGGAGAATGCTTGTGTTTATTCTCGCCATTTTTGGTAAAGGTGAAGAAACTCCAAGGCTGGTAGTCTTCTTCTTTGAAGCGATCCAATGCATATTGCATGAATTCCAACTCTTCTTCGTCGGTAGGTAGGTTTAAGCCCTCACGCAAAATGGATTTGTAATACGGGGTATTGGCGTATAAATCCATTTTGTAAACGGTAATACTATCGACACCGGACTCAATCGCCGTGTTAAGACTTTTATGCCAAGTTTCGGTACTTTCGCCCGCCAAACCACTCATTAAGTCGATATTGACTGTCGCGCCAGTAGACTGGGCAATTTCAATCGCTTTTAAGGCTTTTTTCGCTGTATCTAAGCGATTGGAGTGTTTGATGATTTCATCATCAAAAGATTGCACGCCCATGCTAATACGGGTTACACCCAATTCCTTCAACACATCGGCTTTACGCTGGGTTAGTGTCACAGGCTCAGCTTCGATAGTCAGTTCGGTGTCTTCTTCAAAGTTAAAATGCTGATGCAGTTTGGCAAAAATTTGCTGGAAATGTTCCGCTTCCATTAAAGAGGGTGTACCCCCACCAAAATAGACCGATACCAAGGGACGTTTATTGAGTTCAAACCGTGCTACCGCCAAGTCGATTTCTTTACACAGGGCGTTCACATAAGCGTCGATTTGACGACGACGTTCTTTACCATTGATATTTTCGGTGCGGTAATAGCAATAAGAGCAGCGCTGAATACAATAAGGGATATGTAAATAGAGGTTAAGCGGTTTAGTGCTGGGTTCTAATTTGGTATCACGCCCTTCAACACTCCAGTGTTGGAAGTTAGGGAAGTTGGTAATAAACCCGCGACGGTCGGGTTTAAGGTTAGTCATATAGTCTTTGCGGACGGGTTCTAGATGATAACCTTCTTTTTTTTCTTCTGGATTCAAAGAAGTAATATCAACCGTTTGTGTATCGCTCATAAGTATTCCCTATTTAATCGGCTTTTTTCTCGGCAATGAAATCTGCCAGAACATTCAGGTTTTCAAACGGCTCGAAAGTGAGTTCTGAATCTGAGAATTTAATATCAAAAGCTTTTTCAATCAAGACTATTAATTCCATGATTGCAATAGAATCAAGACCAATCCCCTCTTCAAATAGAGACATCTCAGGATCTAAGTCTGTTGCCTTCACATTAATATCTAAATCATTGGCAATCATGCTAATGAGTTGCTCTACGATAGCTGCGTCTGCCATTGTGCCTCCACATTTTTATCAAAATACCGTGTACCAGCTAGATACACGGTCTAGTTATCACATTTATTGTTGTCGTTATCCGTCTGCGAGTTTACGCAAGCTTTGGCGATCGAGTTTACCATTGGCTAAGCGTGGAAAATCACGGACGATTTGTACCGCATCAGGGACGGCATATTTGGGTAATGTATCGAAACTTTGGCTACGAATTGTTGCCGGTTCGATTTTCACACCTCGGTTTAAGCGGCAAAATGCCACCAATGCTTGTCCTTGCGCGGTTTGTTTATCGGTACTGATGACGATGGCTTTATCAACGTCTACCAGTGTCTCTAATTTTTGTTCAATATCACTGAGCAAGACTAAAAATCCCCGCCGATTAATGCGGTTATCAGCCCTCCCTAAAATGCTAATATAACCCTTTCCTAAGTCTTTGACCAGATCGCCTGTGCGATACCAAGCAACTTTATCATTTGAGGCGATAACTTTACCGCTATCATCCAAATAGCCCTCAAAACTATAGGGGCTACGGCAATATAAAATAGTTAAGTCCGCTTGTTCGTCTTCGGTTTTTAAATCAAAGCTGATGTGCGGCATGGCTTTGCCGGTGCTGGTGGCGCGTAGTTCCAAATCTGCCAACGGGTCAGCGGCGGCAATCGCGCCCATTTCAGTGCTGCCATATTGGCTGATAATGCCACCAAAACGGGCATCAAACTCTCGAAACACGCTTTCTTTTATTGGCTCACCGGAGGTCACCACCAGTTTATATTGTCCCTCTGAGCGCTTGCCTTTGAGTAACATTTCACAAAAACTAGGGGTAAAAAAAGCAGCATTGGGTTTGAATTTGCGTTCTCTATCAAGGTATTTGAGAATATTGGTTTGATGAATTAAATCTATATCTAAACCGACACTTAAGCCTGAAAGAAAACCTGCGCCAAAACCATATAGGTGAAAAATCGGCACGGGAATACAAAGCCTATCACTGCTTTCTAAACGGTAGCGTGTGGCATAACTCTCGGCATTGATAAGCAAATTATCTTGGCTGTGTACCACTACTTTTGCAGCGCCCATACTGCCTGAGGTGCGGACATAGACTTTGCCTGAGCTGACCTGATGACCATTGTAGTCTTCATGGGGGCGCAAACTGAAATTTTGCAGCAATAATTCGGCACTGACTTCCGTCTCTCCTTCATTGCCCATCGTTAGCCAATAAGGACAAAAAGCTGGAATTGAGGGCTTAAAGCCGGGTTCTTTTTGCGCAGCCCCTGCAGCAGGCAGTAAGACCACCGAATGCCCTTTGGAGAACAAATATAACAAGGTTAGTGCTGATAAAACGGTGTTTTGGGCTTCAAAAGCAATACATGTCGGTGTCGGTAAATCAGGATATTGTGCTGCTATGCCTTGGTCTAGCTGTGCAAATAAAGCCGGGATTTGTGCATAGCTGCAATGCCGACTTGCATCATAAATCCCGTGTGTTTGGGTGCTAGTATCGGTACTTAAAGCACTCAACAGAGTATTAATCTTCAAACAAATAATCCTTTTTTGGCAGTTTGCTATCCAAGGGCATGGGAAGTTGTAACAGCCAGCCACGATTTTCGGGATAATGCACAGGGGTTTGTGCCACAGTGCTGGCATTGACCAAGAAAATGCCGCCATAAACTGACACACCTGGCAGGCGTTGCAAATTACCGCTACGTAAATATTGTTGTAATAAGGCTTGCCGGAGTTTTAACAGCGCTTTGAGTGCGTCATTATGGGTTGGGTTTAATAGCATATCGGCTTGGGCTTTTACTGTTTGGCTGGCATTAGAGGGACTCAAAGCCAGTTTGGCTTGTTTTAATACACGCAAATTACGTCCGAAAAAACCCACACCCAAACCCTGTTTGCGCCATGCTTGTATCTCAGCTAAGCTGCAAGCTTGCAATCCGTGTTGTTTGCCTGTGGCTCTGCCTTTAGGTAACACATACGCTTTAATCCCGCGCCAAGCAGCCGCTTGTGCTTTTGAGAGATTAGAGGATTCAATCACCCATTTATCAATCAAAGCCAATTGCGCTAATGCTCGCCCATCGTTGATACGCAGCCCAGCATCAAAGCACGCGCGCAAAGCTTGAATACAATCTTGGCTGATCAAGGTGCGGGCATCGGGATAACGTGGGTCGGAAAACACTAATAAACTCTGCTCTAAGCTGGCAAAATATAAAGCTAAATGCCGATCTAGGGCCATATCCAAATCTACACGCGGGCTTTTATGCTCAAATTGTTGTTGCTGAGCTAGCAGCACTGGTGCTGTACTTTCGTTTAACACATGCTGTAATTGGGCGGCAAAACTGTGCCGTGGCAAACGCAGTAATTGCATATACACTTGCCCGGACTCCACCAAGCTGCCTGCCAATAATAGGGAATCCAGTCTTTTCTCTACCCGGGGTTGGTTTTGCCCTAAACCCAGTTCATCGACTACCGCTTGACCGCGAATCACTTTGCCATCAGCAGGCACAATATCACCGCCATTCAAGCGCACAACTTGTCCGATTTGTAGCTTATGCACCTCGATTTGCACCTCGACATCGCCTTTGAGTACCCAAACCTGGGTGGCAAAACGCAAGGTGCATAAGGTCGGGCGGGCGTTTAATTGTTGGATATGCTGGTTAAACCATTGAGTACGGCGACTGAGACTATAGAGCCAATAAGACAAACTGGCACTGAGATAATAACCATTGAATAACAGCCCAGGCATGGCAAGAGAAATAATGAGTTTGCTATCAAAGCGCTGCTGGCTTTGCCAATGTTTATAAGCCCGCTGCAATAAAGGCGTGGTGAGATAAGAAAAACCTAAAACAGCAGGGATGGTCAAGACAGGGAAAAAAGTTCGCCCTAAAAGCATTAAGGTCAATGCTGAGGTAGCTACTTGGTTTTCATGTTTGAGTGTTTCCCAAGTCTCCGTTGCTTCACGGTTGTCGCTAAGGGCTGTTGTGACTTCAGGCTTGATAATGTGGCGTTTTTGATACCACTTTGCGCCAGCGTAGGCTAACATACCACCGGCAATCACAAGGGGGAGCATTATCTTTTCTCTAAAAATTTTATACTTGTACTAAAAAAACTTATCTCGAACTGAGTTTGTATTTTGATAACACCATCGCGACAAAATGCGACAGTGGATGCTAAGGATAAGGCAATCACAATAGAATCACAAGAACTCAGCCTATTTTATCAGTAAAAAACCATTAATCATTGGTATTTTATCTTTAGGGTAAAAAAATCTCCTTATTATCTGCGATTCAACTAGACTCCTTGCGGTAATTTAACCCAATCAGGAATTGAATGATGACAGTTCAAACACATATCTTATTTAGCTGTACGCTGTGGCATCTATGGAACCCAGCCTTTGCAGCTTCTCCACCTCCCCCAGCTTTGGATGCTTGCCTTAATAGCACAGAAAGTAGTTCTTGTGAATTTAACACCCCTAACGGTATGCAAACAGGGCGTTGCCAAACCGTCAGTGCTGAACTCGCCTGTGTGCCGAATACTGCGCCAACGAACGATAACACCGCAATTACAAGCACAGAAACGAGTGAGGCTGACAACATATCAACAGGCTTTATGATAGCGACGAATGCTAATCTGATTCCAGATACAGGACAAAGCCGTTGTTATAGTGCGGCTGGTAAACATATCAGTTGCCCAGCTGCGGGCACTAGTACCTATGGACAAGATGCTCAGTACCAAGGGCAAGCGATGAGTTACCAAGCTAATAGTAATGGCACAGTAACAGATACAATCACCGGACTGATGTGGCAACAAAGCCCGGACTTAAATGGCGATGGGCAAATCAATGCCGGTGATAAACTCACGTATACTGGGGCGCTTGATTATTGTCAGCAATTAGATTTAGCCAGTTATGAGGATTGGCAATTGCCTAATATTAAACAATTATATTCTCTGATTGATTTTTCCGGCACTGATCCCAGCGGCTATAACGGCACAGATACCTCTCAGATTATCCCTTTCATCAATACCGATTATTTTGGTTTTGGCTTTGGTGACACCAGCGCCGGAGAGCGTTTGATTGATGCCCAATATGCTTCCAGTAGTCGTTATGTCAGTACCACCATGCTCGATGATGAAACCTTGTTTGGGGTCAATTTTGCCGATGGGCGTATCAAAGGTTATGGCTTAGAAGTGGCGCGCCAAGATAAAACCTTTTATGTCATCTGTAATCGCGGCGATAGTAATTATGGCAACAATCAATGGTTTGATAATAATGACGGCACAATCACTGATAACACCCATGGTTTGATGTGGGCGCAAGCTGACAGCGCCACTGGTTTAGACTGGGAACAAGCCTTGGTTTGGGTTGAGGGACAAAATGCATCCAATTACTTGGGCTATAACAATTGGCGTTTGCCCAATATCAAAGAATTACAAAGCCTGATTGATTACAGCCGCTCGCCCGAGAGCAGCGGTTCTGCGGCCATTGACCCATTGTTTTCAATCAGCGCTATCAGCAATGAAAAAGGCGAAACCGATTATCCTTATTTTTGGAGCAGTACCACCCATGCTAATCTTGGGCAAGCACCGGGAGCTAATGGCGCTTATGTCAGTTTTGGACGGGCTTTAGGGAATATGAATGGGCAGTGGTTAGATGTGCATGGCGCAGGTGCGCAACGCAGCGATCCGAAAACAGGTGATCCCAGCACTTACCCCACGGGTCACGGTCCACAAGGTGATGCGATTCGGATTTTTAATTATGTGCGTTTAGTACGCGATGCTGATCCAGTCGCAGATACTGGTGCTGATGCTGTTACTTTTAACAGTGACAATCAGCGTTTAAATATTGCGGTGGTGGATGCGGGTAGTTTAGGTTTATATCAGTTAAGTCTACAACTCGATAGCATTGATAGTGATTATAGCCCCGGATTTGTATTCAAGGCTATCAGCTTAAGTGCAAGCTCTGGAGAGCCTATGGCAAGTTATGATGGTGCGCAACAAATATTAAATATACCCAATGTAGTCGTTGATAAGATCAGTTACCAAATTGAATTAAGTCTGTTGAACCGGGATACGGGGCTTTATTTTGTGGTGACAAGATTGACCCCTAATGCCATATAGTCTAGCCATGATCACCTTGATTATCTCAGACTTATAAACAATACTTAAGTGGATTTTAAATAGTTTTTTGACTATAATCCCAAACGTTAGAGTATTAGAATATACTGTTATTCTAAATCTCTTCGTATTCACTGAAAATCATACAAAGGAGAGCTAATATGAAGTCTCGTATTTTAGCCGCTGCTATCTTAGCAGCTAGCACCTTGGTTCCTTTACAATCAGCTAACGCATGGTCTTTCATGCCTTGGGACTGGATGGATGATGGCTGGGGCAATAACGGCTGGGGTCCTTGGAACAACGGTGGCTGGAATAATAGCCCTTGGGGCGGTGGCCCTTGGAATAACGGCCCTTGGAGTGGTTGGAATAATGGTCCTTGGGGCGGCGGCGCACCTTGGGGTGGTATGCCTTATTACGGTGGTTATGCACCTTATGGTGGTGGCTATCCTTATCAAGGTGGCGCTTATAACGCTTATCCTTATGGCTATCAACCTTACGCAACCCCTGCGCCTCAAGCGCCAGCAGTTGCACCACAAGCACCGGCTCGATAAGCCAGTTGCTGTGTTAGCCACCTTTCAAGGTGGTCTATGGATATTACGCAAAGCTTAACGATGCGTAATATCCGTGATTAATTTGACCACGGCATCATATCCCGCATCCCCTTCATTGTCGGTGTCACTGAATGCGACATCATCCCCACTGAACGATTCATCAAATTCATGTCATGGCTCATCCGTGCCATATTGGTTGACATGCTGCCCATATTTTCGCGCATATTACTCATATCTCCGCGCATCACCGTCATTTGATTCGACATATTGGCAATACCACCGCTCATATCATGCATGGTATCGTTCATTGATTGCATATTGCCGCTCATTGCGTGCATATCCACTGCCATTTGGCTCATTTTCCCGGACATATTCGACATCGCATCTTCCATCACCACCACCACATGATACAGGTGAGCTGCGGCGATCACGATTAAAATAATGATTGGAATCGCCATGATCTTGAGAATCCGAATTTTGTTCTCTTGGATACGTTCGCGGTCATTGTTATCTTCATGCAAACCAGCAAAGGTTTTTTCCATGCTTTTTAAGGTTGCGAGCAATGCCTCGCGGGTTTCATCGCTCATGCCCGGGGCTTTGGTTTGTTGTTCGTCCATTTTATCCTCGTCTGGTATCCATTGATTCGCGCAAGGCATCACCAATAAATATAAGTAGCACTAAAGTGCCGACTAACACGCCGAAAGTAGTGAGTGATAGCCACCATGCCATGATATTTTCTTTGCCTTGGGCAAGTAATTCGCCCAAGCTTGGCGTGGATGGCGGCACACCTAGACCTAAGTAATCGAGGCTGGTCAGGGCGATGATTGCGCCACTGATACGAAAAGGCAAAAAGGTCAGTACTGGGGTTAGCCCGTTGGGCAGTAGGTGTCGCCACATAATGGTGATATTAGAAACTCCGAGCGCCCGCGCAGCTCTGACATAATCTTGATTGCGCCCGCGTAAAAACTCAGCACGGACATAATCAGCTAAACCCATCCAGCCAAAAAGGGATAATAAAATCAGCAATAGCCAAATGCTGGGTTGGAAAATCGCAGCAAAAATAATCAGTAAATACAGTTCTGGCATCGAAGCCCAAATTTCAATCAAACGCTGACTGAACAAATCTAAGCGCCCACCAAAATAACCTTGTAAAGCCCCAGCTATCACCCCGAGTATTGTGCCGATAAGGGTCAGGGCTAAAGCAAATAAAACCGAGAGTCGAAAGCCATAAATCAACCGTGCAAGCACATCTCGTCCCCTATCATCCGTGCCTAACACATTTTCAGAAGAAGGCGCGGCGGGATTGGCATGTTCGCTATCATAATTAATACTGTCGTAACTATAAGGGTTCAGGGCATAATAAATTTTATTACCATCGCTGTTGAGAATTTCCCTCAAATAGACATCGTTATAATCGGCTTCCGTATCAAAATCACCACCAAATGTGGTTTCAGCATAGCTTTGAAAAACGGGGAAATAATATGCTCCCTGATAATGCACCATCAGCGGCTTATCATTGCTAATCAGTTCTGCTGCTAGGCTTAAAATAAAGAGAACGACAAATAGCCATAAACTGACATAACCACGTCGATTGGCCTTAAAACGTTGCCATGCGCGCTGGCGCGGAGTCAATTCAGACATTCGCAGCCTCAGGCAAAAAATCCTCGAAGGTTTGTAAATACTCGAAAGTTTTTGGCATATCAAATAATAAAATACGTTGGTGTAATTTTTCTGCCCATTCGTTTAAGTACGAATCTTGTTGTTGCTCGCCCAAATGTTGTACTTGTTCGGCAAATTCAAATAAATCATTTAAGCTACTGGTTTCATCCAAACTTTGCCAAATATTGCGCAAATGTTCGGCAACCACGCCTTGCAACTTAACGATATTCTTGCCGTTTGGCTCTATTAGTTCAGGTGTTGTGCTATCAGGCTCTTTTGTCTGAGGCTCGACCAATATTTGGCGCTCACAAGGAAGGAACGTAGCTAAAGTATTGATCAATATTTCTATTTCTAAGGGTTTTTTCAAAAAGCCATCACATAATTTTCGCAAACGCTCTTCGGTTTCAACCATTGCTGCTGCGGTGATAGCTAACACAGGAATATGACTGGTACTTTCCATTTGTTTAAGTTCAGTTGTGGCTTGTTCACCATCGATTTTTGGCATAATGATGTCCATCAACACCAAGTCTGGTAAATGTTGCTTAGCTAAATTAATCGCCTCTTCACCATCTCCCGCTTCGATGATATTAAAAGGATAAGATGATAAATATTCTTTAATTAGCTCACGGTTTAAGGGCACATCATCAACCAACAACACCGTCGCTGGCGCAAATACCCAACTTTGATAATTTTTAGGAGACGATAAAGCTGGCTTAACTTCCTCATCCTCATGAACCACTTCAACATGGTGCAATTCAACTTGGAAACAGCTGCCTTTGCCGACATCACTTTCGATATAAATATGTCCGTGCATCAGCTCAACCAAACTGCGGGTAATCGATAAGCCTAGCCCTGTGCCGCCATAATCACTGTAAGACTGCAAACTTTGCTGTTTAAAAGGCTCAAAAATTTTATCTTGTTCATCTTTGGCGATACCAATCCCCGTATCAATGACCTTAAAATCTAAACAGGCCTGTCTTTTCGTTGTTTGGCTATAATAACGGCTACTTATTTTTAGGGTAATGCTACCTTGATGGGTAAACTTGGCAGCATTGGCGAGCAAATTAAGTAACACTTGCTGTAAACGGCTGCGATCTAGCCAATATTTTCCCGGCAAATCATCAGGCACATCAACAACGAATTGTACGTCTTTTTGGGTTAGGGTTTGGGCAAAAATTTGCTGTAGATGATAGCAAAGATCGCGAACATCGACTTTATCATGACTGAGTGTTAGTTTGCCGGATTCGACTTTAGACAAATCTAAAATATCATTGATCAGATCCAATAAAGCATGACTACTGTCACGAATATTATCCAAATAACGCCTTTGTTCATCTAATTCTAGCAATGGGCGCAATATGTCAGCAAAACCTAAAATCGCATTCATCGGCGTGCGAATTTCATGGCTCATATTGGCTAAAAATTCGCTTTTCGCTTGGTTAGCCTTCTCGGCATTTTTCTTCGCAATTTCGAGTAAATGTTCATTATGATGACGTTTTTTAATTTCAACTTGTAAAGCATTATTGCTTTCAGCCAATGTTTTTTGCAAAGAACGTAATTTTAAATGGCTTTTGACCCGTAGCAATAATTCTTGTTTTTGAATCGGTTGGGTAATATAGTCAATACCGCCGACCTCATAAGCCGTTTGCTTATGTTGGACACCAGACAAGGCGGTAAGGAAAATAACTGGAATATCCGCTGTTTTGGGATTTTCTTTCAATAAGCGGCAAGTGGTAAAGCCATCGACTCGGGGCATAATCACATCGAGCAAAATCAAGTCTGGCTGCGCTAGTTCAGCGCTTTCTAAGCAATCTTCAGAATTACTCGCCACCAATACTTCAAAACCTTCCGCATCTAAATAAGAGGCGACTAAGTATAAGTTATCTAATTCATCGTCAACGATTAATATAGAAGGCGGTGTCTGATTTAGCATAAGCTATTTGCTCTTATTCTTGCAGGCGTAAAGGCCCTATTTTGATCGAAAAACATTGTGATAATGCTTGAAATAGTGGCATTTGTTCTAAAGTTTTCAAGGCTGCTTGTTCGCGTTGATGTTGTTTGACTTGGCGAATATATTCAGGTGTTTGTTGACGCAAATGATTATCCGCTACGGTATTATCAAATTGTAAACGAATTTCTGTTTGATAATGTTGCCCAAGTGCGCGTTCAAGTTCCATCATCCGATTTGCCGTACGCAAACTCGGTTCTAAGAGTAATAAATGTAAAGTATCGGCTTTTTGCTCGGCTAATAAACAGTTTTTAGCTAACTCTAGCACATTACTATTTAAATCCAAGGAAAATACTAAGTCAGCCCAAGCTTGGCTCTCCTTGCTAATATTTGCATCTGCTTGGACTTTGGGAGGGGGTGCAGTTACGGGTTTAGATGCCGCTTTTAGAGGAGAGCGCTCTAGTGTTTTTTTTTTCGCGGTAATCCCGTGGCTGCGCGTACGGCGGCAAAGGGATCTTGCGCATCAATTTGCATAGGTGCAGTTGTCTCCCCCATCGGTGGTGGCGCAGGTGGCATATCAGCTTCAAAAGGTGGCGGCAGCTCACGGGCAGCAGCGGGTGCAGTTGTTGGTGCTGGCACAGCTACTGGTGGTGTACTGACTGGGCTGCTAATAGTTTCAGGGTCGCAAGGCAAAAATGCCAGCATCCGCAATAACACCATTTCAAAACCACTTTTGCCATCAACAGCCAAAGCTAAATCAGAGCGTCCCAGTAGGGCAATTTGATAAAATAATTGCACTTGCTCTGGTGATAAACGCGCCGCTAAATCAGCAATGGCCTGAAAATCACCTTGTTCGCGGTCAATTGCTGTCGGGACTTGTTGATATAAGGCAATTTGTTGCAATAATTGTAATAAATTTGCCAACACATCGGCATAATTTGGATTAAATTCAGCTATTTTTTGTACTTCGGCAATTAAATCTACGCCTTGCTTGTTGGCTAAGGCATCCAGTAGACCTAACACATGGCTCTTATCCAAACTGCCGAGCATTTCTTGTACGGGGGTAAGCCCTAGTTCTCCACCTGCAAAAGCAATTGCCTGATCGAGCAAACTTAAAGCATCACGCATACTGCCATCGGCGGCTTTGCCTAATAAACCTAACGCTGCCTTATCAAAAACAATATTTTCCGACGTTAAAATATGCGCTAAATGGGTTTCAATTTGATTAACAGTCAAACGCTTTAAGTTAAATTGTAAACAGCGGGATAAAATCGTTGCGGGTAGTTTTTGCGGATCGGTGGTAGCAAATAAAAATTTAATATGCTCTGGTGGCTCTTCTAAGGTTTTGAGTAGCGCATTAAAGCTACTAATCGAGAGCATGTGTACTTCGTCAATCAAATAGACCTTATAATGTCCACGACTGGGCGCATAGGGGACATTTTCAAGTAAATCACGGGTATCTTCGACTTTGGTGCGCGAGGCGGCATCGACTTCGATTAAATCAGCATAACAACCATTATCAACATCAACACAGGCGGCACATTCGCCACAAGGCTCGGCGCTTACCCCTTTGGCTTCACAATTTAAGGATTTGGCTAAAATACGGGCTATGGTGGTTTTACCGACACCGCGTGTGCCAGTAAACAAATAGGCATGATGCAAACGGCCACTTTCTAGCGCATTGGCAAGCACCCGCTGTACGTGAGTTTGCCCGACTAATTCGGCAAAACGATGAGGTCGCCACTTCCGCGCTAAGACTTGATAAGCCATGAGATTGGGGGATTCGATTTGAGTTAAATAATACTGCTGTACTGCGGCAATTGATATTACCCACAAGTAATCTTAAGTGGGTGGCGAGTCATATCAGCCACATCTCGGCACACACTACACCGCTGTTGCTGCTCCCTTCCGGGCCTGACAAGGTTCACGGCTTTATGTTGCGAGAGAACCGATATAACTCACCATAATCGTTCTGGCGGAGAGAGAGGGATTCGAACCCTCGGTACGCTATTAACGCACACACACTTTCCAGGCGTGCTCCTTCGACCGCTCGGACACCTCTCCTAGGAAACGCGCCGCATTGTAACAGTAATACGAATAAATACCAAGTAAATATCTTGCTGATTTGTCTGATGTTACGCAAAGGCTTCTTTTTTACCCCAAAAGGTAAAAAACCGCCATTGCTCCACGGCTAAATCCCACTAGGCAGGTGGAAAACCATCATATTGAGACAAAAACCCCATCACTAGGGCAAAAATGCATTACGCATATAATCCATCGGGTTAGAAAATGACTGCACACCGCGGTGCATACTGCGTCCCATGTCATTAACTGCTGGAGCCATCACGGCAATAGAAGGGCTTAGTCTATTATTCATGAGCCTAATTTCATCATCAATTTTGATAATTTCATCGTCTATATTATTGATGTAGGTATCCATATTTGCGATATTCACGCCCATCGTTTGCATATTTTTGGACATGTTTGCCATATCGCCGCTCATTTGCGTCATATGAGTCGACATGGTGGTTGTATTATTTTTCATCTCACGCATATCTCCCGACATCCCTTGTATATCTGCTGACATATCTTGCATATTTTTAGACATATGACGCATATCGTCTTTCATAGCCGCCATAAAGATCGTCATGCTCCCCATAGTTAATGCCATTCCCAGCCAAGAACCCAAAACAATCACCGATACTCGTGAAAAAGTCTCATCTAACTTGGCTCGAACATCATTTTCCGGTAATAGTAAACTGATAAAAATAGCCGAGAAAATAGCGATGAGAATAATAACGGGGACAGGAATCTGCGGCATAAAGTGCCCAGAAAGCCAAAAAATGGCATAGGTGGCCAAGCCCATAACAATGAGCGCTAAAATATTTTTTGCAAATGATGACATAATTTATACCTAGTTTATTGTTTATTGGGCATTTATCGTTCGATAGAAAAATAGGCATTATAACGGAAACTTACAGATTGTTTAAATACCAGCTAATACACTAAATTGTGCTTGCTAAATTAACTGATGTGACGCACTAAGCCAGTTTTTGCCGCAATGTAGTGATTTTTCACCTGCCTAGTGGTATTTAGCCGTGGAGCAATGGTGGTTTTTTTGCCTTTTGGGGCATTGATAAGCCTTTGCATAACACCAGTAAATTAAGCTATGTTAAGCCTAAATGCCTTCCCCGTGACACATCAATAAAAACCATTAAACCTGTACCGAACCACATCGATTTGCGCGCAATATCCAACTATTCCTACCAGTTTTCAATGCACAATCTACTTGACAGAAATTCGCTATCTGCCTAGACTGACGCGCTTATTCCTAAAGCGCTGCCATGGAACTATCATGTTAGAAAACTATATTCCTATTCTGCTGTTTATTCTTGTAGGTCTTCTGGTCGGTCTTGGTCCGGTATTAATGGGCTTTTTAGTCGGACCACACAAACCTGATGAAGAAAAAGATTCCCCTTATGAATGCGGCTTTGAAGCCTTTGAAAATGCGCGGATGAAATTTGATATTCGCTATTATCTGGTCGCTATCCTCTTTATTATTTTCGATTTAGAAATCGCCTTCTTATTTCCTTGGGCGATTGTGTTACAAGATTTAGGCTGGTATGGCTTTAGCGTGATGAGTATTTTCCTTGGAATCTTAGTTGTCGGCTTTGCCTATGAATGGAAAAAAGGAGCCTTGGAATGGGAATAGAAGGTGTCTTAAAAGAAGGCGTTGTCACCACAACCGCCGATACCGTAATTAACTGGGCGCGTACTGGCTCTTTATGGCCGATGACTTTTGGTCTCGCCTGCTGCGCAGTAGAAATGATGCAAGCCGGTGGCGCACGCTACGACCTTGACCGCTTCGGCATGGTCTTTCGCCCCAGCCCCCGTCAATCCGATGTGATGATTGTCGCAGGCACTTTAGTCAACAAAATGGCACCAGCGCTACGTAAAGTTTACGACCAAATGGCCGAGCCACGTTGGGTTATCTCGATGGGTTCTTGCGCCAACGGTGGCGGTTATTATCACTACTCCTATGCTGTGGTACGTGGCTGCGATAGAGTCGTTCCAGTAGACATTTATGTCCCCGGTTGCCCACCGACCGCAGAAGCGCTTATCTACGGTGTCTTGCAATTGCAAAACAAAATCAAACGCACCAATACCATCGCCATCACCACCTAAGACCGCATTATGTCCAAGAAAGCTGATACCCTGTTACAAAGCCTCAAAGACCATTTCGGTGACAAAATTACCCGTAGCACGGTCTGTTGCAACGAGGCAACCATTGAAGTGGCAAGCGCTGATTTAATCGCACTGAGCCAAAGTTTACATGATGATTTTGCCTTTCATCTGCTCATCGACCTGTGTGGCGTAGACTACATGGGCTATGGGGACAGCACTTGGGATGCCCATGCTGCCAACAGCGGCTTTAGTCGCGGGCAACAAACAAGCGTGATGCAAGAGTTTGACAGCGACAAACACCCACAGCGTTTTGCCGTGGTCATGCACTTGCTCTCAACCGAAGATAACCAACGCCTGCGGGTGCGTAGCTATGCCGAAGGCGAGCCTTGTAAAATCGCCTCAGTCGTCGATATTTGGTCAGTTGCCAACTGGTTTGAACGTGAGGCTTTCGATTTATACGGTATTTTATTTGAAGGGCATCCTGACTTACGCCGCATCCTCACTGATTATGGCTTTATTGGTCACCCGATGCGCAAAGATTTCCCCTTAAGTGGTCATGTTGAAATGCGCTATGACGAAACCCAAGGGCGGGTCATTTATGAACCGGTCAGCGTTGAATATCGCCCACAAACGGCGCGAGTGATTCGCGATGATGCCCGCAGCAGCTAGAACTGGATTCTGTTATGTCTGAAATTCGCAATTATACGCTTAACTTCGGTCCGCAACATCCAGCGGCTCACGGGGTTTTACGCTTAGTCTTAGAAATGGACGGCGAGGTCATCGAACGCGCTGACCCCCATATTGGTTTATTACATCGCGGCACTGAAAAACTTGCCGAAGATAAAATGTACAACCAGAGTTTGCCCTATATGGACAGACTCGATTACGTCTCGATGATGTGTAATGAACACGCCTATGTGATGGCGATTGAAAATCTGATGGACGTTAAAGTCCCGCTCCGCGCGCAATACATTCGCGTCATGTTTGATGAAATCACCCGTATTCTTAACCACTTAATGTGGCTTGGAACCCATGCGCTCGATGTGGGCGCGATGACAATGTTCCTCTATGCCTTCCGTGAACGTGAAGACCTGATGGACTGCTACGAAGCGGTCTCCGGCGCACGGATGCACGCCGCTTATTATCGCGTTGGTGGCGTTTACCGTGATTTGCCCGACTTTATGCCTAAATACAAAACATCACAATGGCATAACGATAAAGACATCAAGCGCATGAACGAAAACCGTCAAGGCAGCTTGCTGGACTTTATCGAAGACTTCACCAACCGCTTCCCCGGTTACGTCGATGAATACGAAACCTTGCTCACCGACAACCGTATCTGGAAACAACGTACCGTAGACATCGGTGTGGTTAGCCCCGAACGCGCACACAATTTAGGCTTTACCGGCCCGATGCTGCGTGGCTCCGGTGTCGCGTGGGACATGCGTAAAAAACAACCTTACGAAGTCTATGCGGATATGGACTTTGATATTCCTATCGGCACCAATGGCGATTGCTACGACCGTTACTTGGTGCGTATCGAAGAAATGCGCCAATCCAACCGCATCATGAAACAATGCATCGCATGGCTCAAAACCAACTCCGGCGAGGTCATGGTTGATGACCACAAGGTTGCCCCGCCCAAGCGCGTGGATATGAAAGGCGACATGGAAGCTTTAATCCATCACTTCAAACTCTTTAGTGAAGGCTATTGCGTCCCCGAAGGCGAAACCTATGCGGCGGTCGAACACCCTAAAGGCGAGTTTGGCATCTACATGATTTCCGATGGCGCAAACAAACCCTTCCGCGTCAAAATTCGCGCCCCAGGCTTCCCACACTTGGCAGCAATGGACGAAATGGCAAGAGGGCACATGCTATCCGACGTGGTGGCGATTATCGGCACACAAGATATCGTATTTGGAGAAATTGACCGATGAGCTTATCCCCTGAAGTGACCGCTAAAATCGATCATTGGATCAGCAAATACCCACCCGAGCGCAAACAATCTGCGGTCATGGGCGCACTGGCTGCGGTACAAGACGACAACGGCGGCTGGCTAACCCCAGAGCTGATTGACGAGGTGGCAAAATACCTTGAAATGCCCGCGATTTCTGTCCAAGAAGTCGCCACTTTTTACGGCATGTACGAACACAAACCCGTCGGTAAATATAAAATCGGCATTTGCACCAACATTTCCTGTTTATTGTGTGGCTCTGATGATGTGGTATCTCACCTAGAGAAAAAACTCGACATTAAAATGGGCGAGACCAGCGAAGACCAGCGTTTTACCCTCAAAGAAGTTGAGTGCTTAGGCGCTTGCGGCGGTGCTCCGATGTTCCAAATCAACCGCGACTACTACGAAAATCTCACCCTTGATAAGATTGATACAATCTTAGACGAGCTAGACTGAGGAACCCTATATGAGTAATGAAGTCTGCTTCCAATTTAAAAATACCGACCAAAAAGAGCCTTGGAAACTAGAGAACTATGAAGCTCTCGACGGTTACAAGGCACTGCGTAAAATCCTCAGCGAAAAAACCCCAGCAATGGACATCGTCAGCGAACTAAAAACCTCCGAATTACGCGGGCGTGGTGGTGCGGGTTTCCCCACTGGGATTAAATGGAGCTTTATGCTACCGCGCGACGAAGCCGCTGCCGAACGCATGAAAGATATTCAAAAATATATCATCTGCAACTCAGACGAAGGCGAACCGGGCACATTTAAAGACCGCGACATTCTGCGTTACAACCCCCATGCTTTGATTGAAGGCATGATAATCGCGGGTTACACCATCGGCGCAACCGTGGGTTATAACTACATTCGAGGCGAATTTTACGAGCCAATCGACCGCTTTGAAGCCGCGATACAAGAAGCTTACGACGCGGGCTTGTTAGGTAAAAATATCCTTGGCAGCGGCGTTGATTTCGACCTATACACCCACTGTGGTGGCGGTGCGTATATCTGCGGTGAAGAGACCGCCTTGATTGAATCTATCGAAGGCAAAAAAGGGCAGCCACGCTTTAAGCCACCTTTCCCCGCCGCTTATGGGCTGTTTGGCAAACCGACCACCATTAACAACACCGAAACCCTCGCCTCTGTGCCTAGCATCATGCGCAACGGCGGACAATGGTTCAGCGACATCGGCAAGCCCAACAATGGTGGCTGCAAATTGTTTGCGGTCTCAGGACACGTCAACAAACCGGGTAACTACGAAGTCCCCATGGGAACCCCGTTTGCAGAACTCCTGGAAATGGCAGGCGGTATCCGTGACGGACACAAACTCAAAGCCGTCATTCCTGGCGGCTCCTCCGTCCCTGTCGTCCCTGCTGACATCATGATGCAAACCAATATGGACTACGATTCCCTCACCGAAATCGGCACCATGCTCGGCGCGGGTTCAGTCATCGTCATGGACGAGACCACCTGCATGGTCAAAGCCCTTGCACGTTTATCGCACTTTTACTTTGAAGAGTCCTGCGGACAATGCACCCCCTGCCGCGAAGGCACAGGCTGGCTTGCCCGTGTGGTACACCGTATCGAACACGGCGAAGGTCGCCCAGAGGATATGGACTTGCTCAATGATGTGGCTGGACGTATTGGCGGGCGGACGATTTGTGCGCTAGGTGATGCAGCGGCAATGCCTGTGCAGAGCTTTTTGCAGCATTATGGGGAAGAGTTTGAGTACCATATTGAGCATAAGAAGTGTATGGTTTAGGTTTTATAGATAAGTTAAGCTTTGTGAAACCTAGAATTTAATTTCCCTATTAGTTATTAGTTTTTCTTACCACAGCTATAAATAAAACCATAAAATTAAAGAAAAAATTTAATTTTATGATTTTTATATTATATAAATGGTTCGGACAATTTTTATGGCTAATTGTTTTTAATATGCTTTCTTATTTACAATAAAAAGTATTATTATATTTTAATGAATTGAATTATGATTGTCATACTTCTGTACTTTAGAAAACTTGTTATATGAAACACAACAATAAATATTAAATTTACAAATCAATAATGAAAATACTTGTTTTGGGAGCCGGCGCTGTTGGAGGATATTTTGGTGGTCGTTTGATTGAAATAAATCAAGATGTTACATTTTTAGTTAGAGAGAAAAGAAAAAAATATTTGGATAAAAAAGAAATTAATATATTCAGTCCTCATGGGAATTTTTCTTATAAGCCCAAGCTTATTGTAAAAGGAGAGCCTATAATAAATAAATTTGATTTAGTATTTATTGCTTGTAAGGCTTATGATTTAAATGACGCAATATCAGGGCTATCTGAATATATAAAAAAAGACAGTGTTCTTATACCATTATTGAATGGTATAAAACACATTTCTTATTTAAAATTAATCTTTGGTGAAAATATAGTTTGGGGAGGTTTTTGTCATCTAGCTGTAAAAATGAAAAGTTATAATATAATTCATTCAAGTAAATACCATAAGTTATTATTTGGTAGCATAGGTGAATGTAAGTCTAGAGAAATAATAAAAAAAGAAGATATAATCTTAAATATTATTAGTTTAGCTAAATTTGATACTCGCATTCCTGAAAATATAATGCAGCATATGTGGAATAAATTCATATACATAAGTGTATTATCTGGAATAACTTGTTTTTTTAAATCTAAAACAGGGCCTATAATTAAAACGAAATGTGGGAAAAATACTTTATATGATTTATTAAAAGAATGTACACTAATTGCTAATAAATCTAAATTCCCAATAAAACAGTCTTACATACAAAAAAAACTAGAAATTTTATTAAATGATAACTTAAACTTATCATCTTCAACATATGAGGATATGGTTTCTGAAGGTAGAATTGAGTCTGAACAAATTATAGGTGACATGGTTAATAGGGGGAGGTATTTAGAATTAAATATACCCATCCTAGAAATGATTTTATGCCATCTTAGAATCTATGAATCTAATAGAAAGGTATAATCATGAAAAGTTATTCTGTAACTTTAATAGCATCTTTATTTGGAATTATATTTGGTTTTATATTTGAACCGATAATAGGTAGTATATTTAAAAAAGAAATTTCAGATATTAATACTGCGTTATTAATATCCGAAATTGTTCAAATAGTATTTATGTTTGTTATTATTTTTCTTTTATCCTACTTGTTATATATTTTTACAAGACATCATAACGAATTTACTGAAGCAAATAAAAATGTTTTACATAAATTAGGAGCCGATGTCTCTTACTACCCTGTTGGGGATAACACTGATAATTTATATAAAAAAATGTCAGAAATAGTAGAAAATTCACATTCGGAAGTTCTTATGATTTCGTCTCATTATCTTCAGGTTGAGTCAATGCCCGATGATAGAGTGAAAAATAGCAGAGCTAGAATGGAGTTTTATGAATTGATAGAAAAAAAACTAAGAAAAAATCAGGATAATAATTATAAATTTAAACGAATTATTCAAATACCTAATGAAATGGACATTACAGATATAAATGATTCAATATATATAAAACACATGAAACTTTTGTCTGATTATGGTGAATGTGTTCCAGAACTTATTTGTTTAAAACAATGTGATGTATATGCAAATTCTACATATTACTTAGTAGATAAAAGAATTTTATTATGGCAAATTATTGGAAAAGAACCAAATAAAGATAATGTATTTACTTTAGGCTATTTTATATTTGAAAATATGAATGAAGATTTTATTAAAGAATTTTCAAATTTTTTCCACAGAATTGATGCCCATTCTAATTTAGTACCAAAAAACACCTTTGATTAAGAGAAGAAGGGAAAGGGGAAAGAAATAGGAAGAAAAACAGATAAAGAAACAGAAAGATAAAAGGAGGAGATAAAGGAAGGAGGAGATAAAAGGAGGAGATAAAGGGAGATAAAGGACACCCAATAAATTTAGCTATTTTTCACCTTTTAAGTTAAACTTCGACTCAAGATTTAATATTTAAAGGAGAGCCACAATGACAGATGCTAGAAAAACACAGATTATAAAACAAAAAAACGTATATTATCATGTGGTTAGCAGGGTCGTGCGACGAGCATTTCTCTATGGAGAGGATTTTGCGACAGGTCGTGACTATTCACATAGAAAGCAATGGATTGTTGACCGTATCGACTTACTCAGCAAAAATTTCGCTGTTGATATGTGTGCCTATGCGGTGATGAGTAATCATTGCCATATTGTTCTGCACGTTGACTATACCCGCAGCCTATCATGGAGTGCTGAAGAAGTAGTGCTGCGTTGGTGGCAAATCTTCACGCCCAAGTGGCTCAAAGATGACCCCGAAGCTGAAAATAAAGACTTTCATCTCAAACGCTTAGCTGATGATGAAGAGCAGGTTGCCATTTGGCGTGAGCGTTTGGCGGATTTAAGTTGGTTTATGCGCTGCTTGAATGAACCTATCGCCCGCATGGCAAATAAAGAAGATAATTGCAAAGGGCGTTTTTGGGAAGGTCGGTTTAAATCGCAATTATTACTAGATAATGCTGCTTTACTGACTTGTATGGCCTATGTTGATTTAAACCCTGTGCGTGCGCAAATGGCTGACACACCAGAAGAATCTGAATATACTTCGATTGCCGCACGAATTGAGGAAAAACAAGGCGTTGAGCATAAAAATAAACCCGCTACTTTAGTGCCTTTTGCAAAAAATTATAAAGAACGCTTATATAAAAAAATCGAAGGATCAGCGCTTTTATGTTTACCAATTGAGCAGGATGAATATCTTAAATTAGTCGATTGGACAGGGCGAAAAATCAAAGAAGGTAAACGTGGGGCTATTCCTGCTAACCTTACTCCCATTTTGCAACGTTTAGAAATCAATGAGCATGAATGGGTTGATGGCGTTGAACATTTCGGGCGACGTTTTTATCGTGTTATTGGTTTGCTTCGACATATGGTCACAGAACGAATTGAGCAGGGTAAGCGTTGGTTGAAAGGACAAGGGGCTGTCAAACAGCTTTATCAATAAACAAAGCTCTCTTTTTTCTATTTATTCGGTAGCCCAAATGTAAGGCTATGGATTGTTTTGTCTTAAATATTTTCTGAGGGTCTGTTTTCTTAACAAGAACAATGAAACAGCATTCCCAATACAAGCTAAGGTTCAGTAACTGCTAGTCGTAGTGCCAATCCGATAAATACTGTTCCGGCGATACGATTCATGATGAGTTGGGCTTTTGCCGAACTTTTCAACCATTCTCCTAGAAAACCTGCAAACCATGCGACCGTACCAAAGACTAATAAAGTTGCAACTATAAATAGTGTTCCCAGCCATAATATCTGAGTGCTTATGGAACCAAGTGAGGGATCGGCAAATTGAGGCAAGAAAGCCAAGAAAAATATCACGACTTTGGGATTAGTTATGTTCATGATAATTCCTCGACGGTAAAGTTTATGCCAAAGCAATTCTTGTTTTCCTTCTTCATCGAGAGTCGTTGGGCTAGCCCGAAAGGCTTGGAGAGCCAGATAAAGCAAATATAAAGCTCCGATAATTTTTAATATGTTAAAAGCTAAAACCGATGTTTGAAATATGGCGGCAATGCCCAATGCAACCGCAGCTGTGTGTATAAGTAAGCCTGTGCATAGACCCAAAGTGACTAAAATACCGGCTTTTCGACCATATAAAGCAGATTGTGTGAGAACAAATATATTATCCGGACCTGGAGCAAGCCCTAATGTGATAGAGGCGGCAAAAAATATGGCTATTGTTTCAATCGGTATCATTTTTTGAGGAAATAACGTTATGGGTTGATGTGGTTTTCATTGCATACCAAATATTCTATATGATACGCTCATTAATTTTATTAATCGATAAAACAATGCAAATGTTATGAATAAGCTATTATTGACACCTGTCCTTTTATTGCTTGCCTGCCTATTTGCAGGTGTATATGGCATCCTACACAATCAAATTACTTATACTGTGTCACCGGATTATTTTCATCAATTTAAATTTATTCAATTTAATATTCATCCAACATGGCATAGCCGTATCGGGGCGGCTTCTGTTGGTTGGATGGCATCCTGGTGGATGGGGTTAATTATTGGTTTATGTCTACTCCCCATTGGTTTATTACTCTCAGAAAGCAAATATGCAGCAGCGATGTTAAAAGCGTTTATTGTTGTTTCTATCACAGCATTAATTATTGGTATTGGTGCATTAATTTATGCCTATTTCACGCTCACACCAGAGAACGTGCCACAAATTGTTTTTAAATTTCAACCTAATGATCCCGTTGCATTTTGGCGTGCGGCTACGATGCATAATTTTAGCTACATAGGTGGTCTTATTGGCATGTTTACTGGCATTATTTACTTATTATATAAACGTAAACAAGAGAAAAAAATGCCAACTGAACCTAATGCATTTACTAGCGATTAATTCGCCAAAAGCTTCTTGCTATTATCGTGTCCGATGTATCTCAAGATTTTGATCAAAACTCAATTGCTTCTCAATTTTTTCAATCAGGGGGACGAGTTTTTCATCAAAATCAACAAAAGCACAGCCATTACAATGCCATGTTGAATCAAGGTTAGGCTTGTGCCAGCGTACTTCAATCATTGCGGTTAAATAAACCGATGTATCTGTTTTTTCCTCATCTTTCCAAATGATATTAATCGCATAGGCTTCGCCAATGGCAAAGGAGTTTTGACTTAAAAACATCATGCCATCGGCAGATATATCACCTAAATGACCTAATAGTTGTCCTGTTTTGGTATCAACCACATCTAAATAAGTCATTAAAGCCAAACGTTCTGAGTGACGTTGCTGTACATCGATTTGCTCTTTGCTCTCATGTTTCATCGTCTTGCCCTTTATATTTATTTACTGATGTTACGCAAAGGCTAAGCTTCACTATGCAGATAATTGTTGAATAATGAAGCAAAAAAATGATCAGTGCATAACATCAGCTACTTACCACAATATTTTAAGTTTATAACATAAAGCAGATAATCACATGCATAGTATTTGGAATAATCAAAAGCTTTTTGAGACAAAAACTGTATAAGTGCATAACATCAGCGATATAATAGCCTTCTTTGATTTTGTTCATGACGATAGGTAAAAAATGCGCACCAGTCAATTATTGCTCAGCACTCTAAGAGAAACCCCAGCCGATGCCGAGATCGCCAGTCATCAATTGATGCTGCGTGCCGGTCTTGTTCGTAAACTTGAAGCCGGGGGCTTATATACTTGGTTGCCCTTAGGGCTAAAAGTATTGCGTCGGGTTGAAATGATTGTTCGTGAGGAAATGGACAAAGCTGGCGCGCAAGAGGTGTTAATGCCGGTGGTGCAACCTGCGGAATTATGGCAAGACTCAGGGCGCTGGCAATTTTATGGCCCGGAATTATTGCGTTTTACTGACCGTCACAGCCGCGAATTTTGCTTAGGCCCAACCCACGAAGAAGTGATTACTGACCTTGCTCGCCGTGAGTTGCGCAGTTATAAACAACTGCCCGTGAACTTTTATCAAATCCAAACCAAATTCCGTGATGAAATTCGCCCGCGTTTTGGCATTATGCGTGCGCGCGAGTTCATCATGAAAGATGCCTATTCTTTCCACAGTAATCCTGAATGTTTAGAAAAAACCTACCAAGCCATGTATCAAGCTTACAGCCGTATTTTTGAGCGTTTGGGTTTGAGTTTCCGCCCGGTGTTGGCGGATACCGGCAGCATTGGCGGCAATACCTCGCATGAATTCCATGTCTTGGCTGACGCGGGTGAGGATGTGATCGCCTATAGCGATGGCAGTGATTATGCCGCTAACGTCGAATTAGCCGAGGCGGTGTGCAACGATAGCCGCCCCGAGGCGAGCCAAACCATGCAGACGGTGGACACGCCAAATCAACACAGCATTGAAGAGGTTAGTCAATTTTTAGATTGTGCGCCCTCGGCGTGTTTAAAAACCTTGTTGGTACAAGGCACAGAATCAGAGGTCGTTGCGCTCGTCTTACGTGGCGACCATAGTTTGAACGAAATCAAAGCCGCCAAACTTGAAGGCGTTGCCAGCCCATTGACGATGGCAGAAGAGGCACAAATCCGTGCCGTTGCTGGTTGTGATGCCGGCTCTATCGGCCCTGTGGGTTTATCGATTCCTGTGATTGCCGATCACAGCGCTTTAGCGGTGGCTGATTTTGTTTGTGGCGCGAATGAAAACGGCAAGCATTTAACTGGGGTCAACTGGGCGCGAGATTTGCCCGAAGCACAAGCGGCGGATTTGCGTAATGTCGAAGCCGGTGATGTTAGCCCTGATGGCAAAGGCAAACTCCAGCTCACCCGTGGGATTGAAGTCGGGCATATTTTCCAACTCGGTGAGAAATACAGCGAGGCGATGGGCGCGAATGTCTTGGATGAGCAGGGCAAGAAAAAAACCATGACCATGGGCTGCTATGGCATTGGTATTACCCGTATCGTTGCCGCCGCCATTGAGCAGCATCACGACGATAAGGGCATTATTTGGCCAGCGAGCATCGCGCCTTTTGAAGTGGTGGTTTT
Organism: Thiotrichales bacterium; assembly: GCA_016745035.1. Lineage (GTDB taxonomy): Bacteria > Pseudomonadota > Gammaproteobacteria > Beggiatoales > Beggiatoaceae > BB2. The sequence continues at coordinate 95,593 of JADGDE010000001.1, forward strand.
AGCCTTGAACGCACATAAATCCGAACGGGTCAAAGCTGCAGCAGAAGCACTCTATGAGCAGTTACAACAAGCTGGCGTGCGGGTGTTGATGGATGATCGCCGCGAGCGCCCAGGGGTGATGTTCTCGGATATGGAATTGATAGGGATTCCGCATCGGGTGGTTTTTGGTGATCGGGGCTTGGGTAACGGCATGGTCGAGTATAAAGACCGCCAAGACGAAGGTAATCAGGACGTGCCTCATGAGGAGATTTTCGCCTTTTTAGAGAATAAACTCGCTTAAATGGTGAAAGCGCTATGAAAAAACTGTTTTTAGGTTTAATTCTTTTATCCCTCCCAGTGATTTATAGCGCTTTTGTCCGTATGGGGGCTGTCCCCACCCCTGAAACCCTCGCGCATTCGGCGCAATTTAATCCACAAACCTTACGATTTGAAAATGCCCTTGCTACCCCGCGCAGTTTCGTGCGTCCGCGCGCCGAGGTCATGTATGATTTTTTCTTCAAAAACCAAGATGCCAAACCGCCTGAGCCTCTACCCGAAGTCCAACCCGACTTAAATGCTTTAGCTGAAAAAAGCCAAGGTGTGCGTTTTATTTGGTTTGGGCATTCGAGCATTTTGCTGGAGATAGATGGCCTGCGGCTGCTGATTGACCCGATGTTCTCGGATCATGCGTTTTTATTGCCGATGATGATTAAGCGCTTTCAAGCCCCTGTATTAAGCTTAGAGCAAATCCCAAACATTGATGCGGTGCTGATTTCTCATGACCATTATGATCATCTCGATTATCTCAGCATCCAAGCCTTAAAAAATCGCGGCATTGATTTTTTTGTGCCCTTGGGTGTCGATGCCCATCTATTAAGCTGGGGCATTAGCGCAGATAAAATTCATAGCCTCGATTGGTGGCAACAAGTTGACTTTAAAGGTTTGCAACTCAATTACACCCCCTCACAACATTTTTCTGGGCGTAGTTTTGGGCGGCGTAACCAGACTTTGTGGGGGTCGTGGGCGATTGTTGGGCAAAATCAACGGGTCTTTTTTAGTGGTGATTCGGGCTATAGTCCGCATTACCGTGAAATAGGCGAGCGTCTAGGCCCTTTCGAGCTGACTTTTTTGGAAAATGGCGCGTATAATGAGGATTGGTACGCGATGCATCAGTTCCCAGAACAAGCCGTACAAGCGCATATGGATTTGCGAGGTCAATATATGGTACCGATTCACTGGGGCATGTTTGATCTGGCTTTACACCCTTGGTATGAACCCATATTGCGGCTTGAAAAGGCAGCAAAAGCAGCGGATATTCAGTTACTAAACCCTAAATTGGGGCAACTGACAACATTGACACCAGCGCCAGCTTTTGATGATTGGTGGTCAGTTTTTCCACGCCATTGATACACACAGTTGTAATCTGACCTAACTGTGATATAGCGTTTGTTCAGTCTTGGAGGCTGCTAACTCTATGATAGCCATACTCGGCGGTACATTTGATCCAGTTCATAATGGACATCTACGTTTAGCCCTAAACTTAAAACAACGTGTGGGTTTTGAAGCCGTACACTTTGTGCCCTCAGGCATTCCACCACACCGTTCTCAACCTGCCAGAAGCGCCAAAGAGCGCTACAAAATGGTGGAGCTGGCGCTACAATATACGCCAGACGTACATGTCAATGATTGTGAAACCCTCCGCAAAGGCCCGTCCTATATGGTCGAGACCTTGATGCGTTTGCGCAAGCAATGGGGCAAGCAAAAATCAGTCAGTTTGATTTTAGGCTCAGATGCCTTTGCACAATTAAACACCTGGTATCGCTGGCAAGGTTTGTTTGAACTCTGTCATATTTTAGTGGTGGCAAGACCTGGAGAGCCGCCTTTAGCCGAGTTATTATCACCTGAATTACGCGAGCAGTTTAATGATCGTCTGCGCTTAGATAGTGCCGATTTACATAAAAAAGCCGCTGGGCTGGTTTATGTACAAAATTTTCCCGGTTTGGATATTTCTGCCACCGCTATTCGCAATGCCCTTGCCCAAGGGGAAAACGTCCAACATTTATTGCCTGAATGTGTTTTAGCCTATATCGAAGCTCATGATTTATATAGTTATAAAGCCCCACCCGCCAGCGATAAGCTCAAGGCTTTTTTACAAGAATTAAATGCCGCCGCTGACCCTCAAATTGCGGCTAAATTACAGCGCTTTTTTAAAACTGGTAAAGGTGAGTATAGCGAGCATGATCAGTTTTTAGGTATTTATGTACCAACACAGCGCACCATTCTCGCCCGCCATGCGCCACTGGGTTTGGGCGATATTGCCCATTTATTACATAGCCCGTATCACGAATACCGCATGAGTGCGACTTTAAGCTTGATTGATGCGTATCAAAGCGGTTCTTTACCGCCGGATAGTATTTTTTCCTTTGCATGGCAACACCGCCGCCAGTTTAATAATTGGGATTTAGTCGATGCCTATGCGCCAAAAATTTTAGGGCGTTATTTACACCAACGTGCTAAAGCACCCTTATACCAACTGGCTTATAGCAATGAACTTTGGCAACAACGCCAAGCGCTGGTGGCTTGCTTGCCAATGATTCAAGAGCATGATTTTGAAGATTGTTTGTCTTTAGTGCCGTTATTTTTTCACAGCAAAGAAGACTTATTACACAAAGCCAGCGGCTGGATGCTACGGGAAATTGGGCAACAGGATCAAAGCGTATTGCTAGAATTTTTACGTCACAATGCCGATGATATGCCAAGGGTGATGTTGCGCACCGCCCTAGAGAAGTTTAGTTCCCAAGAGCAAAAACGCTTCATGTGTCCAAGTAGCTAGGTTTGCGCTTAAAATTGATAGCGCAACTGTAGGTCCACTTGCCGAGGGACTTCTGCCGCTTGCGGATTGAATAAATCTGGTTGAAACTCCGCATGGGCTTTATCGAGCAAGTTACGTCCGATTAAACTTAATTCCCATGCCTTATCTATACGCCAAGTAAGCATGGCATCCATATTCAAGTCCGCCGCCACTTGCCCCCAACTCTCACCTTTAAGCGCGCTTTTATAGCGTAACCACAGATCAAAATCCCAATCCGGGTTGATATTATAAGCCGCTTTTAAAGACAGGGTATGTCTTGGGGTTTGGGTCTCGTTCATGTCTTTGTAAGTGGAGCTGATACCTGGATACAGATCCATATCAATTTTCATCCATGTATAGGCTAACTGTAGACGTAAATCTTTATGGGCTTGCCAACGTACATCGGTCTCGAAACCATAGGCCTGGGCATCTGCGGCATTTTGAAATTGATTGTATAAAGTTAAACCACTCGCGGTTGGTGGTAACACGCTCTGCGCGGCAATCCCCATTTTGTGATAACGGTGGTAAAAAGTGGTTATATCGTAGGAAACGCCGCGCTGCCATTGACCACGCCAACCCAGCTCATAACTAAACATATGTTCGGCATCAACCTCGGGCGAACCCTCGGCCTTGACCTGTAATGGCACAGGATAAAAAGGATTAAAAGCGCGCGGGGCTTGTAATTGTACATATAAATCTCTATCGGCGAGTGTTGGCGAGCGCACCGCTCTTGAAATGCCCGCCCAAAAAACTTTATCTTTATCGTATTGCCAACTCAGGCGCAAACTTGGTTGAAATTCAAAACCACTGTGATGATTATGCTCAAACTTGCTACCCACAATTAAGTGCAGGTTTTTATCTAAAGTAATGTCATCTTGAATAAAGGCGCTATAAAGCTGAGTACGCTTGGGAGAATTACGGTAATAAAATACCTCGGTTTTCGGTACAAAAGGACGCTGATGCTCGAGGTTTAAGCCCCAAACAATGTCATGTTTACCAAGGCTAAAATTGTGCTGCCAATCCAAGCTTAAACGATGATTGTAGACATGGGCAAAGCCCTGATAAAATAAGCGATAGCTTTCATAATTAAAGCGGGTAATATAGCTGCTACCGGAGCTGGCATTATAATGCCATTCGCCTTGTAAATGCCCGCCCTTATACAAATCCTCAACTGCTTGCCCATTTTCCCAAATGACTTCGCCTTGAGTGGTGTGATAAAGCGCGCCATTCACTTGCCAACATAGGGCTTTGCGTTTGCAGCGGTTTTCTACCCGAAAACCCGCTTGCCGTAATCGCCAATTATCCGCTTGTGTGGGTGATTCATATGCCTTATAACGGCTGTTTTTACCGTAAACTCGATAATAAATATCCCCGACCCGCTCACCATAACGCAAGCCCGTTTGCTGCTCCAAATGACTGCCCGTGGCTAAAGACAATAAACCTCCACGGGTTTTACTCGCTGATTTAGTGACAATATTAATCACGCCATTGACGGCATTAGAACCCCAAAGCGTTGCCCCTGGGCCGCGAATAATCTCAATGTGGTCGACATCCTCAAGCATGATGTCCAAATTGCTCCAATAAACCCCAGAAAACTCAGGCGTATAAATGCTGCGCCCATCGACCATTACCCGCAGTTTACTGTTATAAAAACGCCCAAAACCGCGCGTGCCCACCGCCCAGCTATGCGAGCTAATCCCAGCCACATGTACGCCAGGTGCTAAGCGCAACAAATCAACAATATGCCGCGCACCTGAACGGCGAATATCGTCTTGGTTAATCACACTCACCGCCGCTGGGGTGGTGAGTAAAGAGCTGGGCTTACGCCCGACCAAATCCACTGACACTTGCATCAGGCTTTCAAGTTTTAAATGGCGCATACACTTCAGGGTATCGCTGGCCTTTTCACAGACCGCCGCTTGAGTTTGTGCGGCGTAAAAAATAATTAATAAGGCAAGATAGGGTTTCATTAGCAATCCTTGCAATAATGTTTACAAGCGCAATGATAGCAGAAAAGTTGTTGTGTTTGCGACGCTTAAGTGTTTTTCGCAAAATGCGAATCATAATATCTATCACCAGAGATAGCATTGTCTATGCCAAATGGATTCCCGAATGCAACAGGAAGACACTCACTCCATTTAGACATTCTCAAGTAATCAGCTTAGATAAATAAGACTAGCAATACGTCCGGTTTGTCCATCGCGACGGTAGGAAAAAAACAAGTCTTTTTGTTGGTAGGTGCAGTAATCTCCACCGCTGATATGAGCTAGGTCCATGCCCCAGTCATGTAAGCGCTGCTTGGCAAGTAGATATAAATCAGCATAAAAATGGGCTTTATCTTTTCCGGTAATAAAAGCGTTTTTGTGTACGGGCTGGTGCTGGATAAACGCCTCTTTAACTTCAGCCCCGACCTCAAAGGCTTGAGCAGAAATCGCAGGACCTAGCCAGACACGGGTATTTGCAGGCTGAAACTGCGCTTGGTTTAAGGTGTTTTCAATCACCCCCCCCAGTAAGCCGCGCCAACCGGCGTGAATCGCCGCCACTTGTGTGCCTTGGGCATCACAAACCAATAAGGGCAGGCAATCGGCTGTCAACACGGCGCAAACGGTGTTTTTTTCGCAACTATAACTGGCATCGTAGCTGCCTGGTTCGCAGGCTGTATCCAAATCGCAGGCGCAGGTGCTGTGGGTTTGCTCTAGCCATTGTGGTTCGGCGGGTAAATCTACATGCTTTTTTAAAGCCGCGCGGTTTTTTGCCACTGTCTGCGGGTCATCACCGACATGTGTGCCCAAGTTAAGGCTGTCATAAGGGGCAGCGCTATAGCCTTGTTGTCGCGTGCTGCAATAGGCTTTGACATGGGCGGGGACTTGCCAATTAGCGGAAATAATCATAAGCGGACGCTGCCTTGTTGAATTTGGCGCAAGCCTTGTGGGGTTTGAATCTGTAATGCCCCTTGTGCATCGATGCCAACGGCAATGCCGCTAAAATCATCAGGTGCATTGCTGATAGATACGTTCTTATCTTTGAGGGCATCGTATTGTTGCCAGTCATCCAGATAGGGACTTAAGCCTTGCTCAGGAAAGGTTTGTAGTCCTTGAAACAAAGCATCAATCAATTGGGCGCAGAGAGTATTATTATTCTCTGTTTGCGGGCGAATTTGCTCAAGGGCACTGACCCCATAATCAAAATCGCTAATCGCTGTGGGTAATTGCCAATTTAAGCCTACACCAACAACTACCGTGCTACCTTGTTGATTGTGGCGCATTTCGACTAAAATCCCCGCCAATTTTCGTCCTTGATAGAGTAAATCATTCGGCCATTTAATCTCGATGCCCTTGTAACCTTGACTTGCTAAGGTGTTGACCAAGATGACCGCAATCGCGGGCGCTAAACCGCTAGGGGGCGGCTTGGGGTAATGATAGGCGAAGGATAAGTATAAGCCCTTGGCAAAGTCAGACTGCCAAGTTTTGCCATGTTGTCCGCGTCCTTGGCTTTGATGATCTGCAACGCAAACGCTGGCATGAGGCTGAGCTTGGCGCAAAAGAAAGGCATTGCTGGAATCTATATCGGCAAAAACGTGTAAATTCTGTAGCTGTTGTTGGCTATGAGGGCTTAGGTGCTGATAAATATCGAGGGCTGCTAAGCCAGTGCAAGCTTGGGTTAAGTGGTAATGTTGCCCTTGTTGCGCTATCGGCACTTGCCATGCTTGCAATTGCGACAGGACTTGCTTGCAAGCGCTGTGGCTATCTGGCAATTTTTTTGCGGCTAAGTTGAGTCCTTGTGGACGATTGAGGCGCTGCAACAACTGCGCATACAGTGGCTGGTGTTGGTGCAGGGCTGTTGGCATTATTGTAAGAAGATTTCTACTCGGCGATTGCGTTGCCTGCCAAGGCTGTCATAGTTGTTAGCAGCAGGGCGGCTTTCACCATAGCCACGACTAATGATCCGCGCTGTTTCAATCCCCCGGCTGACTAAGGCATCACGCACGGCATTGGCACGGCGCTCTGATAGGGCTTGGTTGTATAAGTCACCTGCACGGCTGTCGGCATGACCTTCAATGAGGACAACTTGTGGGTGTTTGAGTTGAATAGCGGCGATAATGCTATCAATTTTGGCTTTAGCAGTTCGGCGTAAATGAGAGCGGTTGCTCTGGAAATAGATCGACTCGAGGGTAAAGCTAGGTTGTAAGGCAATGGCTTCGATACCTGTGTCAGGAAAACAGGATTTACATTGTCCGATATTGGCTAAGAAAGGTTGGGATGGATAATCTTTGGCAATATCAGCCCGTTGTTGTGGGATGGCACAGCCTGTCAATGTTAAACCAAGCCCCATCAGTAGTAATAGAGAGAATTTTTTATCTGCTTGCCAAAGTTTAAGCGCTGCGGTCATATGCTGCCATATTGATTCCGTTTTCATAGTCCATCCTCTCTGTTAATTGTGCTTATAACATGTTTTGCATTTTTTGGGCATGGATACGTGAGTGACTTAATAATAAACCTAAGGCACTGGTGTCAGTGGTCATGCTGACTAAAATCATACTGTCATTGATGTGCATAAAAACAATAATGCCACTTTCATTTTCGGAAATAATATTGCGACATACCCCCATTTTTAATTCAGCGGTAATGGTATCGCCCAAGGACATAAAAGAACTACCCATCGCCGCAACCCGCTCTAGGGGGTAGTCTTGTTTTTGCGCCATCGCTTGCAAATGGCCATCGACGGTGACCACCACTGCCGCATCGATAACATCTGCTTGTTCTAGCAGTCCTTTTAAGGTTTGTTCCAGTTCTTGTTTTTTCGCATCTGTTAGCATGTTATTTATTTCTCTTTGGATAGGCCAACTTGCTGCCTAGTATTGCAAAATCGCCAATAAAGCGTGCAATAAGACTTTGACATCGTTGGCCTCACGGGGGTCAATTTCAAATAAAGGAAACACTAAGTTGTGTTCCATCATCACCGCTTGGTAATCGGCAATACTGTATTTTTGTGATATATCACAGCGGGTAATGCCAATCACCACCCCAGTTTTTTCGATAAAGTCTGAAAAGGCATCGAGATAAAAACGTAAATCGGCAATGGGATCATCATTGGCGTTATCTAATAGCAGCACTAGACCTAAAGCCCCCTCGGTCAGAATCGGCCACATATAACTAAAACGTTCTTGCCCTGGCGTGCCATAAAGGTGGACGCGGGTATTATCTTCGAGAACGATGTAACCGTAATCCATACTTACGGTGGTGGTTTCTTTGCGCTGTTGCACTTCCGCATCAGTGGCTTTCACCTCAGTATAAATTGGTGGTACATCGCTTACCGTTGCAATTGCCGTGGTCTTCCCCGCTCCCATAGGCCCTGTAAACACGATTTTATTCATAATAGTGAACTATAGTTTGATGTTTAAGTGGTTGGCGATTTTATGCAATAAGCCTGATTTTTTTGTATCAGTAACTTTAACATCGACGCTGGTGGTAGTTTTGTCTTGCTTTTCAAGTAAATGAATACTATAAGCCGCATTGAGAAAACAGACAGTATCTAAACGTGAGAGTTTATTTTTGCTGACCAAGTCGTTTAATGTCTCGGCCTGTCGTGATAACACCGCTGCAATACGAATGTGACTAGGATCAAAACTCAAGCGGGTCATGTTGGGCCATGAAGTGAGTTTGACGGGGGTATTTTCGTCGAGTTCTGCAACGAGTTCACCGCGCTTATCTGCCAGTGCTGCATACCAAAGCGCATCATTGAGTTTGACACTGATTTTATTTTCAGTTAGCACTTTGAAATTTTCAAAACTTAAGCTAGAAATGATATAGCCAGAGGCGTGATGATCGCCAATGAGTTTAAATAATTCCTCCGCACCGTGGCTGGAGAGCACTTCTTGTTTTGCACCATTTACCCAAAAATTGCTATGGTATTTGTTGGTGATTTGATAGAAAGCCCCCTCTTGCCGCGCTGAGAGCAAAATAGATAACAACTCCATACTGTTAAAGGTATTTTGTGAATCAGCTGTTGGCGATTCAGCTACCTTAGTTTGTGTTACGGGAACTGGCTTTTTATCGCTTGTTTGCGAGGTTGCGGCACTCGGTTTAGGTGTGCTGCTGGGATTACTTTGATGATTAAACTTTTTGTTTAAGTTTTCTAAGCATTCCAGTAATTCTTGCACCCGTAGGGGTTTTTGTAAAAAACTCGGTGCCATTTTCGCTTCCGAGAGATCAGGCTTTTTATCCCCTAACAATAAGACATGTTGGCGGATTTCTTGACTTTTCAACTTATCAAAAATGGCTTTACCGCGCTCGGAGTCCACATGAATAATGATAAGTTGACAACTGTTATCAGGTTTTTCTGATACCTTAATTTGAATATTTTGCAGGCGTAAAATTCTCGAGACGGCAGCAAATACGGCTGCCTCGGTACTACTTAAACCGACAACATAAACGATTAATGTCGATGCTGATGCTGACATAAAACTACCCTAAAACCTTGAATATTATTGACGGCAACATGGTCTATTTAATTGCCATTTGTAAGGTAAAAAATAAGACATTGCCGGTTTTATCTGAGTCTGGAATATCTTCCACACCCACTTCGCCATGACACTTTTCAATGATACGGCGCACGGCAGACAGCCCCAAGTCTCGCTTTTCGATGCGCTTGGAATCAATACGCTCGGTAAAGGGGATGAACAAATCTTCACGCTGCGATTGACTTAAGATTTGACCATTGTATTGTAATTTGAATTGAACCATTTGTACTTCGGTTAATGTCTTGGTACTGATAATAATTTCAGCTGGTCTGCCGCCATGCGTTAATGCATATTCCATATAGGCTGTCCAAACTTTTTCTATCCAGTCAGGGTTACCCAACACATTAGGGTAAGCATCGGTAGACATATCGAAAGTTGCCATATACTTTTGTAACAAATAACTCACCGTTTGTTGGGCTGTTTTAATCAACAAGGCCATATTTAGCTCTTCCATGTCCGTATCTTGACGGCGAACATCGGTAAGCAGCAGTAAGTTATCAATATTACTGACCATGTGTAAACGGGTTTGTTCAATTTCTTGTAAATATTGGGTTGGTTGTTCCGGATTCGGTAATTTTTTAATTTCAGCTTGGAGCATTTTGGTAAAGCCTGATAACACCACTAAAGGCAGACGCAGATTTTGCGTAATGGTTTGCGCAATGGCATCAAATTCTTTATTTTGCTGTTGTAAGTAAAGGTTATTTTCAATTAAGGCATCGTTTTGCAATGTCATTTGTTTTTGTTGATAACGCAATTGTAAGTGGGTACGAATTCGCGCCATCACTTCTTCATGTTGAATAGGCTTAGTAATATAGTCAACCGCCCCCATTTTAAAGGCTTTAAGTTTTTGTTGGGTTTCTGAAAGTGCGGTCATAAAAATAACCGGCACATCTTTACTGTTTTCGTCTTCTTTGAGTAAACGACAGGTCTCAAAACCATTGAGTTCTGGCATCATCACATCGAGTAAAATCAAATCAAGCTTAACAGTTTTCGCCAGTGCCAGCGCTTGTCTGCCGCTGGTGGCAACGCGTACCTGACATTTGATTTTTTTCAAATAATTGAAAAGAATTTGCAAGTTCAGTGGCGTGTCATCGACAATTAAAAGGGCGCTTTCACTTAAAAAGGTATCATCATTCATTTGAATTCATACGGTTTAAATTGGTAAGGCTTAGGGATACGTGTGCGACATTGCTTGGGTGTTAATAACAAAATTTTATTAATTTCCTGCGCATCATTGACTTCTACACGCACACAGCTATGTTTTTTTATCAAGCGTGCTTTCGGTTTCATACGGGTTTTGCGGGTTCCCCAATAGGCTTTATCTTCAATACGCCAAATCCCCACCTTGTTTGTTGGACGAAACTGAATATAGCCAAAAACGACTTCCTCAGCTGCAAGCTCAGATATTAGCAAGCTTAAGACCAACATGCCCACAAAACGCATTATCTATTCGCCCAAATGTACCACAATTTGCCGCTGTTGCCGACCATAACGATGTTCCCAAAGATAAACAGATTGCCAAGTGCCCAAACATAAACGTCCCTCAACAAAGGGAATAGAGACGCTAGTGGCGGTCAGTGCGCACTTGATGTGACCTGGCATATCATCCAAACCCTCAGAGGTATGCGTGTACAAACTATCGCCTTCTTTTACCAAGCGCCCAAACCAATGGTGCAAATCACGACGCACTGCCGGGTCGGCATTTTCTTGGATCAACAAACTCGCCGAGGTGTGGCGAATAAAGACCGTACAAAGACCCGAGGATAAGTCTGATTTCTCAATACAGCCCTGTAATTTTTGATCAAGACAGGTGAAATTTTGATCGGCGGTACTGATGCTTAGTTGATAGATGGCCATAAAAACTACTCGCTATCGCTAGGACTAATTTCCCATAATTTATCCAGTTGATAAAAGTCACGCATTTCAGACTGCATCACATGTGCCACCACATCGCCTAAATCGACCAAAATCCACTCAGCGTTGTTTTCACCTTCAACCCCTAAAGGACGCTGACCTTCAGCTTTAGCCGCTTCAATGACGCTGTTAGCAATGGCTTTGACATGACGGCTGGAGGTTCCCTCTGCAATAATCATGGTATCAGTGACGCTACTAAAACTACTGACATCCAAGACATTGATTTTCTCGGCTTTTAAATCTTCCAGCGCTGTCATAACGCAGGCTGTTAATTGTTCTGTATTCATAAACTCGCTATTAAAAAAGGCGTTTAGAACTTAATAAAGTTCTCTAAAAGGCGTAAACCTGCATGTTGGCTTTTTTCGGGGTGAAATTGCACCGCAAAGACATTATCTTGCGCCACGGCGGCGCAAAAATCATCGGGATAAGGGGTTTTACCGACCACAAGCTTATCATCAGCCGCTTGGGCATAATAGCTGTGAACAAAGTAAAAACGGCTATTATCAGGAATCCCTTGCCACAAAGGATGATCCGATTGCTTGACCGTATTCCAACCCATGTGCGGAATTTTCAGCACTGAGCCATCGCTATCTACCAGCGGGGTAGAAAAATGTTTGACCTCACCCTCAAACCAATTAAAACCCTCAACACCACCGCTTTCGTCGCTATGGGTAAACAAGGTTTGTAGTCCTAAGCAAATGCCAAAAAAAGGCTTGTGCTCAAGTCCTGCACGAATTAAATCCGCCAACCCCGTTTCCCCTAAAAGCTGCATACAGTTGCCAATCGCCCCTTGCCCGGGAAAAACGATTTTATCAGCCTTATAGATTTCGTCTCTGTCGCGGGTGACGATAACGCGCCAATCACCTTGGACATGCTCCAGCGCCCTGACCACGGAGCGTAAATTACTCATGCCATAATCAAGTACTGCTACTGTTTTCATTATAAACAGCCTTTAGTTGAAGGAATACCACCCATACGCGGGTCTAATTCAACAGCCATACGCAAAGCCCGACCAAAGGCTTTGAAAATGGTTTCTGCAATATGATGGCTGTTACGCCCGCGTAAATTATCTATATGTATCGTGGCGTTAGCGTGATTGACAAAGCCTTGGAAAAACTCAAAAAACAATTCGGTCTCAAATTGCCCAATGCTGCCAGAGGGAAAATCGGCGTGAAACTCAAGCCCCGGGCGACCGGAGAAATCAATTACCACCCGTGATAGTGCCTCATCCAAAGGCACATAGGCATGACCATAGCGCATAATCCCTTTTTTATTGCCCAACGCTTGGGCAAAGGCTTGTCCTAGGGTAATGCCGATGTCCTCGACGGTATGATGGGCATCAATATGTAAATCCCCTTTGGCCTTAATGCTGAGATCAAACACCCCATGACGAGCAATTTGATCGAGCATGTGCTCAAGAAAGGGCACACCGGTATCAAATTCGGCTTTGCCTTCACCATCTAAATTGAGGGCAACTTGAATTTGTGTCTCTAAGGTGTCACGCGCTACCTCGGCGCGGCGCTGCTGTTCTGTTGGCATTGATCAATCATTGTTCTTAAAAAAAACCTATGCAGATTATAGCCAAGATTGGGGGGAATTACTGAAAAATGTTGTGATAAAGCAAAAAAACAGGGAAAAAAGCCATATAGACAGAAAGGAAGTCTCCCCCTTACCTATGTTGGTTGAAGAGTTTAGTTAATAATCGAAAAACATATTGGGGGTATATTGCCAATTCATCATTCATTTTTTGGCTCTGTAGGCAATCAATTTAAATAATGCAGCAAAAAAACAATAAGTGCCTCACATCAGTTAATGGGTAATTTTTTCTCAACAAGCTACAAATCGTGGAAAAAATAAATATACCGATGTTTTTTTAATTAATGCCCTATTATCAATATGTTTACTTAAAAATAAAAAGTCTTCATTGTCTCAAATTATGTTTATAATGCCTTTATCTATCTGTATAGAATAAGCTTATGAAATTAGATCAACATAAGGATAAAATCACTTTGATGGGCTTTGTCGCCCTACTTGCCTTAATGCTCGGTTTAATTGCTGAGGTATTTTTCCAATTCCAAAGCATGAATCAAAAAGCACAGGTCTTGGTCAAAGACACACATGCGAAACTAACACACGCATTTTCTATGCGTGATGCCATTCAGTCTCGTGCTAATGGACTTAAAACCATGTTGTTACAACCTGATCCCTTTTTGCGTGATGAGGAGTATTTGCGTTTTCAGGAATATGCCGGGCAATATCGCCAAGCCCGTGAACGCATTATGCGCTTGAATCTCAGTCCATTGGAAAGACAATTACACGAGAGTTTACGCAAGCATACCCGCGAGGCAATGCCCTTAAATGAGCATGTTAATGAGCTGTTGCGCGCTGAAACTGATGCCAAAACTTTAACTTTAGCTGTTGACCAAGCCATACAGGCACAAAATAGCTTATTGATGATTTTAGACCGATTTATTGTTTTAGAAAAACAAGAGGTTGCCCGTGCTGTTGCGGGTTCTGAAGCGGCTTATCAACGCAGTTTGCAAAATATTCTCACCGTCAGCGGTTTAATTTTATTATTAGGGATTGCCGTTGCAACTTGGGTGGTGCGCCAAGCCAATGGTTATCACCGTGAACTCAGTTATCAAGCCAATCATGATGCCTTAACTGGGCTATTAAACCGACCGGCTTTTGAGCGCCGTTTGAGCTTTGCGTTAGCGGATTATCGAAATAAAGGGCAGGAATACGGACTGCTATATATGGATTTGGATTTTTTCAAACAGGTGAATGATACCTGCGGACATCCGGCTGGGGACAAACTACTGCAAGAGTTAACGGTAGAAATTCAAGACTGTTTAGATAAAGAAGATGCCTTTGGACGTATGGGCGGCGATGAGTTCACAGTGCTACTTGATAACTGTAGCCGTGAGCAAGTGCTTAAGGTAGCTAACCGTATTTTAGCCTCTGTGGCGGCGTTTGATTTTGCTTGGGAAGGCGAGCATTTCCCCATTGGGGTCAGCATCGGTGTCGCTTGTATTGAAAAATATACCGACTCGATTAGCTGCCTCCTTAACCTTGCCGACAAGGCGTGTTATGCCGCCAAGGCTAAAGGGCGCAATTGTATTCAAATTGCCAATGCCGAGCTGTTACGCCAGCCCTAAAGATTCACGGACAATTTTTAAGGTCTCGCCGGCCATTTCCCGCGCTTGTGCTTGTCCATCGAGGATGATTTTATCTAAAGCCGCCGTGTCTTTGGCATAATGCAAAAAGCGTTCTTGCATCGGTGTCAGTTCCGCTAAGACACTATCAATTAATGGTTTTTTACATTCCAAGCAGCCAATCCCCGCCTCGGTGCAGCCCTTTTGAATCCATTGCTTGGTATCCTCGTCACTATACACCTCATGTAATTGGAACACCGGGCAACGCTCGGGATTACCCGCATCAGTGAGGCGCACCCGCGCAGGATCGGTGGGCATGGTACGGAGTTTTTGCTCAATATCTTTGGGATCATCACGCAGGCTGATGGTATTGCCATAGGATTTAGACATTTTTTGCCCGTCTAAGCCCGGCATTTTTGACGCAGGCGCGAGCAAGGGTTGTGGCTCAACTAACAAGGTTTTGCCTGTGCCCTCAAGATAACCCGTCAGGCGTTCGCGTTCTTCTTGGTTAATATTGCTTTGGGCTTGCAGCAACTCATGCCCTGCGGCAAGGGCTTCGGTATCACCCGTTTCTTGGTAAGTTTTGCGCAATTGCTGATAACGTTTAGCCGCCTTTTTGCCCATTTTTTTGGCATTGGCTTGAGCTTTGGTTTCAAAATCGGCTTCACGTCCATAAAGATAATTAAACCGTCGTGCCACTTCTCGAGTCAGTTCCACATGCGAGACCTGATCCTCGCCCACGGGAACCCACGCGGCACGATAAACCAAAATATCAGCGCTTTGCAGCAAGGGATAACCCAAAAAGCCATAAGTAGATAAATCTTTATTACTTAGCTTTTGTTGTTGGTCTTTGTAAGAAGGAATACGTTCAAGCCAACTGAGCGGAGTCATCATCGACAATAATAAGTGCAATTCGGCATGTTCAGGCACATGTGACTGAATAAACAAGGTGGCTTTTTCAGGGTCAACACCAGCAGCGAGCCAGTCTAAAATCATTTCCCGTGAGTGCTGGGCGATATTGCTGGTATCGTCGTAATGGGTGGTCAAGGCGTGCCAATCGGCAACAAAAAATAAACAGCGATACTGTTCTTGTAATTTAACCCAGTTATTTAATACCCCGTGCAAATGCCCTAAATGCAATTGTCCTGTGGGGCGCATTCCTGATAATACCGTGTCAGTGGCGGCTTGGTTCATAGTTTTTCTCAATTCGGCAAACAATGGCGCGAATTATAGGTAGCTTAAGCTTAAGTTACAATCAACTAGTGCCTAAGTGTGGTGTATGGCAATGGCAGTTAAGTGCAAACTTGTTATTGTCGTTATTTAGCTTAAGATTGTTATTGGCTGAATGATTGAGACTAAAAAACCTGATATAAATCATGGTATGATCCCGCTTTAATTTTACATACAACAACAGTGCATAAACCCAATTGATAAGCGTTATTTTCGCTACAAACTTGCCTGTGCTTTCCTAGTCAAATACTATTTTAGACAGGACTCAATTCAGTTTGATGATATGAATGTATTTGGGATCATGCGCATGAAATATATAAAAAATATCGTTTAGGAGTAATTTTGTTCAACGTCTTAGCACAATGGTTTCATAATTTATCAATCAAAAATAAATTACGGTTACTTATCGTTTTAACCAGTGCCATTGTTTTAATTCCTAGCTCGTCTTTACTGATTTGGGATGAAATTAAAACCTTACGCATCCAAATGGAAAAAGAGTTATTAGTTTTAATTGATGTGATCAGTAATGATGTCCATGTAACGCAAGCGCTGGGTGGATCGCAGTTTTCTTCGCTTAAAAAGCCCAGTTTATCCAGTCACTTGCACCAACATAATCCGCATATACGCCATATTTATGTGCTCTCAACCCGTGCTGAGGCATTGATTGAATATAACCGCAGCGATATTCAGATCCCCTCACCAGCAACACTTAAACATGCAACTGATTTTTTTGTTAAAAACCGAAGTGGTGTGCAAAAAAAATCCTCTTTCAGCCGTTTTCATGATGATCATGTCGATCTATTAAAACCGGTATTTAATCAAGAAGGTAAATTGTTTGGGCTGATTTATTTGCAAGCCGATACCATTGAATTAAAACAACAAATTAACCACGCATTATTTTTAGTGTCCATTACTTTTGTTTTTGCAATGTTGCTGGCGTATTGGTTAGCGGCCTTATTGCAGATTCCTGTGACACGCTCTTTTTATCAATTGCTAAACGCCATGCAGGAAGTCAGTCGTGAGCAAAACTATAATTTACGCTTGGATAAAGTATCCGATCGCGAATTGAATCATTTGGTCAGTAGTTTTAATACCATGCTCAGTCAAATCGAAAAACGCGATAGCGTGCTTAATAATTATCGTGAGCATTTAACCGAACGAGTTAAAATTCGCACCGCTGAACTCTCGCAAGCCAAAGACAAAGCCGAAATGGCAAGCCGTGCTAAAGACACGTTTTTGACCAATATCAGCCATGAATTACGCACCCCCTTAAATGCCATTTTAGGCTTTGGACAAATATTGCGCGAAGAAAGTAATCTTAGCCAAGTACAATATGAACAACTGGAATTAATTCGCGGCAATGCCGAGTATTTATTGACGCTAATCAGTGATATTCTCGATTTAGCGCAATTGGAAGCCGGGCAAGTATCACTCCACCCGGAAGAAATGCAATTGCCTTTGCTGCTTAACCAAATTGCCGGTTTTTTCCGCCTACGCGCCCGGCAAAAAAACCTGGTTTTTTATTTGGAATATCTCAATGATTTGCCGACCAAGGTGTATGCTGATGAAAAACGCCTGCGGCAAATTCTAGTCAATTTACTTAGTAATGCGATTAAATTTACCGAGGTTGGTTGTGTGCGCTTACAAGTCGCTTATCAACATGAGCAACTGAGCTTAAAAATCAGTGACAGTGGCATAGGGATTGACGAAGAAGATAAAAATCGGATTTTCCAAGCTTTTCAACAAATTGAGACCAAAAATAAATTAAATGAAGGCGCAGGTCTTGGTTTAGCAATTACCTATTCTTTGGTCAAATATATGGATGGTAATATTGATATTTTTAGTGAAGACCAAGAAGGGACAACCTTTACGGTTAATTTACCACTACAAATTGTTGATGATCGCCAGCTGCCTTTAGACAATGGCGAAATTGATAAAATCATTGGCTTTAAGGGCACGCCACAAAGAATTTTAATTGTCGATGATAAGGCTAATAATCGAGAAAAATTGCGCCATATATTAAAACCTTTGGGTTTTATTGTTGATGAGGCTGAAAACGGGCAAACTGCCTTAGAAAAAGTCAGCCTTTATCAACCTGACTTGGTATTAATGGACTTAGTTATGCCCGTGTTAGATGGCTTGAGTAGCTGTGAGCAATTGCGCCAAGAGCATGATAAAACTCAGCTGCCATTAATTGCCGTCTCAGCTAACACCTTTAGTGAACAACAACAAGCGGCTGAAAATATCGGCTTTAATGATTTAATCTCCAAGCCTATCGAGAAGCAAACTTTATTGCCCGCCTTACAAAAAGCCTTGGCATTGACTTGGATTTATGCCGCTTAGAGAAATTTATGACCATACGTCACTTTTATGTTTATCTCTGTTGCTTCAGTCTGTGGGCTTGCGCACCGAATCCACCGACCCGATCGCCTGGGCACTTAGAAGCGGAAGTAATCAATGGCGATAAAAAAGCAGATACAACGCCAGCACCGCTGCCGTTAGCAAATTATTTACCTCCCCTTCCCCCGCCAAAACCCGTGGCAAAACTTGAGCGTTATACGGTGGTGGTCAATCTGATTGATGTCAAAGAGCTGTTATTTGCCCTTGCCCGTGATGCGGCGCTGAATGTTGATATTCATCCTGCCATTGAGGGCAAAGTTACCATTAATGCCGTGCAACAAACCTTGCCGCAAATCCTCGCCCGTATCGTTAAACAAGTGGACTTACGCTATGAGCTTGATGGTGATAATTTAATCATTACCCCAGATAACCCTTATATAGACCATTATCGGATTGATTATTTTAATCTCGACCGCAGTCTTGATAGCAATATCAATGTCGCCACCCAAATTGCCACCACAGGTACTAGCAGTGTCTCCGACGAAGGCGGCGGTGATGCTGGCGGTGGTAATAATAATTCTTTGGCACAAATCAGCAATCAATCAGAAAACAAGTTCTGGATGCATTTAGAACGCAGCCTTAGAGCTATTATTAATGCAGGTAAGCGAGAAAAAAATGAGGATGCCGTGGTGATTAATAGCACCAGTGGACTGGTTACAGTATATGGCACAGCTAAGCAACACAAAGAAGTGAGCCAATTTATTGAAATGGCAGTCGGCGAAGTTAAACGCCAAGTATTAATTGAAGCCACCATTGTCGAGGTGCAGCTCTCGGATAAATATCAAGCTGGGGTCGATTGGAAGCACCTTGGCAGTACAATGTCTTCACAACAAGATTTGATTAAAGGGCGGATTGCCACCGATAATAATAATCCCTCCTTTCTTTTCAATTATGTTAATCCTGACAGCGCTATCGGCAATATTGCTGCAACGGTACAATTGCTAGAATCTTTTGGTAATATCAAAGTGATTTCCAGCCCAAAATTGATGGTATTAAACAACCAACCAGCGATTTTAAAAGTGGTCAATAATGAAGTGTATTTCACCTATAGCTCTTCGACTACCACCAATGTCACCGGTAATTCGGATGAAAACGTTAGTATTGTCGCCAAAAGCACCACCACGGTACATACCGTGCCCGAGGGCTTGGTGATGACCGTCATTCCGCATGTGAGTAAAAATGATCGGGTGGTGTTGAATTTGCGCCCGACTATTTCTCGTATTATTGATTACAAAGACGACCCTAGCCCTGAACTCCAAGGCAATAAAATCCCTGTGGTACAAGTACGCGAAATTGAGTCGGTGTTAGAAATTGAAAGTGGTAAAGTCGCGATCATGGGTGGTTTGATGGAAGACTTTGCTAATCAAAAAAATGATGGGCTGCCAGGCTTGTCACGCTTACCGATGGTGGGGGATTTATTCAGTTATCGTGATGACCAATATACCAAAACTGAATTGGTGATTTTCCTGCGTCCCACGGTGATTAAACGCGCCGATATTCGCGAAGATTTACGCGAGTATCAGCGCTATTTGCCTGATTCCCGCTATCCCAATAACGCCCCTAACACAGGTTTTAATCAACCATGAGTGCGATACAACAACTGGGGCATATTACGCTTGAACAAGCCGTGCATGATTTAGGCTCGGTCAATCCTGATTTAGCCGGGATTTACTCGCCACAGTACGAAGACAAAGAAGTACAGCGCTATATTCACAAACAATTTCTTGACGATGCCGCGCATTACGCCAGCAATTATCAAAACAATGATTATTGGCTGCATTTGATGCAAGGGCTGGCGCAGCAACTGCCGTGGCAAGCTGATAGCGAGCTTGAGGTGTTGGATATTGGCTCAGGGGCAGGCAATACCTTATTTGCCTTGTTTCAAAGTTATCCACAAAGCCACATTATCGCCTCGGATTTATCTGTACCGCTATTGAATATTCTCAAGCAACACTATCAACAGCATCACAGCCAACACCATTGCACCGCCTTACAACTCAATGCCGAGGCATTTATTTTTGCACCTGAACAATTTGATTTAATCGTTGGCGGCGCGATTTTACATCACCTCTATCATCCTGAAAAAACCCTAGCCCAATCTTATAAAGCTCTCAAACCAGAGGGCTATGCCGCCTTTTTTGAGCCGTTTGAAATGGGCTATCAAACCTTGAGTTTGATTTTGCGGCAATTATGGGAAATGAATAAACAAAGCCATTTTGGCAAAATTGAGCGCCCAATCATTCAATTGTTCAAGCGCTTGTATAAAGAACTGAGCTTGCGCAGTAATCAAGATAAAAGCGCCCGTATTTTTCAGAAAATGGACGATAAATGGCTGTTTAGTCGCCCTTATTTTGAAGAGATTGGCAAAGATTTGGGCTTTGAGTCGGTGCATTGTTATTCGCTGCACAGCACAGAGACCATTTTTGCCGATCAAATCAATACCTGGCTACGGCTACAATTTGGAAAAGACCTCAGCCATTTGCCACGCTGGGCGCGGCAACATATCCAGATGATGGACAAACACTATTCCGCTTCGGTGCGTGCTGAGTTATTTACCGAAGGCGGGGTTTTATTCAAAAAAGCGGCTAACAAGCTTTAAGAGATTTTCATGGCAGATACATCCACAGCAATCCCTATTGACATCATTGTTTGCGTTCACAATGCTCTTGAAGATGTGCAAGCATGTCTTGAGTCAATACAAACCCATTCGCGCCCGCCGTTTCAACTGATCTTAGTCGATGATGGCAGCGCCGAGCCAACCCGGGATTATTTACACGCCTACGCGCAGCGTTTTCCTTGTACTTTATTGCGTAACGAGCAAGCGGGTGGTTACACCTTGGCTGCAAATCAAGGCTTGCGCCACAGCACTGCCGAGGCGGTGATTTTGCTCAACAGCGATACTATCGTCACCCCGTACTGGCTAGAAGAATTGCAAGCTTGTGCTGATAGCGATAAACAAATCGGCATGGTTGGGCCTTTGAGCAACACCGCTTCATGGCAGTCCGTGCCCAATATCGAACGCCAAGGCGATTGGGCAACCAATCCGCTGCCGGATGATTTAAGTCCGGCCCAATACGGCAAGATGCTGCAAACTTTCTCAGCGCGGGTGTATCCACGCCTTGCCTTTCTCAATGGCTTTTGTTTGTATATCAAACGCGCCTTAATCGACAACTTGGGCTATTTTGATGAAGATAACTTTGCCCAAGGCTATGGTGAGGAAAATGATTATTGCTTGCGGGCGGGTAAAGCCGGCTGGCAATTAGCCGTTTGCGATAGCGCTTATATTTATCACGCGCAATCTAAAAGCTATAGCCATGAACGCCGGAAAAAACTTGCCGACCGTGCCGGACAAATTTTAGTAGAAAAACATGGGCAAGCACTGATAGATCAAGGTGTGGCGCATTGTCGCCACAGCCGCTTAATGCAAGGCATTCGTCGCCGAGCCATGATCGCTTTGCAACGCGGACAACATATACAGCAAGGGCAGTTTTTCTGGCGTGATAAACGGGTATTATTTGTCTTGCCTGTACGTGAAGCAGGTGGCGGTGGAAATGTGGTGCTGACCGAGGCGCAGGCGATGCAACGCATGGGCGTGGATGTGCGAATCTTAAACCTCACATGCCATCGAGAAGTGTTTGAAGCCTGTCACCCACACAACCCGATTCCCGTTGAGTACATCGAACACCCGCACGCCATCACCGACAAAGCCCGTGATTATGATGCCGTGATTGCCACCGCCAACCATTCGGTCGCATGGCTTGAGGGTTTGCATCATGTCAAGAACCCACCGCGCTTGGGCTACTATATTCAAGACTTTGAACCGTGGTTTTATATCGAAAAACACACCGAGCGTTTACGTTTTTGGCGTTGGGCATGGCTGCGGCGACGGCTGGCTTCGTGGTATTTTCGCAAACACGAGGGCTTTCGCCATGCTTGGAGCTCTTATTTACATCCTTTGATTCGCTTTAGCAAGACCGAATGGAATCGCCAAGAAGTGAGTTATCAAACGGGGTCAGCCTGTGAAGCGGTCGGCGTGAGTTTTGATTCAGATCGCTTTGTCGCACGCACAGAATATAGTGATGGAGATGACAGCGTTCATATCGTCGCGATGGTACGCCCCTCCAGCCCACGCCGCGCACCGAGTCAGACCATGCGGGTCTTAAAGCGTTTGAAACAGCAATACAGCGATAAAGTCCGCATCAGTATTTTTGGTTGTGAAGCCGATGATCCTTTATATCAAAACCTGCCGCGTGATTTTGATTTTAGCCATTTAGGTTTGCTAAATACGGAACAAATTGCCGATGTATTTAACCATGCGGATATATTTGTTGATTTCTCCCATTTTCAAGCGATGGGCTTAACAGCAATGGAAGCCATGTCTTGTGGGCTGACGGTGATTTTGCCGCAAACAGGCGGGACAGCCGAATTTGCCCGCCACCAACACAATGCGTGGGTGGTCGATAGTTTTGATGAACAAGACTGTTATCAGGCGCTAAAAACTTTATTTCATGATCAAAGCTTACGTCACCGTCTTGCCGAACAAGCGGCATGGGACTTGGCTGGACATTATCCCGAAAAATCTGCTTTACGCTTACTGAAAATCTTATTTTCTCCGTAAGCGTCTATTTTTATAACTGTCTATAGCTTGATTATCAACAAATTTAGCGGTAGGCTGCATTTTGTTTAAAATGCCCAGCGCTATAAGGAAAACCATGTCAACTTGGAGCATAGAACAATCAAAAGCTTTATATAATATTCAATGTTGGAGTGAGGGTTATTTTGATATTAATAGCACAGGTGAAATGTGTTTGGGCACAGCTAGTAGCCCTGCACCTTTAAGTCTGTACCAATTGGTGAAAACGCTTCAAGATAAAGGCTTGTCGCTCCCTTTGTTATTACGTTTCCCACATATTCTTCAAGATCGCGTGCAACGTTTGCATCAAGCCTTTGAGCAAGCCATGCGCTCTGAACAATATCACGCTGATTATATTCCAGTCTATCCAATTAAAGTTAATCAACAACACCAAGTCATTGATGCAATTTTACACAGTGGCAAAACTGGCTTAGAAGCGGGCAGTAAGCCGGAATTACTGGCGGTATTATCCTTAGCCAAAACGGGCAGTATCGTTATTTGCAATGGTTATAAAGACAGTGCTTATATTCGCCTAGCTTTGATAGCCCAAGGCATGGGAATTCAAACCCATTTAGTCATCGAAAAAGCCTCAGAATTAAAACTCATTATTCAAGAAGCTAAAAAACTTGGCATTCGCCCCCTGTTAGGGGTTCGGGTTAAATTGGCATCCACGGCCAAAGGCAAATGGCAAGACAGTGGCGGCGATAAGTCTAAGTTTGGTCTTAATGCTTCACAAATTCTCGCCATTGTTGAGGTTATTAAGGCGGCGGGTTTAGTCGATTGCCTGCAACTGATGCATTTTCATATCGGCTCGCAAATTCCTAATATTCGTGATATTCAAAAAGGTTTATACGAAGCGGGGCGCTATTATGCTGAATTACGGTCTTTAGGTATGCCTATCGGGCTTGTCGATGTGGGTGGTGGTCTGGGGATTGATTATGAAGGGCTGCGCTCGCGGCGCTCTTGTTCTATCAATTATGATATTCAAGAATATGCCAATAATGTTATCCATGAATTTAAGGAAGTTTGCCTTAAATATGATTTACCCCAGCCAGATATTATCACCGAAACTGGACGGGCTATCACCGCACATCATGCCGTATTAATTACGGATATTATTGATGCTGAAATGATAAGCCATGAAACCGAACCTGCAAAAGCACAAGATCCTGAAATTATCCGTGATTTATGGGGACAGCTCAATCATTTAAACAAAGACAATGCTACCGAAGCCTATCACAATGCCACTTATTGGCTCAGTGAAATACACTTTATGTTTGCTCATGGCTTGATTAACTTAAAACAACGCGCTCATGCCGAACAACTCTATTATGCGATTTGCTCGCAAGTACGGGATTTACTTAAAAACCACGCCCATGCCCGAATTTATCGGGAATTATTCGATGACTTAAACGAAAAACTCTCCGATAAATATTTTGCTAATTTTTCTCTATTTCGTTCTGTGCCCGATGCTTGGGCGATTGACCAATTATTCCCAATTATGCCTTTGCAGCGCTTGGATGAATATCCTGAACGACGCGCAACCTTGCAAGATTTAACTTGTGATTCAGATGGGCAATTTAAACAATATATCAGTGAAAACGGCATTGATGCGAATTTACCCGTGCATCCACTCAATGATGGCGAAGCCTATTTAATGGGGGTGTTTTTGATTGGGGCTTATCAGGAAATTTTAGGGGATATGCATAATTTATTCGGTGAAGTGAACTCGGTAAATATTCATTTCCGTGAAGATGGTCAATATGAATTAAAAAAAGTTATCCAAGGGGACAGCGTCAGCGATGTACTTAATGCCGTTAATTTTAATACCAAACATGTGCTGAATATTTATCAGCAAAAACTCAACGATAGCCAGCTTGATGCTGATACCCAAGCCTATTATTTACATATTTTAGAGTCAGGTTTAGAAAGTGCAACCTATCTCAATTTGAATACTCAAACCCACCCAAGAGAGGATATTTAATGTCAAACAATAGCCCTGTGAATTCACATAATGAATGGGATCCCTTAGAAGAAGTCATTATTGGCAGTTTAGATGGCGCGATGTTTCCTGACTGGAACCTGATTAACGAAGCCACTGTTCCCCCCGGTGAATGGGCAGATGTTGAAGCCAAAGTCGGTGGTGCAGGCGCACCTTACCCCAAAGAAATGGTCGATGCCGCACGTAAAGATTTAGCCGAATTTACCCATATCCTCAAATCTGAGGGCGTGAATGTTCGCAATATTCAGCCCGTGAGCTATGAAACACCTTTCAAAAGTCCTAACTGGGACTCTGCCAACGGGTTTTGTGCCGCTAACCCCCGTGATCCTTTCATGGTCATTGGCAATGAAATCTTAGAAACGCCGATGGCGGATCGAGGACGTTATTTTGAAGCTTGGGGTTATCGGGAACTGTTCAAAGAATACTTTCGCGCTGGGGCAAAATGGACATCTGCACCCAAACCACAGTTATTAGATGATTTGTATGATTGGGATTATAAAGTCCCGACAGCCGATGAAAAAATGCGCTTTATGGTCAACGAGTTTGAACCGGTATTTGATGCTGCCGATTTTGTCCGTTGCGGGCGCGATATTTTTGGACAGCGCAGTAATGTGACCAATGCCATGGGCATGGAATGGCTACGCCGCCATTTAGGTGATGGCTATCGCGTCCACGAAATCCATAACCGCTCGCCAGAGGCAATTCATATCGACACCACGTTTATGCCGATTGCTCCGGGTAAAGTCTTGGTTAGTCCCGATTATGTCGATGTCGATAATCTTCCAGAGGTGCTGAAAACATGGGATATTTTGGTTGCGCCCAAACCCCTAACGCCTGCCGACCCGCTGGGCATTTTAAGCAAATGGATTTGTATTAATGTCCTGATGCTCGATGAGGAGCGGATTATTGTCGAAAAACGCCAAGAACCCTTAATCAAAGCCCTCAAAGGCTGGGGTTTCAAACCGATTCCTTGCTCGTTTGAGAATTACTTCCCCTTCCTCGGCTCGTTCCATTGTGCGACCTTAGATGTACGTCGGCGCGGGGAATTACAGTCCTATTTTTAAGCGGACAATGATGATAGCGGGACTTTATATCAAACTGGAATCGCGGCTTTAGCCGCGCCTGAACGGGACGGAAGTCCCGATTCCAGCGTTGGAGCAACTCACCTGCAATGGCTATGAGTCCCGCTCAAAACTAATCAAGGCTTAGAGTCTATGCGAAATATGAATAATCTGCTGCAAATCCGCTATTTTGGTCTAATTCCGCGCTTTTATTCGTTAAATAACGCGTTATTCGCCTCACAAAATCACTCAATTAGCCTCAAAATATCTGATTTTCGCGACGATTCCCATACTCCGCATAGACTCTTAGGAAAACCTTTTATTCCAGCTCATAGCCAGCGGCAAGCAAGGTATTTTCTAATAAAGTCGCAATCGTCATCGGCCCGACACCACCCGGTACTGGGGTAATCCAACTGGCTTTTTCTGCGGCTGAATCAAATTCAACATCACCGACCAAACGTCCATCGTCTAGGCGATTAATGCCGACATCAATCACGATAGCACCTTGTTTAAGCCAGCTACCCTTGACAAATTCAGGGCGACCGACAGCAGCAACAACAATATCGGCTTGCCCGACTTTTTGCTCCAAGTCTTTGGTGCGGCTATGACAGACGGTGATCGTACAAGCAGCGGCGAGTAATTCCAGTGCCATCGGACGGCCGACAATATTCGATTGCCCAACAATCACCGCATCCAAACCGGATAAACTCATACCTGTTTTTGCAAGCATGGTCATCACACCTTTAGGGGTGCAAGGGCGCAAATGAGGCATTCTCAGTGCCAATAAACCAATATTATGCGGATGAAAACCATCGACATCTTTGTCAGGGGTGATATGGGCGATGACTTTATTAGCATCAATATGTGCGGGCAAAGGCAATTGCACCAAAATCCCATGAATGCGATCATCTTGGTTCAAGTCGCTAATGATCTTGAGTAAGTCCGCCTCGCTGGTATTGCTTTCCAAATCGTAAGAACGTGAATAAAATCCCACTTCCTCACAGGCTTTGCGCTTATTGCGTACATACACTTGTGAGGCGGGATCAGCACCTAATAAAATCACCGCAAGCCCTGGCACAGGGTTGCCCTGTCCGCGCTGTTTATCAACCACTTGTTTGATTTGTTGCCGTAATTCAGCCGCGATTTGTTTACCATCTAAGCGTTGTGCTGTCATGCTTTTATCACTTTGGAAAATTGTTATGGAATTAAACGCCCTATTGTCCCATAAAATACGGCAATCTGTCAGTCTCTGTTTATGTTGTTTTTCACTGGTAACGCAAGCTGCCGTGGTGGGTGATGGCAGCCCCGCCTCTTGTACCCAGTCGATATTAAAAGCCGCTGTAGAGCAGGGCGGCGAGGTCAGTTTTAACTGTGGTGCGCAGCCGCATATTATTTATTTAACTGAGGAAATTTTTATAGATAAAGACATTGTTATTGATGGCGGCGGTTTAATCATTCTTGATGGTCGGAGCAAAAATCGGATTTTTAAAACCCTGAGTGATAGGGAACCCAACATGAATATCAACTTGCGCAATTTACAGCTTCAATATGGCTATAACCATAATGAAGGCGGTGGCGCGATTCATTTTGGTGCGCGCACCGATGTATTAATGGAAAACGTAATCTTTTATAAAAACGAAGCATTGCGCGATAGACCGCAATGTGATGGCGGCGGCGGGGCTTTTTTCTTGGGCTATGCCAGCACCGCAACCATTAAAAACAGCCGGTTTTTATACAATAAAGCCAATAATGGCGGGGCAATGGCGCATTTACACAGCGATTTGGATGTCACTGATAGCTTGTTCGAGGGCAATAGCGCTACGCATACAGCCTTTGTCGGTCAATACAATGATTGTAGTGGTGGTGGGGCGATTTATATGGATGGCGCGCGGCGTGATTATGATGGCGGTGAACGCTGGCTGAAGTTTCGGCGGGTAAAATTTATCAATAACCAAGTCGATCATTTAGGCGGCGCAATCTATAGCCATATTTATGATACCGACAATACCTTAGTCGAAGACTGTTTATTCATTGGCAATCAAGCTACAGGGGACTGGGGCGGTGGGGCGATTTGGCATAACCGCGCTGATGGTCAAGGGTATATGTACTTGAATAATAGCTTAATTGCCCATAACCGCGCCCATCGTTCCGGCGGTGGCATTTATGCTGACGGCCCGTTGAGCATACGCAACACCACCTTGTATAAAAATATGGTCTTAAATCCACATGTGGCAGAGGAAGATTATCGCCGTGGTATTGGTGGGGCAATTAATTTGGGCAATGGCAGCGAGTCGCAAATTTTCAACAGTACGATTGTCGAGAATGTCGCCGGTTACATCGCCGGCGGAATCATTGGTGGCACAACTGGAAATGCTCAATCCGCACCTTTGGTCGCCAACAGTATCATTAGCAACAACATATCCCTGCGCCCCGACGCACGACAAAGTTGTAATCAATCTCTGCGTGATGGTGGTGGCAATATTCAATATCCGCACGGTGATAAATATCGTTGTTTTGATCATGCCTTAAGTCAAGATCCACGCCTAGATGTACTCGCCGATTATGGCGGTTATTATCCTAGCATCGCCTTAAAATCTGACAGCCCAGCCATTGGCTATAGTACCCCTGATTATTGCCCCTCCATCGACCAACGCGCAGGGACGCGCAAAGCCCAATGTGATAGTGGTGCTTTCGAGTTTGGCAACAAGCTTGCTTTTCATCATGTCACCGAGGCATTTGAGTTTGATGGCAACAATTTAACAGCTAGTGCTAGCCGT
Source organism: Thiotrichales bacterium (assembly GCA_016745035.1). Lineage (GTDB taxonomy): Bacteria > Pseudomonadota > Gammaproteobacteria > Beggiatoales > Beggiatoaceae > BB2. Next base: position 124,115 of record JADGDE010000001.1, read on the forward strand.
TTTAATTATCGCCTCAGTGATGATAATGGCTTTAGTGGTAATCAGCTCAGCGCCAATAGTCACACGCGCTTAAGTTTGAGCATTGATATTAAACCCACTAGTGCTGATATTGGGCAAACCGTACAATTATTTTTGCTGGTCATGTTTGCTGATGGTCAAATTCGTAGCCTCAATCAGCAAGGGCAATGGCAGCTGTGGGATTTTAATCGTATGACCTTGCCAATGATAAGCGCCCCCATGATATTACCTGCACAAATGTCATTGGATTTATTAAAACAGGTACTTTTTCCCGTCGGTACTTATCAAGTCTGGTTTGGTTATAAACGTGCTGATACAACACTGATATTGCCAGTTAAAGAACTATCGATATCAATAGTTAAGCAGTAATTCCCTTGTAAGCTTGGATTATATTTCAAACTGACAGGTTTTAAGATTTGGGGCGCTGCATTAGAGGTGGTAAATCACCTCTATCACCCATCGCATAGTGCATCATTTGCCGCTTAAGCACGGGAATTTGGTCGCTGAGAGACAAGCCAAGGTTGCGCAAATTACTTAGCAGTTTATTGTTATTGCTAAATAAATCATTAAAACCATCCATCATATACGCCATAGCGAGTTTATCACCTTTGCGCCAGCGCTCATAACGGCGTAATAGGGCTAATGCGCCCAAGTCGCGTTGTTGGCGTTGCCCCTCGGCTAAGACTTCAGCTAAACAGGCAACATCTAATAGCCCTAAGTTGACTCCTTGCCCCACTAGCGGGTGGATACCGTGGGCGGCATCACCTATCAGCACCAAGCGGTTTTGCACGTAATCTTCAGCTTGTTGGCGATTGAGGGGGAAGCATAAACGTTTATCCAAGCAGCGCACTTTGCCTAAACGCATTTCAAAAGCACTACTGACATTGGCTTCAAAGTCTTCAACGCTCAAGGCTTGTTGGCGGAGCGCCTCATCGCTAGGCAGCGTCCAGACAATACTGATGTAGTGTGGGTCATTAAGTGGCAAAAAAGCTAAAGGGCCTTGGGTAAGAAAACGTTGCTGAGCACAATAATCATGGGCTTTTTCGGTCTCTAAGGTCATAACCAAAGCCTGTTGTTTATAGTCGCGGTTGGCAAGTGAAATGCCCGCTTGTTCACGGACAAAAGAGCCGCGTCCATCAGTAGCTACTAACAGCGCAGCATAGATACTCTACTTATATGGGTGTCTACAAAATTTCTGTTTCCAAGGTGGACACAACGCAGGACACACCCTCGTTATTGACGGCAAAAAAACCGTACTTCACCTGATTCCCTCAGGCATTTTGCGCGAAAACGTGCGTTGCTTAATTGGCAACGGCGTGGTACTCGCCCCTGATGCCCTCTTGAAAGAAATGGCAGAACTGGAAGAAAACGGCATCCCCGCCAAAGAGCGCATCGGCATCAGTGCTGCTTGCCCTTTGATTTTTCCCTACCACGTTGCCCTTGATAATGCCCGCGAAATCGCCCGTGGCAAATCCAAAATCGGCACGACTGGGCGCGGCATTGGTCCAGCTTATGAAGACAAAGTTTCTCGTCGTGGTCTGCGCGTCGGTGATTTGGTCGACCCCAAAGATTTTGAAGCCAAACTACGCACTGTAATGGAATACCATAACTTCGCTTTGGTGAACTACTATAAAGCCGAAGCTGTAGACGTGGAAAAAGTCTTAGCCGATACCTTGGCAATGGCTGATGTGATTAATCCGCTGGTGTGCGATGTCCCCGCCGTCCTTGCCGAATACAAAACCAATGGCGACAGTGTTTTATTTGAAGGCGCACAAGGTACGCTCTTAGACATTGACCAAGGCGCTGGCCCGTTTCCAACTGAATTATTTGACAACGATGGCAAACATCTTGGCGAAAAAAGACATGAATTTGGTGCAACCACCGGCAGAGAACGCCGCTGTGGCTGGCTCGACATCGTTGCCTTACGCCGCGCTAAAATCAACAATAGCTTAACCGGCATTTGCTTGACCAAACTCGACGTACTCGATGGCATGAAAACCCTGAAAATCTGTACCCACTACGATTTCAACGGTGAAACCTTAGACCAGCCACCGCTAGGCGCAGATGCCTACGAGCAATGCAAACCGGTTTATGAAGAACTTCCCGGCTGGAAAGGCACCACTGCTAGTGTGCGTAACTATGACGAACTGCCCGCCAATGCCAAAGCCTATATTGAGCGTATTGAAGCGTTACTCGGCGTACCTGCGGATATTATCTCCACAGGTGCTGAGCGTGATGATACTTTGATTCGAGTGCATCCGTTTGTAGGGTAAAGTAAATTAGCACCTAGGAGAGTATGTACTCTCCTTAAGGAAACATACTTGCATAGTATGCATCGCAAAAAAATTAACAAAATAGGCACCCATAAATTTTAGTGGGTGTCTAATTTTAGTTAGTGGGTGTCTGGTTTTCTTGGTTTTCTTTTCTCATATAGACAGGCTTGTGCTTTATTGAGTAACCTCCACACCCATGGCATTCATGGTGTAGATAAGTTTTCCATCAGGCAGACGATAGCCAATATGCCAGTTATAAGACCCCATTGCTTCGAGAGAAAGTGTATCGACAGGCACTTCGAGTTTCCCTGGTTTCAGCAATACAGTCGCTGCGGGTTTCAAGTTTGCGAATGATGGCTTCCAAGGAACCCAGCCTGTATCAACCATACGTAGGAGGCTACCTTTATCGGGATGAGTTCCTATCATAACTAATTCAGCATTTTGCTCATAATGTGCTGGATCAGCGTAAATATTAGCAATAACTTGGACAGTTTGGTGTTGTTTTGCAGTGATATGGCGTGCCATTGTGTCATTTTTAATTTTAATCATACCACCTATGTATGTATGTGCTGGATTTGGGTTCAAGGTGTTGCTTTGTAGGTCATACATATTCGTATTACTTACAATAATCTCCATGGGTAAATTATTGTAAATAAGACTACCATTTACACGATAACCCACATAAAAGTGTATGTAACCACTATCGACGGGCAAGGAAGGCACTGGAAAATCATGCTTGATGTCTGTAGGTAGACCTTCTGGATAATCATCATACATAGCAGCTAAATCAGACATTATATTTTTGTGTGTCAGATCGAGCACTTCATTCCATTGAAATGAGCGGTCAAGGTTAAACCCGCGAAGTCTATTATCTTGTTCATGCAAAGCCAACATAACAATTTCACCGAGTTGTCCAACATGGGCTGAATTGACTTTAAAAGACAATTTTATAGTCAATTGATTATCGGTAGCGGTAATAGATAAGGGCTTACCTGTATTGCCAAGACCATCATAAATTGATATTGAAAGACAAGCACCGTTATAAAGTGAAATTTGATTAGTTGCTAAATCAACATAGGTTGTTGGAGTGCATTCTGGATCGCTATCACTACCTGTTGGTGGTTGAGAACAGGTAAGGGTTGCTTGAGCAGTTACTGACAATTTATCTTGATCAGCAACAGATACTTTATAAAAGAAGGTTTGTCCACAGTCTGCGGCGTTAAAGCTTATATCCTGATAAGAGCTTGTAGATGTTTGAGCATAGACTTGTGTCCAAGGCCCTACTGCTGTGTCTGCACGGTAAACCGAATAAGCGGTTGCGCCATTGACCGCTTCCCAAGCTAAATCAAGCAAAGGTATATCAAGACTAAGATCGATCTTTGCCGTTACCGTTAGATTTTGTGGTGCTGGCACTTGAACTGGACAGCTTACTGTCGCCTCAGTCATTGCCGATAAGTTATCTTGTCCTGAGACAGAGACTTTATAAAAGAAGGTTTGTTTGCACTCTGCGTCGCTAAATTTTATATCCTGATAGGCGTTTGTAGGGGTTTGATCATAGGCTTGTGTCCAAGGCCCTGCTGCTGTTTCTGCACGGTAAACCGAATAAGCAGTTGCCCCGCTAACAGCATCCCAAACCAAATCAAGATTAAGAGGCGTATTGGCTTTCGCACTTAGATTTTGTGGTGCGGGTTCACTCTCATTATCGGTAATATCAAAAGTAACCGAGTCAATCGCTAAGCCCCTTTTATACCAGCCTCCGTCTGACTCGGAGATATAGTGAGTAATTGTACCTTGATGACTACCCTCCATATCGGCATCATCAACAGCGGTAACGGTCACTGTTTGTGGAATATCCCAATTGGACTCATAAAACGTAAGTCTATCAACATCCGTTTCTACTTGGGAATCGGTGTTGATATATATAATGACTCTATCTATATATTCAACACGCTCTCCAACGTCTTGATCGTAGACGAGGGAAATATCGCTGGTAGGCGGGGCAGAGAGTGATACTTCATAAGTCGCACCCCCATTCCCTTCTGTTATTTTAGTACTGACAGTTTGGACATAAACCTGAGAAGGCGTGCAATTGGCATCATCTAAATCAACCGGAGATGCAGTAGTCACATTAGAGCGAGAAAAGGTCAGTTCCCCATTAGCTTCCGTTATATCCAGATCATAGGTGTAATAGCAAAAGCCGTTAAGTGTTCCCCCTGTGCTGAATTTCATTTTATAAGAACCCGCTTGAGTTGGTTCATCTTCCGCCCTTCTAGGACCGGGTCTAGCACAGGCTAAATGGTGAGTGCTACTGTACGAAAGCATATAATAGCTTGAGATCTCATCCCAGTCACTAATACAGTAATGTTTTGAACACCCACTACCTCCTTCATGCGGTTGATCATTTTCTGGCCATAAATACTCGGATTCAATTGATTCAGCATGATCCCTCATGCGAGGGTGAATGACCTCAATATTGAATCCATGGTCTATGACTTCACAATTTGGATGCTGTTGCCCAGTCATCTCTCCTAAGCCTTCTAATGCATAAGCGTTTCCGCCCAATGTGATTAGCATCCAACCGAGTAATCCCACCATTGAGTGTCGTTTTGAAATAAGTTGACAGTTTAGTGGTTTATGTAAATTCATTTTTTTCATTGCTTTTTAGATGAGATATTAAAATTAATTGATTAACTAAAACAAAGGGTGTCGCTACCTCGTGACGACTTTCTAGGCTAAAAACTACTCGCAAACGCGACACTGCCTTAGCCCTAATCAGCCTACGTATACCACTATAGCACAAGCTGTTCGGTACATCTCCAGCATAAACAAACGAAACCAGGCTATTTATATGGGTGTCTACAAAGTTTTACACACGGTTCCTGACGGAATCACGGCTTCAGCCGTGTTTTTACTAGCACGGTATTGTTAGATTTGTATGGGGTTTATCGAAGTCTGAAATATTGTGGGTGTCCCTTAGCTTCTTCCCTTAGCTTCTAATAAATTAGTCCACTTTGAGCGGTTAAAGCGGTTAACAAATTCAAGCCTCCGGCTTTGCCGGAGGTCTTTGACTTTTGTCATTCTCCTTTTATAAGGAGTGGCAGCAATGCCGCAATTTTTTTGTCAACTGTGTTATGTTATTTTTTAAATTATTTTCCTTTTTTGGAGAGTGTGAAACTCTAAACTTTAGGTTTTTTAACAGTGTTTCATAAAATACTATGCCATTAAGATAAGTACTTATTGCAATCCGCTCGTCAACACCATGAATTCTATTTAAGTCTGCTTTTTCTAAAATGTATGGTGCAAAACGTAAAATTTGTATTTTATTGGTTGAGTAATGACGTGAGTCTGTGCTCGCAATTGTTAACCATGGGCTTATAATGGTATCCGGATATACCTCACTGATGCTATTAGACAGTGCAGAAAAGTAACTTGATTTTGTATCACTAATCGTCGGTTTAAATATTTTTTTATCTTTAGAATGCAAAGTGACAAAAATACGAGGATCATCAATAATTTGTTCTATCATTGTAATGACTGAAGTAATTGATTCATTAGGAAGAAGACGCAAGTTAATTATGGCTGATGCGTTCATGGGTAAAGAGTTTCGACGTTCGCCACCACTAATAATGGTGGCGACAGCGGTGTTTCGTAACATTGCATTCATGGCAGGATTTTCTGTTAATTTGTCAGTTACAATCGAGTCAAAAATCCAGAGGTTTGATAAAAGCATATTTTTAAACCAACCCATATGAGGTGCCAGGTTTGCGAATAATTGTGTGCTAGGCTTAGTCCATCGGATAGGGAAATGGCTAGATTCAACACGTTGAATAGCTTGAGCGAGTATGCCAATTGTTGTTTCTCCGAATGGTATTGATGAATGACCACCATTTGAATAAGAAACGGTTAATTCAATATTGATAGATGATTTTTCCGAAGTCCCTATTAAGGCAACAGTTTTGTCGACAGAAGGGAAGACATTTTTTGCTAGCATGCCTCCTTCATCGAATATTGCAGATAATGTTATACCATCGCTATTTAACTTCCTTGAGATTTCTTGTGCACCTTGTTGTCCACCTGATTCTTCATCATGACCAAAACCAAAAAATATAGTATTGCTTGGTTGAAATCCGCTGGCCATTAACTTATCGATTGCTTCAAAGAGTTGAACTGCCACTGACTTAACATCGAGTGTACCGCGACCCCATATATAGCCATCTGCAATGGCTCCAGAGAAGGGAGGGTAAGTCCATGAATGACTCTCATTGTTTGATGCATTAACGACATCAAGATGTGCGGAAAATAGTATATTCGAGCCATTTTTGTCACTACCGTTCCAACGACAAAGTAGACTAAAGTAATTTATAGTCTGACAACCTAATGCAGCATAAGTACTAGGATAGTTATGTTGGAAGAAATTGATCATGTCGGCAAATAATTTGGGGTTTTTATCATGTGTGTCAGATACAGTGGCTATTTGTATTGCTTCAGATAAACGTTTTATGATTTTTAGCGTCTCAGGATCGTCATTTTTTTTCTTAGTAAAATGCTTTATCGTTTTTTGATCATCAAATGCTATATTATCTTGTACAGCAAAGGCAAAAGGTATTGCAAATAGATTGAACACTAATAATATTTGAATGTATCTCATTATATTAATTCCCTTAATGTTGTGGCTAATTGGCTATTGATGATGGAATTTCTTGACAACAAGGGGCTGTATCAAATACGGGCTTATCATAGATTTTAGATATTCGTTGTAATAACTTGTTGCGAATTTTTGTAGGTGCAGCATGAAGTGGAATGATTTCTACTCCATCTTTTGTATGGTTTTGATAGAAAAAATGAATTTTATAGTCGGCTATTTCTGCTTTAGTGTTACGACTAACATGAACCTCAAGTATAGGAATAAGTTTGACTGGCCAGGCTACACCTAAACCGCAAAAATTCCCAAGACTATAAAAGCAAAGTCCTTTATTGATTCTCTCCATAGGAAGTAAGGTGTGTGGATGGCTGCCAACAATGAGATCAAAGTCCATGGTGTTCATTAACTGTTTTGCGATAGAGCGTGATTCATATCGTGGAAAATGCTGGAACTCGTATTCCCAATGTGGAAAAGCAATAAGCAAATCGATATTGTTATCTTTTTTTACATCTTGCCAACAGGTAGTTTCAATATCATGCCAACGATTTACACCTGGATTTTTTTTAAAAACATCATTATTCATCCAGTGTGTCCATGAACTGATACCTAATCGGATATTATTAACATCAATTATGGTTAGCGGTTCTTCATCTTGTTTCCATTGACCCATTGGTGTCACTCCTAACTCTTTAAGGTTAGGAATAGTTTTAAGATAAGCACCAATATCACGATCACCACTATGGTTGTTGGCTGTTGATAACAATATCGGCGGACGATTAGCTCCGAATTGATCAAGAATACCTTGTAATGAATCAAAGGGCATATGAAAACTGAAATTATAGTGAACTTTAGGATTACGAGGGTGTTTGCCAACAGGAGCTTCACAGTTTCCTATTACTACATCAGCAGAACTGACAAGTGATGTTAGTTCTGGGTCTAATAAAGGAATACGATCACCTTGCATTACCATAATGTCACCCATAAAAATTAGTTTTTTGCTATCAGATGACTTAGTGTGTTGCAGTTTCATCTGGGTTGGTGTTTTACCAATCTTGGTGTGGTTTTTGGTTGAAGGCCAATGAAACAAAAATGGCCATTTAAATGAATAACTTAATGGATATGGAGAGGGCATATTGAATTCCTTACTAAAAAATAGAACGTAATTACGTAAGATAAATATTTTCTAGATTAATGACAAAAAGCTCCGCCAGTCTTGATAGCCATTTATAAACCATTGAAACTTTATTGTTGATTTTTAATACTTTATAGTTACAATACTTCGGACAGTTTTCTAAAACACAGAGCCATGAAAATCATAACCCATTGAAATATAATTATATTTTATTTTTCACTCTAAAATTAAAAATACAATAAAAACAATGAATTATAAAAAGTGTCCGAACCATTGTAGTTAAAAAAATCATGCATAAATTACGGACAAGAAAAATCAAGCAGTTGTTAATGTCATGTAAATATGGTCGAGCTTTATGGCTAATCTGGAATATTTTTATTTAAAAAAACTCTTCGATTGTATTACATCAGTGCAAATCGAAGAGGTTTATAAGATCTAAAGCAATTAAGCTGCAAGGCTCACAGCTGCATTAGGAATGCTTTTTTGATCTAGTGATTTATCACTGGTTTTCTGGTGAAGTTCGAGGAAGTAAGCAGAAAACAGACCGTATAAGTTGCTCATATGCTCCATCAGAGTTTCAACATCTTTTTCGTTATTAATTGTAGAGGCTAAAACATCCCATACGAAGCCAGTGTGATCAACTTCCCCGTCATAATCAACATGTGCACGTGCTCCTTTAAGATTGTCTTTACCTAAAACAGACTCTAAATTATCAAGCCATTGAGGTTGTGTATGTAGCGTTGTTGTTTCCAGGAAGTAAGCACTTGCAAGTGAAGCCATTGGACCTTCAAGTTCTAAGGTATAATAAAAATAACCGTTTAGAAGTTTAGTGGCAAAGAATGTGTCTGTGTTGTAGATCTCATCCATAGTTGTACCATTGAGGCGCTCAAGATCTTTGCCAAACATTTGTCCGTGCATCATTTCGTCTTCAAGATAATCAGCCCATGCTTTTGCTTCTTTCATTTTATGATCTTTTATCAGTGACTTAACAACTAATGAATCAATCATTCGTTTGTGACGAATTCTCAAGATAGTTTGAATAGTATGAGTTTTGAAATAATCAATATCGATAGTCTTGGATTCCATTTGAGTTTTAGCACCCGGAACTTCCATATAAAATTTCTCGATGCACTCACCTAAAAATGTATCGACTTTACTTCTTAATTGATCAAGGTTTATATTTGACATTATGTATCTCCATTATGTACAAGGTTTAATAATTGTTTATTTAAATAAACACAAATAATAAAAAGCTACTTCAATCAGTAGATTTTTTTATGAACTAAAGTTTAATAAAGTAAAATTAAACTTTATACGAACATTTTTTTTATAAAGAGTTTAAAATCTTGTAAAAAATCACCTTTAAGCATTAAATAATTATCTTCACCTCGACTGGGTATGCTGAACTCGCGTATATTTTTGTCGAGACTAAAAGTTGAAAAGGTATTTCTTACTTTAGATTTTGAGTATCCAAAATATTGCCGGTAACCTGTTTTAAATATGGCGCTAAGCCCTGCATAGACAATAAGTGCTGTACTTAAGCGTTTAATCGCACAATTTTTCTCGATTAATAAGCGACTCCACTCCAGATAATCATGCTGCTTTTGTTGTCCTAAAAATGCATTTAATTCCGCTGCAGACATAAACTTACTTGATTCAAAGGGGTAGGGTGTAAACCTGATAGTACCTACTGCCATACCATGCCACCATGCAGCAAAAACAACCGAATGATTATCATATTCATCTGAACCATCAGAATTTATATGATCTAACATGTAGGGAGCTTTATCAGCGTATACACGTAACCGTAATGCTTTAACTTTTTCCCATTCATCTTCAGTTGAAACCTGAGAAAAATGTAAGCTGCCTTGAGTTGCATTAGTGGTTGTATTTTTAGCTAGCCAATTTGCAATAATTTCAGGTATAGCAATGTATCTCTTACGAACAGGTTTATATTGACTAAGCGTTTCCAATGTGGCTGGAAATATATCAATCTCCTGTGATTTACTATTGGGAATAAAGAATTTTACTTGAGGTTGACTATGCGTCATTATAATTTTCTCCTTACACTTCAACTATTTAACCATGTATTTATGTAATATTTATTGTGTTGATGAGACGGGCTCATTTTTTTTCTGAGATAAAGCTTTATAAATATCAATTAAAGTCTCGACTATGCGATCCACATCATTTTGTTGTGTTCTCCAATTACTAAATGCGGCTCGAATAAATCGCTGCTCATTGATCACTGTCGGAGTAAAAAATACCTCTCCCCCTAAATTTACCTCTGTTAAAAACTGGTTAGTAAATTCTGTATCATTAACTGATTTATTTGGTAATAAAGGAGCAAAACAAGTGATATTTAAGCGGGGTTTTTCTAAAACAGTGAACATGTTACTAGATTCAAGACGGCTGGCCATTTGCTTTGCTAAATGACAATGTTGTTCAACAATTTGCCGAAAGGTATCTGCACCATAGGCTACAAGAGAGAACCATACAGGTAGAGTGCGAAAGCGTCTGGAATTCTCTATCCCGACATCCATTGGCTCAAGTTGATCCGTTGAGGTTTCAAGATATACTGCATTATTTCGAAAAACACGATGTTGTAAATCGAAGTGACGTGTAAAAAATAGTCCACAGTCGTAAGGAACGTTTAACCATTTATGAACATCTGCAGTAATTGAGTCGGCCTTTTCCATGCCTTTGGTTAAGGATTCCAAATTTGGAGAGAGACGAGTAAAAATACCAAAAGCAGCATCAACGTGTAGCCAAGCGTTATATTTTTTACATAAGTCAGCCATTTCATTGATTGAATCAAAATCCCCAGTATTTACTGTCCCTGCATTGGCAACAACGATATTAACCATTTCTGAGTTACTGGCTAATTGTTCTTCCAGAACCTTAGTATTGATCGCTTCGCGATTCGGTAAAGTTGGTATGCGTATTAAATTATTTCGCCCCAGGCCTACTAATGATAATGCTTTGTTGATACTGGCATGAGAGCTAGCACTATAGATTCGTATCTTACCTGAAGTTACTCCTTGTTCTGAGAAATTAATGCCTAACTTATCACCGGCCCATTCACGTGCAATTGCCATGGCTAAAATATTGGATGCAGTGGCGCCAGTAGTCAGAATCCCATGAAAATTATTTTGTGGGAGATTAAAAAGTTGTTTGAGCATTTCTATTGTTTGCCGTTCAAGATCTACAGCAATAGAATCTCCCCCTATCATCACATTTTGATCGAGTACAGAAACTAACCAGTCTGCAATTAATGCAGCGGGTGTAGTACCACCAGTAATAAAACCTAGGAAACGTGAGCCTGCGCTGGCAGACAACATGGGCAGAATTGATTGTTTAAATATATCCAATGTATGGTTTGTACCTAAACCTGATTCTGACAATTTATCCAAATCTAAAGAAGGTAACTTTGTATGCGCGACTTTCCTCGTTGTCGCGCCAACATATAGCTCAATAGCAGTGCGTTGGGTTTGATCAATAATTGAATTGAGATTATTTATATCTTCAAACAGTTTATCCATAATATTTTATCTTTACCCCTACCTAGTGAAGGGGCTAATTTACAGATAAATATGTTGTGTGAATAGATGCAGTTGATACTAACTCAATGAAACAGTTTGTTTTAAGCAAGATATAATTACAAAATTGATTGCAAAATTATGGAAATTAGATAAAACTTGCGACGTAAATAAGATGTTGCTTAATGTTGAATAAATGGATATCGATTTATGTGAGTGTAGCGACTAAATTTAAAATTACGTTAAGTTGGTTACTAGAGCCATTCCCGCTCTGAATCATATAACCAGTTGATAAATATAGTATATTTTTATTTGGACACTAATTTTTCGATAAAATAAAATCTATATTTTTCAATAAATTGCGAGGTGAGCGGGAATGGCTGTGGTTACTACGTAAGCATCTATTTGTGTATTCTAGTATGAAAGCTATAAACATTGCAGCCAATTTTAACCGGAATGAAGCGGTGTTAGATAATAAATTATATGCTCCAAGTCTAGCTTTTATTGGCTTTGGTGGATGGGCGCTCTATATAAATAGTTCGGATGTGAATATTGCTTTTTATGCAGCCATTATTCAAGGGATAGGAAGTTTTACTGTTACGTTGATAATACAAACTGCTATAAAATTTATTTTGAAGTACAGCCGAGCGGTAAAGTCATATGCAATTAAGCTGTTATTAGCTGTTCTACCCAGTGTAATTCTTACTGGCATTATTGCGAGTGTCCATGCAGCTACTCACACACAAGAGATACTGATAACTGTTTTACCTTCATTGTTGATTGGTTCAATATTTAGTTGTTATCACGCAATAAACTGCTTGGATAAGCAAAAAAATTTAAACATAGAGGGAAAATAAAATGGAAAAATGGGAATGTTCAATTTGTGGATTTGTTTATGATGAAGCAATTGGGTTGTTGAGAGATCATATTGCTTCAGGGACAAAATTTGAGGATATAGATCCCGACTGGATCTGTCCAGATTGTCAGATGGGAAAAGATCGGTTTGAATTAAAAAAAGATACTATAGCTTAGTCAGTAAAAATTAATAAATTTAAAAACAAATGGCACTGTTGATGTTAATGCAGTGATATCCTTTCTTAATTTTAAGGAGGAAGCTGGCTGGCTTCACTGTGCTACTTGCTTAATTTAAGGTATCACAAGTTAATTTAATATGCTTTTGTTCTTATGTGTTAGTTCACCAAGACGCCTAATTGCATATTCCAGTTTATTTGTCCATAGATACCCGCAACTAAGTCTTAAGCAGTTTTTATATCGTCCAGAAACAGAAAACAATGAACCTTGCATAACCTCAATGGATTCATTTGCTGCTTGCTGCTGTATTGTGTCGGCATTGTATTCTATGGGTAACTCAACCCATAGTACAAAACCACCATTTGGTTGAGTTATGCAAGTTCCTTTTGGAAAGTATTCTTTGACAGCAAAGCGCATACGCATAGTTTGCTGTGCTAAAGATCGCCTTAGTTTGGCAATATGTTTATCAAAACGGTGGCTATCGAGAAAACACTGCATCACAAATTGATATAGGGAAGAGGTCGCCAAATTATTTGATAACTTCAATTCTGTTATTTTTTCCGTATAACGTCCGCCTGCTACCCAGCCAAGACGTAAACCAGGTGCCACAGACTTAGAGAAGGAACTGCATAACATGACATTACCTTCTTTATCGAAATATTTTACGGGATGGGGAGGCGAGCTAGTGTAAGAACATTCGCTAAATATATCATCCTCGATTAGAGGTACTTGATATTGATCACCAAGTTCTACCAGTTTTTGTTTAGATTCGTTGCTCATACAAAATCCGAGTGGATTTTGATAATTTGCTGAGAATAGACAGGCCTTGATGTGGCCTTTATTAAATTGTTTCTCCAGTTCATCCAAACAAAGACCTTGTTTTTGATCAGTACGAATTTCTGCTGCATGTAAGCCTAAGCTCTCCAGTAATAAGAGAAGACCATAATACGCAGGAGATTCCACCGCAACGGTATCTCCTGGTTTTGTAACCACCCTTAAACACAGGGATAGTGCATCTAAACAGCCATTTGTAATGGTGATTTCATCTAAAGGGATAGATAAACCTCGCATACTATAACGACGCGCTATGGCACCGCGTAATTCTGGTTCACCATGTGCTTCACTGTAGCTTAAGCTTCGTGCTAGTAAACTTTTATCATGCAATACATCGCTTACTATCTTTGTAATATCACGCATAGGAATTAATTCGGGTGAAATTACTGCAACACCAAATGAGTGGTTAATTTTATTCTCAGGGCTATCAATTAATATTTGCACAAGATGGCTGTTTTGGATATCTCTTGCTATTGGTTGTACTGCTATATGTTTAGACTCAAGGTTCATAGATTTTACTTTGTTTGAAACATAGAAACCTGACTGAGACCTTGACTCGACGATATCCTTTGATTCAAGAAGTCTATAGGCATTAAGGACTGTATTACTGCTGATCTTTCGTTTTCGACAAAGTTCACGAATAGAGGGCAGTCGTGAAGCAGGTGCATAAGCACCATTATATATTTGCTGCATCATATATTCTGCTAGTTCAATATACAGGTAATAACTTGATTTTTTTGACATTTTATTTATGAATCAATAGGCCGTGGTTTGCTCTGCTCACGCTATCTATCCTTATTCGTTAGTTTTTTCTGTTCTTATTGAAGTCATTAAAATTAATAGTGGTTCCTTCAAATTATTTAAGCATATCATCAGCTATTCCCGCGCTTATTTATATAACCAGTTGATAAATATAGTATATTGTAATTTAACGATTAATTTTTCTATAAAATAAAGTATATATTTTCAATAAGTTACGAGGTGAGCGGGAATGGCTGGCATATCATCACAGTGGTTGTATCGGTTATCTGACTTATAATATCTTAGAATTTATTCGTAGTGCGATACACAGTATTCATCATGACGCACACGCTCAATTCGCATTGCATGTAAATGTTTGTTGGACATAACCGCGATAATCCGGCTTCTATTTCTAGGAATTTATTTTTAGAAAGCTAGCCTGGATGGCCGAGAATATACCCTTAAAATCCCCCTCCCTGAAAAAAATGTAATGACCCTTTTTGTCATTTTTCAAGGTTGTGTTAACCTTAAATTTTTCTTATTTAATCAATACTCAACTCGTAAATCGCATATCTCGTAGGGTGTATAAGCACAGCGTCATACATCATAAACGAAACCCGAAAGTTTAAAGATTCCTCTTAATTCCAAGGCTTCGATTGGTGCATGGCGGCAACGCCTTATGCACCCTACGGTTTTTGCTTATTTATTAGCAATCGCCTCCAACTGCTTGGCCTTAATAATCTGACCATTCAGCGCCGAGTCTTTCGCATTGCGTCCATAAGCCACACTCATCAAGGTACTGTAATAGACCACGGGAATGTTGAACTTAGTGCCGTATTTTTCGTTGATTTGGTCTTGGTAGACTTCAACGTTCATTTGGCACACAGGGCATGGGGTGACGATCATGTCTGCACCGCCGTCATAGGCTGCGCCGATGATGTCTTTAATCATGTCCTGAGATTTTTCAGGTTCGGAAAATGCTAGCGCACCACCACAACATTGAACTTTCTTGTCGTAGTTTTTCACCGGATCTGCGCCCAAAGTTTCGACCAATTTGTCGAGGTACATTGGGTTTTCATAAGATTCGCCATCAATGCCGAAAGGACGGTTGGTTTGGCAACCAACGTAGCCTGCGATTTTGATGCCTTCCAAAGGTTTTTTGACCTTCGCGCCCAGTGCTTCGTAACCAAAATCCTCAATTAAGACTTCTGCCATGTGGCGGACTTCTTTGTTGTTTTTGATTTCAAGCCCAGCAGCAGAAAGCGCTTGATTGGTTTCTGCCATCAAGTCAGCGCTTTCGTCTAAACGCTCTTTGGTTTCTTTGGTTGCGAGCCAACACGCAGCACAAGTTGCCACAATGTCTTGATCGGGATGCGCTTGTTCTGACAGGGCGATGTTACGCGCTGAGAGTGCCAAACGGGGTAATTCACCACCGCCTGCGTAGCCGATAGAGGCTGCGCAACAGTTCCAATCAGGGATGTGGTTGAGTTGGATATCCAACTCTTCACACATACTATTGGTGGAGATGAGGTAGTTAATCGAGGATGCGCCTTTTTGCGAGGAGCAACCTGGATAAAAGGAGTATTCTTTTTTTGCCATTGTCGTTATCCTCGTTTATTTGCCGAACTTGTCAAGTTTGGCATCTTCAATTTCACGGGCTTTGTCGAGCATAGCATGGAAGCCTGCTTGATCTTTTACGCCGTGACCACCCAAAATTTCCATGGGGTTGAGACGTTTGGCGAAAAACATGCCTTGACCGATAGAACGCATTTCTAAGGATTTTTTCACCCCTTCTGAAAAACCATTCATGAAGTAGAGGTTTAAGCCCAGTTTTAACTCGTTTACACGACCGGTTTTGGTCAAATTATCCCAGAACAATTGGGCAAATTTTTGCGTAGGTTGGTTTTTAGGGCTTAATCCTAGGCGGGCAGCATAGTGCGCCAAGCCGTGCATGATGTGGGTAATCGGCAGCTCGCGTGGGCAGCGGACGATACAATTGTAGCAGGAGGTACACATCCACATAGCGTCAGAGCTAAGGACTTCGTCGCGTTTGCCTGCACGAATCATCATGAACAGTTTTTGTGGGGTATGTTCCCAAGCGTCGCCTAAAGGACAGGAGCCTGCGCATACGCCACATTGCATACACATCTTGACCCAGTCACCTTCTTCGACATTAGCCTCGACTTCTTTAAGAAAGTTGTTGCGGTATTTTTCCACAACACGATTGTTTAATTCACTCATTACGATACCTGTGTGTCACAGTCGGGGGAAGCACGCTTCCCCTACCGACATTAGAATTTGAAAGGACTCATGCCGATTTTTTGAACCGTTTCCGCCATCTCGTTGATGATTTGCGGAATCCGTTCGACATCGGTGATCGCGACTTCGTGTGTCCCGACCCGTTCTTTTTCTAATTGCAGTTGACTCAAGGTGTCGTCAATTTTGCTCATACGGATATGGGCAATTTCAGAACCTTTAACAAAGTGACATTGATAGTTTTCACCTTTTTGACAACCGAGCAACATAATACCATCATAACCACTGTTGAGTGCATCGGTAATCCAAATGGTATTGACCGAGCCTAAGCAACGTACAGGAATGGCACGCACGTAAGCGCTGTATTCGACTTTGTTCATCGCTGCCATGTCCATTGCAGGATAGGCATCGTTTTCACAAGCCAGTGCTAACAGACGTGGTTTTTCTTCAAACTCGTCGGGCATGTCAACGGCTTTAATTTGCTGACCCACCGAATCGACTGAGTAGTTAGCGAAAGAGATAACCCGTACAGGACACGCGCCCATGCAAGTACCACAACGACGGCAACGCCCTTCATTGTATTGTGGGAAGCCGCGTTCGTCTTCGTTAATCGCACCGAAAGGACACTCAACTGTGCAACGTTTGCACTGGGTGCAGCCTTCTTTACGGAAGCTAGGGAAGCTCAAGTCGCCAGAGCGAGGGTGAGCCGCCAAGCCTTTAGAGCTGTTTTCAATCGCTTGAATGGCTTTCATCGCCGCGCCAGTGGCATCGTCCATCGCTTGTTTGATGTCCATAGGACGACGAACAGGGCCTGCGGTATAAATACCGGTACGGCGCGTTTCGTAAGGGAAGCAAATGAAATGTGAGTCGGTGAAACCGTGTACCAGTTGTGGAATATCTTTACCTTGACGATAATCGAGATTCAAAATAGAAACAGGGGTTTCGGTGACTTCTTCGCCTTCTGCTGGTGCAGGTGCGTCAATGTTGACACCTGAGTTTGGCAACATACCTGTGGCTAAGACGACTAAGTCGAAGTTTTGTTCAACATTTTCATCAAGAATCAAATCGTTGAATTTAACTAAAGGACCCGTGTCCCCCGGTGTAACTTCGCTGACTTCGCCCTTGGTGAAGATAACGCCTTGTTTTTGCGCGCTACGATAGAAGTCTTCACCACCCGCGCCTGGGGTACGCAGGTCGGTATACATGACCACGGTATCGGTATCAGGGTTGGCTTGTTTGAAGTACATCGCTTGCTTGATGCTGGTCGCACAACAGTGACCTGAGCAATAAGACAAATGCCCTTCTTTTTCACTGCGTTGTCCGGCACATTGGACGAATAAGACCGATTCAACTGCTTTCGCATCCGAAGGACGTTTAATCGCGCCGCCGTTGGCTTCTTTAGCTAAGGCTTCTAAACCGAGTTGGTCAACCACGTCTGGGCTTTCAGGAGAAAACTCAGTCAATTGCGACATATCATAAGGTTCAAAACCACTAGATTGTACAATCGCACCAAAGTTTTCGGTGGTGGTGTCGCCGCTTTCGGTACTGATGTCAACCGAGAAACGCCCGGGCGCACCGCTAGTTTTGGTCACGGTAGAGTTTAAGTAAACCGTAATCCGCGGGTTGCCTTGGATTTGAGTGGCTAAGCTATCAACACCGTTATCAACAGGCAAGCTATAAGGCGCACGTTCTGGTACACGCTTATATAAAGCCGCTGCTGTGCCGCCTAAGTGACCGGCTTTCTCAACAAGACCCACATTGTAGCCAGCTTTCGCGGCTTCAATTGCTGAAGTCATGCCAGTGATGCCACCGCCGACAACCAACATATTGCGGTTTAAGCCTTGCTCTTGGCTAGGCGCGGGCAAATCTTGATATTTAACTTCCGCACAACCCATGCGAATGTAATCATCCGCCATTTCTTGGGTGCTTTCGCGGGCTTCATCGGTATCAGGACGCACCCAAATTACGCCTTCACGTAAATTGGTACGGGTCATGACCACGTTTTCAAAATTAAACGCATCGGTTTTTGCCCTGCGTGAGCAAGCACCTAAAACGATGTGGCTAACGTCGCCCGCATCAATATCCGCTTGAATCATTTCAACGCCCGCTTTAGAGCACAAGAACTCATGCTGACGGGTTAATTTAGCGCGACCATCGCTTTTAGCGACTTTCTCTAATTGGTCACAATCTAGGCGATCCCCTAAACCGCAACCACTGCAAATATAAGCGCCAATATCTTTTTGTACTGCCATGTCTTAATCCTCTGCCTCAGCTACTTGGTTGACGACTTGAATTGCACGTAAAGCACTGGCGGTTGCACTTTGTACTGCGCGATTCACATCTAAAGCGTCGCTGGCACAACCGGCACCGAATAAGCCACCATTTTCTGGGTTAGCTTCAATAAATCCGAATTCATTACTCACGATGTCAACAGGCGCATCATTAAAGTTGACGCTTGGCTCCATACCAACGGCTAAGACCACCAAATCATGTGGGTTAGCATAGCGTTTGTAACCTTCGGTATCCACACCCTTAAGGATAGGATTGCCTGTGTCTTTATCCTCAACAACGCTCGCGACTTTAGACTTGATAAAGTTCACAGTGCTGTCGGATTTAACTTTTTGATAAAAATCTTCAAAACGGTCAATCGCACGAATATCGATATAATAAATGGTCGATTTGCCTTCATCACCGAATTTTTCACGGGTGTAGGTGCTTTGCTTGAGTGATGCCATACAGCAAATACGTGAGCAATGACGTAAGTGGTTACGGTCACGCGAACCTGCGCACTGGATAAAGGCAACATCTTTGGCTTCTTTGCCATCAGAGGGGCGAATTAACTTGCCACCGGTAGGGCCTTGAGGATCCATCATCCGTTCGAGTTCAACGCTGGTGATGACATTATCGAAACGGTCATAGCCATAAGGCTGGATTTTCGCCGCATCATACGGTTTCCAACCCGTCGCCCAAACCACAGAGCCGACGTTGAGTTGAATGTTTTCCTCAGCCATGTCCAAATCGATTGCGCCAACAGGGCAAGCATCTTTCGCTTTAGCCGCATCGTCAGTGCCGATCATCGCAGGGTCAATCACATAACGCTGTGGGAAAGCCATGGTGAAAGGTAAATAAGCGCCTTTGCGTTTATCTAAATTGTAGTTATGTTCGTTATCAAATTCAGCACTAACGGCATCCGAGCAAGCGCCACAAGCGGTACAATTCTCATTAACATAACGTGGAGAGATTTTGACATCGACAGAATAATTGCCTTTGTCGCCGGAAACTTTGGTCACTTCCGCCAGCGTCATTACCCGTAAATTATTACGCGCTTTAATACGACGCAAATTGATTTCCATCCCGCAGGTAGGGAAACACAATTTAGGGAAATACTTATACAATTGTGACACGCGACCGCCGAGAGACGGATTTTTTTCCAGCAAGATCACATCTTTGCCACACTCAGCGGCTTCTAGCGCGGCGGTCATGCCACTGATTCCACCACCGACAACTAAGATGGTCTGGTTCGTTGCGACCACATCGGTCATTGCGATACCTCCACAGTATTCTACACCTTCAACACCCGCTGCCTAACGGCTTAAGAAACAGGCTAGAGAGAAAAAACATAAGTCCGACTTTAAAGTGGGGATATTGTACCTATATAAAGGAGTGCATCCCACCGCTCTACACGCGAACCCATATAAAAAAGTCAAGTCTATAAGCATACGCTGTTACACGCCGAGATACCATATTAATCCTCTTATTTGGGGATATAAAAAACATATGGGGACGGTTGGTGGGCTTATGGGGTAGAATCGGGATATTGCTCGTAGGTTGGCGCTGAGCTTGCGAAGCCCAACATTCTACAGAGATAAGGAGAACATATCATGCGCCTTGATGTTGAATTAGACCCAAACCATGCTAAAAAGTTAGAATACCTTAGCCATCAAACACATACGGTAGCAAGCGATGTTTTAATACAAGCATTAGGCTTTTAGAGTCTATGCGGAGTATGGGAGTCGTCGCGAAAATCAGATATTTTGAGGCTAATTCCGTGGTTTTGTGAGGCGAATAACGCGTTATTTAACGAATAAAAGCGCGGGATTAGACCAAAATAGCGGATTTACAGCCGATTATTCATATTTCGCATAGACTCTTATTATCAAGAAATCAAACGCAAGCAACAAAGCCCAGCAGAGATTTTGCGTAGCACAGGGTTTATCGGTAGTTTAGAGGCTGATTATTCAGAATAACTAACATTATAGATGCTTTTATGAAAATAATGCAGCATAGAATTTTTAAATGGAAAGATGGTTTTTTTTTCATATTTTTAATTTTCTTCACAGTCAATGCTTTTTTATTAATTACAATTTTTTTTACAAAAAATGAGTACAAGGAAAACATGAGGAAATTACCCTCAATAGAGTTTAAATTCACACCTTCAAAACAAGAAGAAATTCTTGATACAAAATGGTTGAATCCTGGTGCGAGAATTTCAGTTAGAATTTTTTCTAAAAATTATCGTGAAATTTTATCTTTATCAAAAGACTTAAACAATAAAAAAACAACATATGAATTATGGAAGGAAAATGGAAAACATACTTCAGACGTTGATAAATATTTTAATTTATCAGTAGTTGCTGGTGATATTTTTTCATCATATTTAATTATTAATGATGCTATAAAAGAAGATAACACATATGCCGATCTATGGTTGCATAATTTAACGAATACATATTGGCAATTAACAAATGAATACCTTCATGAGTTAGATTTTGGTAGAGCTTATCATTTTAATCAGTTGTACTTATCTTTATCATCAAAAATGCTATCATCGCAGAATTTAAGTGCCCCAAAAGAGTCTGAAAGAAATAGAACTTTAGCATACATTCTACAAAGAGAATTTAAAACACATAGAATATATAGTTTATGCAGCAAACCTGGTATAAGCAATTCTTTTGGCAGTTTATTGGGGGGCGAATGGGGGGATAAAATAGAATTAAATGATTCACGATATTTAACCCTTAGAAGAGAGAAAAATAAAAAAATATATTGTAATAATAAAAACACAAGATATATAAATTATGAAATAGAAATAAAAAGTTTAAACAATAAAAAGGATATGAAATCATGTAATTTATTTGGCTTAGAATGCACTTATAATTATTTGTTAGATAAAATAATAAAAGGCAATAATTTTCAATCAAATGAAATTATAACCTTCATAAATAAATGCTCTTACCTTTCCGATGATATTGTTTATATGTACATTAAAAAGTCACTTGCAGATATGGATTTTAATTTTGATATAAAAGTTATAAAAAGTTTTTTTTCTTGTCGAATAAAAAAAGAAGATTTTGATTATTTTATATATATAAAAAATATTGTAAATGACATCTGTAATAAAAATAAATTTCAAAAAAAAATTCCATATAAAACCAAGGGAATATGCGATATTATATGAAAAATATAATAAACTTAATAGTGATTTTATTTATACCAATAATAACTCTTTATATTTCAGATAGGCGTGCTTTTCATATAGCTAAAGAGTTTATATATTTTGAATTTAGTTCAACCTTTTTTTACTTGATAGCTGTTGGCATATTTGTGTTAGTTTTTTTCTTAAAAAAAGCAAAAAAATTAAGGTCAACCACTCTTAATTTTAAGGCTATAATAAATAAAAACAAATCAGAAACATTTCTTCTTATTTTAATAAGTTTATGTATTTTATATTTATATTTTGACTATAAATATAAAATATATAGTGAAACACATCATCAGTTACTAGCATTGAAAAACCTTGAGTCAGGAGAGTTTAGAAAGGCGAAGTTATTATGTGAATGGTATACAAAAATATATCCCCAAAGATCTATTGATTCTTTGTATCCAGATCCTTTTTGCTTACCTGTACTAAAAGACTTAGAAAAAATGAGAATCATTGATAAATATCTTAAATATTACCAATCTGGTGTTGGTAATATTGAAGGGTATTCAATACCTGTTGAATGGAATTCAAAGAGATTCTCTAGATACATAACGGATAAATTATCAGGGAATCAAAATTTAAAAATTGATGATTATATAATGGAAGTTAAACCACACCCTATGAAAGAAAGTCTCTTTTTCCCTCGTTTTACTTCAAAGGACTTAAACCAAAAAACATCTTTCCAAAATAAAAACTATAAATGCTTAAAAGATATTCAAATTGCTTCTTTTTCAAAAAAAAATAATGCAGAAAGTACTCTAAATTTTCTAAATGAAAATGGATATACTTCCATTATAATAAAGAAAGTTAAAGTTAAAGAAAAATATTTCTATAGAATTATAATTCCATGCATTAAAAGTCAAGAAGAAATTGATAAATATATTTATAATTTAAAAGAAAAAGGTTTTCACAAAGCTTTTCCAAAATAAAATAAAAGCAGAAACTTAAGAATAATAAGCAAGTAACGCACCAATTGAAACCCCAAAACAAACTATTACCACAATATAAATCAAAGCCAATAACAAAATTCGTGTCGCTATTGTTATCGTAAACGGTGCGTTACGCTGCGCTAACGCACCCTACGGTTTTTCCCCCACCTATATTAAATTTGGCTATCTCTTCTTGCCATGTTGAGCGTAACGCACCAATTGCCCCCCAAAGACAACCTATTACCACAATATAAATCGAAGCCAATAACAAAACTCGTGTCGCTATTGTTATCGTAAACGGTGCGTTACGCTGCGCTAACGCACCCTACGGTTTTTCCTCACCTATATTAAATTTGGTTATCTCTTCTTGCCATGTTGGGCGTTGCAGATATAAACCTTTTTGGTGATGGTAACTCGAATAAGGCCAATCAGCTACCCGCTTTACCCACTGATGTTTGACAGGATTGTAATGAATATAATCAACATGGTGTTGATAATCACGCTCATCACGAATCATGTGCTCCCAAAACCGCCGTTGCCAAATACCACGTTCTTTACGTTTTAAACAGCTGTCACTCCTTTTTTCAACATCGGGTAATCTTTTGGAAAAATAACTTTTTATTAAACGCCAACGAGTTGAATAATCAGCATCTTTTTGGGGTAATTGCCAAATACAATGTAAATGCTCAGGCAAAATCACAATGGCCTTTATCTCAAATGACCGCTCTTTTTTAATTTTTCTAAATGCTTCACGCAATAATTCTATATGCTCCGTTAATAATTGGCTTTTACGATTTAATAAATTAACAGTAAAAAAATATTGTGCATGAGGTATTTTAAAACGATGGTAATTTGGCATAATTTGATTATCTTTTATAAATTTTTTGATACGCGCTACTGGTACATGGGAAAAAAACCAAGCAGATGGAGGTCTAATATCTGTCATATTTTTTATTTTCTGCGCTTACTCAACAAAATAGGCATAATGCCTTTTGTCATCTATCGTTTGATTCTTGCCGGAATTTTGTTTGCGTTAATATACAAAGGATGAACCAATGAGCTTAAAAACGCTTGCCTTGATTGTTTTGATAATGATTTCTGTCAGTTATGCCAGTAGCTTATACTTTGCAGCAGATTATATTCTCACGCACCCCGTCCGCTTTATCTTTTCCAGTTTGGACACATGGGCGCTAATATTTTTCTTTGCGATGTTATTCAAACATTCAGGAGATCAATAAATGCCTAATTATGCAAAAGAGCTGAACTGGAAAACGGGGACGCTTGAACAACAACATGAGACATATTCCCCTAAAAATGCCTTTTTTGCGATCGGTGCCATTGTATTATTTTTTTTAAGCCCCGTCTTATCTATGATGGTCAGTTATCAATTCAGTACAAGCTCTGGCTGGGCTGCTGGATATGCTGCCGTATTGATGATGTTCATGTTTTTGGGTGTTTTTTGGTTGCTGGGTTTAGTGATAGGTATTGTCGCCTTAAAGCGCCAGGAAAAGCGCCGAACATTGGCGCTTAGTGCTGTGGTGCTAAATGGGCTTGCTGTCTTTTTTTATCTTATGTTTATTTTGGCAGCCTTCACAGGTCATATCAGATAAGCCTAAGAGTCTATGCGAAGTTTAAGATGTTGGAAAAATTATTGGACACCTATAAATATAGCTTTTGGCGGAGATTTAAGTTGGTTTATGCACTGTCTTAACGAACCCATTGCCCGTATGGCAAACAAAGAAGACGGTTGTATCAATAGCTAAAAACCCCATCAATCGTGACTTTGTCGAAATTGTAAGTTTTGTTGAGATGTATGCCGTATTTCATAGAAAGACTACAAAACGAAGAAGTGGGTTATATTGAAACCGCAAGACATAATGTTCCAAGCACAGTACCATACTCCCATCGAAGCCTATAAATTTAGGTAATTTTAAATTTTAGGCTTTTATTATCGAGAATATCCTCAAAATAGGAAAAGTTTATGCTATGGAATTTTATGATGCACGCCTTAATGGGGTGGCTGGGTGCTTATTATTTTGTTTTAACCCCTGAACGTATTGGCGTTGCTATTTTAGTGGTGTGTATCACCCAAGCGGTTGATCAAATACGTATTCGTAAAGAAAAATGGGCAGAAGTTGAAGCACTGCCTAAACAAGAACAGACCTCAGCCAAGCAAGCATTAGAAAAGAAAATCAACGGCATGATGACATTGATCATGATACAAAATATTATGCTGTTCTCAATTGTATTGTTATTAACTGCCCAGATTGTGCGTGTTCAGGGTTGGTTGTAACGCATAAAAAAGCCTGTAGGACCTATATTTGTAGATGGAGTAGAATTTTAGGATTGCTGAAAATTGCTAGGTTGAACTTTGCAAGCTCAGCCTAACTTACTCTTTGTTAAAGTCTACTAAAATTGGATTTCATTTTTACTTTAAAATAATTTTTATTCTGCCAAGGAGCTGTATAGTGCCTAATATGTTGTATGAAACACGCAATGTTCGGTTTTATATAGATGAGTCATTACCATGTTTAGTGAATGAATGGGATGGTTTTATAAAAAGCCAAGATTTTCGAGAAGCTATTTTAAAATTAGTTGATGTTTTAAGACAGCAAAAAGAAATTTATCCTAAGCTATCTATGCTAGCAGACACCCGTACTCTGGGTATATTGTCGCGAGAAGATCTTGAATGGGTGACTAAAGAGGTTAATCCTCTTTACGTTGATGCTGGAATAACCCATGAAGCCTTTCTTTTGTCTGATGATGCTTTTGGAGCGTCTGCACTAAATCGATATACTCAACAAACCACCGAACACGGTATTTTTACAGTCAAACTCTTTAGTGACATTGGGGATGCAAAAGCTTGGTTAAGTATCGAAATGGCAGATAACGCTGACTAATTACCAGCGAGAAAGAGTAACTGGTAAGTAGTAACGCTTAGCTTTTGCACAACATCAGAGCAAAGAGAAGCCTTGTTGTAACACCCGGTTACAACAAGGAATGAGGCAAGTGTGAAAACTCGCCCCCATAGGGAGAGACGGTTATGCGTCAGTTTGGCGTTTAATAACCAATAGCGCAATATCATCAGAGGCGACGGTATCTCCGGCAAATGTTTGCACATCGTCAACGATCAGTTGACTGACTTTGACCGCGCTATGTGCTGACCAAATATTGCTCAACAGTTCGCACAAACGTTCAATACCGTAGCATTGTTTGTCGACATTGAAACATTCAGTGATACCGTCAGTATATAAGACAATCCCATCACCATTGTCCAACTGCACTTCTTGGTACTGGATAAAATCACTGATGTCTGGCTCCAGACCGACCATAAAGCCTAAGTCGCAGGTATCAATGCGTTCAACTGTACCATCAGCCCGCACAACGAGTACTTCTTCATGTTGTCCGGTGACATGCAGTTTACCTTGTTGATAGTCCAATAAGGCTAAGGTTAAATTTTTATCGGTATTCAAGCGCTGGGCATTGGCAAAAATCACTTGATTGACCGTGTTTAAAAAAGCTTTGGGGTCGGTGACATTATTTATCAAGAGGGTACGTACAGCCACTTGTACCATCAGCATCAGCACGCCACTTTCGAGACCGTGTCCGGTGACATCGCCAATACTGATTTTAATATTGCCGTTGTGCTCGAGCACATCGTAATAATCACCGCCCACCTCTGTGGCTGGTGCCATGTAACCTGCGACATCCAATTCGCGGATTTTTTGTAATTCATCCGATTTGGGCAACAGCATTTGTTGTAAGCGCCGCGTGACATCGAGTTCACTGCTCATACGCAGATTTTCAGACTCTAATTGTTGGTTTAAGGTCTGAATTTGCTGATTGGCTATTTCTAGTTCTTCGGTGCGAATCTGTACCCGTTCTTCGAGTTCTTCATTAAAGCATTGTAAAGCTTGTTGCTGCTCATTGATTTGGGTAGCCATATTATTAAAGGTGTTGCCCATGAGCTTGAACTCACCTTTTAAATTAGTGATGTGTTGGCTGTAATCACCACGCGCCACGGCATCCATACCTTGAACCATGCGTCCCAAGGGGTTGGTAATTTGACTACGCATGAATAAAATCACCAGTAGGAAAATAGCAGCAAAGGTCGTCAGGTGTACGATTAAATCTTGTTTAAATACCGCCCATACCCGTTCCATCACAGTGCTTGCTGGCAATTTGATACTCATAATGCCACGCAAATCACCTACTTCATAATTCCATGCCGTGCTATAGAGTTTGCGAATGGTTTCGGGCGCATCTTCACGGTTGCCATGACATTTGATGCAATATTTTTTGATCCAAATTGGACGGGCATAAAGGTAATAGTCTTCGCCCTTATCATTGACAAAGGGCTTAAATAAGAGTTTTTCTGAGTCATTTTCTCGAAAATATTTCATGGCTTCGAGTTCAACTTCATCCGCCATATGATCAGGATTACGCGGTTGGTCGGAGACATTATTGAAACTAAAACCACTTTTGTCCCAATTTGGGTATTCCGCAGAAATTTGCCCAATGGCATAGGCAGGGAGAAAATGCAGGGTTTTTTCGGTCAGGGGGATTTCGTAGGTTAAAAAGGCGTGCTGTTGGGTTTTACGGTAAGCCATGAGCAAATTGCGCACCTTTTCCGCTTGTTCCCACAATTCATGGGTCGCGTTCTTCTTCACCGACTGATAGTTCAACACTTCCAGTGTGGTAAATGCAGTCACCAAAATGAGACTGAGATATAACAGCAGTTTACTTTGTAAGTTCATGAAAACCCCCAAACACGGATCGTGCCAGCAAGAGAATCGTTAAGGTTTTACCAATGTATTTAAAAATTTAGGGTTGATTAAGTAAGAGAATTGTCATTGAACAGAACATTAGTTCGGATTATAGCAACTTGTTTGCGATTAGGCACGTATTAACTGATGTGACGTACTAAGGCAATTTTTACCTGCTTACTGATCTGATGTTACGCAAAGGCTTCTTTTTCTGCCTTAAGGGCAGAAAAAACCGCCATTACTGCACAGCTAAGCTTCACTAGGCAGGTGGAAAATCACACTATTGTGATAAAAACCGGCTTAGTGCGTAACATCAGCTACTTAGCCTTTGGGTTAAAAACCACCGCTTTACAGCAAAACGTTGCTTACGCGACAATAGCCCGCTTATACATCGAACAGAAAGGATTGATTATGCAAAATGGCCCCCGCCTTATTAATACGCCATTTCGACCCATTGAAGTAGCTGTACCAGAGGGTGTTAGCCCCAATGAGTTTTTTAATAGTGCCGAAAACTTAAAAAATTTACGTCAAGAAAATGGTTTATTGGATTCGCTCGAAGGCTTGTTAATGTACCGTAAGGCCATCGGTCATAGTCTCGAATTTGATACCTCGATTATGTATAACACCGCGCAACGTATTCTCAATCCTTTGGGTCGCCCAGTGCGTCACGACCAAGTGCCAGATATGACCAAACGGGTATGGACAGACATGAGTACCTTAATTATCGAGTATATGCTGGAAAAATACCCCGATCCCGATAAAGCCTTGGTCTTGTGTGGCGAAGCGAGTTTAGACCCCACATGGCCGCTTAATAAGCCCGGTGTGCCCAGTATTCGCATGATTCACAATCATTTTGTTGTTTTTCCGAAAACCACGCTCAAAAAAGCCGAATTGGCTGACCCCAATAATCCCAACCTCACCGACGGCGGTCATCACAACTTGTTTTATCGCTGTCTGGATGAAGTCTATCAGCGCTTTTTTGATGCAATTAATTTACAAGTATTAAAACCACTTGGTTGTGATGATGCCACCATTTCTTTAACCACCTATCCAAAAGGCTTGCCGAGTTGGGAAGTCCAAGGTGGTGTCGATGCTTTGCGTAAGCCTGAGTTTTGGATCGAGTATGAACTGATCTTAAAAGGCTTTTTAGATTTTTATCGTACCTTTTTCCGCCAAATTTCCACGGGCAATGCCGAAATGCCGGATAACAGCTATTTCCCCGATCATATTGCCAATATTTTGCATTCGGATGTGTCTTTCCACCGCACCGCGCGCGATATTCGCCATCGCGTCACTTGCGACCCACAGTTTGCCAATCAAATTCGTTGGGAACCCGCTTACAAACAATTATTGTATCGCGATGATAAAGGGCGTTTAATCGTCACCATTAGCCAAAACTCGGTAGGTAATGCGATTACTGAATTATTGGGCATTGTGGTTAAGCGGGCTGAGGATGCCGAGGCGTATAAAAAAGCTGAACCCGCTTTACTGGATAAACTCTTTGAAGTTCGGGATCGTTTGGTCGCGGCTGATTTGGGTTGGGCATTGAAAGGTTTGGGTTGATAAGACCCGGTGGTTTTAGGACATTGCCCCCAAGTGATGTCCTATAGGTTTATATATTAATATATATCAATGTAATTATTATTATTAAGTTGAATGATTTGTTGGATAACTTTTTTTAACCTTTAATAATCAATTGGTTAATAAGTAAATAGCGTTGGATAACTGTTGCATAAGTGTTGGATAAGCTGTGAATAAGTGACCAACTTATCCAACAGAGATGGTTTTGTATTTGAAGCTTGGAAACAGTTATTAAGTTATCCAACAAGTTATGCAACAAAAATTATAAGTTATCCAACAGATTTCTTAAGTTATACAACGCCTCTGTTATAATGCGTGCAATTATAGTTCGCTTGCCTTAGGAAACATACTCATGGCTTTCACCTTTTGGTTTGATTTAGAAAATGCGCCCGATGTTTTATTTTTTGAACCCTTGGCGACCGAATTACGCCGTTTAGGTCATACCGTACACATTACTTCTCGGGCTTATTCTAATGTGCCTGAACTGGCTGAAATTTACGGTATTCCTAGCACTATTTTAGGTAAGCATGGCGGTGAGAAAAAACTCGGTAAAATTGTCGCTGGGCTAAATCGCAGTCGACAAATGATTCGTTGGGCGCGGGGAAAAAACATTGACCTAGCCGTGGGCTTTGGCTCGCAACCGATGGCGGTTGCCTGTGGTGCATGGCTGAAAATGCCCAATATCACTGTCGATGATTATGAGCACACCATTGTCTCGGTCTTAAACCGTTATTGTGATTTGCGTTATGTCCCTGAAGAAGTGCCTTTGCAAGTCTTGCTCGATAAAGGCACGCCAGAGAAAAAATTGCGTTTTTATACAGGCTTAAAAGAAGAAGTCTATACCGGGGTTTATGAACCGGATTTGAGCTTAAAACAAAAACTCAAACTCCCCGAGGATAAAATTATCGTTACCATGCGCCCACCGGCAACGCTGGCGCATTATCATGACCACACCGGAGAGGTGATTTGTAACCTCACCCTCGAGCATATTGCCCAACGCGATGATGTGGTTTGTGTCTTGATGACGCGGGACAATGACCATACCTTTGATGAGTATCTCAAATATGACAATATCCAGCCCTTACCTTTCCCGGTCAAAGGACTGGACTTGTTAGCGATTTCTGATTTGGTTATCAGCGGCGGTGGGACGATGGTACGTGAAGCCGTCGCTCTCGGTATCCCCGCTTATTCAACCTTTACCGGTGAGCAAGGCGCGGTTGACCTAGAACTCAGCGCTCAAGGGCGTTTAACCTTGGTACGCCGTGAAGAAGATGCTGACAAGATCATCTTACAAAAACGCCAAGATTATAATCTCAGCGATTATCAACGCACCGATGTGCGCGACTTTTTTGTTGCAGAATTTATCCGTTTGGCACAAGAGGGACAAGCCTAAACAATGACTCAACATGTGTATACCCCAGACGATTACGACGACAACGACTGTCTGCGCCCGCCGGGTGCTTTGGTCTTAGTGCTGATTTATTTGATGAAATACATCATGCTGGTCGTGATTCCGCAATTACCGATTGTCGGGCGGAATATGGACTGGGTTAGCAAAGCTATTCCCACCGACATCGGCTTATTATTATGCGCTATCCCCGCCTTATTGGTTACCATTGCTTGGGTTAAACGCAACCCGAAAGCCAAACCGAAAGCATGGCAACGTAAAACTTGGTTAGATGGGCGTAGATTGCTCTTGTCCTCTGCCATTATTCCCTTATTATTGTGGTTGGCCTATTTACTCTTTGGTATGGTTTCAGTCACCGAACCTCTGTTAATGATGTTATATTTAGATGCAATGCTAGTGCTGTATTTATGGCGTTCGCACCGCTTGAGGGATGCATTTTTAGATTACCCTGAGGCGCACGCCCCAAAGACAGCAGATAAACTCAAGGATGCGACCAGCAAATAAACCAAGTATCAGGGCTTCAACAGCAAGCCCTGATGCCTTGTTTCTAACCCGAGAAAACTTATGTTTAGCCGTTTACATGCCTTTTTATATTCCAGTGCACTGATTTTAGCTATTGCCATTGTCCTCACTTGGCAAACCCAAAAAAATATCCGCTATTTTATCGATACTCAACAATTATTTGAAAGAACCGTGGTCGATAATGCCGCTGCCGAAATTGGTGATTTTATTCATGAACGCCAAACCGCTGCGCATATTTTTGCTGAAGAATATGCTCCCAGTTTTCAATACATGCAGGCAAACCCAGAGAATAGCAGTTACCGTACGGATATGGTTAAACGGATACAACGGCGTTTTTCGGATTATTTAAGTTTTTCCGTTACCGATGAACGCGGCAAATTGCTTTACCAAGATAAGGCGATTCATTTTGGTGACATTTGTGAAAAAGAAGTACGCCAATATGCCCTTTCCCACCAAGACTTAAGCAAACCGGCGAAATATTGGGGAAATATCCGTATTCACCCCAAACCACAACATTATCACTTTGATACCATGTCACCTTGGCCGATGGCTAATGGTAAAAATCGGGGTATTTTCCTTCTAGGATTACAACCTACCGCTCTGATAAAAATCCTCAAACGCCATCAAATTCCCGGTTACCGAATTTTATTAGTGCGCAACAATGGAACGGGTTCCATTGAGGTCACTCACGAGGGCACAAGCGACCAATTACTCGGTGACATGGATTTGAGCAAAGATGAAATGATGCGTATCTATGCCAGCACCGAAGTTGAAGGCAGTGCATGGAAATTGGTCAGTATTCCTGATGAGGGCTTATTCAGTGATTACGAATACAAACTCTGGTCAGAAGCCTTATTAATCCTCGCTATTTTTGCCTTTATCAGCTTGTTAATGAGTGATCTGATCTGGCGGCTAACACAAAAAGCGACTGACGACTAAAATGGATTATCCCGATAAATTTGATGTCATCGTCATTGGTGGTGGGCACGCAGGTACAGAAGCTGCCCTTGTTGCTGCGCGCATGGGGGCAAAAACCCTATTATTGACCCACAATATCGACACTCTCGGACAAATGTCCTGCAACCCGGCGATAGGCGGCATCGGTAAAGGACACCTCGTCAAAGAAATTGATGCCCTCGGCGGTATCATGGCAAAAGCGGCGGATAAAAGCGGGATTCAATTTCGCACCCTCAACGCCCGCAAAGGCCCTGCGGTACGCGCAACACGGGCACAAATCGACCGCGCCCTGTATCGCCAATCGATTCACGATGCCCTCGAGACCCAAGAAAACCTACAATTGTTTCAACAAGCGGTGGATGACTTCATTATTGAAGGCGAGCGTATCACAGGAGTGATAACGCAAATGGGACTGCGTTTTCAGGCAAAAACCGTGGTGCTGACCGTGGGGACTTTTTTAGACGGGCTGATACACATAGGGCTGTCCAATTACTCCGGCGGACGGGCTGGTGATCCACCCGCACAAGCCCTTGCTGAGCGCCTGCGGGCATTACCGTTTCGGGTTGAGCGCCTCAAAACCGGCACACCACCACGAATAGACAAACGCAGTATCGACTACAGCCGCCTCCAAGCCCAACCGGGGGATACGCCGTTGCCGGTGTTTTCCTTCACAGGTGATGCCAGCGAGCACCCCGAACAACTGCCCTGCCACATTACCTACACTAACGAAAAAACCCACGAAATTATTCGCCAAAGCCTCGACCGCTCGCCCTTGTATAGCGGCGTTATCGACAGCATTGGCCCGCGTTATTGCCCCTCGGTAGAAGACAAAATTGTCCGTTTTGCTGACAAAGACAGTCACCAAATTTTCATCGAACCCGAAGGACTGCACAGCCAAGAAATTTACCCTAATGGCATTTCCACCAGCTTGCCCTTTGATGCCCAAATTGCGCTGGTGCGCTCCATCGAAGGCTTTGAAAACGCCTATATCACCCGTCCCGGCTATGCCATCGAATACGACTTTTTTGACCCACGGGACTTGCTACCCTCGCTAGAAACCCGCTACATTGAAGGCTTGTTTTTCGCCGGACAAATCAACGGCACGACAGGCTATGAAGAAGCGGGCGCACAAGGGCTGATTGCCGGCATGAATGCCGCCTTACAAGTGCAAGGCAAACCTAGCTGGACACCCCGTCGGGATGAGGCGTATATCGGCGTGTTGATTGATGACTTAATCACTCAGGGCACGAACGAACCTTATCGGATGTTTACCAGCCGCGCCGAGTATCGTTTACTGCTGCGCGAGGACAATGCCGATTTGCGCCTCAGCGATAAGGCTATTGAGCTAGGCTTATTAGATAGCGCTCAAGCCCAAGCGTTTCAGACCAAGAAAGCTGCGATTGCCGCTGAACAACAGCGCCTACAAAACACGCTGTTTTATGCTGATGATACGGCGGTTAATGCCCTGTTGGATAAGCCCCTACGCCGTGAAGTCCGAGCGCTGGAGCTGTTGGCGCGCCCACACATTAACTATGTGGACTTATGCCAGTTGGAACAATTAAAACCGGGCGTAAACGACCCACGTGTGGCTGAACAAGTGGAAATCCAAGCCAAGTATCAAGGCTATATCGAGCGCCAACAAGCCGATATTGAACGCAACCTACGCCACGAACAAACCGCCTTGCCTAAAAATATCGACTACTACCAAGTCTCAGGCTTATCCAACGAAGTCTGTCAAAAACTCAAAGACCACAAACCTAGCAACCTCGGACAAGCGGCGCGTATCTCCGGTGTGACCCCTGCGGCGATTTCCTTATTGCGGGTGCATCTAAAAAAACACGGTAATTAAACGCGAGTCCTGATCATTCTCTGCTGTGATGATGATCAGAGCGTTGTGGCGGCTGAAAAAATAAATGATAAATAACTGATGTGACGCACTAAGCTTGTTTTTGCCTCAATATTGTGGTTTTCCACCTGCATAGTGGTGTTTAGCCGTGGAGCACTGGCGGTCTTTTTGCCTTTTGGGGCAAAAAAGAAGCCTTTGCGTAACATCAGATAAATAATATAGCTGCCAAATAGGGTCGCAGACACGGTAATAATCAAAATAGCAGGGGAACGATTAAAAATAATGAGGTCTTTTATGGTTGCTAAACTCATGATAAAGCAACACATGGCTAGCGAAAATAATATGACTATTTTTGCATAACACAGATATTTATTATCGACATTATTTGGAATTGAAAATAAGTAAAAAATAAAGACAAAGGGTGAAATAAAAACAAATGTACTAGCTAATGCTGTACTTATAACCGATTTTTTATAATTACCAGAGATTGTTTTTACAAACAAACTTAGCTGCTTTTAATTGCTCATCAAAACATTTACCTTTATGTTTCCTTTTATTAGTACACCATATCTTTCTACGTTCAAAAGCGTAAATATTATATTTATAATTCCCACTACATCGCACTTTGTATCGATAAGGCTCTTGCCCTAGCAAATCGTTTGATTTGGCGTTACCATTAAACCTAATATCAATGGGAATACTGGCTGGTATTTTTTCGTGTTTTTTATCTGCCAGCATATAAATAAATATATTTTCTAAAACAAAAACAATAAATAAAGCCATAAAGGAAAATTTTAAAAATTTCATAAAGTTAATTATTTATGTGTCAAAATGGTATTTAAGGCTGAGTTTTAGCGTTATACGAATAAAAAACAGATAAAAGTATTTTTTAACATGGTTATTGTGCAAGCACAACTGGCTTGTACACGTCATGAATGTATTAAAAAGGCTGTTTTTCAATACACAAAGCTTTATGATAACAAGTTGGATGTTAATCGTAGCGAAAAGCCATGAAAATTGTAAAAATAGAATTGAGTCGTTTATTCATTGTCATCATTTTAATGGCAGGTTTTACGGGCTGTGCCACCATCAGCATGATAGAAGCCAGTAAAGGGCGGACACAGATAGAAAAAAGTTTGGTGCTGAGTGATGAGGTAGTCGCTATCGGCAAAGCTGATACGGCCTTAAAGCAACAACTGGGCAAAAATGTCATTGCTTTTTTAGGTAAAAAACACACCTATTTGCTGCATAAAGGCGGAGAGCATTTAGAGCATATAGCTAGCAGCGGTTTAAATCCGCGCTATATCCGTTTACAGGGTAATAAACAGCTTCTTTTAAAAGACCAACGCCTTTGGGGGCATGTGAATTTATATTATGACAAAACCGAGCTATCCCCAGCAGAATTACACACTTTGCAGCGCTTAAAGTTTCGTCTTAAAAATAAAATTTATCATCGTGCTGTGCCTGTTGCAGGACAGGTTGCAGCGCCAATTTCTCTGACACAAAGCCAGCATCAATTCACTAAAAGCTTTAACATTGAGTTTTATCAAACGGAAAACAGCCGTGTACCCAATTATGCTTTAGTACCTTTAATCCCTTTTGCCATCGCTGCCGATGTTGTCTTAGCACCCGTGTATTTAGGCGTGGTTTTAATCCTTATCAGTAACTGATGTTACGCACTAACAAAATTTTTATCACAATAGCTAAGTTTTCCACCTGCATAGTGAAATTTAGCCGTGCAGCAATGGCGGTTTTTTTGCCTTTTGGGGCATTGAGAAGCCTTTGCGTAACATCAGTCAGTAAATAATGAGCGATTTCATTCACATGAGTGCTGTTATCCGCTTCACACGCATAACAAGGTAAAAAAATGGACACCTTATATCTGGTTGATGGCTCTAATTATTTGTTTCGAGCTTTTCATGCCCTACCCAATTTGACCAATGCCGCAGGGATGCCGACGGGGGCAATTTATGGCGTGGTTAATATGCTCAAACGCCTACAAACTGAATACCAACCTGAGTATGCCGCCGTGGTCTTTGATGCCAAAGGCGGCAGTTTTCGCAATGATTTATACCCCGAATATAAAGCCAACCGCAGCGAAATGCCGGAGGATTTAGTCCCGCAAATTGCCAAACTCCATCCTTTAATCGAAGCGCTGGGTTTTACTTTGTTGTGTGAGTCAGGCGTAGAAGCCGATGATGTCATTGGCACGCTCGCCAGCCAAGCCGATGCCGCCGGAATGCAAGTGCGGATTTTCACTGGCGACAAAGACATGGCACAGTTGGTCAATGACAGGGTTTGGATGGTTGATACCATGAAAGAGGTTAATCTTGACCCCCAAGGCGTGTTTGCTAAGTTTGGTGTAAAGCCAACACAAATCATTGATTATCTAACGCTGATGGGTGATAAAGTCGATAATATTCCCGGCGTGCCTAAAGTCGGACCGAAAACAGCGGCAAAATGGTTAGGACAATACGATAACTTGGATGCGCTGTTAAATCATGCCGATGAGATTAAGGGCAAAGTTGGCGAAAATTTGCGCGAGGCTTTGCCACAACTGCCTTTAAGTCGGGAATTGGTCACCATTCGCTGTGATGTCGATTTACCTTATTTACCTGAACAACTCAGTCTTGCGGCAGCGGACACAGAACGCTTAGTCGATTTTTATGCTGACTTGGGTTTTAAAACCTGGCTGGCGGAAATGCTGGAGCAAAGCGGTGAAACCGAGGCTGGGACGCATGTTGAGTCGGTTTATCACACGATTTTAAGCTTAGAGGATTGGGCGCTGTGGCGCGAGCGTTTAGAAACAGCGAACACCTTTGCCTTTGATACCGAAACCGACAGCCTCGATGCCTTAAACGCCCGTATTGTCGGCGTGTCTTTCGCGCTCGATTGTGGCGAGGCCGCGTATCTGCCTTTGCGTCATAGTTATATCGGTGTGCCTATACAACTGGATATGACGCAAATCTTGGCGGAACTGAAACCAATTTTAGAAAACCCCAAGATTGCCAAACTGGGGCAAAACCTCAAATACGATGCCCATGTGTTATTAAATCACGGCATTGAACTGCGCGGCATCGCCGAGGATACCTTGTTGGCGAGTTATGTCCTTGATAGCAATGGTCGCCATGATTTAGACACTTTGGCACTGAAATATTTGTCTCGGCGTTTAATCAGCTATGAAGACGTGGCAGGCAAAGGCAAGCAACAAATTCCTTTTGCCCAAGTTGCCCTAGAGCAAGCCGTGCCTTATGCGGCTGAAGATGCCGAGGTTTGTGTTTGCCTGAATCAAAGCTTGCAACAACAGTTAGAAAAAACCCCGCATTTACAACGCGTCTATCGCGAATTGGAGATGCCTTTATTGCCCGTTATTCTAAAAATGGAGCGCCGGGGGGTCTTGGTCGATGTCGAAAAACTCCAGCAGCAAAGTACCGAGCTTGGCGATCAAATCCAACAATTAGAACAGCAAGCCTATGAAGTCGCCGGGGAAAAATTTAATCTCGGCTCGCCAAAACAATTACAGGCGATTTTATTTGAAAAACTCGAATTACCAGTATTGAAAAAAACCCCTAAAGGGCAGCCTTCGACCGCCGAGTCGGTGTTACAAAATCTTGCTGATGAATACGAGTTGCCACGTATTATTATGCAGCACCGCAGCCTCAGCAAACTCAAATCAACTTATACCGACAGCCTGCCTTTGCAAGTCAATCAAAAAACCGGGCGTATTCACAGCAATTACCATCAAGCGGTCACGGCAACCGGGCGTTTATCCTCCAGCGATCCGAACTTACAAAACATCCCGATTCGTAGCGCTGAGGGGCGCAAAATCCGCCAAGCTTTTATAGCGCCTGAGGGCTATGTCTTACTAGCTGCGGATTATTCTCAAGTCGAATTGCGGATCATGGCACAGTTATCGGGCGATGCGGGGCTATTAGGCGCATTTGAGCGCGGTGAAGATGTCCACAGCACCACCGCTGCCGAAATTTTCGATGTTGCCTTGAGCGAGGTCACACGCGAGCAGCGCCGCAGTGCTAAAGCGATCAATTTTGGCTTGATTTATGGCATGTCTGCCTTTGGTTTAGCCAAGCAATTAAAAATTGAGCGCAAGCTGGCACAAGATTATATTGATCGCTATTTTGCCCGTTATCCTGCGGTCAAAGACTATATGGAAAGCATCAAAACCTTAGCCGCTGAACAAGGTTTTGTTGAAACCGCCTTCGGTCGACGTTTATACTTAAACGATATTAACGCCAGCAATCATCAGCGTCGCCAATATGCCGAGCGCACCGCCATTAATGCGCCCATGCAAGGCACAGCAGCGGATTTAATTAAACGCGCCATGATTGCCATTGATACCCGTTTACAGACATTGGATTTAGATTTGCATTTAATTATGCAAGTCCACGATGAATTGGTGTTTGAAGTCAAACAAGCGGAGCTAG
The DNA here is from genome assembly GCA_016745035.1 of Thiotrichales bacterium. Classification (GTDB taxonomy): domain Bacteria; phylum Pseudomonadota; class Gammaproteobacteria; order Beggiatoales; family Beggiatoaceae; genus BB2. The sequence continues at coordinate 162,515 of JADGDE010000001.1, forward strand.
AAGCCGCCACAACGCTGATTCAAACCCTAATGTCTGACGCGGGCGCTGGTATATTAGATAAAGTTGAACTGACAACTGAGGTAGGCAGTGGTCAACATTGGGATGCGGCGCACTAGTCGCACCCGCCCATTGTCATGGTTTATATTGAGGAACAATATGTCGCGTTTCCCCCTAATCATTATTTTAAGTTTATTATTGAGTGCTTGTTTTCAAACCACGTCGAAAAAAAGCCAAGCTCAAAAACCTAGCCGCGATTTATATCCCGCTGAATTGAAATCGATCCAAAAAGACCCGAATGCGGTCTTGGATAATCTGTTATCCAAAGGTTTAGATGATATTCGCTTTAATTATTCCCCTTTGCCCAGCAGTTTGCCTAAAGTCAGCGATGTGTGGGAGCGTATACCCAAAGGTTTTAGCCTGCTAAACGGCATTGAACAAAAACACTTTGCCCGCTCTTTGAACCGTTTTAATAAAGCCCAGCGTTATTTTAATTACATAGGCAAACGTGCCAAACCCTATTTACATCACATTGTCGAGGAAGTCGCTAAACGCGGGATGCCGATGGAACTGGCTTTATTGCCCGCGATTGAGAGTAGCTATATGCCGCACGCGGTCTCGCCTTATCGCGCCGTAGGCATGTGGCAAATCATCCCCAGCACTGGGCGCAGTTTTGGGCTGAAACAAAACGCTTGGTATGACGGTCGCCGCGATATTGTCGCCTCCACCGATGCCGCATTAGATTTCTTAGAAACTTTATATAAAAACTTGGATAATAATTGGCTGCATGCGATTGCCGCTTATAATTGTGGTGAGGGGTGTGTCCGTCGCGCGATTGCCAAAAACCGCGCTAAAGGTTTACCCACCGATTATTGGTCGCTGCCACTACCCAAAGAGACCAAGAAATATATTCCCAAATTAATGGCCTTGTCCACCGTGGTACAAGACCCTGAAGCTTACGGCGTTGATTTACCCAAAATTGATAACAAACCCTATTTAATCAGCGTTCCTACCGAAGGACAAGTTGATTTACGCAAAGCTGCCAAAGCCGCAGGCTTGGGACAAAAAGAACTAAAAAAACTCAACCCCGGATTTAAGCACTGGGTTACCGACCCCAAAGGCCCGCATAATTTATTATTACCATTGGAAAATGCTAACTTATTTTATCAACGCAAAAATGAAAAAGGCATTTATGTTTCGGTATCCAAACCGCCTTATCAAGCTAAAAGTAAAACAAAACGTAAGGGCAAAAAGAAGAAAAAATATCAAGGCAAAAAACGCCATCATTACATTAGCCAAGGCGATACGCTCTACAAACTTGCCAAACGTTACGGCGTGAATGTCAGAAGCCTTGCCCGTGCCAACGGGATTAGCAGCAAAGCCACATTGGCTTTGGGTAAACGCTTAATTATTCCAGCCAAGAGCAAAAAGAAAAGTAAAGATAAGAAGAAAAAACCTCAAGTTACCAAGCGAAATAAAAAACATAAAATCCGCAAAGGTGACACCTTAGCCGCGCTTGCCAAACGCTATAGCACCAGTATTAACGCTATTTGTCGCCTCAACCGCATCGGTAAAAAAACCATCTTAAATATAGGACAAGTGTTAAAAATCCCTTATATGTGAAATGGTTAGAAATAAATGGTTGGCTTTTTTTTTGTTAAAACCGCATTTTTTTTAAGAGTTTAGCCTGTATCCAAGGTATAATCCTCCTCTTGTGTACCTAATGATGGCACGAATGCAAAGTTGATTATCGCTTTGCATTAAGATAAAAAATATAATCGAGCATTGCCATTCACACAATAATACTGAAAGCTTAGGTACGCATCCTATCAATAAGACAAAGGAGGAACGTATGATAATACGCAGCATTATCAACCTATGCTTGATGTTTGCACTCACCCTTGGGGCTGGGCAAACAATGGCAGCAGAGGAGAGCAAGGCAAGTGCCGAGCCCAGTGTCAAAAAGCTCATACCCAATAAATCCTGTAATAAATGTCATGATGACGAAGATGAAAAAATTTGGGAATATGATGATGGCTCCGAAAAATTTATCTATGTAAATCCAGAAAAATTTGAAGCCAGTGTCCATGGCGAACAAAACTGCGTTGGTTGCCATAGCAATGTCACCTTAAAAAAAGGCGAACACGACGAAAAATTGCCGATCACCGTTGGCTGTGTCAAATGTCACACCGAAAAATGGGAAGAGCAAAAAGATAACCCCGACCCCGAACATAAACGTCTAGGCGTGGTGATGGAGCAAATCGACAGCTATATGCACTCGGTTCATGCTCGCCCAAATATCAACGATCAATCCAAAACCAACGCGACCTGTCATGACTGCCATGATGCCCATAATGTTGGTACATTGGGTAGCACCCAACGCGCTGAACATCGCTTGGAAAACCCTGAAGTGTGTGGTAAGTGTCATGAAAAAGAAAAAGAAGCCTATCTGACTTCAATTCATGGTAAAGAAATCACCGAAAAACAAAATACTGATGCGGCGGTTTGTTCTGATTGTCACACCACGCATGATATTAAATCTCCTGATGGCGACGAAGCCAAACTTGCCGTGACCAAAAACTGCGGTAGTTGTCATGAAGACTCCCTCAAAACCTATTTGAGTTCCTATCATGGACAAGTCAATCGCTTAGGCTATACCAATACCGCCAAATGCTATGATTGCCACGGCAGCCATGATTTGAAAAAAATTGATGACCCCACCTCGATGGTACATGCCAATAACCGTTTAGAAACCTGCCAGAGCTGCCATGAAGATGCGCCAGAGGGTTTCCTAAGCTTCCATGCGCACGGCAATGCTAACGACTTTGAGCGTTATCCGGGTATTTTCCTCACCGCTAAATTCATGAACTTGCTGATCATCGGCGTATTCCTATTCTTCTGGACCCATGTGATGTTATGGTTCTATCGTGAATACCAAGATCGTCGTCAAGGCAAAGGTTATGTGCCACCAGCGCATATTGCTGAAGATGCGGTTTACTTCCGCCGCTTTAGTGCCACTTGGCGGATTATCCATCTCTTGTTTGCTATGAGTACCATGACCTTGGTGCTTACTGGTTCTACGTTGTTATTCTCCCATACCGAATGGGCAGCCATTGTGATGAAACTCCTCGGCGGCCCGCAAATCGAGGCGATTATTCACCGTACTGCTGCAACTGTGTGGCTGGGTGTGTTCTTCGTCCATGTGATGATAGCTAGCTATAATGTCTTTATTGCTAACCGTAAAACCTTCCGTTGGTTTGGTCCCACGTCGATGCTACCGAATTGGCAAGATTGGCACGATTTGAAAGCCATGTTCCGCTGGTTCTTTGGTAAAGCCGAACGGCCTGAGTTTGACCGTTGGTCTTATTGGCAAAAATTTGATTACTGGGCACCATTCTGGGGTGCGGGCGTGATCGGTTTAAGTGGCTTGATGTTATTCTTCCCCACTAAAACCGCGATTATTTTGCCAGGCTTTGTCTTTAACATTGCCACCATTATCCATGCGGAAGAAGCCTTGCTTGCAACCATCTTCTTGTTCACGGTGCATTTCTTTAATGCCCATTTCCGCCCGGACAAGTTCCCCATGAGTACCACTATCTTTACTGGCGCGATTCCTCTCGATGAGTTCAAACATGAACACAAACTTGAGTACGAACGCTTGAAAGCCAGTGGCGAATTGGAGAAATATTTGGTTAAGAAACCTTCCAAAGCGATGGCAACAGGCTCCAAACTCTTGGGTGCGTTGCTTATCTTTGCAGGCTTGACCTTGCTGACCTTAGTGCTTATTGGTTATTTGACCATGCATTAAGCAAGTAACGGGTTTTCCCTTGCTGGAAAACCCCTTGCTTCAAAGAAAAAAAGCGGCTATTCCGGTATTGGAATAGCCGCTTTTCTCGTTCTGCACAACCTCAAAATTATCTTTTGATAGACATCATTGTGCGATCAAATCTAATCTTGGTATGCATACCATATAAATGTGCTTAGGCTATATTTTCCCCGATACTGACATAAAATATACTATAATCTTTTGCCAATTCATCATCGCAGCAAACACGGGTTATTGGTTTTCTGCTAAAAATAGTTATGTATTGATGTTACGCAAAGGCTTCTTTTTTACCCTAAAAAGGTAAAAAATCGCCATTGCTCCATAACTGTATCACTAGGCAAGTGGAAAACCGACCATATTGTGATAAAAACAGGCTTAGTGCGTCACATCAATTATTTAAGGATAAACAGATGTCAAACGAACCAGATAACAATAAACCTCCGGCTTTTATGCCCGAACTCAATGCCAATAATAAGGCTGTTGCGGAAACACAAAAATCAGAAGCACCTGAAGATAAAGCCGAAGAACATACCGAGGTCTCTACCGAAACCGCACCGCCGGTAATTGATGAGCGTCCGAGTGAAAAACCTTCAAAACTGGATAAATTGCGTTTGTGGTGGGAAGAAAGCCCAGATTGGTATCAGCCTGTGTTATTCGGTGGCGCGGCTTTGTTTTTTATTCTTTGGGTTATCAGCATTTTCTGGAGTATTGAACCAGACCTACTTGATGTGCAGCAACTCGCCCAAGATCGTGCTGGCGAAAAACAGCAATTGATTGATGGCAAGCCCGTAGTCGGCTACACCACCACGATCACGCTGATGGAAGTCGCCAATACCTTGATGGATAAGTCCGGCGGTTATCTCAGCAACGATGTTTTACCACCGAGTGTGGTGATGGATAATATGCCCGCTTGGGAATTTGGAGTCTTACAACAAGTGCGTTTGTTTACCAAATATTTACGTTATGAAATCAGCCGTGGACAAACCTCCAGCGAAGAACAGCGGGATCTACAAGCTGCTGAGCCTTTGTTTAATATTGATAACACCGCTTGGATGGTGCCTGCTGCTGAAGGCAAATACAAAGATGGTGTTGAAGCCTTAGAACGTTATTTAGATAAACTTGCCGATCCCAATGAGCAAAATGCGCAATTCTATTCCCGTGCTGATAATTTGCGCGAATGGCTTAAACCTGTGGCGCGTAGTTTAGGTAGTCTTTCTCAGCGTTTAGCTGCTAGCGTTGGGCAAACCCGGGTTAATACCGATTTGGCAGGCGACAGCGCTGCACAAAGTTCTACTGGGCAAAATAAACTGATTCGCGCGCGGACTTCTTGGTTTTTAATTGATGATGTTTTTTATGAAGCGCGAGGCACATCTTGGGCGCTGATTAACCTATTGCGGGCGATTGAAGTTGATTTCAAAGATGTTTTAGAGAAGAAAAACGCTTTGCGCAGTGTGCAGCAAATTATCCGCGAATTGGAGTTTACCCAGCGCACGCTATGGAGTCCGATGATTCTCAATGGCGCGGATTTTGGCTTTTTTGCCAATCACTCGCTGGTGATGTCTTCTTATGTTGCCCGTGCCAATGCTGGCTTGATTGAATTGCGCGATTTACTAGCCAGGGGTTAAGGCATGAGCGAGGCGAAGCCGCATTTAGAAGGCAAGGCACAAAGCGATTGTGTGCTCTGTGGCAGCCAAGGTACGGTTGTTTATCATGATTTGCCCGATACGGTGTTTGCCAATGTTGCAGGCACTTGGGATATTCGCTGTTGTGACAATGCAGATTGCGGCTTGATGTGGCTCGACCCGATGCCCAAGGCAGAGGAATTAGGCAAGGCTTATAATAGTTATTACACCCACGCGCAAGAGTGCTTGCCAGAGCGGGGGCTAAAAAAAGCCTATCACCGTCTCAAAGCCAGCTATCAAACCCAGCGCTATGGCTATCCCTACCCTTATGACGATACACCCGCACCTGCGTGGCAAACAGCGCTATTGTCTTTGCACCCACCGCGCAAAACCGAACTCGACTTTCCTTTTACTTATCTTGCCGATATGCCTAAAGGACGTTTATTAGAAGTCGGCTTTGGCAGTGGTGAAATGCTCGACAAGCTCAGCACTTGGGGTTGGCAGGTTGAAGGAATTGATTTTGACCCGACAGCAGTTGCCAATGCCAAAGCACGGGGCTTAAACGTGCGCCAAGGTGATTTTTTAGCCGAAGCGCCAGCGCAATATGATGTGATTTTTCTTAACCATGTTTGGGAACATTTGCCCGAACCGATTGCCATGCTCAAAGCGTGTGCTGAACGCTTAAGCAGTGGCGGGCGTTTATTGATAGCACAGCCGAACAGCGCCGCCTATGGTCTTGATGTCTATCAACAGCACTGGTTGGCTTTAGATGTACCGCGTCATGTGTATTTATATCAAGCTAAAACCTTGCGCCGCTTGGCAGAAAACTGTGGTTTAGATAGCACCAAAATTCAAATCCATAGCAGTGTCTTGCATGGCGTGGATGTGTTTAAATGCAGTGAGAGTTTAGCCCGTTATCAGCGTTTGGCAGCCGATGACTTGGGTAAGTTTGCCAAAATTAAAGCCGAATTGCGTTGGTTTTGGGCTTGGTTGCAAGTGAAACTGGGGAAAAATAATGGTGAAGAAATCCATTTCATTTATCAAAAACCTTAAAATTTATCTGCCGATATAATATTTTGATGGCTAAGTATATTTGTAAAGCCCCACCTCGCCCCCATGACTAGCGATTAACCTTAACCATAAAAATACATAACAACATATGAAGATTGAAGTCAGTCAGCTCATTGTTAAATTTATTGAGCGCTTGGGCATTAAATATATTTTTGGGATGCCGGGTGCACATATCCTTCCCGTCTATGATCATCTCTACGATTCCTCGGTTAAGAGTATTTTAGCCAAACACGAGCAAGGTGCAGCGTTTATGGCTGGCGGCTATGTCCGCGCTTCTGGCAATATTTCCGCTTGCATCACCACCGCCGGGCCTGGAGCGACCAATTTGGTCACTGGGATTGCCAACGCCTATGCTGATAAACAGCCGATTTTGATTATCACGGGTGAAGCGCCGACGCATATTTTTGGTAAAGGCGGCTTACAAGAAAGCTCAGGCGAGGGCGGGGCGATTGACCAAACCGCACTATTTAAAGGCATCACCGCCTATAACCGCGTGATTGAACGCACCGATTATCTCGGTCAAGTATTAAGCCAAGCCGCAAAAATTTTGCTCTCCCCCAACCCCGCGCCCGTGTTGTTAAGTTTTCCTTATAACGTCCAAAAAGAACTGGTCGATGATAGCATTTTAGACAGCATTCAAACCCAAAAGCATGTGCATTTTGTCCATAAAGACATGCCACCAGTAGAAGCGCTCACCGATGCCTTATTGAAAGCGAAAAAACCAGTGATTGTCGCCGGATTCGGGGTGATCAGTGCCAAAGCGCAAGCCGAGGTGCAACAGCTTAGCGAACAGCTACAAATCCCTGTCACCACCAGCATTAAGGGTAAAGGCATTATTGCCGAGCAATCGGGCTTGTCTTTGGGCACGCTGGGCGTGACTTCCTCAGGCTATGCCTACCGTTATATCGTTGATGAAGCCGACTTATTGCTGTTTTTAGGCGCAAGTTTTAACGAACGCACCAGTTATTTATGGGATAAAGCCCTGCTTGAGGATAAAACCATTGCCCAAGTGGATTTGGACTATACCCAGTTAGCCAAAGTCTTTAATGCCGATATTGTTGTGCATGGCGATATGAAAGACGTTTTATCCAGTCTGTTGGCAAACTTAGCAGAACGCGGGATTGCTCCGCGCCAAAGTGAGATTGCCAATGATATTCAACAGCTCAAAGCCGCGCCGCAGAATGATTATCAAATCCTCCAAGAGGGTTTTTCTCTACCTGAGCATTTTTTTGCCAAACTTGCCGAGCAGTTGCCGCGCAATACCATGCTCTTTGACGATAACCTAATTTTTGCCCAGAATTTTTATAATGTCTCCAGCGAAAACCGCTACTATCCCAATTCAGGGATTTCCTCCTTGGGTCATGCCATCCCCGCCGCTATTGGTGCGCGCTTTTATCAAGATCGCCTAACCTTTGCTGTGCTCGGTGATGGTGGCTTTCAAATGTGCTGCATGGAAATCATGACCGCAGTTAATTATGGCTTGCCGCTTAATATCGTCCTATTTAACAACAACTCCATGGGACTGATCCGTAAAAACCAACATCAGCAATATAAGCAACGCTTTATCAATTGCGATTTTACCAACCCCGATTACGCCCTCTTAGCCCAGTCTTTTGGCATCCAACACTATCGCATTGAAACCCTCGCCGAGATAGACCAATTGTTTGCTCAAGCTGATTTTGCCAAGCAAATTAATCTGATAGAAGTCATCTTGGATAAAAACGTGTTTCCAAACTACTCCTCACGGCGCTAAAACCTCGGTTTTTGATTGCCTATCAGGTGAATTCTCGCTTAGAATGCCTTAAAAATAATTCGACACAGATCGAAAAAAATAGTCGCATACAAAGGGGTAGAACAATGCAATTAAGCACTAGTGAAAATGAATCATTTGATGTCTATTTAGTCGGCGACGAAAATGCCGACCGGGGCGTATTAATCTTGCATGACTGGTGGGGCATGTTAGATTACAACAAAGATTGCGCCGATCATTTTCAAGAGCTGAATTGCCAAGCTTTGGTTGTGGATTTATACGATGGTGAGCATCCTGAAAATACCAAAGAGGCGGGCGAATATATGCGTAGCCTCGATCAGGACATGCTGAACCGTAAAATTGGTGCGGCGCTGGATGTCTTGAAAAAAGACGGGCGCAAAATTGCCGTGCTCGGCTGGTCTTTTGGTGGCTTACAAGCCCAATATGCGGCGATTACCTTTCCTGATTTAGTTGATGTCTTGGTCTTGTATTATTGCCGCATCGTCCTAAATAAACAAAATATCGACGCACTGAGCGCGCCAGTGTTGGCAATTTTTGCCGAAACTGAAGCCACTTGGCCAGATAAACAAGCGGCTTTAGAATCGCTAATGGCATCGGCAGATAAAACCTTAGAGTGTCACAGTTATGATGCCGATCACGGTTTTGCGAATCCCGATGGCATTCGTTACGACGACAGTGCTACCGACGCGGCAAGACGCGAAGTGCTGAATTTTCTTAATCGTTATTTTTAGGACAACACATGGTTGATGAGGGCGAGTATCAACAAACGTTTAAAGAGGTCAATCACAGCCCCTGTGTCTTTGGGCGCGCCATGTTGGCAAATTGTTGCCGTTGTCAGCATGGGCAGCGTTTGTTAATTGCCGAGCGCGAAGCCATGACTTGCCTGCAAACTGAGGCAAGAGAAACCTGCACCCAAGTGTTGGCTCAATTGCGCCACAACGCCCGTTTTAGCCTTAAAATCAGCGACAGCAGCAGCGAATTGCCCCATGGCTTGGCTTTGCGCCTGCAATGTGGCAGCCTGCGCGGCATCCGCGCCGCCTTACACGGCGAAGAGATACAAAACGATAGAATTGAAAATGTCGCGGCTTTGCTAGCAGAGGCGGTGCTACAAACCGATATATTTGAGCAGCCTGAGATCTTACAAGCGGTACAAGCGTTTAAAAGTCGAAAGCGGCGACGCTCCTAAACTATTTTTCTGAACAATAAAACTACTCGAGTAAACTATTGTATTAGAATTTTATTATATTATAATATTGTGACTTATCAACAAGGTTGTTGAACCCCATATCGAAAGGAAATCACACATGAAAAAACCGATTATTTTTTTATTCTCTGGACTGTTTTTAGGCATGTTTTTAACCGTTGCCGGCTTAGGCTTTATCGCTCCAAAAATAATGCTGGATGTACAAGAAAGCCGATTAAATTTTGATGATACCCTCGCGGCGATTAAAGCCTCTGCCAAAGAAGAAGGTTGGAAAACACCCAAGGCTTATGATTTACAAAAAACCTTTGCTAAAGCGGGTTATGGAGAAATGAGCAAAATGACGGTGTTATCTTTATGCCAGCCACATCATGCCGCTGCCTTATTATCTGAAGATAGTCAAAAACCGTTTATGGCGATGATGCCTTGTCGCGTGGGCATTTATGAAGCAGCTGATGGCAAGGTGTATTTATCGCAAATGAACATGGGCTTATTGAGCCGTTTAATCGGTGGAGATGTCGCCAAGATTATGAAAACCGCTGCCCAAGAGGAAAACGAAATTTTTGCCCATGTGTTAGTTGAGAAAGTCGATAGCACGGTGCAATAAGATCAATAGGCACGAGTATAGCCGTGCCTATAAAAACACCCGCCAGTACACAATCGCGAATAAAGAAATCAAACTAATACCCGCCAAATTAAACCAAAACCCATAACTTGCCATCCGTTTGACACTGACCACACCGCTACTCATGGCTATGGCATTGGGTGGCGTGGCGATTGGTAACATAAAGGCATAGCTGGCACAAATCGTCGCCACCATCATAAATAAACGGGTGTCCAGGCCATTTTGCTCTGTCAGGGCATAAATCACCGGGAGCATCATCGAAATAAGCGCTGTATTGCTGGTAATCTCGGTGCTAAAAGTGACTAAAATCGCGATGAGTAGCAATAATAATAAAGGCGATAAATGGGTTAAATGCTGCAAAGATTTCGCGAGTTCATCCGCAAGCCCGGTGCTGGTAAATGCCATCGCGATAGAAAACCCTGCACCGAATAAAAAAATAATTTCATAGGGAATTTTTTTGCTGTCTTGCCATGTGAGAATATTAAAAGGCGGCATAAACATCAGCATCCCAAAACTCAATAAAATGCCTTTTTCATTTAAGCCTAAGCCATCATAATAAGGGCGAATCGGTGAATTGATAATCAATAAGATAATCAAGCTAAATAGGGCATATAAGACCTTTTTTTGCTCGCTGTTTAAATCACCCACCTGCATTTGGCTTTGAATCGGTAATTTCGCCACCCCCAAAGATAAAGCCCAACCGATTAAAACAAACATAATCATCGCCAAAGGCAAGACTAAGCCGACCCATTGCATAAAGGGAATCGCGACGATTTGTAAATCATCGAACACCCCATAAAGAATCAAATTCGGTGGCGTGCCAATCGGGGTAACAATACCGCCAATACTTGCCCCATAAGCAATGGCTAAAGCAAAACGCATTTTAAGGCGCGGATCGTCGCTTAAAAACAAGGCCAAGGGCATGAGCAATAAGGTCGTGGTGGTGTTGGATAAAAAAGAACTTAATAAGCCAGAGGTGATCGCTAGCGCAAAAATCATCCCGCGTGCCGTATTCGGAAAAACACTGAGCATACGCTGCGAAATCAGACGATGTAAGGCAGTTTTTTCTACTGCAATTGCCAACATAAAGCCGCCTAAAAAGAGAAAAATAATTGATTTAGCATAGTTGGGCGTGACCGCATTGGTGGTACTAATATCAAAAGCTGGAAACAAAACCACGGGCAATAAAGACACCAAGCCCAAGGGCAATGCTTCATTACTCCAAAGCACCACCATCGTTGCAATCACGGCTAAAAGTAAAGCTTGGGTATGGATTAGAAACAAGCTGGCGAGCGCAAATATCACCAGACCGATCAGCATCGCGAATAATATGCCGCGTGTTTGTTCACTCATACGTTTGATACCTTAGATTAAACGGTTTTTTTAATGCCATATAAGCGCTCACACTCAGCCCAAAATATAGAGATGGCATCTTTATTTCCATCATAAAAATCTTCAAAAAATCCCACTAGATGCCATGCTTTTGGATAAGCATACTCTTCCCCATCGTCTCCTAACTCAGAAACCCAAAAATGAGGTCTAAGGGCATCAACGATTTCAAATTGATTGGGGTTATACAAATAGGGCATATGCGTATTATCAATAATTCGGTAAGAATCAGCTTCGATGCCCAATACTTCATAAACATGACCGACCGTCATTCCTGCTCCCTGATATTCACCTTTATGTAAATACCGAACTTGCATAAACCTAGCGTCCTAGCTCCAATGTTTGTCGCCAATGATCGAGAAAAAAATGTTTTTCCGTGACAAAAATAGGGCGACCTTCGCCCAATATCGGACGAAAGACGGTGGACATTTGTGCGAAAGTTAATAAAAAAATCATCATCCAGACTTTGATCATCATTACATCTTTACCGCCCAAAAATTGCACGCCTTTTTTGAAAAAATGAAACCCAAAAAAGAAGCTAATACCCCAGATAAGCAAATGAACCAGCCCCATAAAAGGCAAAGAAGCAATCGACACGGTAAACACAAAAGCCACAGGGGCAAAGCCGAGTAATAATAAAGCAACTAAGCCCAAACTGGTTAACAGCAAAGCCCCTGCTTGCTTAACACTTAATGTCGCCCCGCTCAAGGCAGAAAGAATATACAAACTGGGAAAACATAATAAAGCACTGAGCAACGTAATCAGAAAAATTTTTGCAGGCACGACTACCCATTGAATCCCCATACTAAAAGCGCCCATTAATACCCCATATAAGCTAAAGCCAAATAGGGCAATAAAGAGCAATTTAATCATATTACTGATACCGCTGCCGGTATTAAATAATTGATACATTTGTTCATGCGATTTTAATAGCGCATCAATCAGTTGCATCATCGAGGCATTTTTAACTAAGGGAGGCGCATTATCTGTGGGGGGTTTCTCGGCTATCGTTTTATCCATATGGTTTGTGTCATTATTCATTATCCAGCTCCTAAAATTATTTCCAATATGCGCTCAAAAAAACTACCATTAAACGGATCATCACGTAAAAAATGTACGGGTAAATCGGGCGTACCGATAAAGGGACGTAAATTCCAAGAAATTTGTGCGCCTAAAAATAAATTAATTGCCAGCCATGCCAATAAAATTTGTAAGGCTTGTTGTGCTTTGCTGCAAATATGCCCGAGCAAGTGATACAAACGTAAATTGGCGATGACCCCTGCAAAACCGACCATCAGCGTATGAGAGAATAAATGTAAATCATAATCCGCGGGTAGAGCATAAGCAAAAAACCAACTTAAAGGCGCTAATGCGCCTAAAATAACCGCCAATAGAGCAAAACTCATCAATACAGCCAATAAACTTTGTCGAAAACGTATCGGGGCGCCTAATAACTGCGCCAACATGCCATTAATTAAAGCGTTGCCTAAGGCGGTGAGTAATAACAATAAGGGAAATTTGAACGCCACATATATAGCTTGTAAAGGGGAGCGTAAAATACCGATGGCACTGCCGTAGAGCATACCACCGATACAAATCAGCAACAGGCTAAACCAAAACTTATGTTGCTCAGGTGCGAGCCATATAGCCAATTGTTGCGGGCGTGCCTGACACAATTGATTCAGAGCGGGAAAAAATGTTGACATGGTTTATTGTCCCAATTAAATCTGGGTTTGATCTAGGCATTTATGTATCGTGAAAATCAGCTATTTTGAGGCTGTGCATGGTTTTGTGAAGCTTCCATTGTTCGGCTTCTGCCCAATGCCTTGCTCACTAGAAAATTGGGAGCGCAGCGAGTAATTTTTCCGCATGTAGTAACTTATTATGAGTATTTATACTTCCTGCCCATCATCATCCGATAATGTCCATGATTATCAGTGTACTCGAAAATTTTTTCAAAAACATTCAGATATTTCTCTACAGAATCATCAGGTGTTTGAACGTAAAGGTCATCTGGGATGGTATGGGAACCATCATTAATCCAACTCAGTAATGAGCGACATATCTGTTGTTCTTCCTGCGTATGAAACCGATCAACAAGGCCGTCATCTGTAAACTTACCTAATATTTTGAAGTAATGTTCAATGATTCTTCGCATTGTATTTTGAAGGGTGATTCCAAAATTCTGTTGCCATTCTTTAATCTCTCGCCATAGTAACTCATAGGATGACTCTATGGGGTTTTTTTGTTCATAGGCTCGAATAGAGGTAATATTCTGGTTTTTTCTGATTATCCAATAATTTGTATCTCGATCTTCATTTGACCTGCTGCTGATGAAGGAGGCTTCTTTGTGAAAGTAAACGTTATGGGTCAACAGTAGTATTTGTTTAATAGTTCCTGAACTTTCTTTTATTTCTCTAATCAAACCCTTTACTATAGTGCTAATGATATATAATATGTTGCTATCCAAACTAGAGATAGGGTCATCAATAACCAATACTCGATCTTCAGTTACAAAATTCTGGTTTAATGCACCTTTAGCTAGTTGAACAAAATAGAGAAAAGTAATAAAGGTAACTTCACCCTCGCTAAGAGTATGGTGTGCCAAGTCACCATTCTCACGCTGTATGGCGTAATGATTTTGTTGTTCAGGTGATGGAATAATTAGAAAATTGGTAAATCCATAGATGCTAAGTAAACGATTTATTTCATCAACCGCTGGTTGAACACTGGTAATATTCTTGCTCAATTCAATAATCTCACGCTCTAACTCTAGAATATTTTCTGTTCGCTTTTCTATCTCATTTGAGATATTATTAATTCCCTGTTGCAGTCCACTATTAGCTGATTTATAATTACGTATTTTTTCGTCTAAATCATTAACTAGAAAGCGCCATATTTCACGCTTCAACTTAGCAACTTCTTGATCATAGTTATCTATTAATGAATTATTATTAGTTATATCTTTATTAGCCTTTTCGACAACAGATGAGATAGACTTTAAGTCCATTTCTGTATTAGTCAATGATAACTTCCGACTAGTATTATTAAGTTTTTCCTTAATTAATATTTTATTCTTAGATACTTGACTGTGTACTGCCCTCAAGTAAGATGAAAACTTGTCAATATCTAACTTTGATTCCGTTTTTTCTTTTTCAGATACTTCTATTTGTTCGAGAGTTGATAAAATTGGGGATACTAGTTCTTCGTAAGAGTCTATGCGAAGTTTAAGATGTTGAAATACATTAATTTTACTGAAAATAAAATGAGAAAATTCTTTGGTTTTTAGCTATAATTAGTCAATTCAAAACTACATGCATTCAGAATGAAAAGAAAAAGCTATCTATCAGATATAACAGATGTTGAATGGGAGGTTTTAGCTCCTATCGTCGAAGAAAACTGTCCATATACAAGAGGGCCGAAAGTAAGTTTGGAACAATATCGTGAAATATTAAATGCTATATTTTACATCAATAAAGCAGGTGTTCAGTGGCAATATTTCCCTCATGATTTCCCTCCATATAAAACAGTGAATCATCATTATCTTAAATTTATGGGAATAGGTTTATTTGAAAAAATAAATGATACATCCCGTAAACTTGCTAGAAATAAAGTAAAAAAAAAGAACCCAGCGCAGGTGTAATAGACTCACAAAGTGTTAAGAGTATGCCTGAGACAAAGGGTAATGATGTTGGTGTTGATGGTGGAAAAAAAGTTAATGGAAGAAAAAGAATTATTATTGTAGATACAATGGGTTATCTTATCTCTGTTTTTGTACACCCAGCAAATATGTATGATGGAAATGCAGGAGTTAGATTACTTGAAAAGGTATTTAAGAAATATAAATTAAAAAAAATATGGGCAGATAATACATATAGAGGCAATTTTGTAAAAACTGCAAAATCACAATATAACTGTGATATAGAAATAAAACAGAGAAAATCAAAGAAAGGATTTAAGCCTATTCGGAAAAGATGGGTTGTAGAACGTACCTTTGCATGGTTAACAAGAAATAGAAGACTCGCTAGGGAATATGAAAAAACAACAAAATCTATTGAATCAATGGTATATATTGCTGCATCACGAATATCATTAAAACATGCTTTAGAAAAAATAGATTAGTTATCTAGGTTTTTAATCGTGAAATTAACTAATATCGTTAAACTCGGCATAGACTCTCAGGCTGCTTAGCACGATAGAGACCGCTACATAGGTAAATAAGCGAAATAGCTTCTTCCAATTCATAGGCTTATAATTAATCTTTAGAGAAAACCATAGGTAAACAAATGTCTTCCTCTCAAAAATTAGAAATACAAAACATTGATAACATACGGGGTTTTAAAAGAATTTCTGCTCCATTTGCTTTAGGTCTTATATTATACGTCATGGCAACAGAAAATTTAGGTGCTGTTTTTTCATTTGCAATTTTATCTATCATAATAATATATCTTGTATTTGATTATTTTCGAGGGACAGTTACTTCCTTAGAGGTGACAGATGAGAATATGTTAATAACAACATCTGAATTAATTTATTTTGGAAAAATTAGACTAAAAAAATACCAGCTAACCGATGTGTATTTCATTGCTTATTCTAGTTTTTTTCAAAGAATCACTATAAAAACAAAAAATAAAAATTCACATATAAATATATCAACCGCAGAAAATGAGGAGGTTCAAGCATTTATATCAGCTTTAAATTTTTCGATTAATACCAGTGAGGGAAACAAATAAGTAGCTGTAACCTTTTTTTGTTGTACTGAGTTCTAATTTCCATGTAAGCGTGTTTCTAAGGCTTGTAAGCGTGTTTCTAAGGCTTGTAAGCGCTCAAGTGTGCCAACATCTTGCCAATAAGCGCGGCTATGCTCACCGCTAACTAAACCTTGTTGCATTGCTGCTTGTAATACGGGCGCAAGGCTAAAACGTGTTGTGTCGATATGCTCAAATAAACGTGCATGATATAAACCCATGCCGCTATAGGTCAGCCGTGGGGCAAAGCCTGGGCTGAGTTTACCTTTATCCAGTCCAAAATCGCCTTTGGGATTATGCGGCGGATTATCGACTAAAATTAAATACGCGGCTTTATCGCCCAAGTCATTAGGCAATTGCTGTAAATCATACTCAGACCAAACATCACCATTGATGAGTAAAAAGGGCGCATAGCCAAAGTGGGGCAAGGCTTTATAAATGCCGCCGCCCGTATCTAAGCACGGCCAACCTTCAAAACTGTAATGAATCTTTAAACCCCATTGTCGCCCATCGCCGAGTTGGGTGGGCAGTTGTTCTGCGAGCCAGCCTTGATTAATCACCACCTCTTTGATGCCCAGTTGTTGCAGTTTTTCAAGGTGATAATGAATCAGAGGTTTGCCCGCGACTTCTATCAAAGGCTTTGGGGTGCTATCGGTCAAAGGGCGCAGGCGCTCGCCTCGCCCTGCGGCTAAAATCATGGCTTTCATCGGCTAATTCGCTATTTTTCCTGTACGTATTTAGCTGCAAATTTATTCCATGCCTCAGGGTGTTCATAACGGGGGCTAAAATCAGTTTGCCATAAGCCGGAAACCACCCGTAGCTCGTTAAAACTGATTTGGTAATATTTTTCGATTTCTTCAGCACCGATAGTCATGGTTTGAATGGTATCGCCAACGGGGATAACCAAGGTCAGAGATTTAAGCCCCGGCAAAGTAATAAACAATTTGACTGAATCAATGGCAAAAATGCGCTTAAAACGTTCTCCAGCAGTGAAATAGACATCATTTTTTTTAAAAGTTAAGCTGGCTTCGCCTTTTTCTTCATTAATGGTTATGGTTTTCATTACCCCAAGAGGAAACAAGCTCAATAACTGGGATTTGAATTCGTTGCGATTAAAGTCAGCGGCCATGCTGTTTACGCTACACAGTAGCAATAGGCTGAGACAAAATTGAGAGAATAATTTTTTCATAGTAGAGGTCTATTGAGAAAGGAATGAGGCGTTATTTTAATCATCTTAGGGTGTTTTGCAAAAATTTATGCGGGCTTCCCTATTGATGATGGGCAAAGAAGTTAACTGATGTGACGCACTAAGCCAGTTTTTGTCACAATAGTGTGATTTTCCACCTGCCTAGTCGTATTTAGCCGTGGAGCAATGGCGGTTTTTTTGCCTTTTGGGGTATTGAGAAGCCTTTGCGTAACATCAGAAGTTAGAATTCGTTTGTCTCCAGCATAACCAAAGTACAAGCATTTATCACTGTAATCCCAGCCGCCTCTGCTTGTGCAAACAAATCAGCATTTTCAGTGCCCGGATTGAAAATAATCCGTTTTGGAGCGAGAGCCAAAATTTCCGCGCTCATTTTATCCGTACCCGCTTTGCCTAAATATAAGGTCAAGGTATCAATCGCTTCTGTCGGTAAGGTCGCTAAATTTTTATAGCACGTTTGTTCGTGGATGGTTTTGGCAATCGGGTGGATGGAGTAAACCTGATGCCCATATTCGAGTAGCCGCGCCACCGCTTGATTGGCATAGCGTTCTGGTTTCGGTGATGCGCCTAAGACCACGACTTTTTCTGACATCATGCTTTATCCGTTTTTGGGTGGGGTAAGCGTTCCATCAAGTAGCCTAAACAATCTTGCCGGATCACGCGAGAATCCAAAGTAAACATGGCAGGCATTAAGGAGCGACTTAAACAAACTTGATTGTCCATAATTTGAATATATTGCTCGGCAACTTGCTCGCCCGCTTCGTTTTCTACTTGTAGGGGCATTTGTTGGCTGCTGTTTGGTGCAAGCCAACCAATCGGAGTATTGGCGGGTAATTCATTAAAATTGAGATGATCCAATTGCGCCCGTAATTGCATATGCGCGCCTTGCCAATCGTGTGGCTCGGTGTCCGAATCTGAAAATTCAAAATTGACTTCAGCGGGGATTTTGATTGTCGCCACCGTGTGGAATAAATCAATATCGTGCGCAGTAACGGGGTGGTGTGGCAAATGTTCTATATGTAAGCAGGCATCAAGAAAACTGGCAGTGTGGTCGATGCTGTATTGGTTGCCTGTTGTCCCCGCTTCAATGGTCACTGCTGGACAAAACTCAGAAAATGCCAAGGATTGCACCCCTTGCGGGCGTAAGAAATAGACCACAGTGCGGCTGAACAAGGTGGCTAAATGCAGAAAATCTGAGTTCAAGCGGTTAATACAAGCATAATGCGGATTCAGTCCGGTATTATTATGGACATCAACACTGACAAATACCCCTTGTTTGCGCATGATGTCGGTGACTTCACGCATGGTGTGGGCTTCGATAGAATTGGGATATTCGCCTTGCGGCCAAGTACGATTATAATCAGGCTGTTTTGGTAGCCGTCGCAAGCCCAAACGTGCGGCGCTGATGTTACCGATAAACAAGGCCAACGAACGCGGCAATTCGCTATCTTGATAGTGTTTAAGGATTTTTTGAATCGCATACAGCCCGGTGTCTTCGTTGCCATGCAATAAAATCGAGACAAATACGGCGGGTTCGCGTCGCCCTTTTAATTGAATTAAACTCGGACCGGAAAGAATATTATGTAATTGATCAGCAGGGCAATCTAAAAAGCCCTTAGGCAGTTTATCTAATAAGTGCAAGGACATCTCTTAATACTCAATGATTCATTGAAACATGTTAGTCAAAATGGGGGGGTATACCTCCAAAGTATTGATAAATTTAGATTAAAACTTTGGAGGATAGGGTGGGATTGCTTATGCAGGTGCGCCCATGATTAAAAATTCAAGTAAGGCTTTTTGGCTGTGCAGTCGATTACCTGCCTCATCCCAAACCACGCTTTGCGGGCCATCAATCACATCAGCGGTGACTTCTTCGCCTCGGTGTGCTGGCAAGCAATGCATAAACAGCGCATCTTCGCTGGCAAGTTTCATCATCTCTTGGTTGATTTGATAAGCGGCAAAGATTTCCATCCGTTGTGAGGTTTCTTCTTCTTGTCCCATACTCGCCCAGACATCAGTGACGACCAAATCAGCATCGGTGACCGCATCACGGGGATCTTTGACAATCTCAACATGCTTGCCAGCCGCTTCAATGATTGCAGGATCAGGCTGGTTGCTTGCAGGCGCTGCAATGCGCAAGGTGAAATCAAAACGGCGGGCGGCATTCACATAGGAATGACACATATTAAAGCCATCTCCCACCCAAGCGACGGTTTTGCCTTGAATGCTGCCACGGCGCTCTTGATAAGTGAGCATATCAGCGAGCAACTGGCAAGGATGGTATTCATCGGTTAAAGCATTAATGACCGGAATAGTGGCATGTTCAGCAAAACGCTCTAAATCTTTTTGTTTAAAGGTACGAATCATCACACAATCAACCATGCCAGATAGCACTCTTGCTGAGTCTTCTAATGGCTCGCCGCGCCCAAATTGGGTATCGCGTGGTGACATAAAAATCGCATGGCCGCCTGCTTGTGCCATAGCGGACTCAAAAGATACCCGTGTTCGGGTAGAAGATTTTTCAAAAATCATCGCCAACACACGGTTTTTGAGGATTTCATGTGAACTACGTTGTTGTTGTAGTGCCTTTAATTTTGCCGCACGTTTTAATAATGCTTGCAATTCGTCTGCACTTAAATCGAGTAAAGATAAAAAATGACGTAACGCCATACTAATAATACCAAGGGTAAGAGTAATAGCAGCCCCCTATGGGCTGCTCACATATAATTATTGCTGCGATCACAGCTAAAATAGGCTATAGGTTAAGTATTGACCGATTGCACCAATGCACTAACAATATCAATAATCTCATCAGCTTGCGCTATTGTGATAATCAATGGCGGCAATAAACGCACCACGCTGCCAGCGGTCACATTGATAAGCAAGCCTTTATCCAAGGCTTTGCCAACCAATTCAGGACAAGCTTTATCCAATTCGATACCTATCATTAAACCTTGAATACGAATGGATTTAACTTGTGGCAAACTAGATAAGGGGGCAAAGCCTGCTTTGAAGTGTGTACTTAGGTCTTGTACTTGGGCAAGCAATTGTTCTTGCTCAACGACTTCTAAAACACTTAAAGCCGCTCGGCAAGCCAAAGGATTACCGCCAAAGGTCGAACCATGCGTACCTGGCTGCATCAATTCACCTATCTCAGCACGGGCAAGACAAGCACCAATCGGCACGCCATTGCCTAAGCCTTTGGCTAAAGTCATGATGTCCGGCAACAAGCCTTGATGTTGCTGAAAAGCAAACCAATATCCGGTTCGGGCTATCCCGGTTTGAATCTCATCGAGAATTAATAACGCCTTGTGTTGATCACAAAACTGGCGCAGTTTAGGCAAATAATCTGGTGCGGGGATATTAATTCCACCTTCGCCTTGAATTGGCTCAACCAGCACTGCGGCAATGTTTTGTGTTGCCGCTAAAGTTTCTAGCGCTTCCATGTCATCATAAGCAATGGTGACAAAGCCCTCAGGCAATGGATCAAAACCGACTTTAACCGCAGGATTACCTGTCGCAGTTAAAGTGGCCAATGTCCGTCCGTGAAAACTACCAGACATGCTGACAACGACCGGGTTTTTCATCCCTTGTTTGCCCGCGTATAAGCGCGCTAGTTTCAGCGCAGCTTCATTCGCCTCTGCACCTGAATTAGAGAAAAAGACTTCATCAAGCCCTGATAATTCGGTCAATTTATCGGCTAATTGGCTTTGACGCTCGACACCATAGAGGTTGGAGGTGTGTAATAATTCACCCACTTGTTCACACAAATTTTGTCGCAGCACAGGATGCGCGTGTCCCAGACCACAAACGGCAATGCCCGCCAGTGCGTCTAAATAACGTTTTCCCGCATTGTCCCACAACCACGCGCCTTCACCTTTAGCAAAGCTGACCGGCAAGCGCTTGTAATTAGGCATTAAACTGCTGGACATAAGCCTGATAACCTCAATATTTTCGATATAAACGTGACCTGTCGCCACGCTTATGCGCCCATTCAAAATAAAAAAGCAGCCCGAAGACTGCCTTGATAATTTGCTTCATTAGTCAGATTTTATTCATCTCACTAATTTAAAGCCAATCGATTATTATACCTAAATTTTTGATTTGTGAATAGAAAAGAATTTATCCGGTAAAATTTACCACTGGAGATGGCATACATAAAGGGTGGTTTTTTTGAAACCCACACGACAGTTGTAGTAAGCTCTTAGGTGGATGTTTTATTTCAAGTCTCGCTGCCTTTATCGGATGAGAGGCAATATAAAACCCGCACTTATCGTATGCTCCCAGGGGCTAGAGACGGTCTATAACTTTTGGAAAAAGTATCATGTTAAAACTTAACACGCTTATCGCCGGTGTGCTTATCACCAGCTTCAGTGCCTTTCCTTTACTGAGTTTGGCAGAATTGCCCGATAGTGACAAACTCAACTCCCTTAGACGCAGCCTTGATAGTAAACTCAGCGCTTATCGCCCTTTGGTCAATGGCGGTGGTAAGTGCTTGGAGTTGGTTCCTGCCGACTTATATCGCAATGGTGGTCATGTACAGATCTGGGATTGCAATGGCGGCTCGCATCAATTGTGGAAAAATGACAATGGTCGTTATGTCAGCAGTGGCGGCAAATGTCTTGATGTCGCAGGGCCGGATTTACACAAAAACGGCGGTCATGTACAAGTCTGGGATTGTAATAATGCCCCCAATCAAAAATGGTCAGCCAATGCGGGGCGCTTAAAAAATGGCGGCGGCAAATGTTTGGATGTCGCCGGACCTGATTTACATAAAAATGGCGGCAAAGTACAAATTTGGGATTGCAATAATGCGCCAAATCAACAATGGCAAGCGCGTTAAACAGCCATTATTCATAAGGCAACTAATATGAGTCAACAACTTGCGTGTTTGCTGATGTTACGCAAAGGCTTCTTTCTGTGCCTGAATGGCCCAGAAAACCGCCCTTGCTCCACGGCTAAATGCTACTATGCAGGTAAAAAAGTTACCTATCATGGCAAAAACTGACTTGGTGCGTAATATCAGTTATTTAGATGCCTTGGGCATTCAAGCTTGGGTGCGACGTGATGTTAGCTCTGAACGTAGCGCTGCGCCCGAAACTGAACCTGCCGCGCCTGTGCTGGAACAAACACCTGCTGTTGTAACGAAGCCTAGCCTTATGCCTTGGGAGCAATTACAAACCCAAATCGCCAGTTGTGCGCAATGCGAATTGGCGGCGGGGCGTACCCAAAGCGTGTTTGGTATCGGTGATGCGCAAGCGGATTTGATGATTATTGGTGAAGCACCAGGGCGTGATGAGGACATGAAAGGCGAGCCATTTGTCGGTCGTGCTGGGCTACTTCTAAACGCTATGCTCCATGCCATCGGGCTTGAGCGCGAGCAAATCTTCATTGCCAATGTACTTAAATGCCGTCCGCCACAAAACCGCGACCCCAGCCTTGCTGAAATTGAAGCTTGTAGCAATTATCTCAAAGCCCAAATCGAGCATATCCAACCGAAAATGCTCTTAGTCGTCGGGCGCATTGCGGCGCATTTTTTACTAGAAACCAATGTCGCGGTGGGCAAATTGCGCTTACAAGTGCATCATTATCAAGGCATTCCCTTGATTGTCACCTATCATCCTGCGTATTTACTGCGTCGCCCCAGTGAAAAACGTAAATCATGGGACGATTTAAAATTGGCTTTGGCGACCATGCAAGCACAAACTTAGTCTTCTTCCTCGCCCAGTTGCGCGGGTGTCGGTGGGATAGATAAAAACGTATCAATAAAGTCGGCATCCACAGGCAATTGGTTATTATTCACCATCAGCCCGTCGGCATCATTCCAGCCCTTAACCCCGGTTTGCAAAGATTGGACATTTTCATAGCCCATCATTTTTAGGGTTAAACCTGCCATCAAACTGCGTTTACCTGAACGACAAATCACCACCACAGGGCGCTTACGCGCTTCAACCAAACGCGGCACGCTGTCCTCAAAGCCATAATCACAAGCGGTTTCCAAAATACCCCGGGGGACATTGATAGAATCGGGAATATGGAACAAATGAAACTCATCGAGTTCGCGCACATCCAGTAACAAAGGCGCGGGCTGTGTGGTATCATCCTGCCACGCTTGCAAGTCCCATGGAAATAGTTCACCAACGAACTGGCTACAATGATCTAAAAATTGTTGTAAATGCCAAGGTTCCCCCGCTGGGGTTAAGTCGTGCATGGAAATATCCTTATTGTTGTCTCTGTTGCAACAGTATGGTTTGGCAAGTATAAATCAAGCTTTAGAAACCCAGTAAGGATGATAATGCGTATATTCGCCGATGAAAATATCCCCTTTAGCCAAGCCGCTTTTAGTCAATTTGGTGAAGTGCAGCGTTTTAATGGTCGCCAAGTCACGCAAAGCGATTTAACACATGCCGATGTGTTATTAGTCCGTTCCGTGACCCAAGTCAACGCTGAGTTACTAGAAAACACGCCCGTGCAATTTGTCGCCTCGGCAACCATCGGTTTTGATCATATCGATTTAGATTATCTGGCGAGCAAAAACATTCCCTTTGCTCGCGCCCCGGGTAGCAATGCCATTTCTGCTGCGGAATACGTGGTCAGTGGTTTATTAATTTTGGCGCGACAACAAGGCTTTAACTTAAAAGATAAAACCGTCGGTATTATTGGCTGTGGCAATGTCGGCTCGCGGGTGCAAAAACGCCTGCAAGCTCTTGGCGTGCGTTGTTTACCGCATGACCCACCCTTGGCAGAAAAAACCGGTGATACACAATTTGTTGACCGCGAAACTTTACTAAGTGCCGATATTGTTACCATGCACGTGCCTTTGGTAAAAACGGGGGCACACCCGACCTTGGCTTTAGCAGACCAGCCGTTTTTCGAGCAATTTTCTGATAGCGGTATTTTCATCAACACCTCACGCGGCGATGTGGTGGTCGAAGCGGCGCTAAAAGAAAAAATCCAAACCTGTCCTGATTTTCATACGATTTTAGATGTTTGGGAAGGCGAGCCTGCCATTGACGCGGAGTTACTCAAGCAAACCAATTTAGGCAGCCCGCATATTGCCGGTTATAGTCTCGATGGCAAAATTCGCGGCACAGAAATGATTTATACCGCCTTGTGTGCGCATTTGAATGTCGAGCCAACGTGGTCAGCTGCCGAGGTTTTACCCGAACCAATGGTTAAAGACATCAGCTTTAGTGCCGAAATTGACGATTGGCAAGCGCTCTATTTGGCGGTGATGACTTGTTATGATGTCCGTGATGACGATGCCCTGTTGCGGCAAAGTAACCCCGCTGAGCAATTTGATTTATTGCGCAAACATTACCGCGCTCGGCGTGAATTTGCGAATTTACGTGTCCATGTCCCCGCAGAAAAAACCGCCTTGGCGCAGATGTTAAGTGGTTTAGATTTTCAAGTTGAGGTGATGCAATGACGCGCCCGCCTTTATGGTTTCTACCCCTGATAGGGATTTGCTTATGGCTGGGTTTGTATATTAGCCCTGAGCGTTTGATAGAACTTGGCCCTTTACGCAACAGCCTGACCTCCGATATTGAGTCGGTCAAACGCATCGCCTTTTTAGAAGTCAGCATATTGCGCGGCTTAAGCATTGCCTTTGCGGTTTTTCTCGCCTTGCTTTGGGCGTTTTGGCAACCCTTGCAAGGCAGCCATTTTGTCGCCTATATTCAAGCCACACCGCCTGCAAGCCCCGCTTTTCAAGCTATCGACCATCCCTTTAACCGCGCTTTTTGGATTTTGTTTCTCAGTGTTGCCGCTTGCTTGGCGTATGTCGGTATCGGGCAACTGTATTTAAGCGATGAAGCCATGTTTGCTTTTATCGCCGAGGATGGCATCGTTGAAGCGGGCAGCGCGATTTTATTACTGTTTAGCAGTGCTTATGCGCTTAAATTGGCGCTCGATAGCCGCATTATTGACACCGATAATACCGTGTTACCAAAAATCGTCTTGATTCTATTTGCCCTCTTATTTTTCCTGATGGCAGGCGAAGAAATCAGCTGGGGACAACGGATTTTTGGACTCGAAACCCCTGCGGCGCTGAAAGAAATCAATGTCCAAGGTGAAATCAATTTTCATAACCTGCTGGGCTACTTTTTTGACCATATCTTTATCGCCTCAATTTTTGCCTATGGCTTTGTTTTACCCTTGTTAGCGCGCTTTTATCCCTTTTTTGCCCAAGCAGCGCGGCGCTTTGGTATCCCGCTGGCTTCTATTGGCTTAGCGTGGGGCTTTTTCATGGTCTCTAGTATTCACGATTGGACCGTGTTTCGGCTTTTCCCCGAAATCCC
Source organism: Thiotrichales bacterium (assembly GCA_016745035.1). Classification (GTDB taxonomy): domain Bacteria; phylum Pseudomonadota; class Gammaproteobacteria; order Beggiatoales; family Beggiatoaceae; genus BB2. Next base: position 188,269 of record JADGDE010000001.1, read on the forward strand.
CGAATTTGCCAATGCCGAACTGCGCGAACTGCTCACCGACATCGCCCTACTTTTATTAATTCACGAACACCGTTTGCACTTCAAACCCGTTGAAAACGAGGAATTTTAACCACTCATGAAAAGTCTTTGGAATGATGCTGATGCAGCACAATGGCAAGCCGATGATTTACAAATGCGGGTCTATACCTCGCGCCTATTGGGACAAAACAGCGATTTAGTTCTACATGGGGGCGGCAATACCTCGGTGAAAACCACGGTTAAAAACCTCTTTGGCGAGTCTGAAGAAGTTTTATATGTTAAAGGCAGCGGCTGGGACTTAGAAACCATCGAAGGCGCAGGCTTTGCGCCCGTCAAACTCGATGTCTTAAAACGCATGGCGGACTTAAAAGAACTCTCCGACAGCGACATGGTACGCTACCAACGCGCAGCGATGCTCGACCCTAACGCCCCTAATCCCTCAGTTGAAGCCATCCTCCACGCCCTGATTCCGTTTCGCTATGTTGACCATTCGCACGCCGACGCGGTGGTCTCAATCAGCAACACCCCCGATGGTGAAGCGCGTCTAAAAGAAATTTATGGCGACCGCGTGCTGTTTATCCCTTACGTGATGCCGGGTTTTATTCTCTCGCAAACGGTGAACAGACTCTCGCAAGGGATTGATTGGTCGCAATACGAAGGCATGGTGCTGCTCAATCATGGCGTGTTCAGTTTCCACGACGATGCCAAAACCAGCTATGAGCGCATGATTAAACTGGTCAGCGAAGCCGAGGATTATTTAGCCCTACAAAACGCCAGCGCGGCGGTAGCCAAAGCCGACGCGGGCAAAGTTGATTTACTCGAATTGGCAGATATTCGCCAAGCCATCAGCCACAGCCGTGGACGGGCGATGATAGCGCAACTCGACAACAGCCCCGAAGCCTGTGGCTATGCCAGCCGTGCTGACATCGGCACACTGAGCCAACAAGGTCCCTTAACCCCCGACCATGTGATTCGCACCAAGCGCCTGCCTTTGTTGATTCAAAACGACATCAAGACCGAACTCAACAGCTATCAAAGCGCCTACAAAGACTACTTCGACAGCGAAAAAACCGACGGGCTAACCATGCTCAAGCCCACGCCTTGCTGGGCGGTGTGGCAAGGCATCGGCACGCTTAGTTTTGGACAACAAGCCAAAGAAGCGCAAATTATCAGCGACATTATTGACCACAGCCGTCGGGCGATGCAATGGGCGCAACAACTCGAGCGCTGGCAAGCCCTGCCTGCTGCGGATATTTTTGAAGTGGAATACTGGGAACTCGAGCAAGCCAAACTGAAAAAATCTGGCTCCGCGCCGAGCTTCCAAGGCAAAGTCGCCGTGGTAACAGGCGCTGCCAGCGGCATTGGGCAAGCCTGTGCCGAGGCACTGCACGCGCAAGGCGCGGCGGTGTTAGCCCTCGACATTGCCCCACAAATTGCCGATAAATTTACCCAAACCACGCTTAAGGGGCAAGTCTGCGATGTCACCGACCTTGAAGCGCTGCAAGCCGCGATTGATAACTGGGTGGCGCGTTTCGGCGGCCTAGATATTGTCGTCAGCAACGCCGGGATTTTCACCCCCAGCCAAACCCTGAGCGAAATGGACAGCGAATTGTGGCAAAAAAGCATGGATGTCAATCTCAGCAGCCATCAACGCTTGCTACAAATTTGTAGCCCTTATTTGCAACGCGGCATTGAACCCGCCGTCGTGATTATGGGGTCGAAAAACGTCCCCGCACCCGGCCCTGGTGCTGGCGCGTATTCAGTCGCCAAAGCCGGATTGACGCAAATGGCACGGGTAGCGGCTTTAGAGCTGGGCAAGTTTGGCATCCGCGTCAACACCCTGCACCCTAATGCGGTGTTTGATACCGCGATTTGGACAGAAGAAGTCCTCAATGCGCGGGCAAAACACTACGGCATGAGCGTGACCGATTATAAAACCAATAATCTTTTGAAAACCGAAGTGACCTCGATGGATGTGGCGAATTTGGTTTGTGCGCTTGCCAGTCCCTTGTTTGGCAAAACCACTGGCGCGCAAATCCCGATTGATGGCGGTAATGAGCGGGTGATTTAGTAGGGACTTATTTGGGCGGGGTGTGAGTAACATTAGGGCTTTTTGCTGGGAACCTGCCCAAACTCACTTAGGAACACGCACAAAATAACTTCAACAACTTTTTCTGGTTTTAAATTAAAAGCCCCAACGGGGCGACATTTATATAGCCTAGGGCAACGCCCTAGGTGATTGATGTCAATATATTTTAGCCCTGAAGGGGCGATATAACTTTCGTATTTTTCTCTCGCCCCTTCAGGGCTTAATCATCATTATTCCCCCTATCCTAGGGCGTTGCCCTAGGCTTTATTGATTACGCCCTTTCAGGGCTATCGGCGTGGCAAAGGCAGTTGCATAAATTAATTCGTGTACGTTCCTTAGCCCGTATAAGCACGCAGGTAGTGTAAATCCAACAAGCGCCGCTTATAGCCCGTGGCTTCAATCAACTCCGCCGCCTTATCCAAATGCGCTGCTGCCAATAAATCATCAAAAGCCGCCCCCATCAGTGCAAGGCGTGCTGCCTCGAAGTGCGCATCACAAAGGTGTAGCCGCATGTCACTGCGCCTAGCGCTCTCGAACACCTGTGCTAAATCTGCGTGCGCCCGCTGCCAATCATGGGCAAAACGGGCGCAGGCACAGCGGGCGAGTAAAGCGCGTGGCAAATGATGCTCTGTCCCTGCTTTGTGAAAGTCATCGACGGCTAGCTCTAGCCAATCGTGGGCACTACTGACATTCAGCGCAGGGCTGTCTTTGCGGGTAAGCATCAAATCAGGCGCGGGGCTGTGGGGGGAATCTTGCGGTTCTGCGCTGCTATGGTTTGCCTGCTGCCAGCCCACCGACTCGATACAGGCTTGTTGTAAACTGGCTCGACCTAAAGATAATTGGTCTAGGGCAATAGATAATAATGAATACCAACCTTCATGCTGATATTTCAAAGTCGTTTGCGCCCGCCCCTGCACCTGCTGCCAATCTCCCAAGGACAAGAGATAGTCACAATAACGAAAGCCCGGCAAAGAATACAATTGCGGAGACTCAGGCTGCCACTGTTTTTGTATCTCCTCCGCCTCAGCAAAACTGGCTGCCGCCGCTGCCCAAGCACCGCTGTGCTGCTGGGCATCGGCAAGAGAGGAACGATTCACCATACGCTGAAAATCATCGCCACTTTTATCGGCAAAGGCGACCCCCTGCTCTGCCACACTCAGCGCCGCCACCAACGCCCCGAGACTGTTGTGCAGTTCGCTGAGGTTGTTGGCATTTTTTGCCGCTTCTATCCAATTTTCTTGTGCTGCCGATAAATCAATGCCTGCCTGCATCGGCGCAGCCGCCTCAGATAAGCGCCCTAATGCACGCAGTCGAAAGGCTGCCCAATTTAGAACAAAAGCTTTATATTCATCAGGCAAAGCCGCTGCAGGCGAGTTCCACGGCTGGCTAAAAAAATGCGCCACCACCGCTAAATCAGTGGCAAATGCGCCGAGTTTATGTAGTACATAATGCTCATTTTCTCGCAGAATACGCGGCCAATACACCTTCTCCAAAGCTTGCTGGTGCAGCCCTGCCGCACAACCATGCGCCACTGCCGCAAACAAGGGTTCCATCTCCGCCAGCGTATCCGGCAATTCTTTCTCCGGCACGGCTTTGTAATAATCATAAAGCTGCCGCTGTGCTTGTTGCCATGCTTTGGGCTGCTCAGTTTGTAAGCGCTTGCCAAAATATTCCCGCAATAAGGGATGGCAATCTAAGCTGTCGGGGTGTTCGGGGTTGTGGGCGTTAAGCAGGTGCTGGTCACGTAAACGCTGTATCAATGCACCATAGTCGGTGGCAGATAACTTGCGGATGGGCGCGGTAAGGGCGAGGCGTTGTTTATCTTTGTGCTTTTCGCTGGGTGCTAACAACGCCGTAAAAGCTGCTTGTGAGACCGGGCGGTCAAATAAACCCAGCAAAGATAATAAAGCCAAATCCGCTGTGCCTTTTAGATGCCGCTCATAAGCGGCGATAATTTTCTCGGCATGTGCGCCCTCTTCGGGGCTATCGCTAAAGGCGCTGAGCTTATCGCGCTGGCGCAAGTCACCTGCAAAGGTAGCGCGGACATAATGCCCCAATAAGTTCAGCGCCAAGGCATGACCGCCGAGCCATGCCACCGTCTCGCTAAAATCTTTCTCGCTGCCTGTGAGTTTAAAGGCTTTTAATAAACGCACGCCATCGGTCGCGCTCAATTGGGCTAAATCGTGTTCGATAACCGCCGCTTTGCCTTTTAATTCAGTGACAGGCTGGCGCGAGCTAATCAAGCATAAACCTTGGTTTTTTAGCGCCAGTTGCTCTAATAAAGACACTAAACCTTTGTCTTTAAGTGCGCCGCGCATTACCCCTTGCGGATGTTGCAACGGCTCTAAGCCATCTAATACCAACAGCGCCCGCTGTGCGCCGACCCATTGCGCCAATAACACGCCTTTGTCGTGCTGGTTTTTCGGCAATGCTTCGTGGTAGCCAAAATGGGCAAAGGCTTTGCTGAAAAATTCCTCCGCGTCGGTTTGTTTGTCCTCAGCTGCGCCTTGAGAGTAGAAGGAGTAGGCGAAGGCGCTTTCTGGGGCTGATTTTTTTTGCAGCAGTTTGTCCAGCCAATGTTTAAGGAGGGCGGTTTTACCTGTGCCGCCCATGGCGACCAAAATCACTACTTTGGTTTTGGGTTTTTTCCAAGCTTGGTTTAGTAGTTTAAGGGGTTGCTCGCGCCCGTAGAGTTTGGGGTTACTGGTGAGCGGTAGACGGCTGATGTCGTAGCGGATGCGTATCGGGGTTTGGGGTTGTTCTTGGGGGCTGTGGTAATGTTCATGGACAATTTTATCGCCTGCGACATTATCGCCACCGTCCTTATTGTTTTGTTGGGTTTCGCTCATGTTGCTTGTCCTAGCAATCGGGACTTTAATCTCGTAAGTCGTCGTATCGGCGGGGCTAAAGCCCCTGTTCCTCGCAGCCCTAGGAATTGGGACTTTAGTCCCGAAGGTTGTGGCATCGGCGAGGCTAAAGCCTCGGTTCCTTATTTGTGAATATTGACAGTTTTATCACCTGCCACATTGTCGCCTGAGCCAGAATGGCTTTGTTTAATCCGTGTATTATTGCCCTGCTGGATGTCTTTAAGCTGTTGTTTAACTTCTTCATCTTGCTCTAACAAAAGCTGCATTTCCTCATTAAAACTGTCTTTATCTTCGGTTTTAGCGAGTTTCTCAAAGCGATAAAAGGCTGTGCCTAAACTTTGTTTGATGCTGTCGTAAGCTGCGTTAGCCGATACACCTGTCAGTGCGGCATAAGTAAAAGTGATTAAGTCCATATCCATTTGCGTTCCTTTGTAAAGTCGATAGGATACAACAAAAAAAGCTTGGCGTAACAACCGTTATTTAAACCAAAACGTCGGACTTAAGACCACTAATAAGGCGAAAATCTCTAAGCGCCCTAAAATCATCGCAAAACTGCTGATGATTAAACCCGCATCAGAAATCCCGGCAAAATTACCGCCGACATCGCCAAGCCCAGGGCCGATGGTGTTGATACAAGCAGCCGTGCCTGCAAAGGCAGAAACAATATCGGCTCCTGTGGCGAGCATTAACAACGATAAGAATAAATAACTTGCCATATAGAGGAAGGTAAAGCCTAAAATGCCTTCAATTGCGCGCTCGGAGACCAATTTATCACCGACATGCAAGGGCACAACCGCGCTGGGGTGAATCAAGCGTAAAATCTCTCGCACCCCTTGTTTATATAATAAAACAATTCGCACGACTCGAAAGCCGCCTGCTGTCGAGCCAACACAACCGCCAATAAAACCACTGCCAAACACCAATACAGCTAAAAATGGCGGCCAGGCATAATAAGCTTCGGTGGTGAATCCGGTGGTGGTCATTAAAGACACGACTTGGAATAAGGCGGCGCGAAAGGAGCCATCGACACTGTCATAAGTCCCCGCTAACCATAAACCAAAACCGGTGATTAAGGTAAAGGTTAAAATCAAATATAAGAAAATTTTACCCTGATAGTCTTGGCGATAAGGCGCTAAAGAACGCTGGTGCATGGCAACATAATGCACCGAAAAACTTAAGCTGCCGAGTAACATAAAAATAATCGCAATGACTTCTATCCACGGCTTATCTTTGAAATAACCGATACTTTCGTCATAAATAGAAAAACCACTGGTAGAGACGGTGGTATAGCTGTGGGTTAGGGCTTCAAAAGGGGTCATGCCTGCCCACCAAAAAGCCAAGGCACAAAGCAAGGTTAAGCCGAAATATAAAATAATCAGGGATTTGGCGGTTTGGGTCAGGCGCGGGGCAAACTTTTCTTCCCGCATTGGCCCTGGGGCTTCGGCGCGTTGTAACTGCATCCCGCCGATACCGAGCAAGGGTAAAATCGCGATGGCCAAGACGATAACCCCCAAGCCGCCTAAAAATTGCAATTGTTGCCGATAATATAAAATCGAGAGCGGCTGTTCTTGGAGTTTTTCAATCACCGTCGCCCCGGTGGTGGTAAAGCCGGAGACCGCTTCAAAAAAGGCTTTGGCAGGTTCTAGCCCGTTGAGCCAAAAGGGCAGGGCGCTGACGCAGCCGAGTACCACCCAAAACACCACGATAATAATAAAGCCATCGCGGGATTGCAGCTCTCGCAAGGGGGTGCGGCTACTGAACCATAGCACCATGCCGCCAATAAACATGATAATAAACGGGACTAAAAAATCTTTCGATGCACCATCATCAACATATAAAGACAGTGCCAACGGCGGTAAAACGGTAATGCTATACAATAACAATAACAAACCGATAATGCGGCGAATCATGGCAATTTGCATATCATTTTCTCAAGAGCGGGGATGTTTTAAGACCTGCATTTTCAGGACAAGTTGCAAGGCATTTGCGCCATTTTCACTGGTGACATCACGAAACAAGGGGATTTTTTCAAAGGTATTGACATAAAAACGCGGGTCAATTTTGCGGGCGTGAACGGTAAAACTCAGTTGCCCGGGTCGGTAAGTAAAACCGATGAGTTTGCTTTGCTTGGGTAATTTACTAGCAACAGTTTGCAATAAAACCAAGGTTTCAGGATAGGGCTTTAAGTCAAGTAAAGCGTCAATGACGGCGCGGTTATCTAAAGCCGCACGACGTTGGGCTAATATGGGTTCGATTTGGTTTGTCAGTGTCAGGCGTTGTTGCTCTAGTTCATCAAGGGCGTTTTGCCATTTGTTAATGCTGATCATATACCATGCAAAAAAACCAATAAAAACACTCGCCATCAGCCCAACCCACAGATCTTCGCGTAATAACTGGCTATTTTGTAAAGGGGCTTTATGTTTGCCCCAAGCTTTATTTAGCCAAGTCGTGGCTTGTGTTGCCGCCGTTTCGGTGCTTAAGTCCAGATGATGAGCGCGCAAAAAGCGTTGCCATTGAAAGTTTGAGGGGGTTTTTGCCCACCAATGGCTGTGTTTTAACACGCCTTGTTCCCAAACTTGGGCTTCAACGCCTTGTTCAAGTTCCAAGTATTGCAAGCCTTGTTCGGCTTTGGCATGGAATAGGGTTTCGGGGATGCAGGCGACATTTTTTAACCCCTCAGCCGCTTGCGCGGTTTCTATTTCGGTTTTATCCCAAAGCCAAACTTGAACATGCGCCCCTTGCCAGACCCGATAACTGTCATAGTCAAGCACCGGGCTCCATTGTTCGATTTGTAATAGCAAGGCATTATCGCGCTCGCGAGCGGGCACACTGCTTAAATCAAAGCAGCGGAAATAACACATCGAACGCGCCAGCAACCATTGCTTGCCAGTTTGCCCTTGTTGCAAGACACGAACCGCATCTTGCTTGTGAAAATAACGTTTAGGAGAAAGCAGAAAAATAGCCCTGTCTACATCGGTGGGGGAGGTGGAGGCACGGCGGCAAATAAGTTCGCCAACTCTGCGACCTCGCCTGCTTGACTCCAGCCTGCCATGCCTTGTTTCCAAACCATGCTTTGGCGGGTTAATTGCCCCGATTGTACTTGCTGTTGCAAGGTATTCATATCAAAAGGTCCGGTGGTTTGCCCGTTGACCGCGACATGAAAGGCTAAAGCCGGGGGCGGTGGAGGCGGGGCAGCCGCCGCTGGCGCTGCTGCTTGTGGGGCTTGCTGTTGTTGTTGCTGCTGTGGCTGGAAGTTTTGCGCCATTTGTTGCGCCATTGCCATGCCAGCGCCCATCGCCATTGCATCAGAACCCATGCTACCGGGATTGGAGGCCGCTTGCGCCATAGCTTCAGCAGCTTGGTATTGGCTATAGTCGTTGAGGTTGCCCAGAATCCCCATGCTGCTGCGTTTATCCATTGCTTCGGAGACCGCAGGCGGCAAAGAAATATTGCTAATTAAAAGCTTGGTAAGGCTGAGTCCGTATTCTTTGAACTCCTCGCCCATGCGCTCGGTGACAAATTTGCCCAATTCGTCATAGTTCGCCGCCAAATCCAATACTGGAATGCCGCTTTCGCCTAAAACATCGGTAAAACGGGTGACGATGATATTACGTAATTCATCAGAAATTTCTTCGGTGGTGAATTGGCTATCGGTGCCGACCACTTCACGTAAAAACAGCGCTGGGTCTTCGATTTTTAGCGAGTATGCACCAAAGGCGCGCAAACGCACGGGGCCAAATTCTTTATCGCGGAGCATAATGGGATTGGGCGTGCCCCATTTTTGATTGGTAAAGCGGGTGGTGTTAATGAAATAGACTTCCGCCTTGAACGGGCTTTCAAAACCGTATTTCCAGCCTTTTAGCGTTGAGAGAATCGGTAAATTTTTGGTCTCGAGGGTATAGGTTCCGGGCGGAAAGGCATCCCCCGCTTGAAAGGTGTCTTTATCAACGTGCATTTCTGCCTTACCTTCGTTGATAAACACGGCCATTTGTCCTTCGCGGACAATCAGCTTAGCGCCGTATTTAATTTCATTTTTATGGCGCTCAAACCGATGCACCATGATGTCATGATCATCGCTGACCCATTCGATAATATCAATCAGCTCATTGCTGAATACATCAAAAAGCCCCATTGTCCGCTCCCTTTATTCTTACTGAATTTGTCTAAATAATCATTGTGGAGCAATGGCGGTTTTTTGGCTCAGAGAGACAAAAAAAGCCTTTGCGTAACACCATATAATATGCCCTATTTTGTTCTAAAGAGGCAAACTTGAATCATAACCGTTTTATCATGGAGATGGGACTTTAGTCCCGCTCAGGTATGGCTAACGCCGTGACTCCAATCGTTACTTCTGCTGAATACTCAGCTTTAAAGGTGTAGGCCCTGAGAGCTTTAAGTATTGCTGCGCTCCCAAAGGTAAGCTACAACCACTGACATCGGCTTGTATCGGTAACTCACGCCCCACGCGTTCAATGAGTACCGCCAGCGTCACGCTCGCAGGTCGGCCATAATCAAATAACTCATTCAGTGCCGCGCGGATGGTGCGTCCACTTTGTAAGACATCATCGACTAAAATCACATGCTCATCGTCGATTTCAAATGGGAGTGCGGTTGGGGTGACATGCGGATGCAAACCAATTTGAGAAAAATCATCACGGTAAAAACTAATATCCAATTGTCCCAGCTCCGTTTCTAAGCCTAGGTATTGATGTAAATGTTCGGCTATCCATACGCCGCCTGTGTGAATCCCAACCATATACGCGTGTTTAATATGGTTGCGCTCTAAATGCGCTTTTAAATCGGTGCTGATACGTTCGAGTAAAATATCAACATCTAAGAGGTCACAAGATGTCTGCAAACCAAGTCTCCAAAATAAGTTGAGCGGCGACCGCATCTAAACCGACACGATCGACCGCTTCATAATCCTCTGCGGCATGGGATGTCAAGGTTTCATCAATCCCATGAACGGGCAAGCTATAGCGCCCTTGTAATTGTTGGATAAAATCGCGCGCCATTTCTGTGCTCTTACTGTCAGAGCCATCTTGGCGCAAGGGTAAACCGACTACTAAGCCATCGGGTTGCCATTCTTGAATCAGTTTATCAATCAGATCCCAGCGTGGTTTACCATTTTTTTTGCTGTTATTGAGGGTGACCAATGGCTCGGCACTGGCGGTGATGCGTTGACCGACAGCCACGCCAATGCGGCGCTTGCCACAGTCAAAGCCCAGAAAGCATAAACCCGTTTCAGGCATGACCGACTTCGGTACTAATTAGCCCTAAATCAACCCCTAAGCGCTCAGCGGCTAAGTGCCAACGTTTTGCCGCTGGGGTCTCAAAAATAAGCGAGCCATCGGCGGGGAGGTTTAGCCAAGTATTGTCGGCTAATTCTTGCTCCAATTGCCCCGCTTGCCAGCCGGCATAACCGAGGGCAACCAAGGCTTGCTCTGGGCCTTTGCCTTTAGCAATCGCGGCTAAAATATCTCGCGAGCTGGTCAAGCTTAATTCGTCCGTCACCATCATGGTTGATTCCCAGCTTTGGGCGCTGGGATGGATGACAAAACCGCGTTCGGCTTGCACAGGGCCGCCATGATACACGGGCATATCTAAGGCATCACTGTCAGCAATATCAATTTTCATATGGGTTAAGATTTCCCCCAGTTCAATGTCAACTGGGCGATTAATCACCACCCCCATCGCACCGTCTTCATTGTGGGCACAAATGTAGGTCACGGTGTGAAAAAAATTGGGATCCAATAAATTGGGCATCGCGATTAAAAAATGGTTAGTCAAGTCACAAGGCATCGACATGCAAATGTTCCGAAAAAAGTAAACAAGGGTGGTAAAACTGGGCTAAAGGGGATAGTAGCAGTTAACTGCGCTAAACTGCAAAAAATCCACAGAAAAAGTAGCAGTAACTGATGTGACGCACTAAACCTATTTTTATCTCAAAATAGTGGTTTTCCACCTGTCTAGTGGGATTTAGCCTTTGCGTAACATCAGGCAGTAAGTCATGCAAACGGCATTTTAGTCCCGTTTAGCTTATGAATGGAATTGCTGTGCGAGTTGCTGGGCATACTCGTGTAAGTCTGTTAATACTTGCTGCGATTTAGGCTCAGGGTGTTTAGTTAGTAAGTCTTCTAAACCCTGCAAATACAGATCAAACTGACCATCATCTAGCCCTAGGCGCTGACGACAAAAAGCTTGCCACTCCTGTTGCTCAGCAGGGCTTAAATGTTCGGGATAATGCCGCGCGCGATAGCGCCATAATAAAGTCGGCAAACGTTTATCGGCAAATTGAAAGTTTTTGCCCAATTGTTCAGGTGTACTTTGCCGTACTTGGGCGCAGCGCTTTTTATCCGCAGGTTTTAAAAAGCCTTGATAAATCGCCAATTCTGGGTCGGATTCTTCGGGATAATGTTGATCAAACACCTGTTGTAGTTTAGCAAGTAAGCTGCTGTCAGCACTGATTTGGGCTAAATGTTGTCCGCAACGGGCTAAATCAATGCCTAAACGAGCGCTGGCTTCAGGGTTAAGCACGCCTTTAGGCGCAAGTGCAGGACAAGCGTTGACTTTAATACTACACAGACCTTTGGGGCGTTTGTTTTTGTATTCTGGTGCAAATAAAGCCTGCTGCAATTGTTCAGCACTATGGCTGAATAAAATGCTGGGGTCTTGCATTAAATCAAAAGCTAAAACGCGGTTATTGTCCCAAGGATGCGCACCGATAGGGTAAATGGCACTGGTATACGCTTGCTGGCGTGGTAGCTGGGTGCTGGTATAAATGCAAAAATCTTGTTGCGCTTGGGTTTTATATAGTAAATCCTTGACGTTCATTTTGTCGCGAATTTGATTAAATAAATAATCAAATAATTGCGGCTGGGCGTTTTTAATCAGTTTTGCCATTGCTAAGGTCGCATACACATCACCTAGCGCATCGTGGGCGTGTTCATGGCTGATTTGATTGGCGGTGGTTAAATCGGTGAGCTTAAAAATATTCAGCCCCTTATCATTTGTAGGCCAAGTAATGCCCTCGGGTCGTAGTGCGGCGGTCATGCGCACCATATTGAGAATATCCCAACGGCTACGCCCTTCGCCATATTCACGCGCATAGGGTTCAAAAAAATTCCGGTATAACAGATTGCGGGTAAATTCATCATCAAAACTGAGGTTGTTATAGCCCAGCACACACGTACCCGGCATAGACATTTCTTGATTGATTTTATCGATAAATTCAGGCTCGGATAAACCTTGTTTGAGTGTGGTTTGTGGACTAATACCCGTCACCAAGCAGGCTTCAGGACTGGGCAAATAATCGGGCGTGAGCCGACAATAAAACATCTGCGGCTCGGCGATAGGTTCTAAATCGAGGTTAGTGCGCAAGCCTGCAAACTGAATAACGCGATCTTTTCCGGCTTGTAAACCGGTGGTTTCATAGTCATACCAATAAAAACTTGTTGTTTGCATATATTTTCCGACCTAAGATGGCTGTAACACAGGTAATGAGGGATGTAAGCCCGCGACAATTGGGGTGTAGTCAATTTCATCTGCGGCTAATACGCCATGACGGACTAAAAAGTCGATGACCACTAAATTACAATTGAGCTTAAATTCCGTCGTCTCCCGCACCAAGTCAGCGACCTCGTTTAACGGCATTAAATAAAAATCTTCTACTTCGCCATCAGTACACTGGGGATGAAAATCCACAGGCAATGCTAAATCATAATTGTATAAAGTGTCGGGTTTTAGCCCTATGCTTGACTCGGCAAAATAGCTAATCGTGCCCACGGCTTTAGCTTGCTCGGCAAGCGGTTTGCTAATCCCCGCTTCCTCATAGCATTCTTTCAGCAAATTATCCGCAGGACTAATGCCATGAGGTAAACCGCCTGCAACCAGCTGATCCAGTTTTCCCGGCTCGACACCCCGGTCGCGGGCGCGCCTGCCAACCCACATTTTTAGCGCCTCACCATCACGGACATAGCCGTTTAAGTGTTGCCCATAACAGCGAATCCCAAAAAAGGAGGCAGAAACCCGATCAACCAAGGCAATCACGTCGTTTCTATGTGCTAAAGACACCGGGTAAAGTTCTTGCATAGGTGGACGAATAATTTTTTGTTGATGTAAGGTCTCAACAATCGTTGCCAATAATTGATTACGACTTGGTAATGTATTTTCGGGGCTGTTTAAGCGCATCACCGATTGTGCCAATGCCTTTGGCTCTAACCACGGCATCAAAACGTTTTGATAATCTTTGCGTACCCAGCCGATGTGATAGCCATCGAGTTGCAGAGGGAAGTAATTGACCAATGTTGCATTATTGCAGCGCTGGATTCTATCTAAATAGCTCATAGGAGAAGACTCTTTGCTGACGTTATCGCCAGCAACATTTATAAACGTATCGCTGACGAACTGGCAACCAATGTAGCAATAAAGTCAATCAGCGTCAAAGCACGGCACAGCTATATCGAACTCAATCTAGTTGGGCTATACTTCGTTTTAGAGAAACGCATTTTGACTCAGCGTTTAACCGCCCACCCTCGTTGTAGTCAAAAACCTACAATCAGCAAATGAGGAGAGCAACAATGGAACACCGCCATCTTGAGCGCAAAAGCTTATTTTTATACTTAGATGTATTTAACCGTGAAACCGATTCCTTACTCGGGCATTTAGGGGATATTTCCGACGGTGGTTTGATGTTGCTAACCAGTATGGGCTTGGCAAATGGGCAACTATTAAAACTACGAATTAAATTGCCTGAGGGTGAAGGTTTGCCGGTTCATTGGGATGTTGATGTTGAAACCCGCTGGCATAAACCCGATGCCAATCCTGATCTGTATTGTGTCGGCTGTCATTTTAAGCAATTGCCCAAAGAAGATCTGGCTTTAATCACCCAAATTGCCGAATTGCTAGAGTTTTGATGCCGAAAAATTCGCAGGTATTGACGCACAAACAATGGTTTGGCGGTGTGGTTTTAATTGGCTTAAGTTTGTCTGTGTTGCTGGTATTGCCGCTGATTCCCCTGCATGGGGATAAACAGCTCAAATTGCCTGCAAACATGGCTTCTCGGGCAGATTTTTTATTGGTGTTTTTTGGTTATCCCCACTGTAATAGCATTTGTCCAAAAACCTTAAAAGATTTAAGCCAAGCCTACACCCAAAATCCAAGGTATCAACAAGGCAGTTTAGAAGTATGGTTGGTGAATTTATATGCCGATGAAGATTTAGCCAACACCCAAAGCTATGTTGAGGGCTTCCATTCCGCATTTAAGGCGGCGGTGTTTGATGCACAAAGTTTAGAGCAACTGAAAGCCGATTTTGGTATCATCGCCTATCAAACCGCAGAAAATAGCGATCAACTGTCACACAGTGAACAGATTTATTTACTAGAAAAACAATCTCATATTTGGCTAATGAAAACAATTTATCGTCACAGCACCGAATTTAAGCAGCGCTTTAGCTTAGAGGCACAAGCTGGCTTATGAAACTCAGTTCACAATTTTCCCGACATTTATCACAAGCCTTTCTTGAAGATTATTTGCAAACCGATAAAATCATGTTGGTGTTGTTGCTGTTGCATTGGCTGTTTGCCTCCACGGTGCTTGCCTATAGTTATGGCTTATATACCCTAGGGTTTGTGGCTGGTGGCTTGATTATGTCGCTGGTCGGTATTGCTTATTGGTTTTACCGGGGGACAGCCATTTTCCGCATTATTGTTGGTATGGCCTTTATGCTCTTCTCGGCGGTGTTTATTCAGCAGCACCTAGGGCGTATTGAAATGCACTTTCATATTTTTATCGCCCTTGCCATATTGATGCGTTACAAAGATGCTCACGCGCTGATAGCCGGTGTGGTCACCACCACAATACACCATGCTTTTTTTAGTTTTTGTCAGGAGAATAATTGGCAGTTTTTTAACACATCGATAACTGTATATAACTATGGTGAAGGCTTTAGCATCACCTTATTACATGCGGTATTTGTCCTATTAGCTCTGACAGTTAATTTATATTTAATTCGTTCTTTGCGCGCCCAATTTATTACCAATATTGAATATTCAGAAGCACTTGCTTTAAAGAATAAAGAGGTCGAAGCTTCAAAAATTGCCCTTAAGGAAGAAAAAGAAAAAGAAGCCGCTGCCAATAAGGCAAAAAGTCATTTTATCGCCAATATGAGTCACGAGCTACGTACACCATTGAATGCGATTTTAGGCTATAGCGAAATACTCAAAGAAGTCGCTGAGGAAGAAGATCGCCAAGCGGATATTCAAGACTTAAATAAAATTCATATTTCCGGCTCACATCTGTTGAATCTAATCAATGATATTTTAGATATTTCCAAAATTGAAGCTGAGCGTATGGATATTTCTCCCGATACCTTTAATGTCTCGCAATTGCTTAAAGAAGTGATTATCACCGCCGAACCTTTGGTGCAAAAAAACCATAATCAATTCAAGTTTAAATTGGATAAAAACTTGGGGGAAATGTGTACCGACAGCACTAAGTTACGACAAATTTTATTAAATTTACTCAGCAATGCCAGTAAGTTTTGCAAGCAAGGGGCGATCCATTTAGAAGCCAAACTGATCACAGAAAAAGGCGATGATTGGCTTTATTGTCAGGTCTGTGATGAGGGGATTGGCATCAGTGATGCGCAATTACAAAAATTATTTCATGCCTTTATTCAAGCTGATGCCCGCATCAGTAATAAGTATGGCGGCACAGGGCTAGGTCTTGTGATTAGTGAGCGCTTTAGTCGCTTGATGGGCGGGCGCATTGAAGTTAAGAGCGAATTAAACCAAGGCAGTTGTTTCACCTTATATTTGCCTATGCGTTTATCAGAGACAGAATTAGCCTTATTGAGACATAAAATGAAATCTAGTTAAAAAAGCGCTTGACAAGCCCTACCCATTAGCGCTTAAATGTAGCCCTACGCAAACGCGTCAATTCCCAGCATCGTTTTACGGTGCAGTAATCGTCACTTTTATTTCACACAACACTTCTTCTATACCAGACCTTTTCTACACTCGGCACGATAATGAGCAGGCATCCTGCTGGCTTTCTGTCTGTCTACAAAACCTACTATGAACTTAACAGATCTAAAAAAACAAACGGCCACCGAACTCAGTCAAATTGCCCAAGAGCTTAAAGTCGAAAATTCCACTCGAGGTCGTAAACAAGATTTAATTTTTGCAATCTTAAAAGCCCATGCGAAAAAAGGCGAAAGCATTTATGGCAGTGGGGTTTTGGAAATTTTGCAAGATGGGTTTGGCTTTCTACGTGCCAGTGATAGCTCCTATTTGGCCGGCCCCGATGACATTTATGTCTCCCCCAGTCAAATTCGGCGCTTTAACTTACGCACAGGCGACACCATTGCTGGTAAAATTCGCCCCCCCAAAGAAGGCGAGCGCTATTTTGCCCTGTTAAAGGTCAGTGAGATTAATTTCAGCGCTCCAGAAAACAGCCGCAATAAAGTCTCATTCGAGAGCTTAACGCCCTTATTTCCTAATGATCGTTTTACCTTGGAAAAAGGCAATGGCTCGACCGAAGACATTACCCCACGTATTATTGATTTAGCCGCGCCTTTAGGCAAAGGGCAACGGGGCTTGATTGTCTCGCCGCCGAAGTCGGGTAAAACCATGATGTTGCAGAACATCGCCCAATCGATTGCTGCCAATCACCCTGAATGTTATTTAATCGTTCTGTTGATTGATGAGCGTCCAGAAGAGGTGACCGAGATGGAACGCTCGGTACAAGGCGAGGTTTTATCCAGTACCTTTGATGAACCAGCCTCTCGCCATGTCCAAGTCGCCGAAATGGTGATTGAAAAAGCCAAGCGTTTGGTTGAGCAGAAAAAAGATGTGGTCATCTTGCTTGACTCGATTACCCGTCTTGCTCGTGCTTATAACACCGTCGTGCCCTCTTCGGGTAAAGTCTTAACCGGTGGTGTTGATGCCAACGCTTTACACCGTCCGAAACGCTTTTTTGGTGCGGCGCGGAATATCGAAGAAGGCGGCAGCTTAACCATTATCGCCACCGCCTTGATTGATACCGGTTCGCGGATGGATGATGTCATCTATGAAGAATTCAAAGGCACAGGTAATAACGAAATTCACTTAGATCGGAAAATTGCTGAAAAACGCATTTACCCTGCGATTAATATCAATCGTTCTGGCACGCGTCGTGAAGAGTTACTCACCAGCCCTGATGAATTACAAAAAATCTGGATCTTGCGTAAACTCTTGCATCCGATGGAATCAGTGGCGGCAATGGAATTCCTGATGGATAGAATGAAAATCACCAAGACTAATTTAGAGTTTTTTGATGCCATGAAACGCTAATAAAAGCAGTCTGTTATAGGAGGGTTTATGTCTTATTTACGTTTATTTGGTTTCTTGTCTATATTGGTGCTGCTTGGTGCTTGTAGTAGTCAAGAGCGTAGACCCTCAGACTATCGTTACGATAGACCGCATTACGAAGAAGGGTGTGCGGGTTACGATAGGCATGGCAACTGTCTGCCGGATCATTATCACGGTAAACCCTTACCGCGAAAAAAATACAAACCCAGTCGTTATGACCGAGATTGTCAACGCCATGATCGCTATGGTAATTGTGTCAAAGACCATTATAAACCCGTGCGCAAAAAGCGTGATCGCGGTTGTGAGCATTATGACAACCGTGGGCATTGTCGCCCAGACAGCTATCATGGCAAACCCGCGGTGACCCCGCCACGCAAAACCCACCGCCGTGCTTATGAAAAACAAGCCGAACGCCTGCGCCGCGAACAAGAAAAAAATCAACGCGCCCAAGATGAGGCACAACGACGCAAACAACGGGCGCAACAGCATAAAAAGCGCCATCATCAGCCAGCTAAGCCCACACGCCATGTCGCACCGCCACCGACAAACAAAGAAGAGTCAGAAGCCGAACGCAAACGCCGCGCTTATGAAGATCGCAAACGCAAAGCTTATTGCAAACGCAATGTCTGTAGCGATTAAGGCGGAATTATTATTCAAGTGAAAGCCTTAAGCCAACTGGGGCGCTTGCTCTCCATTTACCGTGCCTTAGTACGTAACGGCGTTGATGAAGTCCTTGATTTAATCCAGCTTCCTAAAGCCGTCTATCTCCTACTTTATCTGACCCCTGATTATTGGCGGCGTGACCGCCATACCCCACGGGGTGAGCGTATTCGGCGCACACTGGAAGAACTCGGGCCGATTTTTATTAAGTTTGGGCAAATTCTCTCCACCCGCCGCGATTTATTACCCGATGATATTTCCGCCGAATTATCACAATTACAAGATCAGGTTAAACCTTTTTGTATTGATGAGGCTTGCGCTGTTTTAGAGCAAGCTTATGGCAAACCTGCCGATCAAGTCTTTGCTAAGTTTGAGCGCGAACCGTTAGCCGCTGCCTCGATTGCCCAAGTGCATTGCGCCACGCTGCACAATGGCGAGGAAGTGGTTGTTAAAATTCTGCGCCCCGATGTTAAAAAAGCGATAGAAAAAGATCTTGCTGTCCTGAAATTATTTGCCAAACTTGCCCATCGTTATTCTCAAGATGGTCGGCGTTTACGCCCTATCGAAGTGGTGGATGAGTTTGAAAAACATTTGCATGATGAGCTGGACTTGCTGCGTGAGGCAGGCAACTGTGCCTTATTACATCGTAATTTTAGTGACTCGGATCAACTCTATGTCCCTGAGGTCAAATGGGACTATGTCCGTGATAAAGTCATGGTTTTGGAAAAAGTCAGTGGTATTTCTGTCAGTCAAATTGACGGAATGCGCGAACAAAATGTGAATTTTAAGCATTTAGCTGAAATCGGCGTGGAAATCTTTTTTACCCAAGTTTTTCGGGATAATTTTTTTCATGCCGATATGCATCCGGGCAATATTTTTGTCAATATCGACAATCCTGACAGACCTTCGTATATTTCCATTGATTTTGGCATCATGGGGACGCTAAGCGAAAAAGATAAGCAATATTTAGCCGAGAATTTTCTCGCCTTTTTCCAACGTGATTATCGCCGTGTGGCGGAATTACACGTCAGTTCTGGCTGGGTTCCCTTGGGCACACGCGAAGAAGATTTTGAAGGCGCGATTCGTAGCGTTTGTGAACCTATCTTTAATAAACCGATTAAAGAAATTTCCTTTGGCATGTTGTTATTGCGCTTATTTCAAACCGCGAGACGCTTTAATATGGAAGTGCAACCGCAATTGGTGTTATTACAAAAAACCCTACTCAATATCGAAGGCTTAGGCAGACAGGTTTATCCTGAACTGGATTTATGGAAAACCGCTAAACCCTTTTTAGAAAACTGGATGAAAGAGCGCATCGGCCCGAAAGCCTTTGCCCGTCAAATCAAGCAGCAGTTCCCCTATTGGGTCGAGAGTATGCCTAAACTGCCGAATTTGGTACACGATGCCCTACAACAACACCAACAACAGCAATTACAAACCCAATTTGAATTAAAAGCCCTGCGTCAAAGTTTAGAACAACAACAAAAGCAGCGGCAACAAACACAAAGCGGCATCGCTTTGGTCATTGCTGGCTGCGCCTTACTGGCTTTTGAAAACCCCGCTTGGTTTGATGGCAATATCGTCGGCGTGGCATTGTTAAGCGTCGGCTTACTGGCTTTATTTCGTTAAGCAAAACCGAGTAGTAATACGCCAACTCGTTCCCAAGCCAATTACCTATCATCTTTGCAAGTTACAAAATTTTAATGTATATTGAACTGAAAATAGATGTTTAACAAAGAGTTATCATAAATACTTAGCATGTAAATTTTAATTCTTTTTAAAACAAAAATTAGGATAGAAATATTAATTTATTGAGGGAATAAGTAGGTGAACTATTTTAATTTAATCATATCTGTATGATATTTATGTATTTATAGTGTTTAAAAATTAAAAATAATTTAGTCCATCTACTTAAAAGGGAATATTATTATTTCTTCTTTCCCTCTCCCAATAAAATAACTGATGTTACGCAAAGGCTTCTTTCTGTGCCTGAATGGCTTAGAAAACCGCCATTGCTCCACGGCTCAATACCACTATGCAGAAGGAAAAGCCTCCTATTGTGGCAAAAACTGACTTAGTGTGTAACATCAATAAAATAAGAAGACAAGGAATAATAGTATGCGTAAAATATTATATTTGGCAATGACCTTGGCAATAACGCCTCTCATAACACCCTCGACAACATTGGCTGCTCCTACATGTACAGTCGGTGAAATTAAGTGGTTTGCTATGAACAGGATACCACACAAGAGTTTTTTGCAAGCTAACGGAGACCTTTATGCCATCAAAGTAAAGGAGCGAGACCTATCTGCTCTCAACGATGTTATCAAAAATAGGTATGGTGGTGATGGGGTAAAAACGATACGTGTACCCGATTTACGCAAATATACGCTTATTGGCAGAGGACAAGCACCGGGTATGAATAATTATGTGGTGGGAAAAAAGTATGGCAAAGTCAGCATGACATTAACAGATAAAGAACTGCCCAAACATTCTCATCAATATTCCCCCGCTCAGGTAAACGTTGAAAAAAAAGGGGTTAAAATGTCTGGCTCGGCTGACATCGTTGTTGCGCTTAAGTCAACGGCTGAAGGTGAAAAAACTCAACCCACTGGCAATGGTGAAGCATTTACTCAGCTACAGCCTTCTTTAGTCTTAATGCCAACGATTTGCTGGAATGGATTCATGCCAAGACGTTTTTAATATTAATATCTGCTGTTGCGCAAAGATTGGCTTAGTGCGTAACATCAATGAATGTTTGTGACACTTCAGTACTCATAAAGCTTAATCAGGAATTCTTATGTGTAAAAAATTATTATTTTCTTTTAGATTAACCATTTTTGCTGCTTTACTTGCTTTACAAACAACAGTTCAAGCTTATGAAGAATGTGATGTAGGTGAGTTAAAATGGTTTGCAATGGATTGGGTTCCTGATGGTTATAAGGAAGCCAATGGGCAAGAACTCTCTAAAATAGGATCATATGCGACTTTATATGCACTTATAGGAGATACTTTTGGTGGTGGTCGTAACACGTTTGCATTGCCAGATTTAAGAGGAAGACTCCCCCTTGGGGTCGGTAAATGGCGTCAAGGAGAGTCTTACGCATTCGGATCGCAAGGTGGTAGCGAAACTGTGACGCTCAGCATTAAACAATTACCACAGCATACCCATCAATATAATGCGCATACGATGAAAACTGAAAGGGTGGATTCATTCAAGCCAGGTAGGCAAGAGGCTGTTGCTAAAATCACATCAACAAGCGGAGCGCTTGAATCTACTGATACCACAGGTCAGGGGCAAGCATTCTCAAATTTGCAACCCTCATTAGCGATGACGCCTGTTATTTGTGTCCAAGGTGGGCTTCCAGCTTTATCTCCACAGAAAAAATAAATTTAATTTCTGATGTTATGCACTAAGCCAGTTTTTGCCACAACAAGGTGCTTTTCCACCTGCCTAGTGGCATTTAGTCTTTATGTAACATCCGTTAATTTATCTTCAATAACATTTAGATACAGGATAATTCTCATGTGTAAAAAGCCATTTTTTATGCTTCTTTTCCTCATACCTATTGCTATTCCCCCACAAGCACAAGCTTTTTTTAACCAATGTACGGTCGGTGAGATGCAATGGATTCCATTTCCTTACATGAAACTAAGTGAATACAATAGGGAAAAATGGAAACTTGCTGATGGGCAAAAATTAGATCCCAACAAATACCGAGCATTGTATGAAGTTATTGGCTTTTCATATGGAGGTGACTTCAAAGGATTTAATTTACCCAATTTGGTAGGGCGTGTGATGGTTGGTGCTGGTGAAAATTATCTTTTGGCAGAAGAATTTGGAAGAAGACAAATAGCATTAACTGAGCAACATTTACCAGCACATGAACATGCCAATACCGAAACCAAATACTTTGTTGAAAACAATCGTGCCAAATTGGCTGGACAGCAAATCATGGTAACTGAAGCGAAGCCCAAGGAAATAACTAAAACCACAGAATCTACGGGTAACAGCCAAGCGTTCTCAAACTTGCAACCTTATCTGACTTTGGTACCCATCATTTGTGCCGATGGTGAGTATCCTACATAGCAATGCTTAATCAACGTCTGTTATATGTGACCGGTCTGCCGCGTTCAGGTTCTACCTTATTGTGCCAATTACTAGGCTTGCATCCTGATATTTATAGCACCGGACACTCTTCTCCTTTATGTCAAAGTTTAAATCAACTGCGACACAATCTGAGCGATAACGAGTTTTTGCTCTCGCAATTGGATGTGGATTTTGATTTGACCTATCAGCGCTTGAAAAATGCTATGCACGGTTTTATTAATGGTTGGTTTGCAGAAACGGATAAACCTTGGGTCGTGGATAAAAATCGAGCTTGGCTAACCCAACTTGATACCGTTTATAGCTTAGATCCTGATTGTAAAATGCTGGTATGTGTGCGTGAACCCGGGCAAGTATATGGTTCTATTGAAGCTCGCCACCAACAAACCTTGTTATTGGATTTTCCTGACCACCTAGCACATTTATCCCGTTATGCTCGTGCGGATAAATTGTTTGCTGCCGATGGAGTGATTGGTAATCCTTTAAAAACCATAGAACATATGCAAGATATGCCACAGCATTTACAAAAAAGATTGTTTTATGTCGTATTTGAACACCTGATGGAAAATCCACAAACGGTGATGAATGAAATCTATCAATGGCTAAGCTTAACGCCTGCGCCTTTTAACCCGAATCAACTGCCTGTTAAAACTCATGAAAGTGATAGTTATTACCGTTTTAAATACAGCCATCAAACACGGGCTGCGATTACGCCACCTAGACGACATGATATTTCTCAGCGAATAGAACAAGAAATTCGTCATAATTTCGCTTGGTTTTACGATTTATTTTATCCTGCTCAATCTCACTTGTAAGCACCACATTAAGTTTTGTAGAAATCATTGTTATGAACATTATTCCATTTCGCCCGAAAAAATTTACCACTGCCATTTCTTTAGCTTTATTGTTTGGGGGCATGAATGTACAAGCAGCCACTTGTGCTGCGACAGACACGACTTCATTGCTTAATTGTATCAATGGCACGGATGACACGATTAGTATTGATAGCAATATCACTTTAAGCGAAGAGTCACCATTGATTGAACGCTCTGTGACTATTGAAGGTAATAATAATGAGCTAAATGGTGCGGACACCTACCGGGTGTTTTTTATCAAAAGTGGTACAGTCATTATTCAAAACCTAACGATTGCAAATGGTAAAGCCAAAGGCGGTAATGGTGGTTCACATGGCGGCGGTGCGGGTGCTGGGCTAGGCGGTGGATTGTTCGTTTATGACGGTACGGCAATAATCGATAATGTGAATTTTGCTAATAACACCGCCCAAGGTGGTGTGGGCGGCGCAAAGACTGTAGGGATATTTAATGGTGGCGCAGGCGGTGGTCTAGGTGGTTATGGTGGCGCGGGTAATAATGTTGATTACCGTGGTGGTGGTGGCTTATTCACAACTGACGATGCGATAGGTTTAGATGGCGCGGGTGTGAATGGGGGGGCGGGTGACACCTCTGTGGGGGCTGATGGTACTGATGGTGGCTTTGGCGGTGGTGGCGGTGCTGGTTATAACAGCGGAGGGCAAGGCGGTTTCGGTGGCGGTGGCGGTGCTGGTGATGTTGGCGGTGCAGGTGGTTTTGGCGCGGGTGGTGGTTATGGATATGATACTGGTGGCGCTGGTGGCTTTGGCGGCGGTGGCGGCGGTTCTTATGGTAGCAGTAATACGCCCGGTATTGGAGGGCAATATGGTGGTGTTGGTGCACATGAACACTGCGGTGGCGGTGGTGCGGGCATAGGCGGGGCTATTTTTGCTCACAATGGTACACTCAGTTTAAATGATGTCTCTTTCAGCGGTAACTCTGCTAGTGCTGGTACTAATGGTTGCGGCAGTGCGAGTGCGCCTAGTTCTGCTGGTACAGACTTATTCATCTGTACCACAGCAAAATGCGGCACAGCCAGTAACGCAGATGTAAACCAATGCGGTAGCACCAGTGCTACCCCCTCAGGTGGCAGTTTTGGAAGCGATTGCTCTGCTTTTGTTACTAATGCAGACCCTGTTAATACGCTCCCCAGTTCCAGTCCCTCTATCTTTGAAGACAGCGCCGACAACACCATTGCAGGTATTTCCATTGCCGATGGTGATAGCGATGATCAAACCGTCACCATGACGGTCACAAATGGCACGGTGAGTCTAAGCGATCCGCTCTCAGTAAGTTTTACCACGGGCGATGGTACTGATGACAGTAGCACAGTTTTCAATGGTACATTGGCTAATATCAACAGCAATTTAAACAACCTCAAATTCACTCCCACCGCTGATTACGACGGCACGGCTTCTATCCAAATTCAAACCAACGATGGTAACGGTGGGACGGATGATGATACGCTCAACATTAATGTGCTCAATGCGCCTGACGTTCTAAGTATCAATCGAACGGCTAGTAATCCTACCAATAGCAGTAACATAACGTTTACTGTTACTTTTTCTGAAACGGGGCTAACGGGTAGAAGTACAGAAGATTTTACCTTGGTATCGATAGGCAGCGCCTCTGCTAATCTCGTAGGCATTGCTGTTGCCAGCCCGACAAGCGTTACGCTTTCTGCCAGTAGTGTGTCTGGCGACGGTACGCTGGGACTCAATCTGCTTGATGATGATACGATTATCAATGGCAACAGTGTGCCTTTGGGAGGGGTAGGAACATCAGGTAGAGGTCAGGCTACTTTCACAGGGCAGGTTTATACGATTGACAACACCAATCCCACGCTTAGCACAATTGATTTGACCACGGTCTCGGACAGCGGTTCCAACGCTGGCGATGATTTGACCAATGATACGACCCCAACGCTTGAATTTATCGCTGAAAGCGGTGTCGCCATGAGCATTGACTGGGATGACGGCAATGGTTTTGTCGCGGCTGCCGGCGCAGGTACAGGTGCCGCTCAGCAGGAAACCCTCGGCACAGCTTACGCCACAGATGGTGCCAAGACCATTACGGTGCGGGCAACTGACAGCGCGGGTAATGTTACCGAACAGAACATCACCGTCACCATTGACGCTACGCCGCCTTCCATCTCCAGTTTCAACCGTAAAACGCCGGCAGCCGCAAATACGAATGCCGATTCCCTCACTTTCCTAGCCACGTTCAGCGAGTCCGTCACTGGGGTTGATTTAGCGGATTTTGCCGTCACCGGTCCCACAGGCGCGGGCATTACGGTTAATCCAGTCACCAGCAGTAGCTATGATGTCACCATTACCGGAGGGGATCTGGCATCCTTGGACAGCACGGTGGACTTGAATATCAATAGTCCATCAATCACCGATGTCGCAGGCAATGCCTTGCCCAATACCCAACCGGGAACCGGTGAAACCTATACCGTGGATAATGCTGATCCCATGCTGACAGTGGAGCAAGCAGGTTCTACCACTGGCAGCACTATCAATTTCACCGCGACTTTTAACGAAACCGTGAGTGGTTTCACCACCGGCGATGTCAAGCTGAGCGCGAGCACGGCGGCGGGTACGCTCGCGGACGTGGTGACTGGCTCCGGGCCGTACAATATCGCGGTCACGGGCATGGTCGGTCATGGCACAGTCACCGCCAGTGTGGATGCCAGCGAAGCCACCGATAGCGTGGGCAACGACAACGC
The DNA here is from genome assembly GCA_016745035.1 of Thiotrichales bacterium. Taxonomy (GTDB): domain Bacteria; phylum Pseudomonadota; class Gammaproteobacteria; order Beggiatoales; family Beggiatoaceae; genus BB2. Next base: position 213,959 of record JADGDE010000001.1, read on the forward strand.
TGCCAGTACCAGTGGCGATAACAACGTACAATTTTACGCCACCTCCGATTTGGTGATTAACGAAGTCGACTATGACACGCCAAGCACGGATGATGCTGAGTTTATTGAGTTATACAACAAAGGTGCGGGTGCGATCAGCTTATCGAATTATGAAATTCGGCTTATCAATGGTTCGGATGGCACAAGCGTTTACCAGACCCTCAATCCCACAGGTAGCTTAGCATCGGGTGCTTACTATGTGATTTGTGGCGACAACACCAAGGTGGCTAACTGTGATTTAGACCACGCGACCAATACCAATTTGATACAAAACGACACGGAAGCGGTTGCGCTGGTCGTCAGCGCCAGCGGCGCGGTGGTGGATGCGTTGACCTATGAAGGCGTTTTACCCGCCAATGGTGACCAATACACGGAAACCACCCAGTCAGCAGACGATGTAGACGATGCCAACAAAGGGCTATCGCGCACTTCCGATGGCACGGACAGCAACGACAACAGCAGCGATTTTGCGGTGCGCTGCACTACCCCCGGCGCGGCCAATCACATAGATGCCGACTGCACGCCGACCATTCAGTTCTCGCAAGCCACAGCGTACACCGCCGCCGAAAACGTGGGCACCAGCAGTGCCATCACCCTCACCCGTAGCGGCTTTAGTGCAGGCACTTCCGGCGTCAACGTGACCATCACTGGCGGCACCGCGACAGGTGGTGGTACCGATTACACTGACATTGGCACTTTCGCGGTGAATTTCGCGGCGACAGAAACAAGCAAAACGGTGAATGTAGACATTAGCAACGACATTTTGTACGAACCTGGCGCGGTGGAAACCATTGTCTTCACCGTCGCCTCGCCCACCAACGCGACTCTGGGGACACAAACCACCGCGACTTTGAACATTAGCGACGATGATGGGCAACCCAGCGTCACCTTAGGCTTGTCCGACAGTCCCATGACGGAAAACGCTGGTGTCGCCACGGTCACGGCGACTTTGAGTAACGCCTCCACCGAAGATGTCACGGTGAACCTGACCTTGAGCGGCTCTGCCACCGGAAGTGGCACGGATTACAACGCATCCGGTTCGTCCATCGTGGTTTCGGCGGGTAGCACCTCGAACACCATGACCTTGACCAGCGTCCATGACACCACGGATGAAGAGAACGAAACCATCACCGTGGACATTACCTCCGTAACCAATGGTACAGAAAATGGCATCCAGCAGGTAACCGCTACCATCACCGACGATGACGCGACACCGAGCTTGTCCATTGATGATGTGGCGATAAATGAAAATTCCGGAACAGCGAACTTTACTGTGACATTGTCCGCCATCAGCGGCAAAACCGTGACTGTGGATTATGCCACCAGCGAGGGAACCGCTACCGCAGGCAGTGACTACACCGCGATCAGCACCACCACGCTAACTTTTAATCCCAACCAAACCAGCAAGGCAGTGAACGTGGCGCTGATCGGGAATACCACCTTTGAAGACAACGAAACCTTTAACGTAGATTTAACCAATCCCAGCAACGCCACGATTGCGGATAACCAAGGTCTGGGCACGATCAATAACGACGACAGTGCGCCCACGGTGAGTTTTACCTCCGCCAGCCAAAGCCAAACCGAAAGCGCCGCCAGTGCCACCATCACCGCGCAACTGTCCGGGGTTTCGGGATTGGACGTGACTGTGCCGTTTACCATCAACGGCAGCAGCACGGCCACGGGGAGCGGCACCGATTACAGCATTAGCGCCACGCCATTAACCATCACAGCAGGAAATAACAGCGCGGATATTACTGTCACGTTGAACAACGACAGCGCTGACGAACCAGATGAAACCGTGGTTGTGGACATGGGTACGCCCAGCAACGCAACTGCAGGTGCAACCAGCAGCCACACGGTGACAATTCAGGATGACGATGTGAGTTTGGTGATCAACGAACTCAATTACGATCAAGGTGTGACCGACAACGCCGAGTTTATTGAAATCAAAAACCTCAGTGGTGGCGCGATAGACTTGGGCGCAGGCGACTATGATTTGAAAGTCATGGCCAGTGATGGTAGCACCGTGTTGCAAACCATTGACTTGACTGGCAGCGTGGCGAATAACGATTACTTCGTGATCTGCGACACCACCGCCAAGGTGCTCAACTGCGACCAAGCGGTAAATCTGGGGGATGATTTCCTCGCCGATGGTCCAACCAATGCGGTGGCCTTGGTACAAGGCAGCTTTGTAGTGGATACCGTGAGTTATGAAGGCGATACCCCCAGTGGCTACACCGAAACCAGCTCCGCGCCCACGGATGATGGCATGGATGCTTTGCTAGGACTGTCCCGGACTACCGATGGTGCCGACACGAACAATAATGGTAGCGATTTTGGTCTGCGTTGCGTCACTCCCGGCGGTGCGAACAATCTCTCCGCCCTCGGCCCTTGTTTTCAAATTTGGATTAACGATCAAACCGTCAGCGAAGGTGATAGCGGTACGGTGAATCTGGGTTTCACCGTGAAACTTCCCCATCCCGCTACCGCAGATGTCACCGTGGACTACACCACCATCGACAACACCGCCAACGCGGGCAGTGATTACGTGAATAAATCCGGTACTCTGACCTTCCCCGCGAACACTAACACCGATAAAACCGTGAGCATTACGATTAACGGCGACGAACTCGATGAAGGCAGTGACGAGGAGGTCCAGGTGGTATTGAGCAATCCCAGTGTCAATGCGACCCTGGGCAAGGGCATCGGCTTTGGCACCATCACCGACGACGATAGCGTGGGCTTCACCTTGAGCAAAACCACCGCTTCAGTGAATGAATCCGGTACCACCGACACCTTTACTATGGTGTTGGATACCCAACCCGAGTCCAATGTAGCGTTATCCGTCACTGCCGTGGATCCAACTGAAGCTACGGTTTCTGCGATGCCGCCTTTACCATTGACTTTTACGCCCAGCAACTGGAACGTGGCGCAAACTGTGACCGTGACTGGGGTGGACGACGCAACTAGCGATACCGACCAGAATACCAACGTCATCATCAGCGTGGTGGATGCCAACAGCGACGATAAATACGATCCGTTGGCGGACCAAACCGTCACCGTCACCACGGTGGATAACGATGTCCCGGGTATTGCTTTGAGTAGCACCAGTTTGAGCATCGCCGAACCCAGTGGCACAGATAGTTTCAATATTAAATTGAACACCGACCCTTCAGGGGATGTGACAGTGCCATTAACTGCCGCAGGTGGTTGTTCTGTGGATACAAACTTAGTGACCCTTGGTACGGGGAATTGGAACACGGGTGTGAACATCAGTGTGACTGCTCAAGATGATTCTATTGATAATAACCCAGATCGGGTTTGTACCGTCACCACAGGCGACCCTAGTGGCACCGATGGTGATTATGATGGACTCAACGCCGGCGATGTCGCCGATGTCATTGTCACTATCACCGACAATGATAACGCGGGTGCAAGCGTTACCCCCACCAGTGCTTTAACCGCTGTAGAGGGCGGGGCGACAGCCAATTTTACTGTGACTTTAGCCACTGAGCCTGCCTCTCCTGTGACCATTAGTTTAAATACACCATCTGGAGAATGTAGCGCCGTAGCTGCCAATACTTTGACCGGAAGCAATTACAACACGGGTGTGACGGTGACCGTCACAGCAACAGATGATAATGTTAATGACGGCGATCAACCTTGTGTTGTGGAAACCAGTTTTAGCGGTGATGCAACTTATGCTGCGATTGACCCCAGTGATGTCACTGTAACAGCAGCAGATAACGATATTCCCGGTGTTAGCATTAGCACGCCTTCTTCAGCCACAGAAGGTGGGACAGATGGCGGCTACACAGTGAGCTTGGATACCGAACCTAGCAGTGGTGATGTACACATCAGTGTTACCGTATCCAGTCAAACACCGCAATGTACGGTTGATACTGCTGCTGTGATTTTGAACACTGGCAATATGTCTGATACCGTCACGGTTACAGCCATTGATGATACGGCAATTGAAGGCACTCATCAGTGTGTCATACTTCATACGCTAACCAATGGCCCTGCAGAATATCCTTCCTCAATCCATGTTGCCAATGCCAATGTGACGATTATTGACAACAACCCTGGGGTGGTTATCCGCCATAGCGGTAATAATACGGCAGTTGCAGAAGGTGGTGGCAGTGATACCTTTGAAATTTTCTTAAGCACCGCCGCCACAACAGATGTCACTTTAACCCCAGATGCTCAAATCGATCTAGGCAGTGGCGTAGGAACATCCCATACCCTGAATTTCACAGCAGCCAATTCTCCGCAAACGATCACGGTTATTGCCATGGATGACACTGTGATAGAAGGCAATCATAGCGGCAATATCACTCTCAACTCCAGCAGTGCCTCTGGCAGTTATGACCCTGCCAGTTTTGTGATTGAAGGCGCAAATATAACCTCAGTCACGAGCCTAAATGTTACGATTACTGATAATGACGTTGCAACTACCACACCGACAGAATATGTCACCCTGACGGTCTTAAGCGATGGTCCTGGGACTGTTACAGGTGGCGGCAAGCACAAGAAATATCGCACAGTTCAATTAAATGCTGAATCCGATGCTGGAGCCACTTTTATTGGCTGGTCAGGTCAAGGTTGCGATAGTAGCGAGCCTCAACTAACATTGCGCGCGGAGCAAGATCTTACCTGTACGGCGACCTTTGAAGCGCCACCTGTGACCTTGGTGCCAGGTCGCATCAGTTTTGATAGCACACAACTGCAAGTGCTTGAAAACACCTCAACGGTTAGCTTGCTTGTCCAGCGCCTTGATGGCAGTGATGGCGAAATCAGTATCAACTATAGTACGCTTGATGGCAGCGCGATTGCGGGTCAAGACTATATTGCCAAGCAAAATAGCCTCACTTGGGCAAATGGTGATACGAATGAACAACGCATTGAAATCCAGCTTATCAATGACGATGTGGTCGAAAGCGATGAAAGCTTTAGTGTTGAACTGAGTCAAAATGCGGGAAGTAACGACTTAGGCAATAACACCCGCGTTAATATCATCATTGCCAATGATGATGTGGTAATCCCCCCTGTTGTACCACCTGCGTCGCAACCAGACCCAACACCAGATCCAGTGCCTACGCCTAAACCAAGCCCTGAACCGGTGGTCTTAGTGCCATTAACTGTAGATGAGTCTATCCTACAATTACTACCCAATGACCAGCGCAGCTTGGTCGTCAAAGGCGGTAATGGTTCGATTCGTATTGCTAGCCCCGCTGATACGAGTATTGTGAGTGCTAATTACGCTGCAACTGCACGACAACTGCAAATCGATGCATTAACGCCTGGTAATACCCAGCTGGTGTTGATGGATGCTTTGGGACAACGACTCACAGTAGCGATGCAAGTTGCCAATACTTTAGCGGTTGATAGTCACGCTCAAACAGCATTGGATAACCCCAATAGCATTTTTGATAATGTGATCTTACTCGATGGTCAACGACAAGCCAATGGTCATCGCTTTGATCCCAATGACCAACCAGAAATTCGCATTGATGTGCTGCCTGATGCGCGGCATGTCGGTAAACGTGCGGAAATGATTCTTATCATTGAGTGGCAGTTTAACGGCGTTAAAAAGCAATATAGTCGCCGTAATCAAACAACGTGGTTACATTGGCATCCTGATGCGAATAATTTTATCGTTGACTCTGTGATACCTGCCTTGCCTGAACAATTCAGTATTGATATTCATCGAACTGAAATTGGCGCAATTGGACGCTTCACGGTCTTTATTGGTTACCGTCTTGACGATGGCAGCATTGCTTACAACGGCATAGACCCATTGGTGATTGTCAACCAAGATGAAATGCCGATTAATGGCTTGCAAATGCTACCTGAAAAGCTACAATTGCTGCCCGGTCAAACCGGTCATTTATCGGTTCGTGGCGGTCAAGGTCAACACTATTTGAGTAGCACACCGGATCCAAGCATTGCCACAGCGAACTATGATCCCCAAAAAGACCAGTCTCTGCTGCAAGTGACTGCGCTAGATGTGGGGCAAACAACACTGACTGTCAGTGATGACTTTACACAAACCACAACTGTAAATATTCATGTCACCAATGCCTTAGCATTTAATATCAACAATGGTGAAAGACTGCCATTACCGGATGCGATATTCCGTCAGCGCATTGTCTCCCAAGGGCAGTTAGAAAACAGCGGTTTGAGTATCAATAGACAAAACGATGTTGATTTGAGCATTGAAATCGAAACCGACCCTACACACCAAGGGCAAATGGCGGATGTGATTTTGTTTGCTATCTGGATAGATGATAAAGGTAAAAAACGTCAATATATGCGCCAGCAAGGTCAATCTTGGCAGGCTTGGCGAACTGGAGACTCCCTTATTTATGACCAGCACCTTGAGACCCTAGCGCCTGTGGTCGAGATTCAGCTATACCTTAGTGTGATTGAGCTTTTAGGCAACTTTACGGTCTATGCCGGCTATCAATTACAAGATGGTACTATCGTTCATAATATGGTGCCTTTGCAATTAAAGGTTCACTAACATTCTTCAAGTTTGAACACAGGAAGGGACTTAAGTCCCTCCTAGTGTTTGCTTAGGAACGTGCATAAAAGTAAGTTCCCCAATATTAGCGCAGAATTTTTGTTCATTTTCAAGGCGCGAAAACGGGCGCATAGTCATTCGATGTCACCTCAGTTCGGTTATCAATATGCCATCAAACATCTGTTATCTATTGATTTTGGTGAAATTGAAAGCTCACATCGCTATGTGATTCAATACCGATTAAAATTGGCTCGGGCTTGGTGGACGAATCTCTTGGCATTACGAACGATGCGGGCTAGTCAACAATGGGAACCGTATTGGGTATTGGGCTAATCTCTCTGAGATGTCGCACTTTTATGCGTATTGCGTCGTTCCAGCGGTGCGTAAAACCGAAGCGATTAATATGGGTATAACCTTGCAATTTAGTCTGATTTGTTTTTTACCCCCAAGACCGTTATCATGAGCGGTTATTCAAAACACCAACAAAGATAAGGATGAGAGCGATATGGGGATGAATCGTCGGGAGTTTCTACATATTTTAGCCATGGCTGGTGCTGCGGGCTTATTACCACGGGCAAGTTTCGCTAAAGAATTGGGCGGCGCTGGCAATGCGGATATTTACAATGCCAAAGCCTTTGGCAATGTGACCTTGATGCACATGACCGATTGCCACGCGCAATTATTGCCGATTTATTTCCGTGAACCCAATGTCAATTTAGGTATTGGTGGCTCTTTAGGCAAAGCCCCACATATCGTCGGCGATAAATTCCTCAAACATTTTGAAGTCGCTGCCGACCCACGCCTAAGTCATGCTTATACTTATTTAGATTTTGCCAAGCAAGCGGATAAATATGGCAAAGTCGGTGGTTTTGCTCACCTTGCTACTCTAGTTAAACAAGTTCGCGCCGAACGCGGGCAAAACGACAGTTTATTGATGGATGGCGGCGATACCTGGCAAGGCTCAGGTACAGCCTACAAAACCCGTGGTCGGGACATGGTCGATGCCTGTAATTTACTCGGCGTGGATGTCATGACCGGGCACTGGGAATTCACCTACCAAGATAAAGAAGTCCTCGATAACGTCAAATCCTTCAATGGCGAATTTTTAGCCCAAAACGTCAAAGTTAAAGATGAGGCTTTATTCGATGGCTCGCCTGCTTTTGATGAAGACTCAGGACATGCCTTCAAGCCTTATACCATCAAAGAAATGGGCGGCGCACGGGTAGCGGTTATTGGGCAAGCCTTCCCTTATACCCCGATTGCCAATCCTCAGCGTTTTATCCCTGATTGGACCTTTGGTATCAACGATGCGGATATGCAGTCATTGGTTGACCAAGTCCGCAAAGATGAAAAACCTGATGTGGTGGTGGTACTATCCCATAATGGTATGGATGTCGATTTAAAAATGGCCTCCAAGGTCAGCGGTATTGATGTGATTTTTGGTGGACACACCCACGATGGGATGCCCAAACCCAGTATTATCAAAAACGCTGGCGGTCAAACTTTAGTGACCAACGCAGGCTCCAATGGTAAATTCCTTGGGGTGATGGATTTAGATATTCGTGATGGCAAAATGCAAGGCTATCGTTATCGCTTATTGCCCATTTTCTCTAATATCCTCGCAGCAGATCCTGAAATGTTAGGCTTGATTGAAAAAGTCCGCGCACCGCATCTGGATTGGCTCAACGAAGAACTGACCGTGACTCAAGACTTATTATATCGTCGCGGTAACTTTAACGGCACATTTGACCAAGTGATTTGTGATGCCTTACGCCAAGGACATGATGCACAAATCTCGCTCTCGCCCGGTTTCCGCTGGGGAACCAGTGTCTTACCCGGACAAAGTGTGACCATGGAACATGTACTGGATCAAACCTGTATGACTTATCCCGAAACTTATCGCCGAGAAATGACCGGCGATGACATCAAGCTTATTTTAGAAGATGTCTCCGATAACCTGTTTAATGCGGACCCTTATTACCAACAAGGTGGTGATATGGTGCGGGCTGGCGGCTTAGATTATACCTGTGAGCCGACAGCAAAAATGGGTGAGCGGATCACGGAAATGCGCCTCGATGATGGCACGCCGATTGACCCGAATAAAAAATATGTGGTCAGTGGCTGGGCAACGGTTGGGTCTAAGTCTCCCGGTGCACCGGTGTGGGACATCGTCGCTGATTATCTACGCTTACAAAAAGATGGCTTACAGTTGAAAAAAATCAACACTCCGAAACTGAAAAATGTCGGTGATAACCCCGGGCTTGCGGATTATATTGGCTAAACATCTAGCTGTTATTTGTGCCGACAAGCGCCAGAAAATACGTGCAGCAGCGCTTGCTGCACAATACCAATGTCCTTGTCGGGCGCAATTTGCCCCTGAAGATGAAATAGGGCTATTGGTTCACGCCGATTATTTGAGCCTACAACAAAACCTGCCACAAGCAGGTGAAGTGCTGGTTGATTTTGTCAGCGGGAAACTAGCCCACCGCAGGCTTTATGGGGGCGGCAAAAAACAACCTTTAGCGCGGGCTTTGGGTTTACATAAAAAACCGCATAGTCATATTTTTGATGCCACCGGTGGCTGGGGACGCGATGCTTGGGTTTTAGCTTGCTTGGGCGCTACGGTGACTTTATCTGAGCAGCAAGCCTTATTGGTAACATTGTTGGAAGATGGACTTGCAAGAGCCAAGCAAGACAACGACACCCAAGCGATTGCCGAGCGTTTGTGTGTGCTTCAAGGCAATAGCATTGAGAATTTAGCAACTGAGCAATGGGCTTTAGATGCGATTTATTTAGACCCGATGTACCCTAAGCGGCAAAAATCAGCGGCGGTAAAAAAAGACATGCAATTGCTGCAAGCTTTATATGCTGACAATAATCAACTAGAACAGAACAACCAACAATTATTGCTGAGTGCTTTGCAATACCCTTGTCAACGAGTCGTGGTTAAAAGACCATTGCAAGCGCCGTTTTTGGCAGAAAAGCAACCGCAAACACAAATAAAGAGCAAAAATACGCGTTATGACGTGTATTTTTGTGCTTAATAAGATCATCTATAAAACCTTATTTCCCTCAAATTATCTATTTAAAATATCGATAATCCGTAAATAATAAATAGGAGTTAACAATGTATAATGTGGTAAAAAAAAATTCTAAAAACTCCTTAGAAATTGCTATATTCATCATTTTAATATTATTGCTTTTGTTGCCGAATATTATATTATATTTTTCAACAGAGGGAGCTTTCCTTGATAAGACAGAGCCATTTTTTATATCTCTCATTGTTGTTTTAGTTATTCTTGCTTTTTTAAGAAAATTATGGGTATTTTTATTAGTTTTATCACCTATGTTTATGCTGATGCCTTTAGAGTCATATTATGCATATATGTACGGTTCTTTTACGAATGCTCATATTATGGGGGTGGTTGCAGATTCCAATTTTTTTGAAATAAAAAGTTATTTTGATGGCATTTTGCATCTAGTTATTTTTTCATATGTATTTCTTATTATTTTGTTAAACTTTGGTATTTTTATATGTTATAAGAAAAAGATAATTTTAAAAAAATTTTATACCATACTCATTATTTTTACATTAACCCCTGTTTTAATTTATAAACTTTCTATACAACACGTATCATTTCTTGATTATGGTGTAGTTCCAGATACACAACCCCTTTTTAATAGAAATTACCTTCCGGATGGTTTTTATTATTTTGACAAAACATTTCCAGTCGGGTTTATGATTCGTGTATATGAATTTTTTCAAGAGCAAGAAAAACTTAAAAAATATGTAAAACTCACATCGGATTTTAAGTTTAAGATAGAAAAAAAAACCCAACTGAAGCAAACTATTACCAATAAAACTAAAGAAGTCTATGTGCTCGTTATTGGAGAGAGCAGTCGTTATGATCATTGGGGGGTTAATGGTTACGATAGAAATACATCGCCCTTATTGATGCAACGACAAGATATTATTTCATATAAAAACTTTTATACAGTTCATGGTAATAGCAGACAATCTATCCCCGTTATTTTAACCAGAAAAACAGCCATAGATAAAGGTGCTGGTTTTCATGAAAAATCCATTATCAGCGTATTTAATCAAATTGACTTTAAAACCTATTGGCTGTCTATGCAAATGACTTTTGGGCCTTATGACACACCGATATCAATGTTCGCTAAAGAAGCGCAAACATTGGAATACTTCAATAATGCAACCTTTTATGAGAATGGTGGCTATGATGAAAAACTCTTCCCTGCTTTTGAAAAAACATTAGAGCAAACTGACAAAAACAATCTTTTTATCGTATTACATACACTCGGCAGTCACTCTAAATATCATCATAGATACCCAAGTCAATTTGCCAAATTTAATCCATCTCGTAAGCTAAATTCAAATCCTAGTAATAAAAAATCTCTCCTCATAAAAAATGATTATGACAATTCAATTTTATACACAGATTATATTTTGCATACACTCATAACCCAACTCGAAAAGAAAAATTATATCAGTTGGCTTATTTACGTATCAGATCATGGGGTTGAACTTTTAGAAGATGGGAAAAGAAGCGGGCAAGGTTTTAACTCTAATAATGTACTACATATTCCTTTATTTTTTTGGTTTTCTGATAAATATAAACAGGCTTATCCTGATAGAGTGCATACTATTTTAGACAAAACAGAAGAGCACTTAACAACCGAAATATTATTTTCTACTTTTACAAACCTCGCGGGCGTAAAAGTAGAAAAGTAATAGATGATAGAATTAAAAAAATACCCCATCTACTTATATGTAAAAACTTAGCATGAGGATAGCTATGTTTCGAACGGATACCTGAAATTTAAATCCTTCCTCTATTACTGGAATCGGTACAATTCGAGCCTACACTCATCCGTTAAATAAGCTATTTCTGTTAAGGCATATTACATGCTTGCTAAAACTAACCGTCTCTGGTTGTGGTGCTCAGCCCCACAATCAGATACCTTCAACTGAGTTTAGTTGTGATAAAACAGAATGGTCTGTCTGTTTTGAGGAGCGCAACCGTTGATAACTCAAAAATAACAAAGAGGTAATTATGTTTCATCATTTTCACTTGAGTGCCTTAATGGCGCTAAAAACTCTCACGTCGCCAAGCCTTAAAAACTTTATTAAACCTTTAATTATCTTTGGGTTATGTCAAAATTTCAACGTACAAGCAGGCAATGTCCCAACACAGGCCACAGCTGGTGATAGATATGCAGGTTTGCGACAAACCTTGTATTGCCCTCAAGATAAGGTTAAATATGGCATATTTAAGGATTATGGCTATTGGGATGGTGGGCGTTGGTGTGGACAAACAGGGGTTTCTGGTTATTGGGTTTGGGTTGAACCCAATTGGTATGTTTGGTCGAGTAAAATACCAGAAAAAGCCCATATGAAACATAAATATGCTGGCTTACAACAGGTATTAAAATGTCCATCAGATGAGCGCAAATACGATCAATTTCATGAATATGGGACTTGGCAAGGCGGGCATTGGTGCGGACAAATTGGTAAAAAAGGCTATTGGGTTTGGCTCAATCCAAATTGGTATGTGTGGCAGAAAAAAAATTAGGCAAAAAAAACCCCCGACTGGCGGGGGTTTTACTTAACTCAGCTTATATTATTATTTACAAGCGGTAGGTAAGAAAGCTGGATCCATTACAGAATTAGTATCAGACTGACAGGTCCATACTTTGTCATCAAAGTTATACATTAACTGCAATTTACCGGTGATTTTAGTATCAATCATAGTTGCTGAAAAACCTGCGTCAGCATTAGTTTCGTCACCAACGATCTCAATATTACTTACATATTTACCTTTAATTTTACCACCTAAATCTGTGGTAATAATGTCAGGCCATTCACCAGTAGAACCATACCATTCTTCAGTAGGGGTTTTCAGACCTGAGAGCAAGCTCACAGCTTCAGCCACTTTTGAACGCTTCAGATAATCACTGTAAGCAGGAATAGCAACAGCGGCCAAAATACCGATAATTGCAACAACGATCATTAATTCGATCAGGGTAAAACCTTTTTGGTTTTGATTTTTCATAAGACTCTCTCCTTATGTTAAAAAACTAAACAGCAGTAAGTAAACCTACCGCCACTGTTTAAGCACCTAAGTACTAAACTGTGGTTATAGTACAGCAAAACTTATGCCTAAAACAAGTTAAAAATAAGTTATTGTTTTTTAAGTGTTTTATATAAAAAACAGCTTGTTTATTTTAAGCAGTTTTTGCGCAAACTAAACATAAACCTTAGCTATTTTACGCCCATTCCCACTTCTGCACCTTGATCGGGGCTGATTAAAAATAGCCCTTTATCAGGCGATCCAGCGGCCAATACCATCGCCTCTGAGACACCAAAACGCATTTTTCTGGGGGCAAGATTGGCAACAGCGACCACTAAACGCCCTTCTAAGCTTTGGAAATCAGGATAAGCCGATTTAATCCCGGCAAAGACATTGCGTGGTTTGTCCTCACCTAAATCTAAACTCAGTTGTAAGAGTTTATCCGCGCCTTCGATTTCATTGGCAGTGATAATTTTGGCAATTTTAAGCTCAGTTTTAGCAAATGTATCAAAGTCGATATAGGCAACCCCTTCAGGCGCTGGGGCTTTTGCCTTTGCTGGTTTGGCTTTTTTCGCCGCTTTGGCAGGTTTGCTCGCGGCTTTATCTGCTGGTTTAACCATCAAGGCTTCTAAAGCTTTGGGGTCGATGCGTTTTAGCAAAGGCTTAAAGGGATTGATGTTTACGGCTAATAAAGGCGTAGGTGCCCAAGTCACCGGGGTATTGAATAAGGTTTCTACCGCCTCAGCCATGGTAGGTAAGACCGGTTGCAAATAGCCCATCAGCACTCTAAATAAGTTCAAGCCTTGAGTACAAACCGCTTGTAATTCAGCTTCTTGCCCCTCGGCTTTAGCAATCACCCACGGTTTTTTCTTATCAATATATTGGTTAGCTAAGTCCGCCAGTGCCATGATTTGGCGCATGGCTTTGGCATATTCGCGTTTTTCATACGCCTCGCCAATGTTGTCCGCCTTAGCAACAAACTGCTGATACAAGTCTGGGTCATCGAGTTGTTCTGCTAACTTACCATCAAAGCGTTTAGTGATAAAGCCCGCACAACGGCTGGCAATGTTGACGACTTTGCCGACCAAATCGGAATTGACCCGAAAGCCGAAGTCTTCCAAGTTGAGGTCGATATCATCAATACCCGAGCCGAGTTTAGCGGCAAAATAATAGCGTAAATAGCTAGGGTCTAGGTGTTCTAAGTAGTGCCGTGCAGTGATAAACGTGCCACGAGACTTGGACATTTTCAGCCCGTCAACGGTCAAAAAGCCGTGGGCGAATACGCCAGTAGGGGCGCGGAAACCGCCGCCGTGGAGCATGGCGGGGAAAAACAGGGTATGAAAATAAATAATATCTTTACCGATAAAATGGTAAACCTCGGCATCTGAATCGGCATTCCAAAATTTGCCAATGTCCCAGCCTTGTTTGTCGGCTAAGTTTTTACTGCTGGCGAGATAACCAATCGGCGCATCGAGCCAAACATAAAAATATTTGTCTTCGGTGTCAGGGATTTTGAAACCAAAATAGGGCGCATCGCGGGAAATATCCCAAGACTTAAGCCCATTTTCTAACCATTCTTTCAGCTTATGCGCGACTTCGCTTTGTACTGTGTCTTGTGCCAACCAGTCTTTTAAGTAGGCTTCATAATGGGATAAATTAACAAAAAAATGTTCAGATTCACGCAAAACAGGGGTTGCCCCTGAAACGGCTGAAACCGGATTTTTTAGTTCCGTCGGGTCATAGGTCGCGCCACATACTTCGCAATTATCACCATATTGATCCCTCGCGCCACACTTAGGGCATTCGCCGCGAATAAAACGGTCGGGTAAAAACATTTCTTTTTCAGGGTCGTAAGCCTGCTCAATCACTTTACTATCAATATGCCCCTTCTCGCGCAAGCTGAGGTAAATATGCTCGGCAAACTGTTTGTTTTCCTCGGAATGGGTCGAATAATAATTATCAAAGCCAATATGAAAATCTTTGAAATCGGCTTGATGTTCTTTGCTGGTATTGGCAATCAAGGTTTCTGGGCTGATGCCCATTTCTTGCGCCTTAAGCATAATCGGTGTGCCGTGGGCATCATCAGCACAGACATATAAACACTGATGTCCGCGCAATTTTTGATAACGCACCCAAATATCGGTTTGGATATATTCGACTAAATGACCTAAATGAATAGAGCCATTGGCATAGGGCAGTGCGCTGGTGACCAGTATTTGTCGTTGTGCAGATGAGGGGGTTTGACTCATAGAGTGTACGTCAGTTTGGTTTTAGTTGAGCAAAAGGAGGCTATTATATCGTTTACGCTAGCTATAGTCTGTATACATTGCCAAGGTTTAGCGCTTACCCGACATATCTCGCAGGGTTTTTTTCACATTTTGTAGATGGCGGCGACTGATTTCTAATTGTTCGTCGATTTCATCAAAGCCAATAAAATGATGGTTTTGTCCGTCTTTGGTCAGTTTGGAGATATAGACCAGCGCTACCAAAGCGTTACGGTGAATGCGTAAAAATTGCCCAGAAAACTCGGCTTCTAAATTTTTCAGCGACTCATCAATCAAAGCTTCGCCTTCTTGCCAGCGCAGGGTGACGTATTTTTGATCGGCATGGAAATAGTAAATTTTATCCACCGGAATCAATAAGGTATTGCCTTGGCTTAAGACGCTGATATGGGTGCGCGCGCCGCGTTCAGAATCTAGCTCAGTGCTTAGGGGTTTATCAATACAGGTTTGTTGCAAGCGTTCGGCTTTCTCTAGTGCTTGTTGTAAACGATCTTTACGAATCGGTTTGAGTAAATAATCCACAGCTTGTTGCTCAAAGGCTTCAAGGGCATATTCGCCATAAGCAGTGGTAAAAATTAGGGTCGGGCGAATGCTCATTTTGGTGATTTCTTCCGCCGCTTGCATCCCGTTAATACCGGGCATACCAATATCGAGCAACACCACTTGCGGCTGATAGACTTTGACCAACTGTAAGACTTCGCGACCATTGGTGGCTTCTTCTTCTAAAATCTCATGCCCGCCAATTTCATTGACTAAGGCACGGATGCGCATTCTTGCCAAAGGTTCATCATCTGCAATTAAAATTTTCATGCGCTGCTTTCCTTGGTTGGGGATTGCTCTATAGCCCGTTGTTGTTGCTGAAAAAACTGTTGCTTGGCATCAAAGCCTTGCTGTTTTAATTGTCGGTTTGCTACTGCGCATTCTAACAAAGTCGCTAAATCACTGGTAGCGTCTGCGCGTAAACGTAAATAATCGAGGGCATAATCAGCAAAAGGTTCAGATAAGGTCGGGCGCATTGCACCGATTTCCAATGCTAAATCAATCCGGTGTCGCGGACAACAGGCCTTAGCACCATAAATGCGGCTGACATCAATAATCCCTATCATGCTCACATCTAAATATTGCCCCAGACCTAAAGGATTTTTGCCATACAATTGTGCTTGTGCATCATAGCATTGCACGGCATCATCACTAACCAACTGGTGTCCACGGCGCAATAATTCCAGTGCTAATTGACTTTTACCACTGCCACTGTCGCCAAGAATTAATACGCCCGTTTCTTGTACCACCACAAAAACCGCATGAATAATTCGGTTCATGAAAATTGCTTGAATAGATTGGAAATAATAGAATCCTCGGCAGGCGGTTTGACCCCGACTAACACCGACTCAACTTGATGGTCAATTTGACGCAAGGCATCTGGATTGAGTATTTTCCCGCGTCGATAACTCAGTAAATCTAAAGAAACCAATTCAAGGCTTTTAAACCGAATCGGAATTAAAGGATGGCTGTGGGCATCAAAACCACCGCGCCCAAGCAAGGTTTGATTAATCCGCTCGATTTCATCATATTGCTGCCGCAGAGCTAACACCACTTGCTGATCATTATCAAGGCTTAGCCCACAGGCAAGCTTAAAAAAGGCATTGGCCGCGGCGGATAAATCGCCGCAACTCAAAAAACCAATTCGATCAGCTGATAGCTCCGCTGCCCGTGACCACTTAAACAATTGCAACAAGGTGTTATCGCTGAGCTTTTGCTCTTCGGTATTTAACCACAGACCGGCGGGAATTAACTGATGTTGAAACAACACATGCCCCAGTTCGTGTCCCATGACAAAGCGTATTTCGGCGGCGCTGAAATCTTTGACTAAAGCGGAACTAATACTGATGTCAAAATGTTCCGCCTCTGCGAAGACATAGGCATTATAATCACTGCTTTGGTAAATATATATATCGCCTTGCGCGGGCATATCCAGTAGTGCAAGACAGTCTTTATAGGTTTGGTTTAATTCGGGCAACAAACCCGCATTGACTTTAACCGCTGAGCCGAGCAAATGGCGCTGATACAAGGCTTGCTGTTGGGGCTGCTGTTGTTGCTGATAGGCTTGGACAAAATCGCGCTGTTGTAACTGCTGATAAAGCTGCTGTTCATGCTGAAAACGGAGTTGATGCAAAGCAGCGTTCATCTCAGTCCCCCTAGAGATTATCCACCCGTTTTTGGGTTAAAATCGGATAGTAACTGATACTAAAAGTTAAAAAAGCAACGATCCATAACCCCTGAGATAAAGCAATCCACAAAGTATAATGAGACATATCCATTAAGGGGAAACCAACTCGGATAATCACCCCGATAACTAAAGCAATCATTGCCAAAGCTATGCCTTTAGGTGGCTGATTGACATCGCGCCCGGTATGCCCTAAAGCTACCCGCGCCATCATAGCAAAACTAATTAAACCAACGCCACCATAAGCAAATAAATGAATACTCAATAAAGAATAAAGAGATAACCAATGCGATAAGCTCAGACCTAAAAAGCCAAAGGTTAGGCAGGCATAACCGAGATATAAACTCCAAATCATTGAATTTTTCCACAAACGCGGATGGTACCATGCCCATAAGCGTTGGGCATTAATAACAAATAAGGCAAAACTGAGCACAGCGACCAAATCGCGCCAAGGGCTAAATAAATCTAACAGGAAAAAAATAGCAAATAAAACTAAGCCTAGTGTTTGTAAATATTTTAGCGAGTTAATTTTAATCGCCTCGCCAACACCACGTTCAATAAAAAATGGAATCACCCGATTGCCCATCAGCAGCACCAGCCCTAAGACTAAATATAACCCACCATATAAGCCTAGATGGATACCATTTTCCAGTTGCTCCCAATAACCGAGTAAAAATAAGAGTTCAAATATCGCCAACAAATAAACTTTAGAGAGTACGCTCAGTTGCTGCCATTTTTTAGTTTTGTATAAAGGCAAGCTCAACACAACAGATAAACTGATTAAAAATAGAATATTGAGCAATAAAGCCAAACTTTGTCCGGCAGTAAACAAAAATAATAGCCGCGCACTGAGCCAGAGCAAAAATAGTGCAAGCAAGGGCTTGCCTTGCAAAGTCATGATGCCCGTCCAATTGCGCACCGCTGTAAGTAGAAATCCAGCGATAATGGCACTGCCATAACCATAAATCATTTCATGGGCATGCCATTGACTAAAGGACAAAGCGGTCAGGGAAAAAGACCAGAATTGATGATATAAAATAGCCCAAAGCAAAATACTGAGGCTAGAAAAAAGAGCGGCTCCGAGGAAAAAAGGACGAAAGCCTAAACTGAGCCAAGCACCGTGAGTCGGGACTTTTTGGGGGTCTTGAATAGAAATGGTTGGCATGATTATCGCCTCTTATACACCTTGGTTATCAAACAGTTGCGGTTCACCAAGATGTATCAAGCGAAACTTAAAAGCGGATGTTACACACTGATCGTTTTTTTGTCTCATTATTCAAGTTTTTTACTTGCCTAGTGATACTTAGCCGTGAAGCAATGGCAGTTTCTTATGCCCTTAAGGCAGAAAAAACAGCCTTTGCGTAACATCAGTTAAGCGTTAGGATTTGTCATCCCCATTGTCGCCGCCGCTTTTTTTGATAAAGAAAAACAAGAAGTAAACGATGATTAAAGCGGCAAAACCAACTGTAATCAGAGACAAGATACCAATGGGTTCGGTTAATAAAATTTTCATTAATTCCATTTTTAGCTTTTCCTCCACATCTAACAAAAAATAAATTCACTGATGTAAGGCACTAAACCAGTTTTTACCACAATAGATGGTTTTTCCTGTCACCCAGTAGTATCTAGCCTTGGCGTAACATCAGTCATTAAGAAAGATGAATTTCTTAATAGACTTCATTCTAGTAGGTTTTTTCTGAGATTGCTATCAATAAATGCCCAGCCCACAAAGCCTTTATCCTTAAGCTTTAGCACGAGTTTTCTCCAACATCGGTTATAATGCGCGCTTTTTTAACCTCTTTATAGCTTGTGAATCTCTCTAGCAATTTACTTTTGATACCGGGTTTTTGGTATAGCGCCATTCTCTATGTGCTCTTGTTTATTTGGGCACTGAATCGCATCGACTATAATCGCCTACTAAACGGGCAAGACAGCCAAATTTTATTTGCTGCCTGTGTGGGTTTGTGGCTGATGTGGCGCTTGCAAGCGGAAATCCCCAACTATCCCTATTTAGAATTTCATTTTCTAATGGTGACCAGCATTGTCTTGATGTTCGGCCCGGCTTTTGCCATTTTTTGCGTCAGCATTGCCCAATTGCTGTTATCCATCGAAGGGATTGCCGACTGGGACAGTTATTTTATCAATGTCTTGGTCAATGGCATTTTTCCCATTTTTATCACCTATGGACTATATTTTTTGATAACGCGTTTTTTACCTTGGCATTTTTTTGTCTATATTTATGTCTGTACTTTCTTAGGTGCTGCCATCAGTATTTTTGCCAGCCGCTTGCTGGGTATGGGGTTATTGATGCTAAATGATATTTACAGCTTTGCCCAGATTCATGATTATTTTATTTATTCGATTGCCATCATGTTTCCTGAGGCATTTTTAAACGGTGCTATCATGACCTTGCTGGTGGTGTTTCGCCCCGAATGGGTTAGTAGTTTTCAAGACAAAAACTACTTGTAAGGTGTTACACACTAAGCTTGTTTTTGCCACAATAAGATACTTTTCCACCCGCCTAATGATATTTAGCCTTTGCGTAACATCAATTAAATAAAAAATTTTTTCTGTAAAACGGCTACTATTGAGCTGCTTGGAATATTTATTGCTGCTCTTATGCTTGATTTTGGGCTAAATCAATGGGGCATACAGATGAAACACCGTCATAGTATTGGTATAACAGGGTATTTATTTATCCTTATTTTAACCGCACTTAGCTATAGTGCGTATCAGCAATATCAAACCGTTCCCCACTATATTGCCGTTTATCCAGAGCAATCTTGGCAAGCTTTGGCTTATAGTCATCAATCTGTCAGCTATTCGACAGATTCAAATAGCCCCCAACAATTAAAACTGTCTTTCCCAAGCGATGCGGTTGATTTACCCCGAGCAGAATACCAGCGTCTCATTCAATTATTAAACAGTATCAAAGACCAGCCTGTGCAATTACGGATTTTTTTCGCTAATCATCATTTACATGCCAGCGAAAAAAGTGTCCGACACCAACAACTACGCGTGCAACGTATTGCCCAAACAGCACACCGCTATACCCGCAGCATTGCCATGCAAGCGAGTAAAAAAGTCAAAAATGATCAATTATTGTTAGAAATCCACCCCAAACCGCAACCTCCGACTGCAACACAAACCTTAAGTAAGCACTAAGCCCTATTGCGATTTATGGCGAACATATAAAACCATAGAGGTGTTTAATCTGCGTTTATCTGTGGTTAAGTTATAAATTCTTAACAAACTTAAATTTTTGATACACATTTATTCATCCTGAGCGTTACCTTAATCTAATTTATTAGTTGTTTTTTAATTTATTATTTAATTTTGAAAGTTTCCTATCTATTTTTATGATTGCTTCTTTGTAATTTTTCAGGTTATCGTATCTTCGCCAAAATATAATACAAAGACTTACAAATATTCCCCATATTATTAAAGTTATAAAGGAGCTAACCTCTGATAACTTTTCTACATTAATAAATGCAATAAGTTTAGAAATTAAGTTGGCAATCCCTATTATTAAAAAGAGTGAAAATATTGCTTTGAATGAACTACGGTTCATTTCAATACTTGAACGCTTCATTTCCGCAAGATGTTTTTTTTCATACTCCAAGAAATCAATGTCTTCTTTAATAGACTTTTTTCGATATGCGTTATATGCTTTGGCTATTATAAGAACTATTAAGCCACCTAAAATCCCAAGTATTAAGCTTTTTAAATCTTCCATATATAATCCATTTTTTATAGTTAGCATATAATTTATCAGTTAAATATAACTCTATGGGGCAAGTAGAGTAAAGCGAATCCCATCATTTTGGTTTTGTGAATGATGGGGTTTGGTACGGTAAAACTCATAAAAAATCAAGCATTATAGCGTGTCTCTGTCTATCCTAATTGCTTTTCTTACTAATCTTGCTTTATCTCTCCAAACAATTGACTCAAATGTTCTAGAGATAATTGGCGTTCAATATTTACCCCATTTTCCTTTGCTTTCTTTATAATCCCTAATTTTTTATTGTACTCTTCTATATTTTTCTTATTATTTTTATATATTGTTTTTATAGATTTTTCACATATTTTATCCATTAAATATATGACATTGTTTAGATATTCATCAATTTTATTATGTAAGTTCACATCAATTACTCCAGTATTTTTAAATTCTTTAAATGAAATATACTGACATGAATATTCATGTAGTTCTGATATATAGTATGAGTCTCGATCCATATTATTTTTACTACTTTTATCTGTTATGTAATTATTGTTATGAGAAGCTAGTTTATTCCTAATTAATATTATTTCTATATTATTTATTTTATCTACAGCCTGTTTATAATCAGTAACTCTACTGTAGTTATATAAATTAAGGACACCATCTTTCTGTATGTATATAGAATTTAAAATCCCAAATAATCTTAAATATTGCTCTCCTTTATTATGATATTTTGTTGGGCCATATAAACCAAATTTATAAAATTCATCTATAGCCAAGCATGTGCAATCTATTGAATCCATTGCCGAGCAAATAAAATCCCAGTCATTATCTTTATTTAATTTTAATAGTTCTTTAGTATCCTTTTCATGGTTAGAAAAATTTTTTTCTGTTACTAATCCTCTATATAAACTTGAATATTCTTTTAATATTTCTATTAAATGATTATCTTTCATATACCCTTCCTAGAATTTATAGTGTATGCACATAAGTATAACAATCTATTTATCCACCCGCCGAGAAAAAAAATACAGTCCCACCCCCGCATAATAACGCCCCGTCCCCTCCGTTGCGTCTTTATTGCTATCACGGTCTTTATCGGCAAACCAGCGGTTCAGTTGTTGTAATAAGATGCGCCCATCTTCAGCGGCGATGCGTTGTAATAAGGGCAGGGCTTCTTCGGGGAGATTGTCGTAGGAGAGTTTTAGTTGTAAATAGGCATCATCACTTTCGCAATCGAGGTTGTGCAAGATGGTGTCGATGAGCAACATGACATCCGTGCCTAAAATAGTCAGTTTATCGGACATATCACCGGTAGAGACATAGGCTTGATGTAAAACCCGAACATTGCCATCTTCTTGCCGTAACACCGCGCCAATAAAAACCAATTCATCCAAAACCGCGCGCACGGGTATATCGCCGCCGTGGGCTTTGACCAATGAAGTAAAACTGACCTCGCCTTCTATATCTAAAACCAAAGGGCTACCTGCCGCATCTTGGTAGTTTCTATCCCGTAGCCAACCATTGAGCACCCGTGCAGCGCGGTTGTATTGTGCGGGGGTTTCGTGCTCTTTTTGTGCCTCTCTTAATAAGCGCAGGCGTTTGACTTCTTTGCGCGATAAGCCTGTGACCACAGCGGTGCGGGAGTCGGTGGCTTTGCGCCCTGGTAGGGCAAAATCTTGTACCGCCACTTCAACAAAGGCTTGTTTGGCGATCTCATCAAATTGTTCGTATGACCAACCAAAGCGCAAGACCAAGCGCGCAAGGGCTTTGAGGATTTTGTGCAAAGCCTGTTGTAAAGCGTGGTTGGTTTGTTCCGATAAGCTCAGCATGATTTATCTCGTTCGTGTGCTTCACAAGTAAAGCCAGCCATATTCCTGCCCCTAGCCTTGGCAGCTTAAATTTTGGTTTATTTGAACCATTTTTATATAATTTATTGCATTTATTAGTAAATCTTTCATTTTCTTGTCCTTGAACCTATCTGCCAGTGGCAATCATCATCTTGCTTGTTTTGGCACTAAGCTGCTGTTTTATCTTGGCTTATCTATGACGGATAGCTAATTTTATCCTTAAATAACAGTAGCTTAATTATAACTTATTTGTTGTCCTAAGTGCTTTTTTTCCAATCATGAAGTCTTACGCCTATCCTTGATTTTTTACCTTTGGTCAGTATAGACCAAAAAACTTGAAAAATCACTGGACAACCCGCCCTGTATTGGCTATATTTTGTTCCACAGAAACCAAAAAACACAACAGCGAGGAAAAGTGATGATTAAGCGATTCAAACAAAGTGTATTAACAAGCTTGCTTATTGCCAGTTTGGGGCTGAGCTATAACGCACAGGCGGATATAAAGATTTATGTCAAAAACTGTTCTGGCAGCAAGATGGACGTGGATACCTTTAATGCCAAAGATGATAGCTGGATATCACCTTATCAATCTAAAAGCATCAGTCATAACGACAGCAAAAAGATGAAATGCAAAGGACAAGGCGTAGGACGTTGTCGTATCAATACGGACTGTAGTTTGAGTAAAGGCTCGATAAAAACCCGGGTGAAAAAAAACAAATGGATCAAAATCACCGCTTGTGACAGTTACGAAGATAAAAACAGCTCAACTGAACCCAGTTGCGATTAAGGAGAAAATACCATGACAAATCGTTTCAAACAAAGCGTATTAACAAGCTTGCTTATTGCTAGTTTAGGGCTGAGCTATAACGCTCAGGCAGCGATAAAAATTTATGTCAAAAACTGCGCCGATACTAACGTAAAAGTAGAGACTTTTGATGCTAAAGATGGCGAAATGTCATTCGCTTACCAAACCAAAAACGTTTCACCTAATGAAAGTAAAAAGATGAAATGTAAAGGACAGGGCAAGGGTTTTTGTAATGTCATCACTTGTAACGGCAGTAAAGGCACTGCCAAAAAAGTGAAGAAAAATAAATGGATAAAAATGGAGTCTTGTACTGCTTACGAGAAAAATTTTGACTCTGAACCTAATTGCGATTAACAGGAGCTAATCATGAACAAGCGATTTAAACATACCGCCTTAACCCTATTTATCACTGCCAGTTTGGGGCTGAGCTTTAATGCGCAAGCCGACATTAAAGTGTATGTCAAAAACTGTGCAGGTCAAGAAGTGAATGTTAAGTCATTTAATGCCAAAGATAACAGTATGTCGGTAGCCTATCAGGCGAAAAAACTTATCCATGACAAAGGCAAAAGTTTT
This sequence comes from Thiotrichales bacterium, assembly GCA_016745035.1. Classification (GTDB taxonomy): domain Bacteria; phylum Pseudomonadota; class Gammaproteobacteria; order Beggiatoales; family Beggiatoaceae; genus BB2. The sequence goes on from JADGDE010000001.1 coordinate 238,074, forward strand.
AAATGTAAGGGGCAAGGAAAAGGGCGTTGCAAGCTCGAATTTACTTGTAATGGTGAAAAACAAAATGAAAGAGTGCGACTCAAAAAGAACAAATGGATAAAGCTTACTGGGTGTACTAATTACGCTGACAGAAACAGCGCTACAGAACCTAGCTGTGATTAAAGGAGACAATCATGAACAAGCGCTTGAAACATGCCCTATTCACCACCTTTATCACGGCCAGTTTGGGACTGAGCTTTAATGCACAGGCGGATATAAAGGTTTATGTCAAAAACTGTGCCTATTCAAAGGTAAGGGTATCGAGCTTCCATGCTAAAGATAGCGCCATGACATTGTCTTATCAATCTAAAAAAATTTCCTCTGGTGATAGCGCTAAGCTGAAATGTAAAGGGCAAGGCAAGGGCTATTGTAAGCTGATTGCTTGTAACGGTGATAAACCCAGTTCTATCAAGGTGAGGAAAGGGAAATGGGTCAAAGTGACCGATTGTGGTGCTGGATACCAACCCTATTACAAAAATATCAATAGTGATACTGAACCGAGTTGCAATTAACTGCTGTGACGCAACGGCTTGTTTTTGCCCTAAAAAGCAAAAATGGGCTTAGTGCGTCACAGCAGTCATTAACACACTTGTGCAGCGCTCATCTGTAGGAAAGCCTTATGTTCAGCCTTCGTCCCATCACCCCTTTTATTTGTGGCGGCTTGTTATTGCTCAGTAGCCAACTACAAGCGCAAGCTCTCGAATTAACCTTGGCAGAGACCATCGCCTTGGCACTGAAGCAAAACCACACGGTGGAAAATACTTACTTAAACCGTATTTTGGATAAGTTTGATTTACGCATCGCTGAAGATGAATTTGCGCCCAAATACCGTTTAGGAGGTAATCTTAATTATGACTCCCGTTATGATAATGGGCATGGTCGAGATAACACTCACCGTTATGCTGCTAACGCTGGTATTTCTCTAGCCTTGCCAGCCGGTGGACAGCTTGCCCTCACTGCGGCACACGATGCCAGCTTATCTGACAGTGCCAATTACAGCGATACGCTCAGCCTGAGTTTCTCCCAACCTTTATTAAAAGGTGCAGGGCATACGGTCGGTACAGCCAGTTTGGTCTTGGCACGGCGGGCAGAGCAAAGCCATTTATTAAACCTCAAAGACACCATCAGTAACTTGGTCAGCGAGGTGATTAAGCAATACCGTAGCTATATGACCGCTGAGCGCGAGCTGGAAATCAGCCGTTTGTCCCTCGCCCGCTCAAAAGAGCAATTGGCGATGAATAAGGAACTGATTGCCACCGGGCGCATGGCAGCGGTAGAACTGGTGCAATCACAAACCGATGTCGCCAACCAAGAATTAAGTTTACGCGCCACCGAAAACAGCATTGATGCGGCGCGGATTAATTTATTGCGCTTATTACGTTTGCCGCCGCAGACACAAATCATCCCGACCGAAGTGTTAGCCGTGGCGCAATACAATCAAGCGGTAGAAGCTTTAGAAAACGCCGCCTTTCAACACCGCAGTGATTACCAACAAGCCAAGCTGGCGCTGGAAAATGCCAAACTTAGCTTAAAGCTGGCAAAAAATGAGCAATTATGGGATGTGAGTTTAGAAACCAGCTATGGCATTGGGCGTAGTAATAACAATGCCCAGCCCTTGCACGGTTTGCGCTCAGCAGAGAAGGGTGATTTTCAAATCGGTTTACAACTGAATATCCCTTTGTGGGATTTGGAGCGTAAACGCAGTTTATTAAGCGCTAAGATTGCCTTAAAACAAACCCAAACTGCATTAAAACAATTAGAAGAGGGCATCGTTTTAGAACTGCTCAATGCCCATCGCGATTTACAAATCCGTTGGCAGCAATTGGGACTGAACAAACATTCTCTAGCACTGTCACGCAAACAATTGTCTTTAGAGCAAGACAAATTAAAAATGGGGCGCTCTTCTAGCTTCCAAGTGGTGAGTTTTCAAAACAGCTTGGTCGAGGCGGAAAACAGCTACCTCGATGCCCAAATCGACTACCTCAATGCCTTGACCGATTTAGACCAATTACTCGGCACTACTTTACAACATTGGGGCATTAGCCTCGAAACAGTCGAACAACAACAAATAAGTAAACAAGGCTGGATTGAAAATGAAAACTAAACAAGCCGCTGACTTAACCCCCTTGTTACTCAGCATCATGCAACGCATTGGCGATTTTATGCAGGCTGAGCGTACCACTTTGTTTTTATACGACCGCGAGCACGACCAGTTGTGGTCAAAAGTTGCCTCGGGCGCAAATACCGATGAAATCCGCATTCCCGCAGGCACGGGTATCGCCGGGCATGTGATGAACACGGGCGATACGGTCAATATCGCCGATGCCTATGCCGATAGCCGCTTTAACCCAGAAGTGGATAGAAAAAGTGGCTTTCATACCCACAGCATTCTTTGCCAGCCCGTGGTCAATTATCAAAATCAGCGCATCGGCGTGGTACAGGTCTTAAACAAACAAGGTGGCGCGTTTGATGAACAAGACGAAAAGCTTTTAGAAGCCCTCAGCTCCCAATCAGCGATTGCGATTGAAAACTCACAGCTGTATGAACACGTCTCCAAATTGCGGGAAAAAGAACAAGCCTTAAGCAAAAAGCTAGAACAAAAACACCGCGAATTACAAGAAGCCTATGTCTCGATTGAAAGCAGCAACGCCCAGTTGCGCTCGCGTTTACACAACAAGCGTTTAATCAAAGGGCTGGTCAGTGCTTTTATCTTGCTGATGGGCTTAGGCTTGGGGGCTTGGTGGTTGCTGGGGCAAAGCCATTACCCAAGCCTCAAAGCCCAAGTGTTATCGAATTTCCACAGCACAGAACAACAGGCGGCACTGAGCCAAAGCGCTGTCAACAGCATTGAAGTAGAAACCCGCGCCGTCGATGACTGGCTGCGCTTAAGCGGCAAAGTCCAACCGATTCGCTGGGTAGACATCAGCAGCCCCTTAAGCGCGCAGATTAAAAGCTTACATTTTCGCTACGGTGATACGGTGAAACAAGGCCAGTTATTAATCAGCCTCGACACCAGCGAAAAACAACGGCAATTACGGGTTGCCAACAGCCGCTTAATCCAAGCCGAGGAGGCGATGGAAAAATTGCGCAATTGGCATAACAGCCTCGAAGTCTTACGGGCGCGGCGTGAGTTGACCCGTAACCAAGAACAATTGCAACGGACAAAACGGCAATTACAAGAAAGCCAACGCATGTATGACAAAGGCATCGTCTCCGGCAATGAATTAGACGAGCATAAAAACGCCGTGGTCGAACAACAACGGGCGCTACTCGGTGCCAAAGAGTCTTTACAAGAAATCTTAGACAATGGCGGCAGCAGTAAAAAACGCTTGGCAGCAATGGAACTGGACAATGCCCGCGAAGATGTTGATGCCTTAAAAACCTTGTTGGCACAAACCGAGATCCGCAGCCCCACCGATGGCATCGTCTTTCCCAGTAATGGTGAGGCAAAGGCGCATAAACTCCGCATCGGTCGCAAAATTGATAGCAACAATGCCTTGATTGCTATCGCTGATTTAAGCGGTATTGCCATCGAATCGACCGTGCCAGAGGCAAAATTAAACCGCCTGGCGCTACAACAAAATGCCCGTGTGCAACTGAGTGCCTTAGAGGGTGTTGAACTCGACGGCCATATTGCCTACATCGCAGGGCGTGCCAGCAGCAACAACAAGCAAGGCCGTAGCCGTGGCGCGAGTTTCAAAGTTGAAGTCGCTGTGCCGACAATTAGCCCCGAGCAACGACAAAAACTGCGCATCGGTATGAGCGCGGCTGCCGAGGTGAAAATCTATGACAACCCCCTCGCTGTGGTCGTGCCCTTTGAAGCTTTGATTGTCGAGGACGATGAATATGCCGTCCAAGTGCTCAATCATGATGGCAGTCAAGCACAGCGTGAAATAGACATCCGTGCCACCTTGGTGGATGGGGTCGAAGTCGCGGCAGGGCTGAGCGCAGGCGAGCGGGTTGTTTTACAGGATTAAGACCATGTTAGAGCTAAGCAATATCAGCAAATCCTACCAAGTCGGCCCAACCCGCTTGGACATTCTCAAAGGTGCTCACTTAAGCGTTGCCAAAGGCGACTTATTGGCGATCATGGGCAAATCTGGCAGCGGCAAATCCACCATTATGAACATCATCGGTTTATTAGACCGCCCCGATAGCGGCAGCTACCACCTCAACCAACGCGCCATCGAACAATACCAAGATGATGAACTCTCCGCTGCCCGCAATGAATTGATAGGCTTTGTGTTTCAGTCGTTTTACCTCTTACCACGGCAAAGTGCGCTAGAAAACGTCATGCTGCCCTTGCGCTACCGTGACAGCCCGCCCGCTGAGAGCAAAGAGCGGGCAATGATGATGCTAGAAAAAGTCGGCATGGCCAGCCGCGCCCACCACCGCCCCAACGAATTATCGGGCGGACAACGGCAACGGGTTGCCATCGCCCGCGCCTTGGTTGGTAATCCGAGCCTGATTCTTGCCGATGAGCCAACCGGCGCACTCGACCCACGGGTGGGCAAAGACATCATGAACTTATTTATCGATCTCAACGAGCGCGAGGGCATGACCATCGTCATCATCACCCACGACCCCAGCATTGCTGAGCGTTGCCAACGCACCGTCATCATGGCCGATGGCTATTTAGAGGAGGCTTAAAGTGTATCTTACCGAAGCGGCGCGCAGTCTTTACGCCACCAAACAACGCACTATCCTTGCCTTGGTCGGCATCGTTATTGGCATCGGTTCTGTCATCGCCTTGGTCTCGATTGGCAATATTGTCAGCGAAGAAGCGGCGAAAGAATTTCGCGCCTTGGGTACGGACGTGATCACCATCGCCATGCGCTCCCCCGACAAAGAAGACATGCGCAAGCCGCGTTTATACCGCCAAATTGCCAAAGTGCTCTCCTGTGTCGATAGCATCGCCCCGCACAGTAAAATCTATCTCGATATTGATAATGAAAACGAAGATGAACTGGTGCTGATTGGCTCGGATCAAGGTTTTTATGACTTTGCCCGCTTTCAGCTCAGCGCCGGGCGCTTTGTCAACAGCTTGGATGCAGAGCGCCCTTATGCTGTCCTTGGTGCAGAAGTCGCGCAAGTGCTTAATCTCTCTGGAACGCCAGACCAACTGATTGGGCAAGAAATCGAAATCAAAGGTCAGATGGTGACCATCATTGGGGTCTTAAAGCCTTTTATGCCACTGACAGCGGTTGATATTGAACCCGACATCAGCCTGTTTATGCCCTTGAAATGGCTATTGGCTTTGGATAGCAGCCGTCAAATCAGCAGCTCGGTGGCGCGTACCCAAGCACAAACCGATACCGCTGTGTGCGCCGAGAAAGTCGAACAATACTTTAAGCGCCGTATCCCAGGGGTACAGACTGAAGTCACCACCGCAAAAGAGCTGATAGCCAACATGCGCAAACAAGCCGACATGCTCTCAGTCTTACTCACCGCCATTGGCAGTATTTCCTTGGTCGTCGGTGGCGTTGGCATCATGAACATCATGCTGGTCTCGGTCAGCGAGCGCAAACAAGAAATCGGCATTCGCCGCGCCTTGGGGGCAAAACGCAAAGACATTCGTTATCAATTTTTAACTGAATCTTTATTACTGTCTTTACTCGGTGGTTTTCTGGGGGTCGCCCTCAGTGTCATCACCACCTATTACGTGGCGCAATACAACGCTTGGGAATTCTTTGTCTCTTGGCAAGCGGTGTTTTTTGGAGCCGGTATCTCAGCAGGTATCGGCGTATTTTTTGGCTTTATTCCCGCCCATCAGGCGGCAAAACTGGATCCTATTCAAGCCCTGCGGGGTGAGTAAGGAGCGCCGTACTGTTGCAGCAGTACGGCAAACGATTGGAAAACATAAGGAGTTTACAAATGAAAACCAAACGCAAATCTATTTTAGCACTGGCCGGTGTTTTGGCTTTATCTTTTGGCTTTAGCGATGCCGCCTTTGCCAAAAGCAAAAAATGGCGCGCTAACAACAATACCGACCAAAGCGTGAAAGTGTTTTGGTCAGCGGCAGGCTGTGCGGGGGTAAAAACCGCCTGTGATGGCTCAACGGTCGCCTTTGTTTGCAAATCTAAAAGCCTAAGCCCCGGTCAAAGCAGTTCTTATAAGTTCCCCGATGGCACATCCAACCGTGGTAAAGGGGTTTGCCGTAAAAATGGCACTAACTCACAAAAGGATCATATTGATTGGGTACAAAAACGAACTAAAAACGGCATTAAGCTCAACGACAGCGGCTCACCTGTTTTTTATAACGAATAAGGCTGGAGTCGAGACTTTAGTCCCGCTCAGGCGCGGCTAAAGTCACATGTCTAAATGGCAATCGTCAAGGGGACGATTCATGAATAAACAGATTAGAAATACCTTAGTGCTTCTTAGTTTAAACTTGATGCTTGGCTTTGGTGCAAGTGCTCAAGCCGCCATTAAAGTTTATGTCAAAAACTGTAGTGGCAGCAGTTTAAAAGTGGTCAGCTTTAATGGCAAAGACAGTACCCGTAAAGATGGCTCTTGCGGCAACAGTGGTGAGCAGAAAGTCAAAAAAAATAAGTGGATTAAATATACAGACTGCGGTGCTTAAGTAGATGGACTATTTTGCTTAAATTGTATCTACATGATATTGCTATATTTATAGTATATAAAAGTTAAAAATAATTAAGTCCATCTACTTATGAGCGTAATTTAAGCAGTGAACCGAGTTGTGATTGAGTTTTGAAACGGGGCAAAGATTCCCTGCCTAAGGGGTTGGGGACAGCATCCAGTATTCTAGTTTTCGTATAGCATATAGCCCATAACAATACCTACGGATTTAAAGAGTTTATAAATGGCAATAAAATAAAGTCTTTTGCCACTAAAACATTCCCCTTTCCCTTGCCATAAATATACCCACAATCTGAGAACAACATGGGCTAACAACGGCTTGATTAACCAAGCATCTGCTTGTCACAAGCTTTTATCTTCCCATCAAGTCTGGCATAGATAAGCTGCTTTATGCTGGCTTCATCGCCCTCTGGAATAAGGAGACTAAGATGAAGGTCTTAAAATCTATTGCCCCCGCCCTATTGAGCTTATTCTCCCTGAATTGCTACGCCGCTGCGGTGTTTGATAGTCAAAGTAATGTGCTACAACTGCCTGTTACTGATGCGGGTTCTGCGGGTTTATTTGCTGTTTCACTGCAATTGCTCAATCGTGAGCCTTTGCAATTTACCATTAGCCATATCAGTGCTTTGAATGATACGACAGCGGCTGTGGATGCCCGTTATGATTCTAATGCGCAAATTTTAGATGTGCCAGCAGTACAAGTTGATGATCTGCGTTTATCGGTGCAATTAAATTTGATTCCTTTAGGCGATGGTATTGGTTTTCAATTACTATCTGTACAAACCTTAAGCAATGGTGCAGATTGTGGCGGTTATTTGGGGGCATTTAGTCCTTATTTAGCCCAAGTGAATGCCAGTTGTGATGATGCTTATTTATATATTGATACGCCGACAGGCTTGCCTGATTTAAGTGAAGACAACATTCATTTACGCCCGATGGTGGATATTAGCGCTTGGATTTTACGTGTACCGATTCCTTACCATTATGAGTGGAAAATTCCGCGTCAACCGCAGTGGTTACACGACCACCCGACAGGTTATGAAGAAGCCTCGCCAAAAGGGCCGATTGCTGTTGCGGTTGATGGTGTCCCCATTTTCCATTATGAACGCAGACCAGATGTTTCTACCGACCCCAGTGTTTATGATCCCCGCAGTGATACCGTCTTACAAGGTGAATTAGATCAATGTGGAGGACATGCAGGGCAAGGGGATGACTACCATTACCATTATGCGCCCGTGTGTTTACTAGCCAAACATGATGTGAGCCAACCGATTGCCTTTGGTTTAGATGGGATTCCAGTATATTTTGGCACTGGTGGCACAGACTATTATGGCAGTGGCTTGTTTAATGAGATTAATAATTTGCCCGCACATGAATTAGATGATTGTAATGCCTTGGCACAAGGTGAAGCTTATGTCTACTACACCACGGCCACACCACCTTATGTCATTGGCTGTCACCGTGCCGCCGTGGATGCGGGCTTAAAAATTGAGCCACGGCCAATGGATGAACGTAGGCAAGGTGATGCCGCGCCTTATGGCGGAGAATTTGGGGAACCTAGCACCACCGTGGTGACTGATTTTTATCAAGATGAGCACGGGCATTATCATTTGGAGCATCAAGCGTTTGATGGTAACGGTAGCAGTGCGGTGATTTATTCACCAACAGAAACTAACAGCGATAAACGTGAATGTTGGAATTTTGAATACCGTGAAGAGCTGAGTAGTGCTGGTAGCAGCCAAACGGTTTGTCGTTAGGTATACGGATTACGATGCCAAGGGTGCAGCAGACGTGACAGATGTCAGCATTACCGTCATCAACAACGACATTACCAGTGGTGCGGTGGAATATCCCGTCTGTATGCCTACATTGAATTGCTTGATAGTGGATAAAAGCAGTTTAAATTTTGCTGCCGATACCAGTGAGCAGTAGTATGGGATTTGAATGCACCGATAACTGTAGCTTTCAACTTGCCAATAGCCGACCCAGGTTTTAGCAGTGCTTCCAAAACTTAGTATTTTTTCTTTTGTTAAACCGCGGATTTTATCACAGAGATATTATCCTATTGTTGTGATATTGAATCCAAAATAAGAATTGCTGCTTTATGACGATGCCTTTTCAAAAAAAACCAAACATCGGGTATACTTAGCGCTTTTGTCAGGGAACTACTCATGAAGAAGATCGGGATCGTCGGCGGCACGGGCTACACAGGGGTTGAATTATTGCGCCTTTTGGTACGCCATCCTGAAGTTGAAGTTGCGCAAGTGACTTCGCGTGCGCAAGCTGGACAGGCGGTTGCTGATTTATTCCCTAATCTACGCGGTCATTTGGACTTAAATTTTGTTGCCCCTGAGGCAGATGCTTTAGCTGATTGTGATTTATTGTTTTATGCCACTCCTAATGGCACGGCCATGCAGCAAGTCCCAGAACTTCTTAAAGCTGGGGTAAAAGTTGTTGATTTAGCCGCTGATTTTCGTATCAAAGATGCGCAAACATGGAGTCAGTGGTATGGCATGGAACACGCTTGCCCGGATCTACTAGAAACCGCCGTGTATGGCTTGCCAGAAATTAACCGTGAAGCGATTAAAAACGCGCAATTGGTTGCCAATCCCGGCTGCTATCCCACCGCAGTGCAACTGGGCTTTTTACCTTTATTAAAAGCTGGTGTGATTGAAAGCACAGGTTTGATTGCTGATACCAAATCCGGTGTCAGTGGTGCAGGGCGGCAAGCGGCTGTATCAACCTTATTGGGTGAGGCGGGTGAGAATTTCAAAGCTTATAAAGCCGACGGGCACCGGCATTGGCCAGAGATTTTACAAGGCTTGCGTGGCATGAGCAGCAATAGTGTCGATTTGGTCTTTGTTCCTCATCTCGTGCCGATGATTCGCGGCATCCATGCGACCTTATACGCTAAACTCAGCGACAGCAGCGCTGACTTACAAGCTTTGTTTGAAAACACCTATGCCGATGAATATTTTGTCGATGTCTTGCCCGCAGGTACACACCCAGAAACCCGCAGTGTCCGTGGTACAAATACTTGCCGGATTGCGATGCATCGCGCGCCTGATAGTGATACCGTGGTGATTTTGTCGGTGATTGATAATTTGGTTAAAGGTGCAGCGGGGCAAGCGATTCAAAACATGAACTTGATGTTTGGCTGGCGGGAAAACTTAGGGCTAGAAAGTCCGGCTTTACTGCCCTAATTCGATTAACACGATATGAACGACCCTGCTGTTACCCTGTCGAGTTTGGATTTGCGCCAATTGCATTTGCAATTATCTGAACTGTTACGACCCTATGACTCAGACGAAAAACGCATTTTAGCCGCGCTCGAATTGCTGTTGCGTTTGTGTCAATCTGCAGGGGCGCTGTATGTGTTTGTCGATAAAGAAAATCAAGCGGTCTTAGGGCCGAGAATGCTCTCCAAGCAAGCGTTGAGTTGGCGCGAAGATATGGAAGCGGTGCTATTCAAGCTCGCTGCCACAGCACTTAAGCAGCAAAACTTACAGGTGTTGCAAGATGAGGCACTGACTTTGATTGCCAGCCCCATGCCTCGGCAAGAAAGCCAAGCACCTAGTGCGATTGCGATGGTGTTGGCGCAAGGCGAGCAAAGCGTCAGTACCTTTGCCGCCATTTTACCCTTGCTTGGCGGTTATTTACATTTAGGCAAAGCCGACGCGGGGCTGGATAATTTATTGCAAAATCTGCTGTTAGGCATAGGTCAAAGCCCTAACTTTGAGCAAAGCGCCCATCATCTAACCTTATTGTTACAACAACGTCTTGGTTGTAGTTGGGTTTTACTTGGCAGTTGTCAAAGCAAGCATTGTAAAATTGCTAGCGTCTCGCAGCAAAAAGACCCACAAAAACGCTTGGCTTTTATGCAAGCGGCAAGTGCAGTGATGGACAGTTGCCGTCTAGAAGAATCGCCAATAGACAGCCATACCCACAGCGACAATCCCAGTTTACAGCAGTTAAAAAACCTCTCTGCCAGCGCCCATATTCAAGCTTTGCCCTTGTTTCGTAGTCTCGATGCCGATCAAGTCGAATTAACCGCGGTGGTGTTGTTATTGTGGCAAACCATGCCCAAAGACTTAAGCCCAGTTGCCGAATTGAGCAAACATTCCGGGCTGATAGGCGCAGTCTTACACCAAGCCAAAGCTGCCAGCCCGAATGTATGGCAACGCTTTTGGCATAAAAGCAACCGCTTACGCCGTTGGCTAGGCTTATTTATTTTCGCAGCCTTAGTGGCGCTGTTAGCCTTACCTGTGCCGCATCATGTTCACGGAAAAATAGAACTGCAACCGCTGGTGAAACGCTTTGTCAACGCGCCTTTTGAAGGTATTTTGGCAAAAACCACGGTGAAAACGGGCGATTTAGTCGAGCAACAACAAGTGTTAGCGACGCTGGATGATAAAGAAATCCGCTGGCAATTATCGGGTTTAACAGCCCAGCAACAGGCTTATCAAAAACAAAAAGATGTCAATCGGGCTAAACGTGATACCGGTGGTGTGCAAATCGCGCAATTGGAATTAGAACGGATTGAATCCGAAATTGCCTTGTTAAATCACCGTAATACCAATCTCAGTATCAGCAGTCCTTTAGCGGGGGTGGTCTTAACGGGGGATTTAGAACGCGCCGAGGGCAGTCCAGTGAGTAAAGGGCAGGTATTATTTGAAATAGCCCCTTTGGATAAATTATTGGTATCGCTGGCCATCAGTGCTGATGATATTGCCTATGTTGAAAAAGGCATGGCTCTGGTGTTTGAGCTTAATAGTTATCCCGGCGAGCAATGGGAATTGCCTCTCAAACGCATTCGCCCACGGGCAGAAACTCAAGAAACTGCCTTGGTGTTTATCTTAGAAACTGAGCTGGATAATCCTGAGGAAAAATTGCGCCCCGGACAGCAAGGCGTGGGCTATATTATTGCACCGGAGCGCACGGTTGCATGGATTTTATTTCATAAGGTTTGGGAACAAATCGGGCGCTGGTTATTGTAACTTGTTTAATGGACAGAAAATTGCGTATGATAAAACTTAGGATCGCAGAAAAATAGGTATCGTTATGCTAAAACGAATAACCATAAAACAAAAAATCCTCTGGATTGGCGTGATTGCCGTAGCCCTGATTACCGCCTTACAACTGCTATCAGTCTATTGGGAATTTAAAGCCGACTTAAAACATGCGCAAGCTGACTTGGAACAACAAGTTGGGCAAAGCTTTGAGCGTGGCTTAAAATCGGAACTGTTATCATGGGAAGTATCTTTACATAGTCTGATTCAAAATAAACAACTAGCCAAATGGTTACAACAAGGACAACGCCAAGCTTTAGTGCAAAAACTACGTGGTTATTTTCTACATTTGCAACAAAAACATGGCTTACAACATTTTCAATTTCATTACCCACCCGCAACAAGTTTTTTACGCTTACATCGTCCAGAGAAATTTGGCGATGATTTAAGCAGTTTTCGCCATACGATTGTCCATAGTAATCAAACCCGAAACTCTGTTGTGGGTTTAGAGGTTGGACGTGCAGGTCCTAGTTTACGGGTAGTCCATCCTTTATTTGTCGGACAGCAGCATGTCGGTTCAGTTGAATTTGGCGGTTCACTTAAAAGCTTGCTCCAAAATTTACAAACTATTTTTGATATTGAATATGCCATAGGTATTAAAGCTGACGTATTTAAAACCGCAAAACGCTTTAGTGATAGCGAACAAGATATTCACTTTGAAGACATGGTGTTTTATCATTATTCTTCACCTCAAGCTCGTGCTTTGCTCAGCGAATATGATAGCGAGCAAACCATGTATCACATGGATGACACCTTGCTAACAACCTATCGCTTACCTTTGGTTGATTTTCGAGGTAAAGAAGTCGGTTATGTACTAGCTATAAACCGAATTGATAGTGTTTTTGAACGCCTACAAGATTCTTTATTGCGTAGCATGTCGATGACATTATTGCCCGCTTTGATGATTTTATTGATACTGTTTTTCTTTATCCGCAAAGCCTTTGCGCCTTTGGATTCGGCTATCGTGCTAAGTCAAGAAATGGCTAAAGGTAAATTAAATCTAGCCGTCGATTACGACACCAATTGCTATGATGAAAGTCAGCGTTTACTCGCTGCTATGCAAACCTTGCAACAACGCTTACACCACATACTGACAGAAGTGAAACGTTTCTCAAAAGCAGTGGCGGATAATAGTCGTGAGTTTAAAAGCGGTGCAGAACAATTATCACATGGCGCACATAGCCAAACACGAGCGACCCAAGAAGTATTTGAGGTCATGAAACAAATGTCTGTCAGTATTGCTGATAATGCCGACAATGCCTTAAACACGGGTAATATTGCCACGGAATTAACCGAAAATGCCACACACACAGGCGAAGCCGTCGCCGATGTCCTTAATGCTTTTCAGCGTATTTCTGAACATATTGAAATGGTGCAAGACATTGCCAATACGACTAATTTACTCGCCTTAAATGCAGCCATTGAAGCCGCACGAGCAGGAGAGGCCGGGCATGGTTTTGCCATTGTCGCCGCTGAAGTGCGTAAACTCGCAGGCAGCAGTCGTCAAACTGCGGCACAAATTGCAGATTTATCCCACAGCAACTTGAGCACGGTCACAGATGCAACAACACAACTCGCACAACTGCTCGAGCAAATTCAAAGCACCAGCTTACACGTTGCACAAATTAGTCAGGCTAGCAAAGTGCAACGTCACGACAGCGACACCATTGTCAATGCCATTGCCGACTTGGATAAAGTCACGCAAGGAAATGAAAGCACCGCAGAGCAAATGCATAGGGTTTCCCAAGAACTCGCTAGCCAAGCTGATGCGCTGGTCGAGCGTTTAGCTTTTTTCCATTTGGATGAAAAATAAGTGAGGGTAATTTTTACAAACGCCGCATAGATTCTAAATCGGCTCTGAATAGATACAGATAGACTTAGGTGGCAAAGTTAGCACTCCAAGCTTCCCAAATCGCAGGGTCTGCATGAATGAAGTGTTCGAGGTGTTGTTGATATTGTTGCATCACCTCTGCGGTGGTCTCAGCTTCAATGCTAAATAACTCTAAGATAAAGCGCTCGCGAGCAACCCAACGAATCGCCCCGACGATAATCGGGCTTTTTTGTCGTAAAGCCAATTTGACATCACCGCTTGACCAATGTTTGGTTTGTCCAAATAAGTTGACCGTTTGGCTATGACTCCCTTCTGAGTCAGCAATATCATTGAGGCTTAATAGCACCCGTCCTTTTTTTAAGACATTAATGATATTGCGTAAATCTTGGCGGCTGGCAGGCTCATCAACAAAACAAAAATCACCCCCAGCAAAATGGGCTTGGCTATCTTTGTAATATTGGTTGATGTAGTCGTAAATTAGCGGGTATTCAGGCTTATATACGGGGTTGCGTTTGGGGTGATTGCCAATCGGGTGAATTGGGTAGCCCATCATACCGATGCAGGCAGCAAAGAGAAAATGATAATGATGATGATAAGTCATCATGAATATGCCTCTGCCTTGCTTAAATTTTTCTGCTAGATTGGCATGATCATGAATTTCCACATGCTTGGCAAGCCAGTCTTTGCCCATGTTGGCAAAGCGAAATACATTCAAATGATTAGCGCCGATATGGTGTAAATAACGCTGCCAAACCGCTTCGCTATCTAGCTCTGGCAAAGTGCTGTCAATGGCCTTTTTAAAATTTTCGGGAAAGCCTGCTTGTTGTGGATTGAGATAACGTGCGGCATAACCTGCCAGATGATAGCGATAAGGCGCTGGGGCGTAGGCGATGGGTTTGAGTGTTCGTAAAAAGCGCTGGTATTGTTGTATATAGCGCTCTAAATCAAACGCTTGGCTCATGCTTTTTGTTCCCACTGATGTGGTATATGCGTGATACCTTGTTCTATCCCGCTTTGGCTGATGTCCATAGTGATCACCGAGGCAGCCGTATCATAGACATGAATTGCTTGTTCACAAGCAAGAAATACATCAAGGCTGTATTGCCCTTTGAGTAGCGGTAAGTCATCTAAGTAAATGCATACTTGTCCATGACCGTTATCATTTTGTTGCACGGTGAAACCATCGTTATGGGTCGAGGCACTGGCAACTAGTAGCCCATCACGACGCATAAAAGCCACTGCTATTGTCGGTGATGGCAAACTGGGGTCAATATGGTAACTGACACAAATGCTTAGGCGCTGTTCACGGCTGTGGAGTTTGAGCTTGGTGCCTGTTTGTCCAGCATATTCGGCTTGAATATCAGTGATAATGGCGCTGTTTTCTGGGGCTTTGCGATCGGTATTGATTTTGAGCTGATTTTTTTGCTCGATTTCATCACGGGCAATATCATCGAGGACATTATTGTAAGCCGCTAACACCACAGCGGGTGTTCCATCCATTTTTAACTGCCCTTTATCTAGCCACAGGGCACGGTCGCAAATTTTTTCAACCTGATAAAGCGAATGGGAACAAAATAAAATGGTTTTGCCTTCCTCTCGAAAACGCATGATACGCTCAAAGGATTTGCGCGCAAAGGTGCTATCTCCAACAGAGAGGGTTTCATCAAGAATGAGAATGTCGGGTTCAACGCAAGTGGCAACAGCAAAGGCAAGGCGGGCAAACATGCCGGAGGAATAGGCTTTGACGGGTTTATCCATAAAATCGCTAATCCCGGCAAATTCGACGATTTCATCGTATAACTCATCAATGCGCTCGACCGATAAACCCAAGACTGTGCCGCCAAGATAGACATTTTCATGACCGGTCATATCAGGATGAAAGCCAGAACCCAGTTCTAAGAGGGCGGCAATTTGTCCATTGGCTTCACGTTCGCCGCCTTGATCGGGTAATAAAGTGCCCGCAATCAGTTTTAATAGGGTACTTTTGCCAGCACCATTGTCGCCAATAATCCCCAGCACTTGCCCATGAGGCACATCAATACTTAAAGGGTGCAGGGCATGGGTGCAATCAGCTCGATTACCACCTTGGATGATTTCGCGCAGCCTGTCCCAACTGCTTTTATAACTGCGGTAGGTTTTACCCACATTATCGAGGCGAATGGCCAAATCCATGCTATTAATCGGCTCCTAGCATGTTCATTTCATAGAAATCACAAAAGGTTTGTTTGGCTTTTTCCACCGCTTTCAGGGCTTTTTTACGTTTCTTTTTCTTGTTATCCTCAGCAAGTTTGGCTTCTAACACCGCAATGCGATAATTTTGCAGATAATGATGCCCTTCTAAAATGGTTGTTGCTTTCGGGGTTTTGATGTAATACATCGGATCGTGCTTGATTTTTTTGGTTTTTTTCGTCGACTCGATCAACTCTGGCAAGGTGTGGCGAAAATGCTTGATCGCCGCTTTGACTTGTTTGTCATTAAATTCGGTTTCAGGAATCAATAATTCTGAGTAGGCTTTGGCATTATCAAGTATAGATTTTTGTTCACATAAAGGTGCAGCCTGAACGCTTGTTAAGCCCCAACTGATGACACCTGCAAGTATAGAGGCGTATTTATTCATGTGAATCTCCTAGTTACAAAGGGAAAAAGGGGGGAAGCCCCCCCTCTTTGTTAGCTTGCTTGTACCCGTTTTGCCATCACCCGTTTTTCTTCAGGTGTGCTATAGCTCCGGGTGCGATAGCGTTTATCACTGGCTGCGAGTAAGCCTGCGAATACCATCATCAAACCACCCAGCCAAATCCAACGGATATAGGGTTTGTAATAGATCCGTACAGCCCAAGCATTGCCGCCTAAAGGCTCACCTAAAGCGATATAAATATCGCGAGTGAAACCGGGGTCAATTGCCGCTTCGGTCATCGGGCTTTTTTGCACACGATAAACCCGTTTTTCAGGATACAGTGTGGTGATTTCCTCGGCATTTTCTGCCATCACTTGCTCAACTAAGACCGTCGCTCTATGCGCATCATAGTTAGGCCCTGGGGCTTGACTTAAGTCTTGTAGGGTAAAGCGCAAATCATCCAAGACTAAAGGCTCATTTAAGGCCAAGCGCACATCTTTTTCAATACTGAATTGATTGGTGATGCTAACGCCGACGATAAATACCGCCATGCCTAAATGCGCTACAGTCATGGCGTACAAGCTCCGAGGCATGATACGCATGGCTGAAAAGACCGGCCGGCGGGGCATCCGTTCTTTAAAGTTCAGCAAAATGGTGCTGGCAATCCATACCGCCGCGGCAATATCAGGATAACAAACCCAACCTTCTGTACCCCCAAAAATAACCGGAATAAAACCGCCAACCAAGCTCAAAGCCAAAGGAATCCGCAAACGTTTAAGTAATTGGGCTTTGTTTTGTTTCTGCCAGTTCATCAAAGGCGCAATCCCCATCAGAATCACTAAAGGTGCAGTAATGTAATAGAATACCGTACCAAAATAAGGTGGGCCCACGGAGATTTTACCCAGTCCTAAGGCATCCAAGAACAAAGGATATAATGTGCCAAGCAAGACTGCACCCGTGGCAACGATTAATAAGACATTACCGATGAGCAAAAAGCTCTCGCGTGAGAGTAATTCAAAATGCCCACCTTTACCGACTTTAGGCGCACGCCATGCGTAGAGTCCCAGCGATAAACCCACCACGACGACTAAAAAGCCTAAAATAAACACACCCCGTTCAGGGTCGGTGGCAAAAGCGTGTACGGAGGTGAGTACACCCGAACGCACTAGAAAAGTACCGAGCAAACTCAAGGAGAAGGCGGCAATCGCTAATAGCACGGTCCAGCTTTTGAATGCGCCACGTTTTTCGGTCACAGCTAAGGAATGCATCAAGGCGGTTCCCACTAACCAGGGCATAAAAGACGCATTTTCGACCGGATCCCAGAACCACCAGCCGCCCCAGCCAAGCTCATAGTAAGCCCACCAACTACCGAGAACGATACCAAAGGTTAAAAACAACCAAGCGACTATGGTCCAAGGCCGTGACCAACGCGCCCAAGCGCTATCCAATTGTCCGCCCAAGAGCGCGGCAATGGCAAAAGCAAAGGCGACAGAAAAGCCGACATAGCCCATATATAACATCGGTGGGTGAATAATTAGCCCCGGGTCTTGGAGTAAGGGGTTAAGGTCGCGCCCTTCTAAAGCGGCAGGGAACAAACGGTCGAAGGGGTTGGATGTCAGTAAGATAAACAGTAAGAAACCACAACTGATAAAGCCCATCACTGCAAGTACCCGTGCGGTCATGATCGGTGGCAAAGATTTGCTGAAAAAAGCCACGGCAACCGACCAAGTAGCAAGAATCAAAATCCATAATAGCAGCGAGCCTTCATGTCCACCCCAAACGGCGGAGATACGATAAACCAGCGGTAATTCGCTATTAGATTGCTGGGCGACGTAGAGTACCGAAAAATCGTTTAGAATAAAGCTATAAGTCAAACAACCAAAGGCGAGCATTAAAAACACCCATTGCCCGTTGGTCGCAGGCTTTGCTAAAGCAACCCAATTAGGGATGTGCCAAATCGTCCCGGCTAGCGGCAAAATGGTTTGGACGATGGCCAAACACAGCGCTAAAATCAGCGCAAACTGTCCAAGTTCAGGGATCATTGTTGGGTTTCCTGTGGATTAGGTGCGGTTGGTGCGGGATGAATACCTGCACGAGCTGCCGCCGCTTTTGCTTCAAGTTCTTTAGCTTTTTCATTAATGGCGGCTTGATAATCCTCAGCAACTTGCATCGCTGCTTTGGTTTCATCAGAGGTATTTTCTGGGGTCACAGGAACTATCGCTGCATCCGCTGTAGGGTTAGCTGCCGCTGCCGCTTCAGCCTCGCGTTTTGCACGGGCCTTGGATTCGGCCGCTACTTTAAGCGCTTCCATTACCTCTGGTGGCTGGTAGTTTTCGTCATGTTTAGCCAGCACTTCAGAGGCGATAAATGTGCCTTGCTCATCCATTTTGCCAATGGTGACAATGCCTTGCCCTTCGCGGAATAAGTCGGGCAAGATGCCGGTGTATTTAACCGGGACAGTTTTATCGGTGTCAGTGACATCAAAGTTAATATCCAGATTTTTATCTGAGCGCTTAACACTGCCTTCAGCTACCAAGCCGCCAATACGAATGGTTCTATCGGTAGGCGCTTCACCCGCAACCACTTGGGTAGGGGTAAAGAATAATTGAATATTACCTTGGAAAGCCAATAAGCCCAATCCAACGGTGATAGCGACCCCAAGGAGCATCAATAAAATTAGATTGAGACGTTTTTTACGGGTTGCATTCATGGGTTTTTCCTTGCTTCACGACGCGCCTTGCGTGCCATTTGAGCCAATAGTTGTTTACGCTGTAAGATAGGTTGAACAAATTGCCAACCAAGCAACAACGCTGCTGCTCCGAAAGATGTCCAGACATAAAGGGCGTAGCCGCCCATGTGAAAAAATTCAGCCATAAAAGGTTTAACCGAGCTATTTAAAACCGACCTCCGATGATAATCAGCCTAGCTATAAACTGCAAGTTGTTTATATCCACAGTATTTATGGGTTTTTTAAGTTTTTTGGTTTTTTTTCTGGATTGGGGGGGACAGGATCAAAGCCGCCTTCATGGTAAGGGTGGCAACGCGACAAGCGTTTTATCGCCATCCAACTGCCTTTGAGTGCGCCATATTCTTCGATGGCGGTTTGGGCATATTCAGAACAATTGGGATGATAGCGACAATTATTCCCCAGCCACGGGCTGATAAGGTATTGATAGGCTTTAATAATAAAAACTAGCAGGCTTTTCATGTGGACTTACTATAAGGCAGAGAAAAATAAAAGCGACTCCCCGCGCCTTCCATGCTCTCAACATCCACATGACCGCCGTGTGCCACCACAATTTTTTTCACAATTGCTAGCCCTAGCCCTGTGCTTTTTTCACCGCCTGTGGGCTTAACGCCGAGTTTAGAGAATGTGCCAAATAATTGATCACGTTTACTGTCGGGAATACCCGGGCCTTGATCTTGGATAGATAATTCCAATTGTCCATCATCGCGTTGCCGTGCAAAGACTTGAATCACCGTATTGGCAGGTGAATATTTAATCGCATTGCTTAATAGGTTATCTAAGACTTGCCCAATGCGTTCTTGATCATAAAAAAGGGTAATACCATCGGCGACATAATTATCAATGTGAATACCTTTTTGTTGTGCGCGCATACTGTTAAGGCGTACGCGATAACGCACTTGCTCGGAAAAATCATGCGACTCACAACACAGATCAAATTTACCGCTTTCAATCACGCTAATGTCAAGCAAATCATTTAAAGTGACTAACATTTCTTGGCTAACTTGATTAATAATGGTTAAAAATTCGTTGCGTCCCTCTTCTTCTAAAGGGGTATTTAATAATAATTGACTAAAACCTAAAATTGAACTTAAGGGGTTGCGTAAGTCATGCGCTGCCATGCCGAGAAATTTATTTTTTTGTTCATCTAATTCAACCAAGCGTTGTTGATAGCCCAAAATGCGGCTAGCGACATTGAGACGGCTACGCAATTCGTCGGGTTGTACGGGCTTGGAAATAAAATCATCAGCCCCAGCATCGAGACCGGTGACAATGTCTTCTTTAGAGTTTTTGCTGGTTAGCAGGATAATATAGGTAAAGCCTTGGTCATTGGCTTTAACTTTTTTACATAATTCCAGCCCATCCATGTTGGGCATCATCCAATCTAATAGTAACAGCCGCGGGGCATTTTCTTGTTGTAAATAATCCCAAGCTATCAGCCCGTCGGCTGCACAAATCGGCTCATAGCCCCAAGTAGAAACCCATTCCTCTAGCACAATGCGAGAGGTCATAGCATCTTCGGCAATCAGTACTTTCATTCTAAAAAGTTGTTCCAGTCAATATCTGCCCAAATTTTTTGTAATTGGGTAAAGGATTGTTTTAAATAAGGCAAAACTGCTTGGGCGCGTTGCCATTGTTGGGCTTTTGCTGCTAATTCACCTTCATAAGCAAATTCACCCATTTGTAGTGCGCCGATATTTCGTGCTTCACCTTTGAGTGAGTGCATCATGCGTTCAATATGACGCTGCTGTTCAATGTCATTTTCATCAACCAAAGCAAGGGTTTGTTCTAGTTTTTTTAGCTGCTCTTCGGTGTCCTCTTGAAAAACTTCAACAATTTTCTGTAGCAAGTTGATATTGCCAATGACAACCCGCTGTAATTGGGGGGCATCAAAGACAGGTAAGTCTTTTTGGGGCGCTGGAATATTTGTCGCTTGCAAATTTGGACTGATGTCAGGCGCGCTAAGCTTTGGCTTTGTTGCTACGATTGCAGGGCTTGCACTGGCAGTGAGTGTATCCATATTTTGAGCTTTTTTTATTGTACAAAATTTATCGATTGCCGTAAAAATATCATCAAAACCAAAAGGTTTGGCAATCACTTCGTTCATTCCGACTTCATAGCAACGTTTAGCGTCACCTGGCAGGGCATTCGCCGTGACAGCAACAATGGGTACTTTGCTAGAGTCTTGCTGTTTCTCTAGTTCGCGAATTTTAGCTGTTGCAGTCAAACCATCCATTTCTGGCATTTGAATATCCATAAAAATCAAATCGTAAGGTTTTGCTTGCCATTTTTCTACCCCAATACGGCCATTAACGGCTATATCCAATTGACACCCCAGTTGTTGGATCATATTGCTGGCAACGGTGCGGTTAATTTCATTATCTTCGACTAATAAAATCTGTACTTGGCTATAATCGGGCAAATCTTCATAGCTATTATCTGATAACACTTGCTTATCATCATGTTGTAGATAAAAATCTTGCCAAGCAGGCGGCGTACAATTAGGCAAATAAGCGGCTCGTAATATTTCTAAACTGTAATGTAATTGACTATGTTGTATCGGTTTTTGTAAAAAACCTGAAAATCCCAATTGTTTAAAACGTTCAATATCATGAGACTCTATCGCATAACTGATAAGGAATAAACATAAATTATCGTATTGTAGGTTTTGCCGAATTTTCACCCCTAGTTGATGACCATTAAGCATTGGCATACGGTAATCAATTAAAATCAGCCAATAAGGATCATGGGCATCATAGGCATTACGCAAATAATGCAATGCCGTTTCTGCATTACTGACCACATCATAGCGGACATGTAAGTTTTGTAATTGTTCACTAAACAATTGTCTATCCACGGGGTTATCATCAACCAATAAAATCCGGGTATCAATGATACTGGTACGTTGGCTCGCCGCCTTACTGGCCTCAATACGTGTTGGGGCAATGTGAAAGGGTAAGCTGAAATAGAAACAACTGCCTTGCTCTTCTCGATTATGGACTTGAAGTGTTCCCCGCATTAATTTGATTAAACGGTAACTGATACTTAAGCCCAAACCTGTGCCATTGAGATGCTTATTATTTTGTTCAATCCCATTAAATTCTGTAAAAATGTGATTTAAGTATTGTTTAGGGATACCTGTCCCCGTATCTTCAATTTCAAATAAAACCGATACTTCAGGATTATTCAAACTTTTATTTTTTGCCAAACTGATTTTTATTGTTACATGACCTCGTTCAGTAAATTTAATCGCATTAGCCGTTAAATTAACCAATACTTGGCGTAAACGTGCAGCATCAGTATAAATACGTGTAGGCAAATTATGAGCAAACTCCATATTGAGTTTGAGTTTTTTATGTTCAGCCTTCAAATGTAAGGTTTGATGAATATCTGATACCAATTGTTTTAATTCGATATTATTCTGAGTTAGGTTCAGTTGCCCTGAATCTAGGCGGGCAAAATCTAAAATATCATCCATCAGGTTTAACAAGGACGTGGCAGAACGACTGACGGTTAAGGCATAATCTTGTTGTTTCGTGTCTAAGTGGGTATTTAATAATAATTCTGTCATGCCAATGATTCCATTCATGGGGGTACGAATTTCATGACTCATTTTACTCAAAAATTCGCTTTTGGAAATCACAGCTGTTTCGGCGGCTTCTTTGGCTTTTTCAAGTTTATCTGCCACTTGTTTTTGCTCCGAAATATCACGCCCAACGGCTTGAATTTCTCTCAGCGTCTCTCCTTCATATAAACCCCGAATAGCCCATTGTTGCCAATGAATTCGCCCGTTTTGTAAACGCACGCGGTATTCTGCAAGGATAATCGGTTGTTGTGGAGTTAAGCTGTCTATTTGCTGGGATAAATAGCCTTGATCTTTACTTAAAACATCCGTTTTAAAAGACTCTCCCAGCAGCTCTTCTCGTGTTTTCACAAAATAGCGACAATAAGCATGATTGACAAAGGTGAGAATACCATGAGCCGTATAACGGCAAACTAAATCGGTTTGATCTTGAACAATGGCGCGAAAACGGGCTTCATTTCGTTGTAAAGCGCGAACGGCTTCATGGCGTTTATTATCGAGTTTATCTGACCACCAGCTCATCAAAACAATCACAGCGGTAAATAAAAAGAAAATCAATAAGCTTTGATTCCAAACTGTTTCCGTGTGATCTTCATACAATCCCCGCTTATGTAGCATCAATAAATGCCAGTGGGTGTTTTCTAACTGATGACTAGCGACAATGCGTTGCTTGTCTCTATCTGTCAAATGAAACTGGTCTAATGGCAAGTTATTGCGACTACCATAGGCGGTCAATTCGATTAAGTCTTGTTGACGACGGTCAACCAACATTAATTCATAATCGGGGAGTTGAACATTGCGTAATAATTGAATGAATTCAATTGGACGCTGGTTAATCAATAAGATACCAGATTTTGAACCTGAGGACCATAAGGTCCCAATATTGTAATGATACCCTAAGGGGTTGGGATGAATTTTAATTAAAAAACGGTTTAATTTATCCTGATGCTTATCCAAACCACTTAGATCATTGAGACACATCTCATCGGTATAACTATTAAAATCTACCGTTAAAGTCTGCCCTTGCCGATCCGTTAAGGTAAAGGCCAATGCCATTGGAAAAAAAGTTTGAATTTTATGATGTAATTGCGTGTATAAATTTCTATCATTGCTGTTGTCAGCTAATTGTTGCAAGTCTTTTGTATGGTTTTCAATAAACAGCTCAAGATGTTGTTGGTTATTGCGCACCAGACCATTAACTTGATTTGTTACACCCATCATCGTAATGTTGACTAAAGTTGCCTGATTTTCCTTAAAATTATCGATGCGTAACTGTCCTAACCAAAATAAAACCAAACTAAGGACAATGAGTACAACTGCACCAAATTCTAAAGCATGTAAATGGTGAGATAATCGAGGCATGGGTAAATTTTCTGTGGTAAAAAAGGAGCAGCCGTGAGCCAATAACAGTGTTTGGGGCACAACAGTATACAATAGTTATGTATTATATAGGCGGTTTTTGGCACATTAGCAGCCATTCTCAGCGACTATTATAGGTTTAGCCTGTATCACTCAATGAACATAACATTAGGCGGCAAAATTAAAATTGAGGTGTTTATCTGGTGCTTGAACAAAATGCCCTTCAACATAGTCAATTTGGGCTTGCCACAATAAGCTAAGTTTGTCGGCGTGTTCCAAGCGAATAGCAACGACTTCACAACCACGTCCGTGGGCTTTATCGACAATATGTTTAATTTGAATAAAAGCTTCATTGTCTAATTCGAGGTTATCGGTGATACCTGGATGTAATTTAATAAAATCTAAACTCAATTGTTCGAGCAAAGCTAAGTGGTTTTGTTCATACAAAAAATTGCGCAAAGATAAACCACAACCGAGCGATTTGATACCAACGACAAAGCTATGAATATAGGGATTACCAACCAAATGGCTGCTGTTAAGGTCAAAAATCAAGGCATCATGGGGAATATCTAGGCTTTGTAAGCGCTCTTGCAACCAATCGATAAACGATGGATCTTCTATCGAGCAATCATCGAGTTTGACAAAAAAACGCACTGCTTGTTGTTGTTGATATTTAGCCACTAAATCATTCAAAGCTTGACGCGTCACCCAATGGTCGAGTTTGGCAGATAAGCCTTCTTTATTCGCTACTTGTAAAAATTCACTCGGTGAGATGCTATCGCCGTCTTGGTGATAAAGGCGCAACAAGCTGTCATAAAACGAAATCTGTTTGCCGTGAACATTGGCAATCGGCTGATAACATAAAGCCAAATGCGGTGATTGTTGTTGTTGATGATGTGCCAGCGCTTGTTGTAATTGTTTCGTGACAAATTCTTGGCGTTTGGGCGCGAGAATTTCTTGGTATTGGGCGCTGACATGGCTATCATCCAATAAAATCTGGCGCTCATCATCAGCATTTTTTATTAGCTCATCGCAGGCTTGTTTGGCGCGCCACAGGGTTTTCCAAGCTTTACCTTGTTGGTTTTGATGCACTGCAATGCCAATGGCACAGCGTTTAAGCCCGTAACCTCTCTCATTATTTTGTAATTGGTTTTGTAACCTTTTCGCTAAGCTTTTAGCCGCTGTGCCCAAGTCTAAACTGGCATAATGTTCGGTGAGTAGCACTAAACGCTGATTATCCCACACTGCAATTTGTTCGTGTTTATGGCTAGTTTGGTGAATTAAATTCGCTGCATCTAAACGGATTTGGTTTTCGGTTTGTAGCGGGTCTAAATCCTCATCATAATAGTTCTGTGATAAATCAATAAACCAAATGGATAAAGGGTGTTCCCCATAGCGTGAGGCTTGGTAATCTTTAATATATTCGAGTAAATAATCCTTGTTATACATCCCAGTAAATTTATCTTTTTCGGCGTATTCTTTGAAAATTTGTTGACGTTTTTTGCTGTGTTCAATGCGGTTAATCACTAAGCAACCCAAACGCTTTGGGGTAATTTGATCGCGTACCACATCATCAGCCACGCCTTGGATCGCTGTTTGGCTTAAGTTTTGTTCCAATTCGGAAGTTAAAACCACAATGGGCAGATGTAAATAACGCCGTTGTTGGCGAATGACTTTGACCAGCTCTAACCCCGTCATGTTGCTCAGTTCCATCCGTACAATTAACAAATCAATCGGGTCTAAATCAGGCAGATTAAAACAGTTATCACTGTATTGTAAGCTCAAAGGGGCGCTGTCTAATTCTCGTACGTATTTTTGATAATAATCGCCCTTATCATCAACCAATAAGACTTTATAGTGCTGTTGCCGAGAGTGAAAATGTAATTTTTCTAAACCTGCGAGCAAACTATGATGATCCAAAGGCTGCATAAAAAAGCCCGCACAACCTGCGCGTACCGCTGCCAATCTGGCTTTAAGGGTGTTTTTATGTGAAATAAAAAATACCGATAAACTTTGCCGGCGACTTTTTTGGATGGTGTACATGACTCGGGTGACATTAATATCACCTTGCTTGAGGCGCATATCGACAATCAGGGCTAAAGGGGTGAACAAATGCGTGGCTTGCAACAACGCCGGAATGCTGGTGAGCACTTGCACATAATAACCCACTTGTTTGAGCAATTGACTGAGGTTTTTTTGCAGAATTTCATCGGCGCTAACGATGCAAATAGTTTTGTGTGCGTGCCCGGCAATATCGTGAAAGGGGTTGCGAATATAGGTGCTAAATTGCTCAGCACTGAGACTCAAATCATCCAGCTGTTCTTGAATATTATGGCGTTCAGCATAATTGGGACTTTGTCCTTGTTGCTGAAACTGCGCTAAATTCAAATCGAGAATTTGCGCATAAGTTTCGAGGTCATTGGCTTTTTTAAGCAGTTTGAGCGGGCTGGCTAATTGAGATAAAGGCACTAATAGCTGCCGCATTTGCGCCAATTTATCTTCACGCCAGCTCGCTTGTAAATTTGACCAAAGTGCTTGTAACTGCTTCAGGTTGTCGAGTAACTGTTGACTATAACGCTCCGGATTAAGGTTCTTTGCTTGTAGGCGCTGTGTTGTCATAATTCCAACTTCGTTCAAATACCGTATGAGAGCAATGCGGACAAGGCGGTATACGACCGGGTTTGTGGAATTGCATACTTGTTTGACACTGACCACAAACCAAGGTACCAGGTCCTGTGATTTGTCCTGTATGCCATTCGGATACCAATTTTGCATCTAAGGATAATTTTAATAATTCATCACGGGTATGATTGACGCTGGTTTCGAGCACATGGAGTAAACTTTCTTCTATCAGGGCTAAATCAAATTGTAACCAATCGCGTAATTCTTGATCCGTTTCAGCAATAAATTGTGCCGCATCTTCAATATCACGCTTTAAGTAACCACCGACTCGCTCGGCTTCTTCTTCGCTAAGCTCCTCTAGTTCAACGGTTTTTTCTACTACCTTATCCACTTGCTGTTTGAGGCTTGGCAGAGTTTGTTCCCGTACTAATTCCCAACCGGCTTTGAGTTGAGTCATCATGTTTTGGTAGGCTTGTTCTAATGCATCTCCTGGCTCGCTCATATTAAATCCTTAAGTTTAGATAATGGGGTTGTTAGCTTGTATTGAAAATCAAATAACGGATGTTGCGCACTAAATCACACAGTCATAATAAAGCAGGTTTTCCACCTGCCTAGTAATATTTAACCATTGCGTAACACCAGTCAAATAAATGACAGATGCTCGGTTTAATGCGCGCGGGTGACACGGAAAACTTCCTCTGGCGTAGTCACACCTTGGGCGAGTTTTTCTAGGGCATCTTCCCGTAAAGTGCGCATGGACTCTTGTTTGGCTTGTGCGCGAATACTGTTGGCATCGCCACCTTCGGTGACCACATGACGAATTTGATCTGACATCATCAATAATTCATAAATACCCACACGCCCACGGTAGCCGGTTTGCCCACAATGCTCGCAGCCTTTGCCTTTACGGGTGTGCAGATAATCGACGGCATTGATTTCTAGTTTATGCACCTCGTCAACACTGAGCTGGTAAGGCTCGGCACAATGTTCACAAACACGCCGTACCAAACGTTGGGCCATCACCCCCAGCACACTGGAGCTGATCAAATAGGTATCAATGCCCATGTCTTGCAAACGGGTAACGGCTGAAGCGGCATCATTGGTATGCAAGGTCGAGAACACTAAATGCCCTGTCAGCGCTGATTCAATGGCAATATTTGCTGTTTCCGAATCACGAATTTCACCGACCAAAATCACGTCTGGGTCTTGGCGAACAATCGAGCGCAATCCAGAGGAAAAAGTCAGCCCAATTTTAGCATTAACGTGGATTTGGGTGATGCCCTCCATTTGATACTCGACCGGATCTTCGACGGTGATGATTTTTTGTGTGCCAGTGCGGATTTTTTCCAGCGTGCCATAAAGCGAGGTGGTTTTGCCCGAACCTGTCGGCCCTGTGACCAAAATCATCCCAAAAGGTTGATTAATTAGCTGGCTATATTTATCTAAGACATCCACGGGCATACCGAGCTGGTCTAAGTCGACATTGACATCACTGCGATCTAAAATCCGCAATACAATTGACTCGCCATGCACCCCGGGCAGAGTGGAAATCCGCATATCTAAATTGCGCTGGGCTAGACGGTATTGAATCCGTCCATCTTGGGGCAAGCGTTTTTCACCAATATCCAAGCGCGCCATCAGCTTAATCCGTGAGGAAATTGCGGGAATAACTTTGTGTGGCAATTGCTCGAGTTTGATCATCACGCCATCGACTCGGCAACGTACCATCAAGGCGTGTTCCTCTGGCTCAAAATGAATATCACTGGCATTGAGATCTAAAGCCCGCTCCATTAGGTGATTTACCATCCGAATCACGGGCGCTTCGGATGCCATGTCCTCGAGGTATTCACTGTCGGGATCAATATCCAAGGCATCTTGACCGCCTTGGTCGAGTTTGGGGGTTAGCTGCGCGCGCCAGTGTTTGAGTAAATTCTCGACATCCAGTTGCGGGGCTTTGAGAAATTGAATTTGTTGTCCCAACAAATAACGTATCTGCGCCCGTGTCTCGACGTTGGGCGCTTGATGATAGAACAAGGTATATTCTTCGGGGAAGCCCCGTGCGGGAGCAATTTGTTGTTGTGCTAACAATTGTGTAAACACAGCACGTAATTGCGTTTCATCAACCATGTTGACCTCGGTTTATTCGCCAAAAGGACTTAGACATTGTCTGGTTTATCGCCTTCAAAACCCGATGCTAAAGACGGGTTTTGTTCGTGTAAAATGGATTCCTCTGCAACGGGGGCGGCATCTTCAGGCGGCGTACTAACAGCGATATTGGTGTGCGGTTTATCCACTTTAGGCGGCACTTTACCTTCGGATAAATCGTTCTCTTCGTAATCATCAGCCTCTCTGTCAGTTTGCAAGGCTTCTATCGCCATTTGCATCTCTTCTGCCCAACCACTGAATTCATTGTGTAAAATTCGCTCAGATCGGCCTACTAACATATCAATACGACATTGTTTTTCTTGCTCAACCGCTGGCAAAGAAACCCACCAACTGCGGACATTGCTCAAATCAGTGGCGGCTTGATTATATTTCAGTAAGCTTTCTTCGATTTTTTGATACTCCAGGTAAGTACCTAAAGCGGTGACCAACGCGCCAGTAAAGGCGATCCATAATTCCAGTCCTAAAGCCGCAAGCAAAGTACCGATACCGCCAATGATATAGACCATCCATTGTAGCCGACGTAATTTGACATAGAGCCTGTTGGTTTTGCCCATATAATAATTGAGCTGGTCTTCAAGACGATAAGCTAAATACTGTTCGGGGGTCATAGGACTAAAGCCATCGTCTGAACGGGCGGTGCTATAAAGGGGTGGCAGGGTGTCAGTATATACCTTGAGAGCCGATCGATTGACTTCAGTTTGCATCGCCTGTGTATTGAGAATTTGGAGTTTTTCTGCCAGCTTCACTTCTCGAGGACGCTTACCGTTGCTATTGCCACATTGTTCAGGGCTATAAATCTCAGCTCGGGCGCGATAACGGAAAATTTCTTGTTTAATCGCCTCTGCTGTGCCCCGTAAAACTAACCATTGCGCGCCGGCATTAAAACGGTTAGCAGCCGCCACCAAAATAGTGATAATGATAGGCACAAAAATAATCACATAACGTAAACCATAGACCAGACTCTCGAACACGCCCTCAAATTCAGCAATAAAGCCGACAACTGCTTGTTGGATAAATAAGGGCACATTACTTTTGGCAAAGGCTTCTTCAGGCCGCGTTTCGGCTAGGTCAGCGATGAGTAACATATCAGAGACACTACTTTGTACCAAGGCTAAAAAAGTCCCCAAAACCCCTAATGCCAAAATACTCCATTGCATACTACTGAAGGTTTTTTGACGAACATTGGCATTCAAGTCATAAATAGCAAAACGCTCCCAAGCTAAGCGCAAAGTAGTATCGCCACGTAGTTGTCTGCGAATCAGTCTATCAAGTTCGGTGACGGAGCCATCGATGGGGAAAAAGTACAAACGTCCATCATGAACAATCTCAGCCAAACGCGAATCACTGATAAAATCGGGTTGTTCTTGCACCAATTCGGTGATCATATCCGCCAAGCGCCCGCTGCCACTGACAACGATAATCGGCCAACCGTGGCGGACACTGCGCAAGATTTCTTGGCAGGCAATCGATCCACCATTCACTAAAATACTGATCACGGGGACACGCGAGGCGAGGCTGGTGGCCAGTGCATACATAGCATCGGTTTCTTGCCCCCATTCATCGGCATCGACCAATAGAAAATGCGAATGGTTTGGCTCTAGGGGAATTTTGTCATGCTGTTTGCCTTGACGCACGGATTCATAATCATCTTGTCCGGGATAAGTCACTTTCCCCGCAGGTGCTACCCCAAATAAATTAGCCTGATATTCTCTATCAGCAATACCACGCCCCATCATTGCCATTGAGCCTGCGTAGGTGCCGCCGTCTATTATATCTGCTCCAATGTCCGAGGCAGTTTTGGCAATGCCACGACTAAACAATTGGATTAAATGGGCTTTAATCTCATCATCCATTTTTGCCGCACCGCCAGAAATTAAAATCAAGGCTTTGGGCATTTCATCTGTAGTTAAGCCCAGACGCGATAAGGCCTCTTCAGCGGAGACATTGGCAGGCACATGCCATGCAGTTGCCTTGCGACCATTGTCAAATTCAATCGCGGTTTGTCCCTCAGTTTTGTGTTGAGGGCCTGGCTTGCTCTCTACGCTAACTGGCTCATTTGCCTCATCACTGGCAGCCGGGCTTTGAGTTGTCTGTGGCTCGCTGGCATCGGTGCTCGCCTCTTCTTTAGGCGTGTTTTTATCGGCGGTATCGGACATGATCAACTCTTATTTACTGAGGTTAGGCTCTAGCTGCGTGGCTTATTTTTCTGCGCGCCATTGCGGGCATAAGCGGGTTTTTTCCGGTCGTAAGACTTGCTGGGTTTGAGTAAATTGTTCCAACCAGTCATCTTGTTGTTGATTTAATTGCAAACGTAAGTGATAACGGGATTGCTGTTTCGATTTGCTTTTTGTTTTCACTTGACGATAGCCAAATTTGGCTAAACGTTTACGTTGTTTTTGCGCATTTTCTAACTTGCTAAAAGTACCGACAGCAATGGCATATTTGGGATCATCCATTAAGAAATGCCCAATACCGACTTGTTTTAAGTGAGCCATTGCCAGCACCGCCTCGCGTTTGTTAGCAAAAGCGGGTAAATATAATTGAATTTTGCCTGTGGCTTGTTTTTTTTGCGTCTCGATTAATTCCACTCGTGGGGTTTTCGCTTGCCACCAACGCAAAGCGGCTTTTGCTGCCGCGGCTTGTTCAAAAAAGCCACTGCGGTAGCATTGCCAAGTCAATTTTTCTACCACGGGTTCAGGGGGGCTTATCGGTGCTGTTTCAGGTTCCAGCGTTTCAGTACCCGTGTTGCTAGCGGGTTCTGGTGCAGGCAATGCCGTAGTCTCTTGCGTGGCGCGCGTTTGTAAGTGCGCTAATTGTCCCGAACCGGATAAAGCCGAGAGCAAGTGACTGGCATCGGGTTTAGGGGTATATACTGGCTCGAAATCAACTGGGTTCGCAGGTACATCTAACGCTTTATTATCGCTATTATCGGCGCTTAACAATTCGATATTCGTTTGAGGCTGATTAAAAATTTTCTTCGGTGTCAATACATGCTCGGCTGTGCTGATTTTATCTTCTAAGCCCTGTTCAATGGCTTTGGCAAGATCCGCTGTCAGCATCACTTTGCTGTTATCTAAATAATTTTCGTCATTCTCAGTTGCCGTTGGTGATGCGTCGCTATCCATGTTTTCTGGCGGCGTGTTGTTTACCACTGGAATTGCCGTGCTGATATTCTCTTCCACAAGCGCGATAAGCGGTTTTTCCAAAGTTTCTCTTTGCGCAAACACAGGTGGGTTTAATTCAAACACCGGTTTATCAGGCGTTGGTGTGTGTTGATGCTGAGCAGACATAGGCTGATCAATCATAGCATTGGCAAGTATGGGCGCGGGTTTTTCTACTTCTTTGTTCGTCGCCGTCGTATCAGCAACAGTGGTCACAGAAATACTTTCGGTCTCCCGTGGTGTCACCGTCGAGGGGCTGGCAAGTGCGAGCAGATTAACATCAGGGGTTTCTGTGCTAGGGCTTTCCGCCGTTTTATCTTCTGCTGCTTTTACGGCTGCTTGCTTGGGATCTACTTGGGCTGAATCTGTGGTGTCTATGGCGGCGGTTGTTTCTGGTGTTGCTTCATTTTCAGGCGCTGTTGCTGCGGGTGCTTGCGTCAATGTTTCCGCTTCATCCCAAGCATCTGCCTCGGCTTGTTTTTGCGCCCGTGCCGCACTCTCGTCTCCCCAACCTTCTTCGGTATCTAAGCTGAGTGTGACACCCCCATCAGCATCCGTGGCTTGATAGGATGTTAGTAAAGCCGCGCCTTTAGGAAAAGCACGCTCACTGGTTTGTGGATATTGGCTTGGGCGTGGTGGATGCTCGTAATAGCCATAATAGATACCAGCGACATTTGCCAATAAAAGGATGAAAATAACTAAATTCATGTTGATTCAACTGCCATCAAATAAACCCCATATAAAACTAAATCAGGGTGATAATCTTGTGCTGAACTAATATAGGGAGCCAAACGGGTGGCATCGCCTCCTGTCAGTATGCAACGAGGGGATAGGTGTTGCCATTGTTGCATCAATTTATCAATTAGCCCTGCCCCCGCATAAAGACTGCCCATTGTAACACCCTCGCGGGTATCCTGCCCAAGTCGTGTTGTGTTGTTCATAGGCTTTATATCTGCCTTATAATGTTTTTTAATCTCAGCGGTTTGCGTGAGTAAACTCTGCTGTAATAAATGAACACCGGGCATAATCACCCCACCGCGATGCTGACCATCAGCGGCAATCACATCTACGGTAATCGCCGTGCCACAACTGACCACACACAAGGCTTCTTGATAGCGCCAATACGCACCAATCATCGCCGCCCAGCGATCTACGCCCAATTGTTGATGTTGACGATAGGCATTTATCACGCCATAGCCCTCAGCCTGACTCGCCAGCCAATGAATGACTTGCCCTAGCTGTTGTTGCGCCCACGTATCACAAACGGCCTTAGCAGCTTGCCCAGCAACATTAATCGCAAAGATTTGTTCTGGGGTGTAAGGCAAATTTAATTCGGCTAATTCATCGAGCTGGCAATGTCCGAGGGCTAACCAAGTGTCGCGGTGACGCAAACCCCATTTCAGGCGGGTATTACCAATATCTAATAAGAGTTGTATCATGGAATCGTATTATGGGCGTTTTATAAATGGCTTTATTCTAACAAAATCGTTAGAATTTGGGCATGAATCTATCTTACCTTATCAAGCGCTTATTACGCGCGCTTTTCTATTTGTGTTTATTGGCGGTGATGATCGCTGTGGCGGCGGCTATTTATGTCTCCGAGGTGATTATGCCCGAGCTGCCCTCGACGACTGATATTAAAGACATTCAATTACAAGTGCCTTTACGGGTTTATAGCCATGATGGGCAAAGTATTGCTGAATACGGACAAGAACGACGCATCCCCCTTGCCAAAGACCAAGTGCCCCCGATGCTGGTTCATGCCATTGTTGCTGCCGAGGATAACCGTTTTTATCAACATCGCGGCGTTGATTTTCGCGGCGTGATTCGTGCCGCAGTGAACTTGGCTAAAACCGGAGAAATCACCCAAGGCGCGAGTACCATCACCATGCAGTTGGCACGTAATATTTATAAAAAAGTCGGCAAAGAGCGCAGTTTTATGCGCAAAATCAAAGAAGTTTTGGTCGCCTTTCAAATTGAGAAAGAACTCAATAAAGACGAAATTTTAACTTTGTATTTAAACAAAATATTTTTAGGGCATCGGGCTTACGGCATGGCAGCTGCGGCTCAGGTTTATTATGGACGCACCATTCAAGATTTAAGCATCGCCGAATATGCCATGCTGGCAGGTTTACCTAAAGCCCCGTCGGCTTACAACCCTATTATCAATGCTAAGCGCGCTACTATTCGACGTAACTACATCCTCAAACGCATGTTAGAGCTAAAATATATTGATGAACCAACTTATCAAACCGAAATCAATAAACCCGTCACCGCCAAACGCCACAGCTTTAGAGCCGAATACTATGCGCCTTACATGGCAGAAATGGTGCGGGACTTTATGCTCAAAAATTACACTAACCCCTATACCAATGGCTATAAGGTTTATACGACCTTACGCCCGAGTTTACAAACCGCCGCCATCAAAGCCGTGCAACGTCAAGTGATGCTCTATGACACCCGTCATGGTTATCGTGGGGCATTAAAACAATTCGATTTAGATGCGTTACGGCAAGAAACCGAGGATACCGATTTAGCCAGACGAGAATTATTGGATAAAAAACTCAAAGCTTATCCTAGTTATGGTCCCTTAGTTGCCGCCTTTGTGTTGGAAGTCGAGGGCAAAAATGCACAAGTCTATAACAGCAAATTGGGGATTGTAGACTTGGATTGGCGCGGTTTGTCTTGGGCGCGTCCTTATAGAAATGCCAGCAGTAAAGGCAAAGCACCGAAAAAAGCTGCTGATATTTTAAGCCCCGGCGATGTGATCATGATCATGCCGTTTTTACATGATAAAAAGAAAAAAAAGACAGCGAAAGAAGACAAAACCAGCGCTTGGCGTTTAGCGCAAATTCCTGATGTTTCTGCCGCCTTGGTGTCTTTGGATAATCAGGACGGGGCAATTTTATCGCTGGTCGGCGGTTTTTCTTACAGCTTGAGTAAGTTTAACCGTATCATCCAAGCCAAGCGTCAACCCGGCTCTAACTTCAAACCCTTTATTTATTCCGCTGCACTGGAAAATGGCTATACCACAGCGAGCATGATTAACGATTCCCCTGTGGTTTTTGGTTACGGAGCCAATGCTTGGGCACCTGATAACTATGGGGAAAAATTTGGCGGGCCGATTTCTTTACGTAGAGCATTGGCAAAATCGCGGAATTTGGTTTCAATCCGTTTAATGCGTAATTTAGGTGTACAGCGAACCTTAGATTATGTCAGTCGTTTTGGTTTTGACCCGAAAAAACTGCCCCGAAATATGACCTTATCGCTGGGTTCGGGCGATGTCCACCCGATTCAAATTACCACAGGCTTTGCTGCTTTTGCCAATGGTGGTTTTAAAATCGAACCCTATTTCATCAGCCACATCGAAGACAATAAGGGCAATATTATTTATAAAGCCGATCCGGCGCGGGTGTGCCAAACTTGTCCACAGCCAGAATACAATCCCTTGCTCGATGAGTTGAGTCAAATGGTGACGGCAGAAAACAACACCGTCAAACCAAAAAAACTTAGCACCGAGGAAAAAGAAGCTCAATTAGCGCTGCAATTGGCTTTACTTGAAGAGCAAGGCGAACCTTTGCATCAAGGTAAAGTTGCCCCGAGGGTTATCAGTGCCGAAAATGCTTTTCTAGTCACCTCTATGCTTGGCAGCGTGATTACCCAAGGCACAGCAACTGCGGCAAAAAAAATGCGCCGCAAAGATATTGCTGGCAAAACCGGTACAACCAACGATATGTTTGATGCTTGGTTCACAGGCTACAATCCCGACATTGTTACCACGGTTTGGATGGGTTTTGATTCGCCTCGGACTTTAGGTAAAGTCGGTCGAATGCGCGAAACGGGTTCTAGTGCCGCTTTGCCGATGTGGATTGAATATATGCAAATGGCGTTAAAAAATTATCCTGAACGCGAATGGCAACGGCCTTTAGGGATTATCAGCAAACGTTATGGCTCACGGCTAGAATTTTTTGAAAAAGGTAAATTACCTACAGCCAGTGCCAGTAACAATAGTGGTGCGGTGCAAATACAAGCAGAAGACCTCTCAGAGATGTTTTAAGCACTTGATTGCTCATGATGAACTTGCCAAGCTAGGTAACTGAACAGCAATATGCCTGCATAATTAGCAGCTAAATCACCTAGGTCAAAAGTGCGTTGAGGAATAAAATATTGGCTGCCTTCCTCAAGGCTGATCAGCAAGCTTAAATACACACTGCTTTTTAGCCAAGGCACACCGCGCCAATACCAGTGTGAACAATGAAAACTGAGATTGAGTAAGAAACTTAAACCACCTATCAGGAAAAAATGCCCTATTTTATCGCCATAGGGGAGTTGCTGTAACCAGCGTACAGACAACAAACCTTGATTGGCTAAGACAATGATCATGATAATAACGAGCAGATAAATCCCCGTGAGTACACTGAATTTCATATCCATTCCCTGTTAAATATTTGGCCACTGTCATGATGATAAAAAAACATGCCTTACGCCATGCTGCTCATTGTTTAAGTCAAGGCGGGCTGATTGCTTACCCAACTGAGGCGGTTTATGGTTTGGGCTGTGATCCAAAAAACCCAAGCGCTTTAGAACGCTTATTAAGCCTAAAGCAACGCCGTGCGGATAAGGGGTTAATTTTAATTGCAGCGGATCTAAGTCAATTACAACCTTATATTAAACCCCTGTCCCCCAGACTTAAAACACAACTCGCCGCACATTGGCCAGGGCCTTATACTTGGATTTTACCTGCGCGCTTATCGGTCTCACCACAACTACGCGGCAAACATGGTGGCATTGCAGTGCGCGTCACTGCACACGCGCAATCAGCCGCCTTATGCCGCGCGTTTGGTGGTGCTATCGTCTCCACCAGTGCCAATAAAAGTGGCAAACCCGCATTGCGTGATGCGCAAGCAGTGCGGCAACAATTAGGACCTGGTTTGGATTATATTTTATCCGGTAAAACCGATAAACTTGCCAATCCCAGTCAAATTTGGGACAGTTTCAGCGGCAAGCGCCTACGATAAAGGAACATGAGAATGGATGCAAAACACTATGATATCGTCATTGTCGGTGCAGGTTTGGTCGGTTCGTCCTTAGTACGCGCCCTTGCCCAGCAAGATTTACGCATCGCTTTGATTGAAGCCCACAGCAGCCAAACACAAAGCCAATCTGCCCGTGCCGATGACAGGGCTTTGGCCTTATCGGTCAGTTCCCAACGCTATTTTCAGGCGATAGGCTTGTGGTCTGAGTTAATACCCCATGCCAGCCCAATCCATCACGTACATATTTCCAACCGTGGACGTTTTGGCTTTGCACGGTTGCCAAAAGAAGAACTAGGACACCCGGCACTGGGCTACGTCATTGGCGCAACTCCTTTAAGCCAAATCGTCCAACACAGTTTTAGCGGACAAAGCAATCTGGATGTTTATCAACCCGCAACCTTAACAAAAGTCCAAACCCATGCCAAACAGGTACAATTGCAATTACAAACCGACTCGGGCGCATTTAATATTCACAGCCGTTTGCTGGTGATGGCCGATGGCGGGCATAGCCGTGACTTATTGCCACTGGCGGTAGAAACACATGATTTTGGGCAAGCTGCTTTGATTTGCAATGTCGATGTCAACCAAGAACATCACGGCAAGGCCTATGAGCGCTTTACCGACAATGGTCCTTTAGCCCTATTACCTCTCAAAGGCAGACGTTATGCTGTGGTTTGGACGCTCGATAGCCAAACTTTATCCGACTACTTAGCCTTGGATGACAGCGCTTTCTTACAGGCTTTACAACAGCAATTTGGCTGGCGCGCTGGGCAATTTACCCGCGCCGCGCCACGCAGTAGCTGGTTATTACGCCAAGAATACATGCCAAGCCCTGGCACAGGGCGGATTTTATGTGTCGGTAATGCCGCGCACAAAATGCACCCAGTGGCAGGACAAGGCTTAAATTTAGGCTTGCGTGATATTGCCGTGTTAGCCGAATTATTAACCGATACCAATCTGACCATGCCCTCGCTGGTACAACAGTATTTACGCCAACGCTTGCCAGTACAGCAACGCCTACTTAAACGCACCACCTTGCTGGTCAACAGCTTTTCCAACACCCAAGCAGGCATGGGCTTATTGCGCAATTTAGGACTGTTAGCACTTGATCACACACCACCGCTAAAAACCTGGACCATGCGCTATTTAACCGGACTGGAAGACAGCCACAGCCGCTTGTTACGCGGACTGGCCTTAAACGCATGAACCCTTTAAGCCCCTCTGCTGTGCCGTGGTTTATCACTGGTACCGACACCGATGCGGGTAAAACATGGGTTAGTGTTGCCTTATTAAAAGCCCTCAAAAACCAAGGCGTACAAGTACAAGGGATGAAACCTGTCGCCAGTGGTTGCAAGCCAAGCGCGCAAGGGCTGCGTAATGCCGATGCACTGGCACTACAAGCCCATAGCAGCCAACAACAGCCTTACACAGCCGTCAATCCCTATGCTTTTGAACCCGCTATCGCCCCGCATATTGCTGCTGCTTGGGCGGGAGAGTCGATTGATATAAAAACAATTGTTACAAAAGCTGAGCAACTATCAGCGCAATCTGAACAACTCTTAGTTGAAGGGGTAGGCGGTTGGCAAGTACCACTATCAGAGCAAGACTTTTTGGCTGACTTGGTCAAACAGCTGAATGCCGAAGTCATCTTAGTCATTGGGCTTAAACTCGGCTGTATTAATCATGCCCTGCTCTCAGTGGCACAAATTCAACACGCAGGCATCCCTATCAAAGGCTGGATTCTTAATCATTTACAAGCCGGTAGGATTGAGGCAGAGACCGAGATAATTCAAACCCTCAAACAACATATGTTTTCCCCATGTTTAGGGCAAGTGCCTTGGTCTGCTAGTGTCGATGACGTGGTTTTTGAACCCTTATGAAGGTGTTACACTCGCTCGAGACCTTTTTGCCTGATGGTTGTGGTGGCACAGAAATTT
Organism: Thiotrichales bacterium; assembly: GCA_016745035.1. GTDB lineage: Bacteria > Pseudomonadota > Gammaproteobacteria > Beggiatoales > Beggiatoaceae > BB2. The sequence continues at coordinate 276,840 of JADGDE010000001.1, forward strand.
ATACCCAAAGCCTGATCACGTCCTTGGCAGGTTTTGAGTTAGCCCACGAGGTCATTGCCCCCATTGTCGCGACCCAAGGTTGTGATTATCCTTACGATGGCTTCAAAGTTTGGCGTTACCCCGTCACACAAGCCGATCAAGGTTTATTGCAAGGCAGTAGCGCACCTGAAGGCTTTGATGATTTTAAACAATTACTCGCTGCCCAAGATGCGGATATTTATCATCAACATGCCTGGCAACAGTCTTGTGGTCTTTGGCACTTAAAAGCGGCAAAACAACGCGGGATGAAAACCATCCTCACCGTGCATGTCCCGGGGATTAGCTGTATTTGTGGCACACGGGTGGATGACAAGGGACTACAATGTTATCGGCCGATGAATATCAGCGCTTGTGGCGAATGTTGTCTGCACAATCGACGTTTGCCTGTGTGGCTGACTGAGCCGGTCACCAAACTGCCCGAATCTTTGAATCAAGTGTTGCAAATGATCCCCTTTCCAGCCCCTGTCAGTCGCTTATTGGTGCAACAACAACAAATCGAAAAACACATCGAAGACATTGCGGCTATGTGTGTCTATGCCGATCAAATCGTGGCAGTGTGCCAATGGATTTACAACGCCTTGATCGCCTGTGACGTGCCAGCGGAAAAACTCCAACTGTGCCGCCAAGGCGTAGCCCCACGTTTATTAAGCCAATTAGAAATTTTGCCCAAAAAGCCAACAAATGAAGCCTTTACACTGGGGTTTATCGGACGCTGTGACAGCCTCAAAGGCATTGATGTGTTACTCAAAGCCGTGCAAGCGCAACCGGCTTACATCAACATCAAACTGATTATTCACGCCCTTGATTTAGACCCGAAAAAACCAGAAGATCTGTCAGAATACTGCCAAGACATTTACAGCCGTTGCCAAAACGACCCACGCATTGTCTTAAAGTCCCCCATTCCTCACAAACAACTGGCGCAAGCACTGCAACAATTCGACATGTTAGCCGTGCCCTCACAATGGCTGGAAACCGGGCCGTTGGTGGTCTTAGAAGCCTTTGCTGCTGGTGTTCCCGTATTAGGCTCAGATTTAGGCGGCATTGCCGAATTGGTACAGCATAATCAAAACGGTTTTTTAGTCCCAGCCGCCGATGCCAAAGCTTGGCAACAAGCCATTTATGAATTTGCCCGCTATCCCAAACAGCACCAACACCTAGCCCAAGGCATCGGTAAAGTCCGCACTATGTACGATGTCGCTGAGGATATGTGGCAACTGTATCAAACTTTGGTTTGATGAGAAATTTTGGTGTATTGAACTCAACTCTAATCTAACTCAACCTAAATAATAATGCTCCGCACATAAGGAGCAAATCCCATGACTGGTTTTTGCATAAGGTTTTTCAATCAGTTTAGGAACCCAGTCCCAACGCTCTGGGTATGTTAAATTGTGTATACGCCGACAATTAGCGCATTGCAAAAGAATACCGTGTTTATCAATATAATTGTGTGGTTTAAAGATGACTTCTTTTGAATGTCGCTGCTGATGCGATTCCTCAACAACCAAAGAATGCACAACTAAAATGCCTTCTTCGGCTAGCGGATATAAATGCATAGAAAAACGCCGATATAATTCGGGACTAGAACACTCATAATCTAATTGTTTGGGCGCAAACGCCGAACGATTACCGTCTAAGTTTGATATAAATAAATTTTTATAAAAAGAAACCAAGGCATCAGGAATCGCATCAAAAATATTTTTACCCAATACCCATTCATGCTCCAAAAATCGCTGATTGCCATTTTCTTGTGCAAAGGCAAACCAAGCCGGATTTAAATAGGCGATATTAAGCTGCGCATCCAAACCATATACAGTACTGGGATGCTGGTTTAGGATTTCTAACCTTTCTTTACCGATTAAGGCGTTAAAAGCTGGCGTAATATAATAGGGCATTAGTCAATCCAAGCTTAATTTGATATAAACAACATAGTCGTTTATGTTCGCAAGAACAAGCACATGAAATATTCAAGTTATCATTTAAGCAATATTAATGACATAAAACCGCTGTTGGTTAAATTTTTTTATATTTTTCTGAAGCGAGGAGAGGATAGCGCTATATTTGGGGGGTATGCAAAAAAGTGGGCAGCAATAAATATTGATAATATTTCTATCACTAGCTTCATCCCCTCTGTTTACACCATTAATCCTATTCCGTAGGAAATATTAGCACTCAGGGATAAAACAACTTCCCGTCTAATATAACACAACACTTATCCCTATTTTGATAACGTCATCGGCACAGTGCTGTAGCTTTAATAACTGATGTTACGCAAAGGCTTCTCAATGCCCCAAAAGGCAAAAAAACCGCCATTGCTCCACGGCTAAACACCACTAGGCAGGTGGAAAACCACAATATTGAGACAAAAACAGGCTTAGTGCGTAACATCAGTTAATAACAGTATTTTTATCTATCAGTGACGTTATCAGAGGTTCTTATGTCTAAGCCATTTTTTATCTATTCCCTCGCATTATCCAGTTTATTAATAAGCACCAATATATGGGCTTGTTCACCTCCACCCGATACTCATTCCTCCCCTGTTGAAAGACAGGTTGATAATGCTGATCTGGTGTTTGAAGGTGTGGTGAAATCAATTGAAGATAATATTGCCACCATTCGCGTGAAACAATATTTCAAAGGTGATGGTGCATTAGAAGTACAAGTCAAAGGGTTTAATACACATTCTTGCTCAACATTTTTAGAACCTGAACAACAAGCATTATTTTTTACAAAACCCACATCTGATGGGATGTTAGAAGCTGTTTATGATGGTGGGTTTGGTGCGACGCTAAGACTAAACGACAGCATTCGTGATCGTATTAAAAAAAATCAGGCACAAAACCAAGCACTAGAAGATAAGAATTGCTCAGCGATATTTGATGGTGAGCGTTTATATATCCCCTGTATAAAAATTTCAGGATCTGAAGATATTTATGATGTCCGCTTAAATCTATCTTCTAATACTAATCCTTACAACATGGGATTTAACTTAAAAGAAGCTCATAAGCACCCTAAACTTGAAGCCAAACCTCCAGAGGGCATTGCACCATTTTATGCATCAGTGAATAAAGTAGAAATTAACATCATGGAATCTATGCCTGTACAAGTCAGTGCGATAGTAAACGGGCATTTGCTTAATGGTTGTCAAACCCTCAATCAATATGATGGCGCTTTAATTCCTCTTAGCAGCAATGGTAGTTTTCGTATTGATGTGACCTTATACCCACCTTCAAGTGAGGATGTTGTTTGTACTATGGATGTCAGAGATTTTTCTATTAATTTCCCATTGGATGTTGCAGGCTTACCTGCTGGCGTGTATGAGGTAAACGTCAATGGAACACTCAAAACTCAGTTTGAACTTGCGCAAGATAATGTGTTGCCCAAAGAATAATTTAACCATGTGCTAATCGAAGCCAAAAAGTTTAGAGTCTATGCGGAGTATGGGAATCGTTGCGAAAATCAGATATTTTGAGGCTAATTGCGTGGTTTTGTGAGGCGAATAACGCGTTATTTAACGAATAAAAGCGCGGAATTAGACCGAAATAGCGGATTTGCAGCAGATTATTCATATTTCGCATAGACTCTTAGGGAATGCGCTTAATTTTAAGGCTTTGTTTATAGTGTATGGCGCTGTGCCTATACACCAGCGGTTAGTTGATTAACTTGTAAAATGTATATTTTTATCGGGTGACATAAGCCCAGCGCTATGCACCCTCTTAAGGCACATAAGGATTCCCCCTTATGTGCCCTCACCACTTATTTACACAATGACGCGCAAGGGATCCCATCACCATCTCGGTCTAAACTTTTTACACCGCACACATTCAGATAAAACTTAGCATCTGAACAGTCCGCCATTTTACCGCAGGTTTTCTTTTCTGTATCACAGGTCATAGCTGCTCTATCACCACAGACACTGGCGCAGGGTGTGCCGTCACCGTCTCGGTCTAGGCGCTTATTGCCACAGGCGAGCAGATGATAAAAAGCTTCTTCACAGTTTGCCATTTTGCCGCAAGTTTTTTTGGTTTCACAACTAAACTTACCCCAGTCCACTTTAGGCGCAGCGCTGGCTTGTTCAGTGGCTTTTTTTGCCGCTGCTTGTACCTTGGCAATGTCTTCATTGCTTATGTCACCAAAGCGAGCGATTTTATTAAGATCGTACACTTGCCCATCAATAAAGGGGTTACGATTGCCTTGAATGGCTTCAATCCGTCCATTGCGTTCTAATTCCCAAGCATCCACGGGGTCTTGCTTGTTCCAAGCGCTATAGAGTTGAATATCTTGTCTTGATAAACGAATGCCATAAGTGTGACTCATATAGAACATGGTGCGGGCAATATTACCTTGCACAGTTTCTGGAGGTTCAGCGCGGCGAATACTGCTATCAACTTCAATATTGCATTTACCATAACTGCGATTTTCACCACTAATCATGCCCCAGTTGTAGTTTGAGCGGTCGCCGTTGACTTCACCGACGGCGGGAAACAAATTGTGCAAATCGTTGTGGGCCGTTTCAAAGACGGGATCGACTTCTTCACAGCATTTACGTCCGGTGACATTCTTTTTCCCCGGTTCTGCTGGACAGACATTTTTAGGCTCACGCCAGCAACGGCGAAAATTACCAAATTGATAGGCTGGGAAAACATGTTCCGCTTCAATGCGCTGCGCTCGTTTGCTATTTTTACGTGGCGTTACACCGCATGAACTGAGGTCAACTTTTTTGGTTTTTGGGTCAAAATCGCAATTGCAGTACAAAGTTTTTTCGTGATGTCCGGCGTAGACTTTGTTGTATAAGGTACGTTTGGCAGTGCCGAAGCTCTTGGGTGAGTTGGGCAATTGTGAGCTATCGACCTCTACCTGTTTTCGTAGCTCAGTATTGCTTGCTGCTTGGCTTAAGGGGCTTAGGCTTAGTAGCAATAGTGAAATTAGGGCGTATTTCATTGGGTTTCCATTTTTACATTTTATCAATCTTATACGATTGAATATTAATATTATGTTTAAGCTAGACAAGCAAATAAGGGTGCAAAAGGCTTAATAACCATACTCCCTCTCTCGCCCTTCCCTGATAAAGTCTGTAATCTCACTAACGCCTATACCAAGGCTCACCCCTTCAATATCGAGAGGAGATTTTTTCTGTACAGCAGGTTTAATAAAAAACGCTTCACCATTTCGTTTTTTTATGCAAACACCACCTTCTTTGCTAGCTTCCTCTAAAATGGCGGCAAAATGTTGGCGAGCCTCTGTAAAGCTATATTCTCTCATTGCTCTATCTCCAATAATTGAACGCCCACTTGCTGGGCAACACGACTTAATCCGCTATCCAAAGTTAATAAAGGTGTGCTCGTTTGCTGCGCACATTGGATCAAATAAGCATCGTAAGCATATATGTTCAAAGAATGAGACAACGCTATTGAAGGCTCAAGTAACACATCGACAAACTTAATAGGAATTTGTTGATATGCTGCCAAAGCTTGTTTTGCCTGAATAGCATTGATTCTTCCTCTTTTAAACATGGCGGAAAATGCATTGCCAATTTCCCAATGAACCGAGCTTGGGGCACACAATGAACACCCCGCTGTTACCTCAATAATTTTATTTTTTGGTGCTTCATTGCCAATCACAGCAATTAAAGCGGATGTATCAATGGTAATATTCATTTGTCATTCTTAGTTGTACATGTGTACATAATAGCATAAAACTCATAATTTCATATCAATTGATAACGTACATATTCAAGTTAATATCGTACACAATCAAAATCACATCACATCCTAAACTCTCCCAATTCCTTGAGACATTTCAAAACGGCATTATGCCTAAACTAGGCTTAGCAAAGACTACAGCAGAACAGCACCGCATAAAATTACCTCATATCACCAAAGCCCTAGGACACCACCAAATTGACCGCATAACGGTCGCACACTGCGCGAAATTCCTAGACCAATACCCAGATACACAATCTAATAGATACCGCTCACTTTTAATTGTGATGTTCAAACATGCCATAGCCAAAGGCTTGGTACAGGCAAACCCTGCCAGTGCCACCATACCTAAGAAATTAAAGGTGAAGCGTAAACGCCTAACCACAGATCAATATCACGCCATACGCGACAAAGCCCCAACGTGGCTACAAAATGCGATGGATTTGGGGTTGTACACATTGCAGCGCCGAGAAGACTTAGTAGCGCTTAAGTGGTCACAAGTGCATGACGGGGCGATATGGATACAACAACAGAAAGTTGAACGCCACGGTACGGGCAATCTAAAAATTAGCATAAGCCCTGATATGCAAACAGTGCTAGACCGCTGCGCCTCTGATGGGATAGAAAGTGCCTACGTTATCCACCGTCGTCCGCATCGGCGTGTACATGCTCAAGGTCGCAATGATTTCACCGCCGTATTACCAGACTTGATCACAAAAGAGTTTAATAAGGTACGCAAGGCAACAGGACTATTTAATGATTATGAACGTGGAATCGCGCCAACCTTCCATGAGATACGCTCATTGGGTTCTAAGCGATACGAAGATACTGGAACGGATAAGCGCCTTATTCAGGCACTGTTAGGGCATACGAATGAAAAAATGACCGACGTATATCTTGACCGATATGATGTTAAATGGGAAGAGATAGAAATCAAGTGATGCTTGAAAAATATAATTGCTTATGTAGCACAGTCATTTTGCAAAAGCTTTTCGGGAAAATGCGGGAGACCGCATGGGAACTGGTGCCGGTGAGACGAATCGAACGCCCGACCTACTGATTACGAATCAGGACTATTTTACATATAACATACTGATTTAAAATATAATTCAACCTAAAAAACAATATTTTTCTTTGCAAATAAATCAATAAACTATGTATTTTTTTTGCAAAAATTTAACCCTTCTCATTTACACAAAAAAAACGCCGGTATTCCTCTACCGATACCACGGGATATTTTTTCCCCGGTATGTCTATTGTCTCCAATTCTCCATTTTTTCTTGCCCTGTTTATAAATGCCCTCCCCCCCTCAAAAGTCATAACACTGTTGTGGTGATCTATCGCGGCTATGGCCATTTCCTTTAGCGTTTTATAAGTCATCTTTTGCGTTGTGTTTTGGTGTATATCGGTGCATCGCGGTGCATTGTGTTTTTTCAAAAACTATTTTTACACCGTTTTGGTAATAATTCGCTACATGGCTAAACAGAAACACAGCAGGCGCAATAAGCGCAGAAAAAACAAAGGACAAGTGCGGGAATTTGCTGCATCACGTCCTAGCCGTTTGAATGATTTAGCCAAAAACCAAAGCCGTGGTAATGCTGATTTAGCGATGAAATTAGCCGGGCGCTCTTTGATGTGGCAAGCCCGCTATCTTGAGGAAAACAACGATGTTGTGGTTGGTCTTTTAGATCGGTTGGCAGACAAGATTGTTGGACAGGGCATCAGTGTCGAGCCTCGGATCCGGATGAAAAATGGCAAACCTTATACCTCACTTAATGAGGATTTGAAGGCTTTGCGTTCATTTTGGGCGGTGTCACCTGAAGTCACTCGGGAGCATTCAGAATCGACCGCTGCACATTTGGCGTGTGGTACATGGCTTAGAGATGGTGAGATGTTTAACCGCTTTATTTATGGCGGTGATGATTTAGAGCATGTTGAGGATTTGCCGTTTTCTTTTCAGATGATTGAGTCTGAATTATGCCCGATGGATTACAACCAAGATAGCATTGTTCAAGGTATAAAAAAGAATAAATGGGCTAAGCCTAAAAGTTATTTTTTTTATAAAGATTCTAAATTATTGAAACGTGATTTTCTTGAGTTGTCATTTGATGAAATTGCCCATTTAAAATTTACAAGACGGATTAATCAGACCCGTGGGCAAAGTATTTTACATGCGGTTTTAAAACGCTTACGTGATATTGATGATATTGAAACCAGCGAGCGTTATGCCTTGCGTATGGCAGCGGCGATGGGTGCTTATATTAAGCGTGACCCACAAATGCGAGTAAATGAAACCACTCAGCAGCGCTCCTATGAATTTCGCCCCGGTATGGTCTGGGATGATTTAAAGCCCGGTGAAGATGTCGGCATGATTTCTACAGATAGACCTAACCCTAATTTAATGCAATTTATTTCAGGACAATATCGTGGAATTGGTCTAGGCACTAGAGGCTCTTATTCTGATGTAGCTAATCATTATGATGGGAGTTTTTCAGCACAAAGACAGGAATTAGTTACAAGCTGGCAAGGTACGGTTGTTTTACAAGATAAATTCATTAGAGGGCATGAAGCACCAAAGAATAAATTTTTTGTTAATTCAAGCGTGTTATCTGGTGCGATAAGGCTGCCTAGGGATGTTGATTTAAGAACTTTAGAATGGGCTGATTATGGTTGCCCTGTGATGCCTTGGATTGATCCGGTTAAAGAATGGAACGGTGAAAAAATAGCTGTGGAAGCGGGTTTCAAATCGCGTTCTAGCGTGGTGCGTGGGCGTAGTCATAACCCTAATGAAGTGTATGCAGAAATTCAATCCGAGCGAGAACAAGCTAAAACCGATGGTCTTTGTTTTTCATCGGACTTTGGTCACTCAGCTAAAAACATGGTGTAGCAATGGCTGATATAGAGGACAAAATCGATAAGTTTGAGGAACGTTTTCAAGAAAAACTAGAGCAAATTTCACATGAATTACGTGAATTAGTGCGTATTCAACAAAAGCAAGTTTCTCAAGATGCACGTTTACAAGATTTATCTAATGTTGTTAAGCAAAACTCAAAAACTATTCGTTCACTAGAACTAGATAGGGTTCAGTTTGTGGTATTTAAAAAACAAGCTGCATGGGGTTTTGGGCTGCTTTCCTCAGTTATTGGGGCATTAATTACTTACATTATAGGGGTTAATTAGATGGATAAATTAAAAGGTATTTTTGTTGGTGTGTTGGTTTGGCTTGTCCATCAGCTTTCCAATGAATTAAGTGCCGAAAAACTAGAACAGCATTTTCGTGATGTGTTGAGCGATGAAGTGATGGATACGTTATTTCTTGCTGTTGAACATGCTATAAATTCTAGTATCCCCACATTTCAAAAAAGGCGCTTAGTTGAAGCTGAATTGGCAAAGGCTAAAGAACAAATGAGCCGTGCTGCACAAGACAAACTTAGCAATGCAGGTGAGTTTATTTTGCGTTCAGCTATCGAATATATTTTGAGCAAACAAGATGCCTAAACAAATCGACGCTTTAAAACGTGCGTTAGATGGCGAAAACCTAGCCATTATTGATGATGAAAAACGCATTATCGAGTTTTCTTGTGCCAGTGAGATTCGATATCACCGTTGGTGGTATGACGAAATTCTAGGGCTTGATAGTGGCGAATGTGACTTAGCCCGTTTGAATAACGGTGCGCCCCTGATGAAAAACCATAAGGAAGGCATTGGTGCTGTGGTGAAAGCATGGATTGCTGATAAGCGTTTACATGCTCAAGTTCAGCTTAGCAGCCGTGATTCATTGGCTGATTTTTGGTCGGATATTAAAGCCGGTTTAATCAAAAACGTCTCGATTGGTTACAACGTCCGCAAAATCAAGTTGATTGAAGAAAATGAAGACAGTGATGTTTATCGCGTCACTGATTGGTTGCCCTTAGAGATTTCTATTTTAGATATTCCCCCTGCTGATGACAGCGTGGGAATTGGTCGTTCTGATGTTGAACATTTTATCCGTAGTAAAGGAGGCGAGATGCCTAAACCAAAACAAAGCGGTGCTGCTGATGGTGATCAACAGCCAGCCGATGAACCATTAACCCGTGACAACGGCAATCAAGAACAAGACTCGACCGCTTTAAGCCGTGAAGACAACCAACAGCGTTGTGCTGATATTCGTTCCTTGTTTGTGGTTTTCCCTGATTTGCCTGAAAAAGAGCAACAGCGTTGCCTTGATGATTCGGCGGTTTCTGTTGAACAAGCACGGGCAATTGTTGAAACGCATTATCGAAAAAAGCAAAACACCACACCGGTGGGCACAGAAGGTGATATGTCGCACCGCGATGCCGACGTGACAGTCGATGCCCGCGATAAGTTCAAAAAAGGTGCAGAGCAAGCCTTGTTAGATCGGGCTGGTTATTCCAAAAAAGTTGATCGTGGTAATGAGCTTTTGGGCTATTCCTTGCGTGAAATGTGCCGGCATTCCTTGCAGATTGCCAATCTCGATACCGGTGGCAATGCACAAGCCATGATTGGGCGTGCTTTCACTACCTCTGATTTTCCTCACATCCTTGAGGCAATTGCCAATAAGTCATTAATGGAAGGCTATCAAGGGCGTTCGCATACTTATGAAGCATGGACAATTAAAGGCAATTTGTCCGATTTCAAAGTTAATAAACGGGTGGGTTTAACCGGGTTTGAGCGCTTCAAAAAATTACGTGAAGCGGGTGAGCGTAAGGCAGGAACCATCGGCGAATACTTTGAAAATATTCAGCTCGCAACTTTTGCGATGGCTTTCGGTTTGAGTCGTGAAACCATCATCAATGATGACCTCTCTGCTTTCACTGAAATCCCTTTTAATATTGGTGAAGCTGCAAAATTAACCATCGCTATTGAAGTCTATGATTATTTGAATAGCAATCCCAATCTAGCCGATGGTTCCCCTTTATTCAGTGTTGCCCGTAAAAATCTGCAAACGGGTTCCCCGATAGATAAAGATTCCTTAAAAGCCATGAAAAGTGGCTTAGCCAATCAAAAACTTCATGATAAAGGTGATGTGTTAGGGATTCGTCCTAAGCATTTAATCGTGCCTGAAGTGATGGAATGGGAGGCTGATGCTTGGATGCTAGAGCCGAAAATTCAACTTGCTGGCGAAGCCAATACCGAGCGACGCAACCCAGCTTACAAAATGGCTGAGGTGGTCGCTGAATCCTTGCTTAATGAACGCAATGATAAGGCTTGGTATATGGCGGCTGAACGCTCAACCGAAATCGCTTATTTAGACGGTATTGATGAACCAACGATTGAGCAAAAAACAGGCTGGACAACGGATGGTATTGAAATGGAAGCCTTTATCGATTTTGGTGTGGGTTGCCGTGATTTTCGTCGTATCCGAAAAAATCCGGGGGTTTAAAAGTGAATAACTACGTTTGCAAAGGTCAAAGCTTTGAGTACCAAAACATCGGTATTGAAATCATTCCCGCCGGAACCGCTGTTGCTATTGGCGCTTTAATCGCCGTTGCTGCTGTCAATATTCATCCCGGTGATACGGGTGTTTGTCATTTAGACGGGGTTTATCAATTGAAGAAAAAAGCCGGTGAAACGTGGACACAAGGTCAAGCATTATGGATGAAACGTGCTGATAGCGTGTTTACCAATGCTGAGCCTAGCGCTGAAAATTTAGGCGATTATGTAACCGGTGCGCATGTGTATGAAGCGGCTGGTGCAAGTCCTGTTTTAGCGAATATTTTGTTGCGTTAATGTTTGAAGATGATCTGTCAATTCTCTACAAAGCAACTGGGGTTTTAGCACTCTATATTGCTGATGATGGCACGTCTTACGTGCGCTATGTGTTGATAGATACGGGTGTTGCTGCCATGCCGGAAAATGACGGGTTGCAGCAACAAGAAGCCTTAATCACCATTTCATTTTTACCTGATGACTTTGTTCCCCGTGCCGGTGACAGAATCCAAACCGCAGCGGCTTGTTATCGTCTTGATTCATTATTTGAGCAAGATAATCAGCAAGCAACATGGCGAGTATTAGAAGATGGATCCGGTGTTGATGTTCCTGAGCAAGCAAGTGGCGCTGATAGCGCTTTAAAAACGACAGGAATAGCGGGGGCTACATTAAGTGGGCATCGGGTTGTGGTCTCAGAAAATGGGGTTTTGCAATACGCTAGCAACTTGGTTGTATCACATACGCTTAGTTTGGTTGGTTTAACGACTGGAGCGGTGACGGCAGGACAGCAAGTATCCGTTCATACTTTTGGTGAATTAACAGACCCAAGTTTTAGCTTTGATGTGACAAAGGCTATTTACTTGGGAAACGATGGCGGTTTGATTCAATACTTGCCGGATTCGCCTGCGATGATTTTTAGGTTAGCGCGACCACTGTCGGCTAATACGATTTTTTGGCAGCCTCAAGCGCTGTTCACACAGGAATAAGATATGGCTGATAAATATGTACAGTTTGATCCAGCAATTGGACTTGATAAACAAGTCGAATTTACTACCTCAAGTGCGGGGGTTGGAGATGCGGGGAAAGGTACGGCACTAGGTACAGATGGCAAATTTCATGTATCAATGATGCCCAGCGGTATTGGTGCTGATACTAAAAATATTCCTGCTAGTGAAAATTTATCCGCTGGCGATTTTGTCAATGTCTGGAATGATGGTGGCACTGTAAAAGTGCGAAAAGCTGATGCAAGCACTTCAGGTAAGCTAGCAAATGGTTTTGTTTTAGAAGCTGTAACCAGTGGCAATGATGCTACCGTTTATTTCAATGGTGATAATACGGCAGTCACCAGCGTTACTGGTGGTCGTGTGTTTTTGAGTGCATCGATTGCTGGTGGGTTTGTGTCTACTGCACCTAGTATCGCAGGTAATGTTGTACAAGATATTGGCACAGGCACATCCGCCACGTCCATTTTCTTTGAGCCTAAAGCCGCTACGCTGTTAGCCTAAAATGGACAAATTAGCTTTTGTTAATCCTGATGGAGATATTGTCGCGCAGTCACTTGTGATCGCTGCAAAAAAGCGGCTGGTGTCAGCAAAAGCAACCACCTCACTCGTAAGCGTCGGCACTGTGCCAGCGGGCAAAAAGTGGCTAATCGAGAACATTCTCGTCACATCAGATGCCGCCGCGACAGTACGTTTGCACTTTTTAGAATCTGGCGAATCTGCTTTGCTTAAAAACGCCGTGCTTTACGATACCAGTATCGCGGCAAATGATGCTGTGAGTATTCCGGCGGGGCAAATCATCAGCGCTAGCGGTGGGGTATCTTTGAGTGCTTCAGTTAATAACGCCATTGGCGTGCAAATCTGGGGTGTTGAGCTGTGAACGGATTCGTTAGCATTAAATATGGCAGGCAAGCACTAAAAGTTAGCGCATTATCAAGTGGTTTTGTGCCTGATGTCAGCACTGATATTTTGCTTAAATACGGTAGTGAGCTTTATTTAAAACAGACGGTGACAAATAGACAGCTTTTAGTCTCGGATGGTTTTGCCTCTGAAGAAATCAGCGTTGAAAACTATGATATTTCAGGTGATACAAATGTAAGTGTCACCACACAAGTGCCTGCGCTTACAAGCAATAGCAGCACGGGGCTTGCTTTTGCTAGCAGTATATTTAGTGCAAGTTATGATGCTTACAAAGCATTTGATTCTATCGAAGACAATACATCTGGCTGGTTTAGCAGCTCTAACCCAACGTATCCCCAATATGTGGGTTATATTTTTAATAATCCTGTCGCTAGCAATAAAATCATGCTTAGAAACAGGGTCACAAACCCTGTTGCCTCCCCTGAGAGTATCGAGGTTCAGGTGTCTAACGATACGACGGATGGCGATAATGGAACTTGGCTGACGTTAAAAACATATCAAAACACAGACAACACCGCAGGCGCAGAATGGGCAGTAATTTTTGAGAATGTTATTCGATATAAGTCATATAGAATCAAAGTTATTTCATCCAATTATTCTACCTATGTTGGTGTTAGCGAGATAAAAATAGTCGCAAGTAATGCGGCACAGTTTACTCATACAGGCACAATATCAAATCCGACGGCTGTCTACACGATGTGGAGTATAGGCTAATGTCTCTGCCCATCCGTGAAAAAATCCTACAAAAAATCATTATCTTGCTTAAAGCTTTTGAGCAAAATAACAGCTTGGGTTTTGATGGTGTGACGGTATTGCGCAACCGCTCAATTTTGAATGAAAACGAAGTGCCTGCCTTATGTTTATGGGATAACCAAGCTGAATATAGAGACAAAAACTATCAAACTGAACAGCGGGTAATGCCGCTAAAAATTGATTTTTTAAACGTGGTTAATACGTCCGTTGATGCCTCACAAACGGCTAATTTATATGCCGCTGAAATTGAACGCCATGTCATGCAATACGATTTAGAATTTCAAGCGCTGATTGATAGCATCGCTTGCACTGGCTTAGAGATCGGCGTGCTTGAATCAGGCAGCACAACCTTGGGTGTATCCCTATTTTTTAATGTCACCTTTTCGACCGTAAAAGGCGATCCCTATTCTGGAGTTAATTATGCCTAGTGCATCTGATGCAAAACTACAAATTGAAAATGGGCAAACGGTTGTCGATTTTACGGCATTGTCTAGCGTTGGTGGTGGTGTTCATGTCCATCCTACCGCCAAGGTTTGGAGTAAATTCGCGGGCAATGAACCCGAAGTGTTGCCAGATGGTTTGGCAACTGGTGGCAAAATTAGTGCCGCTGAATCTGGGACTGATGATGTCGTTACCTTGGCAGCCTTAAGCGCTTTCATCGGTGGAGTGCTGGTTGTTGCTAATGCAATGGATAAAACCATTACTCGCCCCAGCACATCAACGCACCAAATCACCAGTATTGTGATTGCCGCAAACGGTACGGTATCCGTGGTTTCAGGTGTCGAGGGCAGTGCCTTTTCAGAAACACGGGGTGCTGCTGGTGCGCCGCCATTTATTCCTGTCGGTAGTATCGAGCTGGGGCAAGTGCGCCTAAGCGCCCAAGCCAGTGCGGCAATTGCTGCATCAGAAATTTTAAGCAACCCTGGTCAACACACTGAGCGTTATGATTACCCGGTTTTTGATGTCTATTCTGTCGGGGACAAAGACAATACGGCTTTTATACGTTTTAGTGCAGCTTTAGAACAGATTCATAGTGATGATGATGGCACGACCGTAGCGGCTAAAGGTGTCTATGCCAAAGTATCAATTCCTGTTTTCACAGATATTAATTATGCAGCAGATTTTAAAACCGCCGAAATCAGCCACAGCAGCTCAAGCACACCAGTTTATATGGGGCGGAATGTTGTTGGTTCATCTGAAAGCTTGGGACAAGGCGGGTTCACCGCTTTCCTACAAGATGGCGTAACCGATGGACTTGTCGGTTTGGCTAATCAATTTTTAAGCTTTCGTTATTACCCCAGCCAGTACAAGCCTGCGCACCATATTGTGCAAGGAAAATTAGGCATTGGGCGTTCTTATCCCGCCGGTGACAATATCAATGCCGCTTGCACCATTACCGCTGAACAGCCCGGTGTTAATCGTGCCAGTTGATGACTTTAAAACCGCTTATTTGGCAGCGCAGTGGTTGCCAAAAACGGAGACCATCCGCATACCACAGCTTGCGGTTTTATTTGATAAGGGTAAAAAGCAGGGATTTATTGACCGGCTAAAAGATACCAAAGCCGACAGTGAAGAATACAAAACGCTATTGGCTGAATATCAAGCTTATCAAGAGCATTTAAACCAGCGTTGCACCTTTGAAGTGCGAGGCTTAAGCGCCCCTGAATTATCCAAAATTAAGGTTGCCAAAGCGCGGCTGGGTTCGGTAGAAGCGGCGTTAAAAGCGGTTAGCAATTCGACCGGCATGATGGCTCGTTCTGAGGCGATTAGAGCCGTATTAGATTTGGATGGTAATGCCGATGCTGAGCTGGCATCACGGCTTGAAGCGGTTTGTTTGGGAACTGTTTCACCTGAAATTGATATGGATTTGGCGGTTGTTATTGCCCAACATCACGGCGCTGTGCTGTGGAATTTAGCCGATAAAATTTTTGAACTAACTGATCAAGGTTCGGTACTGGAAAAGCCGAAAACCTCTGGAAACACGAACCCCGCCTAAGAACCGCTTGCTTATTGGCAGAAAGAAGGGGTACAGGCTGGCTTTTTGAGTTGTTGCCAGATCTGTTTTCAGAGGGCTATTTAACTGAATTAGAAATGGCCGTTTGGTCATTGCATTATATGGAGCGGGCAGAGTGAGTGTGACGGTTAATGGGGATAAAGAGTTTGTAAGCCTGATGAAAAGGCTAGGGAATAATTGGTCTCGGGCATTATATATTTCCTTAAATCGAACCCGCACAACTGTCGGGAAAGAAGTCGGCAAAAAGCTTGGTGGTACTAAAGGGCATTTGGGCCTGTCTGTGGCGCAAGTAAAAGAACATGTCTTCTTAAAACCCCCATCAACCAGCAGTAAGTTGATAACAGGGGTCGAAGTTAAAGGTTATCCAACGCCGATTGATTTTAATAGCTTCAAACTTAAGCTTGCTAAGCGGGGCGTAAGTTTCAGAGTCCGCGCAGACAAAGGTCGTGAAAAATTCCGCCACGCTTTTGTGCGCAAAAATAAAGTCATGATTCGACGTAATAAAGGCAAAGGGCGTTTAAAACGCATGTATGGTCCGTCTGTCCCCAATGCACTGGCAGAAAGTGGCACGCTCACCGTGATTGAGAAAATCGCCGCCGAACGTCTGTTGGTTGTCTTAGAGCAACAAGCTTTACGCTTTGAGAAAAAGATTAATACCTGATTATGGCCGACTTAAAGCGCACCATTGAAATCATCTTAGAGGGCAAAGACCAAGCATCTCACGTCTTTAGTAAAGCGGGTGATGCACTGGATAAATCCTCACAAAAGTTTGCAGCCAGTGCTGAAGCGCTGGTGGCTGCTGATATTGCCATTGCAGGCATCGGTGCTGCCATCGGTGCGGTCGCTGGTGATATTGATACCGCAAATCGAAAAATTCAAAACAGCCTTGGCATCACTGCTGAGGATGCAGAAAAATTTGGTGAAGTTGCCCAAAAAGTTTATATCAATGGTTGGTCTGAGTCGGTAGAGGAGGGCGCTGATGTGGTCATCCTCGCTCTGCAAAACTTTAAAGACGCATCCGAGCAAGAAATTGACAATATCGTCAGCTCAGCGGCTAAGTTAAACAAGTTATTTGATGCTGATTATGAACAAAGCATCCAAGCGGCTGAAACCCTCACTAAAAACTTTGGTATTTCATCAGAGGAAGCCTTTGATGTTATTGCTGCTGGATTCCAGAAAGGGCTTAACCGTTCGGGGGATTTCCTTGAATCCATCACTGAATACTCGAGTCAGTTTAAAGGTGCAGGCGCTGATGTGGGCGAGTTCTTTTCGATTATGGAAACAGGGCTTGGCAGCGGTGTTTTAGGTGTGGATAAAGCGGCCGATTCTTTCAAAGAATTTACTGTCTGAATCCAAGATGGCAGCAAAACCACTGCTGAATCCTTGGCTACTTTGGGCTTAAATGCTGATGATATTGCTAAGCGTCTAAGCGATGGTTCGCTATCCATGACCGATGCTTATCAACTGGTTATTAACAAGCTCAACGAAGCTGACGATTCAACCACTCAAATGCAAGCCGGCGTTGGCTTATTAGGGACTCAGTTTGAGGATTTGGGGCGAGAATCTGCGCTTGCTATCGACACAACCGCCACGAGTTTTGATGATTTGCGCGGCACGATGGCAAGTATTGAGTCTGCCAACGACACCATCACCAAAAACTTTACAGCCGCTTGGCGTACCGTTGCCGTGGAGCTTGCAAAATCAGGTTTATTTGATGGTGTCCGAGGTGGTCTAAACGATTTTCTAAAAGACTTCACCACCGCATTTCCTGAAGCTATGAAGGGCGTGGATTTATCTGGGTTATTGCAGGTTATTGAAAAGGCAAAAAATCAGGCGGCTGAGCTGTTTGGTGCTATGTTCACAGAGCTAGATTTAACCGAGCCTGAAGAACTCACTGAAGTTATACAGCGTGTTGTTGATGCCTTGGCAACCATCGGGCGTGTTAGCACAGAAATGATTGCCCAATTTAAGCCGGTTGTTGGTTTATTTGGTGAAGCTGGGGCTAATATCTCCGAGTTTGGTGGCGAATCTGAGCAAACGTTCGGCAAATTAGCGGGTTATGCCCTGTTAGTTAAAACCCTTGGTAAACAGTTTGGTTTATTGGCTGTGGTCATGAATGAAACCGGGGTAAGTTCCAAGGCGGTCGGTGATGTCATCTTTGGTGCTGGCAAGATCGCCGCTGGTGCTTTAAATACGATTTTTGAAGGTGGCAAGTTGGTCTATGAGTCGGTTTCTGGGGTTTTCAATACGCTGGTTAAAACCATCGGTGAATCTATCAAAACCCTCATTGATGCGGCGGAGATCATTACCCCCGATGCACTTGGCGGCGCAAAACTTAGACAATGGTCGGATGATTTACAAGTTGTGATTGATGACGCTAGCCAAGGCATGATGGACAGTGCCACGGCGGCGGGTGAATCACTGGATAAAATCGCCAATAATCGCACCGCGCTTGAGGGTGTCGAACAAATGCAGGCGGGGATAAACCGTGCATTTGATGATATTGCAAACAAGGCTGAAGAAAACAGCGGCAAAGTTGTTGAGTCTGTGGAGAACTTGCCCGAGGCTTTTGGCACGATTGGCGGGAGTGCTGACGATGCCAGCAGCGGCTTAGATAAGTTAGCCGATAGCAGTGCAGAAACGGCTAAGCAAGCTGGGAAGTCCGTACAAGAACTAGAGGCGATGGCGCAAGCAGGGACTGAGCTTGCCAGTGTTTCAGACGAAAATCAACAGGCGTTAGGGGAATGGCAACAAAAGCAAAAAGACTTAAACCTAGAGCTAGCAGAAAGTCGCCTTAAACTGGCTGAAATGGAAGCCGCTGGCAAGGATAGCGGCCAGGAATACGAGTCTTTAAAAAAGAGTATTAGCGGGACAGAAAAAGCCCTCTCTAGTACCAGCAAGGTCGTTGCTGAAATGGGCAAGGTACAAAAAGCGGCTAAAGGTGAAGTGGTCGATTTACACGGGGCGCTGTCTGATTTGTCTAATGATGACAAGATCAAAGTGATGGAAGCCCGCGTTGAGTTGGATATTGCCAACATTGAGGCTGATGCCGAAAAAGCCGTGGCTGCTTTTGAATCTATTAACGCCGCACTAGAGGCGACAGGCTCAGGCATAACCAGCGCTTTTGGAGCCTTATCTGGGGCTGATGCCTATGAGCGCATGGATATTTTTAACATTATTGAGCGCGAACTTGATATGCAAGAACAAGTCATGGACAGGCAAGCTAAGCTTTTAGATGAACAAATCAAGCAAGCACAGGAAAGAACCAAAGCGCTAGAACGTGGGGATGCTTTAATCACCGTGAATGGTGAGGGGCTACAACCACACCTAGAGGCATTTATGTGGGAAATTCTCGATGCTATCAAAATCGAGGCGGATGCTAGTGGTCGCGATTATTTGTTGGGGATAGGGTCATGATTGCATTGGCCACACCATTGTTTGATTTAGATGGCACGATTTTACACCACGGCGCAATTATTGAGCGCACCGGTGTTGGGCGGCGTACAAATCGCATTGCCACCATCGATGGCAGTTCAGCTTTCCAAGACCGTGGCTATAGCGTCACTGACCAAACCCTCAATATCAATTTCCCCAATATTAGCTTTGAGTTAGAGCAAGATTTGTTGCGAATAATAAGCTTTTATAACGAGCTGTATCTCGCTTGTGAATTGGGCTTTTTTTTGGTGCAAATTGATGGCTATAGCAAGTCATCGAGCGCGGGGGGTTTACGCATTATGATTAAGGAGCAATTGAATGGGGCTTAAAATCGTCAACGAAATTGAATGCAGATTGTCAGGCGGGGCAAACAATATAGACCCCAGCCAAAGCCTAGGCGGTGCGATGTCTAGCACCCGTGTTGGCTCACAAACCATTACAGGCAGCATGGCAGGTGTATCGATTCTTTATGTCTGGGGCAATAGCGCAGGCAGCCATGACCTTGTGTTTTCATTGGATAACAATACACTGAGTTTTGCCGGTGGCACGCCTGTCGATGTTAGCGCTGATGGCGTGTTTGGCTTGGAGTCAGGCACAAGCGGTGGCTTAGTTGTGAGTATTAGCACGGCTAATCTGCCGTCAACCAACACCACGGCAAGCTTAGATATTGCTTGCAATAAAAACGAAACTTTCCCCGATTTAAGCGTTGATGATGTCTTGTATGGCAACACCCAATACGCCTGTTTCTATTGGACAAACACCGATGCACAGCAACATATCGTCACGTTTTGGATTGACCAGCAACCCAATGCCGATGACGAACTGGATATAGGTTTAGATTCGGCTGGTGTTGGCGCATTGGCTGCCACGGTTGTTGATAACGAAACCGCCCCAGATTCTGTCAATTTTTCCCGTCCAACTGATAAAGCCTCAGGCTTGACTGTCACACTACAGGCAGGTGAATCAGTGGCATGGTGGCAACGTCGCGCTATTAGCGGTGGTGAACGTGCAGCGGTGGCAAATGATGCCAGTCAAATCGGCTATGCCATACTTTAGGAGCTAAACATGTATTGCCAATATCATTATGATCAGGGCACAGACCCCAACGCTATTTTACCGGATTTAATTGCTGTGCTAACCGGTGAGACGAATGTCACTAATTTAACCGCTTGCAACCAAGCAAACACGACTATCACAGCGACAACCCCAGCCGGTTGGACGTTGGTTGATGATGCAACCGGCACAGCAAATCAATATATTCTTAGCGCTCCGCATGTGGACAACCCCAGCAATTTAAAATATGCCGCTGTTGAGATGCCCCGTACAGGTTCGGTTAATAATTACTATGGTTATTTGCGCTTGTTTGCTTATGAAAGTTGGGATGCCACAGAACACAGCGGAACTAATCGAGCCGGCGAGGAAAATGGTTATTATCAAATGCTAAGCCAGCCACATGGTGGCATAGTGCATTTATGGGCATCCGAACGGTTTATTTTGGTGGTTTGTGAATATGATGGCCGTTGGGGTGATATAAGTTATGGCGGTGTCAATGGCATTATTGAGTGCAGCCGTATCATTCCTTGGAATAACACGGATTATCCAAGCTTTGCCAGTGTCAATTTTGGTGCTTGTTTTTCTCCTAGCTATACTGATTTTGTCTTTATGACTAAAATACAAACGTTTACCGGAACAACGCAAACAGGCACTGGGGCTAAATTAAGACTGGGATCGGTCGGCGTTGGTTACAACGGTTTTAATAATTCCTCTCACTTCCCTGCCGGCCCAAATCAAAGAATCCCGGTCGGCGATGATAATCACACCCCGTTTTTTCCGCTTTTTTTCTACAGACCTGAAGTGATCGGGATGCCGATGGGCGATATTTCATCTGTGGCGGATATTCATTTAGCCCCACTGAATTTAATGGGGCATCTTGAAACCGTCACCCATAATGATAATGAATATATTGCCATCAGAACTTACGGTTCTCCCACCTCTGATAGTGGCTATCGGCTTTTAGTTCCAACGGGTTAAACGATGCCTGCAACAATTATCCCGTGGTCATTTAAAACAGGATCGAACAGCACGACAGGTTTGCTGTTTGAAACCCCTGTTTTTTTCACTGGATTAACAGCAACAACACAAGCTGGTTTTATTCCTTCACATTTTAAAACCGGGCTTAGTTCCGTTCTTAATGGCGGCGGTTTTGCTGTTGCGATAAAAACCGGTATTAGCCAAACATCTATCGCTGCTTTTATTCCGCCTCACACTTACACATTCCAGCGACAAACCAAAATAGTTAGTTATGACGCACTGCTAAATCAATGCTGGGGTGTGGAGGATAGCCGCTTTAAATTCGGCACACTGGCACAGTGTTGGCGAACAGCAGACACGCGCTTTAATACGGCGCTATTGAACCAGTGCTGGCAAACTGAGAGCGCCCTGTTTAGTCCTGCGCTACTAAATCAATGCTGGCAAACTGAAAGCGCTATCTTTAGTCCTGCACTAATAAATCAATGCTGGCAGACTGCCAAGGCAGTGACACCACAAGCGGCTTTGTGCCAAGACTGGTTTCAAGCTGAAGGGCGTGGCTACCAAGCTTTGATGGCTCAGTGTTGGCACTTGCCATCTTCATTGCCACCAACGGCAAGCTTGTGCCAATCATGGCGATTGGCTGGCATTATTTCAGCCGACGGCTTGGTACAAACATACCGCTGCTTTATTAATAACGTCCTTGTATCACCATCATCTGTCACTTGCAGCCTTGGTATCGGTCAAAAAACGCGCTTATCCGCCACCATTCCAGCCCCAAACCTTGATTTAATCCACGCTGGTGCAACGATACGGCTAGAGCATGGTGTGTTTTTGCCTGATTTTATCGACTACATCGAGCTGTTTTCCGCCCAAATTGACACGGTAAAGCCCCTAAACAATGGTGCTATAAGCCTCACAGCTACGGCTGAACCAGTATTAAAAGCACCTAAATCGGTACAAATCAACAAAATCATGCAAGTGAATGGCGATAAACGCCGCTGTTTAATCAATCGTTACCTTCGATTAGGTGATACAGCCGTGATGCCTGACTTGTCCTTATCTGTATCGCAAATAAGCTACACCATTGCCCCAGCAAACGCTTATATGGAAATAAGCTAATGGGCAAGGCTTTGATCTTATCAGGCGCTAACCCCTATCAAATAGAAATTATCCCGGACACCTCATGGGCTGAAGCGCGTGAGGAATTTTTGACCGAGCAATTGAGCGAATTAGAGACAGAGCTTGCTAAATTACAAAGCAAATACGATGAAGAAAAACAGCTTTTAAAACTGGCGGTATTGTTTCAGTCTGATGCTATTGAAGCGCTTATTCAGGCATTAAAAAACGATGATGAACAGGCTTTACAAGCAGCGAGAGCGACCTTAAAAGAAAAAACCAAATACGTTGTTGTTCAGCAACTCAAAACCCAACCATTAGCACAGCAAATCAGCTTGATTAAAGCGCAAAAAATCGCCGCTGAAGTCGAGATAGAGCATTTGATTAATGCCAGTGGCTACGTTGATGCTGAGGCATGGTGCGTTGATGATAGCGAAAACTTAAGTGGTGAAGTCGGTACGATTGATTTGCCCGATGGCACAACTTTAATACGTCCTGGTCATGATGACAACGCAGCCCATCAGCAAGTTCGGGATGGGATTTTACAGCCTGTTTATAGCAGCCACGCGGCTAATTTTGCCCTGCATTACATCTTTCACGATGCTTGGTTGATTCACATGCCGCGCTATCGTGCCGGCACGGTGGTCGGTGTCATGCCGGGGCAATGTGAAATCGAGCTAGACGAATACGAAACCCCGGAACAATATCGACAGCTTTTAGCCCCGATTAATTACATGGGCGATTGTGAACCATTCGAGCCAGACGACCGCGTGATTGTTGCCTTTTTGGGGGATTGGGATAATGCAGAGGTGGTCGGCTTTGAGACTAACCCGCGTCCGTGCCAAAACTTCACTTTGATTATATCGCTTAAAAACCCTGATGAACTCCATCGCCAGCATAGTTCGCATCTGCTGGGAGGGGTTATAACAACCGTGCATCAATTAGAGGGAAAAGGGCTAAGCTATCCCAGTTTATTTGAAGATGATAGTGGCATTCGTCGCCATACTTATATTTATGAGCAAATATTCGAGTTCGTGCCAGATATTCAGTTTTTCGATTTTCATAGTGATTTTGCCGTGCATACCTTCCAAAATATTGCCTATAAAAATTTGCCGTGGTTTTATTTTGCCTTGGAAGCTTATGGCTATATCAACTCAAAACGCAGCGCTTATTACATCTATTTAGAAATTAAGCCGGACTTTGGTTTTCTTGAATGGGAATCGCTCTCGGATGAAATCACCTTACCAACACAACCGCGCAACCTGCCAGACTTCACCAACTCCAAAAAGCTGATCGTGGTCGATTTGGGAACTGATTACATTTACACCGGGCCATCTGGGCTGGATGTGCTGGGTGATGAAATGTATCAGGAATACAAAGATTTTGCGGCTACTAAGCCTGATTTAACCATTTATATGCCCGTGTTAGATAGGCGTGTGGGCACAGCACCAGCGGACATGGATAATGATTGGATTCCGAAAAATAGACACCTTGGTTATGTTGATTATGCCCCCTTGGTTGTTTGTTCTGATGATGTCAATTTTCCCAACCATTTTCCCGATCATGTTGTCGAGTTTCCAGCCGAAAAGTTGCGCGATTTACGTGACCTTGTGCTTGATATTTTTTCCGGTGTGATGGTACAAGGCAGTAATTCATTAACTCTATTATGCTGGGGTGCTGTCAAAATACCGGTAGCATTAAATTCTCGCTTATTTGCTACCGCTATCAAACCACAAACGGCTGCTATTGCCGTTAATGCCGATGCAGTCACGGCTGACACCGAACAGGCGCTTCAGCTCGAATTTATCACCGACTTTGCCCCAGAAATTACAGCTATTGATAACGGTGGTTCTTTGCCAGCTTTTCAAATAATTAGCAATGTCCTGGTCACTGAGAAAGAAGACCAAACAATCGACACGCTCGCAATCAAAGCTTTTGCTGTCACAGAGACACAAAGCTTGTTTTTAATGGCTCAGGGATGGAGTCGAAATCCTTTTATTATTGAGACTGTGATAGTGTTTTTTTTCAATGTCGCACATAGCCAATCTTTAGCAAGCAATGTGCATTTATACGGGGTAATCGCAGACGGGGTTTTTGGCTTAGACAATTTGCAAATCGACGTTTGCACCCAGCCGCCCGCTTGTACGTTGGCAAATGGCAACCCCAGCAAATTAGTGCCGAAATTTTTAATACAAAACTTAAAAGTGGATGCAATAGAAATAGGTCTAAATGATGGCGATTCAGATTAACGAAAATTATCAAAATGCAATCCTTACTGGGGGCTTTGCTCAAATCGGCGGCGGTACGTTGTCGATTTATGCGGGGGATAGACCCGCATCCACCACTGAGAATCCGGGAAATACTCTGCTTGTCAGTATGACCCTCCCAGCATTTGCTGAAGCCGCCGATGGGTTCATGGGATTAAGTGAGCAACCGGGGGCAAACGCAAGTGCTGATGGCACAGCATCATGGTTTCGCATTACCCAAAATGAACTGGTTCTCGATGGGGATGTGGGTGAAGATTTAAGCCTCAATACCACCGGATTGGTGAAAGATAAATTGGTCAAAATTCTAGGCTTAACCTTCCACCAGCCAGCCGGCTAAAAAATTTCAGATATAAAGCGAAACGAAATGGGATTTTCAAAACCAAAAAACGCGCGAGTTCCGCAAGTTTGGCACTTCGGAGCCTCAGACTGGGGGAGTACCTTGGCACTTTTGCCCCCTTCGTTCCGCTACCGCTCCCCTCAGCCCCTCAAAACCTAAGCCCTTGACCTGATTATGGACTTTTTCAAGCGCCTGCTTGGCAGCGCAGATGCGACGGAAACACCCCCAGCTAAAGCCCCAGTAGCCCCCAGAGGTGACTACATGCTTAACGACTGTGGGCACTACGTCCCCGCTGAGTCTGTGACCTTGGCAACTAAGAAAGAAGATGCCTTAGTTAAGGCGCTAGCCAAAGAATTTACAGCCGCATCTGAACAATTACAGCAGCTAAAACAGGACGCTGACGGGCTAATTAGCCAGTTTAATGAGGAGATTGGAGCGTTAGAAGGGATAGACAACCCTAACCAAGATTTACCCGATTATCGAGTGTTATACAGCTTTGATGGCAAATACAAAGCAGAACAAGACGTGTACAAGCACAAGGCTTTTAATGACAAACTCAGGCGTGCCTATCAACTGATGATGCGCTGTGTAGAGACTTGGAGCCACAACGTCCCACCAGAATTAGCCGCCCTCTCAAAACAGCGGGTGGACTTTAACCGGATGACAATGGCAGAAAAAAACCACTTATTAGCGCTGGCAGGTATTCCCTCAGATAATAAGGATTTTAAAGAAGCCCAAGTCCTATTGCTTCAATGCCAAGAAATCAAACACAAAAAGCCCAGATTACGCTTATATGAACGTGATGAAAATGGAATATATCAACTAATCGTTGTCAATTTTTCAAGCATTAAAACTAGGTAGGAATTGCCCAATTTTTAACCATACATAAAGGTGATTCTAAAAAATGAACGAAAACTTTAAACTCTATCAAGGCGACTGTTTAGACGTATTAGAAAAGTTAGCAGAACAAGGGACAAAGGTGGATGCCATCATCACCGACCCGCCTTTTTTCATGCCTGCTGAGCATTATCAAAGCGGTCAATCTAAATGGGGGCGGACTTATTCAGATGGCAGTGTTCTAGGTGGGTGGTATAAAACCGTCACATCAAAAGCCATGAATGTTTTAGCAGATACTGGGCACTATCTAACCTTTTGCAATGCAGAAAGTTACCCCGTGTTTTATCAGGCTCAATATGGCTATTTTCATAAAATAAAATTGTTGGTATGGGATAAAACCCGATCAATCCCTTGGGGCAGAATTTGGCGACCGCAGCACGAACTAATCATGGCATCCAGAAATAAAGGGCATAAATACATCAGAAATGACGGCAAACGCTCTGATATATTGTGTCACCCAATCACCAGCCCAGCCAAAAGAAACCACCCAGTGCAAAAACCTGTGAGCTTATTAGAAGAACTCATTTTAGCCACAACCGAAGAAGGCGACACCGTGCTGGATATGTTCGCAGGTTCAGGCACAACAGGCATTGCAGCACTAAAACACAACCGTAAATTTATTGGCATAGAAATGGACGAAAAATACTATCAAGTAGCCAAGCAAAACATAGCGCAATCCCTACCATAAGCCCTGCGCAGGGTTATCTAAAAACTCCCGCATATCGGCATACTCCGAGAGCATTTCCAGCGACTTATGCCCCGTTTGTGATTGAACCTTTTGTGCTGGCACGCCCATCCGCACCAAGGTCTCAGTCACAAACCCCCGCCGGGGGGAATGCCCCGACACCCCCTGCCAATGATTCAAACCAGCCGCCCGCGCCCGCTCACGCAAAACCGTATCGACACTGCGCACACTCAGCCCACCACCAACAGCCCCACCACGCCGGACACTACGAAAAACAAACCCCGCTCCAATACCAGCCAAATCCAGCCAACGCTTAAGCGCAGCAACAGGGCAAATATTGCCCTTAGCATAAGGAATACCCTTGGTAATGCCCTCACCACTCTGATCGGTTTTCGAGGATGGCAATAAAATACTCACCCCCTCAGCCCGCCAAGTCAGATGCTCAACTTTAATGGCACACGCCTCAGACTCTCGAAATGCCCCGGTAAACATGATCAACAACAAAGCCTCGTCCCGTGCTTGGATAACCTGATTATCATGTCGCCAAGTCAACATCTGCACAATGTCACTTTTGACCAAAGCCACCGCCTTTTTAGCCAAACTCCCACGCTCACGACGGATGGCTTTCAAAGTGGCTAATACCTCAATATCCCCTGTCGGGCTTGGCACACCCGCGACCAAATGCGCCCAATTGATAGCGGCAAGGTGTGCTTTCAACGTTGAAACCTTATACAAATTCCCCTGCCTACCTGTCGCCGCCTCCACATAATCCGCCACCTGTGAAGCTGTCGCCGGCACAGAATAACCAGCCGTATAAAACCGATTTAAAGCCGACTCATACGCCCGCTTGGTATTTGTGGCCATGCCATCCTTAAGCCGCTGCACCCTGTCTCGAACCACCAGCCCCTGCTGAGACTTAACAACCAAATCCCCATCCATATTTTTCACCACTTCACGAATAAAATAAGCCTGTCGATTTTATAAGAGGTCAACAAACAAATGAGTGCCAAAAACCCCGATTTCTTGGCGTAAATAATAACTGCATATAAGTGTAGTTATCGGAACTAAACACAAGCAAAAAAACACGCATGGAATACACCGATTTAGATGCCCAAGTCACCACCCTGCAAACCCTAGAAATCCTGCTAAACCTAAGCGCCCGTAGGGTTCAACAGCTAGCCAATGATGGCATCATCATCAAGCACGGACGGGGCAAATACGACTTAACGAAATCGGTCATAAACTACTGCGTTTTCCTCCAAGACGGCAACAACGACAACAAAAGCGATTTTAATCTCGAAAACACCCGCCTGACCAAAGAAAGGGCAGATGCGGCAGAAATGGAAAATGCCAAAAATAGAGGCGAACTCAAAAACTGGAATGACGTGGTGCTACTCAATGACGAAATTGCCCAAATTGTCATCACCGCCCTAAGCTCAATCCCCAACCGAACCTGCTCAACCATCGCCGCACAAACAAGGCTACCTGTCGAACAAGTGAGAGAACTTTTAGAAAATGAAATTAACGACATTAGAATTGCCATTGCTAAAGAACTTTCCGATCACGCCGAGCGACAAAGCCTACTTGCTGAAGCGGACAGCCAAACACTACCAACCGCCTGAAAACCTCAACACCGCCGCATGGGCGGACAAATACCGCATACTGCCAAAGACAGCCGCCGAATCAGGGCGCTGGAATACCGACCGCACCCCTTGGCTTCGTGCAATATGGGATGCCATCGACAACCCCCAATACAAACAAATCATCGTTTGGACAGCCAGCCAAAACGGCAAAACCGAACTGATACTCAACTACATCGGCAAACGCATGATGCTAGACCCCGTGCCGATGATTTATTTTGGCCCAGATAAAGACAACGTCACCGAAATATCTCAAGAACGCCTTAGCCCCATGCTTGACCTATGCCCCGAACTCACCGACGCACTGGCAAAAGGACAAAAAAACCGCACTTTTAAAAAAATCCTCAACGGTGCGCCCATCTATCTAGGCTGGGCATCCAGCGCCAGCCAGCTTGCCTCCAAACCCGCTGCGATTATTTTTGTAGACGAACGCAGCCGCATGACCCGCGTCGGCAAAGAAGGCGACCCCGTGACCATTGGCGAAGGGCGCGGCGCATCCTTTCCCAACTTCACCACCGTGGTGGTCTCCACCGTCACCGAAGGACTGGTAAGCGAACGCACCAACCCCGACACCAAACTCACCTACCTAAAATTCCCCGAAACCATGCCAGACCCCACAGCGGATTTATGGCGCACCGGCACGCGGCAAGAATGGGCAATCCCCTGCCAAAGCTGCCAACAATACTTTATCCCCCGCGCAAGCCTGTTTAACATCATCAACAACAACCCCGAAACCGCTGCCATTACCTGTCCCCACTGTGGCAGCCTCATGGACGAAGTTGCCAAAACCAGCGCCAACGCCCACGGGCAATTCATCAACGGCAAATACCAACGCATCGACACAGAGGGCAACATCACAGGGCAAATCCCCTACAACAGCACCGCCTCCTTTTGGGCATCAGGGCTGGTGTCCATGTTTCCTGGTGGCTCCCTACAAGCCCGCGCTGACAAACTCATAAAAGCCAAACAATCAGGCGACATTGAAAAACAAAAAGCCGTGCAAAACGTCCAACTAGGCGAACTCTGGGCAAGCAAAGCCGACAAAGCCATTAAACCCGAACAACTGGAAAAACTCATAGGCGACTACGCCCCCGAAGTGCCCCACAGCGAAATACAAGGCATCACGATGGGCATCGACCTTGGCGACAACGACATGCACTACGTCATAAGAGGCTGGGGGCAAGGCACAGAACGGACAAGCTGGCTGCTAGAACAAGGGATTTTATATGGCGACACCACCAAAACCGCCATCTATGACCGCATCGAAAAAATCAGCCAAAAAACCTACCAAGGCATCCCGATTATTGCCGTGGCAATCGACAGCGGACACAACACCATCGAAGTCTACGAACACTGTGGGCGCGAAATCAGCAGCAGGGTTTTTCCCATCAAAGGTGAAGCGGTGATGAAAACCACCTATCGCCCTGCCAAAATCGAATACAGCCGCCAAGGACAAACCCTAAAAAACAGCATCATTCTTTGGCATTTAAACACCGACTGGCTCAAACAATGGCTACACAAACGCTTTAAAAGACCCGCCGGAACCGAGGGCAGTTGGAACCTTCACAACAGCACCCCGCCTGAATACTTGGCACAAATCGCCAGCGAAACGCGGCACATCGACGACAATGGCAAACCCGAATGGAAAAAAACCGGGGCAAATCACTATTTTGATTGTGAAGTGTACGCATTGGCAGCGGCACTCAAAGAAGATATTGCCTCGATGCCCATTGCCCAACGACAAACCGAACCAAGCCCACAAACCGACACCGAAACCCAAGCCCATAACACTTGGATCCAACCACAGGAAAAATGGATATAACCATGCCACTAGACCAAACAAAAATCGACCAACTAATCGACGACACCACCAAGGCAATCCAAGCCCTGACCACGGGCGCACAAAGCTACACGATTACCACGCCGGGCGGTGGTAGCCGCCAAGTGACTAAAGCCAGCCTCACCGAACTACAAACAGGCTTAGATTTTTGGCTGAAAAAACGCCAAGAACTGCAAAACAGCCAACAAGGGGGGAATGGGGTTAAATATGCCACATTTACCCGTGATTGATGTGCATTTATCAGCAAGATGTGCTTAGTATCCATGCCACGCCTACCGCGAGCGTGTTGCCCCATCCGTTGATGGGGCTTTTTTTATGGTTGTTCACAAAATGAATAATTGACATGAAATGGTCGTATTACTATACTGAAGCCAGTTAAATAACTAACCGTCGAACCAAGCCTAGCTCGGGCGACAAGTCCTAAAGCCGCATTCGCGGCTTTAGTTGTTTTTGGGGCATGGTCAATGGAATACATCCTTTATATTGATGAAGCAGGTTGCCCCGGTGAGCTGCCTTCCCCTACCTCCAATATCCAACCTATTTTTTGCCTTGTTGGTTTAATCATTCCTCAAATCCATCTCAATGCAATTACCCATGAGATTTTGGCATTAAAAAGACAATTTAACCCCAAATATGCCGACACCTTACAACATGATTTAGAAATCGTCAGCTATGAGATAAAAGGCTCTGATATACGTGCCGATGCAAGGCATAAAAGCAGAAATAAACGCCGTCGGGCTTATGGTTTATTAGATAAAATCTTGGCGATTTTAAACAAATACGATTGCCATTTATTAGCCAGAGGCTATGTCAAAGAACCAGCGGGGAAATTTGATGGCAATGCCGTTTATACTGCCTCAATGCAAGCACTATGCAGTGGCTTTGAGCATTTTTTAAACGAGCATAACGCACACGGTATTATTGTTGCTGACAGCCGAAAAAAGCAGCAAAACCACCGTGTTTCCTACTCTATTTTTACCAAAAAGTTCAAATTATCCGGTGATGATTTCCCCAATATCTCCGAGTTACCTGTCTTTGGACACAGTGAAAATCATGTTGGCTTACAAGTGGCGGACTGGCTCGCATCTGCGCTTTTATTCCCCATCATTGCTCATGTGTATTGTACGGGGCATATACAAAGTGTCCATGTCAGACCAAACTACAAATATGACCAGCTTCAAAGCCGTTATGCGCCCATATTGAAAGCGATGCAATATCGCTATGCGGTGAATGGCAATTATAAAGGCGGGATTACGGTGATTGATGGGATTTTAAAATCTCGCTCAGCAGCTTTGATGTTTCAAGTTGAGTGAGTTTTCTATCCTATCATTTGCTCTTAAATAGTCTTATCATTATGCTTTTTTGAGATGATTAAATACTTAAAGGAGCAATGATGGATACGTCCTGCCCATCGTGTAAATATTTTTATACAGTCGATGATAATCAATTTGGTCAAACCGTGATTTGTCCCAAGTGTAAAGAGTCACACGTTGCCACATTCGCACAAAAACCTAAGCTGGATATAAGCCAAGACCTGCAAGAAGAAAACAGCGAACCAGAGGCAAATAACAGCAAGACAAAAGAGAAAGAGTCAACGAAAAAGCGCCGCTCTATGCAAGAAATCATGCAAGAAAAAATGGCTGAGATTGCTGCTGAGATTGAGCGTTTTATCCCCCTGTTAATGGAAGCCGAAAGCCAACACGAAAACGAAAGCAACACCCGAATGCTGTTGGATAAAATGCTGATGGATGCATTGGGCTACAAAATAAACGAAATCAAAACCGAACAAAAAATCCAAGGCAAACGTGCCGATTATGTCTTGTCTGTTGATGAGGATGATTTGCTGGTAATAGAACTAAAGCGGGTCGGCATGGCATTGCGTGATAAACAAGTATTCCAAGCCGTATCTTATGGCGCTTATGCAGGGATTAAATGGGCAGTTTTAACCAATGGCTTAGTCTGGCATCTGTACCGCGTCAAACTTTGTGATAAGGTCGATTATGATCACGTTTTCACTTTAGATTTGCGTGATGGTTTAGACGATACCGAACGGCATTATTTTTATTTGCTCTCACGTCACGGCATGACCCGCAAAGGCTTGCTGGATAAGGTTTGGCATAAATTAAACACCTTATCGCATGACAGTCTCATGAATGCCGTCTTAACTGATGATGTGATTACCAAGATTCGTACCGCATTAAATCGTGAACATGGTGGCAAATTGACACAAGCTGAGGTGCGGGCGGCTGTGGAGACGAATTTGTTGCAGCTTGATTAGCAATGAATTATCGGCGTTTAATCCAGCCTGGTGGGTGTTTCTTTTTTACCGTCAATTTAGTTAATAGGCAAAGCGCTTTATTAACGGAAAATATTGATCTGTTAAGGGAGAGTGTACGGGAAGTTAAACGACAGCATCCTTTTGATATAGAAGCTATCGTTGTTTTGCCTGAACATCTACACACAATATGGCGCTTACCTAAAAATGACAGTGATTACGCTAACCGTTGGCGGCTGATAAAAAGTGCATTTTCCCGTCAATTGCCTAAAGATGAATATATTCGCCCTAGCCGTATAAAAAAGCAGGAACGAGGTATTTGGCAGCGGCGTTATTGGGAGCATTATATTCGTGATGAAAAAGATTGGATTGCCCACATCAATTACATCCATCATAATCCGGTGAAACATGGGTGTGTTAAACGGATGGAAGATTGGCCTTATTCATCTATACACCGTTATATTGCTAAAAAAACATTGCCTATGGAGGTGATGATGCAAGCGGTTGAGGATATAGAAACTGGTGAGCGGTAGGTTGGCGTTGAGCTTGCGAAACCCAACATTTGCAAAGGTTCGGGGATTCGTTGGGTTTTATGATGGCACAAACGGTAGGTTGGCGTTGAGCTTTGCGAAACCCAACATTTGCAGAGGTTCGGGGCTTTGTTTTGTTGGGTTTCGCAAGCTTCAACCCAACTTACGCGTTTACGTGTTTCGTCAACCCAACTTACAGAGAACCCAACCTACGCGCTGGGTTTCCTTCGTCTACCCAACTTACAGAGAACCCAACTTACGCGTTAAAAAATCTAAGTTTCAGAAAGCATCTTTAGTAAATACTAAATTTATAGAAGCAGATTTATCTGATGCTAATTTTAAATATGCTGACCTCTCAGGAGCTGATTTTAGTGGCGCTATTTTACATGGTGCTAATTTTGAACAGGTAATTATTGATAAGGACACTAATTTCACAGGGGCTAAGATGGGAGATAAGCAGCGACAGCAAATATCAAAAGCTCGTGCTTCTATAAAATAATAAATAGGGTACGTACATCATATTTATCCAAACTATAATTACTGAGTAGCTATGAAAGATATAATATTTTCCTATATAGACAATTATGATTTTAACCAATCTTTTAATTGGTTTTTAACCGTTTGTGATGAGCAAAAATTTGCTGAATTAAGAGATATAAATGAAGATACTAATTTAAAAGATTTTTGTGTAGATTATTGGGATTCCCCAGATATGTCTGCAACAGACTTAAAGGAAATGTATTCTATAAGGAAAGGTATTGGTTTTTCAGATATATTGAAAATATATCATTGTGAAACATATCATGATTTTTTAAAAAAGTGCTGGTCAAAAAAATATTCTATTGATGACTTGGTAGAAGAATATGGTCGTACATACTCTGATTTCAATAAACTTATATTACCCATTATATTAAATGATAACGATGTTCACTGCCCCCGTTGTTTAGATGGGCATTATTTTTTTGTTGAAGGAAATTTGTCAGATATAAGAAATGATAATCTGAGGTTTATATGTAGGGATTGCGATTCTTTACATAAAATAGATTCATTAATCTCAAAAGATATTGCTGATTATGAAAAGCACCTTTTAAAAACAAGCGAAGATTTGATTTTAGAAGAAATAGAGAATATTAATAAAAATATATTACCGAATTTAAAGTGCTATAAATGCCAGTCACATAATATTTCTGCTGAAATAAAGAAAGATAAATCTCAAGTTAATTATCATATTTTATGTTCCGATTGCAATAATACTTGGGATTCTATAGATAATTTCCAATCTGAATATAAGGCTTGGGAACAACGTGCTGCAATGATGATAAAAATTAAGGCACATGAAGAGGAGTTGATAAATAAAGCACTTAGCAG
The DNA here is from genome assembly GCA_016745035.1 of Thiotrichales bacterium. GTDB lineage: Bacteria > Pseudomonadota > Gammaproteobacteria > Beggiatoales > Beggiatoaceae > BB2. The sequence goes on from JADGDE010000001.1 coordinate 311,118, forward strand.
AAAAAAATCTTCTGAAATTAAATTCATAAATAATGAATTAATAGGAGATGATGATTTCAATAAAGGTGATATATATTTTTTATTGAATGTATTAGACAACAATAAAAATCCTTGGGTAGAATTGTTTGAAAAAATAAAAAAATGTAATAGGATGGATATGAAAATATTAATAGAAATTATTGATATTTTAAAAGATAACGGAACAGAAAAAAAATGGAGATTTGATGAAGCTCATGATATTAATGCTTCCTTTTTAAAATATAATATTGATGAGCCATTAGTTGTCTATTTTTTTAAAAAAACAGGGATTTTAAATATAAGAAGTTGTTTAAGAAATTTAATGAATAACAGTCTTATTTCATGTGGCGAGGATACTAATTTCATTCAAACAAGTAAGTTATTGATTGATAATTATGATAAGTTGGTTAATTTATTAAAACCACAAAATATAGAAAATGATATAAAACACCTTATTTTAAAACGTGATAATTTTACTTGCACCCACTGTGGCGAGTCTGGCAGACCATTAAAAGTAGCATTTTTATCCAGTAAAAAAGATATGAATGTTCTTTCTGATATGGCTTCCATATGTGATATATGTTTTGAATCTGTTGTTGAAAATGAGGTTTTAATAGATGGTAGTGTATTAGGTGAATCTGGAGATGATTATAAAAATATAGTTTCTTGGAAGTTTATAAGTTCTTATTTTCCACAGCTAGATAGTGAAGATTCGACATATCATACTCATTTAAAATTAATAGAAAAATATGGGGAAGAGTCTTTAATTAAAGCACTTGCTATTTCTTTATCTAAAAGGGATGAAAAAAAGTTTAAAACAATTTCTATTTTTTATAACTATACCACAGGAATACTAAGAAACTCAGAGGGTCGTGTTTATATTTCAAATTCTGTATCTGAAGAATATAATGTTCAAAGTTTAATAGATTATTTGCATAATTAAAAAAGGTAATATGATGGATGATGTTAATTTTAGTTCACTTGTGGTGCAAGCTGGTGTTTCTTTTATCGCTGCCGGTGTTGCTGGGTTTTGGTCTGTATATCTAGCTAATGAAAAGCATAGAACTCAAAAATTTTGGGAACTAAAGTTGGAAGAATACCAAAAATTATTCAATATTTTATTTGAAATTGAAGATAATTTTCATCAACTTAAATTTTTAGGGTACACAGAAAATATAGAATCTGAAGATGAACTAGATAAAAATCAAGCACAACAAAAAGAACTTAATTCTTCGATTGGTAAATATTATAAGGAACTAATAAATATTATAGAATACAGTAATTTTCACTTTTCAGATGAAACTAACAATATATTAAAAAGGATGAAAAATGAGATGGAAGTATTATCGAAAGATTGGGGAGGAATAAACATAAATCACTTGAAGTTTTTGAAAGAAACCATAGTGATTTTAAAAAACTATAAAAATGAAATTATAATTTCTTCAAAAAGTGACCTTAAGATAAAAAATGGTCTTCTTGAATAATTGGGGGAATTATGATCCCATCCTCCACCATAAAAACCTCCTACCCACACCATAAATCTCTCACACCCCCACTAGAAAAATCTAGTACATAAAGAGATTACAATCATTAGCTGACCTTACATAAATGACAACACCCGCCGCTGGGGACGGGGTGGTCGTGTTTTGTTTTATCCGCTCTTAAAATGTCTTGACATCTTTTAAAATTTCGAGGTAGCATAAAAAATAACATCAACCGGATGACTTCAGTACAAGAGCAGCAACTCTTAGGAGAAATCCACAAACGAGTTACACAATGAAAAAAGACCGCACTATTGCTGTCTTGCCTGTCCACAATCTTATTGCGGGCAACGGCAGCGCAGCTATTCTCCTCGTCCAGTGCATCTTCTGGCACGCAAGAAACAAACACCCCGAAAAACATTTCTACAAAACCGCTGGTATGTGGTGCAAAGAATTGGGCTTTAGAACACCTAGCCAAGTTTATAGCGCCCGTAAACGCTTAAAATCCTTAGGTTTGTTGAGTTGGTATCAAGCACCCGACCCTAAAAACCCAAATATCGACATCACTTGGTACATTTTCCATCCAGAGCGTTATCAGGAACATGTTGACTTCAACAACGCTGAGCAAGAAGCGGCTGATGCTGGGAAAACCTCCGCTACTTACCAACCTAAAAACGATGCTCCCAAACCCAGCCCCCACAACTTTGAAGATCTGATTATCCCCAATGTCCTCAAGGGCTATGATCCTGCCCAAATCCTACAAAAACTCGACTTTCTCAAAACCCCACCTGAAGTACGCCCTCTAAGCATCGCTCAGCTTTGCCTTGATGCGGTTGCTTACTATGCTGACTACCTGCGCAAAGCTAAAAACGAAGCGATGGAAAAACCATTGGATTCTTTGTTTTACATGGTCAACGAATACAATCACGGTACGTTAAAAACCGATGGCGCACACAAAATTGCCAAAGAACGCAAAGCCCTAGCTGATACCAAGGCAAAAGCCAAACAACCGCCAGCACCAAAGCACAAACCGCCGCCAAAAGAGAATCATTGCGATGCACTTCGCGCAGCAGGTGGACTGCCAAGCAGGAGGGCGCACTGATGGATTATCCAGCCGTTATCGCACGAATGAAAAACGCAGGCTTTGCGCTTAACTTGCACCCACAAGACCCCTGTCAATTAGTGATTGGCAATTACCAAGGGCTAAACGATAGCCAAAAAACTTTTATCGAACGCCACAAAGCCGCGTTGATAGAAACCCTTGGCGGGGTGAAGTTGTGGGATTGGGAGCAAGACCAAGGCTTAAAAGGCGCACGCTGGGGCGCACACATTCATGGGAAGGCGCAAGTGCTGGACTGGAGAACCCCGAATAATCAGGACTTTTGTTATCAGGATGTGAAAGGCGTGTTGCGCCAACTTTGGCGAGATTATCCCGTCACTCAAGTGTTTGTAATCGAGAGGAGGAATAGGGCATGACATGAAATAAAAAACTGTAGCGCGACTATCGAAGTTCGCACCTCCGATAGCCGCTAATCATTCACCCAGCCACAAAGACCACTGCTGAACGACTGCGCGCGATTTTAGCACACAACTATAACCTGCATCAAAGTAGGCAGTGGTCTCACAACCTGTGAGAACAACATGACCGATTTAAAACCTTTGCCTGAAAGTGGGTTTTTACAAATCCACGAATTTGCGCAAATTTATATCCCCTATAGTAAATCCAGTATTTACCGCCTGATTAAAGAAGGCAAATTCCCCCAACCTGCTAAACGCTATTCCGCCCGCCGTGTCGCTTGGGCTGTCCAAGACTTGCGCCAATGGATGCAAGAAATGGGTTATGAAATGAGCGAGGGGGTATAAGCCATGCCAAAGCTAAAACCAACGAAAGTTGACCTTAAAATTCTCAAACAAATTCCAGAAGGCAAATATGTGAGCGCTGCCTCATTGTGCGCAGAAGAAACAAGCCAGCGGGCATTGTCCATGATAGAGGGGCGCTTAGAGCTTCTCCGCGAAGCGGGCTATTTAATCCAAGTTGGAACAGATAAAAACGGCAAAGTCTATGAAAAGACAGCGGTTAAGGGTGAGGGGGAATAAGTCATATGAACGATTTAGATCTGAAAGACCAAATCGAAGCTTTACACGCCCATCTTCAAGCTTTGTACAACCTCACTTTTGAGGCGGACAAAGATGTCTCGCATTTACTCGAACCGATATTAAAACAAGCCGCTGATTTGCGTGCCAATGTGAACGCTAAGCCTGTGCAAGCGGATATGGATATTGTCCAAATTGGGAGCCTAAAATGAACACTTTTATGCTGATTTTTTTATTATCCAGTTCTGTGAATGCACTCGAAAACAGCAAACCGGGGTTTGTGATTCAACACCCGATCAGCCGCATGAATTGCACTCAGGTGTTGAACAATATCCGCCGCTGGAAACAACAAGGCTTTGAAGGCGCGGCCGAGGGTTTGCGCCGCGATGCCATCGAGGCGTTTCAACAGCGCGGTGAGCCTTGTCCGGCTTTGCAGCAAGGTGGTGAGCTATGAGTGATTGCACACATCCTTGCGAAAATTGCACTTGCCAACCGCCCTTAGATGACATCGAAATCAAACAAGGCGGCGAGCCGTTTCCTGACCTTAGCCCAGATGAAATATACGATGGGCTAATGGGCGCACTTGAGGAAGAAGAGCATGATTGATCAAGTTGCTATAGCAATAACAGGCGTGGTTGCGATTTGGCTTAGCCAAGACAAGCGTGAAAATTTTAGAAAATATGCAAGCATTTTTGGCTTAGCAGGGCAGCCATTTTGGTTTTATTCTGCATTCTCAGCCGAACAATGGGGCATATTGCTTTTAACTTTTTTTTATACCGCTGCATGGTTTAAAGGGTTAAAAAATCATTGGTTTAAGCCTTCAACGGGGTTGTGCAAATGAAAACTAAGGAATTGAAAGAACGTCTAACCAATTTTTCGACAGCGATTTCTATTATCGTGATTGTGAATTTTCTTTTGAAGTTGGGAGGGCTGGTGTGATTATTCGTTATGGCTTGTTATTACTGGTTTTAGGTTTCGGCTATGTGTTCATTTCCGATGCTTATCAGCGCTTGGATACCACGGCATCCATCACGCCTGTGGTGGTGATTGTCGGCACGCTGTTATTGATGGGCTTAGTGGCTTTGGGGTTTAAGTCGGGCTTTTTTGCCTCGGTACAACAGAGCTTTAAAAATCGACAAAAAGCTTTAAGTGCGAGCGAAAAATTTGCCACTTTGTCGCAAGCACACTGGATTCATGCGGCGGTGTGGATGTTGGTGTTGTTGTCGGTGGTGCTAACTTTGGTATGGGCTTGGAAAGCACCGGATGATAATTTGGTGCGCTGGTTTTTCTGCCTTGGTTTCATTGGCATGGTTATCATGCGCGATAGGATTTTGCCCGCTGCGGTCAACGCTTGGCAGCAGGGCAACGGCTTGTTGTTGGGTTTAACCATTGTCGTGAGCCTTGTCACTACGGGGTCTTTATTGGGCACGTCTTTGTTTGAGTTGGTCAACGAAAGCGGCGACGGGGCGCAAGCACGGCTGGAATCCTCAGCCCCAGCACAAGCTTTAGACAATGAAATGGCAATTACCCGTGAGCGTTTGCGCGGCATGGCAACCTTTGCCGATGCCGAAAAAGCCCACTCGGAAACACAGGCACATCAGCAAAGTGTGGCAGCGGCACAGGCAAAAACGACAGACATAAACCAGCAGTTAGCCGCTTTAGTGCCCCCTAGTTTTCCTAGTCGTTTTTCCAAGTACATGCACAGCGATTGCAGCCCCAAAACGGATGATAAGGGTTGGCATTATCGTAAGATAGCACGTCAATTGTGCCCCGAGTGGCAAGCCATGAGCGCCGCGTATCAGCAGCAAAAATCAGCACTAGAGGCGCAGTTGCCGACGGCGTTGTTTAGCGGCACGGATTACGCCGACAAGCACGCGGAATACAAGGGATTGCAAAACCATTTGGTGAAGCTGGAAAAGGATCGGGCGGCGTTATCTGAAAGTGGCCAGGGCATCAAAAGCCAGTGGAAGGCTGAGGATAGAATGTTGTCTCGGTTTTTCGATGTCAGTGCTGAGACCGCTAGTTGGTTGAAGTGGATGGCCTGGGCGTTTATTTTTGATTTAATCGCGGTGATTGGTTTAATCGTGGCGCAGATGCTGCGCAATATCGCAGGCGGTGACAAACGCGCTGAGAATCGGCGGGTTTTGCGTGGGCTTGAGCTGTTAGGCGTGGATGCCTCTGCTCATATCAAGCAGGCGTTAAGCGGTGCTTTTGCTGTCGGTGCTGAGCCTGTGCCACACGCTAAAACAGCACCGCAATTGAAGCAAGGCGGCTGGGTGCAGTCTGACGGTTTGGTTCATGCCCACGCCGATGAGGCGGTACTCAATTCGGGCGCAGCGGCGGCGCTGGAGAAAATATCACCCGGGTTGATTGATGAACTCAACGCGCTGCACCGTGATGGCGATGCTCTAGGCACGCCTAACGGTGCGGATGCCCTAGGCGCGGCTAATATAGGCACGGCTAATATAGGCACGGCTATAGGCACGCCTAACGCGGGCGACGATGCCCTAGGCGCGGCTAAAGGCACGCCTAATATAGGCACGCCTAGCAGTGCGGTTGTCTACCAAGGCTTTGAGCGCGTGCCTGCACATTTGTCGCAACGGGCGGGCAAAGGGCGCACCAGCAAGATTGATGTCTGCAAGGATTGTGGCAAGGATTTTATTGTGCTGGCGCACAATGCTTGCCGCTGTAAGGAATGCGCAACCAAGGCTGAAAAGTCTTATCAGCGGCGACAGCTTGCTAAGTGAATCCTTATCAAGGGAACTATGTTCCCTTGATGGATTCGAGAAAGGCGATCATGGCTTCAAACTTATCATCAGACAAATGACCAATCACACCATCCAGTCTATCTATACGCTCTCGATTTTTGGCGGGTATGTCTTCAAAGCCAAAAATATAGGGCACGTTCATGCCGATGTGCCACATGGCTTGCCAAAAGTCGCCATTGGCAGGCGTTGTGCCTTTTTCGTAATCGCGTACGGTGCGATAGTCGATTTCGCGCTTTAGTTGCACTCCAATGGTTTGTTGTATGTATTGGCTAGCGAGTTGTGCCACTTCGGGTTGGGTTAATCCGAGCCGCAATCTTTCTAAACGAAAGCGCCGCCCTCTTTCTTGCCGCTTCATGCCTACCTTCTTTGTTTTTTAATAATAAAGGTTTGAACTTAGCATAACGGCGTTATACGATAAACATCGTAGTATTACGTTGTTTTATTAAATATATGACAAAAGGACGATATGGCATGAGTATAAAGGCGAGAGATTTAAAACAGGCAAAAGCTGAGCCAAGGGCGGTGAGGTTTCCTGTTGATATTGATGCGAAATTGGTTGATGAACTGATAGAGCGGAATAAGACCGACAATATTTCTATGTCGCAGTTGATTATAGAAAAAGTATCCAACGCTTTAAGGCAAGCAGGGAGCATGGCACGGTGTTTTTCTTTTTAAAAAAACAGCCATGTTTACATCGCAAACAACGTGTCCACTGGGAGTTCTATGAACTCTACAAATTATTAAAAAAATTATGGAAATATTTACAGCGGCGTTAGTCATATCGGCAACAATCAATAATTACACCATGTATTGCCCGCCTGATGTGATTGTTAGCCCTGAGTATGAGGAGAAAATAGAAGCCATGCACAAAAATCAATCTCGCTTAATTAAGGCAATCACCCCTGAGGGCTTGGTTATCGAATGTTTATATGTACCTAAATTAATGCAAAAAGGAGAAACCTAGTGTGCTTTCAAACCCATTTTGATTACAACCCGTTTTCTCGTTTAAACCAAGCCAAAGCCATTGTCGATTTAAATCATTATGAGATTGGCATCAGCAGCAGCCTTTATAAGGTTTTAAGCAGAAATGGCTGGACACTAAAAAAACGGGGATATTTGGGCAGTCAAGGTGTGCAGTATTACACGCATAAAACGCAGGCACTGCCTGAGTCGTCTATGTTGATAAAGCAGCTTTATCATCATCAACAATCAAGGTCTAAGCGCTTTTCACAGTATGAACAGGCTGAGTGCTTGATTATTAATGTTTATCATTGTCAAAAAGAGGGCTTACCACAGAATGTCCGCGCTTATTTGTTAAACCGTGATTGGGAATGGACAGAGGCGATTCGAGCCGGGTCTTTTTATCTCGCCGGTTTCTGGTATCACCGAACGCTGGATGTGCCTGCCTTTCAAACGGTGTTAAAAAAGATGCACAGCGAGATTAAAAAATCACCTGATTGTGTGATTGAACAGGTGGCGGATATAGATGAAGTGAGCTATATCAAGCAGCAAGCGCAGTCTATCAAGCTGAAAATGCCAGCAGGCTATTGCCCTACCCAGCTATTGATACGCCGCCTCGCCCCTGATTTGCCTGCCAATCACATCCAACAAATCATTAATGAATTAAACCAATAAAGGAAATATGACTTATGCAATATAGTTATCACATTAAGCCCTGTACTTATACGATGCACGACAATAATACACAGGGTTAAATCATGAATACATTCGCGGATTACTTAAAAGAAAATATTAATATTCATGATTTGGCCATTCGCCTTGATGTCACTCGAACTGATAATAAATTATATGTGGCAGTCTGGCGTGGCGAAAAAATGGGGTCGGTGAAGGTCAATGCTGAAGGCTCAGCATTTTGTGACCACGGCAATGGTCGCAAAGGTGGTAGCGTCATTGATTTTATGATGCAAGCGCGGGGCTTAAGCTTCAATGATGCCTTAGATGAACTGGCAAAAATGTACAGTTTGGGGCATATCCAAAAAGAGTATAGAACACGGTATTCACAACAGTTAGACCAACCGAAACAAAAGCCAGCAGGGAAAAAAGCCGATTGGTTGTTTCTGTGGAACCAGTCACGCAAGCACAAGGATTTGAGTATTGCCACGGGGTACTTGAGCAATGAGCGCAAGATACCCGCCGATGCCCTCAAAAAACTGCAATACGGCTTTAGTGATTATGCTCCCGCCAATGCCGCAGCCCAACATGGCAATGCGGTGGTTTTTCCCATCCAAGATATAGCAGGTAAAGTCATTGCCCATAATCTTTGTTATCTGGCAAAAAAGCACCCGGTCGGTAAGCGCATCACCGACAGTTGCAGCGGTGGTTTTTACAGCCCTTGGCAATTTAAGTATGTGAAGACCAGGACGGTGATTTGCTTGGTTGAGTCGCCCATCGACGCGATGACCATTTGCGCTGCGGGCACAGCAGCAATTGCTTTTTTGTCGGCTTCTTATATCGACAGTTTTCCGATTGATTGGATACAGCCCACCACCTTGGTGAAAATATGGCCGGACAAGGATGATGCGGGCAAGCAAGCGGCGCATAGCTTATATCATCGGCTGTTATCGGCGGGGCGTACCGCACAAATTGTTGACGTTGAAAAGATAGAAGATGCTAAGGACGCGAATGAGATATTAACCAAAGAATCAGAAAACCCAATTGGCCCAGCGGGGATTGCCAAAGTAAAAGAAGCCCTAAGCAAACCTTCAACCCAGCTATTCCCCACAGGCATCATGCCTTACATTCCCACATCTGAGCATAAGCGGCTTTGGTCATATCAACTCTACACCGACCATACGACTGGGCAAAAGCGAGAAAAAGGCGAAGATGGCACATTTGATTATGTCGGTGTCGATATAGCCGGATTCAGACCCTACCGTTTAGACCCAATCACTATTTACCCCATCGACACCGCCATGCATGGTGAGACCGGGGATTCCCCCCAACTAAAATCCGTTCTACTTTATCGCCGTGCAGAATACCCCGGTATTCAAAAAGCGGTGATTGAATCGGATGCGATTGGCAAGGCAGGGACCTGGGAAAAGTTCGGCATTGTTCACAGTGGGGCGATGCTCAAGAAGATTGCCCAAACTTTAAGCCGAGACCATGACCATCACCATGAGACCGTCAACGTGATAGGCAACGTCCGTTTAGGTGATAGGGTACAGCTCAATGATGCCCAAAACACCTATTTAGATGTAGAAATCTGCATTTATCATGATGTCGTCCATGATGATATTCCCCGCGCTGAAGCGGCACATATCTTTAATGGCTTAAACGATATGATGACCGGACACCGTGCTGTGTTGCCGTTGGTGTGGGCTTTGGGCGCTAATCTAAAAGTTTATCTGGGCTTTTGGCCGCACTTCTTTTGCCAAGCGCCATCGAAGAGCGGAAAATCAACCATGCTAAAAGTGTTGTCTTATTTGGCACAGGTTAAAAACTTTGGTCACACGGCAATTAAAACCGATTTTCAGCAAATGAAAATGGTCGGTAATCACATGCGACCTGTGATTGTGGACGAATTTAGCCGGGCGAAAAAGTTTGGTGAAGCACTGAGCCGCTGGGTGGATTTGCTCAACCTGTCTTATGATTTTAATACCAAGCCCCACCGCGATAATATGTTTGCCCTATCGGGTGCGGCTGCCATGTTTGGGCAAGATATGCCCATCGAGGACAGTGCCTTAACCACCAAAACCATCCAGATTGATTTGATGGATGCCAAGCGCGGTGAGGCACACATCTACAGACCCAACACCCGTTTTCCGATTCGTGCCTTTGTCGAGTTCATCAATGCCACCCAAACACAGCGGGGCTTGCGGGATAAATTGCGCCAGCATAGCCAAGATTTGGAAACCATGTTAGCGAATCAGGGCCTAAGCGATGGCAACGACATAGGGCGTTTTGTCGATAACTATGCGGCACTGGCAGTGGCAGCGGATTTGATTTGTGAGTTTGCTGGTATCACTGATTTGCCCAGTACCGAGGATAAAAACACCGCTCCCAGCCCCAGTTTGTATCAAAGCATCATAAACTATTGCTATAAGCACGCGATGGAGTCGCGCATGGTGCGCTGCGAGTCTTACGAAATCCTGCATGAATTTGCCGAACGTGCGGCGATGCGGGGCTTTGAGGTTGCCATTAGCCTCTACACCGTCAATATAGACAAAAACCTTGTTTACACCTCAACCACCAACATCCTCCGTTTTCTACAATCCGAGGATTATTCGGGGGCTGTCAGCACCTCCAAGATGCTCTTATATCATTTGCGTCGGGATGGTTTTTTGCTCGATACCAATAAATCCCACCGCTTTGGCATCAAAAAATCAAGAACAGCAAAATATACCAGCAAGGCAATCACCTTGGATTACAAAAAGTTGGTACAAGCTGGGATTGAGTTCCAGACCTTTGGTGACGAAAGAGACCAAGAAGAACTCCTCTAAGCCCTAATTATTCCCCCCCTTTACTCTAAACCGCGAAAGCGGTTTTTTTATGTCCGATGAAAAAGGACAGTAACAAGGGAATGCCTCACAGCCCTGTTTTTTCAAACTATCGTGGTGAGAATTTAGCCCAAAGGGTTATATATATTATATTTTCTTTAAAAATTAAATAGATATATAAATATAGGGGCAAAAACTGTACCCCTTAGAGCGAATTTTGTACCCCTTAGAATAAAAATTGTACCCCTTAGAGCCGATTTTGTACCCCTTAGAGTGCCATTTGCACCCCTTTGGACTCAGTCTAAGACCAGCTAGGGGGGTACAAAACCACAAAAAGGGGGTACAAAATAATCCTTGCAACTACTTGTTTTTCATTGTAAATATAAAAACACACCCCCCACGCAATAAAACAGGGGTACACAAAAGATTAAGGAATACCCAATTAAGTGATTAATATTTATAAGGAAAATAAAATTGTACCCCTTAGAGAGCGAAAATCCAGCCCTTACCGACAAACGAAATTCAAAAAAGGCTTATTGTGCAAAAGTTAAAACTGAAGTTATCCCCTTAATATGTCCGCAACAATCACCAAATTGTTATGAGTCATTGACCCCTATGCCTTGCTATAGAAAACAAAGGAATCGAGACCTTCCAGCCAACCTGTATGAAACAGGTAATGGTTACTATCGCTACAAACACCCACAAACCAACAAATGGCATGGCGTAGGTAAAAACCGCCAGCAAGCTATCAGTGCTGCGCATAAACTCAATGGCGAACTAATCGAAGCCAGCGCCATTACGGATCGCATTCTCAAGCCAAGCCAGCCAAAATTAGCGACATTCCTTAAGACTTTTAATCAAGACATCATGCCTAAACTTGGATTGGCAGATAAAACTATAAAAGAACACCAGATAAAACTACCGCACATAGCAGATGCTTTGGGACAGCAACGAATCAACCGTATCAGCGTAGCCGATTGTGCCGTATTCCTAGACCAATACCCAGACACCCAATCTAATCGTTATCGCTCCCTATTGATGGTTATATTCAAACATGCCGTAGCCAAGGGCTTGGCTGAACGCAATCCAGTCAACGACACGATGCCTAAAAAACTGAACGTCAAACGTAAACGCCTAAGCGTAGAACAATATCAAGCCATACATGACCATGCCCCAGCATGGCTACAAAATGCGATGGATTTAAGCTTGCTTATCTTGCAGCGTCGAGAAGACCTTGCCGCCTTACATTGGGAACAAGTACATGATGGGGCGATATGGATACAACAAAAGAAAGTCGAGCGCCACGGTATGGGCAATCTAAAAATACGCATTACACCCGCGATGCAAGCCATACTAGACCGTTGTGCAGCCGATGACATAGAGAGCAGCTATGTTATCCACAGAAAACCACAGCGCAAGGTACAAGCTCAAGGGCGTGATGATTTTACAATGGTACTGCCAGACCTAATCACCAAAGGTTTTAGCAAGGCTCGAAGTTTGACAGGATTGTTTACGAACTATAAACAAGGGGCATTGCCAACGTTTCATGAAATCAGATCGCTAGGCGCTAAAATTTACGAAGATAATGGCATTGATAAAAAAATAATTCAGGGGCTTTTAGGACATACAAGCGAGAAAATGACGGACACTTATCTAGGTCGTTATGAGCTACATTGGGATGAGATAAATATTTAGGGCAACTGACATTTTGGGGGGGGCGTTTTGCAAATGATTTGCAAATGAATTGCAAAAGCTTTTCGGGAAAATGCGGGAGACCGCATGGGAACTGGTGCCGGTGAGACGAATCGAACGCCCGACCTACTGATTACGAATCAGTTGCTCTACCGACTGAGCTACACCGGCATTGAGTAGCAGAAAGCAGCGGGGCATTCTACCGTTAAATGAATGACTGAGCAAGTTTTGTTAGGGTATTTTTAATTGGGATAGATTCGTTTGTTGGAAATAAGCCTCAGTTTTTGGAGCTAAAAAACGTCCTCATTATGCGGCTAAATCTTAAGTATTACGGCAAAAAATCAGCATCACACCAAAAAATATATTCAAGCTTAATATCTGATGTTACGCAAAGGCTTCTTTTTTACCCCAAAAGGTAAAAAAACCGCCATTGCCCCACGGCTAAATCTCACTAGACAGGTGGAAAACCACCATTTTGAGATAAAAATAGGTTTAGTGCGCAACATCAGTTAATATCAAAATTTAACGGCTTCTATTTTGTTTGTGGAAAAAAAGATTTTGGGCACTACTGGCAAAATATAGTACCATCCCCACCTTTAAGGTTTAGATGACCTAAAATCTAGGTTTTATAAGCTCAGTTCGATATTAGCTCAAGGCTCTTTCTTCTCCATACATACTTTTATGCTCTGATGTGAGATAAAGGCGTTTGTATTTACGTTTAAGACACGCATTGTTCTTGTGTGTTCTTGAGGTAAACGAAAATCAGCGTACCACGCAAAAACTTGGCTACATGTGTAACCTGTGTTACTCATTCGCGCCACTTTGACTGAATCCATGACAGCTATTCAGCGAACGGGCATTTTATCCATCGGTGATTGTATGAATGAGGATGTTTTTCAATTCCTTCCCCAAATAGAAAGTCCAGCTGAATTACGCGCTTTATCTGAGACTGATTTATCGATATTGGCAGATGAGGTACGCGCTTTTTTGTTGCACAGTGTCAGTCGTACCGGTGGACATTTATCGTCTAACTTAGGAGTGGTTGAGTTAAGCATTGCTTTGCATTATGTCTTTAATACCCCTAAAGATCGGATTATTTGGGATGTTGGGCATCAGGCTTATGTGCATAAAATCCTTACCGGCCGGCGCGAGGCGATGGCAAAAATTCGCCAAGCGGGGGGGATTTCGGGCTTTCCTAAGCGCTCTGAGAGTGAATATGACAGTTTTGGGGTCGGGCATTCTAGCACTTCTATCAGCGCCGCTTTAGGGATGGCAATTGCCGCTAATTACCAAGGCTTGGACAGTGAGCATATTGCCGTGATTGGCGATGGGGCGATGACTGCTGGAATGGCATTCGAAGCATTGAATCACGCTGGTGGCGGTTTATTGGACAAAGCCAATTTATTGGTGATTTTGAATGATAATAATATGTCGATTTCTCCCAATGTCGGCGCATTGAATAATTATCTTGCCCGGATTTTATCCAGTCATTTTTATGCCAGTATGCGTAACAGCAGCCAAAAAGTTTTATGCCATATCCCCGGCGCATGGGAATTGGCAAGCCGCACGGAAAGCCATCTCAAAACCATGTTAGTCCCTGGGAGTTTGTTTGAATCTTTGGGCTTTAATTACATCGGCCCTGTCGATGGGCATGATTTATCGGTCTTATTGCCGACTTTGCGTAATCTTGCTGACTTAAAAGGCCCGCGTTTATTGCATGTGGTGACCCAAAAAGGCAAGGGCTTTGAGCCAGCAGAGCAAGATCCTTGTAGTTATCACGGGGTCGGTTCCTTTAATAAGGTAACCGGGGAAATGGATAAAAAAGCCCCCGCTGGTGCTCTGACCTATACCCAAGTGTTTAGTCAATGGCTGTGTGCGATGGCAAAGGCAGATGAGCGTTTGATGGCGATCACCCCTGCCATGCGTGAAGGCTCCGGTTTGGTTGAATTTTCCGAGCAGTTTCCCGAACGCTATATGGATGTCGGTATTGCTGAACAACATGCGGTGACTTTGGCGGCGGGTCTTGCGTGCGAGGGCATTAAACCCATTGTTGCGATTTATTCGAGCTTCTTACAGCGCGCCTATGATCAAGTGATTCATGATGTGGCTTTGCAAAACCTAGATGTCACCTTTGCCATTGATAGAGCGGGCTTGGTTGGCCCTGATGGCGATACCCACGCGGGCAATTATGACTTGAGTTATTTGCGTTGTATACCCAACTTAACGATTATGGTCCCCAGTGATGAGGCAGAGTGTTGGCAAATGCTTAGCTGCGCTTTTCATCATTCAGGGCCGTGTGCGGTGCGTTATCCGCGTGGTGTCGGTACAGGTGCGCCTTTACCTGCACATTTGGAGTCCATTGATTTGGGTAAGGCAGTGTATGAAAGAAAAGGCAAGAAACTGGCTTTGTTAGTATTTGGTCATTTACGCTCAATCGCAACGCAAGTTGCTGAGGTGCTGGATGCCACAGTGGTTAATATGCGTTTTCTCAAGCCGTTAGACACCGCGGTGTTAGATCAGATTGCTTTGGAATACGAGCATGTGGTTACGATTGAGGATAACGTCATTGCCGGTGGTGGAGGCAGTGCCATCAATGAATATTTTCATCAACAAAATCAAGCAATATCTCTATTAAACTTAGGGCTGCCTGATCGTCTACTCGGGCATGGTGATAGCCAATTATTATTGGCGCGCTGTGGTTTGGATTATGCCGGTATTTTAGCCGCTATCCGCGCCCAATGGCAGACGTATGCAGAAGCCCGTTAATTGTTATTTGATGTAATGAGGCAAAAACTGCTAAGTACGTCACATCAGTTTTTAAAAAACTCAAAAACAAAACGCTAACTTAAGGATTATCCATGACAACTAAAACTATCCCTGATGTACAAAGCAGTCATGACACACGCATGATTGCCATCGATAAGGTTGGGATTAAAGACATCAAACACCCGATTCGGGTCGGCGCGCGCTCAGGTAATGAAGTCCATACCGTGGCTGACTTCAATATGTATGTGAATTTGCCTCATGATTTCAAGGGCACACATATGTCGCGTTTTGTTGAAATTCTCAACAATAACGAGTACGAAATCACTTTGGATTCGTTCAAAAAAATGCTAGCTGAAATGTTGGTACGCCTTGAAGCACAGTCCGGGCATGTTGAAATGAATTTCCCTTATTTCATCAAAAAAGCCGCACCGGTCTCTGGGGTTGAAAGCCTGTTAGATTATGATGTCACTTTTATCGGCGAAATTAATGGTGATACACCAGAAATTACCCTAAAAATCGTGATTCCGGTCACCAGCCTTTGCCCTTGCTCGAAAAAAATCTCCGATTATGGCGCACACAATCAGCGTTCACACGTCACTTTAACCGTGCTCACCAATGGCTTTGTTTGGATTGAAGACTTGATTGAAATGGTCGAATCACAAGCCTCTTGTGAATTGTATGGTTTACTCAAGCGTCCTGATGAAAAACACGTCACTGAACGTGCTTACGAAAACCCCAAATTCGTTGAAGACATTGTCCGTGATATTGCCGCCTGCCTAAATGCTGATGAGCGCGTTGCCGCTTACACCGTTGAATCAGAAAACTTTGAATCAATTCATAATCATTCAGCTTATGCTTTAATACGTAAAGATCGCGATTAATACTAGAGGCGGGACTTGAGTCCCGCTTTAATATTCCCCGCTTATTTTGGGGTGCAATCTCGAAGCTGATCGGTTATGCTTTAGCCTATTTCAGAAAATCACCTTGAGAGATCCCACCATGACACAAGAAAAAGAAAATTACGGTAGCATGGGCAGCTTGGATGCACATCTGCTCGAAGCTGAAACCAGCCTCCGCGAAGAAGCGCCACAAGAAGAACATGACGATGAGGATGCGAGCAATGCCGCGGCCAACGTCGGTAATGTGGATAAAATTCGTGATATTTTGTTTGGTACCCAACAAAAAGATTACGAAAAACGCTTTAAGCGCCTAGAAGATCGCTTTAGCAAAGACAATATGCATCTGCGTGATGACATGATGCAAAAAATCAAAACCTTGGAAGAGCTTATCAATGGTGAGGTTGATAGCCTAGCACAAAGGGTGAGCACCGAACGCCAAGAACGCACCGCTGATGTGCAAAACTTACAGCACGAAATCAACATGATGCGTAATGAGTTGACCAATCGTTTAGCACAACTCGACGAGCAATTTAGTAAAGACTTGAAGCAATTTCGTCAACAAACTCACACCAAGTTCAAAGAATTGGCAAGTCAAATCCGTCAGGGCAATGACAATTTAACCTCCGCTTTCAAAAGCGATGTTGCCCAACTGCAAGAAGAAAAAGTTAATCGCAGTGATTTAGCCGCCTTTTTCTCTGAGTTTTCTTTGCGCCTGAACCGTAATTTTAATTCTGATTCAGAATAAATCCTGATTCATTATTGCTATCTCTCTCACAGCTTAAAGCGCCACTTTAAACTGTGTCGTTATGAGGAATACTATGGCCTATCAAAAAATCCAAATTCCTGCACAAGGTAGTGCAATTCGCGTCAATGATGACAACAGTCTCGACGTACCGAACAACCCGATTATCTCCTTTATCGAAGGCGATGGCATTGGTGTTGACATCACCCCGGTGATGAAAAACGTCATTGATGTGGCGGTTAATAAAGCTTATGCAGGTGAGCGTCAAATTGCTTGGATGGAAATCTATGCTGGTGAGAAAGCCACCAAGGTCTATGGTGATGACCAGTGGTTGCCTGAAGAAACCTTTGAAGCCATCAAAGAATTTACCGTCAGTATTAAAGGCCCGTTGACCACCCCTGTCGGTGGTGGTATTCGCTCCTTAAACGTCAGCATTCGCCAAGTGTTGGATTTATACGCCTGCGTTCGCCCAGTGCGTTATTTTGATGGCACGCCATCGCCACTGAAAAACCCAGCGGCAACCAATATGGTTATCTTCCGTGAAAACACCGAAGACATATACGCCGGTATCGAATGGGAAGCTTACGGTGATGATGTCAAAAAAGTCATCGACTACTTGCAAAATGAAATGGGCGTGACCAGCATCCGTTTCCCCAATAGCGCCGGTATCGGTATTAAACCTGTCTCTGAAGAAGGTTCTCACCGTTTGATTCGCAAAGCGATTCAATACGCCGTTGATAACGACCGTGATTCCGTGACCTTGGTACACAAGGGCAACATCATGAAATTCACCGAGGGCGCGTTCCGGTCTTGGGGTTATGAATTGGCGAAAAAAGAATTTGGCGCAACCGAACTCGACGGCGGCCCTTGGTGTCAGTTCAATAATCCAAACACTGGCAAACAAATCATTATCAAAGATATGATTGCTGATAACTTCCTCCAGCAAATTCTCTTGCGTCCGAGCGAATATGATGTGATTGCGACCTTGAACCTGAACGGCGATTACATCTCTGATGCGCTCGCGGCTCAAGTTGGCGGTATTGGTATGGCACCAGGTGCTAATATGGCTGACAGCGTTGCGGTCTTTGAAGCCACCCACGGCACAGCCCCTAAATACGCCGGACAAGACTACGTCAACCCCGGTTCGCTGTTACTCTCAGCGGAAATGATGTTACGTTATTTGGGCTGGACAGAGGCGGCTGACTTGGTGATTTCAGGCTTGGCAGGGGCAATCTCTGACCACACCGTTACCTATGATTTGGCGCGTTTATATGAAGCGGCAGGCGAGCAAAACCAGCAACTGAAATGTTCTGAGTTTGGCGAGGCGATTATCGCTAAAATGTAAGCCTTTGTGCTCACAGGCAGGCTTCGCCTGCCTGTATCCCCCCTTGCTCGTCAACTTGAGATGATGCCCTTGCCAACTAACGCAATTCCCATTATTGACGATATTATTCACGCCAACTCCCCCCCTAACAGCGCCCATATGCGTTTATCCGATTTGCCTTTATTTCAGCGTGTGCTATTAAGTATGGATGGCACAGTGACTCACATGCTGGAATTGTATTTACAAGAGGCGATTCAGGTCAAAAAACTTGAGACCGATTTAATCTCGGCAAATAAGTTAAGCTTAGATTTTGAAACCCTAGCCGATGAAACCGTGATGGCGCGGAAAATTTTATTACAAGGGCAAGCGAGCTGTAACAATTATTTATATTCCGAATCGTTTATTTTAGTCGATAGATTACCTAGCGAATTTAAACGCTTATTACTGGAGTCCGCCTTGCCAATTGGTAAACTTTGGAATCAGTTTCGCCTCGAGACCTTTAAGCAAATTTTTAACACTGAACAAATCGCCGCCGGACAAGTTGGGCAATATTTTGATATGCCCGCCGAGAGTCCCTTGTTAAGCCGCCAATATTGGGTTTTTAATCAAGGACAAGTATTGATGCAAATTACCGAGCAATTTCCGGCGCATTACTATGTCGATATTCCCTGAGGATAAATCATGCGACAACGCGGTTTTAGCTTATTAGAGATGGCGGTGGTGATTTTTATCATCAGCCTGTTGCTAGTGAGTTTTATTCGCCCTTTAAGTTTGCAACGAGAAATAGAAAACGTTAAAACCACGCAAGATAATTTAGAAACCATTCGTCAAGCCCTGATCGTTTACGCAGTTGCTGAACAAAAATTGCCTTGTCCAGACATCAATCTCCTCGGTAATGCCAATGAAGGACTGGAAAATCGCCAACCCGATGACAGTTGTTCACAATTGTATGGGTATTTGCCGTGGGCAGAACTCGGCATTACCCGCCTTGACCCGTGGGGACAGCGCTATTTATATCGGGTTGACAGCGCTTTTTCGCAAGGCATCCCTAATGATGGCTTACCTGTAGATGGAATGAGAGTGCGAGATCCGTTTGATAACAGTAATGTCACCAGCCCTACCAATTCGGGGAATTCACATATCACCGCGGTGTTTTATAGTTGTGGCCCTAATGATGTCAACAACCAACGACTTAATACCCCCCAAACCGATTGCCAGGCTTTGAATGCCTTGGTCTTTTCTCAAGGGGCATTAATTGAAGGCACACAAAACCAAAGCTTTGATGATTACATTTTATGGTTACCAAAAAATGTATTGTTGTATTACTTAATCAATGCCGGGCGCTGGGGTTAGTTGCCTCCATACCCATAGATTGCGTACCATAGCCCTCTTTTTTCACCACAACAGGGATGATCATGTTATTAAAATTATTTCGAGAAGGGCTAGGTCGAGCGTTTATTCTAGTCAGCAATTTGACTTTACCGAAACAAATTGAACGTAGCCAAGCGGAGCAAACCGAGGTCAATGCCGCTTGCCAACACTTAAGTTTATATCAATTCTATGCCTGTCCTTTTTGCTTGAAAGTGCGTCGGCATTTACACCGTTTAAATTTACCCATGAGCCTAAAAGACGCACAAAACGACCCACAACATAGGCAAGACTTAGAAAAGCTTGGTGGGCAAATTCAAGTCCCCTGCTTGCGGATTCAAACGCCAGATAAGGACGAACAATGGTTATATGAGTCCGATGCCATTATTCAATATTTAGAACAACGGTTTGGCAAATAAAGTCTTTAGCTATGCACGGATATAGCTGCTAAAAGTACAGAATATTGCCGATAAACACAGCTTAAAATATAGCTGTGTTTATCGGCAGTTTTATAGATGGGCGTTGTTTAACCTAAGTGCATAAACTTCCAGATTTTACCTTTCCATGAAGTTTTTTCTGACCATTCGCTGTGCATTCCTTTATCGAGGAAAAAAGGTGTATAAAGCTTGTCTTCCCCCATAATATGATTGGTCAGCCATGCACGGAGAAAATTTAGCAATTCCAAATCAATTTTTTTCTCCCCAGAGATCACTTTCTTTTGAATTTCTAACACCTGTTTGGTCAAATCTTCATGATGCCTTTTATGCGCATCATATTCAGGATAATTGAAAATCCGCATTAAGCTTTCTTCAACAGAAAAATGAATCACGGTGTATTGCACCAACTCATTTAAAATACTGTTGATCTCTTGGTCTGTTGTATTGGTTACAATCGCCGTATATAAACGATTGATTAATTCCACTAGAATTTTATGTTGTTGGTCGATTTCTTCAATGCCAACACTCAAACGTTCTTCCCAGTGTACCAGTGCTTTTAGTTCCATGTTATTCCCTCCTTAGGGGAAATTGGGCGCTCATGTTAATTCTTGATGTGACACAAAAGCGGGCAGCGCAACATCAAACTATTGATAATTTGTCTGCCATATTTATGCCTAAATGTTAATGTTTTTATTTTAATTGATGATGCTACGCAAAGGTTTTTTTGCTCCAAAAGGCAAAAACCAGCATTGCCGCAAGGCTAAGTCTTACATTTATTAATATCCCAATGTTGCCACAGCCATTGCCAAATCGTATCTAAAGAGGCTGTTTTTAGTGATTCAGGTGGAGATTGTCGCAAATAATCTAATGCTTGCCATAAACAAAGTGTAGGTTTTGTTAGATCCAAAGCCGGGGCATGGTTTTGTTTGCTCAATTTACGTCCTCGATTATCTTTCACCAAAGGAATATGAGCATAGCGCGGTTCAGGTATTTCTAAACATTGTTGTATATGCTGTTGGCGGTTAGTCGAGTCAAGCAAGTCTTGCCCGCGAATAATATCCGTGACTGCTTGGGCGGCATCATCCACAACCACGGCTAATTGGTAGCTAAAGAGTTTATCAGTGCGTTTGAGAATAAAATCCCCACAGCTTTGGCTTAAGTTTTCTGTTTGAGCACCACATAAGCTATCTTGAAATGTTAAAGGAATTTGGGGGACTTTAATGCGCCAACTGTGTGGTTTGTCCGTGTCAATACGGGCATGGCGGCAAAACCCTGGATATAAACCTAAGGGCAATTGTTTGGCTTCATTATAACGTCGCAAGGGTTTGCGTTTACATGCGCAAGGATAGACCCGATCTTGTTGTTTGAGCTGTTCTAATGCCGCTTGATATTCGCTGATGTGTTGGCTTTGGTAACGAATATCACCATCCCAAACAAAACCAAATTGTGCTAAAGCATCAATAATGCGCTGATCCGCACCCGCTTCGGTGCGAGGCATATCAATATCTTCAATACGTAATAACCAGCGCCCTTGCTGTTTTTTTGCCTCAGCATAACTGGCAAGCGCAGCGACTAGGGAACCTAAATGTAGATCCCCTGTCGGTGAAGGTGCAAAACGACCGCAATAATCAGACATGCATTGAGGCTTGTAAAAACAAGCCGTTGTTTAAGACGCTTTACTATCGGACTTTATCCGATATTCCGCAGAGCGGGCATGGGCATCCAAACCCTCGCCTCGGGCTAATACGGAGGCCGTTTTACCCAGTTTGCTCGCCCCCTCAGGAGAGCAAGCGATAATTGAGGAACGTTTTTGGAAATCATACACCCCTAAAGGCGATGAGAAACGCGCACTGCGAGAAGTTGGCAGGACATGGTTAGGGCCGGCACAATAATCACCCAAGGCTTCAGCGGTATAGCGTCCCATGAAAATAGCGCCCGCATGTTTAATTTTTGGCAACAAGGGATCTGGCTCGGCAACAGATAATTCTAAATGCTCAGGGGCAATATAGTTAGAGACCTTGCAAGCGGTGTCCATATTATCAACTAAAATAAAGGCAGCACGATTATTAATCGATTCACGAATAATCTCAGCTCTGTCCATGCCTTCGATATGAGCGTGCATTTCACGTAGCACATCATCTAAAAATTCGGCACTGGGGCTAATTAAAATCGGTTGGGCGAGTTCATCGTGCTCAGCTTGGGAAAATAAATCCATCGCAATCCATTTTGCCTCGGTGCGGCCATCACAAATGATTAAAATCTCCGAGGGACCTGCGATCATATCAATACCAACGGTCCCAAAGACCATGCTTTTAGCTGTTGCGACATAGATATTGCCAGGACCGACGATCTTATCGACTTGTGGAATAGTTTCAGTACCAAAAGCCAAAGCGGCAACGGCTTGTGCGCCACCAATGGTAAAAACTTTATTGACCCCGGAAATGTGCGCAGCGGCTAAGACCATTTCATTCAGTTCGCCCTCTGGTGCTGGCACAACCATCACGATTTCTTCAACCCCGGCGACTTGCGCGGGAATCGCATTCATAATCACAGAAGAGGGATAAGCCGCTTTGCCGCCAGGCACATATAAGCCGACCCTATCCAAAGGAGTGATTTTTTGTCCTAAGGTTGTGCCGTCTTCTTCTGTATAATTCCACGATTCTTGCACTTGTTTTTCATGATAGGCACGAACACGGTTGGCAGCTTTTTTTAGCGCTTCTAATTGTAAAACCGGTAAATCATTCGCTGCTTGTTGTAAGCGTTCTTCATCAATACACAATTCATCCATACTTTTAGCTTCGTTATGATCAAAGCGTCCCGTATATTCCAACAAGGCGGCATCCCCTTGACGGCGGACTTGTTTTAAAATATCGCGTACTGTTTGCATGATTTGGTCATCAGCAACCCCATCCCATGCGAGTAATTGTTTTAACTGTGCATCAAAATCAGCAGCGCTAGCGTCTAAGCGTTTTGGTTTTAACATTCGTCTTAATCCATGTCTGTCATAGAAAATTTAACTGACCTAAAACTGATGTTACGCAAAGGCTTCTCAATGCCCGAAAAGGCAAAAAACCGCCTTTGCTTCACGGCTAAGTCTCAAGTGACCTAACTTGCAATCAAGTATAGGTAAAATATGGTGTTAATGGCTGTTTGCGGTATTCCCAAGCAGGTATCTTGGAGAAATATCAGCGCAGGATATTATAGCGTAGTCGAGGCTATTTGATTTGCAAATTTTCCCGCGCTTGTTGGGCGCGCTGAAACAGGGCTTTGACTTCATCGAATTGTCCATTTGCCATTTGCTCGCGTAATTGCATCAGGTGCTGGCTAAAGGCATCCATTTGCTCTAAGAGGGCGGTTTTATTGGCAACACAGATGTCATGCCACATCACCGGATCACTGGCAGCAATGCGGGTAAAGTCTCGAAACCCCCCAGCAGCATATTGAAAAATTTCTTTGCTGTCGGTTTCGTGGGCAAGTAAATCCACCAATACATAAGCCAGCATATGCGGCAAATGGCTGGTGGCAGCTAGCACCTCATCATGATGCTCGACACTCATCTGGGTAATAAATGCCCCGGTTAGTTCCCAAAGTGTTTGCACTTGTGCCACGGCCTCGGGCTTGGTTTGCTTTGTTGGGGTTAAGACCACCCGGCGTTGTTGATATAATTCTGGCAATGCGGCATGAACACTGCTTTTTTCTCGCCCGGCAATCGGATGCCCAGGAACAAAATTAACCGCTTTATCGGCAAAAATTTGCTCAGCAGCAGCCACTACCGTGGCTTTAGCGCTGCCTGCGTCGGTGACGATGGTATCCGCGCCCAAATGCCCTTGCATGGCGCGAAACACCATTTCCATTGCTCCTAAAGGCACAGCGACAAACACCATATCGGCACCGCTGACGGCTTTGCCAATGTCGGTTTCGTAGGTATCAATCGCGCCCAGTTGTTTTGCCGCCTCCAAATTATCGCTATTGCGCCCACAGCCAACAATTTTAATATCTAATTGTTGTTTGAGGGCTAAGGCAAAGGAGCCGCCAATCAGTCCAACGCCAATAATTGTCAGTTGTTGGAGAGTGCCGTTAGTATGTGTCACGATAGTCCTTTATTTACAAAACAAGTGAGAGGTGCTCCCTATTATTGGGATTTATAACCAATTCCCAATCAAAATAAACGCCGCCCAATAAGCGGGATGACGAAACATGCGCTGTGCTAACAATTCTTGTTGCGCCGCTCGGAGCGCCTCAGCTTTGCTTAAACCTTGTTTTTGAATTTTTTGGTAAAAACGCACCACCAATTCCGAGGTCGCGGCATCATTCACGAACCAAAGGCTAGCCAGCGCACTGCGCGCCCCGGCTTTAATCGCCACCCCTGCAAGCCCTAAAGCCGCTCGGTCATCGCCCACTGCTGTTTGGCAAGCGCTTAAGGTGAGCAATTCAATCGCACGGTCTTGCTGTTTGGACATGTTCAATAATTGCTCAAGTTTATTCATGGTCAATTTATCATCATGGGTGAGCAAAAAGGTTTTACGTGGATCACGGTTAAATTGCCCGTGGGAGGCAACATGGACGATTTCATAAGGGTTTTGTTGTAAATGTTCGCTAAAGCGATCCAAAGAAAAGTCTTGATTCATCAACACTTGGCTATTATTAAACAGGCTACCGATGCTATCGACTTCGGCGGGCACATTGGGTAACTCGGTAAATTCTTGCACACTTTGCGACAAGCCATTGACCAAAATTTTCAAATTTGGGCGACTTAAGGGGCGAATATCCGTTAGTTGTAAACTGGGCGTGATGGCGACGGCATATTCAGAAATTAAGAATTGATGTGCATCAGGGTTATATAAAGCCGCCAGAGGAATCAAACGCAAAGCCCCGTCCGGCACTAACAATAAGGTTTTAATATCGGCTTTGACTAAACTGGGTTTAATCGGTGTAATCAACCATTGGTACAATTGCTTGGCTTCATTGATAAAACGGTTACTGGCACTGTTTTGCAGGTTGTAGTGAAACCCCAACGCCGTTTGATTCAAATCATGATAACTGACATCGAGTTCAATTTGTTCAATGCCTGTGTGGGTTTGTAATAATAAGATCGTACGATCTTTGAGCATGATGGGATAAAGCACTGCCGTGTCTTTTTCCAAAACCAAATCATCTGGGCGACGGGCTTTGGCTTCAGCGACGCATTGATCTTGGAAATAATCTTCTAATTCAGCAATTTTCAACAGCTCGATGGTATTTCGGGCGCGGCGTAATAACAGTTGTTGTTTTCTGTCGATTAATGTTGTTTTTGCTTGTTCTAACAACAACGCCGCCAAATCAAAATACACGGGTCGAATGCGTTCAATAAAAATGTCTAAAGCATCGCGCCGCCCTTGAGTCATTTGCTGACGCACGGGTTGTAAATTTGCCAAGGCGCGGCGATAACTACTCTCTGCAGCTTTATAATGTCCTTGCGCTTTTAGGATACCCGCATGTTGCCATTGCCAGTAGTAGAGCAAGTCTAGTTGTTCTTGCGCAAAAAAAGCCGCTTGTTGGCTAGATTTTTCGGCTTCAGCATAGTTTTTTTCTTCAAGTTGAATTTGTCCGAGTAAGCCATAAGCTTGCGAGCGACTGCGTTTATCCCCACCCTGTTCTGCCAGTTGCTCTAAAGTTGGAGATAAATCGCTTAATGCCAGTAAGTCAGGGGAAAAATGATAAATTTCTAAACCTAAATAAGCCCAGTTGATTTGATAGTACGGCTGCTTTTCGGCGGGTAATTGCTGGATAATTCGGCTTAAATGTTGCCAAAGGTTGGGAATAGCTTGTTTATTTTCTCGCCGCAATTGTAAGCGTAAACGATTACCCAAAATTTGCACTTGCGCCAGCACATCTTGGTTTTGTATTGCCAGCGCCAAAGCCTCGCCATAGGCTTGCAGTGCTTGCTCATCTTCCAGATGTACACTGTGTAAATTACCTTTGTTATTCAATACATGGCTGAGAATATGGCTATTATCCAATTGCCGAGCTAATCTCAATGCCTTAGCAAAATGTTGCCCGGCTTCAATCAACTCCTGATTAGCAAAATGGGCATCGCCTAATTGACTGTATAATAAAGCACGTTCGGGTTTTGTTTTGGCTTGTTTGAGTTGTTGCTCTAATTGATAAATCAGGCTTTGATAATCGCCCACGCGGTTTGGCTGTGCCGAGAGTTGCCAAACACTCAACAAACAACTATAAATGAATAGACTGATAAACCCTCGGGCGAGGTGAAAAGGCTGGCGTAATATCATTTTCATCATCCTAAGTATACCGTTTAGAGGAATATTTCTTGCTTGCCCACTGAAATAGTGACAAAAAAATGCGAACACGACTAAGGGCTTATCGCATTCAACTAAGCTGATTTAGCCTTGAGGCGTAATAGTTGCTTGTCAGCACCATAGGGCGAGCTTTCATAATTGTCAATCAGAAATTAACGGATGTTACGCACTAACACAGTTTTTGCCACCCTATTGTGGGTTTTCCACCTGCCAAGTGGTATTTGGCCGTGTAGCAATGGCGGTTTTTTGGCTTATCAAAGCCTTGAGAAGCCTTTGCGTAACACCAGAAATTAAATTTACGGAGGGTTGTATGCGGCATACACCATTGTATCGACCTTGGCGCTACGGGCTGCTGTGCCTATGTTATTTGCT
This sequence comes from Thiotrichales bacterium, assembly GCA_016745035.1. GTDB lineage: Bacteria > Pseudomonadota > Gammaproteobacteria > Beggiatoales > Beggiatoaceae > BB2. Next base: position 337,835 of record JADGDE010000001.1, read on the forward strand.
TCTGCCCCACGTAAGCGCAGCAGAAACAACGGCATCTGTTGAAGCAAGCACTGCCAATAAAACGGCCCTAATCAGTTATCGCCCTCCTATGCGTGGCGCACCGACACGGCGCGCAGGTGCTGGAACTCGCGGTATTTGTGGCAATGTCCCCGGGCTTGAGAAAGACTTTAGTTTATATCCTGTCGTCCCCGAACACACCGCTTTAAGTGCCAAAGACCAGCCGATTCTTTATTGGGCCGTGTCCCACGCTTTTTCTGGCAAATTCGTCCTCACTATTGCCCCTGAGGGCTATGGCTTTGATTTTCCTGATGCCCTGTTGGAGACCTCTTTGGTTTTGTCTGTCAGCCCGGGTATTCAATGGCTAGACTTGGCTGATTATGAGGTAAACTTACAAGCTAACACCATTTACCGCTGGACGGTCTCTTTAATTTGTGACCCCAAAAACCGCTCTTTGGACTTGCACGCCAGTGGCACAGTCAAATACCAACCCGTTGATGGGCAATTAAAACAAGCCTTATTAAATCAGACCAAAAAACAACACCCGTTTTTATATGCACGCCACGGTTTTTGGTATGATGCTTTAACCCTCTTAAGCCAACAAATTCAAACTGAACCCAGCCTTAAAACGGTGCGCTCGGCGCTACTTGAGCAAGTGGGATTGAAAAAAGTCAGTTTGTGGACACAATAAAAGGGCTTAGCTGTTTGGAAGCTGTTGCTGCATTTGAGCCAAGAAGCGTTGAATACTAAAGCGGCTGGCTCTTTGCTCACAGGCAGCGCGCCAATCTAAGGCTTGCTTAGGCGTTAAGCTATTGACGGCGGTGATAATCTCCTCAACACCAAAGTCAGGCTTTAATAACAGCCCCGTTTGTCCGTCAATAATGCTCTCAAGCAAACCGCCCTCAGCGACACCAATCACAGGCTTACCTGCCGCCATTGACTCCACCGGCGACATACCAAAATCCTCATCCGATGGCAGATATAAGGTCGCGATTGCCTTGCCGATATGCTCTTGTAACTCACGGTCACTTAGCCAACCGCTGAAATGAATATTGTTCGCCCCGGCTGCCATTTGTTTGAGTTTCGGCAATTCCGAACCCCCAGAGGCAACGACAAGTTTTTTCTCTGGCATCTGCAAAAAGGCAGCGATGATTTTATCTACCCGTTTTAGGGGATCTAACCTTGCGGTAGAGAGATAATAATCCCCCTGTCCCTGAAAACGTAAATGCTCGGTATCACACGGTGGATAGACCACCGTCGCCTCAATCCCTAAATGCTGGCGAATCCGCGCTTGCACATTTTCAGAATTACATACTACCGCATCCATTTGTGCCACCGCCGCTTCATAACGCGGCTTGAGATAATTGACAAAAGCTTGTAGCACTGGACGCAAAACTGCCGGAATTTGCTGGCGATAAAAATCATATTGGTCATAAATAAACCGTGGCGGCGTGTGGCAATACAAGAGGTTATAGCCTTGTGCCTGGTTGACCGCCAGCGGTGTATAAAAACCGCTATAAATGATTTGCTCATAGCCTTGCAGCCAAGTGCTTTGATATTCAAACGCTCGCGCCAAACGCCATTGCTGTAACAAAGGTACAGGCAAATAGAGTCCATAATCGTGCTCTTTGGGATTGTGCTTTGCGCCTTGAACAAAAGGATGCTCAGGGCGGCGAAAACCATAGCCGACATCGGCATCTAAGCCTGTGGCCAATAAGGTGCTTAAACGTCCACCACCTTCGGCGGTGGCGAAATAGTCGTGTAAGACTAAGCTATTAGCGACTGAATTGTTTGCCACGCACACGACCGTTTACAAATTGCACTGTAATGGTGGAATCATCCCCTTCCCAAGTCGCATTCATGCCCGCTAAAGGACCGAAACCTGCGCTGATGACATCAGTAGGTTCGCCTAACAGTTGGCTTACTCGTCGCTCACTCATACCATTATTGATTTTGCTAAAATTTTCATGGCTGATACGGTTAGTAGCACAAGCGCTCAGCCAGACAATCAGACTTAATAATAATAATTTTTTCATGGAAAGCCCTCCATTTTGATTCAATGTGACAATATGATAGCAATTTTGTCAGCAGACCGCCGATACGAATGTTCACGGGTAGATTGTTTTTTCTTTGCCCACTCATGATCTGATAGACAGAAAGAAGCCTTTGCGTCACATCAATTATGATAATAAAGATTGTCTTCAGTTACCCTTATTTTTTATAATCTCGCAGATAAACCTACCCATTATAAAACCGAGGTGCTTATATGCCCATTAAATTTTCTTTGTTCATTTGCTCTCTGAGTTTGGGCATATTCGCTCCTTATATTCAAGCTAGCGAGGCAACGCCTTCGACACTTGCAGAAAATATTACTTTGATAGATGTTGTGCAATTGACCTTAAAGCACTCTCCTAATATTGAAGTCAAGCGCTTAGGTGTGGATAAATTCAAAGCTAAACAAGAGATTGCTGGAGGTAAATTTGACGTTGACCTTTATGCCACGGCAAGCTTTGATAATAATATTAACACCACTCGTATTTATGACCAATTAGACCCAGCACAACAGGCGACTTTCTCCCGTCCTCCTGTCAACAACGAGCTAAAAACCGATACGGATCAGCAAAAATTAACCATGGGTGCATCTAAGAAATTTAGAACCGGTGTGTCTGCTGATATTAATTTATCAATGAAACGTAGCGACCCTCGTCAAGATGCGCATCGCTTTACAACAAACCGCAGTCATGTCGAATTTACAATCAACATTCCCTTTCTCAAAGGTGCAGGTCGAGCATCGGCAATGGCAGAGGAAACGGTCGCACGCCTCAATCACCAAGCGGGCATATCTAACTTTCAACATGCACTAACAGCAACCCTTTTGGAGGCGATCAAAGCGTATTGGGATTATAAACAAAGCGTTGTTTACTTAGAAAAAGTAAAAGAATCCGCTCACTATATCCAAATTTGGCTAGACTCAACAGAAATCGCAAGTGACAGTCTCCAAGGTTATTTAGAAGAGGTGAAAGGACGGGTGATTGATGCAGAGCAAAAAGTAGAAGAAAATAAAATTAACTTAATCAATACGATGGGCATCGAGATCTCGCAAGATCAAATAGGCAAGCCTCATACTAATGTACGTTTAGAGTGGGATGACATATTGGCAAATTTTGACCAAGAAACCATGCGCAAGCAATGGATAGCCCAAGCCGAAAAAAACCGTTTAGATTTAAAAGCGGTCTTATTACAAGTAGAAGCAAGTCATGTGCTTTTAGGCAAAGCAAAAACAGATTTATTACCTAGCCTTAACTTAAAACTCAGCACGGGCTATAACGGTTATAAACAAAACAACGGTTTTGATAACTTCAGTGACTCCCTCTTAGATAATGTCAGAGGCATGGAATCCTCTGCTATGCTCAGCCTTAAATACCCTTTAGGCAACCATGTTGCTAAAGGCAAACGTGACTTACAACAGGCAAGTTATTCACAAAGTCTGATTGAATCCAAAAATAAACTTAGAACTGTGCATTTGGATGTAAAAAAAGAAGTGGTAAATGTTTATGGGCGCTTGAAAAAAGCCGTACAAATGCGCAAAACCACACAATCTTATAAAAAGTCGATTATCGCTATGCAGGAAAACCCTAATTTTTTCAAAGAGACGGTTAAACTCTTAAGCCTTATCGACATGGAAGATAAGTTTATCAGTTCCCTAGAAGACAGCAGCATTGCCATGACCGATTTAATGAAAGCGATTGCCCAAGCGCGTTTTCAAACGGGGACTTTAGCAGACGTTGATGCAACCGCACATAAGATCAATTTAGAAACTTTGATGACTTTGCCTAATATGTAAAACATAGCTTTATCGGGTGTTACGCAAACTAAGCAAGAGGAAAAACACCCTGTTTAGACAAAAAACTGGCTTAGTGCGTAACATCAGTTATTAAAAAATTTGTTCAATGTCATTGACATTTTAATTTTTTGCGTTATAGTAACGCCCATCTTTTTTACAGACCCGCAGGAGGGAATTTTTATGTGCTTAGGCAAGAACGAACAGAACCATTAACCCTTCCTGATATGCGATTAGGAAGGCTCAACAGATTGTCTTCCATCGTGTTTTTATCCAAAGCCCTGCTTTGTTAATAAACCCTGGTGACAATCTCCGCCGGGGTTTTTTTATGCCTGTGTGTATAGACTCCCCGCAAAAAATAAAAGCAATGTAGCGCAATGCTGCATAAGGAGAATCATGATGCCTGTAAAAATGCGCATCAATAAGCACCGTGTGCCTGTTAATATTTACACCGAGGATATTGAGTCCGAAGCCATCACTCAGCTTGGACATATTGCCGAATTACCGTTTATTCACCACCATATTGCCGCCATGCCCGATGTCCATTTTGGACTGGGAGCGACCGTGGGGTCAGTGATACCGAGTAAGGGCGCAATTATTCCTGCTGCGGTAGGCGTGGATATTGGTTGCGGTATGAATGCCGTGCGTTTATCCCTCAGTGCCGAGCAATTGCCAGATAATTTGCGCGCTGTGCGCTCGGCAATTGAAGCGGCGATTCCGGTCGGCTTTAATATGCATAAAACCGTTGCCGCTCAACGCTCTAGCCTCAATGCCTTAGATAAAGGACTGATGCGCTTGTTCGAGCGTCATCCGACTTTGACCAAAATGCAACGCCGACCTTATGATACTTGGGGGCAACAACTGGGGACGCTGGGTGGGGGTAATCACTTTATCGAACTGTGCTTGGATGAAGATAATGCCGTTTGGGTGATGTTGCACTCCGGTAGCCGTGGCATCGGTAATAATATCGGCCGTTATTTTGTCAATTTAGCCAAAAAAGACATGGAACGCTTGCAAATCCGCACGCCAAATAAGGATCTCGCCTACTTTAAAGAAGGTGCAGAACACTTTAATGATTATGTCGAAGCGGTGCAATGGGGGCAAGATTACGCCATGAGCAATCGTCGTGAGATGATGCGTTTGTTGCTGCAAGCTTTGCGTTCGTGCTTGCCTGACTTTGATACCACCCGTGAGGCGATCAATTGCCATCATAACTATGTTTCTCGTGAACATCATTTTGGTGAAGATGTTTACCTGACCCGTAAAGGCGCGATTAGCGCTCGCGAGGGTGAGTTGGGGATTATCCCCGGCAGCATGGGGGCGAAGTCTTTTATTGTTCGCGGTCTAGGTGCAGCGGATTCCTTTTGCTCTTGCTCACATGGAGCAGGGCGAAAAATGAGCCGTACTAAAGCTAAAAAGCACTTTGCTGCTGAGGACTTGATCCAGCAAACCGCTGGGGTTGAGTGTCGCAAAGATAACGGGGTTTTAGATGAAATCCCGGGGGCTTATAAAGACATTGATACGGTGATGCAAAACCAAAATGACTTGGTTGAAGTGGTGCATACCCTAAAACAAGTTGTCTGTGTGAAGGGGTAAATCATGGCTAGAATGCAAATGCGTAATCATGCCATTCGAGCGCTTGCTAATCATCGGGGTGGCGCGCATGGGCGTTGCAAGTCTGGTGAGCGAGCTAAACAGCGCCGAGCTGTAGCGCGGGATGTTGACTTATGGTTTTATCCTGATGAAAAGTTAGTTAGCAAACAGCCTCGACGTTAAGCAAACCATTGGAGACAGGGCACTAAAGTCCTGTCTCCATTTTTTTTGAGTAAAGTTCAAATAATTGTAAGGCTAATTGTTCAACATATGCCTGACCTTTCACCCCTTGTTCTAAATTATTTAACCACAACTGCGGGATGGCTGCGCTACCCTGTAAAGCTCCTGCCAAGGTCGCTATCATTGCACCGATGGTGTCAGTATCGCCGCCGTGAATCATTGCCGCTGTCAGTGCTTCTGGCAAATTATGCGGATATTTGAGAAAAAAATACCAAGCACAAGCAACGGATTCACTGGCGAGCAAGCCATTACCTAAAGTTTGCACTACCTCTGCATCGCTGATAGCTGCGTTTAAGGCGCTTTGAATAGAGTGCAATTTATCGCTAAAAATCGAAGCTTGTCGGGTGTCATTTTCTTGGAGGTAAGAGATAAAAGTCGTGGCTGAAAAAGTTTCCGACTCATGTTGTTGTAACAAATAAGCAATGCTTAAACCCTGCAATACCGTAGCGCTGATGGCATCTGGGTGCGCATGAGTGATACGGGCGGCAGCTTGAAGATGCTTGGTGAGCTGGGGATGGTCATGATAAAGACAAGCTACTGGGGCAACACGGGCGGCTGCGCCATTGCCTTTGGAGCCTGTTTCCCATGTACTAAAAGCGGCTTGCTGCCAATTGCCGCCTTGCATCAGGTGTTGAAACACCCGTTTCATACCTTTGCCATAGCCGCGCGCGGGTTCGTAATTAAAGCAAAGTTTTTGCAGTGCCCGTTCGGGCTTAAAGCCTTGTTGTTGTAGCAGCGACTCAGCGAGACCTATCATCATTTCGCTGTCGTCGCTATAACCCCAATAGCCCGTTGTTGTCGCCCGCTCTTTGATAGTTTCTGAGCTAATTTGCTCGGCGCACTCAAAAGGTAAGCCAAAGGCATCGCCGACCAATGTGCCTAATAATGCGCCTTTGAATTTATCTGCTGTCATCTGAATTTAATAACTGGCTTAATTCGCTATAAATCATTTCTAAATGTTTTTTGTTATAGCGATTTAAGCTGTAGTTCAGTGTAATTTGTGTGGTTAAATTTAATTCCAAGGCAATTAATTTATGTGATAAGACAAACTTATTGACCGATGCGAGTTGATTTAATGGGATACTTAGCGGTTGTTTAAATAAGCCTTGAATCAAATAAACCCTATTATTTTCTAATCGAAAAATAGGCGTTTGTAAATGATGACGAAGAACCAATAAATAGATAAGGCATTGCAAGCCAAACAATAAGCAATAAAAACAGCTCTGTTGACTCCGGCTATGCTCATAAAATGCCAGCGCAATGGCGATCATACAGCCAAGCCAAACACCCACGCCATACATATAAAGGGATTTGCCATCATCACAATTGATCTGTTTATTCATACTCCCCGCAATATATGAGAAGCAGCCTTAATTTTCGCAAGGCGTATGCGACAGCGGATAAAAATCAATTTTACGCTGATGACTATCAACCCGTGTGACTTGAATACGCATTTTGTCATTGAGTCCATAACGCTGCCCGTGGCGCTCGCCAACCAAAATATGGCGCTCGGGGTGAAAGGTATAATAATCATCATAAAGCGTGGTGATATGTACCAAGCCTTCGATAAATAATTCATCGAGCTGCACAAACAAACCAAAGGCAGTCACAGCGCTGACTGTGCCCTCGAATTGTTGCCCCACTTTGTCTTCCATATAAATGGTTTTTAGGCGCGCGACCACATCGCGGGTAGCATTTTCAGCCCGGCGCTCGGTCTCGGAGCAATGAATACCTAGCTCGATCATTGCTGCCTCATCGTAAGGATAATGTTTTTTCTTATGCTCGATACAAGCATAAATCGCCCGATGGGTAATCAGGTCAGGATAGCGGCGAATCGGCGAGGTAAAGTGAGCATAATATTCATAACCGAGTCCAAAATGCCCGCCATTTTCCGGTTGATATTGTGCCAGCGGTAGGCTGCGCAACAAGACGGTTTGGATGCTTTTGTTATCGGGGCGATCTTGGGTTTTTTCTAACAAGGTGCTGTAATGCTTGGCTTGGGGTTTATCTTTGCCATACAGTTGTAAGCCTAAGCCTTTGAGATAACTGCGCAAGTCGCTGAGTTTATCGGCGCGCGGGTGTTGGTGAACCCGATATAAAAACGGAATGTCTTGCTCATCTAGCCATGTGGCGGCGGCGACATTGGCAAGCAACATCATTTCTTCAATTAAGCGATGGGCATCATTACGCTCTAGGGCGGTAATGCCTTTAATGTCGCCGCGACGCGTAAAGAGAAATTGGCTTTCAATGGTTTCAAATTCCAGTGCCCCACGCTTTTTCCGCCGTTTCAGCAATAATTGATAAAGCTGATATAAATGCTCAATCGGGGTTTTTAACGGTTTGGGAATTTGCTCTTTATCGCCATCCAAGCCGGCGGCAACTTGATTGTAGGTCAAGCGTCCATGTGAATGCATCACCGCGCTAAAAAAGCGTTTATGACGAATGCCGCCGTGGTGGTTGATAATAATTTCACAAGCCAAGCACAGCCGGTCGCGGCGCGGTTTGAGTGAGCAAAGCCCATTAGATAAGACCTCGGGCAACATCGGCACGACTTGATTCGGGAAGTACACCGATGTACCACGGGATTTTGCCTCGATATCTAGGGCAGTCCCCGGGCGCACATAGCTAGAGACATCAGCAATGGCGACGATTAAACGCCAGCCTTTGCCTTTAGGTTCACAATAAACCGCATCATCAAAATCTTTGGCATCTTCGCCATCAATGGTGACCAAGGGCAGGGCGCGTAAATCCTCACGGTGTTTTAATTGTTTTTTTAGAACTTTATTCGGCAAGCTCTTAATTTCTTTTAAAACTTCTTTTGGCCATTCGTTGGGAATATGTTTATCATGGATCGCCATATCGGTGATCATGGTCGGGCTGTGTTTCGCGCCGAGAATTTTGGTGATTTGTGCGGTGGCAAAGCTGTTTTTTTCTGGGTAGCTTAATAATTCGATGGCTACCCATTCGCCTTTTTTCGCCCCGTGGCGGTGGTGTTTGGGGATGCGAATGCGGTTATGAATGTGATGATTATCGGCTTTAAATTCATAATGCTGTTCAACTTTATCTAAGCGCCCAACCAAGGTTGTAATTGCACGAGATTCGACCTCAAGCACATGCCCTTCGAGCTTGCCTTTGGCGTTTTCACCAATCACTTGCGCCTTGACAATATCGCCATGCATTAAGCTAAGCATTTGCCGAGGGGAGAGAAATAAATCTTCCGAGCCATCTTCGGGAATAAAAAAACCAATGCCGCTATTTTTGCTAATAACTTTGCCGCGTAGGGTTTCCCCTTGGGTATTTAACGGCTCATAGCGCTTGCCCACCCGCCGGACTTGTCCATCACGGAGCATAGCGTGTAAACGGCGTTTGAGGGCAATATTTTGTGCCTTGTCAATATGCAGTTGTTTGGCAATATCGACAAAACTTAGTGCTCGTTTACAACGGTTTAATAATTCGAGAATATGCTCCCGACTGGCAATGGGATTGGCATAATTTTGCGCTTCCCGTTTGGCAAAGGGATCGGGTTTGGTTTTTTTAGGTTTAGAACTTGACAAAATGCAGATTCCTCTTTATAGTTCCGCCTTTCTGCACCCCTTGCCGAGGTGGCGAAATTGGTAGACGCGCTAGCTTCAGGTGCTAGTTGGGGCAACCCAGTGGAGGTTCAAGTCCTCTCCTCGGCACCATTCTAAAAACACTTTAGAAAGGCATTTTAAATCCAGGGGGTAAATTAATCCCCCCCGTCAGTTCTGACATTTTATCTTTATTTTCAGTTTCTATTTTACGCACCGCATCGTTAATCGCCGCAACAATCAAATCCTCTAGCATTTCTTTATCGTCCATTAGACTCTCATCAATGCTGACACGACTGGCATCATGCCGTCCACTCATTTCGATTTTGACGAGGCCAGCGCCAGATTCACCTATGACTTTTAGGTTGCTTAATTCTTCTTGGTTTTTTTGGAAATTTTCTTGCATTTCCTGTGCTTGCTTCATTAATTGAGATAAGCCTTTCATCGACGCTCCTGATTTAAATGATGTCATACTTGCAAAGCCTTGTAGTTTAGCACGGCTGAGAGGGTTTGCGTATAGACGATAAGCGTATGAACTTGGGCTAAAGCATTAGGAAGGATCTGGTAGCAAACGCTGAATCACCACGCCAGCAAGCATGACTCCAAACAAGGCGGGTAAATAGGAAATCGTGCCATTGACTGCCCGCGCGCGCCCAACTATGCCTTCACCTAAAGGTTGATGGGGCAGCGCTTGTGCCGCAACTTCGGTGGAATAAACCACAGGGTGATTGGCTTTGATGCCCATTTTTCGCAGAGAACGACGCAAACCACGCGCTAAGGCGCAACCGTGGGTTTGATTTAAGGTGGTGATTTTGACTTGAGTCACATCCAAACGATTGCCAGCACCCATGCTGGAGGCAACGGGAATATCTTGCTCAAGACAGGCGGCAATCAAAGCGGCTTTACAGGCAATAGAGTCGATACAGTCGATGACATAATCGCAAGGGTGAGCAGCGACAAAGGCATCGGCTTCGCTTTGATATAAAAATTCATCCAAAACAGTGAGTTCAATATCAGGATTGATATCGCGTAAACGTGCTGCCATGACTTCCGTCTTTTTTTGACCCAAAGTCGAGTGCAAAGCCAGCAATTGCCGATTTAAGTTAGAAGGGGAGACGACATCATGGTCGAGAATTGTGAGACGCTGAATCCCCGCACGGACGAGGTTTTCGGCAACATAAGCGCCAACACCACCAAGCCCTGCAATGAGGACATGATGATCACACAAAACGGGGAGGCGCTCTTCCAGCAAAATTTCTGTGCGCGAAAACGCATCTTCGATTAAGTGTGACATGCGTATTGAATCCATCCGTAGAGACGTAGCACCGCTAC
>JADGDE010000001.1:348506-1202140 GCA_016745035.1 Thiotrichales bacterium
GTCTATAGCACCGCTACGTCTATAGCACCGCTACGTCTATAGCACCGCTACGTCTATAGCACCGCTACGTCTATAGCACCGCTACGTCTATAGCGTCGCTACCTCTCTAAAAGGTTTATACCACGGCTTGATTGTCAGCGACTTCAGCGCTATCAATCTCGCTTTTTTCTTCTTCAACCACCGGCATGGTTTCTTTTTCCAGTGGCTGCGCCCGACGTTTCCGGCGGCTTTCGTGATACGCAAGACCCGTCCCAGCGGGAATTAGACGACCCACGATGACGTTTTCTTTCAAGCCACGTAAGTCGTCACATTTACCATTCACCGACGCTTCGGTCAGTACGCGGGTGGTTTCTTGGAACGAAGCCGCTGAGATAAAGGACTCAGTTGCCAATGATGCTTTGGTAATACCGAGTAATAAAATATCGCCATGTGCTATACGTTTATCACCACCCAGTTCTGCCATGCGCTCGTTTTCTTCGAGCAAGCGAGACCATTCAACTTGATCACCACGTAATAGACGGGTATCACCAGAATCAGTAATCATGACTTTACGCAACATTTGGCGCACAATCACTTCGATGTGCTTATCGTTAATTTTCACCCCTTGCAGACGGTATACGTCTTGGACTTCGTTAACGATGTAGTTAGCTAAATTGGTCACACCCAATAAACGCAAAATATCATGTGGGTTGGGTGCGCCATCAACGATGGTTTCGCCGCGTTCTACATGCTCACCCTCGAAGACGTTAATATGTCGCCATTTTGGAATCAAGGTTTCGTGGGTATCACCGTTTTTATCGGTGATAATCAAGCGTTGTTTACCCTTGGTTTCTTTACCGAAGCTGATCGTCCCGGTTTGTTCTGCCATGATGGAGACATCTTTAGGAATCCGGGCTTCAAATAAATCCGCAACCCGTGGCAAACCACCGGTAATATCACGGGTTTTAGAGGACTCTTGTGGAATCCGCGCAACCACATCACCAATTTCGACAATGCCATCTTTTTCAACGGTAATAATCGCATTAGGCGGTAAGTAGTATTGTGCTGGTAAGTCAGTGCCTGGAATAAATAAATCATCCCCGCTTTCTGGGTCAACCAATTTCACCAAAGGACGCAAGTCTTTTGCACCGGCAGGGCGCTGCTTGGGATCGGTGACTTCAATACTGCTAAGCCCGGTGATTTCGTCAGTTAAGCGATTAACGGTGACACCCTCAATCACGTCGATAAAGGTAACTTTACCCTCAACCTCAGTGATGACTGGATGGGTATGCGGATCCCATGTGGCAACAATGTCACCAACGGCAAGGTTATCACCATCTTGGGTGGTAATGACCGCACCATAAGGGACTTTATAGCGTTCACGCTCACGTCCCATGGCATCCAAGACACTGAATTCACCCGAACGCGATACCGCGATAAATTTCGGTGCGTTTTCATCTTCTTTATTGTGTTGGCGAATCAGCTTAATGTTATGCAGTTTCGCCGTACCTTGGGATTTAACCTGAATATTACTAATCGCAACGGTTCGGGATGCTGCACCACCGATATGGAAGGTACGCATGGTCAACTGAGTACCGGGCTCACCAATGGATTGCGCGGCGACAACCCCAACGGCTTCACCAATGTTGACCAAATGACCACGACCTAAGTCACGGCCATAGCATTGAGCGCAAATACCATAGCGGGCTTCGCAAGTAATCGCTGAACGCACAACCACACGGTCAACACCAATTTTTTCGAGTTTGGCAACTTTCGCTTCATCTAACAAAGTACCACAAGCCATATAGACTTCATCACGGTCAGGATAGCTGACATCTTCTGCCAATACCCGTCCTAAAACCCGCTCTGCCAATGGCTCGACCACGTCACCGCCTTCAATCAAGGGCAGCATGGTTAAACCTTTGCTGGTGCCGCAGTCATCACTGGTGACAACCATGTCTTGCGCGACATCAACCAAACGACGGGTTAAGTAACCGGAGTTTGCGGTTTTGAGCGCAGTATCGGCCAGCCCTTTACGAGCACCGTGAGTAGAAATAAAGTACTGGAGTACGTCTAGCCCTTCGCGGAAATTCGCTGTAATCGGGGTTTCGATGATGGAACCATCTGGTTTTGCCATCAAGCCCCGCATCCCTGCGAGTTGGCGAATCTGTGCGGCGGAACCCCGCGCACCGGAGTCGGACATCATATAAATCGAGTTGAACGACGCTTGTTTGTGTTCTTTACCGTCTTTATCCGTGACCATTTCGCTACTGATTTTGGTCATCATCGCTTTCGCTACTTGGTCATTGGTATGTGACCAAATATCAACCACTTTGTTGTAGCGCTCACCGGTGGTTACTAAACCATCGGCATATTGTTGTTCGATTTCAGCAATATCTTTTTCAGCTTCTTCGATAATTTCAGTTTTTTGCTCAGGAACAACCATGTCTTCAACACCGATGGAAATCCCGGCGCGGGTTGCAAAAGCAAACCCGGTGTACATCAGTTGATCAGCAAAAACCACGGTGTCTTTCAGACCGACTTTGCGATAACTGGCGTTAATCAAGTTGGAAATGGCTTTTTTGGTTAAGGTAGTATCGACTAATTCAAAATCTAAACCACGGGGCAAGATTTCTGATAATAAAGCCCGGCCTGCGGTGGTATCGACACGTTTGTACTCGGTGCGCCAGCTACCATCATCATTTTTATGATAAAACGGCAGACGTACAGCGACTTTAGCACCTAAATTAACATTACCGGTTTCATAAGCACGGCGAACTTCTTTGGTATCGACAAAGCTCATGCCCTCACCTGTGGAGCCGATGCGCTCGCGTGACATGGAGTACAAGCCTAAGACCACGTCTTGAGAGGGAACAATAATCGGTTGACCATTGGCAGGCGATAAGACGTTGTTGGTGGACATCATCAAGGAGCGGGCTTCGAGCTGCGCTTCGATAGATAAAGGCACGTGAACCGCCATTTGGTCACCGTCAAAGTCAGCATTGAAAGCGGTACAAACCAAAGGATGTAATTGAATCGCTTTGCCTTCGATAAGGACTGGCTCAAAGGCTTGAATGCCTAAACGGTGAAGGGTCGGTGCACGGTTAAGCATCACCGGATGTTCGCGGATGACTTCTTCGAGTACATCCCAGACTTCAGCACCTTCACGTTCAACCAATTTTTTCGCCGCTTTAATAGTCGTCGCTAAACCACGGAGTTCGAGTTTACCGAAAATGAAAGGTTTGAATAATTCCAAAGCCATTTTTTTCGGCAAGCCGCATTGTTGCAAACGCAAGGTAGGCCCGACCACGATCACGGAACGACCGGAATAATCTACCCGTTTACCCAAGAGATTTTGGCGGAAGCGACCTTGTTTACCCTTAATCATATCGGCTAAGGATTTCAAAGGCAGTTTATTCGTACCCGTGATGGCACGACCACGACGGCCATTATCAAGCAAGGCATCGACTGATTCTTGTAACATGCGTTTTTCGTTACGGACGATGATGTCAGGCGCAGCTAAATCTAACAGACGTTTTAAGCGGTTATTACGGTTAATAACGCGGCGATATAAGTCGTTCAAATCCGAGGTAGCAAAACGACCCCCATCCAGAGGTACTAAAGGACGTAACTCAGGTGGCAACACCGGCAATACTTCTAAAATCATCCACTCAGGACGGTTGCCGGAGTGTAAAAAGGCTTCGATGAGTTTCAGACGGCGACTGAATTTCTTGATTTTAGACTCAGAATTGGTGTTTTCAATGTCTTCGCGCAGGGTGTTGACTTCTTCTGGCAAATCCATGCTTTGCAATAAAGCTTGAATCGCCTCAGCACCCATTTTGGCTTCAAAGTCATCGCCATGCTCTTCGAGGGCATCGAGATAACCTTCTTCGGTTAGTAATTGACCGCGATCTAAAGCGGACATACCCGGATCGATAACGACATAAGCTTCAAAGTACAGCACCCGTTCAATATCACGCAGGGTAATATCAAGCAGTAAGCCTAAGCGTGAAGGCAAGGATTTAAGGTACCAAATATGCGCCACCGGACTGGCAAGATTAATGTGTCCCATACGTTCACGACGTACTTTAACTTGGGTAACTTCAACACCGCATTTTTCGCAAACTACGCCACGATGCTTGAGGCGTTTGTATTTACCGCAAAGACATTCAAAGTCTTTGACCGGGCCAAAAATTTTGGCACAAAACAGCCCATCACGTTCGGGTTTAAAGGTTCGGTAGTTAATGGTTTCAGGTTTTTTTACTTCCCCAAAAGACCATGAACGAATCTTTTCCGGTGAAGCTAAACCGATGCAGATACGGTCAAACTCTTCAACATGACCTCGGTTGTGCAATATGTCTAATACGTCGTCGTTCATCAAAGTCGCCTTTTTACACTAATCTTTTCAAGTCGCTCAGGGCTTACCGTTGCGCGAAGCTGCCCTGAGTTGCTATTTAATTGTCTTGATCTAATTCGATGTCGATACCCAAAGAATGGATTTCTTTCACCAGTACGTTGAAGGATTCGGGCATACCCGCTTCCATACGGTGATCACCATCGACAATGTTTTTATACATTTTGGTACGACCATTGACATCATCAGACTTAACTGTGAGCATTTCTTGCAAGGTATACGCTGCCCCATAAGCTTCTAGTGCCCAGACTTCCATTTCACCAAAGCGCTGACCACCAAACTGGGCTTTACCACCTAAGGGTTGTTGGGTAACTAAGCTATAAGGCCCTGTGGAGCGAGCGTGCATTTTGTCATCAACCAAGTGGTTGAGTTTGAGCATATACATATAACCAACGGTAATTTTACGGTCAAATTCTTGTCCGGTACGGCCGTCGATTAAGGTGGTTTGACCACTGCTGGGTAAACCTGCAAGTGCTAACATGCCTTTAATTTCCGCTTCAGATGCACCATCAAAAACTGGCGTTGACATGGGTACACCACGTACCAAGTTTTTCGCTAGCTCTAAGATTTCATCATCACTGAAACTGGCGATATCCTCAGAGCGACCTCCAGTGGTGTTATAGACCTTATGCAATAACTCGCGAATATCGTCAATATGGGCTTTTTGACGACGCATTTCCGCAAGCATTTCATTAATACGGTGACCTATGCCCTTGGCTGCCCAGCCTAAGTGGGTTTCTAAGACCTGACCAATGTTCATCCGTGAGGGTACGCCCAAAGGATTTAGAACGATGTCAACCGGACGACCGTCTTTGGTAAATGGCATATCTTCCACAGGTACGATCATGGAGATAACACCTTTGTTACCGTGGCGACCTGCCATTTTATCACCCGGTTGGATGCGGCGTTTAATCGCTAAATAGACTTTAACCATTTTGAGTACACCCGGGGCGAGGTCATCGCCAGCGGTGAGTTTTTTGCGTTTTTCTTCGATGAAATCAGCGGCTAATTGACGCTGTTTATCTAAGTGAGTCTGAATCGCCTCGAGCTGTTCGTTCAAATCTTCGCGCTGCATGACGATGTCGAACCATTTTTCTGGATCGAGTTTATTCAAATAGGTTTTAGTCACACGGGTGCTGTTAAGCCCGTCAGGACCACGAACCGCTTGTTTGCCAGAGATGAGTTTGGAAATCCGCTCATGAGCATCATCAGTCAGAATCCGTAAACGATCGTCCATGTCTTTTTGGACTTTCGCCAGTTCAGCACGTTCGATAGATAAAGCACGGCTGTCTTTATCAATACCATCACGGGTGAAGACTTGTACATCAATGACCGTACCCACAGTGCTAGAGGAAACTCGTAAAGAGGTATCTTTAACATCTGAGGCTTTTTCACCGAAAATGGCACGCAGCAATTTTTCTTCAGGTGTGAGCTGAGTCTCACCTTTAGGGGTAATCTTACCGACTAAAATATCGCCCGGTTTGACTTTCGCACCGACATGAATAATCCCGGCTTCATCGAGTTTGTTCAGCGCGGACTCGGAGACGTTCGGAATATCAGCGGTGATTTCTTCTTGACCGAGTTTGGTATCACGAGCAACACAAGTCATTTCTAAAATATGGATCGAGGTGAAACGATCTTCTTCGACAACGCGCTCAGAGACGAGGATGGAATCCTCAAAGTTGTAACCGTTCCATGGCATGAAAGCCACAAGCATGTTTTGACCTAAAGCCAGCTCGCCTAAATCAGTCGATGGACCATCAGCTAATACATCACCTTTTTGAACCACATCACCAGGACGTGCTAAGGGTTTTTGATTAATACAGGTGTTTTGATTTGAGCGGATGTATTTGGTTAAGCTGTAGATGTCAACGCCACCTTCTTCGGCTTCAACCTCATCATCATTGACTTTAATCACGATACGACCGGCATCAACGGTATCAACGATCCCGCCACGCAAAGCAGCGATAACAACACCGGAGTCCACCGCTACGGTACGCTCAATGCCTGTACCCACCAAAGGTTTTTCCGCCCGCAAGACTGGGACGGCTTGGCGTTGCATGTTCGATCCCATGAGTGCGCGGTTAGCATCGTTGTGTTCCAAAAATGGAATCAAAGAGGCGGCGACTGAGACGATTTGTCGTGGCGATACGTCCATGTATTGCACCTCACCAGAGGGCTTCATGGTAAATTCTTCGCGGAAGCGACAAGGGACAAAATCAGCGGTTAATTGGTTATTTTCATCTGCGGGGGCATTGGCCTGCGCGATGACATAATTGCCTTCTTCAATTGCCGAGAGATAATCGACCTCATCGGTAATTTGATTATTTTCAACTTTACGGTAAGGGGTTTCTAAGAAACCATAATCATTGGTACGAGAATAAACCGATAAGGAGTTGATCAAACCAATGTTGGGTCCTTCAGGGGTCTCAATGGGGCAAACCCGACCGTAATGTGTTGGATGTACGTCGCGCACCTCAAAGCCGGCACGCTCACGGGTTAAACCACCTGGGCCTAAAGCTGAAACCCGGCGTTTGTGGGTTACTTCGGAGAGTGGGTTGTTTTGATCCATAAATTGTGAGAGCTGGCTAGAGCCAAAGAACTCACGTACCGCAGCCGAAATCGGTTTAGCGTTGATTAACTCTTGCGGGGTGAGGTTTTCGCTCTCAGCTAAAGATAAACGCTCTTTTACTGCGCGCTCAACCCGTACCAAACCGATACGGAATTGGTTTTCTGCCATCTCGCCAACACTACGGATACGGCGGTTGCCTAAGTGGTCAATGTCATCGACACTGCCTTGACCGTTACGAATATCGATCAAAAGTTTCAGGACTTCTAAAATATCTTCGGTAGAAAGCGTGCCTTCACCGGTGACTTCTTCACGGCCTAAACGGCGGTTGAACTTCATACGACCAACAGCAGATAAATCATAACGATCGGAGGTGAAGAACAAGTTGTTGAATAAGGCTTCAGCCGCTTCTTTGGTTGGTGGCTCACCTGGGCGCATCATGCGGTAGATTTCTACCTGTGCTTCAAGGTCGCTGGTAGTGTTATCAATACGCAAGGTATCAGAGATGAAAGCACCGCGATCCAAGTCATTGGTAAATAAAGTTTTAAATTCATCCACGCCACTTTCCATGATTTGTATAATCATGTCATCGGTGAGTGGATCATTGCTGTTGGCGATCAATTCGCCTGTGCTTTTATCGATTAAATCATGGGCTAAGACTTTTTCTAATAAAAAGTCGTCCGGGATCCGAATAGCGGTGACACCGGCTTTTTCTAATTGGCGCAAATGGCGTACGGTAATACGGCGACCATTTTCAACCACGACATTGCCATCGTTGTCCATGACATCAAAGCTGGCGGTTTCACCACGTAGGCGTTCTGGAACCAAATCCATTTGGAAGCCGCCTTGCGGGGTACGGGTAAAATGGTTGCTCTCAAAGAAAATATCCAACATGGTTTGGTTATCATAACCAAGGGCGCGGAGCAAAATAGTTGCAGGTAATTTACGGCGACGGTCAATACGGACGTAGACACAATCTTTAGGATCGAATTCAAAATCGAGCCAAGAACCACGGTAAGGAATCACACGGGCATTGAATAACAGTTTGCCTGATGAGTGAGTTTTACCTTTATCATGGTCAAAAAATACACCTGGAGAGCGGTGTAATTGCGAGACGATAACCCGTTCTGTGCCATTAATAACGAACGTACCGTTACGGGTCATCAAGGGCAAATCGCCCATATAAACTTCTTGTTCTTTAACTTCTTTAATGCTTTTAGTTTTGGAGTCTTTGTTATAGATTACCAAACGTAATTTTACCCGCAAAGGGGCAGCGTAAGTCATGCCTCGAACTTGGCATTCTTTGACATCAAATGGCGGTTTGCCTAAATGATAATTAATATATTCCAAAGCCGCATTATTAGAGTAACTAACAATGGGGAAAACGGAGGAAAAAGCAGCGTGCAGTCCAACATCACGGCGTTGGTCTGGGGCTTTATCTTCTTGTAAAAAACGGTGATAAGAATTTAACTGTGTAGCCAGTAGATAAGGTACTTCGAGTATGCTAGCACGTTTGCC
Organism: Thiotrichales bacterium; assembly: GCA_016745035.1. GTDB lineage: Bacteria > Pseudomonadota > Gammaproteobacteria > Beggiatoales > Beggiatoaceae > BB2. Next base: position 356,987 of record JADGDE010000001.1, read on the forward strand.
AAAGTCTTTACGGATACGTTTTTTTTCAGTAAAAGCGTAATTCATCTACCTTAAATTCCTACTGTCTGATGGATGTGACCATCCAATTACCAATAACCGGTAAGAAAGAAAAAAGCTGGCAGAGACATAACTCTACCAGCCAATATCAAATAATCGGTGGTGATAGCATAATGCTTTCCAATTTGGAGAACCTAAATTGCATAATAATATGCATCGCCACCTAAATAATTACTTGATTTCGACGCTTGCGCCAGCTTCTTCAAGCTGTTTCTTAACGTCTTCAGCTTCGTCTTTAGCCACACCTTCTTTAACTGCAACAGGTGCGCCTTCAACCATAGCTTTTGCTTCTTTAAGACCGAGACCGGTGATACCGCGAATCGCTTTAATAACGCCAACTTTCTTCTCGCCAAAGCCGGTCATCATAACGGTGAACTCGGTTTGTTCAGCAGCAGCACCGCCAGCGTCGCCGCCATCAGCAGGGGCTGCAACAGCAACAGCGGCAGCTGCGCTTACGCCGAATTTTTCTTCCATAGCGCTGATTAAATCAACGACTTCCATTACGCTTTTATTGGCAATGGCTTCTAAAATTTCATCATTAGACATGTTAAACTCCAAAGGGATGTTGAGAGATAAATAGTTTTCGCTTTAGCCCGCTTCTTTTTGGTCGCGGACGGCTGCAATCGTACGTACTAACTTGGCATGTGGTTCTGCCAATGTTTGAACGAACTTGGTAATAGGTGCTTGCATGACTGACATCAACATACTGATCGCTTGATCGTAAGTTGGCAGTTTCGCCAGTTTCTCCAAATCGGATGCTGGGAGTAATTCCCCACCGACAGAAACCGCTTTAACTACTAAGTTGTCATTTTCTTTGGCAAACTCTTTGACCACACGCGCAGCTGCGCCTGGATCTTCTTGCGAGAATGCTAAGAGTAAAGGACCAGTTAATGCAGGTTGAATACATTCAAATTCTGTATCTTGTACAGCACGACGAGCGAGGGTATTACGGACAACCCGTAAATACACTCCGCCTTCACGCGCTTGTTTACGCAACGCAGTCATGTTTTCAACGCTAATACCACTGTACTCTGCGAGAACAACGGAATAAGCACTACTAGCCACTTCAGCCACTTCAGCAACGATAGCACGCTTTTGATCAAGCTTAATTGCCACTTGCTTCTCCTTAGCTAGAGGGTTTTGCTTTAGCTTATGCTAAAACACCAACGGTTCAGTCTGTAGAGCCGTAATATATTACGGCTTAACTTAGCTGTATATTACAGCCCAACTTAGCCGTAGCAATGCTACGGCTCTACAGACCTAGCCATCTACGCAGGATATTAAGTGCTTAGGGGCACACCTACGGTCTTTGATAGCCATTGGAACAACGCCCAACAGCCCATCGTATTCTTTGTATCATTCAAAGACACAGAATGATACCGATATTTTTTTAAACGTCAACTAGACGTTGATAACCAGCCCAGGTCCCATGGTAGAGGAAACCGTGACTTTTTCCATGTAGATGCCTTTGGCAGAACTGGGTTTAGCTTTGTTTAAGTCTGTTAACAAGGCTTCCATGTTTTCTAACAGGGCTTGAGATTCAAATTCAACATTGCCGATTTTGCAATGAATAATCCCAGCTTTATCCGTCCGATAACGTGCTTGACCTGATTTCGCTTTTTGAACCGCATCAGCAACATTTGGAGAAACTGTGCCGACTTTTGGGTTAGGCATCAGACCGCGTGGGCCTAAAACAGGGCCTAGTTGACCGACAACACGCATGGCATCAGGAGATGCGATAATCACATCATAGTTCAAGTTGCCTTTTTTCATGTCAGCTGCGAGTTCATCCATACCGACGACATCTGCACCGGCTTCGGTCGCGGCATCTGCGTTAGCACCTTGGGCGAATACAGCCACACGTACTTCAGAACCTAAACCATTAGGTAAGACGGTAGAACCCCGAACGACTTGGTCAGATTTGCGTGGGTCAACACCTAAATTAATGCTGATATCGACAGATTCAGCAAATTTTTTCGCTGAGACTTCTTTTAACAAATCGAAAGCTTCAATGGCATCATAGACTTTGCCAATTTCAACTTTTTCTTTGATAAGTTTAGCGCGTTTAGATAAAGCCATTATTCAACTCCCTCAGTTTCAATACCCATGCTACGTGCACTACCAGCGATGGTACGTACAGCGGCATCCATATCGGCTGCGGTCAAATCAGGCATTTTGGTGGTGGCAATTTCTTCTAATTGCGCGCGGTTCACTTTACCTACTTTGTCGGTATGCGGGGTGCTACTACCACTTTTAATACCAGCGGCTTTTTTCAATAAAATAGATGCAGGCGGAGTTTTGGTAATGAAGGTAAAGCTACGATCACTGTAAGCGGTAATGACCACAGGAATCGGTAAGCCAGGCTCGAGACTTTGAGTCGCGGCGTTAAAGGCTTTACAAAACTCCATGATATTCAAACCATGTTGACCTAAAGCCGGGCCCACAGGTGGACTTGGGTTAGCCTGACCGGCTTTAACCTGTAATTTAATATAGGCAGAAACTTTCTTCGCCATTGATTATCTCCTTAATTCGGGTACAAACGCCGCAAGGCTCCCCACAAAGCCAGTAAACTGACTTACTCTTTTTCTACTTGGTCAAACTCAAGTTCAACAGGGGTAGAGCGCCCAAAAATAAGTACGGCCACACGCAGACGGTTTTTTTCGTAATTGACTTCTTCTACCGTGCCATTAAAGTCATTGAAAGGCCCGTTGATAACCCGTACCATTTCGCCCATTTCAAAGAGAATTTTAGGCCGCGGTTTATCCACCCCATCTTGCACTCTTTGTAAAATGGCATCGGCTTCCGCTTCGGTAATCGGTGCGGGGCGCTCTTTGGTGCCACCAATAAAACCCATAACACGAGGAATGTCTTTAACTAAATGCCAAGTGGTGTCATTCATGCACATTTGCACCAAGACATAACCTGGGAAAAATTTACGATCACTTTTGCGTTTTTGTCCATCACGCATTTCTACGACTTCTTCAGTGGGGACTAAAATATCACCAAATTGGTCTTCTAATCCGTTGCGGAGAATACGTTCTTTGAGTGAACGCATGACATTTTTTTCAAAACCTGAAAAGGCATGAACCACATACCACCGCTTGACTTGCTCTTTTTCGCTCATGCACTTTGCCCTATGTGGATTTATTGAGTAACAGTTTTAACAATCCAGAATAAGATACTGTCAACCATCCAGATAAGCAGTGCCATCACGATAACCATTGCAATTACAATCAAGGTTGTTTGTGTGGTTTCTTGGCGTGTCGGCCAGACAACCTTACGTACTTCAATTTCGGCATCCTTACCAAAGCGCCAAATTGAGCGCCCTTTCTCTGTGGTTAAGGCAATAAAAACTGCAACGCCTAAAGCGATTAGCAAAATACCAACACGCACCAGCACAGAAAGTTCAGGAAAGATATAGAAGCTGATAGTACCGGCTGCAAAAATTAGAATTGCAACTAGCCATTTGATGAGATCGTTATTATTGCTCTCACTTGCCTCAGCTTTAGAACTCATGATATATCCTGGGATTAAGTGATAAAACACAAATAGCAATAAGCCCTTTGACAAGCAGGGTCAAAGTGCTTAAAGATTAAACTTCATATCTGAATAAAGTGGCAGGCCAGGAGGGAATCGAACCCCCAACCTACGGTTTTGGAGACCGTCGCTCTGCCAATTGAGCTACTGGCCTGTAGATAGGGCAACCCTAATGTTACCCTAAGAACAGTTTTTATTCGATGATTTTAGCGACAACACCTGCGCCAACGGTACGACCACCTTCGCGAATCGCAAAGCGTAAACCTTCTTCCATCGCGATAGGCGCGATTAAGGTTACGTCCATTTTGACGTTATCACCAGGCATAACCATTTCTACGCCTTCTGGTAATTCACAAGCACCGGTTACGTCAGTGGTACGGAAGTAGAACTGTGGACGATAGCCATTGAAAAATGGGGTGTGACGACCACCTTCTTCTTTACTTAAGATGTACACTTCTGCTTCAAAACGGGTATGTGGTTTAATTGTGCCAGGATGCGCCAATACTTGACCGCGCATCACTTCATCACGTTTAGTACCACGTAAAAGAACACCAACGTTATCGCCTGCCACACCTTCGTCGAGCAGTTTGCGGAACATTTCCACACCCGTACAGGTGGTGACGGTGGTGTCTTTTAGACCCACAATTTCAATTTCTTCGCCGACTTTCACACGACCGCGTTCAACACGACCGGTGACAACCGTACCACGACCTGAAATAGAGAACACGTCTTCAATGGGTAAAATGAAGCTTTGGTCAATATCACGTTCTGGTTCTGGAATATAAGTATCTAAAGCTTCAACCAATTTATCAATGGAAGGAACACCAATATCGCTGGTATCACCTTCTAAAGCTTTGAGGGCAGAACCGATAATAATAGGGGTATCATCACCTGGGAAATCGTAGCTATCTAAAAGTTCACGAACTTCCATTTCCACCAGCTCAACCAACTCTTCATCATCAACCATATCGGCTTTGTTCATGTAAACGATGATGTAAGGTACGCCTACTTGGCGTGCAAGCAAGATGTGCTCACGGGTTTGTGGCATAGGACCGTCAGCTGCGGAGACGACTAAGATAGCGCCATCCATTTGCGCCGCACCGGTAATCATGTTTTTCACATAATCCGCATGCCCTGGGCAATCTACGTGAGCGTAATGACGGTTGTCAGATTCGTATTCAACGTGAGCTGTGGCGATAGTAATACCGCGTTCACGTTCTTCTGGCGCATTGTCGATTTGATCATAAGCTTTGGTTTCACCACCGTGCTTTGCAGCCATACAAGTGGTAATCGCAGCGGTTAAAGTGGTTTTACCATGATCAACGTGACCGATGGTGCCCACGTTTACGTGTGGTTTGCCACGTTCAAATTTTTCTTTGGACATTCCTCAGGTTTCCTCTGGAAAAGCTATACTATAATCACACGACTAAAAAATGGAGCCCATAACCAGATTTGAACTGGTGACCTCTTCCTTACCAAGGAAGTGCTCTACCGACTGAGCTATATGGGCAAAACATGCCTCGAACGATACCAAGGGATGGAGCGGGTGATGGGAATCGAACCCACACCATCAGCTTGGAAGGCTGAGGTTCTACCATTGAACTACACCCGCAAATTAACCGAATTCAAAAAATCAAGCGGAATTTGCTATCTTAACTGTGCTATTCAGGTTAAGCAAAAAGTGGTGGAGGGGGGAGGATTCGAACCTCCGAAGGCTGTGCCGACAGATTTACAGTCTGTTCCCGTTGACCGCTTGGGTACCCCTCCGAGATAGCCGCAAATTATACGTACCCTTTTCTGATACTGTCAAGCGATTATTTGTTTTTTTATCAAAAAATTTGCAATAAAAATAGCAAAAAACACAAAATAAATTAATTATCAATAGGTTATGTTTTTATGCTATTTGTTGCCATAGCTACTTGCACTTACAAGCTTGAATCCAAGTTTGTACCTCGGCTGCCGACATTAGATCGGGATTACCCAAATCTTTATCCTCGGCATTAGCTAATTGCGCTGGTAAATGATTGATTAAGGCATCAAGGTCTGCTGCGTTGTGGATTTCATCATCCAATACGTTTGCCATCTCCATATGGTGTTCAACACCATGTTTACGCACCGCAGCAACCAAACCTTTGAGTAAAGTCTCCCACGTACTCATAGGCCCTTGCGTAATGGAGGCCGATTCGGCGGCTGAATCAATAAAAGCAAAGGGGACTTGGGCAAACTGCTGCTTTTTCGCCAGAATGGCTAAAATCCAATCGGTATCAAAGGAAAAATCAAAAACAGTTGGGTCTTGAATAATCTCTGCGAGTATTTTGCAATCGTACAACTTAAACGCGGCTTGCGTATCGTGAATGCCCTGCTCAAAAATAGTTTTTCCAATCATGCGCTGCATATGGCGCAAAAGTTTGATACCAATGCCCCAACGTGCCTCTTGTTTCACCAAGACGGCATCAGGGTGCTTACGATTACCTAGAACCACAGCTTGCTGGTTTTGTTGCCACGGAGCAAGCAATAAACCGATTTGCCCTAAATGTACCGAATTATCCGCATCGGTATACATCAGCGCATCCATGCCATCAGCAAGGGCTTGTTGTGCGCCGAGAATGACCGAACCGCCTTTGCGCGACTCATCAACACTATTTAAGCGCCCTAAGATATTGTTTTCGTCATTAATGCCATCTTTTAAAAATAAAACTTTGACCGCTTGCCCGAGCGGATGCTCGGCGGCAATTTTTTTTGCAATGTCGCCACTGTGATGTGGACAACCGTCATCGACTGCATAAATTGTCCATGATAAATGGGGATTGTAACGACTGAGCCATGCTAATTGTTCTAGCTTGACTCGCAGTGCATCTTCTCCATGAGGATTATCATCGCTTTTGGGATATAAGCGATGATGCTCGCCCCACATCGCAAAAACAATCCCGATTTTCATGGGCTGTTTAATCGCGGCTAAAGCCTGGTGAGATTCTGCCAGTTTTGCCGCTATTTTAAATTCAAGCGGGGTATCAGCTTGTCTGGTGCAGGTTTTTATTTCTTCGAGACTTATATCATCTGTGCCTAAAAGGGCTTCTGTCAGGGCGTATAAGCTTTGTTGATCTGAGGCTTCAGTGAGGTCAAATTGAGTTTTGGCTTGGCTTAAAAACGTATCTAGCATCATGGGTTATCCGGCAGCAGCAATAATTTTGCTATCATAATTCAGGTTTTTTGTTTCAACAAGCTAGAAGCATCTCTTTAAAAAATATTAAAGGTTAATTATGAATTGTTTTTATCACCCCGATACCGCCGCTATTGGTATTTGTAAAGCCTGTCAAAAAGGCCTATGTAGCCAATGCGCAAATGATTTAGATCATGGTTTAGCGTGCAAAGATAAACATGAAACCGAAGTCGAACATTTACATATGATGACGGAAAAAAATATAAAAATTTATGCTTCTGCGCCGAAAAATATCTTGATAGCGCCGTTGTTTTTTATATTTATGGGGTTAGTTTATGCTGGATATGGTTATTTTTCTGGTTGGGGAATAACAGATATAGGGGTTGTTTTGGGAATGGGTTTTGCCTTGTTTGGCATAATCATTTTTGTGCGTAATCGGGCAATTTTTGGTAAAAAAACCGAGTAATCAACTAAAACTGATCCCCAACATTAAGCATCCCATCATCACACACGCGCATATACATCCCCAGTTGATTAACCCCAAAATGCTCTAGCAAAGCTTGTGGGATGTGTAAATCGCGCGCGCAGGTTTGCGGATTGACATTGGTCGCCGCGCAGCGAGTGATGGGTTTTAAGGTTTCTAAGCGTACTTGATTGATGCTCAATTGCTGCCAGTCGTGTTCTGCCCATGCCGGTAAATCACTGATATAGACATTAGCGCGAAAACGAATCGGGTCGATGTCTGTGCCTAAAACTTCAGCCAAAGCCCGCACACTCTCCAGATTAACAAAAGATAAAACTTTTTCTTTCACATCCGAGAACATATGTCCCTTAGCTTGCAGTAAGCGCGTGCCCGTGCCGCGAATTTCATCGGCTAAATAATGGTTAAAAAAAGCCACCAAAGCTTGCTGACCATCGGCTTGTTTAAGATTAAAGCTTAAGGTGTTTTTCGAGCCACTGCTAAGGTCTAATGTCCCTGTATCGGGCTGATAATCGCTGTGCAAGGCGGCGAGTTTTGCGTTTTTCATCAGCATCAAATAATTGATTTTACTTTGGTGCTGGGGATTGTTGGGGTCAAAGTCATTACCACCTTGCGCCAAGGCAAATTGGCGGTCTAAAGGCAAGCCTTGTCCCTGATACACAGGCACAGATTCTAAAAACTCAGGGCTTAAGCCTTTGATAGGATAACGACACAGGGCGCGAATCATACTCATGTTTGTACCAGTCGCCCATTTTCGAGGCGGTAAATTTTGTCCATTCGTTCAGCGAGTTTCAAATCATGTGTCACCATCACCAAACTGGTGTTATTGGCTTGGTTAAGTTGTAACATGGTGTCATAGACTTGATTGGCGGTCTGTTGGTCAAGATTGCCGGTTGGCTCATCTGCTAGCACACAAGCGGGGTTGGTGACCAAAGCCCGCGCCACGGCAGCGCGTTGGCGCTCGCCGCCGGATAACTCGCCTGGTTTGTGTTGCAAGCGCTGCCCTAAACCGACTTCGGTTAATAAAGCACTTGCCTTTGCCTCGGCGCTGGCGGGTTTGTCACCACGAATCAGCAGCGGCATACAGACGTTTTCTAGGGCGGTAAATTCGGCGAGCAAATGGTGAAATTGATAAATAAAGCCCAGATGACGATTGCGTAAGTGCCCGCGCTCGGCTTGGCTTAAACCTTGGAAATCTTGCCCCATTAAGCTGACCTTGCCCTGAGTAGGGCTATCTAAGCCGCCAAGCAATTGCAATAAGGTGCTTTTACCCGAACCCGAGCTGCCAACGATGGCAATGCGCTCGCCTGCTTGTAAGCTAAAACCGAGCTGTTGTAATACCGTAACGCTGATTTCGCCCTCAGTAAAAGAGCGCTCCACCGCTTGGCAACGTAAAATCTCACTCATAACGCAAAGCCTCCGCCGGTTCGGTGCGTGCTGCTTTTAGGGCAGGGTATAAGGTCGCGAGTAAACTGATTAAGCAGGACATGCCGATGATTTTATACACATCTTGCCAGTGCAACTCCGAGGGCAGTTCGGTGATGTAATAGACGCTGCTATCTAAGAACTTCACGCCCAGTGCTTGCTCAATCGCGGGAATAATGCTTTCGATATTTAAAGATAAGGCAATGCCACCGATTGCCCCAAGGCTAGTACCAAACAGCCCGATAATCGCGCCTTGAACAATAAAAATCAGCATTACCAAGCGCGGCGTTGCGCCAAGGGTGCGTAAAATAGCTATATCGCTTTGTTTATCCGTGACTACCATCACCAAGGTCGAGATAATATTAAACGCCGCGACCGCGACAATCAGGGTTAAAATCACAAACATCACGGTTTTTTCCATTTTCACCGCCTTAAAAAAGTTCGCATGGCGATAGGTCCAATCATAAATAAAATAGCCCCACGGCAGGGTTTCGCTTAACTGGGCGGCAAAAGCGGGGGCGGCAAACATATCGGTGATTTTAATATTTAAGCCTTGCACCTCGCCTGCGGGAATCCTTAAGAGGCGAGCCGCATCTTCGATATGCAGCAGCAATAAATTATTATCAAATTCGTGCATTCCGACTTGGAAAATGCCTGCTACCGTCATGCGTTTCATCCGTGGCAATACGCCCACGGGGGTGACGCTGGCTTGCGGCACAACCATAGTGATTTTATCGCCAACTTCTACGCCCAAACTCGCCGCCAGCCCATCGCCAATCAGGACATTAAAAGATTTCGGGGTCAGGGCATCAAGGCTGCCGTGCTTAAGTTTATCGGCAACCTCAGAAATACGCGGCTCATAAGCGGGGTCTATGCCTTGGAATAAGCTGCCATAAACTTGTCCATGTTGGCTAAGCATGGCTTGCCCTTCAATATAGGGCGCAACCCCAGTGACTTCCGGGTTGGTGCTGACTTGCTCAGCGAGGCTTTGCCAATTGCTAAAACTCTGGTCGCGGGCGCTGATGACCACATGCGGAGCCATCCCCAACATTCGCTGGCGCAGTTCGGATTCAAAACCATTCATCACCGACAACACCGTGATTAGCGCCATCACCCCAAGGGCAATACCGAGCATCGAGGTGAGCGAGATAAAAGAGATAAAATGATTGCGGCGTTTGGCGCGGGTGTAACGCAGACCGATATAAAGCGCAAGGGGTTGAAACATAGACAGTATAGAACCTTACAACAGCTAAAATTTAGAGCAGGCACTCTATCACCAAAAGCTCAATGAACTCAAGAGGTTTTAAGCACTGTTGAGATTTGGGTGTAGATGGGTTTATGCACCTGACTGCCTTATTTTTTGCCGATAACGAATGCAAAACTGGAATCGCGGCTTCAGCCACGCCCAAACGGGACTAAAGTCCCGGTTCCGTGCGCCTGTGAAGGCATCTTATCAACATAGTAAAAGTCTATTTCAGCGTAGGGGTAATCGTGTCTCAGTAGTATTGTAAAAAATGGAAGTATTCATACAGGAAAACAAAAATATGTCTGTAAAGACTGTCGTCGCCAAATACGATAGCGCTTATCGATAGATTATTACTCGAACGACTGGCTTTGGGTGCTATTGCTAGAGCTGTTGGTGTTTCTTTATCGTGGTTGCAAAGATATACGAATAAAAAATATGAACAAATACCACGTGAGGTACAGGTCAGAAAAAAGTCTAATGTGCAAAAGAAGAAAAATAAGCAATGGATATGGCTTGCTTTAGACCGTGAGACTCGAGAAATTGTTGGTGCATATGTTGGGAAACGTGATGCTCAGGCAGCTCAAAAACTTTGGGATTCTTTGCCCCCAGTCTATCGGCAGTGTGCCGTATCATACACTGACTATTGGGAAACTTATCAAGTCGTTTTACCTAACAAACGTCATCTTCAATGAAACATCAGGATAAACACCGAGTGCTAAGGTTTTTTGTTTTTTGTTATAACGATAACTTGCCCGCCAATATTTCGAGCCTTTAATCATTACAAGTAGAAATAAGCCGTTGCCGTTCATCAACTTATGCGCCCGTTCCTTGGGCTTGGCTTGTTGTATTTGCAGGGTAGTGAGTCTGCTCATAAAGCCCCCTTGTGGGTATAAGTTGGTTAGATTATAGGCATATACCAACAAAAATACCAGCGGCTAGTTGTGGCTGGTATTATAACGATATGAACAGATTTGGATAGAAACCCCAGTATTTTCTAGGGGTCTTAGAATTGCTGTGTAGCTTATTTGATAATATGAAGCTTGAAATGGTGGAGAAGGTGGGATTCGAACCCACGGAAGGCTACTAACCCTCAACGGTTTTCAAGACCGCCGCATTCGACCACTCTGCCACCTCTCCGAAGGGACGCAATTATAGGGGCAAAGCCCTAGCTTGACAAGCTTTTTTTTCAAAAAAATACACCGTGTTTTGTAATTATTTGAAAAATAAATATTATTGTTCTGATATTACGCGCTTATTGTTTTTTGCTTCATTATTCAACAATTGCCTGCATAGTGAAGCTTAGCCGTGCAACAATGGCGGTTATATACTATATGGATTTTTTACTGAAAAAACTTTTTAGCGACAAGCCCATTAATTGCAAACTGACGAAGTAAATCGTAATCGCGGAACCTATCCAGCCCATTAAACGTGCGCTGCGCTCTATCGCGCCCGCGTCCCACCACACTTGGGGGTTTTGCGTGCCCCACCATAGCCATACGCTCATCAGCACCGAGGCAATCAGGATTTTTGCAAGAAAGCCGCGCCAGTGACTTGCTGCTAGTGGGCTGTAGATGTTTTGTTTATGCAATTGCCAAAATAATAAACTGGCGTTGATGGTCGCTGATAGCGCGGTCGCCAGCGCCAAGCCCGCATGAGCCAGCGGGACGATAAAGATAAGATTGAGCGTGATATTGCTAACCATGGCAACCACGGCAATTTTGACCGGGGTTTTGGTATCTTGGCGCGAGAAAAAACCGGAAGCGAGAATTTTTATCAATACAAAACCAGATAAGCCAATAGCATATGCCACCAAGCTGCGGGCGCTCATTTCGACATCGTGCTGGCTAAATTCGCCATAGTTAAACAAGGTCGCTAAAATGGGTTCCGCCAGCCACATCAGCCCCAGTGTCGCAGGCACACAAACCAAAAACACCAAGCGCAAACCCCAGTCTAAGGTTTTTTGATAATCCTCGTGTTTTTCGGCGGCGACCAGTTTTGAGAGGCGCGGCATTAACACCGTCGCCAAGGCAACACCAAAAATACCGACAGGAAACTCGAGCAATCTATCAGAATAATACAGCCATGAAACGCTGCCGCTAACAAGCAGCGATGCCATCAAGGTGTCGATTAATAAGCTGATTTGCGTCACCGATACGCCAAACAAGGCGGGCAACATCAGCTTAAAAATCCGCCGCACGCCCTCGTGTCCGCGAATAATCGGACTAGCCAGCCGTGGGCGCACCAGCAAATGTAGGGCATTGACAAACGGCAGTTGAAATAAAAATTGCACGATACCCGCTAGCAACACGCCCCAAGCCAGCGCCATAATCGGCTGTTCAAAGGCATCACTAAAGCCCCATGCGGCACTAATTAAACAGACATTTAATAGCACCGGGGTAAAAGCGGGGACGGCAAAACGCCCATAGGTATTCAGCACCGCCGAGGCAAAAGCGGTGAGGGAGATAAATAATAAATACGGAAAAGTCAGGCGCAATAAATCCGCTGTGAGTCCCAATTGCTCGGGGTTTTGCGTAAACCCTGGGGCAAATATCATCACCACCAAAGGACTAAAAACCAAACCAAACAAAGTCACCAAGCTTAAAATCAGCCCCAAACTGCCGACCGTGTGGGCGAGCAGGTCTTGGACTTCTTTGTGTTCACGTTGGGTTTTGTATTCGCTCAAAATCGGAATAAAGGCTTGTGAAAAAGCGCCCTCGGCAAATAAGCGCCGCATAAAATTAGGGATTTTAAACGCGACCAAAAAGGCATCCACCGCCGCGCCTGCGCCAAAATATTGCGCAATCACCACATCACGGACAAAGCCTAAAATCCGCGATAGCAAGGTAAAACTACCAATGGTCGATAAAGAGCGCAGCAGAGAACGGGACATAAATCATGCCTATACAGACGAAAAGGGGACTATTTTCGCACAATCACGGCAAAAAGCCATATCTGAACGTGTTAGAATGCACGGTTTTATTTAGCTGACCGGAAATACAACCGCATCATGCCTCAATTGCAAGATACCACCCTCGCACTCGCTGCTGTGTTACAAGCAAGCCATCTTGTTTATCAACTGGCGCATCAAGGGATTTATTCAGAAGAAGATTCGCACCCTTTGGTGCATAGTTTGTTTCAATTTGACGCGCCCGATACCCCTGCGGTGTATGGCGACATCAGCCAATTGCGCTTGGGACTGGAGTTATTACAAGCTTATTTTGGTGGCAGTAGCCCGGCGTATGCGAAAAACCCCGATGTGATTCGCTATGCTTTGGCGGTGCTCACCGTTGAGCGTCATTTTAGCCAAAGCCCAGTGATGCAAGAAGAAGTGCATATGCAATTGCTGCAAGCAGAAACCGATATGGCAGGTCATTTTGAACTCGACAGTTTATTGTTTTCTAAATTAGCCAAAATCTATGAAAACAACCTCAGTCAACTCGGTTTCCGCGTCTATATCAAGGGTAATGTTGAACACTTAAAAAACCCACGATATGTTGCTAAAATACGCACCTTATTACTGGCAGCCGTACGCTCGGCGATGTTATGGCGACAATTTGGCGGCAATCGCTGGCAATTGTTTTTTAAGCGCGGCAAAATCGTGCAATGTAGCAATGACTACTTACGCCAAATAAAAGCACTGAGCTAACCCCCGCCTAAGCCCCATCAGGAGTGGCCAACAATTTGATTTCTATACATAAACGTTTATACAATGGCATTACCCGTTTATTAAAACGCTCACCGAGCGAGCCTCGCCCCAGCAGCCCTAGCGTCTCTGTGCCCAAAGACCTAGCCGATGCCCATATTATCCCTCGGGCGCAGCATCCGATTTCGCGTAAACACATCCACCGCTATGCCCTAAAAGTCCTCTATCGGCTTAAAGACGGCGGCTATGATTCCTTTTTGGTCGGAGGCGGTGTACGGGATTTACTCTTAGGCATGACCCCGAAAGACTTTGATGTCGCCACCAATGCCAAACCCGAACAAGTCGATGGCTTGTTTCGTAATTGCCGTTTAATTGGGCGACGTTTTCGTTTAGCGCATATTCACTTTGGGCGCTATATTATTGAAGTCGCGACCTTTAGAGCCAATAAAGCCGCCGCCGAACAAGTCAGCGACCAAGGACGGATTCTGCGCGATAATCATTATGGCAGCCTCGAAGAAGATGCCCAGCGCCGCGACTTTACCATTAACGCCCTGTATTACAACATCGCCGATTATAGCTTGGTGGATTATTGCAATGGACTCGCCGACATTGAAGCGCGACTGATTCGCTTAATTGGCGACCCCGAGCAACGCTATCAAGAAGACCCCGTGCGGATGCTGCGCGCCTTGCGTTTTAGTGCCAAACTCGACTTTGACATTGAAGAAAGCACCCAAGCGCCGATCAAACAACTCGGCGGTTTGCTCAAAGACATTCCGCCCTCGCGGCTTTATGAAGAAACTTTAAAAGTGTTTTTAACCGGACACGGCAGCAAAAGTTTCATATTGCTAGAACATTATGAGCTATTAATCTATTTGTTCGCGCCTAGTTGCAAACTATTTCACGAAGACAACTATCGCGAGTTTGTCCTCAAAGCTCTAGACAACAGCGACCAACGCGTCAACGAAAACAAGCCCGTGATTCCGGCGTTTTTATTTGCGGTTTTATTATGGCCAGCGGTGGATAAACGCCGCCAGCCCACAGAAAAAGAACCCAATGCCTACAATGCCCTCGCCCGCGCCGGTGCAGATGTCAACCAAGCCCAAGGACAATGCGTGCATATCCCCAAACGTACCGCACAAACCATGCGCGAGATTTGGCAATTACAACTGCGCCTTGAGCAAATGCCACGGGGAAAACGCGGCAAACAAACCCTACACCATCAGCGTTTCCGCGCTGCTTTTGATTTTCTGATGCTCAGAGTCACACTGGAGCCAGAATTACAAACCGCAGTGGATTATTGGCAAGAACAACAAAAACACATGCCTGCGCAGCCGCATCCGGCAGAAGAAAGCCCCGATGACCGCCCGAAACCGAAAAGACGCTTTCGCCGCCGCCGCAAACCAGCAAAACCGAGTACGCCTTAACACACAGGAGTTTTATTGATGAGTCATGTCTTAGTGACCGGTGCCGATGGCTTTATTGGCTCACATCTCACCGAAGCCCTCGTCGCGGCAGGACACCAAGTCCGCGCCCTATCGCAATACAACTCCTTTAATAACTGGGGTTGGCTGGAGCAACTGTCGTGCTTGGACAAAATCGAAGTCGTCAATGGTGACGTGCGCGACCCGCATTATTGCCAACACATTTGCCAAGACATTGACGTGGTTTATCATCTCGCCGCCTTGATTGCGATCCCTTACTCCTACGTCGCCCCCGATAGCTATGTCGATACCAATATCAAAGGCACACTGAATATCTGCCAAGCGGCGATGGACAACGGCGTAAAACGCCTGATTCATACCTCCACTAGCGAAGTCTACGGCACAGCGCAATATGTACCGATTGATGAAAAACACCCGCTGCAACCGCAATCGCCCTACAGCGCCACCAAAATCGCCGCCGATGCGATGGCAATGAGTTTTTATAATACCTTTGATTTACCGCTGACCATTGCCCGTCCGTTTAATACCTACGGCCCGCGTCAATCCGCCCGCGCGGTGATTCCGACCATCATCACCCAAATTGCCAACGGACAACAACAAATCAAACTCGGCGACTTAAGCCCGACCCGAGATTTTAATTATGTCACCGACACTTGTCGGGGGTTTATTGCCTTGGCGGAGTCCGACTCCAGTATTGGCGAAACCGTCAACATCGGCTCTAATTATGAAATTAGCATTGCTGATACTTTAAACTTAATTAAAGAAATCATGGGCAGCGATGTTGAATTTATCACCGAAGAACAACGCCGCCGCCCCGAGAAATCCGAGGTGTTTAGGCTTTGGTGTGATAATAGCAAAATTGAAAAACTCACCGGCTTTCAGCCAGAGGTGGATATTCGTGCGGGTTTAGAGAAAACCATTAAGTGGATTACTCAGCCTGAGCATTTGAAAGCCTATAAGGCGGAGATTTATAACGTTTAAATGTTATCAAGCTGGAGTCGGTGGGCGAAACAAAAGTACAAATAGCTCAAAACCAAAGCACAAACTGTCAGAAGGGGCAGAGCTTTCAAGCAAAGAAACTCTAAATTACTTGCATTGGTAAGGAACATGCACAAAATAACTTCAACAACTTTTTCTGAAATGCTTCTCCTTTTAAATTAAAAGCCCCAACGGGGCGACATTTATATAGCCTAGGGCAACGCCCTAGGTGATTGATGTCAATATACTTTAGCCCTGAAGGGGCGATATAACTTTTGTATTTTTATGTCGCCCCTTCAGGGCTTAATCATTATTATTTTCCCTATCCTAGGGCGTTGCCCTAGGCTTTATTAATTATGCCCTTTCAGGGCTATCGGCGTGGAAAAGGCAGTTGCATAAATTAATTCGTGCACGTTCCTAAATATATATTTTACTCACTGTGCTGTTGTTGTTTTATGGCATTTAATTTTGCCAAACGTACCAAATGTTCAGCATATTGATATTGCTGCCATGCAGCTTCTTCTTCTGTCGTTAATCCCGTTGTTTTTTGTTTTTCTATCAGATTTTCTACTTCAGTCACAAGCTCTGGTGATGGGCGTAAGCGTAAAATTTCTTCTGTTGAGGGTAAACTGGCTAAAAATTCTAATACATCTGATAGCCCAGCAAATGTACCAGAGGGTTTTGCGTTTAGTTCGCGCAAGCCAAAAAATAGAATTTGTTTCAACTTATCTTTATGCAATTTTATCCGTGATGATAATTCATCAGGAATATTTAGGCTGATTTCCATGTATTTGCTCCAATATGGATATTTGTAATCCTTGTGTTAATGTTGGTGTTGAGCTTGTAAAACCCAACATTTTTATGGTTTTAAGGCTTGGTTGTGTAGCCATATCGAAGCTTTTAAATTTGGGGAATGTGATGAGTTTTTTGGTTTTGTTTGTAGTGTATGACGGCAAAGGCTTATACAGCTTACGAGTTGGGACAATAGCCAACTTTGCGTAAGATTAAAAAAATAAAAAATAAAATCACTGTCCGCCACGCACCAACCGAACGCGCCACGTTCCGTCAGTATCGTCGTAGTCGTCGCTACCAAGATGGAAATGCACGCCCCACGCATCATTGCTAGTCCCCGCCCAAGGCGTAGATGACCTAAAAAAACTGGCTTTTGTACTGGGGAACACAGGCTGGACAATTGTGGGGCTGAGATAGTCTTTATTTGGCAACCCCGAACACCCCACAGTCTCTTTTGCATCTTTAGCCATACTAAAATACTCAGGTTGTCCATTGCTGCAATAAACCAGCGTGCGCAATGCCTCTATGTCTGGTAAACGCCAATCATCATAACCAGCAAACTCGACTTTTAATTGTTTAGCTGCTTGCCACTTATAACGTGTGCTGCTGCCTTCACAGGTTTCCCCATTCCACGTTTGCCCCATTGCGCAACGCATCCACACCAAGCCTGTTTCTTTATCCAAGGCCGTGCCATCGGGGTACGCCTCATAACGTTCGCTGGCAACTTGCTGCATTCTTTGCCGTTGTTGCGCTAATGACAAGGATTCGGGCTTTTCAATCGGTTCAGGCGCTGGCGTTGTGGTGTCAGTTTCTAGCTGCTGCTCCAAGGCTTTTATCTCTGGGTAATTATCACCGCTAACCTGTTTTAGCCAAGCTTTATCCTCGGTGAGGGTGGGGGCTTTATGGGGATTTAACAGCCCTTTTAGCTGTGCTGGGGCAATCTGGCGCATGGCAACGGCGGCATCTTGCAGCGCCACAAAAGCAAGGCCTTCGTCTTTGTCTGTGCCTATACCCAAACGATGCGCATGGGCTAGGTTCCAAAAAGCCGGAATATAATTTTGTTGTTTAGCCTGCTGAAATAAGGCAAAGGCTTGCTGTGCTTGTAGCGCTACCCCGCGCCCTTGTTGCAACATCAGCCCTTGTTGATTTTGCGCCTCGGCATTACCTTGGGCGGCAGCTTTGGCATAGTAGCCATAGGCTTTTTCACTGTTTTGTGAGACGGGTTGCTGATGATATTCACCCAGGTCATAAGCAGTCGCTAGGCTAAGCTGGGCATCAGCTTGCTCGTATTCATCGGCTAATACCTTTTGTAAAGGCAAGGGCAGTTTTTCGGGTTTTTCTATTTCAGCACTATTTGGCGGCTGAATGTGCAGCGGCTTATGCTCAAGACGGATATTTTCTTGCCAAATAATTTGCCCTTGTTGTTGTTCCAATAGAATGTATAAAGCCGCTTGTTTATTTAATAAATGATATTTAATCGAAAACCCCACCTCTGTACTCTTGAGCTTTTCCTTGGTTTGGGTGTTATCGCTGTCGGGCAAACTCAAGACAACATAGCCTTTAATCGGCGGCGGAATTTGTAATTGTAGTTTGAGGTCGAAATGGCTAGGAGGCGTTTCTATCGGCGCAACAGGGGGAGCTATGTCTATTACCTTGTTATTGTCTTCTATATTATCCGCTTGTTCGGGCGGCGGTTGGTTATCGTCTATTTTTTTCGGTGTTTCAATAAAAAAATACCAGACTGAAAAGGCAGCTAAGGCAAGCCCATAAAAGAAAGGAACCCATTCTGACTTGTCTTTATCCAAAAGCTTGTTCACATGCGCTATTAAGTTTTCCGGTTTGTCTGGGTCAAAAAGGATATAGTCGCCTTTTCTAAACTTGTCATCGCCTTTATAGCCATCATAAGCCACAGTTGTAAACGGGTGATGGTCGGCAAACTCAGACTTAGCAAATTTATTGCTGCGGATTTTTGCTTGTCTATCCGTATCATACTGGGCGGTTTTTAAAATTAATAAATATTTGCATTGTTCTATCCCTTTATCAAAGGCTGTAGATTCATCGTCAAAATCAGCCAAATGTTGATTGGCAAACCAAATATAAGCTTGTTGCTGCTCTAGCGCCTTATATACAATGCGTGCAGGCTCTAAATCTTTGCTACTGTAATTAAGTAAAATTTTGGCATGGTTTTTAGACACCACGCGGCGCTGATAAACTAACCAAGCCCAATAGCCAATTAAGCTCAGAACAATAATAACGCTAATATAAGGGTCTTGATTGGGTTGATAGATAGAAATGCTGGTTACTAAAATACCTAACAAGCCGACGAAGGCATTAAAAGACATGGGATTGACCTAAAATAAGTGATAGGCGCTATTTTAGCGGAATAAGGCTTACCTGAAAACGCAGAATATCGCAGAAAAATATAAAAAATTTCTGTGTTTTTCTGCGTTTTCTATGGCTCTTAAAAAAATAAATACCAAAATATCACCATTACGCCATGATTAAGCATCACTTAGTAGGCAAAAAAATTAATAATTGATGTTACGCATTAAGTCCGTTTTTACCACAATAGGGCACTTTCTCACCTGCCTAGTAATATTTAGCCGTGGGTTTTCTGTGCCCTTAAGGCACAGAAAGAAGTCTTTGCGTAACATCAGTTAGTAAGTGCATCACCTCAAATCTTAAACAAGGCATGACAGGCTAAGCATTGCTGCATTAATTCCCCCGTAAAGCTTGCGAGCATATCCATATCATCGACTTCAGCACGTATCACCAACTCTTCAAACATCATATGGGTAGGGCCACCGATTTCTTTAAAGCTTGTTGGGGTTTTTTGCTTAATCGAATCGGGGGTTGCTCTTGCCATTTTGTTACCAGAGACGCGGGCGGATTTGATAATCAGTTCTCTATCTTCCGCACCAATACCGCTGATAATTCCTTGAATACTGGCAAGCATTTGTCGCATTTCCGTTAAAAAAGCCGCTTGTTCTGAGCTATTTAGCCCTAAACTTTGGCGCTTGTCCTCTTCAGCAAAGGTCGTTGGGATCATAAGCAAACATAAGACTAAACTGATAGGACGAATAAATGGCATGGGGTTTCCAGAATGATAGTATTTAAGTAAGCAAGTGCTTTTGATTAAAACCCTTGGCTCACTGTCTTGTAGAGCTAAGGCTCTCAGGTGTTAAACTCAATGACGGATGTTACGCACTACGCCTATTTCTGTCAAAATAAAGGGGGCATAGCCATACTTAATTATAGAAATTGAATAGCTGCCCTCTATTCTTCTCGAAAACCTTACCCAAGATATAGATGCACAAGATTTCGGACTCCGATATACACTATGTAAACCTCAAAACATCGTGCCAGCAAAAACACGGCTGAAGTCGTGATTCCATCTGGAGTTGTGCTATTTAGAGTCCATGCGAAGTTTAAATCATATGCTACTTTTTTGTTGTCTGACAATATTCGTTGGACTGAGCCGTAGCACTGCTACGGCTCTACAGCTTAAACCCAAAAATGCCCCGTATTAGGCGAAGACGCATTAGCAAAACGCTGTTTCGGCATTCTGCCTGCCAAAAACGCAGCCCGTCCAGCTTTAATGCCTAAGTTCATCGCCTCAGCCATTTTCACAGGGTCTTGCGCTGCTGCAATCGCGGTATTCATCAACACCCCGTCACAGCCAATTTCTAAGGCTTGAGCCGCATCGGAGGCGGTGCCGACACCGGCATCGACCAAAATCGGTACATTGGCGTTTTCAACAATGGTGAGGATATTAAGCGGGTTACGGATACCAAGGCCGGAGCCGATGGGGGCGGCTAGTGGCATGACGGCGACGCAGCCCATGTCTTCAAAACGTTTGGCGGCGATGGGGTCGTCGTTGGTGTAGACCATGATTTTGAAGTCTTCTTTCAAGAGTTCCTCAGCCGCTTCATAGGTGGCGCTGACATCAGGGAATAAGGTTTTTTCATCACCTAAGACTTCTAGCTTCACCAAGTCGTGTCCGTCTAACAGCTCGCGGGCGAGTAAGCAGGTGCGCACGGCATCTTTGGCGGTGTAACAGCCTGCGGTGTTGGGGAGGATGGTGTATTTTTCCGGCGGTAAGATGTCGAGTAAATTCGGCTCGTCAGGGTTTTGACCGATATTGCTGCGGCGAATGGCGACGGTGATGATTTCTGCACCGCTGGCTTCGATGGCAAGACGGGTTTCTTCCATGTCTTTGTATTTGCCAGTGCCGACTAATAAACGGGATTGATAGGATTTTCCTGCAATGACCAGTGCATCGTTCATGGGGTTGCTCTTTTGAGTCGGGTCAGAAGACGCGCCGCGAGAGCGACGCGGGAGGCATTCCCATGCTGGAGCATGGGAACGAGTCGCGTTATTGCGTAAAGTTTACGCTGGACGTGAGTAGTGGGTATCTAAAGCAGTGCGACGGCTACGGCTGAATTTAACATCGCCGTCAAAGTCGTTGGCTGCTGTGTCATAGGCGCTGCTTGCCCAGTCACGGTCGTTGAAGATGCTCATGATGCCTTCAATACCACGTAAACGCTCATCACCTGCGAGTTTAGCAAGACCTTGCTCGTAAATGGCTTGGGCTTTGTCTTTGGCGATTTGGTCATTGCGTAAGCTGTTACCAATTTGTGCTAGTTGGCTGGCGCTATCGCAGCTATCTACCGCTTTTTGGTATAAGTCAGCAGCTAGGGCTTCATCACCCAAAACGCTGGCAGCAAGGTTAGCCGCATAAGCCAGTTCTTGATGACCTGAGGCGCTATCAGCCGCTTTGTCGAGCAGTTCTTTGCCCCAGTCGTTGTCGCCTAAATCAGACACTACGGCGCTAGCGAGTTTACCAAAATCATACGCACCGGCATCGCTTAAGCCGTTGAGGTAGTTGTTGTAGTAGGTTTTAGCCAAGCCTTGACCGAAAGCTTTGTCGCTTAAGTTGGCAACACTGTTACCGATCAGGTTGACCATCGCAAAGTTGCTGGCTTTATCAGCGCAAGCATCAAAGATGTTTTTAACCCAGTTTTGGTCTTGTAAGTGTAAATCGACAGCAACCGCTAATTCACGGTTGAGGTTGAAATCAAAACCGGCTTCGTTCATTTGCTCTTCAGCACCACTGAGCAGTTTTTCGGTATAAGATTTGTCTTCCAAGTCCGCCATGACATCAGCCGCTAAAGCGATGGTTTGACGGGCAGTGCTACATTCTTCTTCGCGTTTTTGGAAGGTAATGTATTTAACTTGATTGGCTTCACGTTGGGCGAGTTTTTCTTCTACGCGAGCAACCCAATCGGCATCATCACCGAAGTTAGATTTAACCGTGGCGGCAACTTTTTTCATTTCATCTAAGCTGCTGACAGAATCTTCAGCAGTTTGGATGCAGGCTTTGGCTTTGTCAGCATCACCTAAGGTTTTGTTGATGCGCTCAGCAATGGTCAGGTGCTCGCCTGTGCTGCTGGCTAAGTCTTCTAATTTGCCTAAGACTTCGCCCGCGAGGTCTTTGTCTTCTGGGAGTTTGTCTTCAGCGGCATCTAATACTTTAACGAAACCGTTAAAATCAGCGGTGTTTTCCATCGCTTTACGGTATAAGCCCGCGCCTTTTTCGGCATCACCTAAGTTTTTAACCACTTCGCCACCGAGGTTGAGGAAGTCGTTAGCGCCCGTTAAGTTGCTAGCGGCACGGTCGTAAATTTCAGCGGCGTAGTCTTTATCGCCCAAATCATCACACACAGCTTGTGCAAGTTTGCCTAAATCCAAAGCGCTGGCGGTTTTGCCTTCGACTTTGGCATAGACTTTTTTCGCCCGGTCTTTGTCTTCGATTTCGGTGGCAAGGACTTTGGCTAAATCGAGTAATTTGCCCCGGTCGTTTAATTCGGCAATGACTTTATCGTAAGCCGCAGCGGCTTTGTCTTTGTCTTTGAGCATATTCCAGTAGCCATCAGCGAGGGCTTGGAATTCGTCTTCTGCCATGGCGAAGTTTTCGCCTTCTTCGAGAAGTTCGCGGATTTTATCTTGGTTATCAACGATGTCGCTGTAACCTTGTGCCAGTTTGACAAATTCTTGTGGGAATTGGCAATCGCCTTCGACGCTGGCGAGAATTTCGCTTGCCCAGTCATTGTCATCAAAGACATCTTTAGCGCCTTGAGCGTATTCGATAGCACCGTCGATGTCGGTGGCATAGCGCTCGGCTTTTTTGTATAAATCTTTGGCAGTATCTGCGTTTTCTTTAACCACGCCTTCTGCGAGTTCTTTGTAATCAGCAACGCTTTTGCAATCGCCTAAAACTTTTTCAAAATAGCCTTCAGCCAGTTCGCTGTCGCCCATTTTTTCGGCGTATTGTGCCAAGCGCATAAAATCGGCTTTATTTTTGGCATCAGCAGCGGCTTGTTCGATAAGCCCTTTGCCTTTTTCGGTATCGCCTAGGAATTTACCCAAGCTTGCGCCCACTTCGGCAAACTCGTGGGATTCAAAGCAAGCGTTTTCAGCATCGCCGTATAATTCTTCGGCTTTGTCTTTATCGCTCAGTGGCTCTACAGCGTAGAGTTCTGCAATACGGATAGAATCAACAGGGAATTGACATTGTGATTCTGCTTTGGTCAGCAGCTCTTTGGCATAGTCAAGGTCAACCGGATCTTGTAAGCATTCTGTTGCTAAGTTGGTGAGATCCTCAGCATTGTTACAATCCGCTTCGCGGGCTTCTAAATCTGCTTTTGTTGCCATCTAATTCTTTCTCGTATCGGTTGTTGAACTGGGCAAGAACGCTAGGATGTTAGCGTCTTTGCTGGTGCAAAGGACTATCGTACACCCTTAATTCCTTGCGGGCAATGTTGATTTATAAATAGCGGGATTAATAGGAGCTATAATAGTTGCGTTACGCAAAGGCTTCTTTTTGCTTCAAAAGGTAAAAAAATAGTCAGGCATGTGCTGAGGTAAACGATGAGTGTATGGTCTTATTTCCACTAAATCCCATAGAGTTATACCATGAAAATGTTATTTGTCTTCTTTATCAATAGTTATCAACGCTATATATCACCTTATAAGAACTTTCGTTGCGCCCATGCCGTTTTGCATCAGGGCGATAGTTGCTCTGAAGCTTGCAAAAAATTAATCCAACAACAAGGGTTTTTGCGTAGTTTACCTTTGATACAACAACGTTTTTTTGCTTGCTCAGAAGCATATCAACTTCTTTCCAAGCAAGATGATGAGGAAAAAGATAAGGAAAGTTGTACTAGTAGATCCTGCCGGGAGGCTTGTGATAGTGCAGTTAATGAAAGTTGTAATGCCGCTTGCAACATACCGAAGTTGTTACCTAACGATTGTCATGTGCCCTGTGATTGTGGCTTTATCCGTTGGCACAGCTTACGAAATCAGAAAACCAGATGATTTGAGAGTTGTTCAGTATTCAGTGATATTAATTGTTGATACACGTCGATAAATACAGAGTAAAATATCTGTATTTATCGGCGGTTTTATGCGTCACATTAATCAAAAGTTAAATGCTATTTTACTAGCTCGCGTGTGCCTCTAGCTCAATTAGCTTGAATATCCTTACGCCAGGTGCGTTTGACGAAAATGAGTAAGGTTAGCATGGTTAAAGGAATCACAAACCACAGCATAATAGCGCTATAAGCGGGCAATAAGGCGTGTTCTGTGGCATTGAAGACTAAATAAAGTAAATAAGCACTGTAATAAGCTAAAAATAATCCACCTTCCCAACGCTCTATCAAATGTCCGGTGAAAAAAATCGGCAAGCTTGCCAAGGCGACGGCTATCATCACTGGAATATCAAAAAATAAGGCGGATGAGCTGATGTGAATCCCCGTGCTTGAGGCGGTTGCCGTCGCCCCTAGTACCAGTAAAATATTGAATAAATTACTGCCGATGACATTTCCTACCACAATATCTTGATGTCCTCGCAAACAGGCTGCCACCGAGGCGGCAATTTCAGGCAAGGAAGTACCGATAGCGATAATGGTTAAACCGATAATCAACTCGCTCAAGCCAAATAAACGCGCAATGGCTATCGCACCATTAACCAGCCATTGTGACCCAATCACCAATAGGACTAAACCAATAATGATCAATAATAGGTTTTTTGACCAAGGGGTTTTATCAGCGTCGTTAGTAACTCCGGCTTCTTGGACAATTTCTGCTTGTGTTTCGGGTGGGGTTTGGCGGCTTTTAAAAATCGAAAAACTTAAATAAGAGACAATACCCACTAACATGATCCCGCCTTCTAAGCGGCTAATTTCATTATTTGTTGAGGCAAAAAATAATAATAGAAAGGATGCACCGATCATTAAGGGAATATCAACGCGAATCATTTGCCGCGATACCACTAAAGGCGTGATTAAAGAGGCAATGCCAAGAATTAGGAGAATATTGGCGATATTACTGCCCACCACATTACCCAGGGCAATATCAGGTTGTCCATTAAATGCAGATTGCAAGCTGATGGCTAATTCCGGCGCACTGGTTCCAAATGCCACCACTGTTAGACCCACCAATAAAGGCGACATGCCTAAGCTACCGGCCAGTTGCGCTGCACCTCGTACTAAGACATCTGCCCCATACGTGAGAAAGATAAAGCCAAGAATGAATAAAGATAAGGTAAGTAAATCCATGCAAGATCCTGTGTTGACTGGGGGCTAAATTGACACAGGCTTATTAGAACATATTATCAAGACTGGCTGGCATATGACGCATAAAAAAAGGACTAATATTGAATTAGTCCTACTTGCTATTAAACTGACGTTACGCACTAAGCTGGTTTTTATCACAATAGTGTGATTTTCCACCTGCCTAGTGAAGCTTAGCCTTTGCGTAACATCAGTATTAAAGATAAAAGGGGGCGAATGCATAAGCTTGCCCCTCAGTATTTATGCGGGTGTGATGTCTTCTGCTTTGGCAAGAACAGCATCGGTGTCATGTACGCACAAGTACTCGCCAGGTTCTGCTTCGGCCTTAATTTCATATACGCCGTCTTTACCTGCGATAGTCACTTTCATGCCTTCGCTTAAATCTGCCATATTGTCTACCTCTTTCGGTGTTTAGGACTTCGCCGCTACAATCACCATTGCAGGACGTAACAGTCTTTGATTAAGTTGATAGCCTTTTTGTTGTACTTGCACGATGGTGTTTGGCTCGGCATCAGGCACAGGTACCATCGCAATTGCTTCGTGTAATTCGGGATCAAACTTTTCTTCTAGTGGCTCAATGGCTTCAATATGAAACTTCTCAAAGCAATTGCTGAACATTTTCATGATTAAGGCGCTGCCCTCACGCAAGGTTTCAACATTGGTTTCTTGATTTTCTTGGGCACTTTTTTGTTCCAGTTCCATACTGTCTAAAATTGGCAGTAATTCAATGGCCATATTTTTCAGGGCAAATTTATGTGCGTCTTCCACATCACGACGTAGGCGTTTACGGACATTTTCCAATTCTGCTTGTTGGCGCAGCATTTGATCTTTTTGTTGCTCAATTTCAGCTTCAGCGGCACGTAATTGTTTTTGTAAGCTTTCTATATCAACCGTAATATCAATCTCATCGCTGCTGGCTGTTTTTTCTTCTTGCACATTTTCTTGCTGTTGTTCATCAGAAGCTTCAGCTTCAGGGACTGCCTTGGCTGCGGTTTGGTTTTCGACTTCTGATAAGGTATCGCTCATGGGAATTGGTCTCCGTATTTTTGTAGGGTTAAATCAAGGAGTTTAATATGCTTGTCATGCGTGCATATTTCAAGCATCTTGTTCAACATTGTACCCAAGGCAATTGATGAAAACGCCAGCCACCGATGCTACAGCGGTGATGATCATCATCCAATTCTCCCTCAAAACCTTCTAATACGTTATAAATTTGCTTAAACCCGGCCTCAACTAACACAGCGCCCGCATCTAAAGAGCGTACACCACTGCGACAAATGAGAATCACCGGCACAGTTTTGGGGTCGATTTCTGGATAGCGGTATTGTACATGTTGTTCAATATCGGCACAAAAATTAGGATTAACGTCCCAATTGGGTTCATCAATCCAAGGAATATTAACCGAGCTTAAAGGATGTCCGACAAATAAAAATTCCATTGATGAACGCACATCAATAAAGGCTCGAATTTTTTGGGCTTGAATAAACTCAAAAGCAGCTTGAGGGCTGAGGGATTGAATCGTCATTGAGGTGTGCTCACGACAATGACTTTGAGGGTAATGCCATCGACATCAACCACTTTAATTCGGCTGCCTACAGGGCAATCTGCACCCGTGATATTCCAATAGCTAGCCATCGCTTTAACACGCCCTTCACCGTTGATTATTGGCTCATGGAGGGTAAAATTACGCCCGATTAAATCATCACTGCGGCGGTTAAGTAGCGGCTCTTCGCTAACCAGCACTTCTTTACTTAAATAACGCTGTGAGATCCAAATGCTGATCACTGCAAAAGCCGAAAAAATCGTAAACATCCAACCAAAGGTTAAGGTGGGAAAGAAAAAACCAACAATCCCCACTTCTGCTGCCGCACTGGCTAAAGCCATAAAAAACATATCTGGAATTAAAATTTCCATCATCATCAATAAACAGGCAGCAAATAACCAATACCAAAAAGTATCTAAGGCCAAAAAATTATTGATCATTTCGGTCATGCTTTACTATCCTTTTGTTGTTGTAGCGCATCGCGGGTCAGCTCACCGATTCCCCCCAGAGCACCGACAATTTGACTGGCTTCCATGGGCATATAAATGACTTTTTTATCCGGCGCTTTTGCCATTTCAGTAAAGGCGTTGACATATTTATCAGCGACTAAATAATTAATGGCTTGTAAGTCTGCTCCATTTTCACGTACTGCTTTTGCCATCATCGATACAGCAAGGGCTTCGGCCTCTGAAAGACGTTCGCGCCCCTCAGCGATTTTAAGGTCGCGTTGTCTTTCTGCCTCGGCGTGCATAATCATGGCTTCTTTTTCGGCTTGGGCTTTGAGCAGCATGGCTTCTTTTTCACCTTGAGCCTGTAAAATAGCGGCTTCTCTATGACCTGTCGCCACGTTAATATCAGATATTTGTGTACCCTCGGCTTCAAAGATTTTCGCGCGTTTTTCTCGTTCAGCTCGAAGCTGTTTAGTCATAGCGTCAGATAGCTCTTTGGGTGGGGTAATGTCTTTTATTTTGACCCGCATGACTTTGATGCCCCACGGCTCAGTGGCTTCATCGACATCTTGCATAATTTTGTCACTGATGCGATCACGTTGGGTGAGCATTTCATCAAGTTTCATCGATCCCATCGCCCCACGAATATTGGTGGTGACTAAATTTAATATAGCAATATCATAATTTCGCACTTCGTAAGCAGCACGAGCAGCGTGTTGTACCACGAAAAACACTACGCCATTGACTTTGACCGAGGCATTGTCTTTGGTGATAATTTCTTGTGTAGGGACTTCTAATACTTGTTCGCGAACATCAATTTTATAGCTGACGACCTCTAAAAAAGGATAAATCAGCCGTGGTCCGGCTTCTAGGGTACGGGTAAATTTCCCTAAACGCTCAACCGTGTAATGATAACCCTGGGGGACACGCTGAAAGCCTAAAATGCCAGTGATCATAAAGCCGAGCAAAATTAGTGCAGCAAGGATAGCAAAACCAAACTCCATTAGTGATTACTCCTTAAATTTTTCAACATACTTTGAGGTGACTTAGTTGTAATTGGCGCACAGCTATACCCCAAGATTCCGCCTTTTGGGCTAAATCTTGCCGAACCTGATCTGCGATGCGCGTTTGCTCTGCGAATATAACAGATTTTTCCTTTGAGCTGATATGACTATGCAGATAGTTATCAAGGATTTGTACTAAACTTTGTTGATAATCGCTAACAGCGTAGCTAGCTTGTGCAGCATCTTCAACCTGAAACCATAAATCACATTGCAAACTGATTTCAATGCCATTTTCTAGCTGGATGCTTGGTGTTAATGATAGATTTTGTTCGCGCATATCGACTTTATGAGTCACAAATTCTACAAAAGGGTAAATAAGTCGGGGACCTGGTTCTAAGGTGCGAGTAAATTTTCCTAGGCGCTCAACTAGATAATGAAACCCCTCGGGTACGTCTTTAAAGCCCACGTATCCCATCAGCATGAGCAATATGAGTGGCAGCATAGATAAAACTAGGAGTATTGAATCCATTAACTACTGTCCTCAGGTTGAAAAACACCATAATCGCCACGCCCGGCTTCTTTGACTTGATACATGGCAATATCGGCATTTTTAAGTAAGGTGCTGACATTCTCGCCATGTTCTGGGTAACAGACAATCCCTATAGAAGCGGAAATATAGGCTTGTCCTTCGGATAAAGGGAAAGCCTCTGTGAGGGTTTGAATGATGGTTTCGGCAATAATTTTCACTTCTTTTCGTTCAATGGGACTGGGTAAAATCACGGTAAACTCATCGCCGCCCATACGAGCAATGGTGTCTTGTGGACGCACAGCTGTGCGGATACGTTGGGTTGCGGCTTTCAGAAGTTCATCACCCGCATCATGCCCCATGCTGTCGTTGACTTCTTTAAAATGATCAAGGTCAATGAACATCAAGCTCATGATGCCATGTTGACTGCCCGCTTCGGTGAGGGCTTGTTCCATACGGCGGTGGAATAAGTGACGATTAGGTAAATTGGTTAGGGCATCATAATTCGCTTGCCGCCAAATTTGTTTTTCGTATTGTTTACGCCGGGTAATGTCACTTAACAGCGCAACATATTGACTGGTGTGGTTTTTAGCGTCTTCGACTTCATTGAGAGATACCCACGCTGGATAAGTGCTACCATCAGCACGTTGGCTCCAAATTTCGTTTTGCCATTGCCCTTTGTCTTTCAGGCTTTGCCAAATTCTTTCACCTAAATCAGCAGGTTGTTTTTTATTTTCCGCCACCAATGCAGAAAAATGTTTCCCTTTAATATGATCACTAGGATAGCCTGTGATTTGGGTAAAAGCTGGATTGGTTGCAGAAAAGTGCCCATCTAAGTTCAAAACCATAATTGCTTCAGTGGTGTTCTCAAACACCGTGGCTGTGACTAATAAATCATTATAAGCCGAGCGCAGTTCTGCACGACGATTTTCAGCAAGGCGTTTCAAATCGACATGGTAATTTTTAATCCGGTCTTTGGTTTCTTTCAGACCAGTAATATCGGTCAAGGTGCTAAAAAAACCCAATAGATGCCCGTCGGGGCTGTGCTTATAGCTTAAATCCGTGCGAATATCGGCGGTTAAGCCATCTTTACGACTGATGGTAAGATAAAATGGTTCAGGTTGGTCAGGTTGTTTATCAATTAAGTTTTTGATATGGGCGGCAAATAGATGCCGTTGTTCCTCGGATAAGACCATATCAACCACCGATTGCCCGATAAGTTCATGTCCTAAATAACGTCGAATACGTTGATCGGCTTGGTTACAAAATAAAATTCGCCCCTCCAAATCCAGTTCTTCTAAACCATAAGGCATGGTTTCAACTAAGTTGCGATATAAGGCTTCACTTTGGGTCAGTTCGCGTAGCTTTTGTTGTTGGGCTTTTTTTTGTTTTTTACGGCGTAAATAGCCATAAAATAGCAGCGCTAATAATAACAAGGCAAACAGATGTAAATACCAATGCAGATAGTCCGACCATGTTTTTACTTTTTTCACCACAGGCGTGCCTAGCCATTGTGTTTGTATTTCAAAATAATGCGGGGTTTTCTCACCTTGCCATTTATTTAAATACCAATCAATACTATCAATAATATGTCCATTTTTTCGTGCTGAGGAAATCGCATACAAGGCATCGGGATTGAGAAGTAAAGGGCTACGTTGAATATCAACAGAGGCTGAGTTGCGCTCATATACTGCTGTACTTAAACGCGGTAAGATGGCAGCTTGAATATCACCTGTCTTGAGTTGAGCAAAAACCGCATCGATTTCATTCAGTTGAATGAATTCACAATCAATATGTAAACCATGACAAATACTGACTAAAGCACTCGCATAATGCTCGGCTTCATTGATAAAACCGATACGTTTTTCATCCAGATCTTTGTATTGCTTAATCGGCTGAGTTTTAGCCTGATAAACTTGCCCCCAGCGTTCGACAATGCTTTGTTGTGAAACATAAAGTTCGGTATATTGCCGTGTTTGTTTAATTTGTTGTTTGTTCACACCAACAAAAACTTGTATTTCTCCTTGCAACAACGCTTGCATTCCCTCTTCATAAGGATAAGCGTTAAAATGTATTTGCCATTTTTCTATCTGCGCAATTTGTTTTAACAAATCAATAGCTAACCCCTGCTCAAAGGCTTGATCCATTTCCATAATTAAAGGGACTTGCTGTAAAACACCAACCCGAACTTCAAAGGCAGCATGAACAGGATGCCAGAGTAGACATAATAAACTGATGAAGAAGTAATGCCGGAAATAGGACATCAAAATTTCTCGATTAACTAGACCTGCGACCACAACGTTTAATTTGTGCGGCGGCGACATCGGCATCGGTGTAGGCGATTTTGTTTTGGTAAGTCAAAGCCACAGTGCGAGATTGACCTTGGTCATCCACCACCACTTTATCTAATTCGCCA
The DNA here is from genome assembly GCA_016745035.1 of Thiotrichales bacterium. Taxonomy (GTDB): domain Bacteria; phylum Pseudomonadota; class Gammaproteobacteria; order Beggiatoales; family Beggiatoaceae; genus BB2. The sequence continues at coordinate 388,319 of JADGDE010000001.1, forward strand.
ACCACCGAGCCATCTTGAGTGGCTAAACGGTATAATTCCATTAAACTCACTTGTAAATAATGACAGGTATTTAATTTTTCATTTGTTTGTTCGATGGTTTTTACAAGTACAGGAGGCTCGGCAAATACAGGGACTGTCCATAAAAACCATACATAGATACTAATCACCTGTTTCTCCTAAAAACCTTACCGATACACTTGCTGCGATATTCAATAAAATTTAGCTGCTATTGAGCGCTAAAAAATTGCCAATATTCAAATTTTCCACCAAACTTAGGGTAGATGATAAATCATAAGCTGAGTTAGGCAAAGACTTCTTTTAGCAATGTGCGTTAAAGGCTAGTTTATTGATGTTATGCAAAGGCTGCTTTTTTACCCCAAAAGACAAAAAGCTCCCCTTGTGCCACAGCTAAATATCAGCTGACAGGCGGGAAAGCTGCCATCGAAGATAAAAACATCTAAAGCCCTTGCTGTTATACAATAGGTTTTTTATTTTTTACCATTTCTAGGGCATATAGCTATGACATTTGCTGCTGTACTTTTTGATTTAGATGGCACCTTAGTGGATACTGCACCTGACTTGATTGGCGCACTTGTCAAGACGCTAAACACAGCCAAGCTTGATTGCCCATACAATGAGGCAGATATGCGCGCATGGGTTTCTCATGGGGGACGCTATATGATTCAGCAAGCGTTATCCTTATCTGAAAATGCACCAGAAATCGATCCCTTGTGGCAGCAATTCCTGCAAAACTACCGTCAGACACTCAGTCATAAAAGCTGTTTATTTGCAGGTTTTACCGAGATTTTGGAACGCTTAGAACAACAAGGTAAACCTTGGGGGATTGTCACCAATAAAAGCGAATCCTTAACCACGCCCTTACTTGTCGACTTAAAACTGGATACCAGGGCGATGGCGGTGGTTTGCGGCGATAGTTTGAGCGAGAAAAAACCCCATCCTGCACCGATGTACTATGCTTGCCAACAAATGCACATTCACCCCAAAGATTGTCTTTATATTGGCGATGCCGAACGTGATATCGTCGCTGGTAAACGTGCTGGCATGGCAACAGCTGCGGCTTTGTTTGGCTATATTTCGCCAGAGGATAATGCCCATCAATGGGGGGCTGATTACTTGCTCGAACATGGCGACGACTTATATCAACTCTTATTCAATTGATGTGACGCAAAGGCTTTTTTACCCCAAAAGGTATCGTTATGAATAACACCGCATGGGCATGGTTTTGGATTATCGTCGGCAATATCATCTTTTTTATTGCCATTTTTTCCGCTTATATTTGGTTTTTACCCCTAGGGCTGGCATTAGAGTTAATCGGCTGTTATCTTTATGTCCAAGATAAACGACAAAAAAAGCGCGAACAGCTCGCCAAAAAAACGCATGACTAACTTACAACGCCGCTTGCTGATTTATCCACTGATTTACCTTGTTATCGGTTTTTTATTATTTATTTTTCAGCGCAGTTTACTCTATTTTCCTAGCGAAGCCTTGCAGCATAATTATGCGAGTTTTAAGCTAGAAAATGCTGGGGAACATATCGAGGTCATCGTCTTAAACCCCGGCAAAGCCCGTGCTGTGATTTATTTCGGTGGTAATGCCGAAAATGTGTTAGATGCCGCCTATGATTTTGGGCAAGCCCTGCCTGAGTATAGTCTATATTTATTCAATTACCGTGGTTATGGTGGCAGTACAGGTCGCCCCAGTGAAGCGGCCATTTATGCCGATGCTGAGCTTGTCATACAACAATTGCAAGCCCAACACCAACGTATTGCATTGATTGGTCGCAGCCTCGGTAGCGGGGTGGCAACCTACCTTGCAGCACGCTATCCGATTGAAAAACTGCTATTGATTACGCCTTATGACAGCATCGAAGCTCTGGCTCAGCAGCGTTTTTTGATCTATCCCATGCGAGTGTTATTGCAAGACAAATTTAAGTCGATAGAGCATGTCGCCAAGATTCACGCCCCGACTTTAATCATTACTGCGGGGCAAGATAAGGTCATTCCCAAAGCCCATTCCGATCATTTAATTAAGGCGTTTGTAGGTAAACCTTTAAGCGTTGTCGATATTGCCGCAGCTCAGCACAACGATATTGTGTTTTATCCTGAAGTTTTACACAGTATTCAAGTATTTTTAGCCGCTCAATAGGGGGAACTACTACGCCCGCCATCAACAGCTAAAATTTGCCCGGTGACGTAGGGCGCATCTTCAATTAAAAAAGCGATGGTTTTGGCTATATCATCCGGCATCCCTGGACGCTTAAGCGCGGTTTTTGAAATAATCCGCTGCTTGGATAATTCATCTAAACCCTCGGGCCATAAAATCGCCCCGGGGGCAACACCATTGACCCGCACCTCAGGGCCCAGTTCATTGGCTAGCGATTGTGTCATCATCGCCAAGCCCGCTTTTGCCATGCAATACAGGCTGTGCTGCTTTAGAGGACGCTGGGCATGAATATCGACCATATTGATAATACAGCCTTGCTGTTTTGCCAAATGTGGTGCAGCCGCTTGAGCGAGAAAAAACGGCGCTTTAAGGTTACTGTTAAACAAAGCTTGCCAATCGCCATCTGTGGCATTGCCGATAGGTGTGGGATAAAAACGAGAGGCATTATTGACCAAAGCATCTAAGCGCCCCCAATGTGAGACCGCTGTTTTAACCAGAGATGCCAGTTTATCGATATGATCCAACTCGGCTTGGATTAATAATACCGAATCCGCCCGCTCTTTTTGTAACTGTCGCTGCAAAGCGTGAGCTGCGGCACTACTGCCCCGATAATGCAGTACGATATTCATACCGCGTTCATGTAAATAACGGGCGGTATTGGCTCCCAAACGCTTGGCTGCGCCAGTAATTAGCACCACAGGCGCTGCGCTGTTTTCTTGCTCCATTGTCCCTTCCGGTATTTATCAATAAAAACGCTACTATAGGCGATTGCTAGAGTAGACGCAAAGCGCGATAACTTGCCGATAAATCGGGGACTTGTTACCATCTGCGCTCTCTTTTTGTACAGGCTGATTTGTGAACCCACTTTTTTACCAACACTATCCTGCCATCGAGGATACAGGCAAGTTGCCAATCATTTGTTTACATGGTTGGGGCTTTCATGCTGATGTTTGGCAACCTTTGGCGGCTGATTTATCGCATAGCCGGGATGTTTATGCGGTGGATTTACCCGGTTATGGGCGCAGTCAGCTACACGACAGCGGTCGCAGCTTGCGTGGAATTGCGGCTTTATTACAAGCGCATTTTCCTTTTCCGGCGATTTATATCGGCTGGTCTCTAGGGGGCTTGTGCGCGCAAACTGTGGCACTGGATTTTCCCGCCCAAGTCAGCGCTTTAATCTTGATTAGCACCAGCCCTTGTTTTGTGCAAAAACCCGATTGGCAAACAGCCATGCCCGAATCGGTATTTTTAGGTTTTGCTGAGCAAATGACCGAGGATTTAGAGCGGACACTCAAGCGTTTTTTAAGCTTACAAGTGTTGGGTAGTGCCGATGCCGCGAATCTTTCTCGGCAATTAAAACACAGTTTGAGCCAATATCATGCTAACCCGGAAGCCTTAAAGATAGGTCTAGGTCTGTTACAACAAACCGATTTACGTCAGCAGAGCGCGAAGATAAGTTGCCCCAGTCTCTTGTGTTTAGGAGAAAAAGACCGCATAGTCCCGGTGGAGATTGCAGAGGCTTGGCCTTTATTATGGCAAGCAGCAAATTTAGAGGTTCTTCAATTCAAGCAAGCGGCACATGTGCCGTTTTTATCGCACCAAGCTGCCTTTGTTCAGCAATTACAACCGTTTTTAGACCATGTCGATTGATGTTCAGCACCAACAGCGCGTTGGTAAAGCCTTTGCTAGTGCCGCTAGCCGCTACGAAAAAACGGCGGTTTTACAAAAAGAAATTGCCGCGCGTGTGCTCGAGCGCGCCCAATCACTCAAGACCAAACCCAAGCACATCGTCGATGTGGGTTGTGGTACGGGTTATTTGACCCGTTTATTACAAAAACAGTATCCACGGGCGCAATTTCTCGGTATTGATTTAGCCGATGGCATGTTACAACAGGCAAAAAGTGCCGAAAAAGCTTGGTTTAATAAAGCAGCTTATTTGCGTGCAGATAGCAGGCAACTGCCTTTGGCCGATAAAAGTGTCGATTTATTGGTGTCTAATTTAATGCTGCAATGGTGTCCTGATTACCCCAAGGCTTTAAGTGAGTTTGCCCGGGTGTTACACCCTGAGGGCTATTTATTATTAACCACCTTTGGGCCTGAAACTTTATACGAATTGCGCGAGAGTTGGACACATGTGGATAGTTATGCGCATGTGAATCAATTTACTGACATGCACGAACTCGGCGATGTCTGTGTTGCCGCCGGGCTGCAAGACAGCGTGTTAGACATTGACAGAATCACCTTAACTCACCCAGATATTTACAGCGTCATGCGCCATTTAAAACACATCGGTGCGAATCATGTGCGCGGTGAACGTCCCCAAGGCTTATATGGCAAAGATAAATTCGCCACCTTGGCTCAAGCTTATGAGCAATACCGCCAAGATGGCGTATTGCCTGCAACTTATGAAGTGATTTATGTCTATGCGCGCGGGGCAAGCTTGGCAAAACTAGGAGCGCAAGCCCAACAAGAGGGAGAAGTAAAAATCCCTGTGGATGCGATTATGCGCCCGGACAAGGCTTAGGAACGTGCATGAAATAGTTTCAACATCTTCACGGGTCTTTTTACGTATTTTCTGCGTTGTAGAAACAGTTACATAGCTAAGGCTATGCGCCTGTTTCTACGCCTTGAAAATACGCAAAAATCCTCCGTGAATATTGCCTAAATTAATTCATGCATGTTCCTTAGTTTATTGCTATGAGGCAAAGGCTAAAGACCACAAAACCACAACATGCACTCGTTCAATGAAGGCGACTATAGCTACCGTGTTTGCTTTGCACAAAACCGCGCATTTCTAGTACTAATAACATAGAAGCTAAGGTCGCGGTATTTAGTGCCGAACGCTCTACCAAGTCATCTAAACTCAACGGTTCTCCCACACTCATATAATCCAATAATTGTTGATATTCATGATCAAGATCTTGATTATTGCCAGCCGTTTGCGTGGGCATGGCAACCGGGTTCGGGGTTTGGCTTTCTGGCTGATGCACCGCCAGTTCTTCGGTGATGTCTTGTACGGTCTCGACTAATTTTGCCCCTTGCTTTAATAATTTATGACAACCTCTGGCTAAGGGGTTATGAATAGAACCGGGAATAGCAAAGACTTCGCGCCCCTGTTCTAGGGCTTGTTGTGCGGTTAATAAAGAGCCGCTTTTCAGCGCTGCCTCAACGACTAATGTGCCTAAAGATAGCCCGCTGATAAGTCGATTTCGGCGTGGGAAATGGCTTGGGTGAGGAGAAGTACCGATACAAAACTCAGAAATTAAAGCCCCGCGCTCGCAGATTTGTTCTGCCAGCTTTGCATGGCGTTGGGGATAAATTTTATCCACACCAGTGCCCATGACCGCCAAGGTAATGCCCTCGGCTGCCAATGCCCCTTGATGACTCGCCGCATCTATGCCTAAAGCCAAGCCACTGGTAATGCCCCAGCCGCTCGTAGCTAAACTACGAGAAAAATCATGGGCAGTATTAACGCCTGAATGACTGGGGTTGCGGCTGCCCACGATGGCGATTTGTGCTCTGTTTAAGCTTTGGGGTTTGCCTTTAATAAAAAGAACTGGGGGAGCATCAGCAATGGCTGTTAGGCGTTTTGGATAATACGGGTGTTGTTGATAGAGGATATGTTGGTCGGCTTTGCGTAGCCAATACATGTCTTTTTCAACCCGAAACCAGTTCGGGGCTTCGAGATATTTAAGTAATTTAGCACTGCGAATACCTTGCGCTTGCCATTCGGCTTTACCCGCAGCGAACAAGGCCCTTGGTGTGCCAAATAATTTCAGCAGGCGCTGGAAACGGATCGCGCCAATACCGGGGGCGTGATACAAAGCGAGCCAAAAAGCGAGTTCATCTTCACTGATGGACATATTCAGTTAACCAGCATTAATAACTGATGTGACGCAAAGGCAAAAAACCACCATATTGAGACAAAAACAGCTTGAGTGCGTAACATCAGATTAATAAGGCATACCAACTTGGTCATGAACATAAATGGTTTGTGAAGCTTTAGTCACGAGGGCAAAACTGACTTTTTCAAAGACTTTGAATACCAATAAACTCCCGGCACGGGTATTAGGTAATTTAACCATTTCGTTGCCGGCAAACCGATCTCGTACCATTTCTCCACCGCGAAAAATACTCAACATATTGCCACGTTCGATATAGTCCTGCTCGCCTTTATTAATCACCACAACTTGGTATTGCCCAATTTGAGAAACACCGTTTACCACCGCAACGATTTCCCCACCTTCAATTTCATCTGAGGGCGCTGTGGGATATAAGTCTCTGGGTAAGGCTTGTTTTTCGGTTATTAACAGGCGGTCGCCTTCACGAATTTCTTGAGATGCTGTTTTTACCACTAAAGTTGCCGGGTCACCCATACGCTTGAGTATTGCCTCGCCCAAGTAAATGGCTTCATAAGCTAAAGCGGTTCCGGTTGCAGAGTCACGATAAATTTGCCCCGGTTGAATAATGACATATTCAAGTTGGTTTTCATCTTCAAGATCGGCTTCAATACCACGCCCATAAAAAGTATCACCTGTCCCGAGTAAAACTTTGCCATTGCTATTACTTAAAACATAAGCCGAATCGACCAATTGATCGGCTTCAATAATCATAGGGCGAATTAAAAATTGGCGGATTTGGTCAAAAGGGATGATGTCAATATGGGGTTTGTTGCGTGGGATGTAAATATCTGGGGAGAGTCTGACAGTACGGTTAGCACCCAACATCAGTTGCCGACCGCGTTGCAATACCACATCGCCTGGGCGTAAAACAATTTTCTTTTGTTCTAATATTTCTAGGTATTGCCATGAATTGCGGATAAACACATCCAGCACATCCAGCAGGTTATCGCCATCCAAGACCGTATAGCGTGAAGGCGCATCTTGACGTAGTTCTATTTTACCCAAAGGCAATAGGGTTTCTGCGAGGACACTGCTTAAACTGGTGCTGGTAAAAATTATCAGCGCCATTAGCGCTTTGGAGAGAAAAGACATATCAATACCCATGACTAAATACGGTTGATTATTGTCTGTGTTGCTCTCTTGATTGTCAATCCTTAGAAAAAATCGCCCGCGTTTTAGTCACAATCACTGCTTAAGACTTCGTTCGCCGCTTTAGCACGCGCCTTGGTTAAATTTTCGGCTTTCTCTAACCAAAAAATAGCTTTGTCGCTATCAATAGCGACACCCAAACCACTGGCATATAATTCACTTAACACTTTCATAGCAGGCACATACGCTTGTTCAGCAGCAGCTTGTAGCCAAGATAAGGCTTGATTAAAATTTTGTGCTATATCATCACCGAGCAAATACCGTTGCCCTAGTTGGTATTGTCCTTCAGCATCATTATTGTTGGCTAATTGGATCAATGCCTTGATAGCCGCCTGTTGACCTTGTTCATCATAAATCATCAAGACATCATCATAGCTGTTGATGGTTTCTGCGCCCCAAGCGCTGGGCAGTAAGCAAAACACAGACAGTAGCGTAATAAGGTAGGCTTTTTTTATCATTGTTGCGGCTTTTTATCTTTGGCAAGCAAGTACACTTGCCAAATGGGAGGCGGGTTTATTTGCTGTCGCTGGATTTCTTGTTATTATTTTTAAAATCTGTTTCGTACCAACCGCCGCCTTTGAGGCGAAAACCTGCAGCGGAGATTTGTTTTTTCAGACTTTCTTGATTACATTCAGGGCAGGTTGTTAGGGGCGCATCTGACATTTTCTGGATTTTTTCCAGACGATGATCACATTGCTCGCAAGCGTACTCGTAAATAGGCATAGGCTAAAACCGTCAGCGTAAAAAGCGCAGCAGTATACCGAATTTGATAACATTTAACAGCTTTTTTAACAAATGCACAGACTAAAGGCTTGTTTTTACAATTTAACATAGCTATCTTTAGTTGACAGCATAGCATCGGTTCTTAGTGGCTTTTGCAAGATTGCTGATGTGATATTAGATTTTGAGCCAAGGCAGTCATCATACACCCGCATATGTCCCAATTACGTATTTTTTCCATTATTGAGTCCCCCTCTCATCCACACTTTAGCCCACTTTATCAGCGCCTAGAATTGGTAGAGGACAGCAGCAAAACTGTGCGTAGGGCAAATTTACAACTGAAAAAAAAGCCAGCGGATATTATTGTTGCGCAATTTTTCTATGGCTATAGTAATAATTATAGTGGCGTGCATATTAGTAATCTTGATGTGATGCTGGTGAGTTTGAAAAAATATGCACCCGATGCCAAGGTCATTGTGTTAGTCGATAAGCGTGAACGTCAATATGTCGAGCAGCTCAATGCGATTTTTCCGCTGGCGGCGGTTTTGCAGCATCCGGTGAGTAATGCGCAAATGGAACAAACTTTGCGAACTTTATTCCCAACACATTGGCGAGGATAATGATGAAATATTTACGGATGTTAGGCACTCAAGCTGTTTTTATCGCAATATTGTGGTTTTCCACCAGCTTAGCTGCTTGGCTTAGCTTATTTGCTAGCACGATGGTAATGGCGCATCAAGACAATTATCAGCAAGCCCCAGCACTGGGTTATCCTGAACAACGCGGGCAGCCCCATTATGAATCAGAATATTACCCACCACGCTCGACATCATCACAGCGACATCGACACAAGCACAGAAAACACACCCGTGTATTTCAGTTAGAAAATGGCAGTGGTCAATGTTTAGCCGCAACCCCTCAGCGGCGTAAAGGCGCAGGCGTTGAAGCCTATCGCTGTATGGATCATCCCAGCCAGTGGTGGCGACAATCGGGCGATCAATTGATTAATCAAGGCTTATGTTTGACTGTGCGCCATCGTGATGGCTTGTATAATGGGCAAAAAATTAAACTGCGCTCTTGCAATGGTAGCGCGCAACAAGATTGGTATCATGATAGACACGAGCGTTTGCAACATCGACGCGGCTTTTGTTTAGACTTGGATTCCAATAGCATGTATCGAGATGGCGGTAAAATTCAGTTATGGGATTGCCATCGCCATAAAAACCAGCGTTGGTCGCGTTATGTCGCCAAGCCACGCCATCATCGTCATTAAATCCCTTATGGCATTTCAACTTCCTTTACAATTACGCCTACCCAAGCCGGGTGCCAGTTTTGATAATTATTGCTGTCAGAATAATCCCTTGGCTTATCCTCTATTACAGCAATTGCTCAAAGCTGAATTAAGCCCAGCTTGTGCGTATTTATGGGGGGAACACGGTGTTGGCAAAACCCATTTATTACAAGCCGCTTGTGATAGTTGCAGCCGCATGGGACAAACGCCCGTTTATTTACCCCTAGAGCAAGCTGATATGCTTAGCCCCGATGTGTTGGATGAGCTGGATCAACTCGATTTAGTTTGTTTGGATAATGTTGATCAGGTTGCCGGGGATAGCGATTGGGAATTTGCTTTGTTTAAGTTGTTTAATCAATTGCATGATCAAGCCGTGCCCTTGTTATTAAGTGCCAGCAAACCCGTACATCAAGCCGCTTGGCAAGCGGCGGATTTAAGTTCACGCTTCAATAGCGGTCAACACTTAGCCATTAAAGCCCTACCCAGCGAAGCTTTTGCCTCAGTGTTAGAAAAACACGCTACCGCCAAGGGACTGCAATTAAAAGACAAAGTCAGCCAATTTTTAATTCAACGCAGTCAAGGGCAACTCGAACAACTTTTGCAAGATTTGGAAACCTTAGATTATGCGGCACTTGCCGACAAGCGCCGCCTGAGTTTAAATTTTGTTAAAAAAACCTTAGAGCAAACTTAAGGTTTGAGTTTCGCCGCTTCCAGCAATTTGGTTTTATGTTCGACTTCATCGACATGCGCCAAGGCCTCATACCACAAACCTGCTTGACTATAAATATTGGCTTGCTCAGTGCTATTTAATAAAGCTTGCTGCAATTTCTCATCGGCATGGGTACGCAAAATGGTTGCTCCCATGACTAAGGGGCTGCCTAAATCTCCTTGAGGCGGAATAGTGATTGCCCACTCGTAAACCGTATCAGTGTCGAGTACCACGTTATAGTGTGATAAATCCATGATTTGTACACCCGCTTTTTTCACCGGCAAATCTAACTCTAAAACACTTTCTCCAGACTTGAGTTTTTGTAACAAAAATTTAGCCGGCTTGGTTAATGTTTGCGTCACTTTCCAATACAGCAAAGGCTGAGCGCTGATGACTTTATGCTGAGAGGGATTGCTAAACAGTTGTAACTGCAAACTACTGCTGCTATCACTGCGTGTCCCAGCACCCGCTCTATGGGTTGGTGAGCCAGTGGCAGGCGGTTCATAATCGGGCGCAGCTTGTAGATTGAGACTTAGAGCACATAAAGCACATAAGCTGAAACGGATAGTGTTTGGGCGATAAAACATAGATACTTCCTAGCATGTTTGTTACGCAAAAGCGACCAAGCGGTACAAATGCGTAACAGCAGTTATATACTGATGTTACGCACTAAGCTGGTTTTTATCACAATAGTGTGATTTTCCACCTGCCTAGCCGTGCAGCAATGGCGGTTTTTTCTGCCCTTAAGGCAGAAAAAGAAGCCTTTGCCTAACATCAATTATATAGAAAATGAACGGGTGTGGTAGTTTACCAATACTAAGCAATTATAACGCTAAAAACACCCAAACTTATATGTCTGATCAACTGAAAATAGGTAGAAACCACCCCTAAATTAAAAGCAAATTTTGCCCCTTTGCAGCTTGGATAACATCATAAAATAAGAGTTTTCAGTGTATTTTATTGCCTGCTTGAATAAGTCTTATAGATGGCACATAATCTGAATCTGAATATTTTTTTACGAGAGAGGTGGAATCATGTTAGAAAATGCCGCAATTTTTATTGGAATTGTAGTTGTTGCGTTAATCATCACTGTAATCAAAATGGTAAAAATAGTACCACAGGGAAGTGAGTGGACGGTACAACGTTTGGGGCGCTATGTCCGTACGCTAGAACCAGGGATGAAATGGGTTATACCTTATATCGAATCTATCGGCCATAAAATGGATGTCCGCGAGCAAGTGATGGATATTCCTTCACAAGAAGTCATCACCAAAGACAATGCCATGATTACCGTCGATGGCGTGGTTTTTTATCAAGTGATTAATACGGCACAAGCGGCGTATGAAGTCGCTGATCTCAATTATGCCATTTTAAACCTTGCCACCACCAATATCCGTACCGTGATGGGTTCAATGGATTTGGATGAATTATTATCCAAACGTGATTCGATTAACGCCTCTTTATTAAAAGTAATTGACGATGCCACTAACCCTTGGGGTGTGAAAGTCGTTCGAGTGGAAATCAAAGACATTACCCCACCGAGAGACTTGATTGATTCGATGGCGCGACAAATGAAAGCCGAGCGGGAAAAACGCGCCCAGATTCTCGAAGCCGAAGGCTCCCGCCAGTCTGAAATTCTCCAAGCCGAGGGTGAAAAACGTGCTCAAGTCTTAGAGGCAGAAGGACGTAAAGAAGCCGCGTTTCGTGATGCTGAGGCGCGTGAACGTTTAGCCGAAGCTGAAGCCAAAGCCACCGAAATGGTTTCCAAAGCCATTGCCGAGGGGGATGTGCAAGCAATTAATTATTTTGTCGCGCAAAAATATGTCGAAGCGCTACAACACATTGCCTCAGCTGATAACCAAAAACTGATTATGATGCCGCTGGAATCCTCACAAGTGATTGGGGCGCTTGGTGGCATTACTGAAATTGCCAAAGAAGCCTTCAAAGGCGATGGCAAAGGCGCTTAATATGTTTGAGGTAGCACATTGGAATTGGTGGACCTTAGGGGCTATTTTTCTCATTGTTGAGTTAATGTTGCCGGGGGTGTATTTCCTCTGGCTCGCCATTGCTGCGAGCCTTGTCGGTTTATTGGTGTTTATTTTTGCTGATTTAGCGGTGATCTGGCAGGTGTTTTTATTTGGTTTGTTATCCTTAATCAGCGTCATCGCTTGGCTAACTTGGCAAAAAAAGCACCCACAAAAGAGCGAAGAACCTTTATTAAACCAGCGTATGCAACGCTATATCGGCAAGCAAGCCAGTATTGTTGAGCCGATTATCAATGGTCAAGGCAAAGCCCAGATCGGTGATACACTTTGGCAAGTTGCTGGTGATGATTGCCCTAAGGGAACCAAGGTCAAAATCATCGGTGTACAAAATTCCACCATTCTCAGTGTTGAATTGCTAGACAACTAAGCGCTGTCCCTCCTGAGAGCCTTGCTCTCAGGGGGAGATTACCATCCATAAAACCCACCATATTTTGCCCTATCAATTAACTGATGTTACGCAAAGGCAAAAAAACCGCCATTACTCCACGGCTAAATACGACTAGGTAGGTGGAAAATCACACTATTGTGACAAAAACCGGCTTAGTGCGTGACATCAGTCAATTAACTTGAAATTAAATTTATGCCCACGGATATAGATTATAATGGCACGTTTATATTTAACCTGAATACCCTACAGTATTCATCACTCTGTTTTATAAAGATAAACCCATGCTTGAAAAAAGTTATCTAATTGAATTCATTGATATTCATGGCAAAAAAATAAAAACCCGGATTGATCAGCATCAAGCAGCACATATCTTGCAGCAATTACAAGCTGACACCTTGAGTTTAGAAGAAGTCGATAGCCGTTGGGATAGCACTGTGTTTGTGCGAAGTGTATTCCAAAGTACACGACAAGTCCCGGCAGCCGAGCGTTTGAGCGATACAGAGGTCTTAATTAATCGTGTGTGGTTAATTTGGCAACAACATAATCCGCCACTGAGTTTGAAATTATTTAAACAAAGGCTGTTATCTTGCATTGAACAGGGTCTGATACAAGCGGGCTGTGTGGTATTATTGCAAACTCAAAATATGGGCGATCTTTTGGAGAGTGAGATTATTGATAAAACCGGTAATATCTACCATTTTCTCAAAGAGCCTGAAAGCAATTAAGCGATAACATAAAGCCTTATCAAGGATGGGATAAGGGTATAAACAGGTAATAGAAAAGGAATTCTATGGATATTGACCAATGGTTGCGGCTATTGCTGGCAGCTGTTTTAGGCGTAGTGTTAGCATGGATGGCAAAACGTAAACATAGACACGCCACCGAATGGGGTTTGTTTTCCTTTGCTGCTATTGCTGTCTTAGGTATGGATGTGTTTTTTGTTTTAGCCGTATTATTGTTTTTATTACGCCCGATTTGTCCTCATTGTCACATCCCATTGGTACGCCAGCGTCAATCACAACGTTATCGTTGTGAACAATGCGGCTATGTCCGCCCGCTACCTTCTTCACCTGTCAGCGGTCTGCGACAAAAAAAACTCAGCACCACCCGAGAGCGATTTAAGCATTAATGCCACAAGGTCTGACATACCCACATAAACCCAGAACTTGGGGATTGCGTTTATCTCTGAGCGATGTCACAGTGTTGTTCTTGGGGCTAGGACTGGGGGTTGTCGGCTTGGCATTATATCGGCATGTTTGGCTTGCTGAAACCCTCTGGGCCATGACGTTTCTTAGCAATGTATTTATTTTTTGGTATCAATTTAAACTGACATTAGTCTTAGCACTTTGGCTGCAACTATCTACCACTATTGTGATAATTCTTCAAGCAATACGTGAGCCGAACTATCACGGCATTTTTGCCCGCCAGCTTAACCCTCAACTTGAAGATTACTTGGCAGGTAAAGATTGATTATTGCCATTCATGTAAAGCCGTGGATAATTGTTGATATTTTTCTTCTAACATCACTAAATTCTGTTGCAGGGCGGCGACATTATTAAGCTTGCTATAATCCTCTAATTTTTGTGCCAAACGGCTTAAGTCTTGCCCGCCTAAAGTGGCGCTGGTGGACTTAAAAGAGTGGATATGGCGGGTTAAATCCTCATCACAATGTTGTTCTAGGTCAGGGATATGTGTGCGCACATAATCCATTTGTTCGTTTAAGGTCTGTAATGCATTTTTGAATACTCGATTAAATTCAGCCCCTAAATCTGTTTGTAATTTTTCTAATACTTCTCGCTGAATCACTTGTGAAACGGGCACTGTTTGAGCGATACCTGCTGCTTCATTGTCTGGATTAATTTGTTTGTGTAAACCCGATTGAGGTTCCCAGCGTTCTAAGCAATACAAAACATCCTGCGTACTTAAAGGCACGGCTAGCACGTCACTCATGCCCGCCTCGGCACACTGTAACATTTCATCCATCATGGCATTCGTTGTCAGTGCAACAATAATCAGTTCATTCCCTTGCGCACGGATTTGACGGCTAAGATCGTAGCCATTAACCGGGGCGAGTTGGCTATTAATAAACATCAGATCGTATTTCACTGTTGCCAATGCTTGTAAGGTATCGTCGCTATTATTGACAACATCGAGTTCAATACCAATTTTATTCAACAATAGCTTAATAATTAATTGATTGGTTTTAATATCATCAGCTAATAAAACGCGTCCCTGCCATGGTGTCGTATCGGTCATATATTTTTCAAGCGCTCAGGCTTTACCTCCTTTTTAAGTAACGCTATCAATGCATCACATTGGTTTTTAAATTTGTTATGTCATCTGTTGATGCCAGCGTTGATTTATTTTTCCCTCAAGCTGCCATATCTTAGCCCAGTTGTTCTGCTAAGGCTAAAGCATATTCCAAGCTCCCTGTGTTGGCTTTGCCTGTGCCGGCTAAATGCAAGGCTGTGCCATGATCTACCGATACTCGCACGATAGGCAAGCCTAAGGTAATATTAATCGCCCGCCCAAAGCCTTGATGTTTAAGCACGGGTAAACCTTGGTCATGATACATACTCAGCACGGCATCAACACGGGTTAAATTGTCACGGGTAAAAGCGGTATCAGCGGGCATTGCTCCTGTTATGTGCAAGCCTTGCGCCCGTAATTTATCTAAAACAGGATTAATAATGTTCTGTTCTTCCGCACCCAGATGTCCATCCTCGCCAGCATGAGGATTAAGACCACAAACCACAATATGTGGCTTGGCTAATTTAAATTGTGTTTTTAAGCCTTGGTGTAAAATCTGGATAACATCATTTAATTTTTCTTTAGTAATCGCATCAGCAACAGCACGTAAGGGCAAATGGGTGGTGACTAAAGCCACACGTAAATCAGGCGTAGCTAACATCATCACAACTTGTTTTGTGCCTGTTTGTTCAGCTAAAAACTCGGTATGTCCACTGAAGGGAATCCCTGCTTGGTTAATCACACCTTTGTGAACAGGCCCTGTCACCAAAGCATCACAAACCCCATCCATACACGCCTGACAAGCTTGGCGTAGGGCTTCAACGACATAAGGCGCATGTTGAGGGTTTAATTGTCCTGCAATCACTTTAGGTTGTGGGCAATGTACCGGTACAACAGCCAAACATCCCGTTTGAGGACTGGTAAGCGTTAGCGGGGGTTTTATATGATTCGGGTCAACATTTAATTGAATATCTAAACCCAATAATTTAGCTCGCGCCAATATCACATCCGGGTCGGCGAAAACTAGCCAATGCCCGCAATGCATTTGTTGCGACAATTGTAAAATGAGATCGATACCGATACCGGCGGGATCACCAAGACTGAGGGCAAGACGTTTAGGAAGATGTGACATGATAGGGTTGTGTTAAATGAAGTAGAAGAAAGTGCGTTATTGTGCCAAAAGTAAACCAACATTGTCACATCTCTTTATCCACATCATTAGTTAAACAAAGGGAAAGGTTGTTCCCGGCCATTAATAAACAATTGTCCGTGTTGAACTGTGGCTTGTAATTGGTAATGTTCGCCCTTTTTACTTAACAATTTTTGTTTAAGAAATTTTTTAATTTGTTGCTGAAGTTTTTTTTCTGCTTTGGGGCTGGGTTTTGCTGCTATTGTGTTGTGGTCCTCACCAGCATCAGCTTTTTGGTGTTGATACAAACGCAATAAATGTTTTAATAAATTTTGATGAATCGTTAAATCAATATCTGCAACAATCGCTTTTCTAAATTGGGTTAAATTTTCCAGAGAAAAAGGGCGTGATTTATCCAACTTAAATGCCAATTGCAATTGCACATCTCCATGTTTAGTTTGGATGCTTAAAGGCTCTATTTCAATACCTATCCCTTGTTTGGCTAAACGTTTGGATTGATGGTCAATCATTTTCCATAAGGTCTTAACATTGGTGCTTAAGGATTGTTCTTGCCAATCACTGAGCACTTGTCGCATCAACTCCAACGCCTCGATATCAACATTTTCAAATCGCAATGCCAAGGCAATATTAATATTATCCAAATCCAGTGCGACCAAATGAGGGCTATGGATTTTATCTAAATTTAAGGCCGCATGATAACTCATGCTTTTTTCTTCTTGACTGATGACCATACCAAAGCCAACACCACCGAGGTGATGATGGTTTTGATTTTCAGTTAATTGAATTTGTTTAGAATGCGTTGAGAGTTCAGCGGGGGTAAACATAAAGCGTGCCGCTGGGCGAGATGCTTTGTAATGCACCTCTAGTGCTTCAAGAAGTAAGCTAAAATCACGACTGGTATATTGACTAAAGGGCAAATTTAGATTGACTTGTTTTTCATCTACGTGCCATTCAAGTTGCAATTGCCATTCGAGTAACTTCAAAACAAAATCATCGACCTGTTCTATATGTAATTCGGGCAAATTGGCTTCTAATTGATGTGTCGGTAAAATCTCCTGCAAACGCCCATGCACACCCTGAAAATATAAATGGCTTGCCGTTTTTTTAGATTCTCCCCATTCCAAATTTTGTGGATTAACATAAAAGTCGGTATATCCCTGCCCATTTTGATCAAAGTAAGTTTTAATCAGCAAAGGAAAAATAGGATTGATATTATCGAGCCAACCTTGTGGAAACGGTAAATCGACTTGGCTAGCAATCACATCACCGGTTTGCTCTTGTGCCTTGGTTTCAATATGTTGATATAAATCTATCAACTTATCTGGCAATTGTAACCATGTACTTGCCAGTGTTTGGGGCTGAGCTGTCGCTATTTGGTAGCTGAGTTGTAATTGCCCTTGCTCATAATTAAAAAAAGTTTGTCCATTTTGGCTGGGGGCTAGCGGTTCGGTGTGTAATGACTTTGCAGTGTAAAGTACATATATCACCAGAGCAAAGAAAACAACAAGACTGATACGCATGATCCAAGTGCCCATATTATTTTTTTTCTGTTTACGTACAATGCTTGCTGCACGTAATCATGGTTTAAATATCTGATGTTATGCACTTATCGTTTTTTGCTTCATTATAGTGAAGCTTAGCTGTGCAGCAATGGCGGTTTTTTGGCTCCGAGAGCCTTAAAAAGCCTTTGCGTTACATCAGTTAAGTATGATGCTTGTTGTCATAGATGTGTCTATTGCTTTTTTGTGCAATTTATCTCCTCCACCTTGTCAACATAAAAAAGCCGTGTTGTGGGTTAAAACACGGCTCTAAAGATTACGAAACTAAGCGAATATAACGCCCATGTACCCAGCCTTCCAAATCCATTAGTCCATTGACTTCATCCAGCACCTCGACTTGTCGCCAACTGCCTTGTTCGGCAATGATGCTTAAACGGGTATTGGCAGGTAAAGGACTGCCTTTTAAAGGACGGTATTGGCTACCAGCACCTGAACGAATATGTAATCGAGCGGTGGTTTCAAACACTTCTTCATCTTCGATAATATCCGGGCGACCAAACAAATGCGCACGGAAACTATCCATAGGGAAAGCAGGACCTGGGTCAGTTTTACGCGTGGGGGCAATATCGTCATGTCCAAGCACATCTTTTAGCCCATAATGTTCAATCAATAAAGCACTTAAATCTAAAGCAGCATATAATTGTTTCGGTGTATATAAATGCCAACCACGCATTTGGGTTTGGTTTTTATGTACCGCCTCAACCACTTCATTGCTCGCATATTGTTGCCCAAACCAAGAAACCCATTCATCACCAGAGCGCATCAAAGGCCCTGCGTTGGATAACTCAATCCCGACACTGTGATGGTTCAAACCGCGAATGCCCTGCCAATTACTGCGCCCAGCGTGCCAAGCAACGGTATTAAAATCTACCATTTGGGTAATTTCACCATCACGGCCGATGACCACATGCGCCGAGGCTTTAGCACGGCTATTACCCAGCCAATTAATCGCCTGTTGCGCTGAGGGGCCTGCTGTATAATGCATCACCACATATTGAGGGTTCATACGCCCGCTTTTATTCGGTGTCTCGACAAAAGAGTAAGGGCTGCCATCATCATGGTGTAGTCGATGTTCAATAATTTGCATTGTCATTTCCCGCACAAAAAATTTGTATCAAATTGGGCGTATCATAACACAAAGCGGCAGGAGGGCTTGAACAGCTGCTTGCTGTTTTTTAGGTATAGCTAAACCCCGTAAGCGAGTTCAAATATCACCAGAGGCAAACGTATTTAACTCATATGACCAAATGCGGACTTTATTATCACCGCTGCTGGAGGCAATTTTGCCGTGACTGATACCCACAGCGTTGACATAATCATAATGTTCATCAAGGCTTTTGAGTAATTTGCCATTGTCCACTCGCCAAATATTCACGCTTCGGTCATAAGAGCCTGAAACTAATAATTTGCCATCAGCACTGAAGGCGACACTGGATACCGTGTCCTTATGCCCTTCAAAAATCCGAATCAACTCACTGGATTTTATATCCCATAAGTAAACGCGGCTATCATAGCTGGAGGCGGCAATTTGGCTGTTATCAGGCGAGAATACGGCTGTGGTTGCCCAATCGCTCGCACCGGTGAGTGTGGTGAGCAGTTTGCCGCTATCAGTGTGCCAGACTTTGACCGTGTCATCAAAAGCCGCGCTGGCAAGTAGACTGCTATCGGGGCTAAAGCTTACGCCGTTGACCGAGTTTCTATGCCCATCGCCTTCACCTTTCACCAGTCCAAACCATGAATCTTCCACTGGGGCAATGCTATATTCTAAGATGCCTTTGGGCATCGTCCAAACACTCACGCCACCATTCCAATCAGCAGCGGCAAGGTATTGACCATCGGGGCTATAAGACAGGGAAAAAATGCCTTGATAGCCGCTAATATTATGGTGGGGGATGTCGTCAAGTTGTTTCAGTTGCTTGCCTGATTTCATGCTCCAGACAAAAATTTGGCTATCCTCGCCTGCGGTGACTAAGCGCTTGTTATTGGGTGAAAACGCCAGCCCTTGGACTTTATCTGTATGCGCCTTCAGGCGGAATTTTTCTTGATTATTTTTCCAAACAATTGCGCTTTTATCCTTGCTGCCGGAGGCGAGTAATTTGCCATTGGGGCTGAAAGTCAGCGGTAAAACATTGTGGCTATGCCCTTCTAATACCATCGAATCTCCTAGCGATAAGTCGTAAATCACAGGCACGGGGGCTGGGGTATTTGCACTGGGGGCGACAGGGGCAACGCTGACAGTGCTTGGGTTGCGAATGCTAGAGGGAATCAGTTGATAGAACGGCACTAAGACAAGAGCAATTAGAGATAAGACCAATACATTGGCAAGTAAGCGTTTTTCTTTGGTTGCAAAGTTCTGATCAATCGAGAGGGCAAAATTATTTTTCTTCGGTTGTCCCAGTGAGACCACATGCCGTACCAAAGGCATATTTAGCGCCACTTGTTCCCGCTCCTCAGTTGTGCGTGCCTTTGCCCACAAGGAACGTTTTAGATGTTGGTCACGTTGATAAGCTGCACCTTTACTTGGATAC
Organism: Thiotrichales bacterium; assembly: GCA_016745035.1. Taxonomy (GTDB): domain Bacteria; phylum Pseudomonadota; class Gammaproteobacteria; order Beggiatoales; family Beggiatoaceae; genus BB2. The sequence goes on from JADGDE010000001.1 coordinate 408,194, forward strand.
CAGACAAAAGGATGAAGAATATAACTGCGCCTTGCTGCCATAATTTCCAGCTGAATAAAGGCGGGGGCAAAAACGATTTGTCCTTGCTGAGAGATTGTTACATGAATGTGTTGGATTTCATGCCAGTGTAAATCAAAATCTTTCATCATACCTTGCATAGGGGCGTTATTTTGCATCCAATTAGGTAGATTAGCACGGTAGTGTAAGCCCTGCTGGTCAATAACTAAGCGACCTTTACTACTGGCAAACTGCATATAGGCGAGAACAACAATCATGATAAGCAAAGGTGAAAATATCAAAAAATCGATAAGAGATAAATCCGACGACAACTCTTGCAGTACGCTGAGTATTTCAGGCATGGATTGGTAATAAGCAAACAAGGCAAAAAAGGATAACAACACAAACAATAATAAGAAAAAAATTATTTGCGTGACGACATTGCCATACTTCGGTACTTTATTAGGAAAAGCGAATAAGGTGATCGGGGATTTAATCAAAGCCATAGCAGTTTTATCAATAGGTTGTGGTTTAATTTTTCGCATCAAATAGTAACACAAAGCAACATTAAGCACTAAAAATATAGATGGGTACTTTTGTAGCATGATAGTTTTTTTTACTGCAACTGCGCTGCAATATAGATTTTTCTAGGGGCTTTGCGCATAATAGCCCGCTATGTTTGCTTATATTATTAAACGTCTATTATTAATGATTCCAACCTTGTTTGGCGTTATGTTACTGACTTTTATCGTCACTCAATTTGTCCCTGGCGGGCCTGTGGAGCAATTGACCGCGCAACTTGAAGGGCAGGAGCACGCTGGCGAGGCGAGCAGTGGCGCGCAAGGCTTGTACCGAGGCGCACGCGGACTCGACCCGGAACAAGTCGAGGCACTTAAAGCCTTATATGGTTTTGATAAGCCTGCTCATGAGCGTTTTTTACAAATGTTGGGACAATATCTCGCCTTTGACTTTGGCGAGAGTTATTTTCACAATCAATCGGTGATTGAACTAGTCAAATCCAAGTTACCCGTATCGATTAGTTTGGGGTTGTGGACATTTTTTCTGACTTATCTTACCTGTATCCCTTTGGGTATTGCCAAAGCGGTGCGCGATGGTTCCAGTTTTGACACTTTTACCAGTACCTTGATTCTGATTGGCTATGCTATCCCCGGCTTTGTCTTGGCGATTATGCTATTGGTTTTGTTTGGTGGTGGTAGTTTTTATGATGTGTTTCCTTTGCGGGGCTTAGTCTCGGATAATTGGGAAACCTTATCATGGTGGGGTAAAATCACCGATTATTTATGGCATCTAGTTTTACCTGTATCGGCCATGATGGTCGGTAGTTTTGCGGTGATGACCTTGTTGACGAAAAACAGTTTTGTCGAGGAAATCCGCAAACAATATGTGCTCACCGCGAAAGCCAAAGGTTTGCAAGAAAACGTGATTTTGTATAAACATGTGTTTCGTAATGCGGTGATTCCTTTGATTACCGGTTTTCCTGCGGCTTTTATTGGCGCGTTGTTCACGGGCAGCTTATTGATTGAAACCGTGTTTTCTTTGGACGGGCTAGGGCTGCTTGCCTATGAGTCGGTGATTAAACGTGATTATCCGGTGGTGCTGGGGACTTTATATGTGTTTACTTTACTGGGGCTGATTAGCAAGCTGTTATCCGATATTAGCTATGTGATCATTGACCCACGCATTCAATTTGATGCGGTGAAATAATGCAATATCGCCCGATTGATGCCGATGATATTGATACCGTATTAGCTATTGAGCGCCAAGTTCAAGTCAGTCCGTGGACGCGGAAAATTTTTCAAGATTGCCTAAAAGCGGGCTATTATGCCACCGTGGGACAGCAACAAACGCAAGTCGCCGCTTATGCATTGATGAGTATGGCGGTTGGCGAGGCGCACATTCTTAATTTTGCTGTCCACCCAGAGAAACAACGTCAAGGTTTGGGGCGTGACTTATTAGCCCATTTACTTGAGGTTGCCCACGCTGAACAAACCCAACAGATTTTTTTGGAAGTGCGCGCCTCAAATGTCGCAGCCCAAGCTTTATATGAACAATTGGGCTTTAATGCCCTCGCTGTGCGCCAGCGCTATTATCCTTGTCCACAAGGCCGTGAAGATGCAATCATCATGGCAAGGGAATTACAACTATAACTATGCAGCACCAACAAGCCAACCGCAACGCCCTTTTAAGCATTCATGACCTTGCCTGTGTCCGTGATGACCGGATTTTATTTGAAAATTTGAATTTTTCCTTGGATACGGGGCAACTTTTGCATATCAACGGTCACAATGGCTCGGGTAAAACCAGTTTGTTGCGGATTTTATGCGGTTTAAGTTTACCCGAAAGTGGCGATATTCTCTGGCAAGGGCAAGCGATTGAAGATCAATACGATGCCTATTTGCGTGAACTGAATTACATCGGTCATCATCCGGGGATTAAAGCTGACCTGAGCGCCTTAGAAAATTTAAAAATGGCGCAGTCGATGAGTGCTCAGCCAATTTTGGGTGTTGATTTGGATGAGGTGTTAGATAAAGTTGGCTTATATGGTTTTGAGGATATTCCGGCACGGCAATTATCTGCAGGACAAAAACGCCGCGTTGCCCTTGCGCGTTTGTGGGTCGGTTCTGCTAAACTGTGGGTGCTTGATGAGCCATTCACAGCCCTTGATAAAAAGGGCATTAAAATGGTCGAGGATAAATTACTTGAACATGCCGATAAAGGTGGTATTGCAATATTAACATCGCATCATGTGATTGACTGTGATAACTTATTGCACATACATTTAAGCGATTAGCTAACTGGAGGTTGATATGGATTGGATGCGTTATGGCGTTGTGGCATTAAGTGTCACTATTGGGGCGTGTACTACCCCACCAAAATCAGCAGATAAAAGCCCTAAACCGGAACCAACTCAAAACCAAACCCAAGGGAGTGATGCTAATTCTCAAGGTGCTGACTATAGCACTGGGGCTGCTGAGGCACTCAACCCTGGGGTGACAAATCTCCCTGGTAACCGTTTAGTCTATTTTGATTATGATGTCAGCCAATTAAGCTCCAGCGCCCGCCAAATTCTTGATCAACACAGTGCTTATTTACAGGCGAACCCCAATATTCGTGTGCGTATCGAAGGTCATGCTGATGAACGTGGTTCGCGTGAATATAACCTTGCCCTTGGTGAGCAACGTGCGTTAGCCATTCAGCGTTATTTAACCATTTCCGGTGTTACCCCTTCTCGGCTATTGACGTTTAGCTATGGCGAAGAAAAACCAATAAATTTTGGGCATGGTGCATCCGCTTGGCAGCAAAACCGCCGAGCAGAGTTGGTTTACTAAATCATTAGTAAAACGAATATCTAAGTATTCATGAGCATTCAACACTCACAAACAATTCCAGCAGATACTGTGACCATTACTATTTTGATTGTTGATGATAATGTCAACAATCTCTTTACGTTGCGCAGTTTATTGTCTGAACATTTGGATGTGGAGATTGTTGAAGCCATATCGGGGCAAGATGCCTTGGATGCAGTTTTGTCCCAACCCATAGATTTGGTGTTGTTGGATGTGCAAATGCCAGAAATGGATGGGTTTGAAACTGCTAAACTGATGCAGTCTTTGAAAAAAACTGCACACATCCCTATCGTTTTTTTAAGTGCCGCTTATAAATCGGAAGTGTTTCAACAGCGCGGGTTTGATTCTGGGGCAACAGATTACCTGACCAAACCCATTGATTCACATCAGTTGATCAATAAAATTCGCTTATATTTACGCTTTATTGAACAAGAACGCCAACATAGCCGCGATTTAGAACGCAAAGTCGCCGAGCGTACCAAAGCTTTAGAACAAGCGCGACAACAATTAGAAAAACGGGTACTTGAGCGTACCGCAGAACTAGAACTGGCAAATTCAGAATTGGTCGCTGCCAAAGAAAGTGCCGAACAAGCCAACCTCGCTAAAAGTCAGTTTATGGCCAATATGAGTCATGAACTGCGCACGCCTCTCAATGCTATCATCGGCTATGGTGAACTATTACATGATGAATTGAGTGCCGATCAAGTGCATGATATAGAACTAGAAACCAATGATGTCGAGCAAATTATCCACGCAGGTCAACATTTATTGCGCCTTATCAATGGCGTATTAGACCTATCCAAAGTGGAAGCTGGGAAAATGATGGTTTTTAATGAACAAATTGTCCTACAAAACTTTCTTAATGACATCATGGCGGTGATAGGTCCCTTGGTGAGTCGGCAAAATAATCAGTTAGTGTTTCAATACGAGAGCCAACTAGAAGGACTTTATTGCGACAGCTTAAAATTGCGACAAATTCTACTTAATTTGTTAAGCAATGCTTGTAAATTTAGCGACAATGGTACGATTACCTTGCGAGTGTCTGATTTAGAAGATAGTCATGTGTGTTTCCATGTTGAGGACACAGGTATCGGTATCCCAACTTCACAACAACAAGAATTATTCAAGCCATTTAAACAAGTCGATGCCTCGACCACACGTAAATATGGCGGTACCGGTTTGGGACTTGCGATTGTGCAACAATTTACCCAATTACTCGGAGGTCACATTGAATTAAAAAGTCAGCCCGAAGAAGGCAGTCATTTCAGTGTGTACATACCTAAACAAGCACCTGAACAGGTGGAAGCAACGGAGGGGAAATCATGAGCGATAAACGGCTTAAAGATAACATTCAAAGCTCGCGGCGCACATTTTTAAAATATGCAGGGGCAAGTGTTGCCCTCTCGAGTGTTTTGAGCATTATACCCAACCCTGTCGGTGGGCGAGCTTATGCCCAGTCAGAGAAAAAAATCGACGACCGTTGGCTAGAAATGACACAAAAATATGGCAGTCCCACCGGCAAATTTGGCAAAATTGGCGACCCGGTGATTTTAACCATTGGTTATCAGCCTTACGGCACGATTCACTGGACAGCCAGCGTCAACAAACAAGCACAGTTATTAGAAAAATATCTGCCCAAAGGCAGTAAAGTGGTGTGGTTTCGCGCGCTTTCAGGTCCTTTAATCAATAATAATATGCTCACCGGGCGTAATCAGTTTGGCTATATGTCCGACACCCCTGGCTTGAGTAATGGTGATAAAATTGAGGCGGACTTTGTTGCTGCCAGTGGCTATGATTTGGGCGAATTTGGCAGTATTTGTGTCCCCAATGAACTTATTGAAAGCGGTAAGGTTAAAACCCCTCAAGACCTCGATGGCAAACCCGTTGCCACCGCCTTTGGCTCTTTCTCGCATCGACAAATTTTAACTTTTGCCCACCAGCACAATATTAAGCCTAAATTGCTGCCCCAATCCATTGATCAACAAATGGCCTCATTGCGCTCAAAAAGCGTTTATGCCGCCGCCCTGTGGGAGCCTTACCCTTCTTGGCTGGAGAAAAAAGGCATTGCTACGCGCTGGAAAACCGGGCAAGACATGCAAAATACCACCGCACAATATACCCCTGAATCGGATCTAAAAATTTTCCATGATGTCGGCGCGACGCTCGCGATTCACGATTGGTTACGTGAGCGCCCTGATGTGATGGCGGCGTATTTAAAATCCGAAGAAGAATGCCGCGATATGATGACCAATGCACCGGACACCGCCGCTTATTACATTTGGACAGATATATCCGAAGTTCCCCCACAAGTGATTCGTGCCAACTTAGACATGGTGGTTTGGGATGGGCGTATTAATGACCCCATGCGCACCCATTTAAAAGCTTGTGCCAAACAATGGTTAGCTGAGGGCGTGCTTAAAAACCCACGTAGCCAAAATGCGGATAAATATATCTCCGAATGGGCAGATGATACCTTGCTCAATTTAGCTATGAGAGAAATGGAAGCCACTGGGCAATGGACATCGAATCAATTGCCCGGTTTCCCCGCTCCTTTGCGCCCCGAGCAGTTACAACGCCAATCTTGGGAAATGCAAAAAGACTATCGTCCAGAACCTAAGATCTGGGAAGCCAGCAAGGTTTAAGCACTGGATGCTAACGCTATCTTATTATGAGTAACTTGCCTATAATGAGCTAGCGCTAATTCGCTGGTTTTCGAGACTAACGTGATTAGCAAAGATGTTAGATTAAGCTTAGGTTTTACCATGCAGCAAGACCCTCGCCTCTAGCATAAAAAATTAACCCAAAGCAGCAACCGCATAGGTTTTCCAAGACGATGCACCCACAACTGATACAACAACTGCGTCAGATGGGCTTGAACCCTTATCAACCCCCTGAAGACCGTGCCACTTGGCAAAATTTTCTCCAATTAGTAGATCAAGTGTATGCCAGTATAGAACACGCCAGTTTATACAACCCGATTTCCCAACCCACAGGCGGCGCAAGTTTTATGCGTATTGTCGCTGAGCGCGACAAGCTACGCAGTATTTTTGCAGCCCTCAGCAATGGTTTATGCGTTTTCGGTCGTCAGGGTAATTTATTACTGATTAATGCCACAGCCAAAGAATATTTGGGTATTGAAGAAGGCACGACATGGCAACAAGCGGATATTCTCGCGCGCTTTTTGCTCCGAGATCAGCTCAACCCCGAGCGACACATGGACACCGAAACCTTGATGCGCATTGTCCGTGAAGGCGTTGCTTTGCGTGATGCTGAGGCAAAACTGGTTTCTGGCGACAAACAACTGCCCATCGCCTGTGTGATTAATCCCTTAAATAAATCCGATAGAAACACAGGCGCGGTCTTGATGTTTCACGATACCAGTGAACAACAACGCACCGCGGCCGCTTTATTAGCCGCCAAAGAAATGGCCGAGCAATCCAGTCATGCCAAATCCGATTTTCTCTCTAGCATGAGCCACGAATTGCGCACACCGATGAATGCGATTTTAGGCTATGGCGAAATCCTCGAAGAAGACTTAGGCGATCCGCCCGAGGGCATAGACGAGGATTATATTGAAGATCTGCAAGCCTATACCAATCATATTTTGCAAGCAGGCAAGCATTTACTGACTTTGATTAATGAAGTCCTCGATCTGACCAAAATTGAAAACCGTGAAATTGATCTGTCTATTAACCGTTTAGAACTGAATCAAAGTGTCGATAACTGCCTGAATAAAATTAAAGACAGCGCTGCCGAACGGGGTCTTAGTATCCATAATCACATGGATAAAGCTGCCAGCGTGATGGCTGATGGCGAACGCTTGGAACAAATTATTGAACAAGTCTTGTCCAATGCGGTGAAACATAATAAAGACGGCGGCGAAATTCATATCGAATGCACTCAACCGGCGGTAGAAAAAGTGCGCTTAGTGATTCGTGATACCGGCGTGGGTATGACCGATGAACAAACCAAAGTGGTTTTTAAGCCTTTTATCCGGATCAGCGGGCGCAATTTGACCAAGGGCACGGGCGTAGGGTTGACCATTGCTAAAAATCTGCTGGAATTGATGGATGGGCGCTTAGGCGTAGAAAGTGAACTCGATGTTGGCAGTACCTTCTGGATTGAATTACCCACAGGAGAAACGTCTGAAGTTTCGCGTGAAACTGTGGTTGAAGACCGACGCTATTTATTGCTTTACATTGAAGACAGCCGCACCAATGTCAGCTTGATGAATAAAATCCTCCGTGAGCGCCCCGATATTGCCTTTATCTCGGCTCCCACAGGCGAAATGGGCTTAGAGTTGGCGCGTACGCATCGCCCGGATATTATTCTGCTAGATATTAATCTCCCCGGCATTAATGGCTTTGAAGTCCTCAAACGCTTACGGGCTTTCCCCGCCACCCACGATATTCCGGTATTAGGTTTAAGTGCTGATGATAGCAAAGAAGCGCTAAGCCGCGCTGATACAGCCGGTTTTTCCTCTTATATGATTAAACCCTTGCAGAAAAAGCAATTTTTACTTGCGCTTGAAGAAGTGCTACATGTTTAAGTCTTGATTCATCTATGTGCTGACGTTAGCAGCACATAAAATAGAATGAAAATCTAGGCTTGAACAGCATTTGGTCTCTGAACTCTACAAACTCAAATATTTAACTTTTGTATAGCCATATTTGTATAAGAGACAATAATTTATTACTATCAATAGGTTTAGATAAATAGTCATTAGCACCCGCTTGAATACATTTGGCTTTATCATGTTTCATCGCTTTAGCTGTCAATGCAATGATGGGGAGTTTTTTAAATTTATCCTGCCCTCTAATGTGTTTCATGGCTTCATAACCATCCATTTCTGGCATCATAATATCCATTAAGACAATATCTATATGTGGATCCTTTTCAAGGGCATCGAGTGCATATTGACCATTTTTTGCAATTGTCACCAACATATCTTTTTCTTCTAACATCGCAGAGAGTGAATAGCTATTACGAATATCATCATCAACCAGTAACACCTGCTTTCCTTTTAGAACATTATCCTTTTTGAGCTGTATTTTTTTTAATATCGTTTGTTGTGACAAAGGCAAGGTTGTTTCTAGTTGATGTAAAAATAAATTCACTTTATCTAACAGTTCTTCTTGTGAGTCAGCAAAATGTACAACATGTTTACGCCCAAATAAATTAAATTTATCTTTATTCTTATCTGTCAAAATGTAGTTTTTATAAAAGATTAAAGGCGTATTTATATTCCAATCGGATAAATTTTCTAACAAATCCCATTCAAAATGATCTGGATGTTCTCCTAAATCAATCGCGATACAATCAAAATGTTGTTGTTGTAATGATTTTAGAATTTCCTCATTATTTGAGGATTTAGAAATATTTGTTTGCGTATTATCAAGTAAATTAATAATATCCTCATCTCGTCCAGCTTGGCTAGCAATGAGTAAAAGCTGTTTAGATTTTTTACTAATAAAGCTGTTTAAATGAAGAAATATTTTTTGTATATCATCAATTTCAGCAGGCTTCAATAAATAACCAATAGCACCCAATTGCTGTGCTTCTTCTGCTTTGTCTGCCGCAGACACACAATAAATAGGTATATGACGTGTATCAAGGGTTTTTTTCAACTGTACTAATACACTCAAGCCATCTATTTCAGGTAAACCTAAATCTAAAATAACCGCTTGAGGCTTGTGTTGTTGAACGAGATCTAATGCTTGCTGTCCATTGCCTGCCAGTAAGCACTTAAATTGTTGTTCATGCGCCAAATCGGCAAGTACATGGCGAAAATCGGCATCGTCTTCTACGATTAATAAAACCTTATCATCCGCTTTTAGCTGTTCACGATCATCCTCTAATACTAGGTTTTCTTCTTTTTTCTGTGGCTGATGGTTAAAAACAGGCGTTGGCGTTGTCGTAACCGAATTGGGTATTTCTGTTTCTGTTGCGATCTCCATGAGCTTATTCACACGTTTAGAACCCACTTGTTCAGGAATAAAAATACTAAAACAGCTCCCTTTATTTTCTGCACTTTGAACATGTAATTCACCATTCATCAGTTTTACCAATTGACGTGAAATAGAAAGCCCCAAACCAGTGCCGCCAAATTTGCGCGAAGTTGAACCGTCTGCTTGGCGAAATGCTTCAAAGATACCACTTTGTTTTTCTTTAGGAATACCAATACCGGTATCTTTGACATGGAATACTAAACTATTGGCTGCTGTTAAATGCTGCGGGAAATTAGTCTCATTTGATTGTGGACGTTGAACCCGCAAGGTAATCATTCCATCTTTTGGAGTAAACTTCAAAGAATTAGAAATTAAATTAGTAATGACTTGTTGTAAGCGCTGACCATTATTTTGAATGGTTTGTGGCAGTTTTTCAGCAAATTCAATTTTAAATTGAATATTTTTTTCTTCTGCTATCACTTTAAACCGTTGTTCAAACGATTGAATAAAATCAGTTAAACGGATTTTTTCAAGATCTAAGTCGATACGACCTGCTTCAATTTTGGATAAATCTAAAATTTCATTAATTAAATTGAGTAAGTCCTTGCCCGCATGGTGAATGGTATTGGCATGTTCAAGTTGCTTATCACTGAGATTATTATTTTTATCGCTTGATAACAATTGTGCCAAAATTAACATGCTATTAAGTGGGGTACGCAGTTCATGTGACATATTTGCCAAAAATTCTGATTTATATTTACTGGCTAGTTCCAATTCATTGGCTTTTTGTTCAGTTGCTTGTTTAGCTTTTTCCAGCTCCAAGTTTTGCGCCCGAATAGCTTCTTTTTGTTGCTCTAAAGCTTGGGAACGCATTTCTAAAGAATCATTACTTTGTTGTAACTCTTCTTGTTGTGCTTGTAGTTCTTCAGATTGACTCTGCAATTCAGTCGCCTGATCTTGAGTTTGAGACAATAATTGTGTGAGCTTAGTTCGAGACTCAGCTGTATAAAGTCCAATACCAATGCCAGGGGCAGCTTGTTCAAGAAATTCTTGTTGTAATGTTGAAAAGGGCTTAAAGCTAGCCAGTTCTATGACACCTTTAATTTGATTTTCATATAAGATTGGTAAGACCATTACATAATGTGGTACAGATTCACCTAAACTCGATTGAATTAAAATATAATCATTGGGTAAGTTTTGGATCAATAAGGTTTTTTGTTCTAAAGCAGCTTGACCAATTATTCCCTCACCTAGTTTAAACTGGTTATTATTTCCGCGACGATTGTTATAAGCATAACTAGAAATAAGTTTCAGGGTTTTTTCGGTTTCATCATAAAAGTAAAACGTACCTAACGGTGTATCCAGATGATTGGCAAGAAAAGATATGATTTTTTGACTTAACGGAACAACATCTTGTACGCCACGCATGTATTCATTCAGTTTAGCTAGCCCATTTTTTAACCACGTTTGATCTTCATTTTCTGCAAATAATCGTCGTAAAGTTCGTGTCATACCAGAAAGTGCATTTCCTAAACGATCCCGTTCTGAAAGTAAGCGTACTTCTTGATTATAGTTACCAGCGGCGATAGCATCCGCTTGAGCTATAGTGCTATCTAAAGCATTACGTAAACTTTGAGCTGATGTGACTAATTCAGAAATCTCATCTCGACCCTCATAAACGATTTCTTGTTCAGCTTGTTCTCCGCCTGCTAGTTTTTTTAGATTAGAATTAATTTGGGTTAAAGGGTTGATTAATTTGTAGGTAAAACCTCGACTTAAATACCAAACACTGATTAAGCCTAGCACAATAATGAGTGATATAAATAATTGAAGTTGTTTTATAAAAGCAAAGGATTCTTGACTATTGATTTCTGCTATTAATGCCCAATTTTTATCTCCAACTTTTAAAGGAGTATAGGCAGATAACACATTATCACCTCGATAATTTTCCCCTATTAGTTTTCCAGTGTTACCCGTATGGGCTAAAAAAGCACTTTTTGTTTTTACTTCCCCAGTTTCAGGATGGAAGAAAGAATTGTCAACGGAGTGAGTTTCAGGTGCAAGGAAAGAATTAGACCGCATTCTTTGATCTTCACCAACCAAATATGTTTCTCCCGTTTCTCCCATGCCTTCGCGTTGTTGCATGATACGATTCAACATAGCATCGTGTAATTTAATGGCAACAATCAGTTCTATTTCTTTATGTTCATTTAATAAAGGCTGAGCTAAAAAGGCGACCGGTTTATTATCACTAGGGGCATAAGGTGCATAATCACTGATGGCAAAGGTTTTATGTATAGAGACATTCTTAATCAAGCGTCCTAAATGGCTATCTGAATATTTTCCCGATAAAATATTACTGTTGTAATCAAGGTCTTTATGAATTGAGTAAAATATTTTCCCTTCAGGATGAATGAGTAATAAATCATCATAGCCATATTGTTTAATATAGTTATTAAAAAAATCATCTTTTTCTTTGCTCAAATGGGGAGTCAGTATTTCTTCGACATCAATCGTTGAAATTAACCCCCAATTTAAGTTAGGAATATTTATATGAGAATAGGCGCTGACTCGCAATTTATCTTCCACACCATATTTCCAAACAAAACCACTATTGCCTTTGAGTGCCTTTTCAACATCATCGCCCTCAATAGGGGTATCTAATTTAATTTTCCGATTACTATTCGGTATCAAACGATTGCTACGTAATACATGCCCTTTTTCAGCCGAATCGCCGACTAAAAAACTCTCTCCTGTTTTCCCCATCCCTTTGCGACGTTGAACGATATTATCCAAGGCTCTTGCATCCATGCGAAAAGCTAAAATACCAACCAATTTATCAAAACGGTAAACAGGACCTAAGCTAAATAAGGCTAACTCATTATTGGCTGGGGGATAAATACTAAAATCTTGCATATGCAGGCGTTTTTCATTAAGTACAATTTTTGTGGCAAGACCTAAACCAGTGTCATTATATTCTCCATCTAATAAGTTCGTACCAAATTCCTTGCCTTGTAAGCTACTATATACAACCAAGCCATCTGTATTAATTAACAATAAATCTTGATAACCCAAAGTGCGTCTGTGGTATTCTAATTCATGTTCAACTAAGCCTAAAATACTACTCCAAGTTAGCCCAGCTTCTCCGCCGTCAAGTTCAAATGCTTCATCAAGTTGTTCTATCGCATGAGCGACTGCTTCGGTGTGGGAAAGAATGCGAATATCGTTTAAACGATTTTGGAAATAATTTTCAATTTGAACAGCTTTACTTTCTTGAACACTTTGCAATTTATCCCAAGCGTTTTGCCGTAAATGGCTGACAATATCAAGCAGGACTTGCATGTCAATTTGGCGCTCAGAAAAAAAATCTTCTAATTGAATTTTTTTAACATCACGCAAACTTTCAAGTTGTTTGAAAACTTGTTCAGACAAAACATTATGCGTTTTCCACAAGGAAACCACACCTACACCCATAGCAGGTAATGCTCCGATTAATAAGAAAATAATTAATAGTTTATTACTAATTTTAAAATTTTTAAACATAAAACCTAACTAAAAGTAAGCGTGTCTCATATTGAAGGGAGGAGTTATTCATTTGTATCAATCACTCTAACCAAGCGTAATAATACTGGATTTAGGCTTAAACCGACAGCTAAGGTACTTTTCTCGTTCAATTCTAATACTACTTTGGTTTTTTCTCGTATAAGGTTAATCATAACACCGCGTTGTGCAAAACCTTGTGTATCGGCCACTGTCAGTATCGGATATTTTTGTAATTCTGTCATAATCGATTCAAGTCGTTGTTCTTCTGAGTTAGCAATAAATAACACTTTACAGTTTTCAATTTGACCTAAAGCAATGTTTTTTAAAAAGTGAAAATTTCTTTGCTGTATACGCTTTTTTTGAATCACATGGAGTGCATCTCCAAAGGGTTCTTCTCCCATAAAACAAAGAGTAAAAGGCTGATCTTTTTGTTGAATGGTTTCATCCGGCCATTCCACCATTCGCAACAAATTGTATAAAACAGCAACTTTAACCTGTTGCTCAGAAACAGCATACGCGTTTTGGTTGACTACTAAAAATAGTAGTACATATAAAATATAGTTTTTCAAATTAAATTTCATTTTTTTCTCTTTACAGCTTTATTCAAAAAAGTAACGAAATTCTATAAAGGCATTACGCTCTGCTTGAGGGTATTCACTTATTAAAGTAGCTCGACCCGGTTCCATATTGTCTTTATTTAATAAATTACGTATTCCGATGGATATATTCCAAGGTTGTTGATGTTTTTTATATCGTAAAGTCATATCCCATTGTGTTTGTGGAGAAGTGCTAGGACTTGAACCTACATAACTGCCTTCATAGTCTTGTCTACTACGCCAACTGATTCTGTTGTCTAAATACCACCCTGGTGTTAATAACCAATCGTGGCGTACATAGAGCTGGTGTTTTGAGTAATAGCCCGGATCACTATGATTTACTTCAGTATTAACATAAGCATAATTAAATAATAAACTGGCACGCTGGTTGAGTTTCCAGCGTAACTCAAATTCTACTCCAGATCCATCTTGATATCCGGCATTTTCCATTATTTGTAATGGGCGCCCACTGGATAATTTACTGACAGGTAATAGTTTGTCCTTGATATGGTAGGAAAATAAATTTAAGTTAGCGTGCAGTTTTTTTGATATACGCCAATCAAAGGCTAATTCCCAATTACTTAATTGCTCAGGAGATAAATCTATATTCCCTTTGAGTAAACCATTATTTTGTAGATAAAGGTCTGTATAAGAAGGTGCGCGAAAAGCCGTGCCATAAAGCAATTTAGCCGTCAGTGCAGGTTGAATTTGCCACACTAAGCTCGCTCTGGGGTTAGTTGTTGCGCCAAAATCAGAATAATCATCGTGTCGAACACCTAAACTTAAATCCCAATTAGAAGAAAAATGCCAAGTATCTTCTAAAAAAACATACCAATTTTTGCGTAATGCCTCTGGATAAATACTATAAATCGTGTCCGAAATATTTGTTAAAGGCCCTGTTGCGGATGGGAAACTGCCATTAATAAAAATACTTCGGTTAGTACGATACTCTAAATGCCGTAAGTCTTGATAACGATAACCGGTCCCTAGATGCAATACATGCTGTTTAAACCCCACATAAAAACCGGACATACCTAAATGCAAGTGCTCTTCAACGGAGTCTAATTCTGTACGCATCCCTTTAGGGTAAGCTCGAACCGGTGTGGCGACACCGGGGGGCAATGCCATAGAACGAGCTGCCGTTTGATCATAAACATAATTTATTTGTGTACTGACATCCCAGTCTGGCGTAAAGATAGGGTTATGATAACTTAAGTCTAAATTAAAACGGTTGCGTTCTGCTTTACCCCAGTTGTCTAAAGCAGAACTCACTCCCAAACCATTTCCTACATCATCTTGATGTAAAATCCCTGTGCGAACATGCCAATTTTTATAGCCCACATCTAAACTTGCATTGATGCTATTCTCTTGTAAGTAGCCAGAACCCGGGGCTAAAGAAGAATTCCCTCCCCAACCGACATCTAATAAAGATTGAGCATCTTCAGCAACGAAAGGATCACTGCCTTGGGTGGTTTTATATATTAAGCTGGTTGCAATATTAAAGTCTTGATAGCGCCCCCCATGCAATAACCATGCTTCATAGGTATCAAACGAACCTAAACGCGCCCCAACTTCTGTTCCAGCAATATCTTTGGCGGTTTTAGTGATGATATTAATCGTGCCTGCAAAAGCATCAGCGCCATGTAAGGCCGAACCTGGCCCTCTAATGACTTCAACGCGTGCAATATTTTGTACAGGCATATCCCGCCAGGCAGCACCTCGATTAGCATTTTGTAAATTTTTGAAAGGCTCCCCATTAATTAAAACCAAAGTCTCAGCATTATCTGCATTATAAATCCCTCGGAGTACATAGACAGGTTGATATTTTACATTTTTAGCAACATGCAAACCGGGTACTGATTCCAATGCTTCATTTAGAGTGGTAGCCCCCATCGCTTCAATGTCTTGAGCGGTAATAATGCTGGTGACAGCAGGCGCGCGTGCAATTTCTTGGCTTTTTCCTGATGCAACAGAAACCGTTTTAGCATTCAATAATGAGTCAAAAATATCAAAGGTGCTATCAAGACTAATATCTACATTTAATAAATCACCTAAAGACATACTGAACAAGGTGTCAGTATCAATATTTTCTTCTATGGTTTCAACCGCATTCGCACTGGTATTTACAAAGCAAAAAGCTATGAATAATAATATCTGTGTTGATTGAAATAGCATAAAAATTTATCACTTTAATTAAGGCAAGGTCCAACGAAATTGTATTAAACATTTCCAAACCCGGGCATCATAACAAATTTATTATTGTTATATCTATAAAAATTGACCTTACGTGGGTATTATTTTTATAATGACGGAATTGTAAAATCAGAGCTTAAAATATAACCTTTTAAAACACAAGGTTTTTTCACTTAAATAAAAACCTTTTATATTCTATGGTTAAAGTTAAGATGTTAGTTAAATAACTTACAACATCTGATAAAAATGGGTATTGATAAAAATCTATCTCGTGGGATTTTATCAATTATTATTTAACTTAAGTTTATTTTAAGGTTGTTCACAAAACTAATACATTACTATGAATAATTCAAATCCTAATATATTGATTGTCGACGATAATCAAAATAACCTGTATACACTTCATATGTTATTAACCGAACATTTAGAAGTAAATATTATCGAAGCTACTTCAGGTTTTTCAGCGCTAGAAGTCTTAATTGAAAAACATGTCGACTTGATTATTCTCGATGTACAAATGCCAGAAATGGATGGTTTTGAGACAGCTAAACTTATCCAGTCTCGCCGCACTCAAGCCCATATCCCTATTGTTTTTTTAAGCGCAGCTTATAAAAGTGATGATTTTAAACAACAAGGTTTAGATGCTGGCGCTGTTGATTATTTAACCAAGCCCATTGACGCACCACGTTTAATTAGTCGTGTTCGTTCTTATCTTCGTTTTATTGAACAAGAAAGAATCCATAATGCGGAATTAAAAAAACATACAGAAGCCTTATACGAGTCTAATAAATTATTACATCTTGAAATCAATGAGCGCCAACAAGCTGAAACCGCACTACAAAAAATAAGCCAAAGAAATCAACTTATTTTGGAAACAGCTGACGAAGGTATTTTTGGTCTAGATTTAAAAGAAACCATTACTTTTATTAATAAATCAGCTGCACAGATGTTGGGGTATAAGTCAGAACAATTGCTTGGGTGTCGCTTTCATGCTGTTGCACATTATGCAAAGCCTGATGGAACCCCTTTTCATGGAAAAGAATGCCGTATTCATGAAGTCATGTTTAGCGGGGAAAATTTTCATGCAACGGATGAGGTTTTTTGGCGATATGATGGCCGCCCTTTACCCGTAGAATATCGTGTCAGTCCCTTGGTTGATAACGAGGAAATTACCGGATGCGTGGTCACTTTTAATGATATTACTGAACGCCGTCAAGCAGAATTAATGTTATTAAAAGGTAAGGAGGAAGCCGAACAGGCTAGTTTAGCAAAAAGTCGTTTTTTAGCGAACATGAGTCATGAATTACGTACGCCATTAAATGCTGTTATTGGTTATAGTGAAATATTACAAGAAGAAGCTGAGGACGAGGGAATAAATGAATTTTTACCTGATTTAAATAAAATTCGCTCTGCAGGAAAACATTTGCTTGGACTAATTAATGATGTATTGGATATATCTAAAATAGAAGCAGGGAAAATGGAAATCGAATTACATAATATTGATTTACATATTTTCCTTGAAGAATTGGTAAGCACCGCAGAACCGTTAGTGAGTAAAAAAAATAATAAACTTATCATTGATATGACTAAAAAACAGTTAGAAATCATATCAGATTCAACCAAGTTACGGCAGATTTTGTTGAACCTACTCAGTAATGCAGCAAAATTTACAAAAGGTGGGGACATCCGTTTGCAAGCGACGCAAAAATATATCCAAGGTCGGCAATGGGTGGCTTTTGCTGTTCAAGATACAGGGATTGGGATGAATGAAGAGCAAAAACTACGTATATTTGATGCTTTTACTCAAGCTGATACATCGACAACACGCAAATATGGTGGCACTGGTTTAGGATTAGCCATCAGTAAAAAGTTTGCCACTATGATGGGAGGTAGTTTAACTGTCGAAAGCCAATTGGGAGAAGGAAGTTGTTTTACCTTATTGTTACCATTAGATGGCGAAAATAAAGATCAATTTTTTGTTTCCGATACAACAGAACATCATGATAAAAACACCTTAGTTTTGCTGCTTTGTGAAAATACCAATAGGCATGAACAAATAAACAGTTTTTTACAACGCCAAGGTTATATTGTTGCGACAGAACAGGATTCAGAAAAGGCTTATAATCTAGCCTTAAAAATACAACCAGATATTATCTTATTAGATATATCCATTATAGAAAAACCTAGGCATTTATTAGAATTATTTAAAAACCATTATCTTTTAGAAAATATTCCTATGGTTTTTGTTACATTACCAGAGCAACATGATCAGGTATTAAATGAATTAAAACCCTCACCTTTTTATACAGACTCAATGATATCTATGCTGTCTCACCCAGTACAGCCACCACTTTTATTAAAATCATTAGAAAAATATCAATTAAAAGAAGGCATAGAACCCATGGTGCTCATTGTAGAAGACAACCATGAAACAAGGCAATTATTTAGCCTGTATTTTATGCAGCATAATTGGCGAGTTTTAAATGCGACTAATGGACATCAAGCCTTAGAACAATTAAATGATAGACAACCTCAGTTAATTATTTTAGATTTGTTAATGCCTGAAATAGATGGTTTTGAGTTATTAACTCGTATTCGTAAAAATCAAACTTGGTTTGATATTCCTGTCATTATTGTTACGGCACATAAACCAGAAAAAGAGATTATGATCCGTCTACAAGGTCAAGTCGATTCTGTCATTAATAAAGGTGATCCTGCCATGATAGATTTAATCATGGAACGTTCAAAACAGATTCAACGAGATTTTAATGCTAACAATTTATCAGTTAGCCCTTTAAAATCCTTGAGTTGATAGCGGCTATTATTACACCAATGCTCATACACTTATCCACAAAATATAAAATTATTGTTGCTTTTTTAACCTCAAAAACCCTTTTAAATATTTGCTTTAGTGGTTATTGGTAGCGCAAATTTAGATTTTAAAAATTTACGATGATCTATACTTATAATATATAATGCCTCTATTATGTTTTATATTCGAATTTTGTGTTGCGCTTATCTTGGTTTTTTTTCATCATTATCTCAGGCACGTTCTGCTCAGATATGGGGGTTATTTATTGGTATTGATGATTATGCACATTTCACATCTCTTCAGGGCAGCGACAACAGTTTAAAGTTAGTTTATCAAGCGCTTAAAGATAAATATCAATTCCCTGATTGCGACGTAAATAATCAAGACTTTAATCAATGTCCTGTCTCTTTTCTTCGTGATAGTGAAGCCACTAAAGCCAATACTATTCAAGCCTTCAAAAGCCTAAACCAAGTCGTGCAAGCAGAGGATTATGTTTATATCCATTTTTCAGGGCATGGGCAAGCAATTGATAGTCAAAAAAACGCAAACCAAACTGCATGGGTGTTACATGAAACACCCAAAAAGGGAGAAGATAAAGGATTGAGCGATAAAGAAATCCTTGATTTAATTCTCCCTATCAGCCAAAAAACTCAGCAATTTATTCTGGTAACAGATGCCTGTTATAGTGTGGTGATTGATACGCCAGCCCGCCATGAATATGGCGATTTTTTACAAATTAATAGTGGTCAAAGCAGTCAAGTATCGTGGGAAAAACATTTTGATAAAGAGATCGACAACTATCAAATTAAATCCGATGTTTATAGCGTTTTTAACCTGCTTTGGTATAAAAACCTGCTGCACAGCCCTCAGTCTGCCAGTTGGCAAACGCTTTATGAACAAACATGGTTTGATATGGGCACACATAAAAGCCAGCAATTACCGACTATTTTAGGTATGGCTGACATCATCCCTTTTAGTGCTACCCTGCCGAATCCCCATGATTTATTACAAGTCGAAAGTATCGATGATGAGAATCATGCTTATACCAATAAAGGGCGTTTACATGGACTCTATACTGGCGATCGCTATGTTGTGCCGCAAGCGCCTCAGCAACAAATTACCTTAGGAAAAATTGAGGATACGCATAGCTATAGCAAAGAACAGGGACAGCTTGCAGTAAAACAAGTATTGCAAGAGGCTTATCATGCCCCCCGCCCTGACCAACGTTTTAATATTGCCTTAGAAGCAGAACAAGACAACCAACCCTTTATTGCTAAATTAACAGCCGCCTTGGCACGCTTGCCCAGCTATTGTTTGCTCGATAGTGTCAATACAGCTTCTCATTGCAGTAACCGTAAAAATATAAACGCTGATTTTGTCATCAAAAAGGGACAAGGGCGTTTACTGCTATTCAATCCTAGCGGGCAATTTCCCAGCATCTATTTGAGTCGTTATCAAAGTGAAAAAGAATGGTATCGTCTGTTGCGCAGTTTTTTACGCATAGCTGAACTGGCAGCGTTGCCGAATTATTTTCAAAAATGCCCGATTAAATTATCTTTTCGCCCATTTCAAGCTGTTCGTAATAAAAATCAATGTGTTGAAAATTGTATGGAACACCCGCTTGCGGGTAAAAAACGCTATTTTAGCGCTGACAAATGTTTTAGCAGCGCTATGTTAAAGCAACAACAACTCGCACCTGAACAATTGTGGGGGCTTATTTTAGGTAATCCTCACTTGCCTCCCCAAGAAGATGATGAAGATAAAACCCTTTGTCATACTCCCTTATATGCCTATGTGTATAACATCACGCCGATGGGGGCAATTGAATTGGTATTCCCGCTACTAAAAGCAGGCGTGCCGCCTGAATTGGCACGTTTACCCCCCGAACAAATGCTCCAACTGGATAATTGGCGTTTACGCGGTCTTTTAAGCAATGATGAATGCACGGGGACACAACAATTAAAAATACTCATCAGTGCAGAGCCATTATCTAATCCACAGTTTTGGGAACAAGCCGCTTATGACAAAGAGGTGTTATACCAGCCCATTAGCACAGCACAACCCTCTCACCGAGGGCTTTGGGCATTTAATAGCCTTGGAGATAGCGCATGTCCATGATGAACCATATCAAAAGTGATTGGAATGCTATTATTTTTCTTATCATTTGTTTTATTGCTATCTTTTTATGGACTTATATTGATACTGTTGAATTTAACGAACGCTATCAATATAAACAAACGTATCAAAGCCTAAAAAAGCAAGTTTATGCAGATATTGAAGCCAGCCGACCTGAATTTATTCCTGCATTAGCAGAAATGATCAATTTGCAACAAAAACATCAATTATTTTATGAGCGTGATTTTTTAGCAACCCTAAAAGACTTCAATGTGTTTTTCAAAAAAAAACCGCGTCCCGATCAAGGCATTTTATATGAAGGGTTTTTAAAGCTTTTATCGCAAAAACACGTTTATACAGAAGAACAGAGTAAATTAGATTTAAACCTTAAACGTATTTGGCTAGCCCAATTTAATCGCCCTGATGCATTACAGGTAGAAGGTGAATTTAAACATTTACGACAACAAATTAAAGCCAGCACATTAGATGCATGGGAAAAACTCGACTGGCAGTTGTTTAGTTATCAAGAACAGGCCGGGTTGTATGGTTTTATCCGTGCGGATGAAAATTATATTGAAACCACCTATAGTCGCGCACTGAGTAAAATTAACCCCAGTCGGGAACATATCCAAGCGGTGGAAAAATTATTACCCCGTTTTGCCCAGCTACATGCCCATTTTGCCGATTTTTTAGCCGCACAAGATAATTATAACTATGCCAAGGTGAACTATGATCAAAGTCTCTACTACTTAAAGCATCAAGATTATCCAGAAAAAAATAAATCAAATGCTCGCTTTACACGCGCACAAGTGTTAAAGCGTTATGCCCAATTAGAATATAAACACTACCGTCATGCAGATTTTTATTTGCAAAAAACTGCGTTGCAACTAGCGCGTGATTCGCTCGAAGAAGCCAACCACATCAATGTACAGGTAAAAACACGCCAGGATGAGCTACAAAACTGGCGTAAAACTTTGGCGCAATGGTTAGAACAAAGCGAAGACAATATTCCGGCGCTATTACAAGGTTTTCAGCAAAAAGGCATCAACAAGGCATCTTATTTACAGCACCTACCTTTGAGCCAGCAAGCATTTCAAACCATTTTGCCTAAAAAAGGCGCAGTGGATTATGAGCGTTATCTTAGCAGCCAAGCGATTTATCCTTATTTGTGGAAACACCAGCCCGAAGTTGACAGTTTATGCGGGCCTTATTACGCCTTAAATCAAAAATTATTTAAAAATTTTGTCGATAACCACTTAGCTAAAAAAACCTATGCTAAAAAAATGCAGGCACAACTTAAGCATTTGCAAAAACAAACCCCCGATTACCAGTTAGTGTCTTTGCAATATTATCAGCAAGAACGGTTGGGGAAATGGTTTGTATTACTGCAAAGCCTGGGTTTCCAAGCCTTACTGCCCTTATCTGCCGATCCAATACAAGTACAAGCGCAACAAGCAGCGCTGCGCTTACAAATCCAAGAAAAAGCACTGAGCAAAAGCATCCTCTCACAGCTTTATCACACACTGTTTCAACCTGTGGATTTATATTTACAACAATTGCAAGATGACGACAGACCGACTTTATTATTGTTCAACATCGCCAACAGCCATTTAAAACAACTGCCCTTTGCTGCGCTTTATGATGGTAAACAATATTTAATCGAAAAATACCCCTTAAGCTATATTGATGACTTTGCCCAATTGCAACAGATGACGAGCAGCCAAAGCACGCTAGAACCGCAACTTTTAGCCTATAGCCATGACCAAAGCCGTCATATTGACAAAGACAGCTTCAAACGCTTGTTCGCTTTATCTGGCGAAATAGAGGAAATAGTCCGTAATTGGTCTAACGGCAAACATCAGCCCAACAGTGTATGGCTACAAAACCAGCCCTTTGTGCAATTACAACAACAGCTAGCACAACAGCCTGTGCAAATACTCCATCTGGCTGGACATTTTCGCCTTACAAAGGATTTGAAACCGAGTTTTTTTGTTTTTTCTGATGCGGCACAACAAGGCAAAAAGGTTTATTTAACCGATGTATTGGCTTTGCCTCTGCAAGAGATTGAACTATTGAGTTTATCGGTATGTGATGGGGCAACACCTGATTCTCAGGATATGGCAGCTGACAAATTATTTCGTGACCAAGGAGTCAAAGCCACCCTTGCGAGTACATGGGGGTTAAATGATGAAAGTGCTGCCGAGTTAATGCCGCGCTTTTATCATGCGCTTAAATATGGTGAGAACAAAGCGGTGGCCTTACAAACAGCGCAACGGGCTTTTATTGATAAACAACTCTATCGGGGCAATTGCGACCCCGCAAGACAAATCGAGCGCAAAGTCTATGCGCCCGATTTAGTCGCTCGTCGTGCCTGTGCCTACTTTGAGCAGCCCTATTACTGGGCGGGGTTTCGTGTCACAGGCGATTTTCGAGCTTTAGTTGGCAACGATATTAACTAAGCGTTTGGGGACAACAATCACCTTACGCACGGTTTTACCCTCAATAAAACGTTGCACATTTTCCAGTGCCAAGACAGCTTTTTCAACACTGGGATTATCAGCATCAGAAGCCACATTGATATGCGCTCTGAGTTTACCATTGACCTGTACCACCAATTCGACTTCGTCTTGAATCAAGGCAGCATTATCCGCCTCTGGCCAAGGGGCATCTAAAATCAAGCCATCTTGTCCCAATTGTGTCCACAGTGTTTGGGTAATATGCGGAACGATGGGCGCGAGCAATAAAACGATGCTCTCCAAGCCCTCTTGCATCAAGCTTAAATGCTGCGGGCTATCTTTGGCTTGACTGAGTTGGTTTAACAAAGTCATGCTAGCGGCGATGGCAGTATTGAAGGTATGCCGCCGCCCCATATCATCGCCAATTTTAATAATACTCTGGTGAATATGGCGACGCAGTTCTTTTTCCGCGCTGTCTAAACTTGCCGTATCTAAAGCCGCTGGGGCTTGCCCTTGGGTTTGCTGAACGTGTAAACCCACTTGTCGCCATAAGCGTTTCAAAAAGCGATGCGCGCCATCAACTCCGCTATCAGACCATTCTAAAGATTGCTCTGGTGGACTGGCAAACATAATAAATAAACGCACGGTATCCGCGCCATATTGCTCAATCAAAGATTGCGGATCAACGGTATTGCCTTTGGACTTGGACATTTTCGCCCCGTCTTTGAGTACCATACCTTGGGTAAGCAAATTGGTAAATGGCTCATTGCCTTTAACCAAGCCCTCTTCACGCAGCAAACGATGGAAAAAACGCGCGTAGAGTAAATGTAAAATCGCATGTTCAATGCCGCCGATATATTGATCCACCGGCAACCAATAATTCGCCTCATCATCAAGCATGGCTTTGTCATTATTCGCCGAGGCAAAGCGGGCATAATACCAAGAGGATTCCATAAAGGTATCAAAGGTATCGGTCTCGCGCTGGGCATCTGCACCACATTGCGGACAAGCGACGTTTTGAAACTCAAGGTCATGCTTAATCGGTGAGCCTGTGCGGGCATCGGGGACTTTATCCTCTGGCAGGCGCACGGGTAAGTCGGCTTCGGGCACGGGTACTGTGCCACAACTGGGGCATTCAATCATCGGAATCGGGCAACCCCAATAACGCTGACGTGATACCCCCCAATCGCGCAGACGGTAATGAATTTGAATTTCACCTTGATGACTATCGGCTAAGTCTGCGGCAATGGCATCAAAAGCCGCTTCAGAACTGAGTCCGGTGTATTTACCCGCATTGACTAAAGTGGCTTTCTCTGTCATCGCCTCTTCTAGCTCAACAGGGATGTTTTCAGGCTCCAGGGCGATGACTTGTTTAATCGGTAAATCATATTTTTTTGCAAATTCAAAATCACGCTGGTCATGGGCAGGCACAGACATCACTGCCCCAGAGCCATAACCCATCAAGACAAAGTTGGCGACCCAAATCGGGACTTCTTCTTTGGTAATCGGATGGGTGGCATAAAGTCCGGTGAAAAAGCCACGTTTTTCCATGGTTTCCAGCGTCGCTTCTGTGGTATCAGTATGCTGACAGGATTCGATAAAGGCTTCTAATGTCGGGTTAGCTGCCGCTGCTTGCTTGGCTAAAGGATGCTCAGCGGCAATGCCTAAATAGGTCACACCCATGACCGTATCTGGGCGGGTGGTAAACACGGGCAATGGCGTATCACCTGCCTTAAAGACGATTTCAACCCCGCGTGATTGCCCAATCCAGTTGCGCTGCATAGTGCGCACCGCTTCAGGCCAACCGTGTAAGCTATCTAAATCTGCCCGCAGTTCTTCGGCAAAATGGGTGATTTTCAAAAACCATTGTGGGATTTCGCGACGCTCAATCAGCGCACCAGAGCGCCAACCGCGCCCGTCAATCACCTGCTCATTGGCCAAGACGGTGTTATCGACCGGATCCCAGTTGACCATTGCGGTTTTTTTGTAAACCAAACCTTTTTTATATAAACGGGTAAACAACCATTGTTCCCAGCGATAATAATCTTGATCACAAGTCGCTAGCTCTCTGTCCCAATCGTAGCCCAGTCCCAATTGCTGTAATTGCCCACGCATATAATCAATATTGCTGCGCGTCCAAGCTGCTGGTGGTTCTTTGCGTTGCATGGCGGCGTTTTCGGCAGGTAATCCGAAGGCATCCCAGCCCATCGGTTGCAGCACGTTTTTGCCTTGCATCCGCTGATAACGGCTGATGACATCGCCGATGGTATAGTTACGCACATGCCCCATGTGTAAGCGACCACTGGGGTAGGGGAACATGCTCAGGCAATAAAATTTTTCTTTATTGGGATCGACTTTAGCAGCAAAGGCTTTAGTGCTCTGCCATTTCGCTTGTAGCTCAGCTTCTAAAGTTTGTGGCTTATATTCTTCGACGGGGTCTTGCGTATCCATGCGGCGGTTAACTCAACGGGCAAAAAAACTGATATTACAAACGATTGCTTGTAACCTAAAGGCGGCTATCTTACTTTGAAATATGCCAGCTCGCAATCTGTAAGACACGGGCAACTTGGTTTCAGTGAATTAACATCTGTTTTTCAGTTGCTTGAAAAATAGGATAAAAAAAACTTATAACTCTTTATTTTTGATTATCTTATGGATAGCGGTTTAAAACATTGTTTTACGCCATCGACTTAAGCTACCATTGACTGTGGTGAACCCTTTCAGCATTCATAAAAAAAACCATAACCATGCATATACTTCTTGTCAAAACGTCCTCTTTGGGGGATGTCATTCATGCGCTGCCTGCCATCAGTGATGCCCAAAAATATTGTGCAGATTTTAAGCTGGATTGGGTGGTTGAAGAAAGTTATAGCGATATTGCCAGTTGGCATCCTGCGGTCAATAAGGTCATTTCTGTCAATGTGCGTCAATGGCGCAAGCATCCGTGGCGAACTTGGCGTAATGGTGAGTGGCAGCATTTTAAAACCGACATAGGTCAACATTATTATGATTATGTCATTGATGCACAAGGTTTAATTAAAAGTGCGCTTTTAGCATTACAAGCCCGTGGCAAGCGTTGTGGTTTGGATAAACGTTCTGCGCGAGAGCCTTTGGCGAGTTTGAGTTATCAACAGGGCTTTTATGTTGAAAAAAACCAACATGCAGTAGAGCGTGTGCGATACTTATTTGCTCAAGCTTTAGGTTATAGCCACCCACAAACCGCGCCTGATTATGGTATTCAGCACTTTAGCATGACCACCTTAATGCCCAGCCGTCCGACATTGATTTTTTTACATGGTACAACATGGCCAAGTAAACATTGGCCAGAATCCTATTGGCAAGCGTTAGCCTTGATGGCCGTAAAAGCGGGGTTTAGAGTCCGTTTGCCTTGGGGTAACGAGAGCGAAAAAGCCAGAGCAACCCGACTGGCTTATGCGCATCCTGATATTATTCGTATGCCAGCGACCAATTTAACTAGTTTAGCCGCAGAAATAACCACAGCCAAAGGCGTTGTCGGTGTTGATACGGGTTTATCCCATCTAGCAACGGCACTAAATGTCCCGACCGTGTCTATTTATGGTTCGACTTCTACGCGCTTAACAGGCACTTACGGAGGACAACAAACGGCCTTGCAAGCACGCTTTGATTGCGCCCCTTGTATACAGCGCGAATGCCATTATAAAGGTGCATCTAAAGTGACACCTGCTTGTTATGAAACCTTACCGCCGAAAAAAGTGTGGCAAACATTAATGCAAAAAATAGAAACCTTGTCTTTTTGATGATGGATACCAAAACCGCAACCATAAAACTTTTGGCGCAAACTGTTTATGAACTAAGGCTTTTACTTGCCCATCATCTGGGGTCAAAGCATAAAGCGGATACAGCTGAAATTGCCTCTGCCCATTTAGTCTATGCACTGCATAATGAGGCATTAGCCATTCTGGAAAATCGTTCAGAAGATATTGATCTTGAACATACATTGGCAAAAATACAAGCCGCTGAACATTTGTCCATCAGTGAATATAGTCCTCAGCTACAACATTTGATAAAAGAAATCCGCTTAAATCATACTAACTGATGTGACGCAAAGGCTATATCACATCAGAATCAATCGCTTGCTTAATCATGGCAAGTCCGGTGTCTAAATCAGGATAATCTGGCACAACACCTAAAACTTCGCGCATTTTTTGTGTATCCAAGCGTTTCGATTCCAATAAATAACTGAGCATTTCTGGGCTTAATTGTGCCAGTGCTTCTGTTTTGCTTAGACAGGTGGGCGTTGGCAATGCAAACACGTGTGCGACTTTGAGAAAATAATCACTCATGCTGGAAGGGTTGCCATCGCTAAGATGAATAATCATATTTTCGATAGGTGCTTGCATTGCCGCACCACAAGCACGGACTAAATCGTGGCTGTGAATGCGGTTGCTATAGCCTGATGCTTCTGGCGCTAAAATGGCTTTGCCTGCGGCTAAGCGTTTTAGGGGCAGTTTGTTCACACCATAAATCCCCGGGACACGTAAAATAAGCCATTGGCAATGTTGTGCTTGGCAATAAGCTTGTACTTGTTGTTCGGCATCAGCGCGGCGATAAGCTCTATCAGCTTGGGGATTAAGCGGGCGTTGTTCGGTAATCCAGTCCCCTTGGCAATCGCCATATACCCCCGTGGTACTTAAGAGAATCAATTTTTTCGGTGGGCTTGGTAGTTGAGCTAAAAAGCGGCGTATGCGTAGGTCTTCACGCCCTTGGTTTTGTGGGGGGATAAAATAATAAATCACCTCAGCTGATACACTCAAGCCGCTATCTGAATCTAAATCAAAGCGAAGGGTGTCAATGCCTTGGGTTTGTAAATGTGTTTGGCTGCTTTTTGAGCGCACCAAAGCCTGACAAGTGTGTCCTTGCCCACGAAGATAAGCGACTAATTGTTGCCCAATATCACCGCAACCACTGATTAAAATAGACATATTAATTTTAAGCCAAAGCTTTTTGATAATCCTCCTCATGTTAGAGAGGCAATTGTGTGAGATTAGATTTCAAAAGCGTTGGCGATACTCCTTAGGTTTGATAGCACAAGCAATGATTTTATCTGCAAAATGCTATTTAAAAAAAGAGCTTTTAATCTTTGCTAAGTTAATAACAAGCGCTTTTTTCCGCAATGTTATTTTTGGAGTTCACGTTTTTTATTCAATTCGGGTTATAATGGGCGTTTTTTTCAGGCTGGATGGATAGCCTGTCATTGCTTGACGACGTGAAGGAAAACCTATGGCACTCTATATCACTGATGAATGTATCAATTGCGATGTCTGCGAACCAGAATGCCCCAATGATGCAATCTTCCAAGGTGACGAAATTTATGAAATTGATGCAGCTTTATGCACGGAATGTGTAGGACACTTTGAAGAATCTCAATGTGTTGAAGTCTGCCCTGTGGATTGTATTCCTAAAGACCCTGATAATGAAGAAAGTAACGAGCAACTTTGGGAAAAATATTACCGTGTAACGGGCGAAACCCCCGAATAAAGCCCCTTCCTTGTTCAACACCCCCTATTTGCTGACGCGTTTGTTCAGCACCCTCTTGGTCATGCTGGGGGTGGTGACGCTGGTTTTTTTACTGATTCATATTGTCCCCGGTGACCCAGTTGAGGTCATGCTTGGCGAATCAGCACAAATTGCTGACCGTGAAGCACTGCGCCAAGCATTGGGGTTGGATCAGCCATTGTTCACGCAGTGGTGGCAATATATTCAAAATTTAGCGCAAGGCGACTTGGGGCAATCTTTACATAGTCGCGCTGAAATTAGCAGTATTATTGCCGAACGTTTACCAGCAACTTTCGAGCTAGCCCTTGCTTCTTTGCTAGTGGCGGTGGTGATTGCTTTGCCGCTGGGCATGTTTGCCGCTTGGAAAGTTAATACTATTTGGGATCGCTTATCGATGGGCTTTTCCTTACTAGGCGTGTCAATTCCCAATTTTTGGTTAGGTCCTTTATTAATCCTATTTTTCTCCTTGTATTTAGGTTGGCTGCCTGTCAGCGGTCGCGAGAGTTTTAGCGCGATTATTTTGCCCGCTCTGACACTGGGCACAGCGCTAGCGGCGATTTTAGCCCGTATGGTGCGTGCGAGTTTATTAGAAATTCTCAATGAAGATTATATCCGCACTGCCCGCGCTAAAGGCTTAAGCGAACAAGTGGTGTTATGGAAACATGCGATGCGCAATGCCGCTTTACCCGTCACGACTATTTTAGGTTTACAACTGGGGGCATTATTGGGCGGGGCAGTGATTACCGAAATCATTTTTTCATGGCCGGGGGTTGGCTATACCTTAGTCGAGGCGATACAACGGCGCGATTATCCGCTCGTGCAAGCCAGTGTTTTGATGGTGAGTTTAAGTTACATCATCATCAATCGCTTAACTGACTTGGTCTATGCGTTGATCGATCCACGCATTCGTTTGGCAGAATAAGCATGTGGCGTTATTTTCCGGTTTTCATTTTAGTTTTGTGGGCAATACTTGCCCTGACGCAAACCTATTTGCCTATCAGCCCTTATCACATCGAGCTAGATAAAATTTTACAAGCCCCCTCTAGTAGCGCTTGGCTGGGTTATGACGAGCTAGGGCGAGATGTGTTAGATCGTTTAATTCAAGGCGCGAGCAGTTCGTTTTGGGTGGCTTTATGGGTAGTGAGTTTGTCTTTAGTGATGGGAACCCTAATTGGTGCATTCAGCGCTTGGTTAGGCGGCTGGCTAGATTTAGTCGTTGTTCATATCATGGATATATTCTTAGCTTTCCCCGGTATTTTGCTCGCCATTGCCCTTGCCGGTATTTTAGGCCCTGGACTCAATAATTTAGTCTTTGCCTTATCAATGGTCGGCTGGGTCGGTTATGCCCGTCTTGCCCGCGCACAAACCTTGTCCCTGAAACAGCGCGAACATGTCCAAGCCGCGCGGGCCTTAGGCGCTGGCAATCGTCGCATTGTTTTTCGCCATATTTTGCCTTTATTGGGCGCACCTTTAATTATTGAAGCCACTTTTGGTATTGCCTCAGTGGTGATCGCTGAAGCGGGTTTATCATTTCTTGGTTTAGGTGTACAAGCCCCTGAAGCCTCATGGGGCAGTATGTTGCGCGATGGCAGCCGTTATATGCTCATGGCTCCGCATTTGGTGATCGCCCCGGGCATGGCTTTATTGTTGGTGGTGTTATCGGTAAACCTCTTAGGCGATAGACTACGTGACCAATTGGATGTTAAATCCCAAGCACAAAATAGATAAAACCTGATGTTAGACAAAGCCCTCTCAAGGCTCTAAAAAACTAAACATTAAGCATAGCTGTGTTATGCTAAACCCAAACGCGCCCGCATAGACCAAGTTCAAGTTCACGATTATGCCTTTATTTTTTCACTTAGACCGTTATCATCTCAGTTTCTTATGCTTAGTGATAAGTTTGAGTACCCCTTTATCCGCTGCGCCTATCCCCCCTCCAGTAGAAACTTCACTTAATGAGGAAGTTGAGCGACTGGGCTTTTTACGCTCTAAATTGCAGTTTCAGGGGCATGATCAAGGCTTATACCAATTCCAAGCGGGTATTTATAATTTTCAAATCAGTGCTGAGGGGTTATCCATGTACGGAGATGTGTGGGATACAGCACCTCTTGGCCCCGAATTTCCTGCTTGGCGCAAACAAATGACTCAACAAACCATCGCAGCACTTGATCCTGCGCATTTGATTTCTTATTTACCTGATGATGATCCTATTCGGCATCATTTGCATATTTTTACCGATGTCACCTGCCCTTATTCACGCCAATTACACACCGAATTACCCTTATTATTAGACGCTGGGATTGCCGTACATTATCTGGCTTTTCCACGCTCAGGGGATAATGGTTTGGGTGCAAATAAAATGCAGGCAATTTGGTGCCACCAAAACCCGAAGGATGCATTTGAACTGACGCTTAATTATGAACGCTTTGCCTTTAAACTGTGTGATAGCCCAGTGCCGACGCAATTTCAATTAGGGCTGGACTTGGGCTTGATTGGTACACCTGGTTTAATTTTTGCCAACGGGCGCATATCTACCGGTTATAACAGCGCCATTGATATTATTGCCTATTTAGAAGAGGGAGAACCGTTACCCGAAGCCCATTTCTCCGAGGTGTTTGAAACCCCGCCACTAGAAGATAAACGCCCTGAAATGCCACCTTCTCAAATTGTCATTGACGCATTGGCACAAGCTTTAGATCAAGCCTTATTAACCCAAGCCAATATTGATGAAATTGATATTTTGCCAGATTATTCAGGGATGTATATTGCCTTGGTGGGGAGCTATGTCTATTACATCAGCCTTGATGGCAAAATTGGTTTGCAAGGCGAGCGCTTAAACTTAGCCGATTGGCAGCCCCGAGAACTTAGCGAACGTAATCAATTGCGCAAACAAACCCTTGCCTTACTTGATGCTGACAGCGTACTCACATTTAAAGCAAGCCCTGAGCTAGCGCAACTGAGCTTGTTTATTGACCCTGAAAATATCAGCAGTTTGCGCTATTTACGGCAAATAAAACCCCTAAACAAAGATGGGGTCAGTGTCAATGTGTTGGCTTATCCCGAAACAAGCACAGAAACATTGGAACAAATTTGGTGTGCCCGCGCACCAAAACAAGCTTTATTAGGTGCTGAACCACGCCGTGCCCAAGCCAATTGCCAAGATATTATTGATGCCCATTACCAGATTGCCCGCAGTCTTGAAATCGGTCATGCTGGCAGTGTGGTATTTGCTGATGGCAGCATCGCCTTAGACTATTTAGACCCTAGCGCCTTGATAGAAAAGGCTTTGCTAATCGGTCGCTAAATTAATGCTTTTAGACAATAAATTTATCTGGGTAACAAGGGGTTACCTTGCTATAAAAGGCACGGATTTTTGGCATATCGACCTTAATATCCCCGGTTGGGTAAAACAAATGCTCGACGCTCGCCTCTTTTTTCCCATAATCCAAATAGCCCAAAACAATCGGTACCTTGGCACGCACGGCTAAATGATAAAAACCCATTTTCCAATTTTTCACCGGGCTACGGGTTCCCTCTGGCGTAACCAAAACACCCAAGCGCGGATATTCATCAAACAACGCCACCATGCCATCCAAGGCACTTTGGCGCTTTGCACCCCGTGCCTTGACTGAGCGATCAATGGCAATTGCGCCAATAGGGGCAAAAATATGGTTTAGGGGGAAAGTCAGCCACTCTTTTTTGATAGTAAAGTGCATGGGCACAGAGAGCTGATGGAAAGCGGCTAGGGCGTAGATAAAATCCCAGTTGCTGGTATGGGGCGCGCCAATAATCACACATTGATTTAAGTCTTTGGGTAATTCACCAACTAAACGCCAACCGTGGAGGCGAAACAACAAGCGACAAATCCAGCGTAATAACAAAGCACAAACCCCTTTTATGTAAGGGACAGTGTGTCCCCAAAGGGCGTTATTCTAACTCAAATCGAAAGCCAATTTCAGCTTTGTGTTGTTTGCTTGGGTGCGTGCTGATAACCGATAAATCGTGAACATCCTCAAGTAAAGCTTCAAAGACATCTATCGGTAAAACCACAGAGATTTTTTTACCTTTTTTGTCCACAATATATTGGGGATTTAATTCATGTAAATTAATCATTCTGCTGCCCTCTTTGGTGTAATTCCCTGAAAACAAGTAAAGACCATAGCAAATTTAGGTTAATTTGAAAACTCAGAAATTTGCTAACAAACAAGCAAAATGACAAAAAAACAAGCTAACATTCTGTTTTTAATAACGTATATACAAAAAGTATACGCTACTATCTTTTTTCATATGAATGCGATGAGCGCAGGTGGGGATAATCTAAAAAACTAAGATGAATACTTCACCGTAAAGAACAAACAGCGAAGGATTCATCATTATGTCAGTTTATGGCGCTTGAATCACCGTTCCTACGCCTTCGCGGGTAAAGATTTCCAGCATCAAAGCGTGTGGTTCACGACCATCAATAATATGCGCGGTTTTCGCGCCGCCATGTACGGCATCCAACGCACATTGGACTTTGGGCAACATACCGCCTTGAATCGTGCCATCAGCGACTAACTCGTCTGCCTGTGCCATCTCTAAGGTTTCAATCAATTGCCCGTCTTTATCCAACAGTCCTGGGGTGTTGGTCATCAGAATTAGTTTTTCTGCGTTGAGAACTTGGGCAATTTTACCAGCAACTAAATCGGCATTAATATTACACGCATGTCCTTCGCCATAAACCCCAATCGGCGCGATCACGGGAATAAACTGACCATGGGTGAGGGTGTCTAAAATCTCAGTGTTGATGCTTTCGACTTCGCCGACGTGACCAATATCAATTTCTTCGCTGAAGTTAGCCATTTTTTTCGCGCGAATCAGTCCGGCATCTTTACCGGTTAAACCCACGGCTGAACCGCCTTGTTTGTTGATTAAATTGACAATATCGGTATTGACCAAGCCGCCTAAAACCATTTTTACCACATCCATGGTTTCGGTGTCAGTGACCCGCATCCCAGAGACAAACTTGGTTTCAATCCCCAAACGCCCTAATAATTGCCCAATTTGTGGCCCACCACCGTGGACGACGATGGGATTAATTCCCACCAGTTTCATCAGCACAATATCGCGGGCAAACTGGGCTTTGAGTTCCTCGTCGATCATGGCATTACCGCCATATTTGACCACGATGGTTTTATTATTGAATTTTTGGATATAAGGCAAAGCCTCAGACAATACCGAGGTGATCTTATGTGCAGAGGCATCAGACATAAAAAGGTTCCTAAAACTTAAAAAGGTAAAGAGAGCGTGGGGGCAATAGCGAGTAATTGCTTGCGAAACATATCTTGAATCGTTTGTAAATGCGCAGCATCATCGGCTTCAAAGCGAAGTACTAAGCAAGGCGTGGTGTTGGATGGGCGCACAAGCCCCCAGCCGTGCGGGAAATCGGCGCGCACACCGTCAATGCGGGAAATTTCCGCGCCTTCAAAATCAACTTGGGCTAAAAAGCGCTCCATAAAGGCAAAATGCGCACCCTCTTCAGCAAAGGCAACTTGTAATTCTGGGGTGTTGACCGCATCGGGGAGCTGAGCAAATAGCTCCGCTGTCGGTGCATTTTGCTGGGCTAAAATTTCTAATAAACGCGCAGCGGTGTAAAGCGCATCATCAAAACCATACCAGCGCTCTTTAAAGAAAATATGTCCGCTCATTTCGCCACCGAGCAGCGCGCCGCTTTCGTTGAGCTTGGCTTTCATGAACGAATGGCCGGTTTTCCACATCAAGGGCTTGCCACCGGCTTTGCTGATTTCTGTGCCCAAATGTCGAGAGCATTTGACATCATATAAAATCGTTGCCGCCGGATGACGGGCTAAAATATCGGCGGCATAGAGCATCATTTGTCTATCCGGCCATAAGACTTTGCCCTCGGAGTCAATCACGCCCAAGCGGTCGCCATCACCATCAAAACCCAGCCCTAAATCTGCACCATGCTCCAAGACCACACGGCTCAAATCTTCGATATTTTCAGGACGGGTGGGGTCAGGGTGGTGATTGGGGAAATGCCCGTCAATCTCGCAAAACAGCTCGATAACATCACAGCCTAAGGCACGTAATAAACGCGGGGCTAGTTCACCTGTCACGCCATTACCGGCATCAACCACGACTTTAAAACCGCGTTTGGGTTTAATATCGCTGCAAATGCGTTCCAGATAAGCATTTTGTAAATCGAGCTGGCTAAGACTGCCTGTGCCTGAACTAAAATTTTTATTATCAATGCGCTCTTTCAGCGCCTGAATACCGTCGCCAAACAAGGTTTTGCCGCCTATCATGATTTTTAGCCCATTATAGTCAGCGGGGTTATGACTGCCAGTGAGCATCACGCCATTGCCGCAATTGAGATCAAAGGTAGCAAAATATAACACCGGCGTAGGTACGCGACCAATATCGACCACCGCACAGCCGGCTTTCATCAAGCCTTTGATCAGCGCTGCACTTAAATCAGGCCCAGACAAACGCCCATCGCGGGCAACCACGACTTTTGACTCGCCCGCTTCAATCACTTGCGAGCCGATAGCCCGTCCAATTTGTTCGGTGATGGCAACTGTTAGTGTTTCACCAACAATACCCCGAATATCATAAGCACGAAAAATAGACAAAAGAATCCCCTAAAATGAGCGGTAAGCCGCCTATTTTAACGCATCAGCCGCTTTAATATAACGGCTATCGGTGATAATTGCCGACATTGGCACATCCCAAGCCCTAGAATGCAGTTTTTCGACCTGCTGGCAGTTGTGAGCAACACCAATGAGTGGACTATATTTGGGGTTTTGTTGTTGGAGGTGAGCAAAACGCCGATCATAAAAACCACCGCCCATACCAAGACGGTGTCCGGCACTATCAAAACCCACCAAGGGGGTGAGGACTAAATCCAAACCCCAAGCGGGGCGTACCAAACGCTGTTGATACAGCGGTTCTAAGATGCCATAGCGATTAGCTTTAAGAGTTGTTTCAGGCGTATAAGGCAGAAACCAAAGCGAGGGTTTATGGGCTTGTAATACGGGTAAATAACAACGCTTGCCCATTTGCCACGCTTTTTCTATCAAGTATTGCAAAGATAATTCACCATCGCTGGCTAAATACACGGCAATGGCACGGCTGCGAATAAAGCGTGGATGCTTGCTAAATTGCTTGGCTAAGGTGCGCGCCGCTTGGTTTTGTTCACGTAAAGACAGGGCACGGCGGCGCTGGCGTAGTTGTTGACGTAGCTTAATTAATGGCATCGTTAGGTGTATGCTCAAACCAAGTTAAAACACCCGCATCAGGTCGTGGACGTTTTAATTCAGAAATGACATTCGTATCCAGCAAATAGCTCACAATTCAAACTCACGATTAAGCGAATTATTGCGTTCTAAATCGAGTTCTACGCCCATAAGTGGAGACTGGCGGATAAATTCGACCAAACTGGGCTTATGTGCCGTCAATTGCTCATAAGCCGCTTTTGATACCACCACAGCGCCTTGTCCACGCACAGTCACTTCTTGTTGCCTTTCAGCTACAGCTTGCCTAACCATTTCGCTTCTTGCAATTGCCATTGGTGCATTTCACACTCCTTAAACTAGTTTGACTAGCTATTTTAGTGGGAAATCAGACAAAAGCAATAGAGATAATAGAATCAGAGCAAGGCTTAGGAACGTGCACGAATTAATTTATGCAACTACCCTTTTCCTTTGAAAGAAGGGGAATATTCTCGTTTCCAACGTCCATGTTGGGAATGCCTACTGCCTTTGTTACGCCGATAGCCCTGAAGGGGCGTAATTAATAAAGCCTAGGGCAACGCCCTAGGATAGGGAAAATAATGATGATTAAGCCCTGAAGGGGTGACATAAAAATACGAAAGTTATATCGCCCCTTCAGGGCTGAAATATATTGACATCAATCACCTAGGGCGTTGCCCTAGGCTATATAAATGTCGCCCCGTTGGGGCTTTTAATTTAAAAGGGGAAGCATATTAAAAAAAGTTGTTGAAGTTATTTTGTGCATGTTCCTTAATGCGTAACATCCGTTAATTATCTACGCCTTAATCGCCGTCAACATCCAGACCTTTACGGTAAGTTTGATTAATGGCTAACAATAAACCTAAAAAAGGCAATTCATGTATACCGCGATCTTTGACCAAAGCGACATATTTCAAATCTTTTTCCCCAAACACCGGTTCACCATCTAAAAAACGCTGTCTAAAGGCTTTGAGTTCGGTTTCTAAAGGTTCGAGATAATCCTGCGCACTTTCAAAGCCTGAAGATTCGTACTCAATTGCGGCGCGTAAATCCTCTACTTCAAATAAGGCTTGTTCGACCATATTAAAATAGGCTTCTGGTTTTTTTGCTTGCATCTCAATCGTCCCTTATTGATTGTTGTAATATAGTTAATTGCTCGGCAATCACATCTGTCACCGGTTTGATTTTTTTACGCATCAAAGAACCAATGGCGGTACTACGGGAGAAAATCGGGCGCACCACAGCATAATCCAAGCGCGCTAAAATACTCATGGCGGCTAATTGCGCTTGTGCGTTTGGCAAAGCTTGCAACAGCGCTTCATTGCCTTGCATTTGTGCCACGCAGGCTTGCGCCTCAGCGACCAAGCTATCGATTTCTCCCGCAGCAAATCCCTCGGCACGGCAAGGGCTGAAATTGGCGGCCAATATATCCAGATATTGATTCACAATCTCTTGATTATTGGGTTTTTTCAGCACTTTCAAAGCCAAGGCGATAAAATTTTGCCCACGAGATGAACTCAGACGCAATAATAATTTTGCCAGTGGATTATCGCCTAAGTCTTTTAGCGCTATTTCTAATTGCGGCAAATCATCCCGCGCTGGCATCCCCAGTTCGATGTGTTCACCTGCCCATAAAAAACCGAGCAAATAAGCATTTTTATGCTGGGCTTTACGCCAAAGTTTGGCTTGTTGTTCAGGCGTTAATAAACCCTCTTGCAACATCAAGCACACCGACTCAGCCATGTATAAGGCTTCGGTTTCAAAGGCAAGATATTCTTCTAAGTGTGCGGCTAAGACAGGCGCGAGGCTGGATGTGACTATTTTTGGATGACGCAACAACTCGCGGGCATTGGTAGACTCGGGCATTGCCCACCACGCATTTTCGGCAATCTCAGGGGTTAAGTTCGGCGCGTGTACCACGGCAATCACCGCCTCTTCTTCGCCTAAGAGCAATAAAGGCGCGAGGTTTTCGTGTTGGGTTTGCCCCATCCGCGACCAACGCTTGAGCGAGAGCGGATAGCCACTGCCGCTCATGGCGTGTTCTTCCAACAATTCGCGCACTACTTTGAGATAAGCTTCATCTTTAACACTGGCATGTAGCCTCACCGTGGCTTCTTTACCATCCGGCAACAAGGCATAAAGGGTCATGCTCGACTCATTAATGCGAATCGCCAGCGGTTTATTTGCCAGCATGACATTGAGGCGGAGATTATCTTCGGGGGACAACATCTTACATTTTCTCAGGTGCGCTCACGCCTAACAGACTCAAACCATTTTGGAATACTTGCTGACAAGCTAAAATCAAACTCAAACGGGCATTACGCAGCTCAACTTCATCGACCAACCACGCATGGGCATTATAATAACTGTGCAATCCGGTGGCTAAATCTTTCAAATAATAGGCGATTTGATGTGGCTCATATTGCGCAGCCGCCTTTTGAATCGTCTCGTTATAACGCCCCAAGTGATTGAGCAAGCTTTGTTCGTGTTCGCTGTTAAGCAAGCTTAAGTCAGCCGCATCACGTTGCCATTCCAAGCCTTTTTCTTCTAGCTGACGCATGACGCTGGCGATGCGGGCATGGGCATATTGAATATAATAAACCGGATTATCATTCGATTGCGATTTTGCCAATTCCAAATCAAAATCCATGTGTTGTTCGCTTTTACGCATGACATAGAAAAAACGCGCCGCGTCGCTGCCGACTTCTTCGCGCAATTCTTTTAAGGTCACAAATTGCCCGCTACGGGTAGACATTTGCACTTTTTCTGTGCCGCGATAAAGAATCGCAAACTGCACCAATAACACGCTGAGTTTTTCATTATCCGCGCCCAACGCTTGCAAGGCAGCGTTGACCCGTGGCACATAGCCATGATGGTCTGCGCCCCAAATATTAATCAGCTTGTCATAGCCGCGCTCAAGCTTATTGTGATGATAAGCAATATCGGAGGCGAAATACGTTCCTTGTCCGTTGTCACGTACCAAGACCCGATCTTTTTCATCACCATAGTCGCTGCTACGGAACCAAATCGCACCGTCTTTCTCATAGCTGTGTCCGCCCTCAGCTAAGGCTTTGAGGCTGTGTTCGATTTGCGGTGCGAGGCTGCGCTCGGAGAACCAGTTGTCAAACTCAACCCCAAAGGCTTTTAAGTCATCGCGGATATTATCGCGGATGGTGTCTAGCCCGGTATCAAACACCGCCTTATAATCCACCTCACCGAGCAAGGTTTTAGCTTTATTAACCAAGGCATCAATATGTAATTCTTTGTCGCCGCCCTCGGGTTCGTCGGCGGGCATATCGCTATAGACATCAGCGATAGGATGACGGTATTTGTCGCCCTCGGTGCGGTGCAAAGTCGCGGCAATATCCCAAACATAATCGCCTTTATAGCCGTTACTTGGGAACGTATCATCCGGCTCGCCGCAAAGACTTAAATAACGCAGCCAAACACTGGCGGCGAGAATGTCCATTTGTCGTCCGGCATCATTGACATAATACTCGCGGGTGACTTGCCAGCCTGCGGCTTTAAGTAAGCTTGCCAGTGCCGCGCCATAAGCAGCGCCGCGCCCGTGCCCAACATGCAACGGGCCGGTAGGGTTGGCGGAGACAAATTCAAGTTGCAGTTTTTTGCCATTATCAGGCTGTTGTCCAAAATCTTTGCCTTTAGCAAAAATGTCGTCAATGATTTGGCTTTGGCTCTCGGCTTTAACAAAAATATTAATAAACCCAGGCCCTGCAATTTCGAGTTTGTCGATGCTGTTATCGGCGGGCAGGTTGTCAATGATTAATTGTGCCAGCTCGCGGGGATTGCGTTTGGCAGGTTTGGCAATCGTCATCGCCAAATTACAGGCAAAGTCACCAAACTTTTTATCGCGACTGTGTTCGATTTTAAAATTAGGACTGAGATCAGCCGGGACAATGCCTTGATCTTGTAAAGCGCTCAAGGCGTGATTGAAGGTTTGATGTAGTTGTGTTTTCATCTGCAATTGTGCGTTAAGCGTGGTTTAGGAACGTGCACGAAATAACTTGCCCATCTTAGCGGGTCTTTTTGCCCATTTCCTGCGTTGCAAAAACAGTTGCATAGAATAACTATGCGCCTGTTTTCGCGCCTTGAAAATGAACAAAAATCCTGTGCTAATGTTGGGGTACTTATTTTATGCACATTCCTTAGCGTTCCGACGGAGGGGAGCCGATAAGTTTCAGGCAAAAAAAAAGCGTGACCCCTAACTCCGACGTTCAAAAAACGCTGACGAGACACACTGTGCGTCGCGGTTGAGCTAGGATTTACTCACACTTCTGGGGCTTCATTATAGGGGATAAAAAAATACTTTCAAATAAAATATTTTTTTATTCCTAACGGCTTAACTGATGTTACGCAAAGGCTTCTTTTTCTGCCTTAAAGGCAGAAAAAACGGCTCCATTATTCGCAACTGATACGTGTATCCACAGAAATTTGGTTACGTACCGAACCTAAACTCTCTACCAAAGGCGATACTTCAGGACTGGGGCTGTCGTTATAATAAATCGCTTTGATCATCGCATCTTCAATATTATCCGCGCCGCGATAGCCACAGCGGTTACTGTTGAGGAAAAAGGCATAGCTGTATAGTTCACCATTTTCAGCGGCAACATAGCCAACCAAGGTGCTTACGCCTGATAAAGTGCCAGTTTTGCCGCGTATTTGCCCTTTAGCGGGGGATTTGCGTAAACGTTTGGACGGTGCGCCACGTGCGCCCATGACTCGCAGTGCGGTGAAAAAGTCAGGGCCTATATCAAAACGCCCCGCCATATAGCCCATCAAATCGGTCATAGCTTTGACGGTAAAACGGTCTTGACGCGAGAGGCCTGAGCCATCAGTTAAGACCAAACTACGGGTATCAATCCCGGCTTCTTTGAGAAAATCTTCGATTAAAACCATGGCATCGACATGGGTGGCGGGTAATTTTTCCCGCGTAGCGGCAATGGTTTTGACAATTTGCTCGGCCATGAAATTATTAGAATAGGTATTGAGTTCTTTTAGCAATACCGATAAAGGGGGCGATAGGTGGGTATACATCCAGTTGCCAATGACTTTTTCGTGGCTGATGCGATTTTTACCTCGAATTTTAATCCCCATTTCTTCGAGTAAGGCACGGAAACTTGCCAAGGTATAACGCACCGGGTTTTCGACATTCATCACCAAGGTTTGCTCGCCTGCGTTTTTAGGCATATTGCCTTTGATATAAATTTCCAATTTGCCATCAGCGCTGGGTTTATCGGCACGCGATGCCCATACACCTTGTTTTTTACCTTTTGCCACGGTTTTACTGCTGTTGACCAAGCGAATATGCGCAGGCATGGGAGAAATCCATGCTTTGACTTTTTCCCCCACCGCTTGAGGATGTAGGCGTACGGTTAGGGTATTATAGTTCAAAGATAAAGCCCCAATATTGGCATCATAAGGGCGTTGGCTACGTTTTTTCTGCCAACTGGGCGCACGTTTATAATCATCAAAAAAATGCACATCGGCAATCAAATCGCCGTTGATTTCACGAATGCCCCCATCATAAACCCGTCTAGCTATTTCCCAAAGCCCAGCTGTGTAGAGTTTGGGATTGCCATAACCACGTAGAATTAAATTCCCTTGCAATACCTTGCCTTCTTGCTTGCCATCACGGCGTAACTCGGTTTTAAAGCGATATTCAGGACTCAAATAGTGTAAAGCCGCTGCCGTGGTGACTATCTTTTGAGTTGAGGCGGGCAATAAAGGCGTATTGATGCGCCGTTGATATATGCTTGCGCCATCACTAACACGCACCACATGTACGGCGGTTTTTTTCTGATTGAGACATTTCGCATTTAAAATTTTGTCAATCTTTTGGCTAAGATCTTGGGCGGGCAACTGGAGACTGATGAGGCTAAGCCCTAACAGATAAGCAACCGATATAGCACGAAAAGAAATCATCATTTACCCCAATAAGCCTTTTAGACTGGCAACCAAGTCCACTTGTTCCAGTGTTTGTTGCGGGTCATCGCTGCGTAAAAACTTGAGCGTCACTTGTTGTTTAGCCACCTCGTCTTCACCTAAGACTAAGGCAAACCGCGCGCCGCTTTTATCTGCCTTTTTAAATTGGCTCTTAAAGCTACCACCGCCCATATGGGTCATGATGGCCAATTCGGGCAGCGCATCACGCAATTGCTCTGCCAAGGCAAGTGCTGCTTTCGCCGCCACATCGCCCATGCTGATAAGATAGACTTGAGGGTGAGCATCAATGGGATCAATGCTGCTTTGAGCCTGTAATAAAGCCAATAAACGCTCCATGCCACAAGCAAAACCAATCGCTGGCGTGGCTTTACCACCGATTTGCTCAACCAAGCTATCATAACGCCCGCCTGCGCAAACCGTGCCTTGCGCGCCGAGTTGGTCGGTGACCCATTCAAACACAGTACGATTGTAATAATCTAAACCACGCACCAAGCGTGGGTTGATTTCATAAACTAAACCGGCGTTATCAAGTAATTCGGTGAGCTTATCAAAATGCGCCTTGGAATCATCATCGAGGTGATCGAGTAAAATGGGGGCATTTTGGTTCAGGGCAATCATATCGGGGTTTTTACTGTCTAAAATACGCAAGGGATTACTTTCAAGGCGGCGCTGACTGTCCTCGTCCAATGCATCAAAATGTTCGCGGTAATAATCGGATAAAATTTGGCGGTAATTTGCCCGCGCTTCACTGGAGCCTAAAGAATTAATTTGCAAAGTCAGCCCGCTTAAACCTAAGTTTTTCCATAAGCGCGCGCTCATCAGCAAGATTTCGGCATCAATATCAGCAGCCGAGAGACCATAGACCTCGACTCCTATTTGATTAAATTGCCGATAACGGCCTTTTTGTGGGCGTTCATGGCGAAACATCGGTCCCATATACCAAAGCTTTTGTGCTTGGTTAAATAAGCCATTTTGAATCCCGGCACGGACACAGCAAGCCGTTCCCTCTGGGCGCAAGGTCAAGCTATCACCATTGCGATCTTCAAAGGTATACATTTCTTTTTCGACAATATCGGTGACTTCACCAATAGCACGCTTAAAAAGTGCAGTTTTTTCGACGATAGGGAAACGAATTTCTTGATAACCATAGTTGCGCAAGACTTGGCGCAATTGCTGTTCTAAGACTTGCCAATAGCCTGTATCCACAGGCAAGGTATCATTCATGCCACGGATGGCGGACAAACTTGCGGTTTTAGCCAAGGGGAGTCCTCATTGAGTTAATTTTTTGCCAAGGCGCATAGCCTAAATTAACTGGCACAGCATTGCCAATTTTTTTCATAGATCAAGCTAATTGAATGATGCTAGAGGTGTTTTATAAAAACTGATTTAATGTGTAACATCACTTATTTAACTGATGTTACGCACTAAGCCTTTTTTTGTATAATAAGGTGCTTTTCCACTTGCCTAGTGAAGCTTAGCTGTGCAGCAAGTGGTTTTTTCTGCCCTTAAGGCAGAAAAAGAAGCCTTTGCGTCACATCATTTATTTAACACAATTCCGCCCTTGTGCTTTAGCTGCATAAAGCGCCTTATCTATTCTTTCAATAAATTGATTTTGATTTTCTTTTAATCTGTAATGACCCACGCCAAAACTGGCGGTGATGCTTTGTCCTTCAATATCACTAAAATGGGTGTTTTCAATGGTTTTTCGTATTAACTCTGCAATTTTATAAGCGGCTTTAAGCTCGGTATCGGGTAATAAAATTAGGAACTCTTCTCCTCCCCACCTGCCAATCAGGTCGGTTTTGCGTGTACAAGCACGGGCACAAAGCACCATTTGTTTTAATACCAAATCGCCTTGATTGTGTCCGAAGGTATCATTTATTTGTTTGAAATAATCAATATCAAACATAAGAGCGCTGAGATTTTTTTGTTCTGGTGTCAGGTTTTGTATTAATGTGCTTAAGGCGGTTTCAATCCCCCGTCGATTGAGGCTACGTGTGAGGCTGTCTGTGGTTGCGAGTTTTTGCAGAGCATGTTCTCGCTTGATGCTGTCACTGATGTCTCGGTGCGTTTCTATGACTTGAGAGATATTGCCTTGTTGATCAAATACCGGGGTTGCACTGATTTCAATAAATAATTCTTTGCCATCGGTATTCATGTGCCGATGTAATACGCGCGTCGGTTTACGTGTCCGTAGTACTTCTCGTAAAGGACAGGGGTCATCTAAGCCTGTACAAGAAATATTTTGTTTATGTGACAATTGATAACAGGTCAGGCGTAAATGTATTGGGTGTTCGCCTAAATATAAGGCTTTGGCAGCGCGGTTAATTAAGATTAATTGGTAGGTTTTTGCATCAATAACTAAGGTCGGATCGGCAAGGGTATCAATAACGGTTTGATTAAAATGCTCAGAGCGCTCTAGGGCTTTTTGAACTTGTTTTAGGGCGCTGATGTCATTGATATAACCATAAAAATGACTCACCCGCCCATTGGCATCACGAATAACTTGGCTTTTATCTTGTAACCAAACTAAGTCGCCATTTTTTTTCCGTACCTGATAGGGAGAACGGTTGATCCAAGTCTGTTCAGAGGCAATTGCATCGGCGGTTTCTTGGGCAAATTGTTGCAAATAATCAGGTTGAATCAGGGTGGAATAAGTCACCGCTTCGGCAAATTGTTCGGGGCGATAGCCTAGAACCCGCTCAACATTGGCAGAGACATATTCAACCGGCCAGCCGAGTTCATTACGCCATCTAAAAACCACGTTAGGGCCTTGCATAAACACATCCCGTTCATAGCTAATGGCTTGATTGAGTTGTTCTAATTTTCCTTCGGTTAAACGTTTATTTAAGATCGCTTGCCATAAAAACCACCAGCCTAACATAAGTGTGAGCAAAGCCGTGATCATAGGCAACCATAGACTGTGTAGATGTTGCCATAGCCATTGCCATAAGCGTTGATGGGG
Source organism: Thiotrichales bacterium (assembly GCA_016745035.1). GTDB lineage: Bacteria > Pseudomonadota > Gammaproteobacteria > Beggiatoales > Beggiatoaceae > BB2. Next base: position 452,939 of record JADGDE010000001.1, read on the forward strand.
ATAATAAACCAACACTATCCAGTCGCAATTTTCTTCGCAATGTAAATCGCTGAGATGCGGAGCTGATAAAGGTTTTCGCCAAGGTCTGGAGAAATTAAAGATACCTTTATCATTTTCATAAACACCCATGTCATGGTTTTGAAAATATTGCCAAGCTTGGGGGTATTCGTGAGAAAAATTGCTTGCAACACTATTGGGAAACATAAAGCCCCATTCTTTTTCACGTTTGTCCGCTAACAAATAATAGCCTTTGGGGTTCAGTAAAAAGGCATACCCATCCAAGTTTTTCTTCAGTTTGCGTAAAGGGCGCAGGCTGTAATTGCCTAAATAATTCAAAACCACAATGCCGATTTTGTCACCCTTTTGATTAAAAACAGGGGTGGCAAAGCGCAGCATGGGCTTAAAGGGGATTTCAATTTCTTTTTGCTCCACATTTAAGTCAAAACGGGAGACATAAATGTGATGGGCATCTAAAGCAAAGGCTGCCTGAAAGTAATAACGATGGGCTTTGTTCTGTAAGGCTTCTTTGTGAACCAAACTGGCTGTGCCTGCACGGAAATTCACCCGTAAGCGTTCCATCCCCGTGGTATCTAAAAAGCGTACTTGATCATAACGTTGTTTATATTGGTTAAACTGCAAATAATCGTGAGCCAAATCTGCGAGTTTTAATTGTTGTAAGTTTTTTTGCCCGGCAAGATAGCGTAAGTCTGAGCGAATAGTCGCCATATCTAAGTCAATTTGCATGACCATATTTTCTAGTACTTGCAAAGATTTTTGTTGTTGGCGATATTGTTGTTCTTGAATCTTGTCCCACAAATAGATGCCCAGAACAGTCAGCAATAGGCAGCCGGAGAGTAGTAGCGATAAAAAATAGCGACTTAACATGCCTTGAGTGGAAAAGTTAGCCCGGGTTATGTTCATGGAATACCAACACAGCGCCAGTGATGTCACCATCAACGATAATCGGGGTACTGATATAATTTACCCGCACCGCTTGTCCATTTTTATCCCAAAAAGTCTCTGCTTGACTGCGATGTACTCGTCCCTCTTGTAATACACCTGTGATGGGACAATCTGCCTCTGGGTAAGGGCTGCCATCTGCTTTGCTATGATGCCAAGTTTGGTGGCTATGGGTTCCTATCAACTCTTCGGGGCTATAGCCCAATAAACGCGCGGCTGCTGGATTGACAAAGGTATGTAAACCCTCTTTATCCAAACCTAAGATGCCATCACCGGCAATGTTTAAAATGAGTTCTTTTTCACGTTCTTGTTCACGCATTTGCGCTTCAAGTTGTTTTAAGGCATCAATATCATTAATGACCGCCACTAAATGGTGTTCTTTGCGATCCAGTGCTTTAATCCAAGAAATACTTAATAATATCCAGAAGGTCTCGGTGTTTTTGCGCCGATGTTGCCGTTGTACAGAAAAATGGGTAATTTCTCCGCGTTTTAAGCGTTCAAATTGGGCAATTTCTTCGGCTGCCCCGTCTCCCAAGGTCAAATCGCTTAAGTTTAAGCGTTGTAATTCTGCTTCGGTGTAGCCGCTCATTTCACAATATTTGCGATTGACCCGTTGAATATGGCCTAAAGCAGAGGCATAAGCCAGACCCACCGCTGCTTGAGCAAAGGTGGCTCGAAAACGTTCCTCACTGTGTTTTAGGTGAATTTGTTGATGGCAAAGGACTTGGTTTAAGCGCTTATTTTTCCAAAGTAGCCAAATCAAAACGATTAATACCGATAAAAATAATAATACCCAATAGCCATAGGTTTTAAGCGCATCGCTGAAATTGACTTCATGAAAACTTTCATAAGGAGGGAGTTCTAAGTCTTGTAGGCAATCATGTACGGTTTGGTAGTTTTCTGGAATAGTCCAGCCCCCAATATCCGCAGCTAAGTTAGCCGGGCTGTCTGCATCTAAATTCAACAGGGCAATAGCAACTTGTTTAGACAAAGCCTCAGAGGTATGCGGCAAAGAAGCAATCGGCCATTCAGGATATAAAATACTGCTACTTAAAAAGGGGAAACTTTCATGTGCCTGGGGGTTTAGTATGTGAATTTGTGTCAGTTCAAAATCGGTTTCGGCGACCAAACGTTCTAAAATATCGGTGCGAATAATACCAACGTCGGCCTGATGGCTTAAAACAGCCCTAACGACATGATCGTGGGTCTCAAAAAAAGCCAAGCTCTGAAAGTCCGCTTGATCGATGTGTTGATGCTTAAATTCCCGTAATGCCATAATCCAGCCACCCAAAGAGGTGGGATGTACCGCCGCAACACGCTGCCCGGCTAAATCCTTTAAGTTTTGCAAGTAAGCATGATCAGCGCGGGTAAAAATCACGCTGCCAAATTGACTCACATGGGCATCGGCAACAAAAGCATTTTTCATGGTTAATAAACGCCTAGCACCAAAGCGAACCGATAAATCGACAAAAATCCCCGGATTGACAATCACAAATTCGACCATGGCATGTTTAACCAGCACCGGAATATCATCAAAAGGCATGGGGATAATCTTAAATTGATGATCTGGGATGGTTTGGTTGAGATAATCGGCAGTTTTTTGCCAGCGCTGAAAGACACGCGCCTCACCACGTTTGGCAAGCACCCCAATTTTAATTTGGCTATGATTGCTGGTTTCTACCTCTAAAGCGCTTAAGGGTAAGCATAACAAACTTAAGCTGTAACAGAGAATAACAATAGACTTAAACATAATTCACTGATGTTACGACTCAATATCACAGGGCAGGTGAAAGATCGTCATAGTGTGACAAAAACTGGGTTAGTGACTGATGTGACGCACTTATCGTTCATAATAATAGCTGTGCAGCAATGGCTTCTTTTTGGCTCAGCAAGCCTTGAGAAGCCTTTGCGTAACATCAATTAATTAAAAACCCAATTCGAGATAAATATCGCTTTTCAGAGTATAACATTTGGTGCTGGCACTCCGCCTGACTAAACGTTAGGATAGGCACAAGAAGAACTAACGGAGTATTTAACATGCAAATTAAAACCCATCCAGCCCCTGTGGTCATCATTGGTATCGGTGAAATGGCAGGGGTCTTTGCCCGTGGCTTTTTACGCGCCGGCTACCCTATTTATCCGGTCACCCGCGATATGGATTTACAGGCACTTGCCGAGGATATTCCCAATCCCAGCTTGGTCTTAGTCGCTGTTGGCGAGGGCGATTTACAAGGGGTGTTAAAAACCCTGCCCAAGGCTTGGCATCCTTATGTGGCTTTATTACAAAATGAATTATTACCCCAAGACTGGCAGCAACACGGACTGGATGATGCCACGGTGATTTCGGTTTGGTTTGAGAAAAAAGCGGGGCAAGACTTTAAGGTGATCGTGCCCTCCCCTGCCTTTGGTAAAGGCGCACAATTATTAGCCGAAAGCCTTGGCAGTATTGGGATTCCGGTGGCTGTTTTGGATAATGAACAGGATTTATTATTTGAGTTGGTGCGCAAAAATCTTTATATCCTCACCAGCAATATAGCCGGATTACAAGTTGGCGGCACAGTGGGCAGTTTGTGGCATGAACACAGCGAACTGGCGCGGGCAATTACTGATGATATTTATCAAATCCAAAGCCAATTATGCGGCGAAAGCTTGGACTTAGAAGCCTTAACCAATGCGATGGTCGCGGCCTTTGAGGGCGATATGGCGCATAAATGTATGGGACGCTCAGCCCCTGCACGCCTCAAACGTGCTTTGGAACAGGCGGATAAATTTGGCTTAGATGTGCCGAATTTACGCCATGTGCAACAAGCCAGCAGTTAAAGTCTTCGGTTTTAGTGTTACGCAAAGGCTAAATAGCACTATGCAGGTGGAAAACTTGCCATATTGTAATAAAAACGGGCTTAGTGCGTAACATCAGTTAAATCCTTGAATAAGGTGTATAATGAGCGCCGAGTTTTTTAGCTCAATGTATCATCACTACCGTTTAGGGAAACACCGTGAAACTGACCGAATATAGCCAGTCGGCACTAGCAGAACGCGAACAAGTCCTCAGCCAACAATATGCCGAATACAAGCAGGCAAAGCTGAACCTCGACTTAACCCGTGGCAAGCCGAGTATTGAACAAGTTGCCTTGTCCGATGCCTTAGACGGTATTTTAAAGGGCGATTATCGTCTGGCAGATGGCTCAGATAGCCGTAACTATGGCGGCTTAGACGGTATTCCTGAAGCCAAAGCCCTTGCCGCTGAACTGTTGGAAGTTGATAGCAGTCAAGTATTGATTGGTGGCAACAGTAGCCTAAACCTCATGTATCAATATCTGGACTTTGCCATGAATCATGGACTCGATGGCAAAGACAGCGCTTGGAAACACACGGGGGCAAAATTTATTTGCCCTGTGCCCGGTTATGATCGCCATTTTAGCGTTTGTGAAGCCTTAGGTATCGAGATGATTGCTGTGCCTATGACCGGCAATGGGCCAGACATGGACAAGGTTGAAGCCTTGGTCAGCAGCGATAGCAGCATCAAAGGCATGTGGTGTGTACCCAAATACTCGAATCCTTCAGGCGAGACCTACAGCGCTGAAACCGTCGAGCGTATCGCCGCGCTTAGCGCCAAGGCGGGTGAACATTTCCGCATCATGTGGGACAACGCTTATTTAATCCATGATTTAAGCGACCAGCCCGATAGCTTGATGAATATCATGGCTGCTTGTGCGAAGCAAAACAGCCAAGACAGCGTTTTTGTCACCGCTTCGACCTCGAAAATCACCTTTGCAGGCGCGGGCATGTCCTTTGCCGCTAGCTCAGTGGCTAATTTAAAAGCCTTCAAAGCCTATTTGTCGGCGATGACCATTGGCCCGGATAAAATCAATCAACTGCGTCATGTGCGTTTTTTTGGCGATTTAAACGGTGTCAAAGCCCATATGCAAAAACATGCGGCTTTAATTGCGCCAAAATTTGCAAAATCCCTAGAATGCCTAGAGCCGTTGGCAGACAAAGGCATCGCCACATGGAGTCGCCCACGCGGGGGCTATTTTATTTCCTTTGACAGCCACTTAGGGCTGGCAGCGGAAATCATCCAGCTCACAGGCGAAGCGGGGGTTAAACTGACCCCAGCGGGTGCAACTGCGCCTTATGGCAAAGACCCTGAGAATAAAAACTTACGTCTCGCGCCAACCTACCCCAGCCTTGCCGAAGTCGAGCAAGCTATGCAAATTTTTGCACTCTGTGCAGAATTAGCCAGTGTGCGTAAACTGCTAGAGGCTTAACCCGAATGACGGCATTGCAACTACAAGCACTGGCAGGCATTGTCGTCTTTATCGGTTTAGCTTGGAGCATTAGCCTTGCCCGTCGCCAAGTCCATTGGCGCGGGGTCGGGCTGGCGCTGCTGATTCAAGGCTTACTCGCCTTGGTGCTGTTGCATTTCCCGCCCCTAAAACAAGTATTTTTACTCCTCAATCAAGGCGTACTCGCCCTCGACCAAGCCACGCAAGCAGGGACTCAATTTCTGTTTGGTTATCTCGGTGGTGGTGCTGCACCTTTTACGGTGGAAAAACCCGAACACAGTTTTATTCTCGCTTTTCGCGCCTTGCCCTTGTTGTTGGTGGTCAGTGCTTTATCTTCGCTGTTATTTTACTGGCGCATTTTGCCCTATATCGTCCAAAGTTTTGCCAAATTATTACAAAAAAGTATGCATGTCGGTGGCGCGTTGGGACTGGCTGCGGCGGCGAATGTTTTTGTCGGCATGACCGAAGCGCCTTTATTTATTCGCCCTTACCTCAAACAACTGACCCGCAGCGAACTCTTTGCCCTAATGAGCTGCGGCATGGCCACCATTGCTGGCACAGTGATGGTGATTTATGCCAGCATTCTTGCTCCGGTTGCCCCTTATATGCTCGGACATTTGCTGATTGCCTCGGTCTTGAGTGTGCCAGCCGCCTTGATGTTTGCACAAATCATCGTTCCCGAAACCGATACCCCAACCGCTGGCATGGAACTACCGCGCTCAGAGGCAAGCAGCAGCATGGATGCACTGACTCAAGGTGTCACCGAGGGCTTGCGTTTACTGTTGAATATCGTCGCCATGCTGCTGGTGTTTGTTGCTTTGGTGCATTTACTCAATCAATTATTAGCATGGCTGCCCGTTAACTTAGAGCAGCCTTTAACCTTACAAATGCTGCTTGGCTGGATTATGGCTCCTATCGTTTGGCTGATGGGTATTCCGTGGGCAGAGGCGCAAACCGCTGGGGCTTTGATGGGAATTAAAGTGATATTGAATGAATTTTTAGCCTATTTAGAACTGTTAAAACTACCCGAAACCGAGTTATCCGCCCATAGCCGCTTGGTGATGATTTATGCCCTCTGTGGTTTTGCCAATATCGGTAGCCTTGGCATTATGATAGGTGGTTTAACCACGCTTGTTCCTGAGCGACGCGTGGAAATTGTCAGCCTCGGTGGACGTACCATTGTTGCTGGCACTTTAGCCACTTGCTTAACTGGTATTTGGGTATCCCTATTATTATAAAAAACAGAGAGACGCATTATGTTTGAAAAAGATCCCCGTACTTTTTCGCCACAATATAAGAATCTAACCCCAGAACAAAAAGCCATGGTGAAATTGGAAATCACCATTACCCGCTTTTTTAAAGATTTTGATCGTAGCATCAGCCGTTGGGAGCGCCTGATTTATCCAACCATGGTTGTATTTGGAATGCTCGGTATGTCGGGTTTTTATCTCATTTATAATATGACCGAAGACATGCACATCGTCTCGACAAATATGGATCCGAACATGCAAAACAACTTAGCTGAAATGTCGGCGAATATGGCGGCACTTACGGCAAATATTTCTATTATGACAGGGCATATCAGCACCATTGTTGATAAAATCGAACACATGGACAGCAACATCAACAATATGAGCCATAACATCACTGAGATGAGTAATAATGTTGGTGATATGCGAGACAGTATCTCTACCATGAGTAGTCATATCACTGGAATTGATAAGGCTATTGGTGAGATGAACTTAGCCATTCATGGCATGACCTATAACACCGGGGTTATGACTCAAGATGTGAATACCATGAACCGCAATATCAGCCGACCAGCTACGTTTATGAATAATTTTGCCCCTTGGTAAACTAAAAATTACAACTGCCGCCGCCACAGCCACCACCAGAAGCACACGGCGGCATATCAGGGTTTTTCAAGCTGCTACTACTGACCACTTGCCCGCCAGTAATCAGGCGCTCGACTGGGCTGTCGGCGGCAACGCCACCTAAATCTAAACCCGCCTGTTCACACACCTCGCCCCATGTGCTGAGTTTAAATTTCATGCTATGTTTCACTTCAACCGTTTGTTGGTTGGCGGCACAATAATAATCATAACTTGGCATATTCAATCCTTAATGTATTAATTCTAATGAATGTAAACCTAAACCTAACTGTCGAATATCCGCTGATATACCTAATTTAGCCGGAGATTTGGCATCGGGCAATTTGAACTCAATATTCAGATCGCCATTATTTGCCAATATTAAATTTTTAGGTAAATGAATGGCGCGTGAGGATAAATTAATTTTCTGCGTATAGTCAATACGGGCAATATGCTGCCGATTAACCCAAACATCGACATGTTGCTGCGGGTGCTTCTCATTGATAAACGCCTGCGCTTTGAGGATTAATTTCATATCTCGTGCGGGCACAAATGGCAATTGAATCTTTAGCTTAGCTGTCTTGCTTTGTGACCAAACTCCCCACGACTCCGGTGCTGCCCAGCCTTGTTTTAAATACGTTTGAGCATTGCCTTCGCTGCTAAAGAAAAGGCTTTGTTGTGCTTGTTGTTGCCAATATCGCTGCAAAAGTGCTAGAAAATCAGGATAAAGTACTCGATTACCGTGAGCACTGAGATGATCGGCATCAAAAAATAAGGGCTTGCCTTGTTCATCATAAGCCGAACAAGTGGGGTTATCGCATAAAATTGGGAAAGGATCCCAAACGATTAAATTCGGGAAATGCGCCTGCAATTCAGCTAAGGCATCCATCGCAGGTTGTCGATAGCGCAATAAAAGCTCACGGCTGATCTCGACTCCCGGAGCGCAAGAAGGATTGGATTGATTAAACCAATCAGAACAGCGGAAATTAGGGGCTTTAAAAATTGGCTTAGGTGCATCAATGATGACCTGAAATGACATGTCTTCTAATTTTTTCAATTCTACCAGCGCCTCGTTGATCGCTTGGCGTTGCAATGCCATTCTGCCTTTAGAAACAGAGTGGGCAAGCAGTTGCTCATCTGTATAACCAAATACCGTCCACTGATCGGATAAGCGCGCTAATCTTAGGGATGCAAGTAAAATAATGTCACCTGGTTTAGCAATTGCTTTCATTGAGGCAAGGCTGCTGTCGTAACGTGCCTTGCAGGACTCAAGGTGCGGCTGTATTAGATCTAGATACCAGCAACCTACGGAATGGTTATACACTTTCACCCCTTGTTCATCCGTTAGTTTTTGCAGCATTGTGCTGTAAGCACCGGCATGAGAATCACCTAACACAAAGACTTGTCGTCCTGCAAAATGCTTAGGTGTATGGCTGGTATCACTAGCAGGCCAAGAATGCGGATACCAAGTTGCTTTGTCTTTGGTGACACTAAGACTGATAAGGCTTTGTTGTTTGAAAACGCCATAGGACAATCCAAACCCGCAGACAATGGCAAGCAAACTGGCTAATACAATCCGTCCGTCTTTTTTGCTTTGATTGAAACGGTGTTTTCGCGTTGGGGTCTCAATATAATGGTATGAGAGCATGGCAAATACAAAGGTCAAGATCAGCGCCAAACTCAGTTCTAGCGGCGTTTCCAGTCCGACTGTCCAGCGAAATAAGACATAAATACCCCAATGCCACAGATACAAGGAATAGGATATTTTGCCAATGTAGACCATCAGCGAGTTTTCAAATATGCCTCTTACTGGCGGGCGCTGCTCTGGATGGCTATCCAATACCCCCAGAATAAGGAAAAATGCACCGCTAACGGGCAATAAAGCCCACGGGAAAGGAAACACCTTATCATCAGCAAAAATAAATCCTAACACTACCAAGATGATACCGATGATTAAGCTGGCATAACTGAGCAACAAACTGCGCGGGATGAGTTTATCTTGCCGATGTAATTTGAATAATAAAGCCCCCGCCGCCAGCTCCCAAAAACGGCTGGGTAATAAGTAAAAAGCATAATTGGGATTATTTGAGGTTTCGTACCAGGCATAGGCAAGAGAAAATAAAAATAAGGCTGCCAAGAGACTATTGACCAGCCATTTTGCGATGCCTTCGCTGTCTTTATATTTCAACCAGAGGAAAAAAACCAAAGGAAATAGCAGATAAAATTGCTCTTCTACCCCCAGTGACCACGTATGTGTAAAGGGGTTAAAATCAACTCTTGGGGAAAAATAGCCATCATTGAATAAAACCAAGGCAAAATTACTGATACCAAAAAAGGCATAGAGTCCGGTTTTTTCATTGGACATACTGAGCCAAGAGGCGGGAATAAACAAGGTGCTGAGCACGGTCATGATGACAAGAAAAGCGATCAGCGCCGGAAAAATACGCACCATCCGTCGCGCATAAAAACTTAAGGCAAAGTGTAAAAAACGATCTGTATCATAACGGGCTAAAGAAGCGCTAACCACATAACCTGAGATGACAAAAAATATATCGACCCCCGTAAAGCCACCAGGTAGCCAACTGGGATTTAGATGAAATAACATCACCGCTAGCACCGCCAAAGCACGTAGCCCGTCAATGCCTTTTATATAAGTAAATTTCATAGTTTATAAATTATGCTAATTTTATGGAGTTTTAATTTAGAACCCTATTTCTAGGGGAGGCTACTTTAACATTTGATATGACGCAAAGGCTGCTTTTTTACCCCAAAAGGCAAAAAAACCGCCATTGCTCCACGGCTCTACCACTATATAAGTGGAAAACCACCCTATTGAAACAAAAACAGGCTTAGTGCGCCACCTCAGTTAATAGATAACAATGCCAGCTCGACAATTAAAATACTTACGGCACGGTTATCATCGCAAGTCTCGGGGGCATAACTATCGACACGGTAGCATTTGTCAGCGCTTAACTCATAAGTCAACACCGCGTGCTCTCGTGCGGGAATAGGGCCAAAACTCAGTTCATTTAAGCCTGGTTGCAAAGCTTTATTGGCATCATAGGTTTTACCCTCAATATGCAATTGCAAACGGTTGGCATAGTCATCCCAATGCGCGGGCACATGGGCGCGGATAATAAACACCGAGGATTGCTTGGGATCGGGGACGCTTAAATAACCCAACGCATATTGCATCATCCAGCCGTCTTTATAAATGCCTTTAATACTTTGCGGCCCGACTTGCTCGCGCCCAATATAACTAGGCGCAAATAAGGGTTGTCCTATCATTTGCGCGGCTAATAAATGGTTTAATTCGCTCATCGCGAGAGTAAAGTTTTTCGCCTGACCGTCCTTGTCAAACATACCGTTTTCTTGATGGATTTGATATAAAGATAAACGGCGAATTTTAATGCCTTGACCCCGGTTATGCAGCCGCAAGCCCCAGCCAGAGCCATAAATCATCGGCGCGATTTGTAGCGCTTGCCACTCATTGTCTACGTGGGTTTCTAAGCGGCTATTAAATAAAACCTGTTGTTTATAGACCACGCTGATATCCAAGTCGCTGTGTTGTTCCCCTTCACAGCTAGCGAGTTCAAAATCAAAGATAAAATTCTCGACCCCAGCCCCCGGCACGGTTTTGACCGTTTGCACAATGCTGCCACCCTCGGCAATTTCTACCCAGCCTGTGTGTTGCTCTGCTTTATCCAGTTGCCAACAAGGGTAATCCCATTGAAAATGACTGTTATGCAACACATTGGCGGGCACATCATGAAACGACCACAAGCCATAACCGACAATCGTGCCTTCAAACACATGGCTTAAACCTTCAATAAAATCTTTTAGTTCCGCTTCTTCTATTCGGGTATTGCGCTCAAAACCTGGGGTGTTATCAATAAAATTAAATTGGTCAATAAAAACGGATTTTTTGGTATAGACGCAGACTTGTCCGAGCAAGGTATAGAGATTTTCATAAATTTGTTTTAGCGCATCCGCCCCGCCTTGATTGCTCGCGCCCCAAGCTGGTGAGTAATAAATAATCACCAAAGGCGTGTCGCCGTCTAAATCATAGGTTTGATGATGATCGATATAGCGCCCCGTATGTTGTTCTAGCTCGCTATCGACTCGCACTTCCATCGTCAGTGCTGGAAAGTGGGTTTTAGCGGGGACAAAAATTTCTTCAACTAATTGTGTGTCCCAAAATTGGCAAAATTCACGCATACCCAACCCGCCATAGCTAGGTAGCGGGACTTGGCTCACATCATCAAATTCAGTTTGATAAATACTAGAGAGTTCATCGAGGCTATAGTTATCGGCTAAATAGGCGTGATAACCACAGGAGGCGGCATACTCGAGTCGTTGCGGGGCTTCTAAGCGACACATTTCCAGCCAGAAAAAATCTTCCCAACACAAAAAGCCGCCGAGCACATGCGCTTGGTCTTTGACTAAATCCCACAGCTTATCCAAATAATCAAACCAAGCGGCACGGACTTGAGGATTAGCTACCACCCACATTTGCCGATCAAACTCATTTGGCGAGCTTTCAGGACCTTTATCGTGGCTATAGCCCAAACGCAAAATCAATTGTAATTGCTTGGCTTTAATCGCCGCTATCAAATGGCTTAAGCGCTGAAAATAGGGGGAATAATATTCGATGGGGTCAGTGTTGAGTTGAAAACCTACCCACGGCACGACAATCACCACGGTATTAAAACCATTGTCGATAATTTGCTGCAAATAGCTATCAAGTTCTTCTAAATCCAGACTTGACCAAAAATCCGGTGCCCAACTGTGCGGAAACAAATGGGTGGCGACCAGTTTGTTCTCAGGTATTTTAAATTGGTTGAAATCAGTCATGCTATCTACAAGGCAAAAGGGAGGATTGTAGCATTCTCTGTGATTGAGTCCGATTAAAAGTGCGGTTATGCATAGTGTGTCCAGAGTCTGATAACTTTAATCGTATGCTCCTTTTCGTATATTTGGTATACAAGTCTATGCTGAATATTGATACGGCGTGAATAAGCACCTGACAAATCACCAAGCAATTTTTCATAGGGTGGGGGATTTTGGTAAGGGTCTTTTTGAATAATATCTAATAGTGTTTTTGCTTTGTTTTTTAGCCCAGAAGAAGCCAGTTTTTTAGCATCCTTTTGAGCTTGTTTTGTATATACAATTTCCCAAGTCACCAATCAAGTTCCTTGCTGCTTTCAGACAGATCTTGTTTCAATCCTTCTTGGATAGACTCTCTCATACCTGGTACAGATAATAGATAAAGTGTTTCTGAAATTGCGTTCCAATCTTCCTCGGAAACTAAGACGGCATTACCCCTTTTTCCTGTTATTACAATAGGTTTGTGGGTATCGGCAGCCTCATCGATAAGACTATAGAGCTTTGATCTGGCCTCAGTGGCATTTAATATTGTCATGATATTTAACCTCTTTGCAGAGCGTACGCCAAAACGCACGTAAAAATCAAGATTTTTTAAACATAATGCCGCCTCAACGAGTGTAAGAAGGGAAACATACTGCACTTTTAATCGCTAAACATTTTACGCGCCCTGTTCATTTAATGCAGAGTTGTACAGCTAATGCTCGCATTTGCAGCTAGTTCGACATTAATGACTAAGCTAATAAACTCATCGAGGTCTGAAACGGCTTTAAGCCAACCTCCAGATGTCTTACAAAAGCTATTCATGCCCCCATCTTTGCTCAAAACATAAATACGTGTATTTTTTTGTTTCGCCCATTCCAATAGGGAAATGAGCATTAATGCATCTGGGAATTCGTCTTTTTTCTTATCACTAAACGGAGGAATTTTCTTAAAATAATGTTCGGTCACAACAGATGGTTTGGCCAGATCAATGTCCACCCACTCTCGGACTGCTTCCTCTTTAAATTTTGCATACTTTTCTAAAAGTAAATTTTCAGTCTTGCTTTTGGTTAATTCATCAAAAATCCCATGGTGTTTCAACTCTGGAAGATTCCTAAGAATCTTAATGGTTTTCTTAAACTCTTTTACATGCTTTGCAGCTTCATGGGCTTTCTTTGTAAGGTGAGAGGTTATTTCTCTATCAATTATAGAACTCATTAATAGATAGAGGTTTTGCTCATTGCATAAATCCTTGAACCTACCAAGTGTGTGCTGATGAAATTGATAGTTCTTACTCTCATATATTGAGGTATCAACAAATACATGTCTTGTTTCTAACTTTTCTGGCACTCATGCCTCCTTGAACGTAAACTAGCGGTTAATATCCACACTATACGCCGCCAAAATTTGACTATCAAGGACATCTATTGATGCTTTTATAGCTAGATATCATTCAAAAATACTTATGCTTACGTCTGCATCAATTGATTAAAAAACACATTGACCGCCTCATATTGTGCTTGAGGGCATTCAAGTCGATTGATACTGCGACGAAATTCAGCGCCACCGACATAGCGCTTGCTGTACCATGCCAAGTGTTTGCGGGCAATGCGTACGCCTGTGTATTCACCATAAAAATCATGTAAGGCTTTGAGGTGGTTTAATAAGGTTGTTTTTACCTCTTCCAAACTGGGTTTTGCTAACAATTCACCGGTGGCGAGATAATGTTTGATTTGCGCAAAAATCCACGGATTGCCTTGGGCAGCCCGTCCGACCATTACTGCATCGGCTTGAGTGTAATCGAGTACAAAACGGGCTTTTTCGGGGCTGTTAATATCGCCATTGGCTATCACGGGAATACCAATGCTTTGTTTAATTGCGGCAATGGTGTCATATTCCGCCTCACCAGAATATCCACAAGCGCGCGTGCGCCCATGCACAGCCAGCGCTTGAACACCGGCTTGTTCGGCAATTTTAGCAATGGCTACGCCGTTGCGGCTGTCTTTATCCCAACCGGTGCGAATTTTTAAGCTAACAGGAATATCCACCGCCGCGACCACGGCGCGCAAAATGGCATCGACTTTTGCTTCATCTTTGAGCAGGGCAGAACCTGCGAGCACTTGGCAAACTTTTTTTGCTGGACAACCCATATTAATGTCGATGATTTGCGCGCCATGTTGCTGATTAATACGCGCTGCCTCCGTCAATTGCGCAGGCTCTGTGCCAGCTATTTGAACACTGCGGGGCGCGAGTTCGTCAGCATGAACTAGGCGTTGCTGGGTTTTTTTGTTTTTCCATAATAAGGCATTGGCACTGATCATTTCAGACACCGCTAAACCTGCGCCCATTTGTCGACACAGCTTGCGAAAAGGCATGTCGGTGATACCTGCCATCGGCGCAAGTACCACGGGGGTATCAATTTGATAATGACCAATTTGCATCATGACATCCGTTATCTATTCATGGGAATGTGTTTGTAAAACATAATTACGCCGCCTTGTACACCGATTAAAACAAAAGACATCAGTTGATAAACAATGGAAAAAGCCAAGGCTTGAGCTTCTGCTACCTGATATAGCCCTAAACCGAGTACCGCTGCGACTTGATAGACACCAATATACCCCGGTGCTGAGGGCAGGCTTGCGCCTAACATCATAAATACGCCCGTCGTTACTGCTGCCATATAGGGCAAGCTCCAGCCAAAAGCGCGGAATAATAGCCATAATAGGAAATAATCGAGAGCAAAAATCAGGCAATTAACTAGCAAAATAGCCAATAAGCGTAGCGGATGGCGTAACGGGTGAATGGCGCTCAAGGCTTGTATTAACCAGGTTTGCCCGCGTTGTTTCCATGTCGCGGTTTCTGCAAAACGCCAACCTTCGACCCAGCGCAACCATTTTGGCAGACCTAACAATAAAATAAGCAAGCCCAGCACAATCAGGACAAATAAACTTTGAGTGCTGTGTAACACAGCGCTGCCAAATTGTTCACTGCCATGCACAGCCAAGACGAATAACAACACCAAGCTTGCCATTAATATATCCAATAGCCGATCAAGCACACTGCTACTGAGACTGTGCGCCATCGTGCTATGAGTAAAGTGAGAAAAAGCAAACACGCGCATCACTTCGCCTGCGCGGGCAGGATAAATCAAATTGCCCAAATAACCAATATTGAGCGCCTGCCATATCGCCAGCAATTGACCTTTAACATGGCTAACCAAAGCCCAACGCCATGCCCGCAACCACAATAACAGCCAAAATATCACACAGGCTAACAACACCTTTTCAAATTGTAAGCCTTGCCACGCTTGCCAAAAACTTTGCCAATCTAGCCCATAAAAGACATAAATGAGCAGGGCAAAGCTGATAAGGCTCCCCAGAATAAGGCTATTTTTGAGCATATAAATCTCAGTTTTATACTATGTTAGGGCGCTAAGCGATAGACAATCGCCAATTCAAATGACCATTGTGAATGGGATATTTCTTTAGGAAAAGGCAATTGTCCTGAGAGTTTTTTAATCAAGCGCTGTGCGGCTTTATCCAATGAGCGGCTACCAGAGCTGTTTTTAATCGCTATATCACTGATGCGCCCATCGCGATGTACCACAAAGGCTATTTGTACACGTCCCTCCTGTCCTGAACGTCGTGCTTTTTTCGGATAGCGTTTTTTCGATTTAATTAAATGATTAAGCTGTTTGCGATAATTTGCCTCATAATTCATCCTGTTGGGCACAGATTTTTTTGCCTGTGCCGTTGTCGATTTTAGTGGTGTTGCAACGACTGGCACTGGGGCTTTAGTCGGCTGTGGTTTAGCTTGCGGCACGGGCTGAAGCTTGCTTTCTTGTTTTGGCTTTGGCTTTGGCTTTGGCTTTGGCTTTGGCTTTGGCTTTGGCTTTGGCTTTGGCTTTGGCTTTGGCTTTGGCTTTGGCTTTGGCTTTGGCTTTGGCTCAGGTTTTGGCTCAGGTTTTGACTCAGGTTTTGGCTCAGGTTTCGGCTCAGGTTTCGGCTCAGGTTTCGGCTCAGGTTTCGGCTCGGGTTTCGGCTCGGGTTTCGGCTTGGGTTTCGGCTCGGGTTTCGGCTCGGGTTTTGGTTCAGGTTTTGGTTCGGGTTTTGGGGCTTGTTGTTGCGATAAACTTACTGTGATGGCGGATGTCGATTCAGTAGGGTTGGGTGTTGGGCTAACAGGGCTATTTAACCAATAAGCAAAAGCGCTGATATGAACAGCGAATGATAAAACTAGGGCAAGAAAATAACGGGAAAAAAAACCTTGATTATTGTTGTTCATGTAAGTGTTTAAACCATAAAAAAACGCGGCAGTGCCGCGTTATCGCAGAACTTACATGCTATCCGGTGCGCGTTTGCCCCCCGCTTTTTGTAAGTCTTCTAAATATTGCGCCCATAAAGTATTGTGTTGGTCGCCGAGTTTATACAACCAATCCCATGAGTAAATACCGCTGTCGTGGCCATCATCAAAACGAAAAACCACGGCATAATTGCCCACAGGCTCGATATGGGTGATATTGACATCGGCTTTACCGACTTGTAACACGGCGGTATCTTCGGAGTGACCACGTACCTCGGCTGAAGGAGAGTATACCCGCAGATATTCTGCGGTCAAATTAAAACTTTTGCCATCATCAAAACTCAAGGCCAAGACTTTGGATTTTTGATGGTATTCAATGCTGGTAGGGATGGGGCTGTTATTCATAGTATCCTCGAAAATCAAATGAATTTGTCTCGGAGATGGGGCTATTTGGCTTAGATTACAATGTAGCCATTAATCACAAGCAATAAACCATCTAAAAAAGACCAGATCGTTTTTTGTTGAAAGTGGCTTAGATTGTGAATCTTTAAGTGTCAATGTTAAAGCGGTTTGCTAGCGTTCTTGCTACAATGCCCCCTACCCAAACACGTTTGAAGGTAAAGCTATGTTAAAGACTCCGATAAAACCGATACTAGGCAGTTTTTTAGCCGTGATTTTTTTAAGTGGTTGTAATGCCGCAGGGCCGATTGATAATCGCACCGGTGGCGCTATCGTCGGCGGTATTGTCGGCGGTGCCGCTTGCGCCAATGTTGGCGGTGGGCGCGGACGGATTGCTGCCGCTGTAGCTTGTACCTTGGCAGGGGCTTTTATCGGCGGGGCGGTCGGTGAGCGCATGGATAAAACCGACGAAATGGAAGCACGCAAGGCGATTAAAACTCAGCCCACAGGCGAGACTTACGACTGGTATAACGAGGAGACCAAAACCCGTTATGAAGTCACGCCCACCAAAGCACCAAAACAATATGACGACGGGCGCACCTGTCGCGAATTTTCCACCACCGCGATTATTGGCGGTAAATCAGAAACAGTCTATGGCACGGCTTGCCAACAAGCCGATGGCAGTTGGCAAATGCAAAACGGCTAGGAATAAAAAGAATGAGACGTATCCTTTTAATCAGTTTTACCGGTCAAGTTGGCGCAGAATTATGGCGTACTTTACAGCCTTTAGGGCAAGTGATTCCGGTTGATCGCCACCCTGACGAACAATATGCGATTGATTTAACCCAACCGGATTCAATCAAAAAAATTATCGCGCAAGTCAAACCCGATTTAATCGTTAATGCCGCCGCTTATACTGCTGTCGATAAAGCAGAACAAGAGCCAGATATTGCCGAGCGCGTTAATGCTGAGGCGGTGGCAATTTTGGCCGCTGAGGCGAAGGCACGCAATATTTTATTGGTGCATTATTCCACCGATTATGTTTATAAAGGTGATGCTGATACGCCTTATTTGGAAGATCAGCAACCCAATCCGCAAAGTGTTTATGGGCAAACTAAATTAGCCGGTGATCAGGCGATTATTGACAGCGGTTGCCAGCATTTAATTTTCCGCACCAGTTGGGTTTATGGCAGTCGTGGGCAAAACTTTTTGTTGACCATGCAGCGCTTGGCCAAAGAGCGTGATACTTTGCAAGTGGTTGCCGACCAATACGGCGCACCGACATGGAGCCGCTTGATTGCTGAGACCACCGCGCAAGTGCTAGCACAAGTGTATAATCCCAAATTGGGCTTGGATCTGAATGAAGTCAGCGGTGTTTATCATCTCACAAACGCGGGCGAAACCAACTGGTGTGATTTTGCCAAGGCGATTGTTAAACATGAACCGAACCCGCCCAAAGTTTTACCGATAAAAACCGAAGAATATGCCGCCCCAGCACAGCGCCCAGCTTATTCGGTACTCAGTAATGATAAATTGGCTGATGTGTTTGGTTTACGTCTACCGGATTGGGAGCATTCTTTGGCTTTGTGCTTGGCTGCGCAACAAAACCGCTAACTATCTGTTGATGCTTAAACGCCTGATTATTGGCGCGGTCATTATTGCCTTATTACTGCCCGCCTTTTGGGGGCAGGTATTGGTGCATCAATATTACCGCGTTGATAACAAGATTCAACAAAAAAGTGCCCTCCGGCTCACGGATGCCAGTCATGCCGCAGGTTGGCAACAGACTCAAATCCTGCGCCAATATCAACTCCCCAATCATGCCAAACTCGATATGCACCATGACGTTGAGCATGGGGGTTTTCCTTGGCAGGCTTTGCAAGTACAAACCCAGATTTTCCCTGACCTTAAGTTACAACAAAACTTAAATAAAACACTGGGCTTGCCCTTCAAGCAGCCTGTGCCTTTACAGATCCAAACCCAAGTCCACAGCCCCACTCATATTCAGGGACAATTTCAACTTGAACCCAGCAATTTAGGCAACTACTTACAGGGGCAATTTCAATATCAGCAACAACGTTTTTCTCTCGAACAGCAACTACAAAAAATTGCCGTTCGTGGTATTCATTTAGATGAAATTCGCCAGCAACTACAATGGGATAAACCGCGTTTTAACAGCCAAATTCAAATCGCTAGCCTCAGCACCGATAAACACGTCCCTTTTTTAAGCACCAGTCAAACTGAGAAAATACAACTCGATGTGAATATTTTACAGCAAGGCGTGCAACTGTGGGATCTGGCACTGAAACTCGACAGCATGGCATTGCAACAACAGCAAATCATTTTGGGACAATTAGATATTGATATGCAAGCCCAGCGTCTGCACCAAGTCGCGTTTAAGCAAGGCTTAGCTTTATTACAAGCATCCGACTTTCAGCGCAAATTGATGATGCCCCTGTTTCTGTTACAACATGCGCCGACATTTTTACGCCATGCCCCTGAGCTGCACATTAAGCAATTACAGATTGATTCCAACAAAGGACAATTACAACTCTCTGCTCGACTCAAAACCGCTGACGAAGCGGGGAGCAAATTATTTAATCTATTCGATTTATTTCAAAGTCTTAGTTTGCAAGTCGATTTGCGTATGGATGGGCAATGGTTACATTGGTTAAAAAATCCCAATCGAGTACGGCAAGCCCCCGCTTTGTATCAATTATTATTGGGTTTAAAAGATTTGGAAAAACAAGGCTGGCTTGAGGTGGACGGCGATAAAGCCTTGATGAAGATACGCTTTGAAGATGGGCAATTTAGCGGATAAAATGCAAAAAAAAACGCATCGGGAGCGCCCAAACACCCGATGCGTTGCCTTTATGGAGAGTTATCCCCGTAAAGTTAATTTATATAATGCAGTGTCTGTGCCAGTTTTTTATTTTTTTATAATATCGTGCAAATATATAGCTATCCCATTGTCTTTGAATGTATTTTTTTATGGTGCAGATTGATGTGCAAGGACACTGGCAAACGTTACATTTTCGCTTTATTGGTCGAACATCAGTTATTTATTTGCGGCTAATTGTCAGCATTTAGACATCCTTGCCATTGATTCGACAAGCACAACGGCGGTTTGTTTACCTTGTGGGGTAAAAAATAAGCCTTTGCGTAACATCAGTTAAGTCAGCTGGTCTTGTTGCCTGTGTCAGTGTAAAGATGGCATTCCTATGATAAATCGACTAAGCTTTGTCGCCCTGATTTCGACTACCTTTGCCGCCTCATGATGCCAAAATATCCTTTTGATGATCACCCTGAATTTTATCAGCATGATAACCGTCGTCATCGGGGTTTTAATCCGGTCAGCAAACATTTTTTAGAAACAAAATTTCGTGTTTTATTACCGCCAGAACAGATTAAAAACCAACATATCCTTGATTTAGGTGCTTGTTATGGTGCGGCGGGACAATGGGCATTATTTTATGGTGCTGCCAGTTATACGGGGGTGGAAATTCAGGCGGCTTATGTCAAACAAGCACGACAATGGTTGGCGCATTGGGATAAGCGTGCCCACATGGTTCAGCAAGATATTCGCAGCTATTTGGCACAAAGTCATGCACAAGCCTTTGATTTAGTCTTAGTTGCTGGTGTGCTATATCATTTTGTTGATAGCAGTACGATCATTGAGGCAATTTGTCGTGTGGCTAAACACCGCGTTACGTTAGAGAGCAATTATCCACCGAGCATGTGTGCAGGTTTATTGCCATTGGATTGTGCTATCACTGAATATGTCCCAGAACAAGAAGTCAATCTGGCAGATACAAAAGCATCCATGTTGGGTTTAGCAGCAAGTAGCTCCCTCGCGGCCCTTGATCTGTTTTTCCAACTCAATGGTTTTCCTGTTGCCCAATCCTTAAAAATTCCCATCAGTGCAGAAACCTTAATTTATGATCAAAGTTTGCTCGGCAATACGGGATTGGATATTCGTTTTGCTGTCTGTTACCAGCGTGATACGCAAGCGTTGCCCTTAAAAAGCTTGGAGCAAAATCTTGCCAAACAGGTAGGGAAAACAGCCACTTGGGCGCATGACCCACAGGCAAAAATACGCACGGATGCCTATCAGCAGCGCGCTAAAACCTTAGAAGAAAAAGAGATGAAGGGGCAATGGCGCTTTGATGCCAATATTGCTCAGCAATTTGAGGCTATTGCTAAGCGTGAAATCCCCGATTATTTGCGCGTGATTGATTTATGTCTGCAAATCATTGGCAAAAGTCCCCTACCACAGCCAAAAATCATTGATGTTGGCAGCGCTTTGGGCGAAACCCTGAAGCAATTACATCAGCGCGGTTATTACAAACTGTATGGCGTTGAGTGTTCAGCTGATATGTTAGCGCAATCATTTGATCAGGCAACGCTGATTCACGCAGAGCAGTTCCCCGAAACCTATGCGCCGTTTGATTATGTCTTGGTCAATTGGACTTTACATTTTATTGCTGATAGAAAAGCTTATTTAGCTGCGATTAAGCGCTCGCTTAATGCGGGAGGGGTGTTGATTTTGACTGAAAAAATCAACAGCAGCGCTTGTACACATGAATTGTATTATGATTTCAAACGCGCCAATGGGGTTTCTGAGACCGATATTGAACAAAAACGCCAACAAATTGAGGGCGTTTTAGTCACTTATCCTTTTAGCTGGTATTTAGATACTTTGGCAACGCTGGGTTTCATTGATATTGAAATTATTAATGCCACGCCTGCATTTATGAGTTTTATGGCAAAAAATCCACCCAGCTCAATCTGAAAATATCTGCATCCACGGTTGTCTTGGGTCAGCCGCGCCTTGGCGCAAACCCGTGTCAGGATCGATATAAATTGCGGCAACTGCCCCCATTGCTCGGCTTTGGCTGATGTGATGTCCCCGCACAGTTAATAAATCCAAGGTATCAGGACTGATGCCTTGTTCTACAAAGACTTTATCCGGCAGCCATTGCTGGTGAATACGCGGGGCATTCACAGCCGTCTGGATATTCATGTCGTGATCAAGCACATTGAGCAGCACTTGTAACACCGTGGTGATAATGCGCGAGCCACCAGGGCTGCCGAGAATTAAGAGTGGTTTACCGTCTTTGCTGACAATCGTCGGCGACATAGAACTGAGCATTTTTTTATGTGGGGCGATGGCATTGGCACTGCCACCGATTAAACCATAAGCATTGGCAACCCCGACTTTAGCACTAAAATCATCCATTTGATTGTTGAGTAAAAAGCCTGCCCCACTAACGGTGATACCACTGCCAAAGCTAAAATTGAGTGTATAGGTATTACTGACCACATTCCCAGCTTTGTCAATGATGACAAAATGGGTGGTTTCAGGGCTTTCGTAGACTGGCGCATTGCCGGCTTTAATCTCGCGGGCAAGGCGGGCTTGTTCGGGGTCAATTTGTGCAAACAAGTGTTTAGCATAGGCTTTAGCACTTAAACCTTGTAAGGGCACATCGACAAAGTCGCTGTCTCCCAAGTAAGTCGCTCTATCAGCATATGCCAGTTGCATCGCTCCAATCAACCAATGCAAAGACTCAGCACTATTATGCCCTAGGCTTTTGAGTTCTAATCGTTCTAATATGTTGAGCATTTGCACAATATGCACCCCACCTGAGCTGGGTGGTGACATAGAAAAGATTTCGTAACCTCGATATTGCCCTTGAATAGGTTGACGGATTTTAGCCCTATACGCCTGTAAATCGCTCAAGCTAATTAAGCCTTGATTAGCCTGCATTTCAGCAACGATTTTTTTTGCAATGTCACCTTGATAAAAAGCACTCGTCCCTTGTTTAGCAATCAGTTTTAAACTGTGAGCCAAATCACTTTGAATCAAACGTTCGCCCGCTTGGTAAGGGCTGCCGTCGGCGTGATAAAAAATGTCAGCGCTAGCAGGGTGTTTTTTTAAGTTTTGCTGGCGTTGTTGCAAACTGTCAGCAAGGGAGGGGGAGACAATAAAACCTTGTTCAGCTAGCTTGATGGCAGGGGCGAGTGCTTGGGCTAAAGACCAAGTACCAAAACGCTCTAAAGCCAGTGCTAGTCCTGCGACTGTACCCGGTACGCCAGCAGCTTGATGGCTAAAACGACTGCGGTGTTTATCGACATGGCCCTTGGCATCAAGAAATATATCTTTGTGCGCTTTAGCTGGGGCTTTTTCGCGGTAATCAATTGCATGAACCGCCGCATCTTGCCCTTTTTTCAAGAGCATAAAACCACCGCCACCAATATTGCCCGCTCGAGGATAGGTCACCGCCATGACAAAACCTGTGACCACAGCCGCATCAATGGCATTGCCACCGGCTTTAAGGCTAGTGAGTCCAGCTTGTGCGGCTAAAGGCTCAGCGGCCACAACCATTGCGCCTTGGCTTTGTTCTGGGGTAAAGCGGTCTTGCTGATTTAAAATGGTTTGCCATGCCCATGTGCTTGGCGTAATAAAACAAAGACTGAGGCAAAGACTAAGCTGTACCCCAAAGCGTGGGGCTGATTTTGATAATAACAAAACTTTATCTCCCTTGACAGTTACGGTATCATTATGGGTTATTTTGATGTTACGCAAAGGCTGAAGACTAAGAGCTGTCAGTGCGTCGCATCCGTTATTTAAGCTAAGCTAGACCATAAAATTATGGTCAATTCTAGCGCTATCACTACATCCAAATCCAATATAGGGGCACGATAAACCGTGATCTATCAAGATGACGCTAATGGCATTAGCATAATTGATACAGGCTATTTACAAACACACACGGCCGCTGCGTATCTGTTGCTAGAACAAGGACATGCTGCCTTCATCGATACGGGAACCAATCACGGAATTACCCATTTATTAACCACGCTAGCAGAAAAAAACATTCCTCCAGAGCAGGTCGACTATGTCATTTTAACCCATATTCACCTTGATCATGCAGGTGGTGCGGGGCAATTAATGCAAGCCTTGCCAAATGCTCAGTTGGTGGTACATCCCCGTGGTATGCGTCATATGGTTGATCCCTCCCGTCTTATCGACGGCGCAACAGCCGTTTATGGCCAAGAACAATTCCAACGCTTATATGGCGATATTGTCGAGATTGATAGTGACCGTATTATCCAAGCCACTGATCAAACGGTGCTGGATTTACAAGGGCGAGAACTCTTGTGCCTTGATACCCCAGGTCATGCTCAGCATCATATCTGTATTTGGGATGCTCAAAGCCAAAGTATGTTTAGCGGTGATACCTTTGGGGTCTCTTATCCTGAGTTCCACCGCGAACAACGCAGTTTTATTTTCCCAACCACCACGCCAGTACAATTTGATCCAGGGGCTTTGCACGCTTCTATCAAACGTTTATTAAATTACCCGGTGACACAAATATATGTGACTCATTATGGTGCAATACGCGGGAATTTAGATGAAATAGCCGATGATTTGCACACCCTGATCGATGCTTTTGTGGTCTTGGTACGCGAGGCGGGTGAGTCTAAAAATCGTGAACAGACCTTGAGTGAAAACATGCAGCGCTTATTATGGCAACGCTTACAAGACCAAGATTATCAGATTAGCGAAAATGATTTTTATCAGCGCATCGAACATGATGTGAAACTCAATACCCAAGGCTTGCTGTCTTGGTGGGACAAAACGCAGGCTGTTTATGGTTGAGGCATTGATAGAATTAAAACAACAGGCTCAAACAGCCGGTTGGTTAGCACAAACAGAGGATTTTAACGTTGATCCCTGGTCTGATGTTCATGGCTTATATCACGGTAAAGCCGATCTTTTATTGAGTCCAGATTCCACCGAGGCTGTGGCAAGCATTATGCGCTATTGCCATGAGCAACAAATTAAAGTGGTGGTTCAAGGGGGAAATACGGGTTACTGTGGTGGGGCAACCCCGATGCCAGAAAATTCGCCACAAGTGCTGTTATCCTTACGGCGCTTAAATCAAATCCGTAGTATTGATTTGATTAATCAAAGCATTACTGTTGAAGCCGGTTGCAGCCTCAAACAAATTCAAGATTATGTCAATACAAAAAATCGTTGGTTTCCGCTGGGTTTGTCGGTGGCTGATCGTTGCCTTATTGGCGGTAATTTAGCCACGAATGCAGGTGGGGTAAATGTCCTGCGCTATGGCAATACCCGTGATTTGGTCTTGGGGCTGGAAGTGGTGTTGGCTGATGGAGAAATCTATCAGGGGCTACAGCGCTTACGCAAAAATAACAGCGGTTATGATTTAAAAAATTTATTCATCGGCAGCGAGGGTACTTTAGGGGTGATTACTGCTGCGGTGCTGAAACTCTACCCTGGGATTCAAAGCCGGGCTTTAGCCTTGATTGGTTTTAGCAATTTTAGTAAAGCTTTGAGTTTGCTTGGACATTTACGCCAGCATTATCAAGAACACTTAAGCGCCTTTGAATATTGGCAGGGCAATTGTTTTGAGCAAGTCACCGATAGTTTTGCCGAGATAAACAATCCTTTTAGTGATGCTTATCCACATTATGTACTGATAGAACTCAGTAGCCACCGTCAACAAGATTTAGAAAGTTTACTGAAAAAAGCCCTCAATGCGGGTGATTGGGAAACCCATATTAGCCAAGATCCAGAAACCATACAGCAATGGTGGCAAATCCGCGCCCATTTACCTAAGGCGCAACAGCAGGTGTGGTCACATATCAATAGTGGTTACAAACACGATATTTCTTTGCCCTTAGATAATATCGCCAGCTTTTTGGATCAAAGCGCTGCCCGTTTACATGCCTATCTACCCGATTTAGAAATCGCTGTCTTTGGACACTTAGGCGATGGTAATCTACACTATAATGTTGGAACCAAGGGGGCTTGTTTAGAAAACAGTGCTGTTGCCCGTGTTCAAGACATTGTCTATGAACAAGTCAAAGCCTTAGGTGGTAGCTTCAGTGCTGAGCACGGCATTGGACAAAGCAAGCGCCATTTATTACAACAGTATGCCGATCCCTGTGCTTTGAGCCTCATGCGCCAGCTCAAAAACAGCTTAGATCCGCACAACTTACTTAATCCTTCTAAGGTATTATGATATGCCACAAGCCGTTCGTCATAAAGCTAAACAGGATAGAGCATCCAAAAAAACGCCAAACCGCTATAAAAATACACCAGAAAACCGCCCTAGCTCAGGTGCAGAGCGCCATTATCGTGAAATCACTTTATTGGCATTTTTATCCGTGGCACTGTATTTATTTATCTCGCTGGCAACCTATCACCCATTGGATTTAGGCTGGGGCGATGGGCAATCAGCTGCGAATATTCAAAATGTCGGTGGACGCTGGGGGGCTAAATTTGCCGATAGTTTTTTTACGTGGTTTGGCTATTTTGCTTACCTATTTTCCTTTTTAGTCGCCTACATTGGCTTATCTATTTATCAAAGCAAACATCTGGATTTACTTGAGAATCCGAAGCAATTAATTGTCCCCACCTTAGGGTTTATTTTGACCTTAAGCGCCGGTTGCGGGCTAGCGATTGTACATTTTGCGGCTGAAAGTGTGTTATTGCCTAGTCATGCAGGCGGCATCTTAGGCAGTTGGGTGGGCAATGGGCTAAAAAACGTCTCTAATGCTTTTGGCGCGACCTTATTTTTACTCATTGTTTTTTTTGCTGGCTTTAGCATGATGACCAAACTCTCATGGTTGAATATCATGGATAAGCTGGGTGAAACCACCCTTAAGTGGTTGCCGATTATCGTGCATGAATTATATGAAAACTGGCTACCAAAACTACTGTATTTCAGTAAAGTAGTACTACATTGGTTAGGTATACATGGTAAAAAAACTTGGCAACAAGCCCAAAGTAAAAGCCGCGAATTACAAAGTCGCTGGCAACAACATAAAGCTGGACAAGTCAATGAAGATGCAGATGCCACCGCACAACATTACCTGGAACCCGAGCCTATCTCGACATATCCTGAAACAGCACACAAACATGAGCAAGCATCTGAGATAGATAATACACATCAGCACACAGAACAATTAGAGCATAGCATTGAACAACAATTAATCGAACGCTTTGATGCCTATGATGTTCAAGCTCATATCCGCTATATTCAAACCGGGCCCACACTCCTACATATCGAACTGCAAACCGATGAGGGGCAAGCACATAAACTTTTGGGTATGCAACAAGAACTTGCCGCCGATCTCGCTATGCCACATATTCGTTTGTATGAAACAGCACCTGAACAAATCGTCTTGGAAATTCCTAACCCGGACCCGGAATACATCGATCTGGGTGAATTATTACAACAAAAATCCTATACCGACAGCCACTCCCCGTTAATGCTGGCACTGGGTAAAGACATCAGCGGACATCCCGTTATCATTGACCTTGCCAGAATTCCACACTTGCTACTTGGTGGACAAAACCGTTTAGACATGGATGTGATGCTTGATAACATGCTCTTAAGCTTAATTCGCAAAAATAATCCCAGCCAAGTACGTTTATTATTGCTCGATTCGATAGCGCATGGATTTGATTATTATCAAGATCTACCACAATTATTGAGTCCCATTATCAGCGCTGATAGTCCTGATAAATATCATGCTTTTAATTGGCTGGTGCATGATATGGAGCGACGCTATCAACTCATGAATCAAGCTAAGGTGCGTAATATTGATGATTACAATCAAAAAATGCGCAAAGAAAAAGGGGATACTTTGCCTTATCTGGTCATGATGGTTCATGAACTTGAAACGTTATGGCAAGCCACTGAAGCCAAAGCAATTAATGATCTAATGACCGATCTGGCGCGTAAAGCCCGCTCTGCTGGGATTCATATGATCATTGCCAGTGCCAAACCCAGTGCCAGTGTCATTACGCCCACGATAAAAAATAACTTTCCGAGTAAAATTGCGGCACAATTGCCAGATAAAAATAGCTCACAATATTTTCTTGGACGCACTGGTGCAGAATACTTGCTCGGTGATGGCGATATGTTTTACCTTACTCCCAATACCACGGGGGTGCCCGCACGCTTACATGCGGCACAAATACAAGACGATAAAGCCGATAAAATTCTTGCCTATGCTCGCGCACTGGGCCAACCCCAATATCAAGATTTGCGCAAACTAAGCGTAACGGATTAACAGTTTATGGATAAATTACTGATCACAGGTGGTGATCGCATTAATGGCTCGGTACGGATTTCAGGGGCTAAAAATGCGGCTTTACCGATTCTCGCGGCAACCTTACTCGCCGAAACCCCAACAACTATCAGCAATGTGCCGCACTTGCTTGACATTACCACTTTAGTTAATTTACTTGGGCGTATGGGCATAGCCGTGACCGTTGACGAACGCTTAAATATCGAAGTAGATACCAGCCCGATTCACAGCTTTACTGCTGCTTATGATTTGGTGAAAACCATGCGTGCCTCTATTTTGGTTTTAGGCCCTTTGCTGGCGCGTTTTGGACAAGCGGATGTCTCCTTGCCCGGTGGCTGTGCTATTGGTTCGCGCCCGGTGAATTTACATATAGACAGCCTGATTGCCATGGGTGCTGATATTGAAGTGGAAAATGGCTATATCCGCGCCCGTGCCAAACGCTTGAAAGGCGCACGTTTATGTTTAGATATGGTCACTGTCACGGGCACAGAAAACTTGCTAATGGCTGCGGTACTGGCTGAGGGAGAAACAGTGATAGAAAATGCTGCCCGCGAACCAGAAGTCACCGACTTAATTCACTGTCTACAAGCGATGGGCGCACAAATTGACGGAATAGGCACAGATACCTTGACTATTCAAGGGGTAGACAGCCTACACGGTTGCCACCATCACGTTCTCCCAGACCGAATTGAAACGGGTACTTATTTGGTTGCCGCAGCAATGACAGGTGGTAAAATTATCACTAAAGATACCGCCCCGACAACCCTAGATGCGGTATTAGCCAAATTACGCGAAGCAGGCGCACATATCGAAGCGGGGGATGATTGGATCAGCCTTGATATGCAAGGTAAGCGTTTGCAAGCGGTGGATATTCACACGGCTCCTTACCCCGCGTTCCCTACGGATATGCAAGCACAGTTTTGCGCTATGAATAGCGTTGCCGAGGGCACTGGCATTGTCACCGAAACCATTTTTGAAAACCGCTTTATGCATATTCAAGAGTTAGAACGCATGGGGGCAAAAATTCGCCTTGAGGGCAATACCGCCATCATCAAAGGCATAGACAAGCTCAATGCAGCACCTGTGATGGCAACGGATTTGCGGGCTTCTGCTGGCTTGGTTTTAGCCGCGCTTGCTGCTGACGGTGATACCTTGGTTGATAGGATTTATCATATTGACCGGGGGTATGAGTGTATTGAGGAGAAATTCTCCCAACTTGGCGTATCTGTACGACGCATACCGCAATAAACCTCAGCATGACCTGGGTTTATTTAATCATCGCAGGCATATTTGAATGTGCTTGGGCAATTGGCTTGAAATATAGCGAAGGCTTTAGTAAACCCGTCCCCAGTCTATTGACTATCATAGCGATGATCATCAGCTTTTGGTTATTATCAATGGCAATGAAAACGATTCCAATCGGCACGGCTTACGCTGTCTGGACAGGTATTGGTGCTGTGGGTGTAACGATTTTAGGTATGTTTTTATTTAATGAGTCAAACGATATACTGCGGATTTTGTGTTTGGTGCTTATCGTTTCAGGCATTGTCGGACTTAAGCTCTTATCTGCACCCGCCCCTTAAGTTAAAGCATCCAACCTTGGGTTGATAGCTGTTACAATGCCATATACGCAAAGGCTAAATACCACTAGGCCGGTGGAAAACCGACCATATTGTGATAAAAATGGGCTGGGTGCGTCACATCTGCTATTAAACTTGCATTTGTGATTGTAAATAGTTCTGCAAACCAATTTTCTTAATTAAGCCCAATTGTTGTTCTAGCCAATAGGTGTGATCCATTTCGGTATCATCCAATAACGGCACTAAAATATCACGGGTGACATAATCTTGCACAGACTCACAATAAGCGATGACTTCTTTTAAGGACTGGGTGACTTGGTTTTCTAAAACCAAATCACTTTTTAACATATCCCCGACATTGCTACCGATATTAATCGCATCACGTCTCACGA
Source organism: Thiotrichales bacterium (assembly GCA_016745035.1). GTDB lineage: Bacteria > Pseudomonadota > Gammaproteobacteria > Beggiatoales > Beggiatoaceae > BB2. Next base: position 482,728 of record JADGDE010000001.1, read on the forward strand.
TATCAGGTTTACCTTCGAGGAATAAAATCCGTCGAATTAATTGGTCGGCATGGTCACGTTCTTCTTGGGCTTCGTGGTCAGTATGCTCGAACAAAGCTTGCAAGCCCCAGTCTTCATATATGCGTGAGTGTAACCAATATTGATCCACAGCAGCCAATTCACCTGCCAATAAACGGTTTAATTCGTCGATAACTTTTTGATTGCCTTGCATGATGCTGTCCTACATTTGTGCTTGTAAATAATTTTCGATGCCAGTCTCTTTGATTAACCACTGCTGTGCTTCAAGCCAATCGACAAATTCTTCATCGTCTTCGAGCAAATCTTCTAACAAATCCCGGCTGACATAATCTTTAATTGACTCAGCATAGCTGATAGATTCACGCAATAATGGTAAAACATGCTCCATTTCCTGACGCAAATCCAACTCCAGCATTTCCTCTGCATCTTCACCGATCATCAAGCGACCTAAATCTTGTAAATTTGGCAAACCTTCTAAGAATAAAATCCGTTCCATGAGTTTATCAGCATGTTTCATATCTTCGATAGACTTATGGTATTCCTTGTCATTAAGCTTTTGAAGCCCCCAATTTTTAAACATACGGGCATGTAAAAAATACTGGTTAATCAAGGTGAGTTTGATTTTTAATACTTGATTGAGTTTATCAAGCATATCGGCATTGCCTTGCATAGATGCTCCTATGAACCTTGTTTGGATTGGGTTTGGCGTAAGACCTGTAAGGTATGTTTGGCACATTTGCCACAAGACCCCATCATACCACACTGATTTAAGGCTTTCATGGAGCAATTTCCATCACATACAGCCTTCTTAATTTGGCGTTCAGTCACATTTTTACAGATACAAACATACATCTATAAAACTCCTCTACAATGAAATAATCTAAATGATAATATATATTATTTAGATTTGTAGTGCTAGTGTTTTTTTAGCGGTTTTTTGCATTTGGACAATTTTCACATTGTCCGCTGCAAGTGGGTTTTATAGGTTGATGAGGGGATTCTGGCTTTTTCTTTAGCGTACTAATATTAATCGTGACTTCATTGTGTTGATGGCAAGGCATGATTGGCTCCTTTTGATTAAAACTGCACGCAATTCTAAATGATAATCATTATCATGTAAAGGGTAAGTGATAATTAATACTATTTAGTTTAGTTAATATGAATTATCCATAATAACCCCCGCCCTGTTTGAAAACAGCATTTTTAACCCACTCTAGCCTGTATACAGCGCAGCAAAAAATAACGGTCTATGATGAGACATGGTGATGACTACATTATTTACTGATGTGACGCAAAGGCTTCTTTTTTACCCCAAAAAGCAAAAAAACCGCCATTACTTCACGGCTAAGCTTCACTATGCAGGTAATAAATTTGAATAATGAAACAAAAAAATAAGTGCGTAACATCAGTTATTTAGGCAATGCATTCAAAATAACATCAATCCCTGCATTAGGCTTATATGCATTTTCACTTAAATAGCGTCGCCAATGTTTCGCCCCTATTTGTCCTTGAAATAGCCCTAAAATATGGCGAGTCATATGCTTTAGCTGTGCCCCTTGTTGGAGCTGGGATTCGACATAAGGTAAAAATTGTTCAATGATTTGGTGGCGGGTAGGAATGGGGTGTTCATCGCTATAATAATCCCTGTCCACATTGGCAAGTAAATAAGGGTTATGATACAAAGCACGCCCTAACATAACCCCATCAACTTTCGGCATTTCTTGATTAACCATGTCCCAATTTAATAAGCCCCCATTTAAGATAATCTCTAAATCTGGGCGACGCTGTTTCAAAGCGGCAACACGTTCATAATCCAATGGGGGAACATCACGGTTTTGTTTAGGACTCAAGCCTTGCAGCCAAGCTTTGCGAGCATGGATAATAAAAGTTTTACAACCAGCGGCAGCGAGGGTATCAACAAATTGATTTAAATCTTTAACGCTATCTTGTTCATCAATACCAATACGGTGTTTAACTGTTACGGGAATATCAACCACTGCTTGCATAGCTGTGACTAATTCAGCAACTAGCTGCGGCTCGGCCATCAAACAAGCGCCGAAACGTCCAGATTGCACCCGGTCACTGGGACAGCCAACGTTAAGGTTTATTTCGTTATAGCCCCAATCTTCACCAATTTTGGCACATAAAGCCAAATTTTGCGGGTCACTTCCGCCTAATTGTAAAGCTAAAGGCTGTTCATCTGCATGAAAACCTAATAAGTGTTGCTTATCACCATGCAAAATAGCACCGGTTGTCACCATTTCACTATATAACCAAGTGTGCTTAGATATAAGGCGTAAGAAAAAACGGGCATGGCGGTCAGTCCAATCGAGCATTGGGGCAACCGAAACATAACGCGGCATCCATGCCGCCGTAGTTTGAAGCATAAAAGTCTATTATTGGAAGTAAAAAGGGTAGGCAAACTATATCCATCATCAAGGTGATGAATATAGCTATGGGATTAAAAACTCTTAATCAAGAACTTTACAAGGACTGGGTAAGTATTCTACTGGAATCGGCGTAGTTGCCCCTATTGTTGTACAAGTCCATTCATTCTCGGTTTTATTAAATACCATGCGTAATTGCTTACCAAACACCCCCACTCTGGAGCTATCCCCTATCATAGTGGCTTCAATAAAAAATTCCGGGGATGTCCCACCTGAAATGATATTACTCACATAATTGCCTGCACTGCGCCCTTGAACAGAATCGACACTCGGCCAATGTCCCCAGGTGCCATAAAATTCTTGCATGGGCATGCGCAAACCACCAAGTAACTGTGTCGCTTCTGCAACCTTAGCTCGCTGCATATAATCACTGTATAAAGGAATGGCAACTGCAGATAAAATTCCAATAATACCAACGACTACCATCACTTCAACGATAGTAAAGCCTTGTGTTTTTTTCTTAATTTTTTGTTTCATAGCCTCATGTCCCATAAATTTTTGATTTTAAGCTGGAAAACAACAGCTTGCCCGATTATGACATCATTTTGAGAATTGAGATAGTTTGAGCAGTTTATATACCATGATAAACTGTTATATTATTTTCATATAACCGACTGTTTTAATACAATTTTAATATAAAAGCCATTTATTGTTCATATATTATTTTCAGCAAAAACTGTTGAAAAAGAGCAGTTAAAGCATTTTGAATTGCATTTTGCATCTTTATCAGCTCATATCTAAACTGAAATACCCTTCTCAATTTGGGGGAATTCTAATATAAACATCACATTAAAGTCAATATAAAATATAAAGTAAAATTATTTATCTAATTGAATTTAAAATATAAAACCTAAATACCCTATATGAATATAAACGGCGGCTTATTGCTAGCCAATGAAAACTATTCGCAACAATAATGATCACAATCAAAGATAAATAACGATGTTACGCACTTAGCTTGTTTTTGCCACAATAAGGCGCTTTTCCACCTGCCTAGTGATATTTAGCCGTGGAGTAATGGTGGTTTTCTGAGCCATTAAGGCACAGAAATAAGCCTTTGCGTAACATCAGATAAATAATTTGCTAAGATAACACCTTTAACAATTGGAGAATGATATGAAATCATTGTGGCAAGGGCTGTTCTGCGCTTTATTACTCAATAGCACCAGTGTGCTGGCAGACATTAAAGGTGAAGCAATTGATTATCAAAGTGATGGGATTACCTTAAAAGGTTATTTGGCTTACGATGATAGCATTAAGGGCAAACGTCCTGGCGTGCTGGTAGTACATGAATGGTGGGGACATAATGAATATGCCCGTAAACGAGCACGGATGTTGGCTAAAATGGGCTATACCGCACTGGCGGTTGATATGTATGGTGATGGTAAAATAGCCAATCATCCCAAAGATGCCAAAGCCTTCATGCAAGAAGTGACCAATAATATCGGTACTGGTAAAGCCCGTTTTCTCGCAGCTAAAGACACGTTAAGTGCGCATAGCAGTGTTGATGCTGAGCAAATCGCCGCATTGGGTTATTGTTTTGGTGGTGGTATGGTTTTAGGCATGGCGCGCGCAGGCATTGACCTAGACGCAGTTGCCAGTTTTCATGGCAGTTTAGGCACTAAAACCCCAGCAAAAGCGGGCGATATTAAAGCTAAAATTCGCGTATTTAGTGGTGGACAAGACCCCATGATTCCCGCTGAACAAGTCGAGGCTTTCAAAGCCGAAATGCAAGCGGCGGGGGTTGATCATCAAGTCGTGGTTTATCCTGAGGCGAAACACAGTTTCACCAACCCCGATGCTGATGGTTTTGGCGAAAAATTCAAAATGCCTTTGGCTTATGATAAAGCAGCTGATGAAGATTCCTGGGCGCAATTTTCAACTTTTTTAGCCGAGGTGTTTAAAAAATAACTTGATAAAAAATATAGATAAATCTCTATAGAGGTTTATCTGTCGTGCCAATGAAGAAAGTTTATTGTAAACGCAAGCTGCTCTCTTCATTGAGCATGGCACGTCTGACAATATCACAATATAAAGACGTGGCTTGTAAAAAGACCCGTTGCATTTCAGGATGGGTATCAATATAACGTTGATTATCCAGCGCTTCTTGAATCAAGCCTTTGAGTAACAAAATATCCATTTCATCTAATAAATTACCGTAACCGACTTTTTTCCGTAAACTCAATGCTCTTGGTAAAGATAATAAAATAAACCGATCAATCAAGGTAATTAAAATTGCACTTTCTCTATCCAAGCCAGCCATTATTGCCTCCATTGATATTGTATTTCTGATTGTCTATCTAACATCAGTTATTTTTGTGTACACGTTTAAGCATAACAGTTTTATTTGTTTTGGCAATGACCAAGGTCAATACTCAAGTTTTTAAACAGTGCTTAAATCAACCCCGCGTTTATGAGACAATGCCGCCTGATACACAGCAAATCTACACACCATGAAACTGACGGTCTCACAATTACCTCAAGCCCTACAACAGCTATCTCCGGTTTATTGTTTGGTCGGTGATGAACCTTTACAGTTACAAGAGTCCAGCGATAACTTGCGGGCGCGAGCTAAACAGCTCGGTTATGCCGAACGTGAGGTTTATTTAGTCGATAGCAGTTTTGACTGGACAACCTTAAGCCAAGCAGCGGCGAGTTTATCTTTGTTTAGCCAGCTTAGAATCATAGAATTACAGCTAACTAAATTACCTGACAAACATGCCCAAAAAGCACTGAATGCCTATGTCAAAGCGCCTGCCGCTGATGTGTTATTAATTGTACAAATGCCAACCGTGCCTTTTACCAAGCAAAAAACCGCATGGTTTCAAACCCTAGAGCAACATAGCCAAATGCTCATCATTCAAGAAATTAAAACCGAACAATTGCCCCAATGGTTATCACAGCGCGCCAAACAACGCTTAAATCTTGAATTTGAAGCCGATGCACTGCGCTGCTTAGTCGAACGCTCAGAAGGGCATTTACTCGCAGCGGCACAAGAACTAGAAAAGTTGAAAATCTTTTATGATCCTGAAGATAAAGGCGTGCGTTTACAAGAATCGCATGTCATTACTTTGATTGAAGATAATGCCCGTTATCAAGTATTTGCCTGGCTAGACAGTGTGCTAGCTGGCAAAGTCGCTCGCAATCTGCACCAGCTCAAGCAATTACGCGAAAGTGGACTGGCATTGGTGGTGATCGTCAGTTTGCTGGGGCGAGAATTACGGCTTTTGAATCAACTCGCCTTTGGTAAACAACAAGGGCAAAATTTAGCCCAATTATTTAAAAAACATCACGTTTGGCGCGCCCGCGAGCGCTTGCTTAAGGCAAGCTTGCAGCGCCATTCTTTAGCCTGTTTGCAAGACTTTTTAGATCGAACCCATCAATTAGAACAAGCGGTGAAAGGCAATGCGAAAGCTGTTGTTGTTGAGCCTTGGGCAGATTTGAACCTGTTAGCACAACAATTAAGCCAATAATCAAACGCTTCTTTTTATGCCTTATCAGAGAAATGTATCAATGTCTCGGTAAGTCCCCCGTAGCGCGGTGTGCGTTGCTCTATCATTTGTTTTAGTACCCCATGATTAGCTAATAAACGCACTTGCTCGCGGGCGCGGGTTAGCCCAGTATATAACAACGCCCTATCGAGCATCGGGTGGGCTTGTTTGGGTAAGACCATCAGCACTTGCTTAAATTCCGAGCCTTGGCTTTTGTGAATCGTCATGGCGTAGGCTTCTTCATGCGCGGGTAAACGGCTGGGAGATAAATAACGCAAGCCGCCTTTATCATCAGGGAAAAATGCCCCCAAGCGTTGCGGTGCATCAGGAATCGGCGCGACAATCCCGGTATCGCCATTAAATAATTGATGCTGGTAATCATTTTGGGTAATTAACACAGGTTGTCCGGCATACCAGCGCCCTTGCTGTCGAATCAAGCCTTGCTCTTGCAATAATTGGCGAATAAAACGGTTGACTTGCACCACCCCCGTTTCGCCTTGGCGATAAGCACATAAAACTTTAAATTCTTGTAAATACGCTAGTTGTTCGGCAATATCACTGGTGTGTAAGTAAGGACTAAAGCCAGCTATTAACACCTCGCTTAAATCATTTAGCGTTTGTTTATGATGACAAACCACGCCAGCATCCTCGGCATTTAATTGTGCCAAAGCCGCTTGACTGTCGCCTTGATTGACCGCCAAGGCAAAACGCCCCAGCGCACTGTCGGCGGAAAAACGGTAACTTTTTTGCAGATACACCACTTGGTCTTGCAGGGTTAAAGCCTTATCAACGCAAGGGACAGGCGCTTGGTTTGCGGGTAATAGACTTTGCATTTGTGCCACCATTGCCGCAGAAAAGCCTATCGTCCCGCCAGCGCTGCAAATACTCTCCAATACCGCCCCGGCTTCTACAGAGCTAAGTTGGTCTTTATCCCCAAGTAAAATCAAACGACTCTCCAAAGGCAAAGCATCTAAGAGTTTGCTCATCAAAGCTAAATCAATCATCGAAACTTCATCGACCAATAAAACATCCAAAGCAAGGGGATGCTCGGCGTTATGTTTAAAGTGTGGGCTGTGTTTTTGCACGCCTAACAGCCGATGCAAGGTGTTACTTTGCTGCGGAATTAAAGCCGCTAGCTCAGTAGGTAATTGTTGTTTTGCCGCTTGAATCGAGCTTTGCAGCCGCATAGCGGCTTTACCTGTCGGCGCAGTGAGGGCAATGCGTAGTTCGGGGTTTTGTCCCAGTAATAGGGCTAAGACTTTAACCACCGTGGTGGTTTTACCTGTGCCAGGGCCACCGCTGATAATACTTAAGTTTTGTAACACGGCGGTGAGAGCCGCCAGTTGTTGCCAGTCAATTTCGTTTGTTGCAGGGAATAGGGTTTGAATATCCGCAGCGAGGCTACCTGAGTCAAAGCCGGGTAAGGGCAGTTTGGCGCGCTGATATAAAGACTGGGCAATGTGCTGCTCATAAAGCCAATAACGCTGCAAATATAAACGTGTGCCATCCAAGATTAAAGGGTAAAACTCCCCCGCTGCACCGACCACACTCGTATCTTTGAGCGCTTGCAACCACGGTTTTAACTCAGGATAACAAAGGTCTTGCAAAGCCAAAATATGCTCAGGCTCCAGTTGGCTTAAGCCCGGAGCTTGTCCAGTCAATTGGCTTAATTCCGCACAGCTATGTCCGGCGCGGATTTCAGCACTGGCAAGCGCAGCGCCTAAAACCAGATAATCATCTGCATTGTTGGCTAAGGTCTGCATTAACTGGGCAAAATGCCAATCAATCGCGCTGATAAGCCCGTGTTCATACAGTTGTTGACTGCTAATAATGGTTTTCGTATTTAACATAAGTGTTTACATAGGGACTTAAAAAACATCTAACAAACGATAATCTGCCGCGGGGTCGCGCCTGCCGAGGGGTTTGACTATCCATGTAAAGGGCTTATCATCGTAAAAACCTTGCAATTGAATCAAAATCGGTAGTTGTGGAGTCTCTAAACCCAGCGCTGGTGGCCATTGTGTATGCCAGCCGCCGTCTTTATCTCGGTAACTAAAATAGGCTTCCGTTTCCGGCCAGCGCATCACCGTCCAATAATCTTTTGGGGCTTGTTGGTATTGTAGTTCAGTCTTGCCCTTGGTTTGTTTTAAGCGCCAGCTAAAGCGCGTCGGTACGCCTGCGGGGTTATCCAGCGCCGCTGTGCTTAAACCTTGGAATTGCTGGGCTTCGCCCTTAAATGGATAGCTGTTAAGGGTATCTTCATAATCGGCTAACAAGGCTCGGCTGCTGCTGCGAAACCAAAAAGCTTGTAAATCGAAGCGTTGATATTGCTGTTGTTGTTGATTAAAACGCAGCCGTAATTGCATGACAAAATCCAAGCCTTGCAATAAAACCGTGGTCAATAACACCATGATCACCATTACCACCAAAATTTCTAGCAGACTAAAGCCAGTTTGTTTGCGGCTTTGGTTTACAATAGCGGGCATTATTTTCTTCCTGCTGATGGTGAATTATGGAAATTTTCAAAGAGTTTTCTTTTGATGCGGCACATAGGCTGCCCAATGTCCCCGAGGGGCATAAATGTGCGCGCTTGCATGGGCATACCTATTATGTCTCCGTTTATGTTAGCGATGAGGTCGGCAAAGACAGCGGTTGGGTGATGGATTTTGCCGATGTTAAACAGGCCTTTAAGCCCTTACTTGAGCGCCTCGACCATTATTATCTCAATGAAATCGAAGGGCTGGAAAACCCCACTGCAGAAAATTTGGCACTTTGGATTTGGCAGCGTTTGAAACCTGAGTTACCGCAATTATCAAAATTGGTAATCAAAGAGACTTGTACCGCTGGCTGTGTCTATCGTGGCGAATCCGAAACATAAGGCTAACATCCCGCCCTCCTAACTTTCTGGCAAAATAATCCCCAGTTCTTTGATTTTACGACTCAAGGTATTGCGTCCCCAACCCAAGCGTTTTGCCGCGTCTTGTTTGTGTCCCTGCGTATGTACCAGCACGGTCTCCAACAAGATTTTTTCAAACCGAGGATTGGCGATTTCGAGTAAATCATTTTGCTCCGGGTGTTGCTGTAACTGCTGTTGCACCCATTGCCGTAACAAAGACTCCCAGTCTTCTTTGGGGTATTCACCGTTGCCTGTGTGGCGTAATTCTTCCGGTAAATCTTCGATGAGGATTTCTGGGGAAACCGCCATCACCGTCAGCCAACGACAGACATTTTTGAGTTGCCGAACATTGCCCGACCACGCCAGTCCAGCAAGATAATCCATCGCCTCGGCGGAAACTTGCTTGGTCTCCTCGCCCATTTCTTGCGCCGCTTCTTGTAAAAAGTGTTGTATTAAGACCGGAATATCCTCGCGGCGCTGGCGCAATGCGGGCAGGTCAATATTAATCACATTGAGGCGGTGATAGAGGTCTTCGCGGAATAATCCGGCTTCAATGCCTTGTTTAAGGTTTTGATGGGTGGCGGCAATAATACGGACATCGACTTTAATCGGTGTGTGTCCGCCAACACGGAAAAACGTGCCATCAGCCAAGACCCGCAATAACCGGGTTTGTAATTCTGCGGGCATATCGCCGATTTCATCTAAAAATAAAGTGCCGCTATCGGCTTGCTCAAAGCGTCCGCGATTTTGTTTCAGTGCGCCAGTAAACGCGCCACGTTCGTGTCCGAAGAGTTCTGATTCAAGTAATTCTTTCGGAATCGCAGCGGTATTGAGAGCAATAAATGGCGCACTGGCACGGGGACTGTGGCGGTGCAAGGCTTGGGCAACCAATTCTTTCCCAGAGCCGGATTCCCCGGTAATCAAGACATTCATATGCGAGCGTGATAAACGCCCGATGGCACGAAATACGTTTTGCATCGCCGGTGCTGAGCCAATAATCTCCGAGACCGAGACTTGTTCTTCATGCGCGGGTTGTTTATCTTTATTGGCATGAGCGATGGCGCGTTGTACCAAATCGCTGGCTTCATTGACATCAAATGGCTTAGCAAGGTATTCAAACGCCCCGCCTTGATAGGCTGCCACCGTGCTGTCCAAGTCTGAATAGGCGGTCATGATAATCACCGGCAAAGTTGGATATAAAGCTTGCACATGGGTCAGGAGTTCTAGCCCGTCCATGTCCGGCATCCGAATATCGCTCATCAGCAAATCAGGCATATCGTCTTTTAAGGCATCCAAAATCGCTTGGGCATGGTCAAAGCAAGTGACCTGTAACTGGGCGCGGGCTAGCGTTTTTTCTAACACCCAGCGAATATTTTTATCGTCATCAACGACCCATACGCGGTTAGTCATGTGGCAGTTTATCCTTTATTCTAATTTTTGAGTATGGGAAATATAACCGAAAAACAAGTGCGCCCAGATTCGGTTTCAAAACTGATCAGCCCGCCATTTTGTTGGATCAGGTCTTGAGCAATAGATAAGCCTAAACCACTGCCACCGACACGTCCACTAACCATGGGATAAAAAATGGTCTCTTGCATATCTTCAGGAATCCCCGGGCCATTGTCTTCAATATCAATACAAATGCTCATTTTATGGGCTTGATTCAATAATACCGTGTGCGTTTGTACCCGGGTGCGAATACGAATTTCCGATTTTTGCTGCTGTTCTAAGGCTTGCAGGGCATTGCGCATTAAGTTGAGCAAGACTTGATGCAGTTGATCGACATCAATCAAGACATCAGGAATACTGGGGTCATAATCGGCGATAAAATTGACATTGTCATTTTCGGAGCTTAATAGCTGCACAATGCGACACAAGGTTTTATGGACATTATGTAAGCGTGGCTGTGCAGGTTTGCGCGAGCCGAGCATTTGATTCAGCAGGTTTTGTAAGCGATCGGCTTCTTCGATAATCACATCGGTATATTCTTGCAAATCTGGTTCAGGCAATGTCCCAGCCAGCAATTGTGCCGCACCGCGAATACCACCGAGGGGGTTTTTTATCTCATGCGCCAACCCTCGCAACATATCATGGGCAGCATGGGCGCGTTGTGATTGTGCCGAGGCTTGGTTTAAGTGTCTTTTATATTCAATCGGAATCAGCTCGACCAAATAATTATTCATATAACGGTCGCTCGGGTGCGATAAGGTATTGAGACTGCAATCGACATGGGTATCGCGCCCCGCTTGTAGCGGTAGGGATAAATTATACTCAACCACGGTATTATTGGTTTGCACCAAGCGCTCAAAACACAAAGTGCTGGGAAAAATCACCCGCGCATGTTGCCCGATAACTTGGCGGGAACTGACTTGCAGCAAAGCCTCGCCAGCGGGGTTGATATAACGTAAATGAAAGTCTTTATCAAACCACAAAATAGCGGTGCGTAAATTCTCTAATAGCCAACGATTAGCGAGTTTATCTAACATCTCAATACCCTGCCACGGGTACTAAACTGCCACAGCGCTCACCACCAGTCACCGCGCTAACTTTAAGTTGCCAATATGAGCCGACTTGACCGCGTTCCCAAATATCCTCGCCTAATTCACATTCGTAGGTTTTCCGGCTCTGGGTGTCGATAAGTTGCACCAAATAAGCGGTTTCGCGGCTGCGTTCGCGCTCACAACCAACCCGCCGCTGACCTTCGCAACGTAAATTGGCTTTTGGCCAATAAGGGCGCTTGTCTTTACCTTTGGCAATCGCTGAACGGTGGCTTGCCCATTTATCGACTTTGTAACGGCAATATTGGTCATAAATTGGCTCTTTACGGTATTTGGTTTTGCACACTTGTTGCTCGCGATACGTACCATCACCTTGGTCGATGCGTTTGGTTTGGCAGCTTTGCCCATCGGGGATTTGTTTATAGTCGCGGATTTTGCGCTCGCGCTTGACTTGATAAGCATCGCGGGGCAAGCCATTACACCAAGTGCCTTCACTACGCGGGGCATAATTATCAATATAAATCAGCCGTTGCCAGCTAAAGCCCGTTGCCTCAACGGCGACCTCTTTAGTCCAAAAAAACAAGCTAAACACTAACACAGCAATAAGGCTGATTATCACCGCTAACCAAAAGCGTTTTTTTGCTTTTGCAGGCGCGGGAGGTGGCGCGCTGGGGGCTTGGCTAGCTGCCTTCTGACTGTGTTTTTTATTCTCACCGCGGGCAAACTGCTCCCGCTCTGTACGCATTTGCTCAGTACGGGTATCCACCACTTTTGCCGCATCCATCGGGCTACCACATTGGGTGCAATATTCGCTGTTACCTGAGTTGGGGTGATCACAAGCAGGGCAGCTTTTATCCGCACCAACGTAATGATGATTATGGACCGCAATTTTTTCATTATCGGCCGGGTAATAGCGCCTATCAGGGTCTTGCCCTGCGCCACACTCAGGACAAAAACGCTGGGTTTTGCCTAAGAGTTTTTTGCTGCCACAGTATTCACAATCCCATAGCATTTCATAAATAGGATTGGCATCGCTAGATTGCGCTGATTGATCTGATTTAGCATCGTCGTGCATGGTGGCTCCCCGGTGGTCATGCGCATGATTCTACCGTAAAGCATTGAGAGGGAAAACCTAGCATTTTGTGATGATTCATGGATAAGCGGCTATATTTTTATACTGAATCCAATTTGTTAGTGATTTATTTTTGGTATTTGTATACCACACATCAAGGGGTGAGAGTTTTTTCTAGCTAAATTATGTATTTTACTCATTAAATCCACAGCATCATCATAGTTATACTCCCCACAAATAAAAGAACCTTTGGAGTGTATTTCTATCATAATATTGATAGCTTCTTCTTCTGTTTTATTAAATAAAGTGCTTATTAGCTCTACAGCAAATGCCATCGTTGTAAAATTGTCATTATAAATAACTACATTATAATTATTTTTTTTGTTTAACTCTGCCTTTTTAACTGCTGGGTATAATAAAGTTAAGTCTATATTATCTTGTCGTAATAATTGATAAGAAAAATGTTCTTTTAATTTAATGTGATCAAGTGATGTTAAAAGAATTTTTTCATTTTTGATTAAAATAAGTGGTAGCACATAATCTGGTAAATTGCCATCTTCATGCTCTTTGAGAAAAAACGCGATGTCATAGGCATAATTTAATTTTTTCCTAAGGTCAGTTGTAAATCTAATTTGTTCTTTTTTTAATGTTTTATTTTTTTCATGGTTATTTATAAATTTTAATAAATCGGCTTTAATTTCATTAATATCAATATCACAATTTTGTATTAATTTTATTATTTTTTCATCCTTTAGCATGGCATAGAAAAAGAATTCTTCTGAAATTATTTCAATTTTTTTATCAAAAGCCTTTTTAAAACAATTGTCGACTATTTTTGTCATTCTTTGATCGAGATTATGAGAAAAAGCGTCAGGGTGTACTAATAGGTAGGGTATAAAGCCCATAATTGCATAATATGCAAAAACAAACATCCCCAAAAAAAATATGATTAGAAAAAATAAATTAGAATTGCATCTATTCATTTCATCGATAAACAGATAAAAAATAAGCAATGCAATAAAAAAAGAAGGGATACGAATAAGCATGCAGGCTAAAGAGGGAAAGCGAATGCTTTCCCCCTTATTATTTTACTCGTCTGTCACACAGCCCAAAGAGGCGTTTTTGACATTTTTGATGTATTTGTACAATGTGCCACGGCTAGCTTTATACGCAGGCATTGTCCAAGCGGCTTTACGTTTCGCCATGGTTTCCTCATCGACATCGACATCCAAACGATTGGTATCCGCGTCGATGTGAATCATATCGCCTTCTTCTACCAAGGCAATCGGGCCACCTTCTTGGGCTTCGGGGACGATGTGTCCAACGATAAAGCCGTGCGAGCCACCAGAGAAACGCCCGTCAGTCAAAAGCGCGACATCGTTGCCTAAACCCGCGCCCATAATCGCTGAGGTAGGGGTCAACATCTCTGGCATACCCGGACCACCTTTAGGACCTTCATAGCGAATCACAACCACATCGCCTTTACCGATTTTCTTCTCCTCCAAGGCTTTGAGCATGTCTTCTTCACAGTCGTAGACTTTGGCAGGGCCAGAGAATTGCAGCCCTTCTTTACCCGTAATCTTCGCCACCGAGCCTTCAGGGGCAAGGTTGCCTTTGAGGATTTGGATATGACCAGAGGGTTTAATCGGGTCGTTCAGGGCGTGGATGATGTCTTGTCCGGCTTCTAAACTGGGTACATGGGCGACATTTTCTGCCAAGGTTTTGCCAGTGACGGTCATGCAAGCGCCATCGAGTAAATCTTGTTCAAGCAAGAATTTCATCACCGCGGGTGTGCCACCGATTTTGTGCAAGTCTTCCATGACGTACTTGCCGCTGGGTTTTAAATCCGCCAAGAAAGGAATACGGTCGCTGACGGCTTGGAAATCATCAAGGCTTAAATCGACATCCACCGCACGCGCCATGGCGATAAGGTGTAATACGGCATTGGTAGAACCGCCAAGCGCCATCGTCACCACCATCGCATTTTCAAACGCGGCGCGGGTCATAATATCGCGGGGTTTGATGTCGTTTTCTAGCAAGTGACGAATTGCTTTACCGGCATCATGACACTCTGCTTGTTTGCCATCGTCTTCGGCGGGGATAGAAGCACTAAAGGGCAAACTCATGCCGAGGGCTTCAATGGCGGATGCCATTGTGTTGGCGGTGTACATACCACCACAAGCACCTGCGCCGGGGCAAGATTTGCGCACGATGTCTTGGCGCTCTTCCTCGTCGATGTGTCCGGCGATATACGCGCCATAAGATTGGAAGGCCGAGACCACATCCAAGGTGTTACCGTCTTTGTCATAACCGGGTTTAATCGTGCCGCCGTAGACCATTAAAGCTGGGCGGTTTAAGCGTCCCATGGCAATCAGGCAACCGGGCATGTTTTTATCACAACCGGGAAGAGTAATCAGGGCATCGTACCATTGACCACCCATGATGGTTTCCATCGAGTCGGCAATCACATCGCGCGATTGTAGCGAATAGCTCATGCCGTCCGTGCCCATTGACATACCATCGCTGACACCGACGGTATTAAAACGCATCCCAACGAGACCTGCGTCTTGTACGCCTTTTTTGACTTCGGTAGCCAAATCAAGCAAGTGCATATTGCAGGTGTTGCCATCGTACCAAACGCTGCCGATACCGACTTGGGCTTTTTGCATGTCCTCGTCGGTCATGCCTGTGCCATATAACATGGCTTGCGATGCGCCTTGGGATTTGGGCGCGGTAATGGTGGCGCTGTATTTATTTAGGGGTTTGTTGCTCATGGTGGGATAAAATGTCCTCTCGCCCCAAAGGGGCTTAATCTATATAGCCTAGGGCAACGCCCTAGGTTTAGATGCCTATCACATCAAGCCCTGAAGGGGCGCAATAAATTATCACGCCCTTTCAGGGCTTTAATCCTATTTTGATATTTGTACCCTAGGGCGTGGCCCTATATACAAATCTCGCCCCGTTGGGGCTTATAGCTGATCTAAAATCGCTTGTTTAACCGCAGAAAGCTCGGCAGGGACTTTAACCACTGGCGCAGTGCTTTGCGCAATCGCGGTATCTGGGTCTTTTAGCCCATGCCCTGTTAAGGTACAAACGATTTTGCTACCCGCAGGGATTTTGCCGGATTTAATATCCATGATAGCGCCTGCCAGCGAGGTTGCTGAGGCAGGTTCACAGAACACGCCTTCTTTTTCAGCGAGGAGTTTTTGCGCGGCAAGAATTTGCTCGTCAGAACATTTATCAAACCAACCGCCAGATTCTTTTTGTACCACCCAGGCTTTATCCCAAGACTGCGGATGACCGATACGAATCGCAGTGGCGACGGTTTCAGGATTATCGACCATTTCACCTTTAGTAAACGGCGCAGAACCCGCCGCTTGATAACCACACATTTTTGGCTGTTTGGTGACGATGCCATCATTATGATATTCCTGATAGCCCATCCAATGTGCGGTGATATTGCCAGCGTTGCCAACGGGTAAACAGTGATAATCAGGCACAGAACCCAGCTCTTCGATGATCTCGAAAGCAGCGGTTTTTTGCCCTTGTAAACGGTAAGGGTTGATCGAATTGACGATGGTCACAGGCGCGTGGTCTGCGACTTCTTTGACCAAAGCCATGCCTTCATCAAAGTTACCTTGAATTTGGATCACCACCGAGCCGTGCATCATCGCTTGTGCGAGTTTGCCTTGAGCAATTTTGCCATCAGGAATTAAGACAAAAGCGGTAATGCCAGCACGGGCAGCATAAGCGGCTGCGGCGGCGCTGGTGTTGCCAGTAGAAGCACAAATAATCGCCTTACTGCCTTCTTCTACAGCCTTGGTGACAGCCATAGTCATGCCACGATCTTTAAAAGATCCTGTCGGATTTAAACCTTCGTATTTGACATAAATATCCACATCCACGCCCAATGCGTCGGGAATGTTATTTAAGCGAATTAAGGGGGTGTTGCCCTCACCCAGAGAAATGATAGGGGTATCATCATGGACGGGTAAGCGATCACGATATTTGTCTATAAGACCCGTATAACGAGGACGAAATGGCATTAGAAAACCTCTTGGTAAAACCTGCAATTAAAGCCCTTAAACATACCATATTGGCGGGTTTTATTCTAATAGAATCTATTTCTCTAAAAGCAAGTTTTCTTAAAACTTGCTTTTCTTCTTAATTGCCAATTTTTTACTATTCAGGTACAGTGGGAGGCTTTTGATATTGATTATTTTGGAGCAGATTCGCATGGATTATCAGATTGCCCCGTCTATCCTTTCCGCTGATTTCGCCCGTTTGGGTGAAGAAGTCGTCAACGTCCTAGATGCTGGCGCTGATATTGTGCATTTTGATGTGATGGACAATCATTATGTGCCTAACCTCACCATCGGTCCTTTGGTCTGTGAAGCCCTGCGCAATCACGGTATCACCGCCCCGATTGATGTGCATTTGATGGTTAAACCTGTAGACAGAATCATTCCTGATTTTGCCAAAGCGGGCGCGAGCTATATCACTTTCCATCCAGAAGGCAGCGAGCACGTTGACCGTAGCTTACAGTTGATTCGTGATGAAGGTTGTAAATCAGGCTTGGTCTTTAACCCAGCGACCCCACTGGACGTACTGAAATACGTGATTGATAAAGTCGATATGGTCTTATTGATGTCGGTAAACCCTGGTTTTGGCGGTCAGTCTTTCATTCCTTCAACTTTGGACAAACTCAAAGAAGCGCGCAAAATCATTGATGCCAGTGGCCGTGATATTCGCCTCGAAGTTGATGGTGGCGTGAAAACCAATAACATCCGTGAAATCGCCGCTGCTGGCGCGGATACCTTTGTTGCTGGCTCGGCTATTTTCAATACCGATGACTATAAAGCCACCATTGATGGTATGCGTAGCGAGTTGGCTAAGGCTTAATCATGCGTTTTGAACCACGTCTGATTTTATTTGATGTCGATGGGACGATGGTCGATAGCGTTCCCGATTTAGCTGATGCAGTCAATTATATGCTCGGTCAAATCGGACGCGAACCACACCCAGAGAGTAAAATCCGCCATTGGGTCGGCAATGGGGTAGAAAAACTGGTTAAACGCGCCTTGATGGACGATTTGGACGCAGAACCAGAAGCGGCTGAGTTTGAAGCCGCGATGCCACATTTTCGTGAAGCCTACAGCAAGCAAGTTTGCGAGCGCAGTTGCCTTTATGAAGGCGTTGATAATGCCTTGGCAACGCTTAAAGAGCGCGGCTTTAATTTGGGCTGTATTACCAATAAAGCCGAGGAATTTACCGTTCCTTTGTTAAAACAATTGGGCATTTACGATTATTTCGGCTTACTTGTTTGCGGTGATACGCTCTCAGAAAAAAAACCCCATCCCATGCCTTTGTTGCACACAGCAAAACATTTCGATGTGGAGCCGCGTGATGCCTTGATGGTCGGGGATTCTATCAGTGATGTTAAGGCAGCTCGGGCAGCGGGCTTTAATATCATTTGTGTCAGCTATGGTTATAATCATGGCGACGATGTCCGCACCGCAAATCCTGATGTGGTGATTGACAGCTTTAATGAACTGCCCAACTACCTTTAACCTGTGATAGCGCGATGGATTCTCAAGCATTCGATACTTTAGTCGCAGCAGGCTATCAACGGATTCCTCTAAAACGGACGATTTTGGCCGATTTGGAAACCCCGTTGAGTGTCTATGTCAAGCTGGCTGCTAAACAACCTTTTACCTATTTATTGGAATCGGTCGAAGGCGGAGAAACTTGGGCGCGTTATTCTATTATCGGTTTAGGTGCAGAGAAAATCATTAAAGTCTATGGCAAGCAAATCTCCATCAGTGAAAAAGGGCGTTTGCTGGAGCAGTTTGAACACGCGGATCCCTTAGAATGGATCAGTGAGTATCAACACAGTCTCAAAATCCCTGAACCTGATGCCGATTTGCCCGTCTTTACGGGCGGTTTGGTCGGTTATTTTGGCTATGACAGTATTCGTTATATTGAGCCAAAACTTGCCGACACGTGTCCGCCAGAAAATACGGATTTAAAAACCCCCGATATTTTATTGATGGTTTCTAACGAAGTGGTGGTGTTTGATAATCATAAGGGACATTTACATTTAATTTCCCATGCCAATACTGAATTAAACGATGCTTATATGCTAACGCAACAGCGGCTCGATTATTTAGAAGATTGCTTACAAACCAGCGCCCATTGTGAAGATCAAAGCATCCAAGTCACCGATGACGTGCTAGACGTTCAAGAAAGTGATTTCGACTCAGCTTTCCCCGAGCAGCAGTTCAAAACCGCTGTGAACAAAATCAAAGATTATATTGAAGCCGGTGATGCCATGCAGGTGGTGTTATCGCAACGCTTGTCGATTCCGATCAAAGCCAGTCCTTTGAATATTTATCGGATTTTACGTTGCTTGAACCCCTCGCCCTATTTGTATTACATGGATTTGGATGATTTCCATATTGTTGGCTCTTCGCCCGAGATTTTAGTCCGGCTGGAAAATAATATGATGACCGTGCGCCCAATTGCAGGCACACGTCCACGCGGTAAAACCCCTGAAGAGGATTTTGCTAACGAAAAAGACTTACTCGCTGATAAAAAAGAGCGCGCCGAGCATTTAATGCTGATTGACTTAGGGCGCAACGATGTCGGTCGAGTAGCGAAAACCGGCACGGTAAAACTGACCGAAAATTTTGTCATCGAACGCTATTCGCATGTGATGCACATTGTCTCCAATGTTGTTGGCGAGTGTGACGTGCGCACCAAAGCAGTCGATGCCCTGCGCACTGCCTTTCCTGCGGGGACGCTCAGTGGCGCACCGAAAATTCGGGCGATGGAAATTATCGACGAATTAGAACCCGTTAAACGCGGTATTTATGGCGGCGCGGTGGGCTATTTGTCCTGGCATGGGGATATGGACACGGCGATTGCAATTCGCACGGCGGTGATTAAAGACAATAAACTCTATATTCAAGCCGGAGCGGGTATTGTTGCTGACTCCAAACCGGATATGGAATGGGCTGAGACCATGAACAAAGCCCGTGCTATTTTGCGTGCCGTTGCCAAAGCCGAAGCCGTCGCGCAAAAAGGAGCCTAAGATGTTGTTAATGATCGATAACTATGACTCCTTTACTTATAATTTGGTGCAATATTTTGCTGAATTAAAAGCTGAGGTCGAGGTGATTCGTAACGATGTCACCGATATTGCAGGCTTGTCGGGCTATGATTTTGAACAACTGGTCATATCGCCGGGCCCTTGTACGCCCAAAGAAGCGGGCGTATCGGTGGAGGCGATTAAGCACTTTGCTGGTGCAGTGCCTGTCTTAGGTGTGTGTTTAGGGCATCAGAGCATTGGCGAAGCCTATGGCGCTAAAGTGGTGCGGGCCAAAAAAGTCATGCATGGCATGACTTCACCAATTTATCACAATGATAAGGGCGTGTTTAAGGGCTTGCCCTCACCGTTTACGGCCACCCGTTATCACTCCTTGGTGATTGAAAAAGATTCTTTGCCCGATTGCTTGGAAATCACTGCGTGGACAGAAGACGAAGACGGTGAGTTTGATGAAATCATGGGTGTGCGCCATAAACACGTCGCGGTTGAAGGCGTGCAATTTCATCCTGAGTCAATTTTGACTGAACATGGGCATCAAATGCTGGAGAATTTTTTACAGCAAGTCTAACGCCCTGCCCCGTTACCATTAGCATTTCATATGAATCTTTATCAACAACTTGAAATGGTCGAAAAGGAAATGTTGTGGAATTAGCTAGTTTTGAAAAAGACTATTGGCAATTACGAAATACTGAGGAATCCCACAAAAAAAATCCTGATACTTTTTGGGTTCCACCGTTGGAGAAAAGGAAATCCTTAAATATAGGTGATGCTGCTAAACTAATTATTGAAATTGAACTGGAAGATAAAAACGGAAAAATAGTAATTGAAAGTGAGCGTGGTTATGTAATCGTATCAGAGGTTGAGGGTGATAAATACATCGGTATTCTTGATTTTCAACCCGCTTGTATCGAAAAGGGGAACAATGAGGTTTATCTATGCTTTGGAGCAGAAATACCATTCTCATACGAGCACATCATTGATATAGTTCGACCACCTGAAGACTATATTGAATGGCAATTGGGGCAAAAACCAGAGCGCATATGGCATCGGAAATAATGTATAACAATCAGCTACGCTGGAAATTTTTCTCCGCTATCACTCCGAAAAATCCCAGTTAGCTGGAGCGTTAGGCATAAAATTTAAGGAAAGCATGTTGGCAAAAAGCGTCGCGATATTCCTTGGAACACTACTCTTCATAACAAATGGATTTTGGATATACTCAGCCATTGATTTAACAGTGACAGAGAAATATAGGCAACAAGAAGAATATGAATCAAACAACCGTATAAAGGTATTGAAGAAGCTTTGTAGTCAGTTAGTTGGTGGCATGGAAAAAGAAAAGGCAATTAAACTTCTTAATGAAATTTCACCGGAATTCGAAGCGTACGAAAAAGAAGGTCATTTAAACACCATATGGCTTTCCTTTAAGATAAATGAGCAAGGCAACGTAGTAGAATCCGATGGGTGTAACTAAATGCCTAACAAGACAAATTAACTCAAACGCTTTGCTGTCACTCAACACCAATTATTTGTGACATTATATTTCGCAAGTAACAAAATATGAGCAAGCCATTTTACGTCTACGTTGATGTAGATGAAACCTTTGTAAGGAATTATGGAACCAAACGTATCCCTATTCCTGAAACAATTTCACATATCAAAGCGCTGCACCATCAAAGCGCTGTGATGTATTATTGGAGTTCTGGTGGAGCTGAGTATGCAAAAGCAAGTGCCAAGGAATTTGGTATTGATGCGTGTTTTACAGGTTTTTTGCCGGAGCCAGAATTGGTAATCGATGATATGCCATTTTCGCAGTGGCGCAATTTGCTGCAAATTCACCCTAATGAATGTTCAGGTCATACAATCGCATCGTATAAAGAAATAACAATTAAAAACTAATCAAAAACATAATAAAAATTTATATCGACTCCGCCCTAGTTGCTGCGCTATTGGGTGAAGTTAGGCGTTATATAACGGTTTGTGCCAGCATGAGCACAGCTTGAGTAGATCATATGCAAAACCAAGAAATCATCCAGCGTTTAGTCGCTCAAGCCAAGCAACTGCAATTAACCCGTCTTGATCTCTCCGATCATCGCTTGAGCTATTTCCCCGAAGAAATCCTCGAACTCAAGCAACTGCAAACGCTGGATTTGCATGATAATCAAATCACGGAATTACCCGCCAGTATTTATAAGCTGACGCAATTAAGCCGTTTAGATTTAAGCCATAACCAACTTAAAACCCTGCCTGCCAGTCTTGGGAAGTTACAGCAATTACAGGTTTTAAACTTGGGGCATAATGCCTTTGAAGCTTACCCCGAAGTCTTAGCCCAGTTTCAACGCCTGCAAGTGTTAAATTTACGTCATAACCAAATCAAACACTTACCTGCGCATATTATTAAATTAAGTTTGTTGCAAGAGCTGTATTTGGGCAATAACTTGATTGAAGACATGCCCATCGAACTCACAGAATTAGGGCAATTGCGTTGTTTAGATTTAGCCCACAATAAATTATTAAAACTGCCCACCGAAATTGGGCGTTTTGTGCAGGAAAATCGCCTAAAACCCCTAAAAAGGCTCTATCTACAAAATAACCCCTTACCAATTCCGCCCGAGATTTTAATTAAATTTAATCATCCGCAAGCAATTACCCATTATTATTTGCAAGTTACGGCACAAATGGAGAACAAGCAGCCCTTAAACGAGGCAAAAATTTTACTCGTCGGTGAAGGCGGTGTCGGTAAAACCTCCGTCTCTAAGCGATTGCTATATAAAGAATATGATGCCAATGAAAGCAAAACCGAGGGTATTCACATCGATCATTGGTATGTGCCCTTTAACGAGCATAATTTGCGCTTAAATGTCTGGGATTTTGGCGGGCAAGAAATCATGCACGCGACCCACCAGTTTTTTTTGACCAAACGTAGTGTTTATTTATTGGTGCTCGATGCAAGGCGTGACGAGGGCGGCAATCGGGTTGAATATTGGTTAAAACTGATTCAAAGTTTTGGCGGTGAATCCCCCGTTATTATCGTGATTAATAAAATTGATCAGCAAGCTTTTTCACTTAACCGTACCGGGCTTCAAGCCAAATACCCTAGCATCATGGGCTATTGTGAAATTTCTTGCCGCGATAACACGGGACTTGATGCACTTAAAGGGTCGATTTTAAATGCGGTGCGAATTTTACCGCATGTGTTTGATCCCTTTCCCAGCACTTGGCTACAGATTAAAAATGAACTAGAAAACCTCGATGTTGATTTTTTACCCTATCAAGATTATGTCGAAATTTGCCAGCGCCACGAAGTCAGCGACCGCATCAGCCAGCAAACCTTGATCGGTTTTTTGCATGACTTGGGCATTGCCCTGAATTTTTATGATGACGCGCGGCTACAAGATACCAACATTCTCAACCCCGAATGGCTCACCAATGGTGTCTATACCCTGCTGAATAATAATTTATTATTCAAAAATAAGGGCGTGTTTGATTATGAAGACTTAAATATTATTCTTGACCCTGAACGCTATCCTGCCTCGCGGCATGATTTTCTCGTCAGTTTAATGCGCAAATTTGAGTTATGCTTCCCTTTTGCTCAAGGTGAATATTATTTAATTCCTGATTTGCTGCCGAAAGAAGAGCCGGATTTAGGCTGGGAGCAAATGGCAGAAGAAGATGATTTTCTTGCCTTTGAATACCATTATGATGTTTTACCTAACAGTGTGTTTTCGCGCTTTTTAGTCAGGCTCTATACTTTGGTTTCCAAACGCACTTATTGGCGCACCGGGGTGATTCTCGCGTATGAAAATAACAAAGCCTTGATTAAAGCCGATATTGAAGACTGTTTTATCAGTATTAAAGTCATGGGACACCCCAGCACCCGCCGTGTGCTGCTGGGCATGATTCGGCAAAATTTTGAGCATATTCACAGCACCATAAAGCAAATCAAGGTCGAGGAAAAAGTGCCTTATCAAGGTGTATTGATTGGTTATCGGCATTTACTCACCCTTGAGCAAGCCAACGAAACCCATTTTATTCCCGAAGGCTTGCAGCATAAAGTCAGCGTTCGGCGTTTGCTTGCAGGGATTGAAGATCAAGATTTACGCTACCCCAACCGCGAAGCCCCACAACCCAAGAGCAAAACGCTGGATGATGATGCCGTGATTGCCGAGGATTCCTTGCTTAAACAAGACCCCAGTCACAAGTCTGCACCTTGGTTTAATAATCTGTTTAAGGCGGCGAGTATGAGCGCTTTGACCATGATGATTTTATTGATCACGCAACAATTTCTCATGCCTTTGCCGCCAGCTTTAGTACAAGCGGTGGTTATGCTTTTGATTGTCGCCTTGTTAGGCTTAGTGGTGTCTTATCGCGGTTTTATCACCACGCTGATGGGCGGGATTTTAATTATTGTCATTGTCAGTAGTTTTGCTGCCCTTAAAGGTGGGATTGGCGAAAAAAGCTTACTCGAATTAATGAAAATGACCCTTTCTCAAGTCGGGGTTTTAGCCGGAGGCAAGCCCACAGCGAGTAAAAAACCAGAGAAAAAAGCGCCGGATAAAATTGAATTACAACGAATCCTTAAAGGGCTGATTTCGACCTTACAAGTCAGTGCGACCCCCAAAGGCGTGCAAGTGTCTTTAAGCGATGTCTTATTCGACAGCGGTCAAGCGCGCTTGCGCACCCAAGCATTTCGGGACTTGATGAAACTTGCCAACATTCTCAATCAACACCGCAGTTACCGCTTGATTATTGAAGGGCATACCGATAATCTGGGCGACCCGAAAAGCAACTTACAATTATCCGAACAACGGGCAGCAGCGGTGTTTGAGGTCTTATCTTTGCAAGGGGTTGCCCCTGAGCGGATGAAAGTCAAAGGCTATGGACAAAAGCGCCCAATTGCGAAAAATAATACTAAAGAAGGGCGACAACAAAACCGCCGGGTAGAAATTATTATCCAACCCGATGCAACCACAGGAAAAAAACCATGAGTGCCAGTTTTATTTTCGTTTGCCAACAAGGGGAATTGGAAATAAAAGCCCTGTTGTTGGCGGCATCTTTAGTACAAAACTTACGTGGCGACTATGAACTGATTGCCGCTGTACCTCATGCCATCGAAAAATTAGACCCAGAGACTTTAGCTTTATTAACTCGCTTACGGGTGCGGCTAGAGCCGATTCAAAACCCCTTGGCCGCCGATTATCCTATCGGTAATAAACTCGCCTGCTTGGATATAGAGACTCAGGGGAAATGGCGGGTGTTTCTTGACAGTGACATGCTTTGCTTAACGCCTATCAATGTGCTGGATTTTTTCAAAAAAAATGCTTTATATGCAAAACCTGCGGATGCCTTTACCTTGGGCAAGGCGATTGACTGGCAAGCGGTATATCAGAAATTTTCCCTTGTCTTGCCCTCAAGACGCTTTCAGGCCAGCGTTACCGGCGAGACCATGTTGCCGTATTTTAATGCCGGTTTTATTGCCGTACCGCCCGCATGGGACTTTGCCAAAACATGGATAAATACCGCCCAAGCCATTGATGCTGATACGAACATTAGCAATAAACGTCCTTGGTTGGATCAAATGGCTTTACCCATCGCCCTTGCTGTTGGCAAACACGATTATCACTGTATTGATGAACGCTTTAATTATCCAGCTCACTTGAAACCACTGAATCAAGCGGTGTTCTTTTGCCATTATCATTATCCCCATGTCATCAGCCGAGAGCCGCGTTTACAACACACACTCGACCGTTTATTAGCCAAATATCCATCACTGAAAAAACGTATCGAAAACTTCGACACGTGGCAAACGGTATTAGATGCCTATCGACCGCAAAACAGCTTGGCATTTTTTCGCCGCAAACGCAGTGAACCAGTGCTGAGAGAAATGGTGATTACGGGGATTCCGCGCAGTGGGACTAGCTATTTATGCCAATTACTGCACAAAATCAAAGATGCCGTAGCCATCAATGAGCCATTGGAAATTTTTGAACCTTTAGCGCAGATGGACACGCCTTGGGCGCTGCCTTTGTATTATCGTGAATTACGCCGGGATATTTTGGCAGGTAAGGCAATTGAAAATAAAATTAAAGACGGACAATTAATTGAAGACACCGCCGTTGTTGATCAGCGTCAGCGCTATCATCCCAAGGTCAAGGATCCGAACTTTTTACTGGCGACTAAAAACACCTTAAGCTATCTTAATCGCCTAGAGGCAATTAAACAGGTGATGCCGAGTGCGCCGATCATCGCTTGTGTGCGTCACCCAATCGACACCATCGCCTCATGGGCAAATAGCTTTCCGCACCTGAAAGAAGCCAAAGTTGAAGATTTTCCCATCGGGCACCCCCAAGACCCACACCTTAGCCCTTGGCAACGTCAACAAATACAAGCGATTAGCAAAGAGCCAAACCTCACTATCAAACGTGCCTTGTTATGGGATTATCTGGCACGTTTATTATTACGCCAACAAGAAGGGGTGTATCTATTGCGTTATGAAAAATTGGTGAACACACCTTTCAGACAATTACATGAAATCACGGATCGATTAGCCACCCCTTTTGCCCTAAAACCTAGCGAAGAAATCACCGCCTCAACCGTGCGCAGTAAACGCGATAGCCTCAGCGATGCCGATCACCATGCCGTGATTGATATTTGCGCTGAATCAGCGGCGGCGCTGGGCTACGATCTTAGCCAATAAACAGAGATTCACGGATGAAATTACTCGTATTATTATTTACTTTAATCGCAAGCACGGTCTCGGCTCAGCCTTTGAGTGTGTTTGTCAGCATTTTACCGCAACAGTATTTGCTCGAGCGCATCGGTGGCGAACAGTTAGCAATTCAAGTATTGGTCAAACCCGGTTATTCGCCAGCAACTTATGAACCCTTGCCAGCGCAATTACAGGCATTAAACCAGTCAGCGGTGTATTTTAGCGTCGGGCATTTGGGTTTTGAGCAAGCATGGGTCAAGAAAATTAAAGCCTTAAATCCAGATTTACAGGTGATTAATACCGATATGGATATTAGTCTAGCGCGAATGCAGGCACAAGCGACACATCACGATGATCACGCACATTTATACGACCCGCATGTTTGGCTGGATCCCATGTTCGCCATCGCGATGGCAAAACAAATGACAACCGTGTTAAGCGACTTAGATCCCAAAAATCAAAGCCTGTACCAACAAGGCTTAGCCGCATTAAGCAAGGATTTACAACAATTGCATCAAGAACTAAAACAACTGTTTTCTGGGCTAGAAAATCGGCGTTTTATGGTCTTTCATCCGGCCTGGGGCTATTTTGCCCAGCGTTATCAACTGGAGCAAATTGCGCTTGCACCGATTGGCAAAACCCCAGGGCCACAAAGCCTAATGAAGGTGATCGACATCGCCAAGCAACAAAACATCAAAGTGATTTTTGTGCAAAAACAGTTTAGCCAGCACATGGCAAAAACGGTGGCGAAAAGCATCGACGGCACAGTCATTGCGGTAGACCCGCTGGCAAGTAGTTATATTGATAACCTCAAAGCGGTTGCCGCTTTATTTGTCGCTCAATAGTCCATACTGGATAGCATTACCCAAGGGTTTAGTATGCCCATAGCCCCTATTAAAAACTGATGTGACGCACTAAGGAGATTTTCCCCCTGCCTAGTGGAATTTAGCCTATGCGTATAACATCAGTTAAATTGTAATCTCATCAAAATAACGCAAACGATACAAAAGCCGAGGCACGCTCGGGTCATCCTCAATCGCACTGCGGTTATGCAAAACATTACGACACAATAGCCCCTCGCCACTGGCTAAAGTCTTACGCACAATTGCCGGATGGTCGCTATCTAAAAAGGCTTCCAAAGCCGCCACAGCCGCTTGTGTGGTCTCATCTTGCGCCCACTCAATATTGCGCTTTCTGGCCGTATAACGCATATGCAAATGCCCGCGTGGACTGTTCGAAAACACAGGGCCGCTTTGCTCGGGGCGAATTTCCTTACCATCGACCACATTTGCCGGAATCGTCATCGCTCTAGGCATTGACAAAGCCCGAATAAAATCAGGGTTTAAATCACGCAAATAGATATAAAGCTGTTCATGATCGACCACGGCATTCTCGCCACCGCCTGCTGCTGGCGTGGCGCAATGCAGCACCATGCCAAAAATCGTATGCTCAGAGGTATTGTAATAGCCATCGCTATGCCACTGAATCGGGCGCTGGGTGTAGGGAATATAGCGATCCCCCTCCACCACCTTCAAAGCCGTCACGCCATCGTCTTCCGATTGCAGATTATGATCTAAATGTGACAAACCCACCTGCGCGCCAAAACGGCGCAAAACCGCCTTATCCAAACTGACATCAGCCGCAGTTTTATAAATCACCCAATTATGTCGCGATAACACCTGTTTTAATGCACGCTGCTCACTTTGGCTAATTGCACCCAAATCTTCAATAGAAACAACAAAATCCGCCACTTTTGTGGCTAAAGCTTGCAACTTTTTTGCTTTCCATGCGTCATAAGCTAAGGTATCATTCAAATCAAAAGGAGAAGGCTCCAACATTAGATTAAGCTCCGGTCATCAGCAAAAAACGCTAGGTTCTATTGATACGTGGTGGTGATATGGATTTTTAGTGCCATTTTTGGGCTGGCAAGGCAGTTTTTTCGTAGCAATGCATTCCATTGCTAGAAAAAAATAACGCTGTCAGCGCGAAAATAGCACAAAAAGCCATCAGCATCCATATGTCAACAGAACCTACGATGACTGAGACACAGATTAAAAACAAGACAAACGTCTTATCCACTCACTTAACAATACGGAATTAAACACACAGATGGGAAAAAATGTAGTCGTGATCGGCACCCAATGGGGTGATGAAGGCAAAGGCAAAGTTGTCGATTTACTCACCGACAAAGCCGCAGCAGTTGCCCGTTTCCAAGGTGGACACAACGCAGGACACACCCTCGTTATTGACGGTAAAAAAACCGTCCTTCACCTGATTCCCTCAGGCATTTTGCGTGAAAACGTGCGCTGCTTGATTGGCAACGGCGTGGTACTCGCCCCTGATGCCCTCTTGAAAGAAATGGCAGAACTGGAAGAAAACGGCATCCCCGCCAAAGAGCGCATCGGCATCAGTGCTGCGTGCCCTTTGATTTTGCCCTACCACGTTGCCCTTGATAATGCCCGCGAAATCGCCCGTGGCAAATCCAAAATCGGCACGACTGGGCGCGGCATTGGTCCAGCTTATGAAGACAAAGTTTCTCGTCGTGGTCTGCGCGTCGGTGATTTGGCTGACCCCAAAGATTTTGAAGCCAAACTGCGCACCGTGATGGAATACCACAATTTTGCCTTAGTCAACTACTACAAAGCCGAAGCTGTAGACGTGGAAAAAGTCTTAGCCGATACCTTGGCAATGGCTGATGTGATTAATCCGTTGGTGTGCGATGTACCTGCTGTCCTTGCCGAATACAAAGCCAATGGCGACAGTGTCTTATTTGAAGGTGCACAAGGCACGCTACTCGACATTGACCAAGGCACTTACCCTTATGTCACCTCTTCCAACACCACCGCAGGCGGCGCAGCCACAGGCAGCGGCGTAGGTCCTAAAGACTTAGATTATATCTTAGGCATCACCAAAGCCTACACCACCCGCGTAGGCGCAGGACCTTTCCCAACCGAATTATTCGACGATGATGGCAAACACTTAGGTGAAAAAGGCCATGAGTTTGGCGCAACCACTGGACGCGAACGCCGCTGTGGCTGGCTCGACATCGTTGCCCTACGCCGCGCCAAAATCAACAACAGCTTAACCGGCATTTGCTTGACCAAACTCGACG
This sequence comes from Thiotrichales bacterium, assembly GCA_016745035.1. Taxonomy (GTDB): domain Bacteria; phylum Pseudomonadota; class Gammaproteobacteria; order Beggiatoales; family Beggiatoaceae; genus BB2. The sequence goes on from JADGDE010000001.1 coordinate 512,079, forward strand.
TACTCGATGGCATGAAAACCCTGAAAATCTGTACCCACTACGATTTTAACGGTGAAACCTTAGACCAGCCACCGCTAGGCGCGGATGCCTACGAGCAATGCAAACCAGTTTATGAAGAACTCCCCGGCTGGGAAGGCACGACTGCTGGTGTGCGTAATTATAACGAACTGCCCACCAATGCCAAAGCCTATATCGAACGTATCGAAGCGCTATTAGGCGTACCTGCGGATATTATTTCCACAGGCGCTGAGCGTGATGATACTTTGATTCGGGTGCATCCGTTTATGGATTAAATTTATTGCTGATAGCTTATTCTCAATGATTGGGAATAAGCTATAAGAATGTACTTGAAGAATCAACAACTATGGACTGCAAGTCCATAGTTGTTGATTTCAAACTGACAGGCTTTAAGATTCGGGGCGCTGCATTAGAGGTGGTAAATCACCTCTATCACCCATCGCATAGTGCATCATTTGCCGCTTAAGCACGGGGATTTGGTCGCTAAGCGATAAGCCTAGATTACGCAAATTTTTCAGTAGGCTGTTGTTGTTGCTAAACAGGTCATTAAAGCCATCCATCATATACGCCATGGCGAGGTTGTCACCTTTGCGCCAGCGCTCATAACGGCGTAATAGGGCTAATGCGCCCAAGTCGCGTTGTTGGCGTTGCCCCTCGGCTAAGACTTCAGCTAAACAGGCAACATCCAGCAATCCTAAGTTGACTCCTTGCCCTGCTAGCGGGTGGATACCGTGGGCGGCATCACCTATCAGCACCAAGCGATTTTGCACATAATCTTCAGCTTGTTGGCGATTGAGGGGGAAGCATAAACGTTTATCCAAGCAACGCACTTTGCCTAAACGCATTTCAAAAGCACTGCTGACACTGGCTTCAAAGTCTTCAACGCTCAAGGCTTGTTGGCGTAATGCCTCATCGCTAGGCAACGTCCAGACAATGCTAATTTGATGCGGGTCATTGAGCGGCAAGAAGGCTAAAGGCCCTTGGCTGAGAAAGCGTTGCCGAGCACAATAATCATGGGCTTTTTCGGTCTCCAGGGTCGTAACCAAAGCTTGTTGTTTATAGTCGCGGTTGGCAAGTGAAATGCCCGCTTGTTCGCGGACAAAAGAACCGCGTCCATCAGCAGCTACTAGCAAGGAAGCATCGAGATATTGCCCATCGTCGAGTTTAACTCGCATCCGCTCAGGTTCACTATAAAAGCGTACTAGACGTTTACCAGAAAAAGTCTGCCAGTTGTCATTGCGTTGTTGTTGTAGACCCAGTTGCAGGACTTGTTGTTCGATAATATGCCCAAGTGCTGGCTCACCGAGTTCGGCAACATCAAAGTTAATTTCGCCTTGATCTGCCCAAACTTGCATTTTATCAAAGCGCCCAAGGCGTTCGTTGGGGAAGTGTTGCCATACACCTAAGTGCTGGAATAAAAATTCAGAGACCCGCGTAATCGCAAAAACACGTAAGTCGGTCGCAGGGTCGAGTTGTTGAATGGGAGCAGGGGCGGGATCTATTTGTGCTACCCGTAGCCCTTGTTGTGATAGCGCACAAGCCAAGCTGTTGCCGACAACGCCCGCTCCGGCGATGATGATGTCGTAATCAAGCTTGGCTTGTGTGTTCATGGCTTATGCGTCGTCAGTGGCTTGTTTGAGTGTCGCTGTATCGGTTTCAGCTTCCTCTTTACCACAGACTTGTTTTTGAATGTGTTTAAGCGCTAACTCAGGACGACGGAAGAACAAGTGTTCGCCGTGGGTATGAACAAAGCCGGTTTCGGTGAGCATTTTTTTTACCGGGGTTTTAACCCGACTAAACAGCACTTCGACACCTTCGCCACGCAGGGTTTCTGCGGTTTTGCGAATCATTTCTTCACCACTGGCATCAATGTCGTTAAGGCTCACGCATTCGATGACCACGTATTTCATTTCTTGTTTTTCAGAGAGCAATTGTTGAATTTTCTCTTCAAAGTAGCCGATGTTGGCGAAATACAAGGAACCTTCAAAACGTACCATGCCGATTTTATCCCAGCACTCTTTGTACAAATCACGGTAATTAATAAAGACCACCCGTGGTTCCATGGTGCGATAGAGGAATAAGACCAACGATAAACCGACACCAATCATGATGCCTTTATCCAAATGTGGCGCAACTGCAAGGGTAATCACGAAAGTAACGATGGATACGACCCCATCATGTGGGCAAGCGTGCCATGCGTGTTTGATACCGGAGATATTCACAAGTCCTGCAACGGCCATCATAATCACCGCCGCCAAGGTCGCTTGTGGGAGGTGGAACAATAAAGGCGTTAGCCACAATAAGGTAATGACGACAACGATACTGGTCACCACCGAGGAGAAGCCTGTGACCGCACCGTTACTGATATTCACCGCCGAACGCGAGAACGATCCTGAAGTGGGGTAACTTTGTGAGAAACTACCGAGAATATTCGCCAAGCCTTGCCCAACTAGCTCTTGGTTAGCATCGAGATGTTGGCGAGTTTTAGCCGCCATGGTTTTAGCAATTGAAATCGCTTCCATAAAGCCAATCAGGGCGATGGTAACAGCAGTAATCAACAGTTGTGACATGATTTCCCAATCAAAGCTTGGGATTTTAATCACGGGTAAACCTTCGGGAATGGTGCCGACGACTTTACCACCACTATGAATGCTTAACTGATTCGTTTCTTTTTCAAAGTTGAGTCCTGTGATACGCCAGGCTTGTACTTCTATGCCTTCTGGTTCTTCACCTTTGACATAGATTTTTTCATCTGCTTTTGCTTCAGCACCAACCGCAATGGCGAGCTGGGTTTCTTTAATTTTGAACCAAGCGGATTTTTGTTGGCGTTTTAATTTGGTGAGCAAGGCTTCGATGTCATCTAAATCATGTTGCGCTTCTAAAGTACGCTGATCCAAAGGACCAAAATCGTCAAAATAGTCTTGCCAGCGGACTTGGGTTTCTTGGCGTTTTTGGGTATTTTCTTCGATTTGGGTTGCCAAGGTTGTTTGGTTGTTAATCGCGGTTTGTAATTCATAGCTGACCAAACGGTTAATCGACACTTCGCTGGTTTGTTGGAAACCAATCATATAGGAAAGCACCGTGGTAACTAAAACGGCCGCCAGTACGTTAGGGATGCGGGGATTAATACGTTTGAGTCCAATCATGATCGCAAAAGCCAACAATGCCATCATAAAAGTAGGCCAATGGATATGGTCGATAGCAGCGAGAATCACATGCCAAACAGTTTCGTAATGGTGCGGCATTTTCTCAACATTGACCCCAAAAATTTTACTCAATTGCGAGGTGGCAATAATAATCGCTGCGGCGTTGGTAAAACCAATCACAACCGGATGGGAGAGGAAATTAACCAAGACCCCAAGGCGTAACAATCCCAGCGATAGCTGGAATAAGCCCACGGTTAAGGAGAGAACAATGGCATAAGCGATATAACCTTCACTACCCGCGCTTGCCAGTGGCTCTAACGCGGCGGCGGTCATCAAGGAGACAACCGCAACAGGACCGGTGGCAAGTTGGCGTGAGGAACCAAATAAGGCGGCAACCATCGGCGGTAAGAAAGCAGCATATAAACCGTAATAGGCAGGCAATGAGGCAAGCTGAGCATAAGCCATTGATTGTGGAATCAATACCAATGCTACGGTAATCCCCGCTAAAATATCGGCTTTGAGGTTCTTACCTTCCTGTAAAAACGGCCACCAAGCCAAAAAGGGAAGAAAACGTTTTATCGCTGTCATATTGTCACGCCTATCGGTCTGAAAAAAATCCTTTTAAAAACCCCACAATTGTACTGCTATATCAGTATTTTAGCAAATACTTTTATGCTAGATGGTTCAAGCGTTTAATGGAATTTTTCGACAAAAAACAGTATAAATACAAGCTTATAGAATGGTTTCACCATCAAAGCACGTTAAAAGCCATGATATAATGCAACACGCCCAACAGACTTACACACACTAGGAATAATTGCGGTATAAAAATGATGTTACGAACACTAAGCAGCCTCTGCTTGTGCTTGCCTCTAGTCTCCTATGCAAGCGCCTATAATGGCTATTTTATTAAAAACACGGGGGCTAACCATAGCCACTATGATGCCTTCGCCAATGTTGGCAGCCCGACTGTTGATGGCATTGTCAGCGTCGGAGAATGGGATGCGCGTTTTGCTGAGTATCAATACAAATTTGATCGCGCCGATAACGGTATCCGCTATCAATTTCAATATGATGCCAATAATTTATATGTTTTGGTACAAGTCGATGATGATAAGGTTTGGGTCGATTCGGGGGTAAATTTATGGGAAACATGGCACGATGATGGCGTAGAGATTTTTATCGATCCAAATAATTCCCGCGACCAAGTCTTGCTCGATACGGATAGGGTTTTAGCCCTAACGGCAAGTGCTCATCGTCGCCGTTTTGATAAAGGCAATAATGCTGGCTCGACCCAATTCCATGCTGAAGTCGATGGCAGTGTCCAATATAAAACCAGCATTCAAGGCACAGCAAATGACAACAGCGATACTGACCAAGGTTATACCATCGAAGTGGCTTTCCCTTGGACACAATTAGGTTTAAGCGCTGCCCCTGCGCCCTTTAGCCCCATTTCCAGCACCATCCAAGTCATGGAAGATGATGATGGCGGTAATTTTACCAATAGCCTCAACCTCAAAGCCGTGGACGTACCCCAAGAAGTTGATCGCTATTTCAAATGGTCAGGCGATGGATTGCAAGGCCCGGCACAATACGCGCGGGTTTTATTACTGCCTGCCAACGATGTCACCGCGCCAGCGCCTGTTAGTAACGTAAGTATTGTCAGCAGCCAACCTTTTTCTGCCAAAATCCATTTCACGTCCAGCGGTAATGATGGCGCGCAAGGACAAGCGGCGAATTATCAAATCCGTTATGCCACGCAAGCCATTTTAACCGAAGCTGATTGGCAAGCCGCTACGGTGTATAACAACAGCTTTGTACCTAAAATTGCCGGACAAACCGAACAACTGCGGATTTTAGGTTTAGCAGAAAACAGCAATCAATATATTGCCATTCGTGCCGTTGACCACGCGGGTAATCTTAGCCCCTTGCAAGGCGTGAATGTTACCACCACTACCGCCCCTGCGGGCTATGGCAAAGGGCGAATTTATCCCTCTTCTTTAGGACGCTATTTTGTCTACGAAAATGGCGAAGCATTTATGCCCGTTTCCCAACCGGCGGGGATTACTTGGCTGAATGTTCGTGACCTTTACACCCGCCCTTTATATGATCAGCAACGCAATGATCTGGTTAATTGGTCCAACCCTGATTTCGGTGAAGTCGGCAATGTTAATGCGCTAGTCAGCAAGTTTGCTGGGCAAGGGGTGAACTTGGTGCGCTTATTTATTGAAGACTTGGCTTTTGCAGATTTTGTCGCCCATCCGAACCAAAACGGACGTATTCCCGATGGCGTGTCTTATTTGGAATATCCCGCCTCTACTGAGCCGACAAACTATGTTCCCGAAACCTTGAAGTTTTTAGATGATTTCCTCGCTCTTTGTGCCCAGCATAATATCTATGTGGTCATTACCCCTTGGGATAACTATTTTTATCGCCAAGATATTTTTGCTAGCAATCCCTATAACGTCGCCAACGGTGGGATGCTCAGCGACCGTGAAGGCTTTGTCACTGACCCGGTGGCGCGTAATGCGCAACTGATGCGTTTAAACATGCTCTACAACATCATCAACAAACACCATAATTTCTTTGGTTGGGAAATGATGAACGAATGGGATAACAATACCTTTGCTGAACGTAATGATAATAGCAATAGCTGGCGCGCTCCGCGTATGGCGTGGATTCAAGGCATGTTAAGCCATTTGCGCACTATTGATAGCGAACGGATGATTTTTGTCTCCTCGGTGATTGAGCAGCCACAAAATGATTTACAAGATTTTGTTTTGCAAAGCGACTTATTTGATTTTGTTGCGATTCATAATTACCCGCGCGCGGTCAGCGACCCGACCGAAAGCGGTGATACCGTCGTTACCGTACGCCCGGCAACCGATGCAGCGCGGACTTTACGTTATATGCTCGGCAATACCGAAGACAAACGCCCAGTATACAACCTTGAATTTGGCCCGATTGACTTAGACGCGCAAGGCACATATTACGACCCACGCTATCAACAAACTGATGACGAAACGACGTATCACAACATCATTTGGGCCTCGTTTGCCACCGGAGAAGCGGGGATGCCGTTACGCTGGCCTAGCCGTGTGCTTGAAGACCAAGGCCCCAGCCTAACGGCAACCATGAACGCTTACCAAGCCAACATGAGCCAGTTCTTTAAGCAAACTCAAATTGATTTTGCCCAATTTGCTGGCGACCCTTGGGACAGACATATCCAAGTCAGTCATCCGAATGTGATTGATTTTAGTAACAGCGATGGTGCTCAAGGCTTGCTATATTTATTGGCAGATACCCGCAAAGGTGCAAGCACTCTCAGCGGCGTGAATGTCACTGTCAACGGTTTAAGTGCTGGCGACTATCAAGTTGAGTATTGGGATACCTATAGTGCTAGCCCTAGCTTACGTAAAGAAAATATGACGGTCAGTGGCGATACGTTAGCACTGAGTTTGGCGAGTATTGAAAAAGACGTGATGATTAGCTTCAAAAAAGCTGGCATCGGTACCAGCAAACCACCGGTTGAAGAAGCCACGTTTGCGGTGTCACAAAGCAGCTTAAGTGATGGCGACTTGCTACGTTTGAGCTTGCCTACGCAAGATCCGAGCTTAGATCGTTATGTGGTGATACAACTGCCCGATGGTGCAACCCTCTTTATTGTCAAAGACAAAAATGCGCTACTGCCATTTGATCCCAGTAGCTCGATTGCCACATGGCAAGGCACAGGCTCGGTTGCCCTAGAATTACCTGTGAGTAGCACTATTCCTCGCGGTGCTTATATTGCCTTTTTAGTGGAATTACCTAAAGGCTTAGACGTGCTAAGCAATAGCGCGCAATGGCAAGTAAAAACCCTGAGTTTTAATATCCAATAAAAACCCCCTAAACTTGGTACAGTCTTGATGACTGTATCAAGCGCTGCCTAAGACGGATCCAACAAAGCCCGCAAAGCATCAGGGGAATGAATCACAATATGATCATTATATTCCAGGATAATTTCCTCTTTTTTCAAGCTTGACCACACCCGCGAAAAAGTTTCTGGTTGTAATCCTAAGCGTGAGGCAATCGTCGCCTTATTCGCAGGTAAGCAAACTTTATGTTGCTGGGCTTGTTCATCAATAAAAGCCAGCAAATAACCTGCAATTCGTTGCTTAGCATTACTTAAAGTCAGCGCATGAATATCGTTGACAAACTTATGCAAATGAATACTTAAACGCGCCAACATATGCACAGCTAGATCACTGTTATTGTGCAGCTCTTTTAACATGACTTTGGCAGGAATCCGTAACACTTCAGTTTCATCTAAAGCATTGGCAAATACTGGGTAAGGTTTATTTAAAAACACAATGGCCTCAGCAAAGGTTTGCCCGCTGGGAACAATTTCAATCACTTTTTCTCGCCCTTCTGGCGATAAGCGATACAAACGCACATTGCCCTTAATCAGCAAAAAAAATGCCTCAGCGACATCACCTGCGGCAAATAACATTTCCCCGGGTTTGAATTGCTGCCGTTGTGCTGTGTGTACAAAAGGGCTTAATTCTTTATCACTCAACCCCTGAAACAACGGCGCTAAACGTAATAATTCGTGCATAGAAAAACTCGACTTGATCTGGATCAAGGTGACTGAAAAAAAGATAGATTAGTCTGTCGCATTGTCTAACGGCATGAAAAAAACATCAAGCCATAAACCCCATAAGGAAACTATAAATGCTTTGCTACCAATGCGAACAAACCCAACGTCATGATGATAAATTTGGCTGTATTAGTAGCGAAGGCGCTTGCGGCAAGGATGCCAACACCTCAGATTTACAGGATATTTTAATTTATCAAGTGAAAGGTATTGCTCAATATGCCCATCGCGCCCGTACTTTGGGTGTGGTTGATAGAGACTTAGATGCTTTTATCCTTTTCGCTTTATTTACCACCTTAACCAATGTCAATTTTACCCCGGCTCGGTTTCAGCAATTGATTCAAGAAGCGGCACAAAAACGCGATGCCATTAAGATTCGTTATGAGGTCGCTGCCAGTGAAAAAGGTGTAGAAGCCGAAATTTTGAGCGGCGCAGCTGCTTGGCAACCGCCCAAAGCCATTAATGAACTCTTGGCACAAGCCAGCATTGCAGCGGTTAATGCTGAGCAAGAAACTGTTGGCGAAGATGTGATTGGTTTACGGGTATTAATTTTATACGGGCTTAAAGGCATTGCCGCCTATGCCCATCATGCACGGATGCTGGGCAAACAAGACGATAGCGTCGACGCTGAAATCGAGCGTTTATTAGATTATTTAGCCAGCAACCCAACTGACTTAGAAGAACTATTGGCGCAAGCTTTAGAAGCCGGGAAGGTGAACTTAAAAGTCATGGCATTACTAGATGCCGCCAATACCGATAATTTTGGACAACAAACCATCGGACAAGCACGCACTAGCCCCGTGGCAGGCAAAGCGATTTTGGTCAGTGGGCATGATTTGCACGATTTAGCCAATTTATTGGAGCAAACCAAAGACAGCGGCATTAACATTTATACCCACGGAGAAATGCTACCCGCGCACGCTTATCCTAAGCTCAAAGCCTATGCTCATTTGGTCGGTAACTATGGCAGCGCTTGGCAAAATCAGCAACAAGAATTTGCCGATTTCCCAGGGCCAATTTTGATGACCTCTAATTGCATTATCGAACCAGCCAAAAACTATCGCCAACGCATTTTCACCATAGGCCCTGTGGGCTGGCCAGGTGTGCGTCATATTCAAAATGACAATTATGCACCCTTGATTCAAGCTGCTAAAGCCCTGCCTGGTTTCAAAGAAGACAGCGCAGAAAAAACCGTTACGATCGGCTTTGGACGACACAGCGTCTTAGGTGTTGCCGACCAAGTCGTTGAGGCAGTCAAAACCGGGGCAATTAAACACTTTTTCCTCATTGGTGGTTGTGATGGCGCAGTGCCAGGACGTAATTATTACACCGAACTTGCTGATAATGCTCCCAGTGACAGCGTGATTTTAACCCTGGGTTGTGGCAAATATCGTTTTAATGACCATGAATTTGGAAATATTGGTGGCATTCCCCGTTTACTTGATGTCGGTCAATGCAATGATGCCTATTCCGCGATTCAAATAGCCAGCACCTTGGCGGAAGCCTTTGAGTGTGGGGTCAATGATTTACCCCTGTCTTTGATGGTTTCATGGTTTGAACAAAAAGCCACTGCGGTTCTCTTATCCTTATTAGCTTTAGAGATTAAAGGCATTCACTTAGGTCCCACCTTACCCGGCTATTTAACCCCGAACTTACTGGCGATTTTAATCGAACGCTTTGATATCAAAGTCAATCAAACAGCAGAAGCTGACTTACAAGCCGCTTTAGGGCAAGCTGCATAAGCATGGATAGTTATCAAATTACAATCACCACCCAAGACCAACAGCAATTGGCTTTTGCCTGTCGTGGTGATCAAACCTTACAACAAGGCGCAGAGGCTGAAAATATTTTTCTGCCTTCGCAATGTGGTAGCGGGGTCTGTGGTGTTTGTACCGTGCATTGCCAAAGTGGCGAGTTTGATATGCGTGATTACAACAGCGAAGCTTTAGCCGCTGACGCAGCTGAACAGGGTGATATTTTATTATGTAGCACCTATCCGCGTAGCGATTTAGCTGTCAGCACACCTTATAGCTATGATTTGATTCACTTTGAAAGCTTGGCACAACGTCAAGCAGAAATCCTAGAAATCAAACCCATTAATGATGATGTCGTGGCATTAGAGCTACAATTATTGCCAGATGCCGAGGACATGCTCAGCTTAGACTTTGAAGCGGGGCAATTTGTTGAACTGGGTATCCCCGGTACGGATATTACTCGCCCCTATTCCTTGGCAAATGCGCCAAACTGGGATGGGCGCTTGGCATTTTTAATCCAATTACACCCACAAGGGCAGTTCAGCCAGTTCTTACGCCAAGCAAAAGTGGGACAAAATATAAGCGTTACCGGGGCACAAGGACAATTTGTCTTGCAAGAAAGCTCACTGGCTCCCCGCTATTTTGTCGCGGGTGGCACAGGGCTAGCACCGTTTTTATCCATGCTTACCCACATGGCAGAGATGATGGATAGCCAAACGGTAGAACTCTTTATTGGTGCTAAGCATGAAAAGGACTTACTGGCGATGGAACAGCTCACGGCATTGCAACAGCAATTGCCACAACTCAAAATTCACCGCTGTATTTCACAAGCCGAACACACTTGGCAACCGGATGCAGATGAATGGATTGGGGCTTACCGTCAATCAGTGCTTGAAGTCATGAAACAAACACTAAAGACAGCAGCAGAACCTGTGGATGTATATGTTTGTGGCTCGCCACGCTTGGTCAATGGCATTGTTGAAATGACTCATACAGTTTCGCCTGAGAGCCAGCTATTTTATGAGCGTTTTACCACAGCATAAGCTAGCCTTGGCTTCCGATTTACCGGAGCACATAATACCTATTCCACTCAGACTTTAGTCACACCTGAGAAGGACTAAAACCCCAACGCTTTAATTTATTTCCTGATGTTACGCAAAGGCTTCTTAATGCCCCAAAAGGCAAAAAAACCGCCATTGCTTCACGGCTAAATTTCACTAGTACAGCATTCACTAAATATCGATAAGGTTTTTTAACAGAAAACCATATAATTACAACATGTTGCAATTATAGGTATTTGTCAATTGCTGTACTAGGCAGGTAGAAAACCTAGCTATTGCGATAAAAACGGTGTTAGTGCGTAACATCAGTTATTTCTGTTCTGATATAACCAAAGCGTAAATACAAAGCTGGGATAACCAGCATATTTAGCAAAGTGGAGCTAAATAAACCATAGAGAATCACAATGGCCATTGGTGCTTGGATTTCACTGCCCGGTTGCCCTAGAGCCAATGCCAATGGTATTAAAGCCAAGCCAGTTGCCAAGGCGGTCATTAAAATCGGCACCAAGCGCTCTTGTGCGCCACGGCTGATTGCCTCTCTCCTATCTTGTATGCCCTCTTTTTCCACCAGATGACGAATATGGGCAATCAGCATCACGCCGTTACGGGTCGCAATGCCAAACAAGGTGATAAAGCCAATAATCGAGGCGATGGATAAAATACCATCGGTCATAAATACGCCCATCACACCGCCGATTAAAGCCAAAGGCAAATTCAGCATCACCAGTACCGCATCGCCCACTGAGCGAAAAGCTAAGAACAATAACAAGAAAATACCAATGATGACGATAAAACCGAGAACCAATAAGATTTTTGTGGCTTGTTCAGCGCTTTCAAATTGACCGCCAAATTCAATATGGTAGCCCGCAGGCAGTGTGACATCTTTGTTGATGCCTTGGCGAATATCATCGACCACGCCTTGTAAATCGCGTTCAGCAACGTTGACCATAACCACCAATTTACGTTGGACATTTTCACGACCGATCATATTTGGCCCTTGGTCTTTGCGAATGTCTGCCAGCGCATGTAGAGGCAGGCGTGCGCCGCTAGCCGTGGTAATAAGTGTTGAACGGATAGCCTCTATACTGTCTTTTGCCTCTGGGGCGTAACGCACCAGCAAATCAAAACTAGATTCACCCTCGAGCAGACGAGAGACTTTTTGTCCAACAAAAGCCGTCTCTATTGCCTCGCTAACTTCTCGCACACTCAAACCATGTCTGGCAATGGCGCGGCGTTTGAGTTCCACGGTTAAAAAGGGAATATCGGTTTGTTGTTCCATCGCCACGTCCACCGCACCGGAGACATTGCTAGCAATTTTTTCAATGGCTTTGCCCAAACGGCGCAGTTCATATAAGTCTGAGCCAAAAATTTTGATAGCGATATTGGCGCGCGTGCCTGAGAGCATGTGGTCAATGCGGTGAGAAATCGGTTGCCCAATGATAATATTGGTTCCGGGAATACGGGCAAATTCAGATCGCAATGCCGCTAATAAGGCTTCTTTGCTACGGTCTTGCATTTGTAGACGGACTTCAATTTCTGAGGCGTGTACCTCTTGTGCATGGGGGTCTTGTTCTGCCCGTCCTGTGCGCCGTGCAGTTGTCACCACTTCGGGCTGTTTGAGTAATATCTCTTCTACCATGCCTCCCAATTGCTCGGACTCGGACAAGGCTGTGCCGGGTAAGGTGGAAATGCTGATGGTTAAACTGCCTTCATTGAAATCCGGTAAAAAGGTGCGCCCCGCACTGTTAAGGTAATACACAGCCGTGGCTAAAGCGCCAAAAGACAGCAGGCTGAGTAAAAACCAATGGCGGATAGTCAGCTGCAAAATAGGTCTATAGATGGCTTTTAAGCCCCGTGCTAACCAAGTTTCGTGTCCGCTGCGAATCACCCATGAATGAGGTAATAACAAGGCACACAGCACTGGTGTAACAACAATAGCGACGATTAAAGAAGCCGCCAAGGAGATGACATAAGCCAAACCCAAGGGGGCTAATAAACGCCCTTCGACCCCAGAGAGGAAAAACAGCGGCAAAAACACCAGCATGATAATCAAGGTGGCAAAGACAATAGAGCGTTGAATTTCACGACTGGCATCAAACACCACTTTGAGCAAAGGAGCGCGTTGTACGGGGTCTTGTCCTTGCCAAGTGCGCAAACGTCTGACAATATTTTCGACCACGATAATGGCATCATCGACCAAAGCACCGAGGGCAATTGCCATCCCGCCCAGGGTCATAGTGTTGATACTCGCGCCCATGGCTTTCATGGCTAAGACAGCAGTGAGCAGCGATAAGGGAATTGCTAATAAGGTGATGAGGGTGGCACGTAAGCTCAGTAGAAACACAAAGACAATAATAACTACTAAAATTGCACCATCACGCAGGGCGTGCAATAAATTATCCACCGCTAAAGAGATAAAATCAGCTTGGCGAAACAAATGGGTTTCAATTTTCATCCCCTCGGGTAATCCGGCTTGAATCTCAGCTAAGACGATATCCAAGTCTTGCGTTAGGCTTAAGGTGTTGGCTAAGGGTTGTTTTTGAATTCCAATCACCACCGCAGGTTTGCCATTGGCAGCTGCCGTACCGCGTTTGGGTGCTGCACCTATGTTAATGTCGGCGATATGTTGTACTAAAACCGCTTCTCCACCGCGCATGGCAACCAAGGTTTGGGCGATGTCATCTGGGTTTTGTAAGCGTCCGATGCCATGAATCAGGTATTCTTGCCCCCCTTCGCTATAAAAGCCCGCCGAGCTATTTTCATTGCTCTGTCGCAAAGCGTCTAGGACTTCATCAATAGCGATATTGTAGGCAGCTAAACGCTGGGGCTTGAGTATGACTTGGTATTGCTTAATATCACCGCCAATAGAAATAACTTGCGCTACCCCCGGCACAGCCAATAAACGGCGGCGTAAAACCCAATCAGCCGTGGTTTTTAGTTCCATTGCTTGATGTCTATCCGAGCTGAGGGCAATAAACATGATCTCACCCATAATAGAAGCAACGGGGGCTAAAGTCGGTGTTGGAATATCCGGCGGCAAGCTGTCACGCACCAATTGTAATTTTTCTGTGACAATTTGCCGTGCCTGATAAATATCTGTACCCCACTCAAATTCGACATAAATGACGCTGATACCGACCGAGGTGTTAGAACGCACCCGCCGTACTCCAGATGCACCATTAAGCGTGGTTTCAATAGGAAAAGTCACCAATGTTTCTATTTCTTGTGGAGCCATACCGTGTGCCTCGACCACCACGGTGACGGTGGGTGCGGTTAAGTCAGGAAAGACATCCACTGGCATTTTTAAACTTTCATAGCTGCCCCAAAATAATAATAATAAGGCAGCGAGGATCACGAATAAGCGGTTTTTCAGTGACCAATGTATCATTTCTGCAATCATAATAATGTCCTTAATGCGCGTGCCCGTGACCTGCTTCAGCAGGTGATGCTGCCGCTAACCGAACCAAATAGGCTCCGCGACTAACAACCCGCTCACCTGCCTCGATACCACTTTTGACCTCGACATAATCGCCTTCGCGGATCCCCAAACGTAAAACCCGACGCTCGAAAGACTCACCGCCTAACATGACATAAGCCACCTCTTGTCCAGCCTCATTAACAAGGGCACTGACGGGTAGGGCAACGGCATCACGGGCAGCACCTGTCCAGACATGTACTTGTGCAAACATCCCTACGCGCAAGTGTTTATCGCTATTATCAAACTCAAACAGCAAAGGGGCGGTACGACTGCTGGCATCAACGACGCTGCCAGCAGCTATCAATTGCCCGCCATTTTCCGCTTCAATACTAAAGCTGTTCTTAAAGCCCTCAACCTGAAACCAAGCACTGTCAGGGTTTTGTAAACGCCCTAAATCCGCTTCAGCAATATTGGCTTCTAACCACAAACGCTTTGTATCGACAATGTGAAACAAAGGCTGCCCTTGTTCGACAAAACTGCCAGCCGTGATACGAATATCGACCAACGTGCCGGAAATGGGCGCACGAATGCTCACCCCATGCTGTTTTTTCGCATCGGCATTATTGAGACTACGTTGGTATTGTTGCAGACGTTGTTTGGCGGCTTTTAAGTCTGCACGGGCGAGGCGTTCGGCATTTTCGGCAACATTTAAGCGTTTTTTTGCCGCCGCTTGTTGGGCAACCAAGTCTGCCAAGCGTTTGCGCTCACGGCTTGCTAGTTGGAATTGTGCTTGCGCCCGTTGTACTGCCAGCTCCAAAGAAGTGACATCGACATCGCCTGCAACTTTGGGAATGATAATGGCTAGGGTTTCGCCTGCAATAACTTGGGTTCCTAAGCGTGGAAAGGCATTGTTGTTGGATAAATGTCCGGCACTGGGGGCGCTGACCAATATTTCACCATCAGAGCGGGCTTGAATATTGCCTGTGGCGGGAATCGATGCCCGCAAACGGCGTTTTTCTACCTGCTCGAGGGCAAAATCGACTTTCCATTGTTGTTCTTTAAGAAAGCTGATGCTCTCAGCTTCTTCTTCCTCAACTTGGGCGGCAAGGGCGCTGTGTTTATCGGCATACACCTGTACTGTGCCCAAATCATGTATGACGGATAAGTTATCGGCTTTTAGCTCTAAACGCAGTTGTCGCTCGCCTGCGATTGTTGGAATAGCAATCGGGCGGAAAATACCGGGAATAGAAGGGGCATCGACACTAAAACTTTCGCTTGCCGCCCCAGCACTGGATAAATGTACCGAGAATGTGCCAGAGGCAACCGGACGAAAATCTGCTAACTGGGTTAAATGAGCCGCAAAGGCGGATTCTTCACCGATAACAAGGGCGGGGTATTCCACAAATAATTCCGTTGTTGCACTGAAATGGGTCACGGCAATCGCGCCGGGTTCATGACCATGACCATGTTCATCTGCCTGTTCTGCTTCATCCCCATGATCCTTTTCGGTTTCGTGTGCATGTCCATGATCATCCGCATGAGCGTTTTCGGCTTCGTGCGCATGTCCATGATCATCATGACCATGACGAAGATCATGTAAAAAATCTAAATCACAGGCAACTAGGCTGAGGCTTAAGATCGATAATACAAAAATCCTTGGCATGGTTATTTTCCTTGAGTCAATCTATCGAGTTCGATTTGGGTTTGGCGGGCCTTGGCTGCCAGCGTCAGCTTTTGTAATTCAATGTCGTGAACGCTGCGATAAGCATCGAGTAATTCTAAAATGCTCAACTCCCCGCCCCGATAAGCCACTTTTGCCACCTTCAATAAACGCAAAGCGGTTTGCTGTGCTGTTTGTAATTGTTGCCATGCCGCCCCGGTTAAACGCTGGCTCTCTTGCCATAAACCTTGAATTTCAGCCTTTGCGGTGCGCAAAGCCAATTGTTGCTCGGTACGGTTCACTATCGCTTTAGCCGAAGCACGGCGTTGTTCAATTTGTCCTCGGTCAAACAAAGGCAAGCTGATAGCCGCGGACAAACTCGCACCGTTATCCGCATCTGACTGAATAATGCCCAGCCCTAAAGTCACGTCTGGTATCCAGCCTTGTTCCCCTACCTGACGTTCTAAGTCCAAGGCTTGGGATTCTTGGCTATATTGGGCAATATCAGGGCGTTTTATCAGTGTATTGAGTAAATCTGCTAAAGGCGGTGGGGGTTCGGGTAATAACTCCCCCTCTAGTCCATCATATTGTCCTGGTCTTAAACCTAAACTACTTTGTAACGTTACCCATAAGCCTTGTTGTTGGGCTTGATTTTGCTGGCGTTCAGCGCTAGCACGGGCTTGTTCGGTGGCTAAACGCAGAGAATCATAGCCAGAGATTTCCCCTGCTGTTTGGCGCTTATGAATCACTTTGGCACTGTCGGCTAATTGCTGTAACCAATGATCTATGCGTTCTAAACGTTGTTGTTGGTGCAATACCTGATAAAAGGCTGAACGGGTTTGAGCGACAAGGTCTATTTTTTTTGCTTGAAGGCGTAATTGCGCCACTTGCCCCCGTCGCTGCGCTGCTTGCGCTTTTAACTCGCGGCGCTGAGAAAAATCAAAACCTTGCGACAAGCTATAACGGCTTTCGTTACCATCAACTTGTTCACGCTCATATTCAAACTCAGGATTGGGTTTTTGTTGTGCGGCTAACATTTCTGTTTTAGCTTGATAAGCCCGTGTTTGTTTTAGGGTCTGCCATTCTGGTTTAGCTAAACTTAAATCAATGGCTACCGCTTCATTGAGCAAAGTCTCTGCGCTGACATTGCTACTGAAAAGACAAAACCACACAACAAAAAACCGATTGACAGTCGGTTTTTTATTTATAAAAAAACGGCGAGTAATACACATGAGAGATCAACCTAAAAGAAGTAAAAGCAGGGTTTCAGCACTATGATGCCACCAATTTCCCGCGATTAAATTCAGCAGCAAGGTGATGGCAATAAGGCTCATGAGTTGTGAGCCTAATTTTGGATAGGTCGGTAAACAAGGCGACAGTAAACCTTGAACCCGCAAACGAATACTGGAACTAGCAACAGACAACGCATAAGGGCTATTGAGAGGGGGTTGCC
Organism: Thiotrichales bacterium; assembly: GCA_016745035.1. Classification (GTDB taxonomy): domain Bacteria; phylum Pseudomonadota; class Gammaproteobacteria; order Beggiatoales; family Beggiatoaceae; genus BB2. The sequence continues at coordinate 529,222 of JADGDE010000001.1, forward strand.
GAATTAAACGGCTGACTTTCACAATGGTCTCTGCCACTTGTAAGCGATCGCCGTTTTGCTGAGCTGCTGCCTCATCACAAGCTTGCTCAATACTTAAACTGAACTGCTTTAAGATGATCCTGCGCAGCATAGGGCAATGGAAATAGCTCAAAACACTGACCCATAATAAACGCAATCCATCATGCTGTTGTTGATGCTGGCGTTCATGATTGAGCACTGTGGCTAATTCAGCCGAACTGAGCAAATCAACTAATGTTTGGCTGAGAAAAATACGGGACTGCAACCAGCCGATGGTTAGCGCAAAAGCTTGAGGCGCTGGAATAATGTGATACCCCTCTCCCTTTTTGCCACTTAAAGCATATAGGGTATTGATATAACGTTGGGTTTGATAGGTATGCCAAGCAAAACGGCTAAATAACCACAGCCCCCAAAGCAATATGACAGCAAAACATATTTTTTCCCCAATACCGACAAATAGTGGTGTGTGATACAAACACAAATGCAGGTGGTGCGTATGCGTTTGACAATGATCTAAAGACAAGCCTAGAGGGTGAAAAAAAGAAGGTGATAAAGCTAAAACGACAATCATGAGACCAAAGAAAAAAGGCAATGAACTCCAAAGCAGCCAAAGCTGAGCGCGGGTAGCGGGGGCAAAATGTGCCAATAAATTTGATATAGGCGCAAGCAATAGGCGTGAAAATAAAGCCACCATCAAGGCCGTGCTAACAAATAAGGCCAAGGCCGAGACCAATAAACCAAACGTCCAAGACATCAGTTTTTCTCCTCTGCTTGCCCTCGGCGTTGTAAAATCAGTTGCTCTAATTTATCAAGGTTTTCATCATTATCCTTGGCAGCCAAATCAACAAAAGCGGCCAAACCTTGTTCCGTCTTGCCTGATGAAAATGTATCTATCACCTCAGCAAATAAACGCCCCATCAAATCTTCACGCCGTACCGCTGGACGATATTGATACGCATGACTCACTTTTTCTCGCATTAATAATTGCTTGCGAAATAAACGCTCTAATGTGGATTGTACCGTGGTTAAGGCAATACCGCGCTGCTCACCTATCAGGCGGTGCAAGGCTTTAGCATCTAATACCCCGTGTTGCCACAAGGCTTCAAGGCTGGCGAGTTCGAGTTCACCTAAATACGGTTTGGATAATATTGACATGTGCTTAGTGTAGGATTTAAAAAACCGATAGTCAATCGGTTTTTTGTAAATTGATTTTGATCTTAAGCCAATAGTGATAAATTTCCCCTTTCAGTCTATAAGTTGTATAAAGCACCCTGATCAATCCCGAACCCGGAGAACATATGAACCCCATAAAAACCCTATGCCTAAGCGCTTTTGCCCTTAGCCTTGTTGCCTGTGGTGGCGGCGATAAAACACAAACCGATAGCGGCGAGTCGCAAGCCCCCGCATCGACACCCCCCGCGAAAACTGAAACAGCGCCGCCAACGGTTAGCAAAGTAAAGGTACAAGTAGACTTGTCAAAACTCCCTAAAACCCCCGGCAGTTTTAGTTCAGCAAAAACCACCTTGTATAAGAAAATTTATGCTGGCCAGCATGAAAAAACCTTCTATTGCAATTGTGACTTCGACCCACTGGCGCGTCGTGTGAATCTGGATTCCTGTGGTGTCACCCCCCGAAAAAATGCCACACGTGCCGAACGTATTGAGGCCGAGCATGTATTCCCGGCTTATCAATTTGGTAATTTCCGCCGTTGTTGGCGCGAACCTAAAGTGGTGTGTCCTGCCGAAGAGGGCAAGCGACAAATGAACGGGCGTTCTTGCTGTGAAGACGTTGATCCGGTATTTGAGACCGCACACAATGATTTACACAACCTTTATCCCGCCGTTGGTGAAGTCAATGGCGACCGTTCTAACTACAACTGGGGCATGATTGCCGGCGAAAAACGTAGCTATGGTCAATGTAATATCGAAGTGGACTCTAGTATCCGCCGAGCAGAACCACCGGAAACAGTACAAGGCGATATTGCCCGTACCATGTTTTATATGAGCCACACCTATGGTATCCGTTTATCCCGACAAGATATTCAGCTTTACAGCGCTTGGAATAAGCAAGATGCGGTCGATGATTGGGAACGCCAACGTAATGGCTTGATTGAAGCGATTCAGGGCAATCGCAATCCCTTTATTGATGGGCAAAACTATGATCCGAAAAAAATCGCTCGCTTTGGTGACATCTCAGATGCGGATATAGCCGCCGCCCAAGCACCCGCACCAGAAATTGCCAAAAAAGCAGCTGTTGATTGGAGTGCGTTTAGCTGTGCGGAAAAGAAAACCTGTAGCAAAATGACCGATTGTGCAGAGGCGATTTATCAGCTCAATGCCTGCGATAATAGCCGCCTTGATGGTGACGGAGATGGAATGCCTTGCACCACGCTATGCAAACAACAGCGGCCCATGCGCTGTGATGCCGAGAAAAATACCTGTGGTGAGATGAAAGATTGCCAAGAAGCCCAGTTTTACCTACATGCCTGTGGAGTCAAGGGTTTAGACAGAGATGGCGATGGCACACCATGCGCGAGTTTGTGTCAATAAACTTGAGAATGCTATTTTTGTAGCTTAGAAAAACAGAACCCCAAATAGCAGATTGATTTTATCTGCTATTTGGGGGCTAGTTTTATTTTTCTAAGGAGAAAGAATTATTGTATTTTTTGTTTCTTTTTCTTTTTAATAAATTCGTCTTTAGCAATTTTTCCATCTTTATTCTTATCGAATCGCTTAAAGATTTTTGCATTGCGTTTAGGGTTATGTTTTTTGCCCATGCTTCTGAATTCTTCTGGGCTGAGATACCCATCTTTATTGACATCTCCTATGCTAAAGCGATGTACTTTCATCGCTTTTTTTTCTTCACGGCTCAAACGTCCGTCTTTATCAGTATCATATTTTTCCAGCATCGCTTTTTTCTTGGCTTTACGTTCGGCTCTGCTGGGACGTTTTTCTATGTTGGGCTTAACTTGTTCTGATTTAGGGCTTGGCTGCGCTGCTGATTCTGCAAAGCCAAGCGTTGAATAAGACAAACCCATCGCAAAGGATAAAGACAAGACCAAAGTCGTTAAGTGTTTCATATTGTGCCCTTATGAAGATAAAATCAGTGCTCAATTCTACGCTTTATCAATATAATAAATCCAGACAAATATACTTTGTCTAATAAAAAGAAACCAAAGAAAAATAAATAATCAGTTTAATATACTTTTACTTCTCATCATTGTGTAAATATTGTTGATCAAATAGAGATATTTTAGAGATAACTCCCTCTCATTACCTTATAATGCTTAGTATTTTTTATATGCACTGGAGGAAATCGTATGCAAGACGTACTTATCATTGGCGGCGGACCTGCTGGTGCTGCTTTAGGTTGCTACTTATCTATGAAAGGTATTAGCAACACTATTTTGGAAGCAGAAGTTTTTCCTCGTGATCATGTGGGCGAGTCGATGGTCACAGCAACCACCCGTATTTTCTCTGAAATTGGTTTTTTAGAAACCATGGAGCGAGCGGGCTTTATTCGTAAATATGGTGCATCTTGGCATCCTACGGCTTCTAAAGCCTCGGTGCATGTCGAGTTTGGCGAATTTCCTCAAGAAGGGATTGAACAAGATTACACCTATCAAGTGGATCGCTCTTTATTTGATGCTTTATTACTAAAACACGCGCAAAAATTGGGTTCTAACGTTTATCAGGGGGTGCGGGTTAAAAAAGTCTTGTTTGATGGCGATAGAGCTTATGGCGCAGAAGTCCAATTTGCTGATACCACCCAAACACTAGAAGCCCCGCTTGTTGTTGATGCTTCAGGACGTAATACCCTCATTGGCTCTCAACTGAAAATCAAACAAAAAGATCCTTTATTTAACCAATTTGCCGTTCACGCTTGGTTTGAAGATGTAAACAAAGGTGAACGCCCAGATGATATTCACATTCATTTTTTACCGATTAAGCGCGGTTGGGTCTGGCAAATTCCCATCACCGATAAAATCACATCTATAGGGGGTGGTAACGGAAAAAGAAGTCTTCCAAGAAGCCAAATCCGATTACGAAGCTTGGTTTAATAAACACAGCAACTCCGCCCCAGATATTGCCAAAACGATGCAATCTGCTAAACGCATCAATGACTTTAAGGCTGAGGCTGATTACAGTTATCAAATGGATAATTTTGTCGGTAATGGCTGGGTATTGATTGGTGATTCAGCCCGTTTTGTTGACCCCATTTTCTCATCGGGTGTCAGTGTTGCCATGCACAGTGCCAAGTTTGCTGCCGAACAAATTGAAATCGCCTTAAAAGCCAATGATTTGAGTAAAGAGGGCTTATTGCCTTATGAAAATCGCTTAAAACAAGGGGTTTCAGTCTGGTATGAATTTATTCAAATTTATTACCGTTTAATGCCGATTTTTTCGGTCTTTATTGCCAAACCTGAGTATCGCTTACAAGTATTGCGTTTATTACAAGGCGATGTTTATGACCGCAGTAATGTGCCTGTGTTGGATGCTATGCGAGAATTTGTCGAGCAAGTGGAAAATACCGAAGGCCATATACTCAAGCCTTATTTAGATGGTAGTTTAACACTGGATGAAAACACCCCAGCCCCCCATGATTTGGTCTAAAATCAGCGCATGATTATCCAGCAATTATTGGATACCGTTGCCCGTTATCCTCAACGCCCTGCTTTGATTTATGCAAAGCAACGTTGGGATTGGGCGGCTTTATTTCAGCAAATCAAAGCCTTAAATGGTGCTTTAGCTGCCAAAGGCATTGGTGTTGGCGATAAAGTGGTCTTGTGGGCGGACAATAGCCCCGCTTTTGTGCTGGCTTATTATGCTGTATTGATGCGTGGTGCTATTTTAGTGCCCCTAGACCCGGCACTAAAAGCGGGGGACTTTTCCTTGCGCAACGAGCCATTTAAAGCGGCCTTAACCACCCGAAAACTATTTAGCCGTTGCCAAAAAGCTTTAGATATTGAACAAATTTGGATTTGTGAAGACAACGAGACGGCGCAGCAATGGAGCGGTTTAGAACTCCAGCCTTGTGATGAGATGCACATTGCCACAGCCGATGCCCCGGCTTTATTGCAATATTCCTCAGGCTCTACTGGAACCCCCAAAGCTTTATACCGTCGACATGGCGAGTGTTATGCCGAAATACAACATTTTCGTCGTACTTGCCAAATGCAAGCCGAAGATAGAATTTTTTCTGCCCTGCCTTTGTTTCATGCCCACGGTATGGCAAACTCGTTTTGGGCAAGTTTAGGCTCTGGTGCTTGCTTGGTTCTGATGGCAAAACCACAACCCTTTGCCCTCCAAGGACAACGGGCTTTGGATTTGTTGCAACAAGAAAAAATCACTGTCTTTCCAGCCGTGCCTTTGCAATTTGAAACCTTATTGCACTGCCAAGCAGTCGATTTAAGTGCAATACGTTTGTGCTTTTCTGCGGGCAACCCGTTATCCGAGCAAGTTTTCCAAGATTTTTTAGCCAAATTTAACCTTCCTATTCGCCAACTGTATGGTTGCAGCGAAGCGGGTTCGGTTTGTATTGATTTGGATAGCCCTTTAGAGGCTAGCCCGCGCTGTGTTGGTCGTCCGATGCACGGGGTTGAGGTACAGATTTGGAATCAGCAGCAACAAAGCGTAGCCACAGGAGAGATAGGCGATATTGCCTTTAAAAGCCCTGCTTTAACCCAAGGTTATCTTAACGATGACAATCCCAGCTTTATCAATGGCTGGTTTTTAATCGGCGATATGGGCAGCTTAGATGCACAAGGTTACTTATATATCGCTGGGCGCAAAGCCTTTGTCATTGAGGTGGCTGGGCATAAAGTCTACGCTCATGAAATTGAAGCGGTGTTAAAACAACAGCCAAAAATATCCGAGGTGGCTGTGATTGGCTATGAAGATGATAAAACAGGCGAGGGAATTTGTGCTTTTGTGGTCGCCAAGGATTTAAGCGAAGCGAATTTTTTTGACTACTGCCAACAACATTTGGCTATTTTTAAGCGCCCACAAAAAATCCGTTTTATCTCGGCTTTACCTAAAAATGCCTTAGGAAAAATCAGCAAGACTGCCTTACTAGCACTATTATGAGAGAGAATAATGAGTACAGAATCTATTGATACCCTAACCCAAACTATTATCGATTGGGTTATTCAAGATCGAAAAGAAGAAGAACTTGATCCACTTGATATCGCGGCTGATAGCCGTTTATTAGATGAAGAGATTTTTGATTCTTTAAAAATTTTGCAATTTGTTGCTTGGTTGGAGCAAGAATATCAGCTCACCATTGGCGTAGAACTCCTAACGACCGAGTTCTTTGCCTCCCCCCGAAGTATTGCCGAGCATGTAGTGGCTTTACAGGCTAAAGCTTAAAACTCCGTTGTACCCATACTGAGATCCGTATCCATTTCAAGCTCTTGTTCTGTTTTGAATAGGGCTTGACGTTCTTGTCTTAGTTGAATGGCTTGTTTGTGTTTTTCCGCATAATAAGCCGCTTGCTCAGGATCTTTAAGCGGCCCTTCATACAACAATTTTAAGCGGTGGAAAGAAGCCAAGGCATAACCCGCAGATTGTTTGGCTGCAATTTTTAACGCATCAGCCGCTTTTTGTGGTTGATTTAGCTTAAACATCGAATAGCCATAAATAAAATGTGCGCGGGGGCTAGCATACCGCAGCCCAATACAGGTAGAAGCGTGCATGATGGCTTGTTGAAGGTTTTCGGATTTAAAGCTAACCCGTGCTAAGCCCAAATGTGCCTGCGTATTATCTGGCTCAACATCAAGTACTTTTTTATAATGAGCATAAGCCTTGGGTAAATCTCCTAAGATAAGCGCACATTCGCCTCTGAGCTGATATAAAGCCAAGGTATTAAAAACCTTGCCAGCATCGGTGGCTTCAGCAACTTTTAATGCCTCTTTTATTTTTCCCTCGCCCCGTAATAACCAAGCATGTAAATAGCCAATCCCAGCAAGATTAAGGCGCGATTGTTTCCAGAGTAAGGCTTTTTGGCGTTTTTCAAAAACCGTTAGCGTGCTTTTGTCTTTAGCATCTAAGGTTTTCCAGGCTTTTTGTGCCTTGAGGGCATAGCGTTTTCTGTAGGCAACCATTTTTTCAAAAGTTTCCCGTGCCAAGTCATAATTTTTAATGGCACTATAACAATTCATCAACTTATTGCCACATTGCGGATCGGCTGGGTGTTTTTGCCAAATCTCTTTTAAGATCGGAATCGCTTTTTGCTGCTGCCCAGAACTCATAAACGCTTGCACTAAACAAAAATGTAAATGGGCAATATGATCCTGTAATAAATGTTCTTCAGTGGCACTGTTGTGCTGATCTTCAGATAATTGTTTTAATACCGCCCGATCCAATGGGCGATAGCGTTTTTCTAACGCATGTTCACCACTATCACCTGCAACCGAATCCCAAGAATCTACCCATTGAATTGGCTTATCTTCAGTGAAAGCATCTGATAACACTTTGCCCGGCATATCACGCCCAACGGCTAGACCGCAATGATGTAATAAAGTCGGGACAATATCAAGAACGGAGGCTTGAAATAACAATTTATCTTTTTCAATACCAGCGCCTTTGAGAGCCAGCAAGCCCAGTTCTTTACGCATCGCCACTGAGCCACGTTGTTTATCAGTTCGTTGCTCTCCAGCGTGATAACCTTGTGTTGATAAAACCACGACCGTCGCCTCATCACCCGCCGATGCCATCAATTGCCCCAGCATCATATCGTGCAAAATATAGCCCGTTTCTACCACTTGATGAAAATGCTTAAAATCCGCCTCAGAGACAAAGTCCAGTTTAGGTGGATGATAATTCATGAATAACTGGCTAATCGCCTTAAGGCTATTAAAATGTACGGCGGCAAAGTCCCATTCAGGTGATTCCATCACCGCCGTTGCAGCGGCCTGCACATTATTCGCCTCAGCTAAAATTGCTCGTAATTGCAAGACACGAGGGTCTTTGGCTTCGATTAAAGCATCCAGATCGGGTAAAAAAGCCCGTAATTCATCTAAAAGTACCTGTCTTGGATGTAAGCGATATTTTCCTAAAGCCGAGCCAAGATCCTCTGGATGAATACTGCCTTGAAACACAGGCCATGTTTTAGCCGTAGGTGCAGGTGGGGTCGTAAATGCCGTTGTCACCACCACACCGGCTAAAGGTTCTGCAGGATACGTGGCAGGCCAAGCAACTACTCGACAATGTTTATCATTTTGATTAAAAATATTCCACAGCGCTTTATTCGCACGTCCTAAGCTACTGGCAGCTTGGAATGCTTTTGCTTGTGGCTGCACCTCATAATCAGCGAGGATTTGATGCTGATCGGGACGTTTACCTGTGATCACAGATGTCCATTCCGGTGCTGCATCTTCAGACTGGATATTCAGCAAACGCCCAATCGTACCTTGTTCTGTCAGGCTCTGGAAATGAGGCAATTTACCCTCATCAATAAGACGGAGAATTAGATGCCAATCAGCAGCATCCCAAGCAACAAGTAAAAGTTTTTCAGGCATAAAAGCTCGGTATTATCGAGGTCATCAACAGATGACCTCAAAGGGAAATAGATTAATGGCGGGTTTGTGTTTGAGGTTTTAAGCTACGTCGACGACGCATACCAGCAATCCCTAGCGCGATGCTCAATAGTGCGGTGTAGGTGGCAGAGGAAATGGACGCTGGTACAGCTGTTAAAGCATCCCCAGAAATAGCGGTTCCTGGCACATCATCATAAGCCCATTCATGAATGGTGAAACTACAAGTTGATGGACTGGAGTCATCACAGCCACTGGTAGAGAAGCGGAAAATACCGTAAATATCAGGACCTGGCTGACTCCAACAAAAGCCAATGGTACCACCATAATTATTACCATCAGGTAACAAGAAAGCATCCATACCATCTTCATAAGAAGCGCTAGAATAATGTGATCCTGTTCCATCAAGGATGGTCATACACGAACAGCAAAGACAACAAAAATTATTAGCTGAACTGACCAGCATGGCTGGCGTAATAGGTAGACCATAGCAATAGTTGCTGCCATCACAGGTCGTACATACATCATATTCCATACATAGCTCAAAGGCATCGGGATCGCCATTTGCGTAATCACTCAGTTGTAGATCCGCAGTGCTATCACCATTAATATCCCAGCCAGTATAACCATCACCATTACTAATGGTAAGGGGTCTATCTCTAACCACAACAACCGCAGCATCTGCGGCTATTGGGCTAAGCCCTGCTAACAAAGCTGGGTAAATAAGACTATGGGTGACAGCAGTGCTCTTAGGCTGCATTAAGCTTTTAAGTTGTTCACGGCTTGGCTAGTATGGGTGGTCATACGTTGAGTTCTCTGGTTTATTTTGGATAATATGCGGAATTATAACAAATTAATTTCCATATAAACTAATAAATTTTCATATAAAAAACCCTATTCAAGTACTTAACTTTTAATAAAATTAATCGACAACATTGTAATGCAACAATATCACATAATAAGTTTATGTTGGAGAGATTGAGCCAACCTCCACAAGCTTAATCGTTATGGCATTCATGTCGACAAAACCTTATAATTATGAGGCTACTAACATTTAAGTTGCGTAAATCCATTTAAGCTACTGTTTTATATCAATTATTATTTAAAGGTCATTGCTATGTTAAAAACGACTATACATATAAAAAAATTATCTTGCCTTATGATCAGCCTAAGTGCTTCCATGCCTATTTTTGCTATTGATGATGCTGTGTTTGATGCTAAAACAGGGCATTTATCGTTACCAAAAGTCTTGGTTGATACCAAAGCTTATCAAGCAGAATTAGTTTTAAAAAATAATTGCTTTACTCTCGAATCAGCAACGCCTATTCCCTCTGGTATTATTCCAAACCAAGGGGAGCGATATACTGTCAGTTATGAAGGCAAAACCTGGGAAGATACTCCCCACAGTATTGATGAACGCGGACTGACTTGGCATGAAGCCAAAGATTATTGTGAAGAATTAAGTCTAAATGGCATTGATAACTGGCGTTTACCCTCGATAATGGAATTAAACAGTATTGTTTACCCCGGTAGGGATGTGCATACGGTTTCCGTGTTTAATTATGCCAAAAATGGCAGTTACTGGAGTCGTATGGAAACTGCTGCGATCTCTGGCTCAGGGTCTCCAGATGATCTACAAGAAGCTTATATTGTCGATTTTCATACAGAGGGCTATGTCAACAAAAATCAAAAAGGGACTTTATTTACCCGCTGTATTAGCCATACAAGCACCAATGGGACAATAAAGGAACCCACTACCGAACCAACAGAAGCCACCAGCTGCGATAATACATTTATTCATGTCGTCGGCGAGCCGCGTTTGAGTATATTTTTTGAGGCACAGCGCTATTGTGAAAGCATCAATGCCCAAGTGCCTAGCGTGGAAGATTTGCGGCGCTTGTATGCTCAACATGATGGCGCGCCAAAAGGATTTGGGGGAAATGATCCCGTGTGGACTCGTGATAGTGTTGAGGGCAAGGAAGACAACCGCTGGGTGGTGAGTTTTTCTGAAAAAGGACTCATACTGGAAGATGTGGTTGAAAAAGATTTGTTTTTAGCCTATGAAAACTTGCGTATGTGCGTACAAACTGAGTGTTATTAACTGATGTTACGCAAAGGCTAAGCTCCACTAGGCAGGTGGAAAATCACACTATTGTGATAAAAACCAGCTTAGTGCGTAACATCAGTTATTAATTAACAATGCTCACTGATTATTTACGTCACATCAATTAATAATAGCTATTTCTATGTTTAAGCCCATTTACCTATTCCTACAAGATTTTATTGATAAAGAAAGCCGTTGGAGTTCTATTCGGGCAATTTCTAATAGTAAGATGGTCAAAAGCGCCTATATATGGCTAATGATCGTACCTATTATGGCAAAGACCTTGTCATCATTAGGGGATGAACTGCATTTGAAATTATTCGGTGAGCAATTTGTGTTTAATACCCAGTTGCCTTTTGCATGGCAAATGTTGTTTACCGCCGCAATTTTTTTCGCCTTAGCAAACAGTATTTATCGGTTATATTGCCCTGATATTATCAAGCTATATAAAAATTATCGTGAGTTTGAACACAGCGGCAAAACCATTGATCAGACCAGTTTGTATTTATACGATATGGTTTGGGAGTCGCCAGGTTTTCAACATATCGCGATCATAGCGCGTTATTTTGACCGTGACTTGACGGCGGAAAACCCAAAGGAAATTCACGCGTGTTTTGATAATCACCAATATTTTAGCCAACGCGGACAAACTGACCCGGATTATAAGAGCAAGGCTTTTTATATTGTCCGAGATTTTGCCCAAACCCATAATCAATTGGCGATTAAAACCGCAATTTCTTTGTATGCGATTGGCTTTGTTTTTATTTTAGCGATTACGGCACAAAATATTATTTTTGTCAGTTTTCAAACTTAAACTGATACTAGGCATTAACAGCGTTTTTATCACAATCGCTAGGTTTTCCACCTGCTGTCGCCTTTGCGTCACATCCGTTAAATACACGCTTTGAGCACGGCTTGATACTGAGCTTTATCAATCTCACCTTGTACATATTGCCAATGCGATAATAAGCCTGCGAACATTTTTGCCTCGCTAATACAAGCGTGGTTAATCGCATCCATATCCTCGCGCAAATAAGCTTGCCAGATCGCCTCATCTGTCCATGTTTTGCAATGCGGTAAGTCCAATAGATGTGCTAATTCATGGGCGGGGGTCAATGGGTCGTGGGCTTGGTTGACCAAATGAGCATCCAAACTTCGCCATTGAGGTAGCTCAAGTGGGCAATGTTGTAATAAAGCCCGATAGTAAAGCACGGATTGTAATTTATCCGCTTTCCAAGTACATAATTGATCCGCATCGTTTGCTTTTTCGGCAAACTGCGCTAATAGTTCAGCATCGCTTTTATCTGGGCTGCTGTGCCAATGGTAAATTCTGCAAGCGTCGGTATCAATTAAGCTGATACAGACAATTTTTTCTAAGTGAGCTGCGAGCCTATTGTTATGTTGCGGGTGTTGTTGGTCGTGGTGTAAGTGCATCACCCTCGCCACATCTTTAACGGACAAGTGCTGCATTTCCTCAGCGTTGCCATATAAGCGCCGACCAGCATGTATATCGGGAATCGTTTTCAATTGAACAATCATAAAGGCTTCCTACAGATGCGAATAGAGGGACTATTTTTGTGTTTAGCAAATATTACGCAAAGACTTTTTTCTGTGCCCTAAAGGCATAGAAAACCGCCATTGCTCCACGGCTAAATACCACTAAGTAGGTGGAAAAACCTCTTATTGCGGCAAAAACTAGTTTAATGCGTAACATCAGTTCTTAGCTGCAAATAATTGTAGCAGTTTCCTATCGGCTAGCTAGCATTTTCTCAAAGCCCAGGGTTATTTTTCTCCAGTAACTGTAAATCCGGCGGCAAGGGCGCATCAACGACCAGTGGTTTGCCATCCGCGTCATAATCAGGAATCGTCAAACGATAGGCATGTAAACATAAGCGCCCCAAGCCTTGGGCTTTGAGTTGCTGATTAAACGGCGCATGACCGTATTTATCATCGCCAACAATTGGGTGTCCGCACCAAGCGGCATGGACTCGGATTTGGTGCGTGCGTCCCGTCTCCAAGCGTACCGACACCAGACAGCTGTGTTTATAGGCTTTTTTGAGGCTAAAATAACTGCGCGCCTCTTTGCCCTCATTGCTGACCTTCACCCGCCGCTCGCCCGAGGGCAATAGGTAACGCAGCAAAGGCTGGTCAATTTTACCCAAACGCGGATGCCAGCGCCCTTTAAGGAGGGCATAATAGCGTTTGTCGATTTGATGCTCGCGTAATTGTTGGTGTAACTTGCGCAAGCGGGCGGGCTTTTTCGCTATCATCAAACAACCAGAGGTTTCTTTATCGAGGCGGTGTACCAGCTCTAGGTAACGCTGCTCTGGGTAAAGCTGGCGCATGGCTTCAATCACGCCAAAATTTAAACCGCTGCCGCCATGCACGGCAATGCCGCTGGGTTTATTGATAATAATCAGGCTGTCATCTTCAAATAAAATTGTCTCGCCCAGCTCCTTGAGTACGCCTTTGGGGACGCGCTCAACTTTGGTTGCATTGATGGCAATCGGCGGCAGGCGAATAATATCCCCAGCTTGCAAGCGGTAAGGGGCTTTAATACGGCCTTTATTGACCCGCACTTCCCCACTGCGCAAAATCCGATAAATATGGCTTTTAGGCACGTTTTTGCAGTGTCGAAACAAGAAATTATCAATCCGTTGTCCGGCTTGTTCGGCATCAATATTGACATAAGTCACCGGCATTAAAATAATTCTCCTGCATGTTTTTCAGGGGCTTGCAAATCAAAATGTTGCCATGCCTTGCCTGTGACCACCCGCCCTCTGGGCGTGCGCATAATAAAGCCTTGTTGCAATAAATACGGCTCGAGGACTTCTTCAATCGTGCCGCGCTCATCGCCAATTGCCGCTGCTAAGGTATCCACCCCTACCGGCCCGCCTTCAAATTTTTGCATAATCGCCAGCAGAAATTTTCTATCCAATCTATCGAGTCCGTAGGCATCGACATCGAGCATGTTCAAGGCTTTGTCGGCGAGTTCGACGGTGATATTGCCATCGCCTTTGATTTGGGCATAATCGCGCACCCGCCGCAATAGGCGGTTGGCAATCCGTGGCGTGCCTCGGGCGCGCCGAGCAATTTCTGTTGCCCCCGGTTCATCAATGTCAACGCCGATAATGCCGGCGGCGCGTTTAACAATCCAAGCTAAATCTTCAGTTTTGTAAAATTCTAGCCGTTGGGTAATACCAAAACGATCCCGCAAGGGCGCAGTGAGCAAACCGCTGCGGGTGGTTGCACCGACGAGGGTAAAGGGCGGTAAATCAAGTTTAATCGAGCGTGCCGCAGGCCCTTCGCCAATCATAATATCAAGCTGAAAATCTTCCATCGCCGGATACAACACTTCTTCAACGACAGGGCTAAGCCGATGAATTTCATCAATAAACAAGACATCACGGGCTTCAAGATTGGTTAGCAGCGCTGCCAAATCACCCGGGCGCTCTAGCACCGGCCCTGAGGTTTGGCGCAAATTAACCCCCATTTCGTGGGCGATGATGTGCGAGAGCGTGGTTTTACCCAAGCCCGGCGGACCAAAAATGAGCACATGATCGAGGGCATCACCGCGTTGTTTCGCTGCGGGAATAAACACGCCCATTTGCTCGCAGACCTTATCTTGTCCACGATAATCGGCGAGTTTGTGCGGGCGAATCGCTTGATCGAGTTGTTGTTCGTTATTCTCAACAGGCGCAGGGCTAGGGCTAACAAAACGGTCGGTTTCAATACTCATGCTTTACCAGTTGGGGTTGAAACCCGGTAAATTATCCAAATCGATCTCATCTTGCTGGGTTTCAGGCAAATATTTATCCGCATATTGTTGATAGACTTTTTCATGAATAAAGACATCGAATAAATCAGGATCAATATGGTTATCTAGTTTCATTTTGCCAAGGATAGTTAAGGCGCGGGATAAAGGCATGGCTTTTTTATAGGGGCGGTCGCTGGCGGTCAGGGCTTCAAAAACATCGGCAATCCCCATCATTCGTGCTGCTAGCGGCATTTCATGGCGTTTGAGTCCTTTCGGATAGCCTTTGCCATCCATGCGTTCATGGTGTCCGCCTGCCAGTTGTGGCACATTTTTCATGTGGCTAGGATAGGGCAGGGATTCGAGCATTTCGATGGTGGCGGTGATGTGGTGATTAATGTGGGCGCGCTCTTCTGTGGTCAATGTGCCGCGACTAATTTGTAAATTATAAATTTCATCATCAGAAAAAAACGGCAAGCACTCGCCTGCGGGATTTGTCCAAGTGTAGCGTTGGCTGATATGTTCGATTTCTTGTTTTTTCTCATCGCTCATAAATTCACCACCGATATTGCTATGATGGACAAATTCACGATCTTTATCAATCGCCTCACATTGCGCTTGTAACTGTGCATCAATCTCTGCATGTTCGCTGGCATCGGTGACGAGCTTTTGTTTTAGTGCCGCAATTTCAAAGTCGCGTTTGACCAATTCAAAACGGGTATCGACCAATTCGATGCGATCATAAATGGTTTCCAATTTGGTGGCTTTATCAACAATATATTCTTTGGTCGTAATTTTGCCACAATCGTGCAACATGCCCGCAACCCACAATTCATAGCGCTCATCAGTGCTCATGCTAAAGCCGGTGATTTCCTTACCACCGCGCTGGCATTGTTGGGTGGCATCCGCCAGCATCATGGTCAGTTCGGGGACACGGCTACAATGATTGCCTGTATAGGGTGATTTTCTATCAATGGTGTTAGCAATCAGAGTGATAAAGGCTTCAAACAATTCGCGTTGTTCGCGTACTAATCTTTGATTGACTAAAGCAACGGCCGCTTGCGAGGTCAGGGATTCGACCAATTCTTGGTCGGTTTGGCTAAACGAGCGAATCTCACTGGTATCGGGATCTAAGGCGTTGATTAATTGTAGTACACCGATGAGTTTATTTTTGTGATTTTTCATTGGCACAGTCAAAAATGACTGTGAGCGGTAGTTCATTTGTTCATCAAAACGCCGCGTACCTGAGAACTCGAATTTAGTATCTTGATAAGCATCGGGGATATTAATGGTCTCACCGTGCAAACCAGCACACACCGCGACCATGTGGTCATTTTCTTTGCCATTTTCATCATGCAAAGGCAAGGGCGGGAAGTTAATCGGCTCGCCACTGCTGCCGCCTTTATGAATCCCAAGGCTTTCAGAGAGCATGATTTCAAACTTGAGTCCATCTTCGCCCAAAGTATACAAAGTGCCGCCATCGGCATTGGTGAGTTCTTTCGCCGCTTGTAAAATCCGTTCAAGTAAACGCTGGTTATCTTTTTCTAAAGACAAGGCAACGCCAATGGTATTGAGGCGCTTGAGTCGCCCTAATAAATTTTGATATTCAGAGGAGTTTGCCTCGTCTGTGGTTTGTGTCTCGCCCGCACTCATGTCAGATACCCCAAATATAACGCCGATTGCGCTCACAATGATCAGCCCGCACCAAGCTGCCTGTGAACCATCCTGTATTTTCTATCAGATTAGCAATATTACGCAAGCATTAATCGCAAAATAATACCTATCTTAATTTACTGATGTGACGCACTAAGCTTGTTTTTGACACAATAAGGTGCTTTTCCACCTGCTTAGCCATTGCGTAACATCAGTTAGCCACGTTGGCAATAATCCCCGCTGCCTTGTAGGGCATATCTGGGCGTTCTTCAATTGCCACGCCTTTTTCTTCGGCTAAAACTAAAAAGGCTTGTATTTCGGGGTTATTTATATCTTGTAATAAGATTTTTAAGGGCACGCGGCGCAACAAGACGCGAATTGCCTCACCTAAACTGGGTTTAAGGAAATTACTGTGTGTCAGTTGATAGCTTGCCATCATCTCGGCAATAAAAGCCTGAGCGCGGGCATGTTGTTGCACACGGGCTGACTCAGAGCTGATAGCTAATTGGCTTAAATCAATATCTGTTAATACGCTGGCAACCGCTGCCATGATATTGTCGATAAACCATAGCGATAAATCATCCGCTTGCCATTCGGGATAATATTTACAGCCATGATAATCATCTGTGCCAATATAATCGCTATTGAGTACCGAGCGACTGACCAAGCCGCTGATAGTGGCGTTTAATAAAGCCGAGGGCATTAAAAAATCTTCCAAAGTCGCAGAGACCGCTGCCGAGCCGGAAATATCCGCCAAGACATGCAAATCGCTGTTAATCTGGGTTTGGTTTTCTTGGTTAAACTGCGCAACCCAGCGCTTTAATTCACGGGTAATCACACCTTTGCCCGTCCAGCCATCAATAAAAACGATATTATCGCCTGTTGCACCATGACGGCTTAAAATGGTTTTTAAGGCATTGTCATCAATGCCCCGATCTCGAATAATCGAAATACTGTAATGCGGCACGGTTTTGCCAAACACGGTTTTGAGAATCCGGCGTAATAACACGCCCACGGGTGTGCCTGCACGTAATAAAGACACCAACACGGGCTTATCTTGCTTGGCTATATGGGCAGCTAAAGTCAGGGCATGGCGCGCCATCGTGTGGCGGTTGGCTTTCAGTGCGGCTTGAAAAACATTTAAATAAGCGCTGCTGGGGCGATATTCAGGCGAGAGCAGTTCGCTATAGTGGCGTTTTTGTTGCTGAATTAAGCGCTCTTTATCCTCAAGTTCAGTTAAAGGCACATCAATCGGCTTAACTAAAAATTCGACATCATCGGCGAGATAACTGCCGTGGAATGCAGTGGGGTTCATGCGTGCTCCATCATGATTTCAATGACTTCAGGGGCATAAGCGTGAAGTAAGGTTTTTAATTGGTGGTTTTCAGGCAGGCTGGGGGTTTCGTAACAGATCATAATCACATCATACGGTTCGATATTGTAAAGAAAATTATCCACTGCTTCGTGATAATTATCCCAAAAACGCAAACGGCTTTGAATCGCCGCGTCGATATTAATCGGCGAGCGCCCCGTTGATTGCACCCAAGTATTTGCCCCTTGCTGCTGCAAATACGCTGCAAGCTTAAAGGCTGGATAGATAAATTCGCCCGTCCCCAAAACCAACACCCGTTTGCCGATATAGGCATCCGCATCGACATAAACCGACATATCAAGTTTAAGTTGTTCCAGCCCAAAACGGCCAAAATTATAGGGGATATAGGCATCTAAGGCTTTTGCCTCAGGATTACTGGCGCGCCCCAATGCAGCAATGTCAGCATGATTGGGGCTAAACTCATAGCGCCCTTGATGTAGGGCAACCGTATCAATGCCCTCAAGTGGGGCAGGAATCCAACTCAATAAAGCCCCAGCGATAAATGCTTGGGCATTGGGCAGGTGTTGCTGTAATTGCGCAACGATGTTTTGCAAGGTTTTGCCAGTAGAAAATTCATCATCAATTAAAACTACTTGTTCAGCCTGAGCTAAACGCGCCCGTAATGTCGGATCGCGGGGTTGATATAAATAATGCGCTGGGGCATGAGAATGCTCTTCTTGAAAAGCCACCAGCAAATCTTGCGCTAACTGATAACGGGTGGTATGAATATATAAACTGTTGTTTAGACCTAAGCGTTCATAAACACCAAAGCCCAAGCCCGTTGCGGTCTCGGCAAAGCCAATCACCACCGTGGGTTTATCAACTTGAATCTGAGGGCGTAAAGCGGCGGCTAATTGTTGTTGCGCCCAAGCAATGGTATCGGGCGGACAAGGGCTGTATTTTCCTAATACCTTACTGATAAAAATAAAACCGCGCTTTTTGTTGGCACGCGAACCAAAACCAGTTAATTGCTGTAACAATTGCGGCTGCGGGCTATTGAGCTGTAGTTGTCCGGTCGCAAGATTAATTTTCATTCACTTTTTTCTCAACATACTAAGGCAGGCTAGTTTAACCTGAATTTAGCGTCTGTTGCGGTACATAAGCGACATTTACTCGCATTTTTTAAAGGGTGTCGCTACCTCGTGACGACTTTTTAGGTATCCCTACCTAAAAACTACTCGCAAACGCGACGTTATCTTAGCCCTGATTCGTCCGTGTCACCTCCCAGCCTACGTATACCATTGCAGCACAAGCTGCTCGGTACACCTCCGGCATGAAGGCTCTCACATGACTTTACGGCAATCATACCGCTGCGCTCAGGCTACACTCCCTAGCGCTCATATACGCCTTCTCGGTCGGCATTGCCTATCACGGACTAACCGCCTTCGCGAGATCGCGCTTTCCATGGCGGTCAGCGACGGTTGGGATTTTTTTCGATGTCTTTAGGCAAGCGTTGGGGATGCTCGATTAAAAACTGCTTATGCCGAGAACTCTCGCCGCGCAGCAGTTGCACGCTATTTTTCGGCACTTTAAAACTTTTCGCCAGCCAAGCACACAGTTGCTTATTAGCTTTACCATCGACAGGCGGAGCAGTGGTGCGGACTTTGATGCTATCGCCGTGTAAACCCACCCACTCATCACGACTGGCGCGGGGCTGGATATACAACGACAATAGCAGGTTTTCACCTTGCCATTGGTAGGCAGGCATCATGCTTAGCTTTCAGCTTCCAGCTCTTTAATCAGCGGCCATAAAGTATCACGAAACTCATTCACACCCACAGGCCCTGTGTGCTTGTGGCGTACCACGCCTTTTTTATCAATGATAAAGGTCTCGGGTGTACCGGTCACGCCATAATCAATACCGGTGCGCCCATCGGGGTCAAAGGCGCTGATTTTGTAGGGGTTGCCGTGTTGTTGCAGCCAGCCTGTGGCATCGGCGCGGGTGTCTTTCCAATTAAGCCCGTAAATATTCAGGTTTTCTTGTTTGGCTAATTGCATGAATAAAGGATGTTCTTGCCGACAGGAAACACACCAAGAAGCCCAGACATTGAGCATGGTCACTTGTCCGAGTAAATCTTTTTTACTGATGTTTTTATCCGCTGCTAGCACTGTTTCCAAATCAAAACTTGGCGCGGGTAAATTAATCAGGGTGGAGTCCATTTTTCTGGGGTCAAGGCTTAGCCCTTTATAGAGAAAAGCCACCAGCCCGAGGAAGATAAATAAAGGGATAAGAAAACGCATCGTTTGTCCTTATGATAAAGCGTGGGGAATGTGTTTAATGGGATTCAAACCAACAACAATTTAAGTCTATAGCAATATTTTTCAATCGCCGATCACGAGTCCACAATGAGGTATCGGATATAAGTAAAGTCGTACTTAAAAGATGCAGATCAATAAAGCCAATACCTCGTCCCATTAATTGATGTTGTTCAATAAAATACAACACTTCATCGTGCATCGCTTCTTTGGCTTGTGGTAGAGCTTGCCATAACTCCAATAGTGACTGTCTATTTTTTAGATGACCACAAGCTAACTCGCCTATGATCATCGGATGCATATACACCTGATTTTTTTCGAGTAGGGCGCTTAGTTGAGCATCACCTTGTCGTAAATAATCAACCCAAATAGAAGTATCGACTAAAACCATTACTCGTCTGCTTGTGATTGCCGTCTTGCGATATGTTCAAGCTGTGGCTCAGAGCCACCAAGCTTAGCTAAACGCTTAGCGCTTTCACGCTCAATCAATGCCTTAAAGCATTCGCGCAATAAGGCAGATTGTTCGTGAATACCTGTTAGTTGCTCAGCCTTAGCATATAAACTATCGTCAATGTTTAATGTGGTACGCATCACTTTACCCTCTTCTAGCGCAGGCTAAGCTATCTTGCCTATCCCGCATTCAAATGGGTTTTACCACCCATATAATTTTGTAATACTGCTGGAATAGCTATTTTACCATCACTGTCCTGATAGTTTTCAAGCACCGCTACCAAAGTCCGCCCAACGGCAAGACCTGAGCCATTGACGCTATGCAATAACTGCGGTTTTTTATGACTGGGGTCACGGTAACGCGCCAACATGCGCCGGGTTTGGAAGGCTTCAAAGTTACTACAAGAGGAAATCTCGCGGTAAGTTTGTTGTCCAGGGAGCCAAACTTCCAAATCAAAGGTTTTCGCCGAGGAAAAACCAATATCCCCAGTACACAAGACCATACGCCGATAAGGTAAATCGAGTTTTTGTAAAATAGTTTCGGCGTGTCCGGTCAAGGCTTCGAGGGCAGCATAGGAATTATCTGGATGTACCAGTTGCACCAATTCGACTTTTTCAAATTGATGTTGGCGAATCATGCCACGGGTATCACGCCCGTAAGCCCCGGCTTCACTGCGAAAACACGGCGTATGGGCGACATATTTCAGCGGCAAATCTTCGATAGCGTTGATGGTATCACGGTGTAAATTGGTCACCGGCACTTCAGCGGTGGGAATCAAATAATAGGGCTGCTCTTTGAGGGCGAATAATTCCTCGGCAAACTTAGGCAATTGCCCTGTGCCCAAAAGGCTATCGCTGTTGACCATATAAGGCACATTGACTTCCGTATAGCCATGTTCTTGGCTGTGGGTATCGAGCATGAATTGAATCAGGGCGCGGTGCAATTGTGCCATTTCCGCTTTCATCACTACAAAACGCGATCCGGTCAGTTTTACTGCCGTTTCAAAATCGAGCAAGTTATGCTGTGCACCCAAATCGACATGATCTCTTGGCTCAAAATCAAAATCTTTGGGTGTGCCCCAGCGACTTTGTTCAACATTGTCACTTTCTTCACCACCGACAGGTACGCTAGGATGGGGTAAATTGGGTATAGCCATTAACAAGCCATTAAGTTCCGCTTGAATCGTTTGTAATTCTTGTTTACGATTTTCTAATTGATTACCCAAGTCGGCGACCGCATCTAATAAGGGCTGGATGTCTTCACCTTTAGCTTTTGCCTGCCCGATACCTTTCGAGCGGGTATTGCGCTCGTTTTGTAAGGCTTCAGTGGCAATTTGCACGGCTTTGCGTTGCGCTTCGAGTTTTTCATAAGCTTCGAGCGGAAAATCATAACCACGGGTTTTGAGGCCAGCGCTTAAAGCTAAGAGGTCTTGCCGAAATAATTGAGGATCAAGCATAATGTTTTGGTCACTGTGGATAAGTCGTTCTTGCGTTGAGGAGCGCAAGTTTATCATGACCTATCCGTTCTGTGCTATCCAATCGAGAGGTTACTATGTCTAAGTTAAGTCGTCGCCAGTTTTTGGCGCTATCCACAGGTGCGAGCGCCTTATTATTATGCCCAAGCCTCAGCTATGCTGATGTGCGCCACAAAGCCAAAGGGCGAGTGCTGATTAATGGTCAATTGGCGAGCAGTAGCACGCCGATAAAATCCGGTGATAGTATTGAAACGGGAGATAAGTCAGAATTAATTTTTAAACTGCATAAAGACGCGTATAAAATCAAAGCCAATACTCAAGTCAAAATTCATAGCGCCAGCGCTGATGGTTCAGGGCTACTCGAAGTGATTGGCGGGGCAATGCTTGCGGTGTTTGGTAAAAGTAATAAACGCATCAAAACCCCGATTGCAACCATGGGCATTCGCGGGACAGGGGTCTATATTCAAGTTGATGAACAAGAAAGTTATTTTTGTACCTGCTTTGGTGAAACCGAACTTGAAGCCGGAGGCAAAAGCCAACGGGTTAAAGCCAACCATCATAAAGCCAAAACCGTGAAGAAAAATAAACAAATGGTCGATGCTAAAATGATTGGACATGATGATTGGGAATTAGAAGAACTCGCCGACATTGCAGGCATTGCTTTACCTGAAAGTTTTACCAATGGTGACTATTCGTACTAGGATAACGATGACAGAACCAACGCAGGAAGAAGACAAACGCATTCCGCTCTTAAATGAAATCATTCGCCCAGGGCGAGGGCGTAAAGGCGCTCAGGCAGAACAAGAGCCAAAAAAGCCCATTGTGCGGGAAATCATCGATCCCAGCGTTGGCAGTGTGACTGAAATTGTCGATGCCAAAGCCCATGAAACAGCGCTTGAGTCCGTGCCGGATTTAAGTCGCTTGGGCGTATCGGAACAGACTTCTTCGCCTATAAATAAAGCTCAACAGCAGCAACTAGGGGAAGAATTAGCCGAGATTGTGCAAAAACGTCTGGATCATATTTTACCTAAATTAGCGGCACAAATTACCAAAGACTTACAACAACATGTTGATAAACGCTTACAAGATTGGCAACAAAAAAATGATAAAAACCGATGATTTGGCATAAAAAACCCGACATAACAACACCAGAAAACCCGCAGCAAGCCACCGAGTTACAACTCAAGCCCTTGCTGCAATTACGTGAACAAGCCCGGCAACTGACGCTGGGGCAAAACAAAGCCGTGATGCGCTTGATGTCTGGTAGTTTTCGCTCTGGTCTGCGCGGACGCGGGATGGAGTTTTTAGAAACGCGGCATTATTTAGCCGGAGACGACCCTCGAGCGATTGATTGGCGCGTTACTGCCCGTACTGGGCACGCACACACCAAGGTGTTTCAAGAAGAGCGCGAGCGCCCCATCTTATTTTTACTCGATTACCATCCAAGCTTATTTTTCGCCAGTAAAGTTGCCTTTAAGTCAATTTTAGCCAGTCGCTTAACGGCTTTATTAGCATGGGCAGCAGCCGGACAAGGCAACCGTGTCGGCGGCTTGATTACCGCCCCGCATGGACATCAAGAAATTCGCCCTGCTGCGGGCAAACGCGGGGTCCTGAATTGGATTCAAGCCATGTTAAAAAACTATGAAATGGCAGCCAAGTTCCCCAACCAGCCGCATAATCCCGACTATTTTGACCACAGCCTCAAACAACTACGTCGCGTTAGTCACACCGGCAGCCTGATTTGTATTTGTAGTGATTTTTGGCATTTGGGCGAGAAAGGGCATAAATACTTGCAACAACTGGCACAGCATAATGATTTGCTCGCCTGCTTTGTCTATGATGAACTCGAACAACAATTGCCACCACCAGGGATTTATCCTGTCAGTGATGGCGAACAGCGCTTGCAACTTAACAGCGCCGACCCGCAACTATGCAGTGCCTATCAAGCTCGGTTTCAAAATCATCAGGCTTTACTGAAAAAACAATTCAATCAACGCGGGATGCGTTTTGTGCCTTTTTCTACCGCAATGGATTTAAGTGAGAGTTTGCAACAGGGTTTACGTTAATGCCTAAAGTTTTGTGCTTGCTGTTATTATTGCCGAGTTTAAGTAGCGCACAAGAATGCGTGGTGTTATTGCACGGGCTGGCGCGAACCAGCCATGCCATGCAACCTTTAGCCGATTACTTAAGTCAGCGCGGCTATGTTAGCGTCAATGTTGATTATCCCTCCCGCGAATTGCCAATAGAACAACTGGCAGAAACAGCCATAAGCCAAGGCATTCAACAATGCCAAGCCCAAAAAGCCAGCCCGATTAATTTTGTCACCCACTCTCTCGGCGGTATTTTGGTGCGGCAATATCATAAAACCCATGCGCCCAGCGAGTTAAAACGGGTAGTGATGCTCGCCCCACCAAATCAAGGCAGTCATGTGGTGGACAAATTAAAACATTTTCCACCGTTTTATTGGCTCAATGGCGAATCCGGGCAACAACTTGGCACGGATAAAGACAGCCTGCCACAACGCTTGGGCGCGGTTAATTTTAAATTGGGTGTGATTGCGGGCACGCGCTCAATTAATTGGCTGTTATCACTGTTATTACCTAACCCCGATGATGGCAAAGTCTCACTTAGCCATACTCAAATTGACGGCATGTGCGCGTTTTTAAGCTTGCCTGTCACCCATACGTTTATTATGCATGATTCACAGGTGTGGGTAGAGACATTGCATTTTTTGCAGCATGGACATTTTAGAGATAAAACCGCCGTGCATAACCCTTGTTCTCAATTTTAAAAACTGGAAGGCTTCTAAAGGCTTCAAAAAGCCAAAAAGAAGCCTTTGCGTAACATCAGTTATTATTACTGACACAAACGCCAATTGGCATAATCATGCCGTGCATAGCGTGATTGATAACTCTTAATAGAAATGGTTTTGCTGCCATCAATCACCGGGACAAGCCCGTTGTAATCGCTGTCTAATTCAATATCAAACACACCGACATGGAAAAAGTTCACACTCAAGCCACCATCACGAGAAAACCAGAGTTTGGCATAAGCTTCGGGGTTATAACTATTGCCCCAACTGACATCTTGCTCGTCGGCATAAAAATAGCCCGCAATCACGGTATCCCCACCTATGGTTTGTGAGCGGGTGCTCTCATGCCAGCGCAACTGAATATCGCCGCTGTCTGCACCATTGTCTAAGGTCTTGAGCATGTTAGCGTTCAGGTTTAAGTCACAAGCGCGTGGCTCATCAATACGCACTTTAGCATTGGCTTGCCCTTCTAATGCGGGGGGAATAATCACCAGCGGAGAGGCATCATCAGCACAAACACGCCAGTTGGGATAATCATGACGGGCATAACGCCAAGCTTTGCGGGCAATGCCGATATTATCTCGCGCATTATACATACCACCATTGAGCCATTTTGGCGGCAGTTGGTTATATATACTGTTTAAATGGACATCAAAGACACCCACATGGAAAAAATTGAGATTTAATTCGCCTTTGCGAGAAAACCAAATTTTAGCAAATACCTCAGGGTTGGCCTCGCTGCCCCAACTCACTTGTGCTGGATCGGCATAGAAATAGCCTGTGAGCACCGCATCTCCACCTTCAGTCGTGGCTTTGCCCATTTCTTGCCACAGTAAAGGTAAATCGGCAAGGGCTTGCCCTTGGTCTAGCGGGGAAGTCATTAAAGCACTGAAACCCAAAGCACAAGCGGGCTTGTTGAAATCATAGGTTTGTAGCACAGATTGAGCGGTTTCATATAGCTGAAATTTTTTGATATGACCGCCTTGGTAGCCTAAACTCGCATTCACTGTTGATGCGTAAATATAAGGTAAGTCCAGCACAAAATCATATAAACCTTGCTCGTGTTTGCTCGCCAATAATAGAGGTTTGCTCGGGTTGCTCACATCAAGAATATCTAAGCCCGAATCACCACCAAGGTAAGCGCGATTATTTTCAACTTGTATCGTCCATGCTCGGTGATTGCCTTGGTATTTAGAGACGATAACGGGATCATTCGCTTGGCTAATATCAACTATCCATAAGCCGTTATAGCCAGTGGTGACATAGGCATATTGCCCAACCACGCTAATGTTGTGTAATAATTCATCCGAATTAAACAGCAATTGCCCTAATAATTGAGGTTTATCAGGCTGCTGTATATCCAATATCTGTAAAGTTTTAGAACTGGATAAATACAGGGTATTGCCGACAAGGGCTAGCCCTTGTACTTCTTCCGTTTCATAACTGCCCAGTCCCTGCATTTGCTCTGGATTTGAAATATCAACAATTTCAAGCCCCCGGTGATGCCCGATATAAGCCCGCTGCCCTTGCAATAATATGTTCCGAAAAAACATTATCCCTTGCTCAAAATGATAAGCACCTATTTCCTTAATGTTTTGATCATCACTGACATCAAGCGCAGTTAATTGATCGGAATAGGAAAACAGAGCAAAGGCAGTTTGTCCTTGCAAAGCTAGATGCGTAAACCGCTCTCCTTTGGGTATATATTCGCCGACAGTGTGTAAATCTTGATTCAAGATTTTTAGTGACTGACCATCACGGCTATAAAGCTTATCCCCCAACTTATGTAAGTCGCCCACTTTACTATTGGGTAAAGTTTGCTCTAACAAGATTTGAGGCTTATCAGTGATACTGACATCAATAATGCTAAACTCGGCGGCATTTAAACCATAGAGTCGTTGTCCTTGTATTTGTAAATAATTTATATTGGTTCTCAAACGCGTTTTTTCTTCAATTTGAGCCAGATTACTGATGTCTAATATGGTCAAAACCGAAGAAATGGAGGAAAACGCGCTGGTACTGAATAAATAAGCATTGTCTCCCTGAAAATGGATAGTTCTACGTCCCAAATACGTGGACTGTTCCGTATCGAATTGATGACGGTGCAATAATATCGGTTTAGAAGGTTTGCTGACATCCAATACCTCCAAGCCAATCGGTGCATATGGCTCCTCTATTCCCGTGTAAAGATAGGCTTGCCCATCTCGAAGGGTGACAGACCAAAGTTCTTCTTCTGCTTCATATTCTGCCACGCTTTGTGGTGCATTTATCTCAGGCTGGGAAATATCAACAATCTGTAGCCGGTTTTTATTCAAGCTCAAATAGGCATAATCTCCCTGAATGCTTATTGCTCTCAAGAAGTCGTCCTCTGCCAAATTAAACTCTCTGATTTTTCTCGGCTGCTTTATATCGCTGACATCAATGATTTCTAGGCTTTGATAATCAGCAAGATATAAAAAACCATCCTGATGAAGTAAAAATTTTGAACTATTGCTACTGTCGTAATAGTTGATAAGCTGTGGTTGTAGTGCATCAGAAATATCCAATATCTCCACACCTTGTTTACTGAGAACATAAAGTATTTGACGGCTTTTATCTAACAATAACTGAGTGCTGCAAGCTGAGAGAGGGAGGCTGCTTAAGATACGGATGTTGTTGTCAGTGATTGACGCGATTTGTAAATCACCACAGTCGCTGCTGATATAAGCAATCTCATCATTTACCACAAAACTGTTGAAATCACCCAAGCCTTGAGCGACTTGTTTTAGTTCTATAGCGGCATAAGCCGGGAAAATTTGGAGGATAAGGATAAAATTTAAGTATTTTAAAAAAGTTTTCATATCGGTAGTTCAACCTATTTTAAATATTAACCGATGTTACGCAAAGGCTTCTTTTTCTGCCTTAAGGCAGAAAAAACCGCCATTACTCCACAGCTAATCTTCACTAGGCAGGTGGAAAATTACACTATTGTGATAAAAACCGGCTTAGTACGTAACATCAATTATAATAAAAAATATGGCTTGAACGAAGTCTGAGAGAGACTCAAATCTCACTATTATTGTCAGTCATAGAGTAGACTAAACGGATGAAAGAAACCCAACATAAGGATGTTGAGTTTCTCCATTTTAAATGAGGCCATTGCCTCAACAGTGACGCTAATTACAATAAAGCTTAGCGAATTTATCATCACTCATGGTAAATACTTCCACTTCTAATAAACGCAATGAGCGTACCATTTGATTTGAAGCTTGCTCTAGTTGCGGCAATACTGCTTTAGCATTTTCGTACTTTTCTGCAGTATGCTTTTTTTGGTTGGTAAAGAGCTTTTTCAAAAATGATTTTTCGGCCTCTTCACCATAAAGAGTGACAAAGATTTCATGATAAAAACCATGCAACGCTTTGTGTGGCTCTTCCAATGCGTTGAAAGTTGGCAATACGGATAAACATTGTCCCGCGCCATAATACCAGCGTCCAAATTCACAATTGGCGTAGGTAAGAGGGATTTTGTTTTTATCCACTTCCGCACCAGAGACTAAAGCCTCGGCACAGGCAACCCATTCGATATGGGAGCGTTGAGCTGCTTTTAATTTTTCCACAATTTCATCTTTAGTCATCTGTAGATAATCCTTGTTCTGTTTCTATCTCTACGTCTGTTTCTGCGTTTTCCTCGTCATCATCATCCCCTTGCAGTTCAACAATCCGTTCAATACCGACGAGTTGCTCACCTTTACTGAGGTTGATTAACGTTACCCCTTGGGCATTTCGACCCACAGAGGAAACCCCACCAACTGGCGTGCGCACCAATGTGCCTCGGTCGCTGATGAGCATGACATCATCCTCGTCGGTGACTTGAGTCGCAGAGACCAAATCGCCATTGCGCTCTGAGGTTTTAATTGCGATGACACCCATGCCGCCGCGATTGGTTTTCAGCGGATAATCGGCAATCGGGGTGCGTTTGCCATAGCCATTGCTGGTCGCGGTGAGAATATGTCCCTCATCGCCTTTGACGGCAATCAGGGCTAAGACTTTTTGTTTATCACCAAGGCGAATCCCGCGCACGCCTTGGGCGGTACGCCCTAAAGAGCGGACTTTGGATTCATGGAAACGCATGGCTTTACCAGCGCTGCTAAAGAGTAAAATGCTGTAATCACCATCGGTAATCGCGACATTAATCAGCTTGTCATCTTCTTGCAGGTTCAAGGCGATAATGCCGTTACTACGTGGGCGTGAAAAGGCACTGAGTGGGGTTTTTTTCACCGTGCCGCCTTCAGTTGCCATAAAGATAAATTGATCATCGCTGTATTCACGCACGGGCAAGACGGCGTTGATTTGCTCACCTTCTTCCAGTGGCAATAAATTCACCATCGGTTTGCCCTGAGCATTGCGCCCAGCTTGAGGGAGTTCATAGACTTTGAGCCAATAGACCTTGCCCGCGCTACTAAAGCACAAAATCGTATCGTGGGTATTGGCGACAAACAGCTTGTCGATGACATCAGCAGCTTTGATTTGCGTTGCCGATTTGCCCTTGCCACCACGCTTTTGCGCTTGATAATTGTCCAAGCTTTGCGCCTTGGCATAGCCTGCACGCGAGAGAGTCACGACCCAATCTTCTTCGGTGATCAAGTCTTCCATAGACAAGTTCAAACGTTGCTGCAAGATACGGGTTAGGCGCTTGTCTTGATATTGGTCTTTGACTGCGTTTAATTCGTCTTTAATCACCTGCATTAAGCGGTCAGGGTCTTTTAAGATCTGTAATAAGTCGGCAATTTCACCCAACAGCTCTTTATATTCAGCTAAAATTTTATCTTTTTCTAACCCGGTTAAACGGTGCAAGCGTAATTCTAAAATTGCCTTGGCTTGGGCATCGGATAAATGATAACCATCCCCATGTAAACCAAAAGCCGTATCCAAATCACGTGGACGGCTGTCGGACTCATCGGCAGGCAAGAAGGTTTTGACTAAATCTGGCGACCAAACTTGACTTAACAAAGCCGCACGGGCAGCGCTAGGGGTTGGTGCTTGTTTAATTAAGCCAACAATGGCATCAACATTGCCCAAGGCCACTGCCAAACCTGCGAGTAAATGCGCGCGATTACGGGCTTTATCGAGCAAGAACAAAGAACGGCGGGTGACCACTTCACGGCGATGACGGATGAAGGCATCAAGGATTTGCTTGAGGTTGAGTAAGCGCGGTTGCCCGTCTTCCAGCACCACCATATTGATACCGAACACAGTTTGCATCGAGGTTTGTTGCAAGAGGTTGTTGAGCACCACCTCGGGGACATCGCCACGGCGAATCGCAATCACCATCCGCATCCCGTCTTTATCGGACTCATCGCGCAGCTCGGAGATGCCCTCAATTTTTTTGTCTTTGACCAATTCGGCAATTTTCTCCACCAAACGGGCTTTATTGACCTGATAAGGCAGCTCATTGACGATAATGTATTGTCGTCCGGTATCAGAGGTTTCGATGCTGGTATCGGCGCGTAGATAAATGCGTCCGCGTCCGGTTTTATAAGCTTCAACAATCCCGGCTGAACCATTAATCATCGCTGCTGTCGGGAAATCAGGCCCTGGAATATGTTGCATCAACTCTTCAATGCTCAAATCGGGCGTATCAATCAACGCCAAACAAGCATTAACCACTTCGCCCAAATTATGTGGTGGGATATTGGTTGCCATACCGACAGCAATGCCGCTGCTGCCATTGACTAATAAATTAGGAATCCGTGCAGGGAAAACCACTGGCTCATGCTCGCTGCCATCGTAATTAGGGGCAAAATCCACCGTGTCTTTTTCGATGTCGGTGATCATTTCGTGGGCAATCCGCGCCATGCGGATTTCTGTGTATCGCATGGCGGCCGCGGCATCGCCATCGACTGAGCCGAAGTTCCCTTGTCCATCAACCAACATATAACGCAAAGAAAACGACTGTGCCATCCGCACGATGGTGTCATAAACCGCGCTATCACCGTGGGGGTGAAAACGACCAATCACGTCACCGACAATACGGGCAGATTTTTTATAGGGTTTGTTCCAACTGTTGCTGAGTTCGTGCATGGCGTAGAGAGCGCGCCTGTGCACCGGTTTAAGACCATCGCGGACATCAGGTAGAGCACGACCGACAATCACACTCATGGCGTAATCCAAATAGGATTGACGCATTTCATCTTCGATATTGATAGGCTGGATATGTTTGTCAGGATCGACCATAGTGATCTAATACTTTTCTAAAGGTTGGAATCAGTTAAGAGGCGAGATTATAGCAGAATTCACCTGTGGACACACGCGAAAAGCAGAAAATCCTAACGCAATTGTATCTATTAGCGATTTTTTTAGATTTTATATACCCCCCTACAAACTATTGGACTAAAGATGCTATTTGCGGAATATAGCATCTTTAGTCCGATTTTCGCCGTTGCTAGAGATTACCAAGCATTATTGGGGTAGTAGACAATGTGACCGCCACCAAAATCACAGCGAAAATGGCCGGGAGACGTTTCTCGACACATATCGCCAGGCATTGGCTCTATGACCGGGTCAAAAACCAACACACGGCGACTACGACCGGCGCGGCGGGTATTGGTTTTGCTATCAAAGGGTACTTGATAGGTAACAGCCGTATCAGTCACTACAATCTCTGGTGTTTGACGGGTATTGGTTTGTTCATCGACATCAAAACGAGGAGCAATGACATAATCCTCGCCTAAAAACCTGACCACAAACGTCCCATTGGCATTTTGGCGTATGTCTTCAACGCCTTCAAAGCGTTCACCCAGTTCAATAAATTGCTTCGCTTCCAAAAAGGCTGGGGTAATTTTTTGGCTACGCCCGTCAGGATAACGCACATAAGGGTCGACATTATCGGCGCGACGGCTATTGGGCAGACGAATATTACCCAGGCTTTCACACATAGCGACCGTAGCTGCGTCTAAATGGCGGAAATTTTCCGGGTGCGCGAGTCGGTCCCAGCAAACCTGAAATTCAGGTGGTACAGGCTCAACTACGGGATCAAAGACCAAGACCCGACGACTGCGTCCAGCGCGACGGCGGCTATCTGGATCTGGTATTTCATAAAAGACACTGCCATCCGCGTTGATGTGAATCTCAGCATCAGCACCTAACAAGTTGGCAAACGCTTCAGGGTCGGCTGGGGCGGGCATTACCCGATAACGTTGACCGTCTGCGGTAATTATCGAATAAAAACCGCCCTCGTCTTTTTCCAAACCAACCCGTATAGGGCCGTCAATTTGAAACATGGCATCTGGGTCAGGCACAAAGGCAAAACTGATGTCGGCGTTATTTTCATCTTTCACCGTTAAGATGCCCGCTTCACTTTGCGTCATAATAAAGTTTAAGGCTTCATCATTGGCGTTACTGGGCTGGCTCAAACCCGATTGCATTTGTGTTAGCACCGTGGGTTGGGAGCCTGTGCCACTTAAAGCTAAGCTTGAATTCAAATCGACCACTCCTGTGCGAGGGTAGCTTAAATTACTATTTGCACTTGTTGGGCGTGTTTGACGCAAACGGATAGGTGTTCCCGGTGGCACACTAATATCGCCTGTTACCGGATCGATTTGCCATTCATCAGGGATTAAATCTTGCGCTTGTAAGGGACTAATCGCATTGCTCGCTAAGTTGGTTAGCAGCCCGGTGAGGGCTTCACTGGGCATAATGCTGACTTGTTGATTATTTAAGGCTAATACTTGTGCGGTATTTAACACTTGAATGCTAATCGGGTTCAATGCGGCAATACTACTAGCATTTAAGTCGCTCAAAATATTAGGTGCAAGGCTAGCGAGTTGCTCAGGGGTAATGCCGCTAACACCATTGGGAGATAAATTGGCTAGCTGTGCTGAGCTAAAAGCTTGAAATGCTGCCACAGGAATTTGTTCTACCTGTTCCGCATCTAAAAGACTAAGACTTACCGGATCGATGTCCGCAATCATTTCAGCAGTGACATTGCGAAAAGCACTGGGATCTGAGTCTGCGATTGGATTGGCTGTGCCTGCTGGAGGCAAGGGAATAAAGCTGGCGCTACAGTTTTTATCCGTGTCTAAAAATACACTACCATCCCTATTACAATCGCCGCCCCAGCCATTAAAGAGTGAATCATTAGCACGTACAGCATTGAGAGAAATTTGGGTTAATGCTGGGTGTATGCCAGCATTATTGACCGCACCGTTGCCGGTAATGCTAACGCTTAATTCAAATTGTTGCGAGACAAAATTGGCTTGGCAAGTTTTATCCGCATCCATGACTACGCGCCCATTATTGTCACAATCACCCTCCCAATTACCTAAAATCCAGCCATCAGCAGCATTGGCTTCGAGGGTCACGAGTTGGCTTTCAACATAAGTCCCTGCACCGATGACTTGCCCTTCACCTGTTTGCTCAACAGTAAGTTGATAGTTTAAGGTTTCCCGGAAAGTCGCTAGGCAGTTTTTGTCACTGTCCATCAGAATAGTATTGCTTTGGCAATCACCGCTCCAAGCTTCAAATTGCCAGCCATCTACGGGGTTGATGTTAAGTGTGGCTTGTGTGCCAACATCGTAAGTGCCTGCAC
Source organism: Thiotrichales bacterium (assembly GCA_016745035.1). Taxonomy (GTDB): domain Bacteria; phylum Pseudomonadota; class Gammaproteobacteria; order Beggiatoales; family Beggiatoaceae; genus BB2. Next base: position 562,215 of record JADGDE010000001.1, read on the forward strand.
CACTGACATTGCCTTGCCCCAGCACATTGATTGCTAGATTGTGTTGTTGTACAAACAGTGCTTCGCAGCTTTTATTGCCATCGAGTAACACGCTGCTTGCACCACACCCCCCTGTCCAGCCACCAAAGCGCCAGCCTATGGCTGGGTTAGCACTGATACTGACTGTCGAATTGGGTGCATAACTGCCAGTCCCTGTGACACTGCCTCGACCATGGCTACTCAAGCTTAAATGGTAGTTTTGCACAAAAGTGACTTGGCATTGTTTATGACTATCCATCAATACTTGACCATTGCCACAGCCCTGACTCCAACTGCCAACGGACCAACCATCGGCAGGTTGAACAATAATTGTGGCCGTTGTGAAACTGGGGTAGTTGCTTAAATACTCCACCGTACCTTGACCTTCAGCAAGAACGGATAAACTGTATGTTTCTTGAGTAAACAGAGCATAGCAAGTTTGGTGTTGACTCATGACCACGCGGCCGTTGACATCGCAAGCCCCTCCCCAGCTATCAAACACCCAGCCTGCACTGGGTAAAGGCGTTAAAACAATGCTGCTATTGAGGGAGTAATTGCCCTCACCTTCGACTGCACCCTCACCAATAATATTGGCAGATACATCAAAGTAAGGCACATTGGGCATTTCATCGTCGCGGGTCGTGAGAGTCAGGCTATTGGCTAGATAACCCGTGGCAGTAACATTGATAACGGTAGTTTTAGAGCCTTCATAGACATTATCATTGAAGATCCCCAAAGGCACATTAATCACCGCTTCGGCTGCGGCAAAATTTGCGGTTGCTGGCACGGTAATATAGGCATTACTGGCACTTAAATTCACGGTTAAACCAGCGACGCTGCTGGAGCGCTCCAAGCGCAATGATGCACTACTGCCCTCGGTTAATATTGATGGGGTACTGCTTAGCGTAAAAATCCCCTCTGTACCCACGCCAATCGAAATAGAAACAGCTGTAGATAAATCATTGATACTGCCACTGTCATCTTGAAGAAATACTTCAAGTGCCGCATCGCCTGTATTGCCTGTGAGGATATAGCTCAAGTCCCCGGTATTATTTACTGTTACCGTGCCACTTAAAACGCTATTGGGGTCAGAGACCACATTCACTGTGAAAGCGGCTACACTTTGAGTGCTATCCTCATCTGTTGCACCCATATTAAAACTGTGTGCCCAAGCATTTAGCGTTTGCGCGCCTATCGTCCCCGGCACATAATACTGATTGCCTAAATGGCTAAAACTTGGGGCATCATTAACAGCATTGATATTGACCGAAACGGGCGTAGTCGCTGAATCTACAACCCCATCACTGGTTTTATAACTAAAACTGCGCGTGCCATTGACATCGGCAGCCGGAGTGTAGGTAAAAGCACCCGTGCTGGCATTGGTGATAACGGCTGCGCCGCCATCATTATCGACTAGGGTATAAGTTAAGCCATCAGCATCGGCATCAAAGCCAAATAAAGTGCCACTAAAAGGCGTATCTTCTTCGGTGGCAAAGCCCCAAGTCACATCACCCGATAAAGTGGCGTGATTAGCATTAGCGGTTAAATCAACCGCATTCGTGCCTGTATTGTCATCAAACTGCCAATAAGCCACTAAATTTGCTTCATTACCAACCAAGGTCGTGCCCATATTGGCTTCAATTTCCACGGGTGTGCGTACCACATTCCAAACCCGTACCTCATCTATAAAGCCTGCAAAAGGGTTGCTATCAGAATTGAGTTTGCCTATGCGTAAGGTGGTTGCGTCATCCAAGCTATTAGTCGAGCCGGTACCGGTGGTCTCGAGTATGCCATCAATAAAAATCGCCATTGCGCCATCGGATTGGCGACGGGTAACAGCAACATGATGCCACACATCATCATTAATACTGCTGGTAGATTGAATCGTATCGCTGACCACCCCAAAGGCGAGTTTGTCGTTTAATAAGGAGGTACCAAAATCATTTTGTACTCCGCTGACATCGGCATCAACTAACCCTGAACCCAAGTCCCAACTTGCGCCAACGAGCGAGACTTGAGATGTTTTGAGCCAAAATTCAAGGGTGAAATCATCAGAAACAGGTAATCCTGCTTCGGCATAATCATCCACGCCATCGAAGTTCAGCCGCTCGCCAAAATCGGCAACTGGGGCATCATTTACCGGGGTAATGGTGATGTCGAAGATTTGCTGGACGTTATCGCCGTTCTCATTCAGGCTCAAGACCACACTATTCGTCCCGCTTTGGGTGGGTGTTCCTGCCAAAGTCGCTGTGCCATTGCCATTGTCAGTAAGGGTTAGCCATGTGGGTAAGGTCGGGGCGCTAATGACAGGGGATGCGCCGTCACTAGCTTGCTGATCCATCGTGGTAATGCTGTAACTATAAGCTTGTTCTTCTATTACAGTCGTTATCTCTGCACTAGAAAAATTGGGAGGGACTTTTTCGAAAGCACCAATACTGCACAAAGTACTTCGTGGTCGTTCGGTATCACGGGCATCTAAATTATTTGCCAGATTACTATCAGCACAAGTTGTATTATCACCCGCATTACTGGCAATACTGTTGGGTAACAGCGCCATTGTATCGACTGTGCCAAAATTATGTTGCAATACCCCCAGCGCTACTGTGTCAGTAATATTTGCCGCATTGGCACAACTGCCGTCCTCGATAATATTATGATGATTGTTAGTGATGCTAGCAGCCGGGTACAACAGACAATCTCCACCTAGGACATTATCTATTGAAATATTATTAATCAGTTGTGTTAACGTCCCGCCAACGACCAAATTCCCCCCTTGTCCAGCACCGCTTGTGTTATTGCTAAAAGTATTATTAACAATGGCATCCATGTTCACCGCAGCACTGCTGTCAATTGCACCACCATAATTGCTAGCAATATTCGCATAGAAGGTACTGTTGACCACTTTCCCAGCATCAACGCCAGTAAAATAAATTGCCCCACCGTTATTAGCAGACACATTACTATCAAAAGTACTGCTAAAAATATGGGATTGGGTTTTCCCACTACTGGTGGGGCTTAGCTGAGCGACTGCACCGCCATGCCCTGAAGTGGTTTGGTTGTCGTGAAAAAAGCTGTTTTTAATCGTCACGACAGTATCGGTTGCCGTGTTATTTTCAATGCTAATAGCCCCCCCATTTATATCAGCTCTATTGTCATAAAAGCTTAAATTACTGATAGTGACATTCGCCCCATCACTGATACGAATTGCACCGCCATTGCTGCTAGAAAAACCATCACGTAAACTTAAATTGCTTAACCTAACCGTTTCTGTGGCAATATCAAAAATAGACACCTGACCATCACCATCACCATTGGTATCACCAGTAAGCGTAATGGAACTATTTTTTCCATCAATATTTAGGGATTTATTGATGACTAAAGAACTGCTTAAACGAATACCCTCTCCAGACATACTAGGATGAAAACGAATACTGGCTCCATCACACGCATCTATAATTGCTTGACGTAAAGAACCTGAACCTGAATCATTGGTGTTAATCACGGTGACATCACAGACATTGACCAAGCGTAACAGACTTAGACCGCCGCTATTCGACTGCCCTGTCCACGAATGAGAAATGGTAATTTCCCCTGCTGTTGGGCTAACATTATCCCAAACCAACCAGTCTTTAGCTAATGTACCATCTGTAAACATATTCCAAGCATCAAGCCCTAAGGTAATACCGTTATAACTGCTATTGGCAGTTGTCCCATTGACTTGTGCATCTACTACAGGGAGAGGGATACCACCATGAGCAACATAGACCAATTCTAGTTGATAGTTCCCTGGTAGCACATTTTTTAAAGTTAAGTTTAATGATTCTTCTGGAGTGTAACTACGTGTTTGCTCCGCTGGATTTATCCAATCAACGCTTGTATCAAATACAGCACCTTCATTACTGCCATTATTCAATAGGGTATGAGTCACATCCATACCTGTTGCCGAACCACTATTGAAATCTATCAAATTTTCAACAGTATCAGCAACATTACTGTTTAATATATTCATATGACTAAAAACTTCGCCATAGTCATAGAAAGATACCCTGACATCGTAGGCATGGCTCATATGACCCACAACAAGCCATAAACAAAAATAAATAGAAAATAGGTTAAATCGTTTCATGTTTTACCTCGTATAAAGGCACACTGTTAGGCGCATTCGGCTTATCTGGCATGTGCATTATCCAGTCACGTAAAAAGTGTGTTGCAATATTTGTGACCTAAAATTAAGTGCTAAAGAATAGGAGGGCGCAAGTGTTTATTCTCAGCTTTCAAAATAACTAAGTTATGCTTGGAGTATAAAACAATTATGAGTTTAAATATAGTCTAATTAATATGTTACATATTGATTGTTAAGCTAAAAATAAAATGTCAAAAGTATTTTATTACATCAATTTTATCGTTTGTCGGTATTTTCGTGACGATATTCATGTTCATTATTTTTATCAATTAATAATATTGATAGAATGGAGGACTTGGGGAAGAAGGACAGTTTGTGTGTAAAATCTACAATCTCATTATGTGAAGATATGATTATCGAATCACCGTTAGTTGAGTATATATCTCTCGAATTTACTATTGTTATGCCCCTATTTTGTACAAAGATTAAAAAATGAATCGATATTTTCAACTGGTTTTTTTAAGCTTATTGTTATGGTTTAGTGCCTGCACTTCCTCCCCTCCCTCATTACTACAACTCAGTGGGCACACGATGGGGACGCATTACCATATCACTTTGGTCGATGTGAAAGGGCAGAAAGAAGCATTATTGAAGTCGCAAATAGCACAACAGCTTATTGAATTTAATCAAATTTTTTCCACCTACATAAAGGATTCGGAAATTAGCCGTTTTAATCAGGCAGCAGCGGACACGTGGTTTCCGGTCTCGGCTGAGTTTATCGAACTGGTAGAACAAGCCGAGAAAATTAGCCAATTAACCCAAGGTTATTTTGATATAAGTATTGCCCCTTTAGTGAACTTGTGGGGCTTTGGTAATCAATTTTTATTGGAAGACAAACCTCCTAATGCTGATGTGATTCAAGCCCATTTACAACAAATCGGTTATCAACACCTAGCATCACGCCAGCAACCCCCCGCCTTACTCAAACAAAAATCAGGTTTGCAAATTGATCTTTCCGCGATTGCAAAAGGTTATGCGGTGGATAGCATCGCCGCTTGGCTTAGCGCTCAAGGCTTCAAACATTATTTAGTCGAAATTGGTGGTGAATTATACGCATCAGGACATAATGCTAAGGGCGTAGCATGGCAGGTGGCGATAGAAAAACCGACGATTGCCAAGCGCAGTATTGAGCAAATTATACCTATTAGCAATTTAGCCGTCGCCAGCTCGGGTAATTATCGCAATTACTTTGAATATCAAGGACAACATTATGGACATAGTTTAAATCCTAAAACAGGCTACCCAGTGAAACAAGCCTGGGCAGCCGTCACGGTTATTGCCAAAAATACTACGCTCGCTGATGCGTGGGCAACAGCATTGATGGTGCTGCCAAAAACCCAAGGGCAAGCTTTAGCTCAGCAACAACAATTAGCTGTGCTGTTTATTGAAGCCCTAGATGCGGGACAAGAGCGCTGGAAAACACATATGAGTCCTGAATTTCAGCATTTGTTAAGTCCCTAATGAAAGCCTGATTGTATGGGTTTATGCACTGATCATTTTTTAAAAACCTGAAAACAATGATTGCTTTATACGTTAAAATGCCTAAACTAAGGCATTGGGGTTAATCATTTTTTTGTTATGAGCAAGATTGAATGCTCGGTTAATTAAAAAAATTAGAATATAAGTAAATTAGAACTTGCTAATATTCGGTATTCATGTATAATACAAACCCATCAACCATCATGACAGATGGCTTAGAAAATGTTTGCATCAAACACAAACACCACCAGTATTACTTTTAAGTAATTAAGTAAGACTTTTTAGGAGAAAGTTCATGAAACAAATTATCAAAGCTATCGCTTTAAGTGCTGTTATCGGCAGCGCCGTTGTATCTACCAGCGCTAACGCTTGGTGGGGTCCTTGGAACAACAATGGTTGGGGCAACAACAACGGTTACGGTAATGGCAACGGTTACGGTAATGGCAACGGTTACGGTAATGGCAACGGTTACGGTAATGGCAACGGTTATGGCAACGGCAACGGTTATGGCAACGGTTACGGCGCTGGTAACGGCAGTGGCTATGGCGACGGTTCTGGCGACGGTTCTTTCAACTTCAGCATGTCAGGCAGCAACCGTATGCGCGGTAACGGTTCTGGTTGGGGCAACGGTAACGGTTATGGCAACGGTAACGGTTATGGCAACGGCTACAATGGCTACAATGGCAACGGTTATAACGGCTACAATGGTCGCAACGGCGGCGGTTATGCTCCTTATGGTTACGGTCCTGCGTTCGCTCCAGTACCACCAGCACCAGCAGCGCCAGCAGCGCCTGCTAAATAATCTAAGGATTTAGATTATTCATTGCACTTGCCATGGATTGTGGCAACTTAAAGTGCAATCGTACGGACACATAGAAAAGTTTAGCGAACAAGGATGTTTGCTTCTATGTCCCGTACTTTTTTATTTTTAAACCCTCCCAATTCTTTTGTCAGATTCTGAATCATTTCCTATTTTTTTAAAAAACACAGCTAATCAGCTCAGTCGTTTTAGTCGCTTTTGCGGTCACACACTCGCATGGCTAGTCATCTTTATGGTGTTATTAGTCGGTTATGATGTGATGATGCGCTACGCCTTTAATTCAGGATCAATTGCTTTACAAGAACTAGAATGGCATATTTTTGCCGTGTTGTTTTTGTTAGGCATTGCTTATACCTTAGAAGCGGACGATCATGTCCGTGTCGATATTTTTTACCGCAGTCGTTACAGTTCAGTGCGTTACCGTGCGTGGATTAACCTGTTCGGTGGGCTATTTTTCTTATTGCCTTTTTGCATCCTCATTATCAGCAGTTCCTTGCCTTTTGTTAGCAATGCTTTTGCCATCGCCGAAACCTCTCCAGACCCCGGTGGCTTGCCTTACCGTTGGCTCTTAAAAGCCATGATTCCTTTAGGTTTTATTTTATTATTTTTACAAGGGCTAGCAAATATTTTTGCCTCTGCATATACCCTACTAAGTAAGGCGAATGATTGATGGATATAAGCGCCTTATGGATGTTTATTGCCCTGATTGCAGCATTATTGTTAGGCTACCCAGTCGCCTTTGCATTGGGGGCAATTGCTTTATTTTTTGGTATCGCCTTTCTCGGTATCGACTTCTTTGATCTCTTGCCCCTGCGTATTTGGGGCATTATGACCAACTTCACCCTTTTAGCTGTCCCCTTATTTATTTTTATGGGCATCAGCTTAGAGAAATCAGGCTTGGCTGAAGACCTGTTAGAGAATATGGGACGCTTGTTTGGGCGAATGCGCGGTGGGCTGGCAATTTCTATCGTCTTGGTTGGAACACTGCTAGCGGCTGCCACGGGTGTGGTGGGGGCAACCGTGGTGACGATGGGCGTTATTGCTCTGCCGACGTTGCTCAAATATGGCTATGACGAACGCCTAGCCACAGGTACTATCGCCGCCTCAGGCACGCTGGGGCAAATTATCCCACCGAGTATTGTCTTGATTTTATTAGGCGATGTCATCGGTGTCCCAGTCGGACAATTATTCATGAGCGCGGTGTTGCCCGGGTTATTAATTGTCGGTTTATTTATTTTGTATATTGTTTTTAAGGCATGGAAAGACCCGGAACAAGCCCCTGCTATGCCCGAAAACGATGAAAAACTCCCATTACTCCCCGTTTTAATCAGCTTATTATTACCGCTGTTTTTAATCTTAGCAGTGTTGGGGTCTATTTTTGCCGGAATTGCCACGCCGACCGAATCCGCTGCGATTGGCGCTCTCGGTGCGTTACTCCTAGCAGCGAGTCATAAACGTTTAAATATAACCATGCTACAAGAGAGTATGCGTCAAACGCTACGCCTGACCAGCATGGTCTTTATGATTCTTATCGGAGCGACTGCTTTTGGTTTAGTATTTAAAGGTTTAGGCGGCGATGCATGGATTCACGATGTGTTTACCAACCTGCCCGGTGGTGCATTTGGCTTTTTAGCCTTTAGTATGCTAATTATTTTCCTGTTGGGCTTTTTTCTCGACTTTTTAGAAATTTGTTTTGTCGTCGTGCCAATTCTCGCACCGATTGCAGTGTTTTTCCAAATTGATTTACTTTGGTTTGCGGTCTTGATTGCTATCAACCTACAAACCTCCTTCCTTACCCCACCCTTTGGTTTCTCGCTATTTTATCTCAAAGCGGTTGCCCCTGATAACCTGCCTATGCGCAGTATTTATCAGGGAATTGTGCCATTTATTATCTTACAATTGATTGCGTTGGCGTTGTTGATGGCCTTTCCACAAATCAGTTTATGGTTGCCAAGCCTTAGCGCCTAAAAGGCTCACAACTTAGCTAAAAACGTTGGCAAATTCTGACGTTGCCCCGCTGCAAAGTTATACCAATCACAAACTAAAAAGCACCCATAACTGGAATCGCGGCTTCAGCCGCGCCTGAACGGGACTAAAGTCCCGATTCCATCATTGGAGCAACTATTGGCGCTGCCAAACAATAGAAATTTAATCCGATTTCATTACACTGCACGGCTGATTTCTATTGTTACTAACTTCCCCCCCTCTTCAATCAATTAAAGCCACGGTTTTAATTTGCACAAAAACCTTTTTCCCTTGCTGTAAATCCAAGCCTTGTGCTGATTTTTTGGTAATACGGGCAAGCAGCATATCGTTGCCGACTTGTAGGCGCACGGTGATTTGTGCGGCGCTGTCTTGAGCTAACGAGTTTATTTTGGCGGCAAAAATATTTAAGATACTGGTGTCGGTTTGCCGCGCTAAGGTAAGGCTGACATCGCGGGCGAGGATTTGTAAGCGTAGCTTTGTGCCAATCGGGCGCGGTTTGCCTGCGACTTGAAAACGCCCACCGGAAAAATCGAGCCAGTTTAAGGCGTATTCCTGATCGTAGCCGACAACTTGCGCGGTTATCACAGTTTCAGTGTCAGCCTCGTGTGCCAACGGCAAATCTAAACGCGAAAATAATTCACTGACTTGTCCTTGGGCTTGTATTTTTCCCGCATCCAACAAGACTAAATAATCGGCTAAACGCGCCACTTCTTCGCGGGCGTGGCTGACATAAAGCATGGGTATATCGAGGCTTTGCGGCAGGCTGTCGAGATAAGGCAAAATCTCTTGTTTACGTCCTTGATCCAGCGCGGCCAGAGGTTCGTCCAAAAGTAACATCTCGGGGCTGCTGGCAAGGGCGCGGGCGATGGCGACCCGTTGTTGTTCGCCGCCGGAGAGTTGTTGTACGCGGCGTTTGAGTAAGTTTTCTATATCGAGTAATTCAATGGCTTGGGCTAGGCTGATTTTGCGCTGGGCTTTGGGCGCGCGTTTGAAACCATAGGCTAAATTTGCTGCCACGTCTAAATGCGGGAATAAACTCGGTTCTTGAAACACGTAGCCAATGCGGCGTTGTTGCGGGCTGAGAAAAACCTTGTCATCTTGCCAAACCCGTTCGCCTATTTTCAGATAGCCTTTTGCGCGTTCTAATCCGGCAATGACGCGCAATAAGCTGGTTTTTCCACAGCCCGATGCGCCAAAAATGGCGCTGATACCGCGCTCGGGCAGGGAAAACGTCACATCTAAGCGAAATTCGCCGCGTTGTAGTTGTAACTGCGCGTCAATACTCATGGCTGCATGACGTTAAAGCGTCGATTGAGGGCATAGACGCTGAGGAGTAACACAAATGACAGCATCAATAAACCTGCCGAGAGCCAATGCGCTTGGCTGTATTCCAAGGCTTCAACATGGTCATAAATGGCAATCGATAAAACTTGGGTTTCTCCGGGAATATTGCCGCCTATCATCAACACCACGCCAAACTCGCCTAAAGTATGGGCAAAGCCTAACACCGCAGCGGTGATAAATCCCGGGCGCGCCAGCGGTACGACCACGGTGATAAAACTATCCAGCCGACTCGCGCCCAGTGTCGCCGCCACTTCTAAGGGGCGATTACCTATCGCTTTAAAACTGCTTTGCAGCGGTTGAACCACAAAGGGCAGGGAATAAAATACCGAGCCAATCAGTAGCCCTGTGAAACTAAACGCCAAGGGCGGGTTAAACAAGCCTTGCGACCCCAGCGCCATCAGCAGATAAAAGCCCAACACTGTCGGTGGTAACACCAAGGGCAGGGCAATCAGGGCTTCAAGAATGAATTTAAACCGCCAAGGACTGCGCGCCAGCCACCACGCCAAGGGTGTGCCGATGAGTAATAAAATTATGGTGGTGAGGCTGGCAAGCTTTAAGGTCAGCACCAGCGCGGTTAAGTCAGCTGCTGAGAGCATCAGGGGGTCTCATAACCCTGCTTGCGAATCAGGGCTTTGATAGCGGGGGTTTGCAAATAGCGGATAAAATCACGGGCGGCGGGACTGTCTTTGAGTAGCAGGGCTTGTTGTTCGATGGCGGGATAAGTATCGGGTGCAGGTCGCCAGAACGAGCCTGTTTTGTTTTTGACTTGGGCATAGGCAACAAAACCCAGTTCCGCATTGCCACTTTGGACAAATTGATAGGCTTGGGCAATGTTCTCCCCGCGTACCATCCGCGCTTGCAGCCCTTGCCACAGCCCGCGCTGTTTGAGTAGGTGTGCAGCGGCTTTGCCATAGGGGGCAAGTTTAGGGTTAGCAATCGCAAGGTGCTTGAAGTCTGTGCTGTTTAAGATTTCAGCACTGCTAAACCAATCGGGCTTGGGACTCCATAGTACCACTTGACCAATGGCATAAGTAAAACGGCTGTTTTTGACCCCGATGCCTTGGGCTTCGAGCTTTTTCGGGCGCTGGTTGTCGGCGGCTAAAAACACATCAAAGGGCGCGCCGTGGACAATTTGGGCAAAATGCCGCCCCGTTGCACCAAAAACCAAATTCAGCTTGTGCGGGCTTTGCGCCTCAAATTGGCTGGCAATGGCTTTGATGCTGTGGCTAAAATTACTGGCAACGGCGATGCGCAGATTATCGGCGCTACTATTGAGCGTGAGGCTGAATAAAAACACCGTTGCGAGGATTTTCATGTCTGTTTTTTAACCAGCGCCAGTGCTTCGGCTTGTCCAATGTGTAAGGCTTCTTCGGGGCTGGCTTGTTGCAGTTGCGATAAGACACTTTCAGGCTTCGGTGCAGCAGGCTCTGGCTGCTGGCGAATATGTACCGTGCGGTTGGGATAAGCAAACTCAATATCTAAGCGTTTGGAGAGCCGCAAGACATCGAGTAAAAACCGATGGCGCTCGCGCAATTCGATGCCCCAGTCAGCGGTATTAAAGAAAATATATACCATCACATCTAAAGATGATTCCCCATAGCCGTGAAAATAGACATGAAAATAATCTTTGCGGGTCTCTGGATGCAAACGCACGATTTCGCGCACGCCCTCACAAAAGGCATCAATGGATTCTGGGCTGGTGTCATAGCTTAAATTGAAAAAGCATTTTAAGCGTCGATAACGCCGTCTGCCCATGTTATCGACATCGGCGGTGATTAAACGCGAGTTCGGCAAGGTGATTTGGGAATTATAAAAAGTACGGATGCGGGTGCTACGAAAACCAATACCCTCGACTGTGCCCTCAATGTCGCCAATCACCACCCAGTCGCCAACAATAAAAGGGCGGTCAAATAAAATCGTAATCGAGCCGAATAAGTTTTCGACTGCATCTTTGGATGCCAAGGCAAAGGCTAAGCCTCCGAGTCCTAAGCCCGCGAGCAAGCCGCTGATATCCATATTCATTTGGCTGGCAATAAAGACAATGCCGATCACGGTTACGAATAATTTGATGCTTTTGGTTAATAAGGGAACCAGCATGTCATCGACTTTGCTGGTGGTTTGTGCGGCTTTTTCTTTGAAAGAGGCCGAGAGCAAATCGACCAAACGGTAAGCACTCCAAACACTGGAGACCACGGCTAAAAACTTCGCCGCTACCAGTAACACCAGCAACATGCTATCGGGCAGTCCGAGCATATTTAGCCCCATCCACCAAATCGCTGACATCACCAGCAAACCAAAGGGGCGCAGCATGTCTAAGGGCACTTCACGATAATAACCTTTAGCAAAACGCCGCCCAATGCCGACCAAGACTTGTAGCAGCCAAGAGATGAGTTTATCGGCAAGACTGCCGACTAAGATTAATAATAAAATCGCACCCCATTGCCAGCGTTCTAAGGTTAGCATCGGCTCTGTCCAAAACCCGGATAATTTAGATCTAAAGCGCATATGCCAAGGCAAATAGTTTTGTGCTAGCACAGGGGCTTCGCTCAGGCTATTTGGCGTTATTGCTTTCTGTTTTGCTTTCTCTTCTTCTTGTAAGGTATTGAGCAAGCCTTCTAACTCTTTCAGCGAGCCAGCCGAAAATAGCCAGCGCCCATCTTCAAATTTGAGTAAATAAATATCGCCTGCAAGATGTTTATATAAACGATAACTATCCTTTTTCGACTTGTGTGGAATTTTTTTAGGTGAAACCTTAATCCCCAAATCCCAAACACTGCTCAATAGCCAGACAATATCCCGGGCTTTTTCCTTTTTGACTAAGACGTTAATATCGGAGAGATCTAAAGTTTCAATCGCGCGCGCAAGCGCGTCTTGATCTTCTGGGTCTTGTTTGAGTTGTTCACGGGCATCTAAGAAATGTTGCACCGTTGCCCTTGGAGAGAGCAAATAATCGGGTATTGGCTGGCGAGGTTTATTGACTTTAGGCTCGGCATTTTCAATGGTGTCAGCGGCGATATTGGCAGAAAAGGCAAGAAAATAACAAAGCCCTAAAAAACGGATAAAAGTCATATTTTGTTTGATTTAATCTCAGTAAACATCGGTTAATGGCTAACAACTAACAAGGCTTGATGTTGTGTAACCACATCTCTCCAAGCCTGATCTAAAGCCTGTAGTTGCTTGCTTAATTTTTCTAAACTACCGACATGGGTGTCTAGCAAACTCATGTCGCGTAATAAAATTTTGGCATGATTTTGATAAATTTCACTTTGTTGCGCTAGCATAAAGCGAAAATCAGCTAACGTGCGAATGTAATGCTTGAGCTTTTTGCTTAACTGTCGATAAATTTGCAAGCTTTCTTGCCACATATTTTCTTGCACTTGCAAGCGCTTATAATGGCTTTTTTTCGTATCGGCATTCCATTCCAAGCGATTAAACTCATTGCCAGTTTTTGCATTGTGCTGACGGCGAGATAAGTTTTCTAAACGCGCTTGCATTTGTTTTTGCTGCTGATGATTCGCTTCAATATAGTGTTGCAGTTTTTTTTCTGCTTGCAATAAAACTCTCAAGCTTTGTTGGGCGCGTTTTTCCAGTTGTTTTTGCCGCTGAGCGATGGTGTCATAATCCCCGCTCAAGCTTTGAAATTGCTTGCTAATGTCTTCGAATATCTGATTGGTTTTATCAGGTTTGTCTAATTTTGATAAATCCCGATTCAAGTCTTCTAATGCTGTAATTTCACGCTCTAATAAGGCGGCAATGCCCGCGACTTCATATTGTGCTAATTGTTGAATTTCTGCCGAGCTTTGTTGGCGTAAGGCACGAATACGATCATTGGCGGAATAGGCATCGACTGTCACCGTAATGCCGGGGCGAATACTATTATTATCTTTGCTATTTAAGGTAATCTTGATTTGATCGCCTTTAGCAATTAAAGGCAGTGTTTTGCCTATCAGGACTTTATCGCCAGTGCGTTCATAAATTTTTTCACCAACTTTTTTTCCTTGCATTTGATAAATGCGCAAACTTTCTTCGGCATGTAAGCCCCCTTGGACATAGACTTTCAAAAACTCATTATGGGGAATATATAAATAATCGACCTTACGCAAGACCAGTTTATGTGTACCACCTTCAAATACCTTTTTTAAACCATTGGGCTGGGAGACTTTGGCAAAACGGTATGGCTCGACCTGCACGGTCACACCAGGGCGCACAGCGTTGGGGGCATCAGAATTGAGGGTAATGAGTAAATCATCGCCTTTAACTACAAAGGGCTTGGCATATTTAACTTCATCACCTTGGTAAGTGCGTTGCAAATAACCCGTTTTTTTGCCCAACATATCGTAAACACGGAGGATTTCTTGTGGGTGCAAAGCGCCGCTGATTTGCACTAACAAGGCCTCGCTGCCAGCGATTTTGATTTCTTTTTTAATTTGCCCTTTTACCGTACCTTCTTGCTGTTGGCGTTGGCTCAACTCCAGCAACGGCTCTGTGCCGCCACGGAAAACCTCCACAGCGAAACAACTGGGTGCAAACAGCACCCAGAACAGATAAAAGGGCATCCATCGGGCTGTTAGCACGCGATGGCCTCTTGCTGCATGGCAATGGCGTTGCTGGTATCTGTCACACGGTTTTTTTCATCGCAATAAACCAAGCGTGGCTCGTGCGCGGCTAATTCGTCGCTATCCAACACTCCATAAGTGCAAATAATCAAACGGTCGCCGGGGTTAGCTTTATGAGCGGCTGCGCCATTAATGGAAATGGTGCGTGAGCCGGGGGTGGCTTCAATGGCATAAGTGCTAAAGCGTTCGCCATTGGTGACATTGTAAATATGTAGCTGCTCATAAGGTAAAATTTGCGCTAAATCCAACAAGTCCGTATCAATCGCGCAGGATCCTTCATAATCTAATTCGGCATGCGTGACACAAACTCGATGTAATTTAGCGGTTAATAAGGTGCGTTGCATATCTCTCTCTGTTATCGGTTAAAATCGCGCCGGACAGTGTCCAGTCGCTTCTCAATTGGGTTATTATAACCCGAGTTCATTATTGAGCGGGATTTGCTCACTTTAAAGCCCCACTCTAAACATAAGGTTAAACGATGCGCGTTGAAAATTTGGTTATATCGGGACAGCTCTATATAGTGGCTACCCCTATTGGTAATTTAGCCGACATCAGTCCGCGCGCCTTGGCTATTTTAACCGATGTTGACCTGATTGCCGCAGAAGATACCCGCCACAGTCGGCATTTATTACAACATTATGGCATCAACACGCCCTTACAAGCCTTGCATAGCCACAATGAAGAAAAAAGTGCGCAACAATTATTAAGCAAATTACAAGCAGGGAAAAGCATCGCCTTGGTTAGTGATGCGGGCACACCGCTTATCAGTGACCCCGGTGCGCGTCTCACGCGCTTAGCACACCAAGCCAACATTCCCGTGGTCGCAATCCCGGGGGCTAGTGCCTTGATTGCCGCCTTGTCGGTGGCAGGCTTTAGCGCCGACCAATTTTATTTTGCCGGATTTCTGCCCGCCAAAACCCAACAACGACAAAAAAGCCTGCAAGCGCTGGGTAAACGCCCCGAAACCGCCGCCTTTTATGAAGCCCCGCATCGGATTCTCGCCTGCATTGAAGATGCGATTGAGGTCATCGGCGCAGAGCGTGAAGCCGCCTTGGTCAAAGAAATCAGCAAATGTCACGAAACCGTTTACAGGGCAACACTTGCCGAGATTAAAGCTTGGCTGCTTGATGACCCACTCCGACAAAAAGGCGAATTTGTGATTATCATCAGCGCCGCTGAAACCAAAAAACAAGACCTCGATAGCGACACCCAACACTTGATGCAAGTCCTCAGTAAAAATCTACCCCTAAAACAAGCCAGCCAGCTTGGCAGTGAAATCAGCGGCTTTAATAAAAAAATCCTCTATCAATATGGGCTTAGCCTTAAAGATGCCGACTAAACAGCACGGCATTGCCCTGTTAAGTGCCTTGGTGGTGGTTGCTATCACCGCCATGATCAGCGCCCGCTTATTACACCAGCAACAACTGTCCTTGCAACGCAGTGACAACCTGTTTAATCGTCAACAAGCCTATGTCTATTTACAAGGCGTGGAACGCTGGCTGACAGAAATTTTACAAACCGACCGCAAAAAAGGCCCTGTCGATCATAAGCAAGAGACCTGGGCGCAACAACTGCCCGTGACCATGATAACCAACGGCACGCTGTTTGGGCGAGTTGAAGACCTGCAAGCCCGCTTTAACCTCAACAGCCTTTATCATGATGACGGTAGCGTTAATCAAAGCGCCTTAGCACAACTCGAACGTCTCTTACTCAGCCTCGATTTGCCCAGCAGTTGGGGACAAGCGATGCTTGATTGGATCGATAGCGACCAACAAGCCCTCGCCCCACACGGCGCAGAAGACGCGCAATATTTACGCGCTGACCCCGCCTATCGCAGTGCCGACAGTTTTTACCGTAGCCCGAAAGAACTCTATTATCTCAGCGATATGGATACCGAGTCTTATCAACGCCTTGCGCCTTATATTTGCACCCTGCCCGAGCCGACCAAGGTCAACATCAACACCGCTCCGCTACCCTTGCTTGCAGTCCTTTTCCCGGATTTAAGTACCAGCCAAGTCGAGCAATTACATCAAGATTTAGCCACAAGCCCCTTGAATGACCTTGCCAAATTAGCGCATCATCCGCTGTTTAAGGACAAAACCCCGCCAGATTTGGCAGGGCTAGGGATTGGCAGTGATTATTTTATGCTCCATGCCCGCGCCGAAATCGGGCAAAGTTTGGCACAATTACACAGCGTGATGCAGCGCAAACAACAGCGTATTCGCGTGATTCAACGCTCACAAGGTTATTTGGATGTCTAAAGGAAACAGCACATGCGCATAGGCGCGGTATTACGGCTCAATGCCCAGCCCATGTGTACCGCATGGGTGCAAGGCAAATTAATTGAAACCAGTTTAGAAAAAATGCCCGACTACAAAGGCGCATTGGTGGTGCTATTGCCCAGCACCAATATTCTCCTCAGCGAAGCAACTGTGCCCAGCCGTCGCCGCCAACAAGTCATCCAAGCCCTGCCTTACAGCCTAGAAGAACAAGTCATAGAAGCGCCTGAAAAACTCCATTTTGCGTTGGGCGAGGGCAAACAAAACCACTACCAAGTCGCCGTGTGCCAACGCGATTATTTAAGCCAAAACCTCGAGCGCCTCCAGCAAGCGGGTTTAGATCCCGATTACATCCTCCCCGATGTTTTGGCACTGCCGTGGCAAGCGGAATCATGGTCGCTACTGCACATCGGCGGTATTAACCTCGTGCGCATTAGCAACAGCCAAGGCTTTGCGATTGAAAATAACTTACTCAAATTTTATTTAAGCCAAGCCCTTAGCGCGCAGCCAGCGCCGACCGTTATCAATGTCTATAACACCGACATAAATAAGCTCGAAGATGCCCTTACGCCGATCATCGCCGCTGACATTGCTATCGAACAACACAGCCACCCACAAGCCGCCTTGGGCTGGTTTAGCCAACAACTACAACAAGACCCAAAAACCTTACAGCACAGTAACCTGCGCCAACAAAGTTACCAAAAATACAATCCCTTAGCACAATTTTCAAAACCTTGGCGGGTGAGTTTTTCTCTCTTATTGCTTTGGGGAATATTACAACTTGGGCTGGATTACCAAGCCCTGCAAGCGCAATTACAGCAACAACAACAACTCAAACAAGCGACGATACAACTATATAAAGATACCTTCCCAGCGGCAAAAAATATCATTTATCCCAAAGAACAAATGCAGCAAAAGCTCAATGCTTTACAAAGTGCGGGGGGGGAGAAACAAGACTTTTTAGCCCTTTTGCATCGTTTTGCCACCGGGATAAAAACAATTAAACAAGCCGATATGCGCTACTTAGATTACCGCCAACAACACTTAGACATACAATTACAACTAAAAAACCTAAGTGATTTAGAACAAGTCAAACGGGTATTAAGGCGACAAAACTTACAAGTGGAAATCCGCCAAGCCAATAGCGAAAACGGACGGGTTGACAGTATATTACGCCTGAGTATCCCCAGCACGACAACGGCAACAAAAAAATAATAACTGATGTTACGCACTAAGCTGGTTTTTATCACAATAGTATGATTTTCCACCTGCCTAGTGAAGCTTAGCCGTGCAGCAATGGCGGTTTTTTCTGCCCTTAAGGCAGAAAAAGAAGCCTTTGCGTAACATCAGATAATAAAATACACATAAGCTGGGAATGTTGACAGCCTGTCAGCTTCCATGTTCCCAGCAAAAAAACGCTGCATTTATCTTTGCTTTAGCTCACATATCAATGGCACAATAAGCACTTTTTGAGCTTGTATGTCATCACTTCCCCTAAAAGTCCTTAGAAACCGCGCCCACCAATTTACCCAAGAATGGCAAGACGAAAGCCGCGAACATGCCGAGGCGAAAAGCTTTTGGGATGATTTTTTCCATATTTTCGACATCAACCGCCGCCGTGTTGCCAGCTTCGAGACGGCGGTTAAAAAACACGGCAAACGCCAAGGCTTTATTGACTTGTTTTGGCCGGGCAAACTCATCATTGAACACAAATCCAAAGGCAAAGACCTCGATAAGGCTTATGCTCAAGCTACCGAATATTTTGAGGGCATTAAAGCACAAGATTTGCCGCGCTATGTCTTGGTTTCTGATTTTGCCCGTTTTCGTCTCTATGATTTAGATCTCAAAACCCAACACAATTTTAATCTCCGTGAATTGCCTGATAATTTACATGTGTTTAGTTTCATCCATGCAGACGAACAAGGGCAATATTTCCAAGAATATGAACTCAATATCAAAGCCGCTGAACTCTTGGGCAAACTACACGATGCGCTAGAAACCAGCGGCTACAGCGGACACGCGCTGGAAGTGTTCTTGATGCGGGTGTTGTTTTGCTTGTTTGCCGAGGACACGGGAATTTTTGACAAGGATATTTTTATCCATTATCTGCAAAAGTTCACCGCCGAGCATGGCATGGACACCGACATGCATTTGCAGAAAATTTTCCAAGTCCTCGATACGCCAGAGAATCAGCGCAATAAAAACTTGAGCGATGAATTAAACCAATTCCCCTACGTCAACGGGCATTTGTTTACCGAGCGCCTTGATATGCCCAGCTTCGATGAAGCCATGCGCGAGCAGCTTATCGAGTGTGCGCATTTTGATTGGGCGGATATTTCCCCGGCGATTTTTGGCTCGTTGTTCCAGTCGATTATGAACAAGCAAGCGCGGCGTAACCTTGGTGCGCATTACACCTCGGAGGAAAATATTCTCAAGGTGATAGAGCCTTTATTTTTACAAACGCTGTGGGATGAATTTAACAAAATCAAAAAAATGCGTCGGGGTAAACAAGCGCGTTTAATCGCCTTTCAGCAAAAACTCTCCGATTTACATTTTCTCGACCCCGCCTGTGGTTGTGGCAATTTTTTGATTATTACCTATCGGGAAATTCGGCGCTTAGAATTGGCGGTGCTAAGCGAACAACACCGCAAAGACAAGCAGCATTTGCAACTCGATATTGAGCCGCTGATTAGCTTGGCACAGTTTCACGGTATCGAAATCGAAGAGTGGCCGAGCCGTATTGCCGAGGTCGCTATGTGGCTAACCCAGCATCAAATGAACCGCGAGTTTGCGCAAACCTTTGGACGCGAGCCGGATTTGTTACCGCTGAAAACGGCGGCGGATATTCATAATGATAATGCGCTGGCTTTGGATTGGGCGGCGGTGGTGGCGCTGGACGAGCTGGATTATATTTTTGGTAATCCGCCGTTTTTGGGGAATAATTATCGTAATTCAGCCCAAAACCAAGACATGGATACGCTTTTCCAAGGGCTTAAAAACTATAAAAGCCTCGATTTTGTTTCTTGCTGGTTTTATAAAGCCGCTCAATTGATCGAAAACAGAGCTATCCAAGTCGGTTTTGTCTCTACCAATTCCATCAGCCAAGGCGAGCAGGTGGCGACTTTGTGGCAGCCTTTGCTAGATTTAGGGGTCAAAATTACCTTTGCGCACCGGACTTTTGCATGGCAATCGGAGGCAAAGGGCAAGGCGGCGGTGCATGTGGTGATTGTTGGCTTTGGACATAGGGATAACATCCCTTCAAGGGATGTTATCCTTTTTGACTATCCTGATATTAAAGCTAAACCTGAACCTGTCAAAGCTAAACGCATCAATCCTTATTTGCAGGATGCACCAGATGTGGTAGTTGGGGTGCGAATGCGCCCACTTGGCAAAGTTTCTAAAATGATTCGAGGAAGTGAACCAGCAGATGGAGGAAATCTTTTATTATCCCAAGAAGAGAAAAATAAACTAATAGAAAAAGAACCGCTAAGTGAAAAATGGTTAAAGCCTTTTTTAGGGGCACGAGAATTTATTAATGCCAAAGAACGTTGGTGCTTATGGTTAATCAATATACAACCAAAAGAATTAAGAAAATTACCCGAAATCTTAAAGCGGGTTCAAAAAGTTAAAGAAATGCGCCTTGCTAGTAAAAAAATTGCTACACAAAAGAAGGCATTGACTCCAACTTTATTTAAGGAAATACGACAACCACAAAATGGAACATATATTCTCATTCCCCGTCATACGTCTGAGAGTAGAGAATATATTCCCATGGGTTTTTTTAATATTGACACCATTAGTTCTGATGCTAATCAAATAATCCCTGATGCAAAGCTGTATGAATTTGGTATTTTAGAATCCAAAATGCACATGGCATGGATGCGAGCCGTAGCAGGACGTTTAAAAAGTGATTATCGTTATTCTTCAATAGTCTACAACAACTTCCCTTGGCCAGCTCCCAATCCAAAACAAAAAGCCGCGATAGAAAAAGCCGCACAAGCGGTATTGGATGCACGCGAAAACCACCCCGATAGCTCCCTAGCTGATTTATACGACCCGCTCACTATGCCCTTGGATTTACGCAAAGCCCATCAACAACTCGATAAAGCCGTCGATAACAGCTACAAAACCAAATTATTTAAGGCAAGTTTTAAGCAAGACAGCGAACGGCTGGCGTTTTTATTCGAGCGTTATCAACAACTCAGCAACGCGGACTAAAAAGACCAATGTGGCTTTAACTGGGTGGAATGAAAGTCTCACCCGCATAAAAAATTAAACATATAAACCATATCAAAATATTATTTCATCACCCCATTAAGGAGTTTCATAATGGAAAATACTGTAAATCACTTAGCTCAATATGTATTAATCTCTGCACTATTTGGACACACTGCACTGGCAGCTTCAACGCCCGTTTTTATTAATGAAATTCACTATGACAATATAGGCGCAGATGTGGGGGAAAAGGTCGAAATCGCCGCACCGGCGGGGACAAATTTAACCGATTGGCAAATCGTTTTTTATAATGGCAATAATCAATCGGTGTATAAAACGAAAATCTTAAGCGCGGTCATTGCTGATGCGGGCAATGGTTTTGGTGTACTGAGCATTGCCCACGCTGGCATACAAAATGGCGCACCCGATGGGCTTGCCCTAGTTAATAAGCAGAATCAGGTTATACAATTTCTTAGCTATGAGGGCATTATCACCGCTGAAGATGGCCCCGCCCTTGGCATGACCAGTACAGATATTGCCGTCACCGAATCCAATACCGCCACCGAGCTTGGGCATTCATTGCAACTCATCGGCAATGGCTCGGTCTATGAGGACTTTACATGGAATGCAGCGACATCCGCCACATTTGGGCAAATAAATATAGGGCAAATATTTTCCGCACCAGTTAAGGCTAGTGCGTATTTTAATCA
This sequence comes from Thiotrichales bacterium, assembly GCA_016745035.1. GTDB lineage: Bacteria > Pseudomonadota > Gammaproteobacteria > Beggiatoales > Beggiatoaceae > BB2. Next base: position 583,865 of record JADGDE010000001.1, read on the forward strand.
AGATGATACAGCACAGGTGCTCATTCAAGCCATTAGCATTGAGCAATGACTGTACTTGAGCAAAACGGTGTAAGAATAGAAAAACGCTTAGAGTTTAAACGTGGCGATGGCTTGCTTAAGTTGTTTGGCTTGCTCTGATAAAGCCACGGTGGTGCTTGCCATTTCTTCAGATGCACCCGCATTGGCTTGTGTGACTTGTCCCAGTTGTAACAAGGCTTGATTGACTTGTGCCGCACCTGCGGCTTGTTCGGTGCTGGAAATGGATATATTTTCTATTAATTCGGCTGTTTCGGTAAAGCTTACCAGCAGTTGCTGCATAAATTCGCCGGTATTTGTGCCTTGACTCATGCTGCTGTGAGAGAGTTTGCTGATTTCTTTGGCTGCAATTTGACTGTCTTCTGCCAGTTTTCGTACTTCAACGGCGACCACCGCAAAGCCTTTGCCATGATCGCCTGCTCTTGCGGCTTCAATCGCGGCATTTAAGGCTAATAAATTAATCCGTTGGGAAATTTCTTCAACAATAGTAATTTTGCCAACAATATTCTTTAGAGCTAATAAAGTTTGCTCAACCGCTGCTTGCCCTTTTTGAGCGTCGTTCGTTACTTGAGAAATCCATTTTTCAGTTTTTTGGGCGCTTTCCATATTTTGCTGAGTATTAGCGGTGAGTTGTTCCATTGATGCAGTGCTTTCCTCCAAAGAGGCAGCTTGTTCGGTTGCGCCTTGGGACAAGCTTTGAGCGGCTGAGCTGATTTCTGCACCACCGCGCGCCACCGCATCTGATATATTGAGCGAATTGCCCACAACTTGGCGCAGCTGCACGACCATATTGGCTAAGGCATGGAGAATCCCGGTATTTTTATCGGCAAATTCAATATCGAGTCTACCATCAGCCACTTGTTGCGCTATTTTGGCAATTTCAGCAGGTTCTCCACCCACTTGTTTCAATACATTTAAGACAATATAACTACCGATACTGATAGCAAAAATAAGGGCAAGCACCACGGCAGTCTGAATGGTTATTTTGGTGGTATTTGCCGCTTGTTGGTTGTTTTGTTGGCGTATTTCCATCAATGCTTGTTCTGTTTTAATGAATTGCCCCATCAGTGAGCGAAATTCATCAAAAAAGATTTTTCCTTTGGCTTGTGTCACTAATTCTGCCATATCATCCATATTTTTAGCATCGCCTATTTTGTAGCGTAGCGCTATCATCGGTTCGATGATTTTTTGTTGCCATTCGGAGATGTTATCCTCGATAGCTTCTAGTCGTTTTGCTTGTTCTGGGGTATCACTAACGATCTTTTTTAACCCTTTTATGTCATTAAAAAAACGTTGTGCCCCTGAGCGGTAGGGTTCTAAAAAACTATCGTCGCCAGCGAGTAAGTAGCCACGCATCCCAGTTTCCATATCTAGCGCATGAAGAAAAATGGTTTGTGCTTGTTTAATCACACTAAAACTATGTTGAGTCCATTGTCTATTTTTTTGTAGACGTTTTAATAATTCGTTTTGTGTTCCCGATGGCTGGTCAAGCAAGCCCTGTTCTGCTTCTATTCTTTCTTGTTCATGTTGTTTTAATAAACGCTGTTCTGTATCAATAAACGTCGCTATTTGTTGCCGAAATTTATCAAAGTATTGTTTGCCACGTGCCTGTTTAACTAAATCCGATATATCGTTCATGGTTTCGGCATCTCCAATTTCACGGCGTAATTGCAGCATACCTATCACCACTTGCTGTTGCCAAGCTTGTAATATTTCATGCACTTTCGTTAAGCGTTTAACCTGTTCCGGGTTATCATCCACGGTTTTTTGTAAGGCTTGAATATAACTAAAGGCTTTTTTCTCTCCTTCTTGATAAGGCGTTAAAAATTCATCTTTACCCGTGAGTAAATAGCCGCGCACCCCTGTTTGCATATCGACGGCACTGCTGACAATTTCATTGGCTTGTTCGAGTACAAAATGGGTGTGTTCTACCCATTTGTTGGTAGTAAAAATCGCATTTATATTGACGATGCTAATGACGGCTATGCCCACTAAAAACAGTAATGGGATAGCGATCGCCGTGGTCACTTTGCTTTTTAAGCTAAAAAAGTCCATACCGTCCTCTCTAAAGTAGTTGATTTTGAAGTGAGAAAATTCAGACCGAATTGGGGTCATTCTATAATAATTAATCTGAGTTAGATACAGTCTCACTGGGCACTAATCCAGAAAAAATCAATAGTGATAAGGATGCAACTTATAACCTCAATCAAACGCCGTCTTAGCTGTATTTCTTGCATTTAACGTTCATTGAATACCGCAAGCTGGCATAGATTTTATATTAGACAAAGCTAATATACTTTCGTTAGAATAGCCGGCTTTCCCCATTCCCCCGCTTTTATCTCGGATTGTATAGTTTATGTTTGATTTGGTTTCTACGCACAAGAACGTCAAAGACGATCTGCTCTCAGGGCTGACCGTTGCACTGGCTCTGGTTCCCGAGGCAGTGGCTTTTGCTTTTGTAGCAGGGGTTAATCCCTTAGTTGGCTTATATGCCGCTTTTATGGTCGGGCTAATTACGGCAGTTATCGGTGGCCGCCCGGGGATGATTTCCGGGGCAACGGGTGCGCTGGCGGTGGTGATGGTGGACTTGGTTGCCTCGCACGGGGTGGAGTATTTGTTTGCCACCGTGGTCTTGATGGGGATTATCCAAATTACGGCGGGGGTCTTGCGTTTGGGTAAGTTTATCCGCATGGTTCCGCATTCGGTGATGCTCGGCTTTGTTAATGGTCTTGCGATTGTGATTTTCTTAGCCCAGCTACAACATTTTCAAATTGACGGCGTTGATGGTATCAAGGAATGGATGACTGGTGAGCCTTTATATACCCTGCTATTTTTAGTTGCCTTGACCATGTTAATCATTCGCTATTTACCTCGTTTTACCACCGCTATTCCCTCGTCTTTAGCCGCTATTTTAGTTGTGACTGGGATTGTGATTGGACTGGGGCTGGATGTGCGCACCGTCGGTGATATTGCCTCTATCGCAGGTGGCCTGCCTGAATTCCATATTCCTATGGTCGATTTAAGCTTAGAGACGCTGATTATTATCCTGCCTTATGCCTTTATTTTGGCGGCGATTGGTTTGATTGAATCGCTCTTAACCTTACAGTTGATTGACGAAATCACCGAAACCACCGGTAAAAGTAACCGCGAATGCGTCGGTCAAGGTGTTGCCAATGTCTGCACCGGTTTTTTTGGCGGTATGGGGGGTTGTGCCATGATTGGTCAAAGTATGATTAATATTAACTCAGGCGGTTTAGGGCGTTTATCTGGGATTTCAGCGGCTTTATTCTTACTCAGTTTTATTTTGTTTGCCTCCAGTTTTATCGAAATGATTCCACTTGCCGCCTTGATTGGGGTGATGTTTATTGTCGTTTTAGGCACGTTTGAATGGTCAAGTTTCCGCATTATTTCCAAAATCCCCCGTGCCGATGCCTTTGTATTGATTTTGGTCTCTGGGGTGACGGTTGTTACCGATTTAGCGGTGGCTGTGGTCGTTGGTGTCATCGTCTCGGCCTTGGTGTTTGCATGGAACACGGCTAGCCAAATGAATGCGAAAACCTATAATAATGAGAATGGTAGCTTGGTTTATGAAATCCACGGCAGTCTTTTCTTTGGCTCTATCCAATGCTTTAACCGTTTATTTACCCCCCAAAACGATCCTGATGATGTCGTGATTGATTTTCGCTATACCCGTGTTTGTGATCATTCCGGCTTAGAGGCAATTGATTCAATCGCCGAGCGTTATACCAAACAAGGAAAAACCTTACATTTGGTGCATTTAAGCCCTGAATGTAAAACCCTGTTACACAAAGCCGGAGATTTAGTCGAAGCCAATATCAGTGAAGACCCGCATTACCACGTCGCCACTGACCGCTTGACCTAAACTTAAATCGGGGCTTGGGGCTGTAGCGGCTCCAAGCCAAACAACTGGCAACTGTTTTGATAAAATTGTGCGGCTAACTCGGCTCGGCTCTCGCTGCGCAATTGTGCGGCTGTCTCAAGCAGTAAATGTATTTGTGCTGGGTGGTTGATTTGTCCTTGATAGCCATGCAAAGGTTGGTCTGGGGCATCGGTTTCTAAAAGCCAAGCCGACAGAGGCAAATGTTGGAATAAGCTGCGCAAACGCTTAGCGCGGGGATAACTCATAGGTCCGCCCAAACCTAACTTAAATCCCAAACTTAAGGCGCGCTCGGCTTGTTGTAAGCTGCCAGAAAAACTGTGAATAACGCCCCGTATATTTGCCCGTTGAGCAATTGCCAATAACACCTCTTCAACGGCTTTGCGCGCATGAATAATCACCGGCAACTGATAATGCTGAGCTAACTCTAATTGAGCAGCAAAATAATACTGTTGTTGTTTTTTATCTTGGCTATTGCTGACATAATCTAAACCACATTCCCCCACTGCAATGGCATCTTGCTCTAAAAAAGCACTTAAACTCTGTAAATCCTCTCGCTGATGTGTAAACATGGGATGCAAGGCATAGGCAGGATGCCAATGTTTTTGTTGTTGGCATAGGCGTTGAACTCGGGCAAAATTGGCTTGACCAATGGCAGGAATAATCAATTGTTCAACCCCGACAGCGCGGGCTTGTTGCCATAGTTGTTGGCGTTTGCCATCAAATTGGGGAAAATCAAAATGGCAATGGCTGTCAATCAGCGGATAGGTATTGATGTTATTCACGCGCGGTTTTCACCTCTGTAAAAAGACATAGCGTATTTTAGGGAAATATCTCTCATGGCAAAAGCAAAAACCATTTATACCTGCCTCGAATGTGGTGCGACTTTTTTACAATGGTCGGGGCAATGTCGAGACTGTCATGCATGGAATAGCCTTGAAGAGGGCATAGAAGAACCCAAACCCGCCGCTCCCACAGGCAATAACCAACGCCGAAGCGGTTATTCGGGCACTGAGGCACAAGTGTGCCAATTGGGCGAGGTACATGCCGAGGTCGAAACCCGCATCAGTACAGGCATCAGCGAACTTGACCGCGTGCTTGGCGATGGCTTGGTGACAGGCTCGGTGGTGCTTATCGGCGGCGATCCTGGGATTGGTAAATCGACTTTGCTCTTGCAAGCGCTGGCGAGCATGAGTGAGCAAGAAAACCTCAACCCGCTCTATGTCACGGGTGAAGAATCACCACAACAAGTCAGCCTCCGCGCCCAGCGCCTCAATGTGAATGTCGATAATCTCAAACTCCTAACCGAAACCCAAGTCGAGCGCATCATTCACACCGCCCAGCGTTTTAAACCCCGCGTTTTAGTCATCGACTCAATTCAAACCATTTATACCGATATATTACAATCCGCCCCCGGCGCAGTGGCACAAGTGCGCGAGAGCACCGCGCAACTGGTGCGCTTTGCCAAACAATATCAAATCACGATTTTTTTGGTTGGGCATGTGACCAAGGAAGGCGCATTGGCAGGACCGCGGGTGCTTGAACATATGGTCGATACCGTGCTCTATTTTGAAGGCGATAGCAGCAGCCGTTATCGGGTGATTCGGGCAATCAAAAACCGTTTTGGTGCGGTCAATGAGCTAGGCGTGTTTGCCATGACCGAACAGGGCTTGCGCGAGATTAACAACCCCTCGGCGATTTTTCTCTCCCGCCATGAACAACAAGTCTCCGGTAGCGTCATCATGGTTACGCGCGAAGGCAGTCGCCCTTTATTGGTTGAAATGCAAGCACTGGTCGATGCCTCACACATGCCTAACCCCAGACGTGTGACGCTGGGGTTAGACCAAAACCGTTTATCCATGCTTCTGGCCGTATTACACCGCCACGGCGATGTGATTACCTATGATCAAGACGTGTTTGTTAATGTCGTCGGCGGTGTGCGTGTCAGTGAAACCGGGGCCGATTTGGCGGTGTTATTAGCGATTTTATCCAGCCTTCGCAATCAGCCTATCCCGCAAGATTTGGTCGTTTTTGGTGAGGTCGGACTCGCAGGTGAAATCCGTCCGGTGACCAATGGCGCAGAACGGCTACATGAAGCCGCAAAACATGGGTTTAAGCAAGCGATTGTCGCCAAGCAAAATGCGCCAAAAACACCGATAGAAGGCTTGGAGGTGATTCCGGTGGTGCGTTTAGTCGATGCTTTGAGAGCATTATAAGGCTTCAAAAAACCGCCATTGCTACACGGCTAAATACCGCTAGGCAAAAGGAAAATCAGCATGTTGTGATGCAAACTGACTTAGCGCCTAACATCAGTTAAATACTTTTTTGGAACTAAAGCTAAAACAACTACATAACATTGACATCTACTTTTTATCAATAAACGCGTTATTGATATGGAGCATTTTTTGCGTTTGCGGTATATTTTATCCCAGCGCTTATTTTTATGGTGACCCATGCCTTATCTAATTAATCAAATTCAACGCATTAGTGCTTGTATCGCACTGGCTTTATGCCTCGTTGCGCCACTAAGTATGGCAAAGGGTAATGACGGATCAGTTAAGGATATATTGTCTTTATCAATACAAGACCTGATGGACTTGAAAATCAGCACCGGCACGCGCACCCGCGAAAAAAGCAGCTTAGTCCCAGCGGTGGTCACGGTGATTACTGCCGAAGATATTCGTAATTTTGGTTATGCCGATGTCGCTGAGGCACTTAGCCATACCGTTGGCTTTGTTGAAACCGATGATTTAGTCATGCACAATTTTGGTGTGCGTGGTATTCATGCGGGCTTGCGAGCGGGAAATCGTACGATTAAATTTATGATCAACGGGCAAACGGTGAGCTTTCGCGCCAGTAGTCAAAATTTTATTGGCCCCGAACTGATGCCGATGGCATTGATTGAACGCATTGAAATCATACGCGGCCCGGTTTCAGCCTTATATGGCGCGAATGCGTTTTTGGGCGTGGTCAATATTATTACCCGTGAGGGCAAACAGTTTAAGCGCAAAGGGCAACAATTGACACTGAGCACTGAAAGCTTGGAATCAGGCAGTGGTGGTGTACGCGCAAGCTTTGCAGGTGGGGGGAAACAAGGCAAATTAGATTATCAATTGGGCTTGAGTGTGGCGCGTTTAAACCGCGCGGGATTAGATTTACCTCAAGGCTCGCCGCTATATCATTTATTTGCCAATGGTGAGAGTGGACGACAATTAAGCACCGAAAGTGATAACTCGCACCCATTGTCTTTTTATGCGCGCATGAATTGGAAAGCAACCCGTGATCGGCGCTTTAGCTTAAGTGGTTTTTATCAACAATTAGATGCTCAGCAGAATTTTTCCGATCTTAGCCCTTTGCGCAGCAGTGGCAATAGCCGTGTTGGGCTGGATAATGGTTTTTTGCGTTTAGATTGGCAAGAGGATTGGAGTGATATTTGGCAAACACGGGTATTTGCGACTTGGTCACAAGGTGGCAGCAATGACAATGACCGGGTTGAAGTGGGTGCTGAGGGCTATTTTTTACGCCGAGAAACTGGGTATCAAGGCATTGATGTCGGTATCGAATTGATGGGCAAATTAAATAAAAATAATACCTTGCTTATGGGGGTGGATTACAGTTCAGAACAATATGACTTAGAAGCCTTCAGTCAAGTAAACCGTCTTTCGGGGCAAGGGGATGCCTTAAATTTGCCGCGCCGTAAACAAATGTATAACTACGGTGTTTATTCACAATGGCAGCACAATTTTACAAAACCTTGGTTACAAAGTCAGTGGCATTTAACCTTGGGCTATCGTCATGATCACCATTCATATAGTGAGGGGCAAAATTCTTATCGTGCCGGTTTGGTCGCTGAACTCCCCGATGGTAAAGTTTTAAAACTGTTGCTCGGCAGTGCTTTCCAAGCCCCCTCTTCAGAACTTTTATTTCGTGAAGCGGTACAAGGCGGCGATATTGTCGGTAATCCGCAATTGGCTTCCCAGCAGGCAGAAACGGCTGAACTCAGCTTATTATGGCCTTTGTCTTCGCGCTTACAGCTCACCACCACCTTATTTGCCACCCGTATTCGAGATTTAGTGCAATACCAAAGTCTGCGCAATAACCGTTTAGCCCGTAATAGCACCGATAGCTTGAGTCGAGGCATTGAACTAGAAGCGCGTTATGTCGCCGCCCCGTGGCAAATTTATGCCAATGCCCTGTGGCAACAAACGCGCATTGAAGATAATCCCTATAATTTATTTGTCTTAAATGAACGCGAAGAGGGGAGTTTATTTCCTGAATACAGTGTGAACTTAGGCATGAGCTATCTTTGGAAAGCCCAAAAATTACGCCTCAGTTTTGATAACCGTTATGTGGCCGAGCGTCCAGCATCAACACAAAATGTCCAGCTAGCGCAGCGGTTTTATACTATTTCTGCCTATTTAGATTCCACTTTAACGCTGAGCACGGACGCGTTTTCTTTTATTAAAGGCAAGAGCGCTACGCTACGTTTTCAAGTTCGCGATCTTTGGGATAATGCCTATGTTAATCCGGGGTTTGGCGGCATTGATATACCCAGTTTAGGACGGCGTTATTGGTTAAGTTTTGAGCAACATTTTTAATTTGAGCACCCCCCATGATAAAACTAAAAAAACATTTGTTTGCCTTGCTTGGCTTAAGCATGATACTCAGCGCTTGTGGGGGCGGAGAGGATACACCACTTAGCTTTGATCCCTTTATCGATCAATTCGATCCCAATGCTTATAATCTCGGTTTTTTTCCGTTATACCCTTATCGGCGTGATGCCAAACTGCTGGCTGTCGAACAAATCAATGCTATTGGTGGCATCTTAGGCGGTAAGCGCTTAAATATTGTTGCGGCTAATTTCCAAACCGCTGATGCTTTTGAAGTGATCGATATACAAGCCACTGCCCGAAAAATGATAGAAGAATACAATATCCCTATCATCGGTTCCGGCTCTTCCTATGTGGTAAAAAAATTAGCGGAAATTACTGTCCCTCACCAAACGTTATTGGTGGGGGATTCCTCGACCTCGCCGAGTATTACCGATCTGGATGACAATGATTTAGTCTTTCGTGTCCCTCCCTCTGATTTGTTTGCCGCCCAAGTTTTAGCCGAGTTGGTATGGCAAGCTGGGGCAAGAACATGCAGCAGTTTATACACAGAAACAGATAGCTATGGCGCAGGCTTAACCCAAGCCTTTGCTGAGAGCTTCAGTGCTAAAGGGGGGGTGTTGCTCAACAATGTAGCATTACCAAAAAATCTAACCACGGGCTTCGGGGCTTATTTGCCCGGTATTTATACCGCACAGCCTGATTGCGTGTTTCCAGTTTTATTACGCAGTACCACCACCGCTAATTTTATAAATGAAGCCGCCAGCATTGATTTTAAGGGCTTTTATATTTTCTCAGATGCCGCACTGGCGGCAGGTTTTACCGAAAGCATTGCTAATTCAGATAATTTACGTGGCAGCATGGCCGCTACCCCCGGTTTTGGTTTGCGTGACAGTTTTGAATATCAGCAATTTGCCGACCTGTATCAAGCCCAATTTCAACAAACGGCACTTAATTTTAGCGCCCATGCTTATGATTTAATCATGGTCTTAAGTTTAGCCATTGAGCGGGCTGGGGTGATAAATAATACCGATAATCCCACAGGTGAAATGGTGCGAGATAGCTTAAGAGCGGTGATGAACCCGCCGGGCGAGCCGATTGCACCGAGTCAAATTGCAAGAGGTCTTGAACTCATTCGCCAAGGTGTGGAAGTAGACTTTTATGGTGCGTCCAATGCCGATATGGGCTGGGATAATAATGGCGATGTGGTCGGAGAACCGGTTTATGATGTCTATCACTATTCCGAAATCACGAAAGCATTAGAACAAACACAACAAATTGTGATTAAAGTCGGTTTATGATGGGATTTAACTGTCACGTTGCTGAATCGCACGGACTCCCCCTTGTTGCTGTAAATCTTTTAATTTTCGATTAAATTGTTTCAATAAGTGTGCGGATTTTGGCTGTTGTTTATTCAATAATAGATAAGTATTAGGTGGTTGTTTGGCAATCAGTGGGGCTGAAAATAGAAAATTATCTGTTGTTAAGGCGCTGGGCAAATGTTGTGCTGAAAGCAAGACCATGTAACGCTGTGATAACAAAGCGGCTAAAGCTTGGGATGCGGGCACAGTTTGCAAATGTATCGGCTGTGTTTGGCTGGCTTGTAAACAGCGTAAAATGATTTCCAGCATCGCATTTGTTTGGGGGGCAACCATTGCCACCGATAAAACCTGCTGTTGTGCGGTTAAGCTGTCCAAAGACAAAGTCAGTATGTCTGTATCCGCTGTTTGACTCCGTGCGCTAAATTGAATAGGGACTTTTTTTTTATCGTATGGTGTGGGCACTTTACCCACAAGTTGTAAATGTTTGGCATCAAATTGCAGCCAAGTAGGTAAAGCACCTAAGGGCTTTATGTCATAAAAGCGCTGTAGTTGTTTGAACCTCACGGGTAAAAAAAAATTAAGATCTTGCCCAGCTAAAAGCTTAAGCTCTACCGTGGGCGTTTGCCAATAAGATTGTTGTTTTGGCGGTGAATCTTCAAGGGGTTTTTGGTTTAAAAGTTGGTCGGTAATCGAATCTATTTGCCGATTTTCTTGTTGATGGTTTTTACCTTGTTGTAACCGTGTTTTCAAAGAGCTTAAAACACTGTCTTTGACTTTAAGTCGACTTAACACCTCTACATAAGTCATCACTTTATCCCAATTTTGTTGGCGTAAAGCACCCTCTGCCCAACTCAAATAACGCCGCTCTAAAGAAGCCAAGCGAGCTAAAGCCATTTCATTGTCGGCATCTATATCCAATATATTTAAATAACAACTAAGGGCTGATTCTGTCCCCTCAGAGCTAAGTTTTTTTTGTTGTTCGTATTCTTTACAGCGCCTTAATTGCGTTTTAAGCACTTGTTGTTGATTTAAGGCGCGTTTTTTGGCTTCACTTTGGCGAAATTTTTCTAATAATCGCTCTGTTTTTTGCACGGCTAAGGCGCGCGTATCGACTTGCCCGGCAAAATAAACATCATGGCGTAAATAGCTTTGTTCAGAGGGGACTTGTTGATTATCAGTAGCCTGCATGACCGCTTCACGAACCCGTTTAAATAATTGTTCCACCAATAAATTTGGGGTGTTAATTAATTGTTTTAGTTCTTTGGTATAAGGACTATTACGACCTTTTCCATCACGGGCAATTTTACCCGGTGTGGTTGAATAAGCGATGAGAGTACCTGCGGGCGCTACTATTTTTGCAAGCCCTGGACTTATCCCTGTTTGTGTTTGATATTTTGGATGCAAACGGCAAGCATCCAAAATAAGAATATTGCTGGCATTGCCAACCAATTCGATTTCTTCTAAAACCCGTGTTAATGGCACAGTTCTACGTTGAATTGGCTCAAGTTTATCTACAGGTGAGCTATCAAGCGGTAACAAATAATTACTCTGTTGATATTGCACTGCGTGCCCAGAATAATAAAACACCCCGGTACTATCTTTGTCTAAACGGTTACTAAATTCACGCAGCGCTTTTAATGTCTCAGCACGGTTTATATCGGTTTTGAGAATCACCTCAAAACCCAAACCCTGAAAAGCCGCAGCCATGTCTTTTGCATCATTGATAGCGTTATTTAAAGGGCTATCTTGATAATTACCATTACCAATCACTAAAGCGACTTTGTCGCTGGCAATTGCTGAAGAAAGTAATATAAGGGAAAAAAGGCAACTAACAATAAATTTACTGCATACATCAGTAAGCATTGGCAATTTTAGCGGCTTTATCATGTGCATCTATCAATTCTTTTTGCGTAAATAAACCAGCGATGGAATCACGTAGTACTTGTGCTTGTTGGATACCTGACTGAACAGCGAGGGTTAACCAAATATAAGCAGCTTGATAATCCTTTCTCACACCCCGACCATCGGCATACATCATACCGAGTTTCAGTTGTGCCTCAGCATGACCTTGTGATGCCAATAGTTGGCAATGATGTAAGGCATTAGCATAATCCATCTTTTCATAACTACGGTCGCAAGCCTGCAAAGTCTTTGCCTGTTGTCCGTGATGGTCGCGTTTTTTTAACGAAAATTGCTGTGCCAGCGCCTGTTTTTTTGCCACTGCTTGAGCAAAGTTAAACACGACATCAGGGCAGGAAAATTGGTAGCCTTGACTTAATTTATCTAACTGTATTTGTTTTTTAGGTAATTTTTCATAACGTTTAGCAACTTGGTCGCAACGCTTGGCTTGGGCAGCTTTTAAGGTTTTTAATACAGCTTGATACGCCTTATCTTGCTCATGAACAAAAACAAAACGAGTAATAGGGTCAATATAACTTTGTTTCAATAACATCTTAACTTCATGTTGAATTTTTTGTTGCGTTGTGATTTTTGCGTCGGGTACAACAGGCTTGGTCTGCGGTAGACAAGCTGTCAATAAAAGCGTTAAAAAAATCCAATAATGCTTAACAATAGATAAACTAGCGTCCCATTTCATTAATATTATATCCCCCATAATTAGGCAAGATGGCATTGTAACAACTTTTATTCTTGGTCTTTTGGGCAACTCATTAAATTCTACCCATATGCTAATAAAAAATAACATGCTTTTTAATTAATGCGATATAATATTAGTTAAGCAGTATATACTAATATACTAAACCCTAGACCATAACGAGGGATTGTGTTATGTCTTATGATAACCTCTATCATGCCTCAGCGCATGATGATACGCCTCTGTACCTTGCCACGCCCAATTTAGAAAAAACCAAAGGTGAGAGTAGCAGTGTCCAATTACCCAACGGTTTTCTTCATGCCGATGTGGTTGATTTTCTCAATGATTTTGGCATGGCCGTCGAGAGCAAGGCAATCTTGATTATGCGCGAATTGGTAGTCGGCAACCCAGCCGTTGCCAGTGAGGCTTATCAGTACATGCCCAAATTATTACAGTGGCTCAAGCAAAAACAACTCGAGAGCAGTAGCTTTGAAGAGCTGGGAACCATTCTCGGAGCACTGGTCACGACCTATAGCCGCAACAATTAAAGGTGTTACGCAAAGGCTAAATCTTACGAAGGTGCTAATAAAACCGCGCCTCGCCTTCAGGGCGATCTTTAAAACGCCGATGCACCCACAAATATTGCTCGGGTGCTTGGCGTATAGTCGTTTCGATAATCTGATTTAAACGGCTGACATCCTCGAACATATCGCCGCTGGGAAAATCTTCCAAAGCCGGTAAAAATTCCACTTTGTAGCCCTGATTATTCGGCAAACGACAACTGCTATAAGGCACAATAGCCGCGCCTGTCATTTTCGCCAGCCGCACAGTGGCATTGTTGGTCGCTGCCATCACGCCAAAAAAGGGCGCAAAAATCCCCTCACCACTGTTTTGATCTGGTGCAAACCACACGGCTTTATTTTGCCTCAAGGCTTTGATCATCTGGCGGATATTATCACGACGAATACCGCCGCCTGAGTGAAGATTGCGGTTACTGATAATCAAATAATCTAGCAAGGGGTTTTCATGCGCACGGTAAGCAAAATGAATCAGCGCTTGCATGACGCTAAAACGCAAACCAATTTCCAATGTGGTGTAATGGGCGCTGAATAGAATCACCCCTTTACCTCGACTTTGTGCCGCTTGCAAATGTTCCAACCCCTCAACCGTGCCCAAAGCTTGTATCCGCGCAGCAGAACCCCACCACGCAAAACCTGTTTCAATTAAAGTAACCCCCAAATTCTCAAAGTGTTTTTCTAGCAGTTCGCTTTGCTGCTCGGGGCTTAATTCTGGAAAACATAAGCTAATATTTTTCGCCGCGATGGGATAACGGCGTTTGCGGCTTAAGCGTAAAAACAAACGCCCAATGCCTCGACCGAGGTTCATTTGCCAGCCATAAGGCAATTGCACTATCAACCATAACAAGGCGACAAACAGCCAAATGCCCCAATAACGTGGGTGCAAAAATGTCCATTGAAATGCATGGTTTTTATTCATTGTGGCAAGGCATTGAGGATTTGCGCAAACACGGCATCTTCAGCTTGCGCCGCATCAATGATGGCATAGCGCTCAGGCGCAGCTTTGGCGCGGTCTAAATATACCGCACGAACCCGATGAAAAAAATCTAATTCTTGCTGCTCAAAGCGGTCGCTGGCTTCACCGCGATTACGAGCGCGTTGCAAGCCCAGTTCCGGTTCTAAATCAAAAATAAAACTCAAACCCGGCTGCAAACCTTGTTGCACCCACATCTCCAACACTGCAATCCGTGCCATCGACAAACCCCGTCCACCGCCTTGATAGGCATAGCTGGCATCAGTGAAGCGGTCGCTTAAGACCCATTGCCCTTGCGCTAAGGCTGGTTTAATCACTTGATGTAAATGTTCCGCACGGGCTGCAAACATCAATAACAATTCGGTGTCATCGCTCATGTCATGATTGAGCAATAAGCCGCGCAATTGCTCGCCGAGCTGCGTGCCGCCCGGCTCCCGGGTACTACACACCCCTAGCCCTTGCGCTTGCAAGTGTTTTTCTAAGCGCTGAATTTGCGTACTTTTGCCGCCGCCTTCAATGCCTTCAAAACAAATAAACATGCTGATAATTCCTTTAGGCAAACAAAGCCGCTTTTAACAAGCTTTGCGTATAAGGGTGCTGGGGCGCTTGAAATAAGGTTTCGGTCTCCGCCTGCTCAATAAACTGCCCTTTTTGCATCACAATTACCCGATGCGACATCGAGCGCACCACTTTTAAATCATGGCTAATAAATAAATAGCTGATGTGGTGGCGCTGTTGTAAATCTTTGAGTAAGGCCAAGACTTGTTTTTGTACTGAGACATCAAGGGCGCTGGTTGGCTCATCGAGCAAAATCAAGCGCGGCTCTAAAATAATCACCCGCGCAATGGCGATGCGCTGGCGCTGACCGCCAGAAAATTCGTGCGGATAACGCCAAATCATATTCGCTTCCAAGCCAACTTCCTCAAGCACCGCAATCACCCGCTCGCGCCGCTGGGCTTTACTCAAATGCGGCTGGTGAATTTCTAAACCCTCGCCGACAATTTGCTCAACGGTCATCCGTGGCGACAGCGAAGAATAAGGGTCTTGAAACACGACTTGAAAAGCACTACGCATCGGACGCAATTGCCGCTGTGATAAACCTTGCAACGCGGTTTCATCAAAATAAATATCGCCCTCGCAATCTTGCAAACGCAATAAACACATGCCCAAGGTGCTTTTACCCGACCCCGATTCGCCGACAATGCCGAGGGTCTCGCCTTGGTGCAAAGTCAAATCGACTTGATCCACCGCTTTCACCGATCCGGTTTTACGACGGAAAAAACCGCTTTTAATCGTAAACTCACAGTTTAATTGTTTGCCTTCTAATAAAGGCGGCAAATGGGTTTTCACCCCGCTGTTATCTGGCGCACTTTGGTCGGGGCGGCTATCGAGCAAGGTTTGTGTATACGGGTGCTTGGGTGCGTCAAATAAACCTTGTACGGGCTGCTCTTCGACCAAGCGCCCCTGCTGCATGACACAAACGCGGTCGCTAAACTCGCGGACAATGCCCAAATCATGGGTAATCAACAAAATGCCCATGCCGAACTCTTTTTGCATATCGTTTAAGAGTTCTAAAATTTGTAACTGAATCGTGACATCAAGCGCGGTGGTCGGCTCATCGGCAATCAATAAATCCGGGTGACAGGCTAAAGCCATCGCAATCATCACCCGCTGGCGCTGACCGCCAGAGAGCATATGCGGAAAACTATCAAAACGTTTATGCGGCTCAGGAATCCCGGTGCGATCCAATAGCTCAATCATGTGTTTTTTTGCCGCTGCATAAGAGAGGTTTTCGTGCAGCATCAACGGCTCGACCAATTGATTGCCAATCGGATAGACAGGGTTGAGCGAGGTCATGGGCTCTTGGAAAATCATGGCGATTTTGCTGCCACGGACACGGCGCAGTTCGGCTTCGCTGCTGTGTAACAAGTCTTGTCCCTGAAACACAATTTCGCCGCTAGGATAATGCACTTGCCCTTTTTCATGTAAGCCCAAAACCGACAAAGCGGTGACCGATTTACCCGAACCAGACTCACCAACCAAGGCGAGTTTTTCGCCCGCTTGCATGGAAAAACTGACCTCATGCAAGACCTGATTGCGCTTTTGATAACGCCCAAAAGCAAGGCTCAGTTGTTTTATGCTTAACATAGGGATCGCATCGGTAAAAATAGCGGCAATATGCCATAAATCAGTGCAGATGCCAAGTAACAATGCTGGAGGCGGAGCTTTAGTCCTGCCTAGGCGAAGCTAAAGCCCGCTTTCGGCGGATTTGGACACAGGTGATAATCACCTCAAAGTCAATCCAGATACGGGACAATTTGCTAAGCGCGATGAGAAAAAGCTGCCCCGTAGCTGTGCATTTTCATGTCCTAGAGCAAGCCGGTTTCGACATACCCAACCATATCGACCACTCCAAATCACATTTACCCGTGCCGCCAGCGTGGTAAAGGCTAGCAAAAACCACGGCATTTATGGGCGGCATTGCCGGTAACATTAAACAAATTCAACAAGACCCCGCACAAAGTGATGAACGTTTGTTCCCCATCAATCAACACTGTGGCAAATTGCTTGAAGCTCTAGCCGCAGCAAAAATTACACCGATTGATGTGGATACCGATAAATTATTACGGAATCAAACCTTGTTACAAACCCAACAAGGTGAAATTAACACCGCCTTAAGCACCTTGGGAAATATTACTGAATTTTTAAGGCGGTGTTGATGCGGCTTTGGCAGTGCATGAAGAGGAGTTAAAGATTTATGAGTCTTTGGGCAATACCCGTTCGCACGTGGTGATTTTATATGATCTGAACTACTCTATTTTTCTACAAACAGATGTTGACAAAGCCTTGCCATATTTTGCTAATAGTTTTGAAGTTTTAGCGCATTTATGGGATGCAAACGTGATTGTTTAAATTGGATTGGGTTTCGGTTTTTTATTATTAAAAACGAGGCAGGGGCAGGCAGCGAAAACCGTGTTAATACAAGCGCAGCTAACAAACCAGAAACCCATCTAAATAACTGATGTTACGCACTAAGCCTGTTTTTGCCACAATAGTGTGATTTTCCACCTGCCTAGTTGTATTTGGCCGTGCAGCAATGGCGGTTTTTTGGCTTTTTGGAGCCAAAAAGAAGCCTTTGCGTAACATCAGATCAATAAATAATAGATTAAACTAATCATGCATGGATGTCCCAGCCATTTTTCCCCATATTATTGAACCAAAAAACCTCGAAATTTGTATGTTTTTATTAAAAAACCAAATACAACCTCCACTTAACTATCCCATAAAAACTTTTTTACTGTGCGCTTGACCTAAATAAAGCGTATAGTGGGAGACATATCCTCCCCTATATTGAGCTTAGCTACTATCCTCTTTATGGTGACGCTATTTTCTCCTCAGTAAATGGCGTTGAACCATCGCCGCTATTGTTTGCGCTTCCCAGTCTTCTTGAGAGCCGCTCGCCTCTTAGCTTCTATTTTTACGATATTTTTCGTGATGTGCGTGTCCTTTGACACAGATTTATCCCTTTTAGGATTACCATGAGCAGCAGCAACAAACCCGAACAGATCTTACAACCCAGCATTATTTCTTATATAAAATCTCCTCCCAATATTTGTTCACTTGCAGGTCTTGCCTGCACCCTATTCGCCATCTATTTCAGTCTGCTAGGTGTTTATTATGCTGCCATGATCGGCATGATTTGGGCTGTTGTGTTTGATTGGGCAGATGGCATGATTGCTCGAAGAATGAAAGGGCGCACAGCGTATGATAAAACATTCGGAATGCAGCTAGATTCCTTAATAGATATTGTTAACTACGGGGTTGCCCCAGCTATTTTGTTACTGAGCCTTGGAAAATTTGAGCCGATATTTCTACCCGGGGCATTTTTAATCATCGCCGCCAGTGCTATCCGGCTGAGCTATTTTAATACCTACGGTCTTTCGGGCGAATCCAAATACACCGGGTTGGCTTTGGATAATAATAATATGGTGATTGTATTCGTATTCCTTTTTGAAAGTATTTTGTCCGCTGACCTATTTTTAATCTTTATCTATGCCATGACCTTGATATTAGCCGCTCTTAATGTCTCGCAAATTAAAACACCCAAGCTCTCTGGTAATCCTCGAAATGTATTTTTGCTGGCGTTTTATACGCTGGCGATGACGGGGATTTATGGCTGGAAGCTCCTATAACACTTAACCAAGCTGAAGCAAGGGGAGGTCAAAAGTCTTTACACACTATCTGTGAGCCTTGGTGACACTCGCCGTCAAAGCGGCATTAAAATATTATTTTTCGAGGAGAAAAATAAACATGATTGTATATACTGTAGGTACTTTTGACTTATTGCATGTAGGACACCTCGCCTTACTAGAATACTGTAAATCTTTAGGTGATGTGTTAGCCGTTGGCGTTGCCTCTGATCGGGTGGTCAATTCTTATAAACCCAATATACCCGTGGTTCCGCTTGATCAAAGAATGGAAATGCTCAAAGCTTTGCATTGCGTTGATATTGTCCGCCCTTATGATGAACTGGAATATGTCTCTGGTTGCAAAGCATTAGATGTGGATATTTTTGTCATTGGTGAAGATTGGGGCAATAAAGCACATAACCTCTCTGTAGAGTCTTATTTAAAATCGGCAGGCAAGCAAATCAAGCAAGTCCTTTATAACCCCCGTACTTCCTCAACAGCGATAAAACAAACCGTCATGGCTCAATCTTATGATGCAAATAATAGCAATTACGCGATTATGTGCGCCCAAGATGGCGCAGGGACTTCGCTCCCGCTGAAACACAGAGAAAATAGCTTTGAGTGAGTGAGAGGGACAGTTGTTGGCGGTGGGGTTAGTCCCGCTTGGTGCAACAGTTTTATCAATATATTAGCACCTCTGTGATTGACGACCTCGAACAATATTGACCGGCGGATTTGGAGGCAGATGGCAACCGCCTCAAAGTCAATCCTGAGGCGGGGAAATTTGCTCAGCGTGAGAAGAAAAAAACCGCCCCATGGCTGTGGTGGGGGGTTTGAGATAAACACGACCCCCAAGAGCAAGCAGGTTGCGGCATACCCAACCATATCGGCCACCTCAAACCGCATTTACCTACGCCACCCGCATGGCAAATTGCTCGAAGCCCTCGCTGCTGGACAAAAACTGATTTTATGGCTCGATGATGCCCACTGGGCTGACCCTGACAGTTTGGCATTTATCCAATTGCTGTATCAAAAATCCCGTAGTCAAGGCTGTGTGATTGCTACCCATTGGCAACGCGAATGGCAACAAGCTGCACAGCCGCAAACCCAGCAACGCCCGCAAAACCTCATGGCTTTGTTGAACAATAATCGGCATTTTTTCCCCCGCCCGGCGTTTCCCTTGCAGTTGAGTGAATACCCTGCCATGCGCCCTTTAGCCACAGATGCACAAGTGCAATTATTAAATGCTAACTTAAGTGGACTGAGCGCCTCACAATAACAAGGCTTTATCCAACGTACACGCGGCAATCCGAGTTTTTTACTCGAAAGAATCGTTTTTACTTGTTTCATAAGAAACTTTATGTTGGGGATATGTTTTTGTGCTAAATAACATTATCCAACACTTGGCTTCTTTTTACCTCCCATAAAATAAAATTATATGGTCATTTCTCTTTACTGGCCGAACCATTGTTGTTTGAAAACCTTTATAATTACGGGGCTATCGATGCTTAAGCTGCTTAAAACTTTCTGAACCATTGAATAAGGAAAATAAAATTGATAAGAAAAAATTCTAACAGATTCCGTAACCGGAAACTTAGCGGCATTGCTGCAACAGGCACAGTGGGTATTTTCGTACTCGGTCATAATGCAAATGCAACCATTGTCCATAGTGGTGCTATCCATTATGGCATCACAGGTAATAGCTTGTGTGCAGCACCAGATAGTACATATGATGTTGACTTAGATAGTAACGCCTCTGCAGATTTGCAATTTAATATGTTTTATGATTGCGTGGGCGGATCTTTTCAATTACATGTAACAACTCAAGGAACTGCTAAAGCGGATGATAATGGTACAGCTACGATTACAAAATTGGCACTCAATAGCCCAATTAATAATACAGGCACTTTTAATGCGGTGACACCTGGTGCAATTTATAATCCTGGAAACTGGATTAATACCGAACCAGGCTATATAGGGGTTGAGTTTCAAATATCTGGTAATTCCCACTATGGTTGGGTTCAAGTTGAGATGGTAAGCACTAGCAGTGCAACAATCATAGATTGGGCTTATGAAAATGTTGCCAATACTCAGGTTCTTGCAGGGCAAACATCAGGAGGTGCAACACCTCCTATCAATGCTGATGTAGATGTAGGGTTTTTCGGTTTATCTGGGTTTGCTGTTACTTTAGCATTGTTCGCTGCTGTCATGTTACGACGTAAGGTCCCTACAGAAAACTAAATCCCTAAATTTCACCACTACTTGACTTAATGGCTTCATATAAGCCAATAGAGAGTGTTAATCATACAAAACTTGATAGAGCCGTTAATAACAGGATTAGTATTAAGCGCTTATCAGTAACAGTTGCAAGCCCACAGTCAAAACCACTCCGACTATCTGCAGATAATGGAAACTTTATTTTATCGTTATCAGGTTCAAAACCAGTTACGCCAAGCCGCTGCTCAAGGGCAAACACTGCTGGCGTTAGAATCGTCGCAAGACTTGAATTTGATTGCCGATATCGCTGATGCTTGTGTCAGCGCGGCGAAACAATACTATGCTCAAGCCGCAGAAGAGATTACGCAGATTGATGCTGATAATGTGAAATTATTAGTGCTGCAAGGCGAGATTGACAACGCCTTAAGCAGCCTAGAAAACATTGCTGAATTTTTGTAACAAACGCGTAATCATGCCATGACCTTGGGCGATATAGCCCGCATCAAAGTCGATAAAGGCGATGTTGATGCGGCTTTGGCACTGCATGAAGAAGAGTTAAAGGTTTATGAATCCTTGGGCGATTCCCGTTCGCGCGCGGTGACTTTATCTAATCTAGGGTCTATTTTTATGCAAACCGATGCTGAAAAAGCCTTGCCTTATTTTGCTGAGAGTTTTGAGATTGCAGCACGCTTGGGAAATGCAAACGGTATTGTCCAAATTGGATTGGGTTTCGGTTTTTTATTATTGCAAATTGGGCAATTGCAGGCGGAAAAAACGGTATTAACACAAGCGCTGCAGGCTTTTGCTTTACTGGGAGGGGCAGAGGAAATGGCTTTGATTGATGGCTGGCTGGCGCAGTTGTCGGCGGCGGGACTTTAGTCCCGCTCGAGCGCGGCTAAAGCCGCTTTTCCTACATCAGAAGCAAAAAAAAGCGCATAAACCGAAGTTTATGCGCTTTTTCTATTATAGCGATTTCGCTTTATTTAGCGTGTGGGTCTACGACATCATCCGCTAAGCTCTTAGGCAAGAAAGGCAATACCTTACTACCAAACAAGGTGGCGAGGATGAAAATGCTCACGCCCATCAGACCGAGCATGATTTCCCATTGGCTAGGACTATATTGATAATAACCGCCTTGTGCCATGTCCATAAAGCCAGATTCAATCACTTCTTTACCTGGGAAGATTTCCAGCGGATAGGCTTGCCCACCGATGATAATCACGTACAGTAAAGAGAAAGCACCGACTACCGTTAAGGCAGAGGCCGCCGCAATCGACCAGCGTTTACCCGCAGGTTTAGGACAGTTTAATAATGCCATTGGCATCACTGTACCCAAGACTACATAGCCAAGCCAGAATAAGGTGGTATAAATACCGCCATCGGCAAGGATGAAGTTTTCAAAGCCATGCTGGTTGGTGATGTATAAATTGGTGGCATGATAAATCAAGACAAAATAGAACACTGCTGCAAGGAAAATGGTTAATAGTTTCGCTAAACGATTTAATAAGCCATCACCGAGTTCTCTTTCTGTGCCTTTGTACACGCCCATGAGGAAGAGGACAAAAATAGCCAAACCTAAGGAAAAGGATAAAACGATAAACAAGGGCGCTAAAACGGCGGTATCGTAAGCTTCACGAGCGACCAAGAAACCGAAAATAGAGCCAGTACCCGTGGTGAGGATTAAGCGCCAAACAAAAGCGGCTAAACCCGCGTAAGGGTAGTATTGGTTCATTTTGCGTTCCATCATGAACCATAAGTAAACCCCGACGATGACGAAAAAGCCGTTATATAAAATCATATTCCATGCAAAAATAGATTTGAAGTTATAGGTGGTCATCGCTACCAGCAGTCTATCTGGGCGCCCTAAGTCTAAAACTAAAATAGCCAAGCCGCCGATGAGCAGACAAATTGACATCCAAGCGGAAATACGTCCTAAAGGTTTGTAGGCGGTTTTGTGGAAAACCGTGCCGATAGAGGCGATATTGAGTGCACCAGAGGCAGCAACAATCAGGAGAATTGCAAAAATATGCGGAATACCCCAGATAATTTGGTTACTCATGCCCGTGACATGGTGACCTTCGTGTTCCATATGCCACACAGAGCCAAGCCCGACAGCAATAAAGAAACCTAACATGCCTAAGATCGCCCAAAAACCAATGTTTTTACCGGGTATCTCGGAGTAATGAATTTTTTTCATGTCCTAAAATCCTTCTAGTTTATAAACCGTGGTAACGAATACCCGGATTCAGTGACAAATCAGCACGTAACTGGACGGAGTTGATTTCTTTCAGTTTTTTCGCAATCGCACTTTCAGGATCTTTTAAGTCACCAAATAACATAGCGCCATGCTGACAGCCGGTAACACAACTAGGTTGTCCGCCTTGGTCAACTTGATCTACGCACATAGTGCAAGATTCAACAGTGCCTTTGCCGCGTGGGGCATGGGCTTTTTGATCGGTAATGGCTTCGTGTACGAAAGAGCGGGCTTTGTAAGGGCAGGCCATCATGCAGTAACGGCAACCGATACAAATATGTTTATCAACTAAAACAATGCCGTCGGGACGTTTGAAAGAAGCGCCTGTGGGGCAGACATCAACACAAGGGGGATGTTCGCAATGTTGACACATCAGTGGCAAACTATTTTCTTTTTGCGTGGCTTTGTCCCGCAGGGTGACTTTGCGAATCCAGTGTGCAGCAATTTCAGGACGATTTTCTTTGGTCAGACCATTGCGTTCATCACAAGCTTTGATGCAATCGGTGCAGCCATCGGCGCATTTGGTGGTATCGACCAAAATTCCCCAACGCACGGCATCAGTAGCGGCTTCGGCGGCATTTTTCGCTTGTGCAACTTGGTGCAGGAAAATACCAGGTGCCACAACCGTACCGGCGGCAATGGCGGCGGTTTTACTTATAAAGTTACGGCGTTGGTTGTCGCAACTATCCCCGTCACACTGACAGGTTTGCGGCTGTTCGGTGTTAGACATTACTGACTGACCTCCGCAGATGATTTGAGTGGGACAGGATGGATAAAATCAGGGTTGCCTACGATAGGCTGGGTCACCACTGGATCGGTCGGTTTGCTGTTATGGCATTGGAAACAATCAATGCTAACGGCCGTGTATTTGTGGCAACTACTGCAAAAATGTTTAGGATTGTTAATGTCAACGGCTTGTCCCTTGTCATCTTTAGCGACGTGACAGTTGACACATGATTGCAGACTATGGCGGGTAGTACGAACACCCTTGTACATGGTCTCATCACGTTGATGTAGAATTTTTTGCATGTGAGTACGGCGCATTTCTTCTTTAGGTGCGACGCATTTTTCCGTTTCACTGACCTGCTTGATGGCTTTGATTCCTGAGGCATCAGCCGCTTGAGCACCTGCCCATCCAGCAATCAGCAACAAGCCTGCGGCTAGTCCTAAAAGCATTTTTTGCATAAGTTCAATCTACGAGTTGATTTTTGAAAAAGGCGAATAAAGCTAAAGCTTGCACAATCACTTGTGCAAGCTGTTATCTATTTATTCACCCATTGCCATGTCGATGTAGCCTGTTGGGCAAACATCAGCACAGATATGGCAACCAATACAACGAGAGTAGTCAGTGTAAACATAACGACCCGTGGTGCTGGCTTTTTTCGGGGTACGCAAGACGGCATCTTGAGGGCAGTAGATAACGCAGTTATCACACTCAAAACACATACCGCAGCTCATGCAGCGACGGGCTTCGTCTTGTGCTTGTGCAGTTTCGAGACCTTTCATACGTTCTTTGAAATGACCAATAACTTCATCAGATGAGACGGGCACATCTTCACGCTTCAAGCGAGGGGTGTAGGCAAAGTGACCTAAGAACAACTCGTCGGCTGGGATGATTTCATGACTAGAACGATCTTCATAGTTATGTACCGCAAAATCAGCAGATGAAGTCCCGCGATCTTGTTCATGGTTATAAGGCTTAGGCTCTAAACCCCCTTCTTTCAATTTGTCGAGCAAATTAAAGTGATGTACATCAACTTTAGGACGTTTAGGCGCATTGGCTTCTTTAAAGAAGGTATCAATGCTTTCAACCGCAATCGCAGCGTGACCGATAGCCGTGGTCAACAGGTGTGGGCGAATAATATCACCAGCGACGAAATGACCTGATTTACCTTTAACTTGGTAGCCTGCATCCGCGTCGATGAAACCGTGACCGTTATCCATTTCACTCAAACCATCTAAGTCACCATATTGACCAATCGCTGAGACGATTAAGTCGGCTTCGATGACATATTCGGTGCCTTCGGTAGGTACAGGGCGGTTGCCGTCCATAGTGCATTGACACATTTTAAGACCAGTCGCCCGGCCATCAGCATCTTTAATCACTTCGATAGGCATAACGCTACCTTGGATATCGACACCTTCATTTTTCGCATCAGTAACTTCGTGCTCAGCAGCTGTCATGTTTTCAACTGGGAACAATGAGGTCAAGGTGACAGCAGCGCCAGTACGTGAAGCGCTCGCTGCGACATCATGTGCGGTATAACCCATGACGACATTTTCAGGACGGTCATTTTGATTGATGTTTTCGATATGACCTAAGCGGCGTGCAACTGAGGCAACGTCAATAGAGGTATCACCACCACCGACAACCACAACGCTTTTAGACACAACTTGTAGACGGTCTTCGTTAAAGGCTTCAAGGAAAGCCACACCACTTACGCAGTTAGCTGTATCAGCCCAACCCTCTAAAGGTAAGCCACGACCTGATTTACAACCCAATGCCCATAAAACGGCATCGAATTCTTTGTCGATGTCTTCCATGCTGATGTCTTTACCAATACGCACGCCGAGTTTGGTGTCAACACCCATGTCGATAATACGTTTGATTTCAGCATCCAAGGTATCACGTGGGGTACGATAACCAGGAATACCATAACGCATCATGCCACCGAGTTCTGAGTGATCATCAAAGATGGTGCAAGCGTGACCTTTACGGCGTAATTGGAAAGCCGCTGCCATACCCGCAGGGCCACCACCGATAATAGCGACTTTTTTGCCACTTTCTTCAGCGTCAACTGGGAATACAAAACCTTTTTCTAAAGCGGTATCACCAATGTATTGTTCAACGGCGTTAATGCCAACAAAATCTTCAACTTCGTTACGGTTACAACCATCTTGACAAGGTGCAGGACAAACACGCCCCATCATAGATGGGAAAGGATTGGAGTCCATTGCGCGTTGGAATGCGTATTCTTCCCATTCTAAATCTGGGGATTTTTCCATTTCACGAACAATCGCCAACCAACCACGGATGTCGTGACCTGATGGGCAACTACCTTGGCAAGGTGGGGTACGGTGTACATAGGTTGGACACTTGTGTGACCAGCTGGCTTGCCAGATATATTCATCCCAATCATAGGATGTATCCGTTTCGTTATCTTCAAAACGGCGGAACGAGATATTCATGTCTTCTTTACTTGCTGCCACTAGCTTTCTCTCCTGTGCTTTCAGCTTGTTAGCATGGGTTTTATACCCATGCTCCACGCTTTATTTCATCTAAACTGTGATTGGTATTAACCAATGGTTAATCATCGTCATCCGTGACTTGACCATCAAGGATTATCGCGCTACTGACCAATTGGTGAACACTAACAATTTGATCCATTTGGAAATTGTAATAAGGTAAAACCTTGGTGAATTGGCTCTTACAAATGGCACAAATGGCTGCCAAATGGGTCACCCCATGTTCTTCGGTTACAGCTTTTAAGGCTTCCATACGTGGAAGTGCGCCTTTTACGCGTAACTCCATCAAATCATCGGTCAAAAGACCACCACCACCACCACAGCAGTAGGTTAGATCATGAATGGTATCTTCATCCATATCATAGTAATTATTACAAGCAGCCTTAATTACTTCACGCGGGATCACAAATTGTCCACCGGGGAAGTCACCCATACGGGTTGCCCGTGCCACATTACATGAATCATGGAAGGTGAGGACCATGTCATCATTTCTTGATTTATCAAAGGTGAGTTTATCTTCTTTGATTAAATTGTAGGTGAATTCACAAATATGTTGTGGAACAGGATATTTCGGATCAAGGAAATCAAAAGGTCCAGCGAGGGTATTAAGGAAACTGTAAGCGACCCGCCAAGCGTGACCACATTCACCGAAGACAATACGTTTAACACCCAAGTCTAGCGCTGCTTCACGAATCCGCAAGGAAATGCGGCGCATGTTTTCATAACTACCAATAAACATACCGAAGTTGGCAGCCTCTGAGGCGTGGGAGCTAATTGTCCAGCTTACTCCCGCTTCATGGAATACTTTAGCGTAGCCCATTAAACCATCAACGTGTGGTTCGGCAAAGAAATCAGCCGATGGGGTAACCAGTAAGATGTCCACACCTTTTTTATCTAAAGGTACTTGAACCGCAATCCCAGTTTCATCTTCTAAATCTTCTTCTAGCCCTTCGAGGGTATCGGCTAAAGCTGGCTCAGGTAAGCCTAAGTTATTACCAATTTTGTAGACTTTAGCAATAATTTCGTTACAGTATTTTTGTCCATGACCGATATGATCCATAATATCGCGTGCAGCCATAGAAATATCTGCGGTATCAATCCCATAAGGGCAAAATACAGAACAACGACGACATTGTGAACATTGGTGATAATAATTGTACCAATCATCTAAAACGCTGCGATCCATTTTTTTCGCACCGATGAGTTTGGTTCCCCATTCCCAGCCCATTTTGTCAAAAAACTTACCCAAAGGGGTGTAGTAGTTTTTATACACTTGACGTAACAAGTCTTGTCTTGCTACAGGCATGTTTTTAGGGTCGGAGGTACCAATCATGTAATGACATTTGTCGGTACAAGCACCACAACGCACGCAGCTATCTAAGTAAACCCGTAAAGAGCGGTAACGCCCGACTAAATCACCGAGTTTTTCGACGGCTTTTTCTTCCCAATTATCAACCAATTCACCTGGGAAATTCAGGGGTTCTTGATGCATGGGTTTTGCAATAAAAGGCCCATCGCTCTTCATTGCATCCGGCTTCAATACTGGGATAACCGGATATTCCCGCATTTCTGGTGGGGTAACCTTTGCTTTCGCCATGATCTGTTCCTTATTCCGCTTCTTCGAGCTTAGCCGCCCAAGGGGCTAAATGACGTTTTTCTCGAGAGTTATCCACTTGGTTACGAGAAGGACTAAAGAAAATACCGGGGGCATGTAACAATTTACTGAAAGGAAAAATAATCATCAGCATAAAGACTGAGAACAAGTGCAACATTAAGATAAAATCGCTAGGCATGTGTGCATCAAAACTAAAACCCATGATACCGCCGATAAAGTTTTTCAATTGCACAATATCTGTATGGGCAACAAAGGTCATTAAAGAGCCTGTGATACCAATAAACAGGAGTAAAATTAACATGAGATAATCAGAGGGGATACTGATATAACGAATGCGCTCAACGGTGAAGCGACGAACTAATAAGCCAACAAGCCCCGCTAACATGGCGAAAGCTGCATATTTGCCAAAAGGTTGAATTAAGATAACCCAAGACCATAAAGGACTATTTAGATCGACAAAATAACGTAAATGACGTAGTAACACTAATAATAAGGCGAAATGGAACATCCAGCCTAAGATCCAAATCCATTTGTTAGCGCGAAATAAACTTTTGAAAAAAACGACTTCGGTAAACAGACGAAAAGCAACCCCTTTGCGTGTCAGTGGGGCAGGCATGGTCGGTACTTTTAGCGGTGCTGGTGTCCGCGCGTATTGGCTTATTTTAAAGCCTACGCCTGCGACAAATATAATCACTGCCGCATAAAAAAACAGGGCGAAAAAACCCGTCAAAAACCCCATCGATCTGTTTCCTCTTTTAATATCAATATAAAACAAGGCTGGGCATAAAGCACGCTTCCTTGTGCCGGACTGTAATAACTAAGCTTCATTATCAATAATTTTAACTATTAATAATGAAGACATGAACTGGGGGTTACCCTCCAGTCCAAGCAAAGTCTAATAACGCACAGGCGTTATCTTAACTTCGTATTAGATACAGCCAGTAGGTTTAGGCAGACCGGCAAAACGGCAAGCTTGTTTACCAGGACCATAAGGGAATAAGGCATACAAATATTTGCTGTTACCTTTTTCTTTACCGAATTTTTTACCAACGGCTTTGGTCAATACACGAACCGCAGGAGCGATTTGATACTCGTCGTAGTACTCACGTAAGAAGTTGATGATATCCCAATGTTCTGAAGTTAATTCCAGATCATCTTCGTCAGCCATGTGAGCTGCGATATCTTCATTCCAATCGCCCAAGTCTTCTAAGTAGCCTTCTTCATCTACTGCTACGTCAGAACCTTTTACATTAATAGTAGGCATGTGTGTTACCTCGTTGATTTAGAGAAAAATAGTGGCAAACTGGGCTTAGAGCCAAGCTTGTACCGAGTCGTTTTCAGCGACCAAATCGACAAAACCGTTATAATCAACCACGGTAATACCGTCGATGATTTTACCTGCTACGCCGCGCGCTTCCATGTCAGGTCCTAATACATATACCTTGCGATCAGCGATTGCGGCGCTGATATCATCGGCAAAACGTGAACCAGACATTGCTGCATAAACACCGTCTTCGATGAATAAAATTGCAGAACCTGCTTTTGACAAACGCAAGCAAGAAGCCAGTGCGTTTCTCTCAAAAGGTGATTTATTTACTGTGTGTAAAATAGCCATGTTTAATCCTTAGAAACTGAATACGACTTCTTGCTCGTCCATTACATCAGCCAGCTCTTCACGGCTAACTAAAATAATAGAAGGTTTTTCAGCCCAATCGTCATCTTCGTCTTCATAAACCAAATCCATCAAGTCATCCGCGCTTAAACCGCGTTCTTCTAAGGATTCTTTTTCTACATACAATTTGGTAATATCATAATCACCCAACGCTTTATAGGTAGGAGAGAAATCTTTCATACCAATACCGCTGTCTTTGGTGGTGTTTTGTCCATTGAGGATTTGATAAACACCGTCATCAACAAAGGCTAAGCTGACATCTTGATCGAATGCTGCACCAATCAGTACAACTTCTAATGATTCCAATGCGTAAACCGTCCCATAAGGCGCTTTACGATTGAGATACATCATTTTTTTAACGACACCTTCTTGAAGTTCTTCGCTCATCTTCTTAACTATCCTTAATCTTCAATTAGTCGCCAAAAGTAACCAAGCGATCCGCTTGAATACCTGCTTCTAGTAATTGACCTAAACCAGAAATCCGAAAGCCATTGCCTTCTTTGGTTTCTAAATTGTAAGTGGTATTACTACTTTTTTGTGCTTGCTCTTCATCTAAGATACCGCGACGCAAAGCGGCGGCAACACAAACGACTAAATCTAAATTGTGCTCTTCTGCCAAGTCAGCCCATTGCTGTGCGACATTGCGATCATCTTGTGGAGGCGCGCTAATGCTGGTGGCGTTATATACGCCATCATGGTAGAAAAATACACGGAAAATTTCGTGACCTTGAGCCAAAGCTGCTTTGGTAAATTGGTAAGCAGTATCAGAGGCTTGATGCTGATAAGGTCCTTCGTTAACAAGGATGCCAAACTTCATAGAATGTCCTTTTAGGTGCTTTAACGTTTAACCGCCCCAGATTCACGCAAAGAATATGGAGCGGTCTATACTGACTATCTTAGAAACGGATGTGCGCAGATGCGTTCAAGCTGCGACGAGCACCACGCCAGTTATCAATGTGATACTTGGTGAATGGTAATTCAGTCAGTTCAAAGAAACGTGGCCAACCAATACGTTCAACCCAGTCACTGATACGTTCCCAATCTTTAGCATCGGCTTTATAGGTATTGAGGATTTTCTTAACCAGTGCATTGGCTTCAGGCCAACGAGGTGGGTTATTTGGGATACCAGCGGCAACCAATTTTTGGAAGCTAGGTTTGCTACGGGCATTTGAGTGGTTACCACCAATCCAGATAGCCAGTTTAGAATGTTCTGGATCATTGATTTGCATTGGAGGGCAAGGTGGGAAACATGCACCACAACAGATACATTTTTTCTCATCAACTTCTAAAGAAGGTTTGCCGTCAACCAAAGCTGGGCGAATCGCCGCTACTGGGCAACGTGCAACAACCGATGGGCGTTCGCAGACGTTGGCAACCAAGTCATGGTTGATTTTAGGGGGTTTGGTGTGCTGGATATTGATCGCGATGTCACCTTGACCACCACAGTTAATTTGGCAGCAAGAGGTGGTGATATGTACACGGTTAGGCATATCTTCTTTGATATATTCTTCGTGTAACTCATCCATCATGGATTTAACCACACCAGATGCGTCAGTACCAGGAATATCGCAATGTAACCAACCTTGGGTATGAGAAACCATACTGACAGAAGGACCGGTACCACCAACTGGGAAACCGTGCTTGCCTAACTCTTCAATTAAAGGGTTTACTTTTGCTTCGGCAGCCACCATAAATTCGATGTTACTACGAATGGTGAAACGAATGTAGCCATCAGCAAAATTATCCGCGATGTCGCATAAGGTACGGATGGTTTGCAGGTCCATTTGACGCTGGGTTCCTGCGCGAACGGTCCAGATTTGGTCACCGCTTTTAGCAGTGTGGCACAATACGCCAGGACGTGGACGGTTATGTGATTTCCAAGCACCATAGTTCTTGGTCATTACAGGGTGCATATATTGAAACGGATCTGGTACACCGCTTTCGATAGGCATTTCTGGCATGCGTTATCTCCGATTGATTTTTTATATGACAGATGGGGACTCGCCCCATCTTAACCTTAGGTTAGGAACTGTGCTTAACCAGCTGCAGCTTCTGCCTTGCGATCATTCCATTTTTGCGCTTCTTCGTCCCAGTCATCCATACGGATATAGGAAGATTGGCGAGGTTCTGAGACCATGTTAGGATCAACTTCGAGGCCGATACCTTCGAGGAAGTTCACAAGACCGATACGTTCAATCATTTCACCAGTACGTTCGTGTTCCAGTGCATTTTCAGCAAAGAAGTCAATGGCTTCTTCGGCGATTTCTACGATACGTTCGTAATCTTCGTCAGTGTCGAGTTTCATGAATGGAACCACAACAGTCCCCATCAAGTCACCAATTTTCAAAGTACGTTTACCACCCATTAAGATGGTGACACCTTTGTCATCACCAACAGATAAGGCTTCGGTCATGACGTTGATGCAGTGCATGCAACGTACGCAGCTACGGTTATCAACATCTAAGCTGTCATCATCATTTAATGATAAGGCTTGAGTTGGGCAACGGCTAACGACGTTATCAACCACGTATTTGCGACCTTTGTCAGCCACAAAAGATTTAACCGCATCTTGATCAACTTTCATGTCATCACGCCAGGTACCAATAACGGCCATGTCAGCACGTTCGATAGCGTTCATGCAGTCGTTAGGACAACCTGAGACTTTGAATTTGAATTTGTAAGGTAAAGCGGGACGATGCATATCATCGAGGAAGTTGTTTACCAAGCTACGTAATACTTTTTGCTCATTAGCGCAAGATTGTTCGCAACGTGCTGCACCAACACAAGACATACCGGTACGGACAGCAGGACCTGCGCCACCTAAATCGAAGCCGATTTTATTGAATGCGTCGAAAGCAGGTTGAACGTTGTCGGTGGTTGCACCTTGGAACATGATGTCGCCACTTTGACCGTGGAATGCCACCAAGCCAGAACCGTGCTCTTCCCAAATATCACAAAATTCACGCATGATTTTGGTGTCGTAATGCATACCAGCAGGTGGTTGAATCCGTAAGGTGTGGAATTCTTTAGACTCTGGAAACATCGCAGCGACTTCAGAGAAACGTGGGATAATACCACCACCGTAACCCATAACGCCTACGGTGCCGCCTTTCCAGTAACCTTTGCGGGTTTTATAAGAATGTTCTAACTGACCGAGTAAGTCGACCATCATGTCTTGGTCGTGTTTACCTTCAGTGGTTGCCAGACGTTTTAGACCGGTCACAAAGCTAGGCCATGGGCCGCTTTCGAGTTGGTCTAACATTGGCGTATCGTACATTTGCTTAGCCATTTTATTCACTCCAATGAGAGATTATTTTGATTACTGATGCGAGCCAGTAACCGACATTATTAATGTGCCTTTTTTGGGGATGGATTTTTTCACAAGCCCACACCGAAAATATGGTACATTAAGCGTTCCTAATATACTGAATAATTAACTATTGGTCAATCCTTAAAAAGGAAAATTTTGTGAATGTGGACTATTTGATTGTCGGCGCTGGCTTTACCGGCAGCGTACTCGCAGAGCGTTTAGCTAAGGCTGGAAAGCAAGTATTACTGCTAGATAAGCGCGATCATATCGCCGGTAATGCTTACGATGAGTTTGACGAAAACGGGGTTTTAGTTCATCGTTATGGTCCGCATATTTTTCATACCAATGCGGCACACGTTTGGCGCTACTTAGCACAATTCACACAATGGCGATCTTACTACCATGAGGTACTGGCTGTCATTGATGGACATCAAGTACCGATACCTTTTAATTTAAATTCTATTGAACAATTGTTTCCGGCACATTATGCCGAGAAACTCTCCAAGCAGCTGATTAAGCGTTTTGGCTATAACGTCAAAGTGCCGATCTTAAAGTTACGCGAGCAAAGCGATGGGGATTTAGATTTTTTAGCTGATTATATTTATAAAAATGTCTTTGAGGGCTACACCTTAAAGCAGTGGGAGCTAAAGCCAGAAGAGCTGGGCGCATCGGTCACTGGACGCGTGCCTGTGTATGTCAGCCGTGATAACCGTTATTTCCAAGATAAATATCAGGGGATGCCTTTGCATGGTTACACTCAATTATTCCGCAATATGCTTAAACATAAAAATATTCGCATCATGCTCAATACGGACTACAAAGACATCGCCAAGCAAGTTAAACATAAGCATTTAATTTACACAGGACCGATTGATGAATATTTTGAGCATCAATATGGTGAGCTGCCTTATCGCAGTGTCGAATTTGAAATGCAATACCATGAGCAAGCACAGATGCAAGCGGTGGGAACGGTCAACTTCCCCAATGAATACGACTACACCCGTACCACGGACATGAAGACCCTCACCGGACAACAACACCACGGCAGCACCTTAATCACCGAACACCCACAGCGCTATCAGCGTGGTGAAAATGATCCTTATTACCCGATTCCCAAAGAAGAATACCGCAAGCTTTACCGTAAGTATAAAAAAGCCGCAGATGGGCTTGGCGATAAAGTCATTTTTGCTGGGCGCTTGGGGAGTTATCAGTATTACAATATGGATCAAGCGGTTGCCAGTGCCTTGAGTTTGTCAGAGAAACTCTAGGAGCAAACATCATGGTCGAAGTCATCCCCCTAAAATACGGCACGATGTTCAAACGGGTTTTTAGCCAACCCGCAGTTTTTGAGCAATTTGCCAAAGATATTCTCAATATTGATATTCATGTTGATAAAGTCCACACCGAATATCAATATCCAGAGCCGATTGGTTTTGTGCGTAGCACCTATGATTTATTTGCTGAAGATGTCGAAAATAGAATTATCGTTGAAATTCAGCAAGTCAAAGAAGAAGACTTTTTTGATAGATTTCTCTATTACCACTTAATTAGTCTGGTTGAGCAAGTCGGGGGTTTCAAGGAATATGGCTTTGACCGTACGGTTTATACCATCGTCGTCCTCACCAGCACACCACGCGATGGTAGCATTAATTTTAGCTGTGCCATCAGTGATATGAATCCCACTGATGAGCATGGTAATAAGGTGGATATGTATCCGCATCGTTTGGTGTTTTTATGCCTGCGTCTGACCAATGACGAAACACCGCCATCGGTAAAAAAATGGCTGAGCTTTATTGAAGATTCCCTAGATGGCAATATGGACGAGCAGCGTTATCAAGAAAATCTGTTCGGACAGATCATCGATAGCATCAAAAAACGCAGTATTGACCCCGATTTACTCGCTGAAATTAAAGATGATATGGCTTGGGAAAAGGCCAAACGTCGTTTTGCTAAAGAAGGCTTAGAAGAAGGACTGGAGAAAGGACTTGAACAGGGGCTAGAACAAGGACTAGAGCGAGGACTTGAAAAGGGATTAGAGCAAGGCGTGCAGCAAGGGGTTTTAATCACGGCGAAAAACATGAAAGCCGCTGGACTTTCCCTGGCTCAACTGGCAGACCTTTAAAATTAGCACTTGTGGACACAAATACGGACTAAATCCGGTAGCCAATAAAAAATAGATCATAGCTTATGACCATACTTGATGTTTTACACTTTCCAGATGCCCGCTTACGTAAGCAGGCACAAGCCATCACCAATGTTGATGACTCGATTCGCCAATTAGCAAAAGATATGTTCGCCACCATGCACGCCGAATCGGGCATTGGTCTGGCAGCAACCCAAGTCGATGTCCACAAGCAAATTGTCGTGATTGATATTTCTGCCAAAGGTGAACAACCTTTAACTTTGATTAATCCTGAAATAGTCGAAATGCAAGGCAGTGCTAAAAATGAAGAAGGCTGTTTATCTGTCCCGGATATTCATGCCGAAGTCGATAGGGCCGAATCTATCCGCGTTAAAGCCCTAAACGAAAATGGCGAGGCGATTGAATTAGAAGCCGAGGGGCTACTCGCTATTTGTATTCAACACGAGCTTGACCACCTTAAAGGCAAGCTGTTTGTCGATTATCTCTCGCCGCTTAAACTCAAACGCTTACGCGATAAACTCAAAAAACAGAAAAAACAAAACAACTAACTCATGTCATTACGAATTATTTTTGCAGGTACGCCCGATTTTGCTGTCCCTTGTTTACAAACCTTGCTTGAGAGTGAGCACGAAGTGTGTGCA
The DNA here is from genome assembly GCA_016745035.1 of Thiotrichales bacterium. Classification (GTDB taxonomy): domain Bacteria; phylum Pseudomonadota; class Gammaproteobacteria; order Beggiatoales; family Beggiatoaceae; genus BB2. The sequence goes on from JADGDE010000001.1 coordinate 619,163, forward strand.
GTTTACACCCAGCCGGATCGTAAAGCCGGACGCGGGCGTAAATTACAAGCCTCGCGGGTCAAACAATGTGCCGAACAAGCAGGGGTTCCGGTTTATCAGCCATTGAATTTTAAACAGCAAAGTGACCAACAAGCATTAGAAGCCTTAGAGGCTGATTTAATGGTGGTCGTCGCCTATGGGCTTTTATTGCCGCAAGTGATTTTGGATGCGCCAAAACGTGGCTGTGTCAATGTTCATGCCTCGTTATTACCCCGCTGGCGTGGTGCTGCGCCAATCCAACGTGCCATCGCCGCAGGTGATGCTGAGACTGGCGTGTGTTTGATGCAAATGGATATAGGGCTAGACACAGGGGCGGTATTATTGCGCGAGAACTGTGATATTGAACATGACGAAACGGGGCAAAGCCTACACGATAAACTTTCCAGTTTAGGGGCGAGTATTCTACGTCAAGGCGTAGATAATTTCTCCAGCTTACAAGCGCAACCGCAAACTGATGAGGGCGTTGTTTATGCCCATAAACTCAACAAAGCTGAATCGAAACTCTCGTGGGAAAGTGCTGCGACTGAGTTAGATAAACATATCCGCGCTTATAACCCTTGGCCGGTGGCACAGCTGAGCTTAAAAGACCTAGATTTGCGCATTTGGAAAGCCGCGTTGGTTGAGAGCGATACAGATTTAAGCACTTATCAGGCAGGCGAGATTATTCAAGCCAATAAACAAGGCATAGATGTGCGCACAGGCGAGGGCGTATTAAGATTATTAGAAGTCCAGCAAGCAGGGAAAAAACGCCTGAAAATTACTGATTTTCTCAATGCCCATCCCGAATGGTTGACATGAAAACAATAAAAACCCCTTGTCCTTGCGGTTCAGGCAAACACTTTGATGCTTGCTGTGAGCCTTATTTAAGTGGCGCACAAGTTGCGCCAACAGCGGAAAAACTCATGCGCTCGCGCTACAGTGCTTATAGTTTGAGCGACAGCGCTTATGTCTTTCGTACGTGGCATCCAGACACCCGCCCTCAATTAAGCGATTTACAACAAAACATGAGCCAGATTAAATGGCGCGGTTTGCGCGTGTTAAATACGCGCTTAGGACAAGCTAAAGACAGCGAGGGCTGGGTCAGTTTTCAGGCACGTTACAAGCCTGAAAACAAACCCGCAGAAAAACTCAAAGAAAACAGCTATTTTCAGCGTTTTGAGGGCTTATGGGTTTATGTGGACAGTGCTTAGTCTTTTTTTAACATCCCTTGCGCCTGATAATAGGCTTTAGCAGCTTTATGCAAAGGTGCGCCACTGACATCATTAACTAAATCATTGATGTCCGCCTTGTTGCTAGCGGGATAATATTGTTTAAAGGCTGCAAAATTTTCTAATAAAACCGCTAACAAACTTTTGACCTTGGCATCAGAGGTTTTAGCAGAGGTCACTAACACCGCTTTTACGCCAATGCTGGGGGTTTCTTCCTCAACACCTTGATAAATGTTTTCAGGAATCGCACCTTTACTGTAATAAGGGTATTTATCCAGCATGTTATAAACCGGTTTGCCATCAATAATAATCAAATCAATCCCTGTTTTAGCCGCCAATTCAATATTTTTGGTCGGATGTCCAACCATATAAAAATAGCCATCGAGCTGTTTAGCCCCCAGTGCGGCAACGGCTTTATCAGCATCGAGCTTGGCTTGTTTAAAACTCGACAAGGCAATGCCTGCTTCGGTCAATACCCGCTTAGCCGTCACCGCTGTGCCACTGCCCTCGCCACCTAAACTAATGCGTTTGCCTTTAATATCTTGCAAGACCTTAATGCCGCTGTCTTTAGCCACAATCAAAGCCAATAATTCAGGATAAATCGCCATCACCGTGCGTAAATCTTTGGCTTTTTCATCTTGGCTATCATAATTTTGATACACCACATCACTTTGCATTACGGCAAAATCCAAACGACCATCCAACACACCAGCTAAATTATCCAAAGAACCTTTGCCTGCATGTAATTCACACGCTTGCCCGGCTTTTTCTTCACTGAGCGTACAAATCCCTTGAATGGTTGGATAATAAACACCACTGACACTGCCGCTGCCAATGTTAATGGGTTCGGCTGCTTGCAAAGGGCTGAAGCTAATGTAAGCACCAATTAAACACAGTTTGAAAAAAGAGGGCATATGCTAATCCTTAAGTGAGTGAAAGAAACATTTTAACCTGAATATGCTATGGGGTTCATTCAATGCTAAAGCTTCTCTAAAAAACCCTGTTAAACTCAGTTATTTATACAGATTTTTCTATCTTTTCAGGACATTTTTATAAAGTACCTGATACAAAACCTTGGTTTTCGATTATACTACCCCCCGCTTGGAGTGACCATCAATAAGGAGATATGTACATATGTTATCAATGCTAAAAAATATGAGCTTAGTTATGACACTGGCTCTGTCATTTTCCAGTTTTGTACAGGCAGAGGAAGCCAAAAAAGTTAAACTGACCCCCAATTTAGAACACGGAGCAGAATTACACAAAACTTGTGCTTTATGTCATGGCCGTTGGTCACAAGGGATTAATAGTGGTCGCTATCCTCGTTTAGCTGGCTATCCTGAACCTTTGCTAGAAAAAATGTTGGATGATTATCGTGAAGGCAAACGTAATGATATTGCCATGATCGTTATCGGTAAAATTAAAAGTATGAGTAAACAAGACTATGCTGACTTAATCGGATATATTTCTAGTATTGATTTGAAAAAACAAAATGTGGCTTTAGATATTCCAACAGCTCCAGGTGATGTTAAAGCGGGTAAACGCCTATTCAAAGGGGACTGCAAAAGTTGTCATGGTCGTGATGGCACCGGTAATATCAAAAAAGGTGGTTTCCCACTCGCCGGGCAATATACCCCTTATTTGAAAAAACAAATCAAATTATTCATGAGTAAACAACGTTATCATGACAATGATCCTGACGATGAAACTTTTGAGGATTATTCGCCAGCAGATTTAGACAATTTACTCGCATTCATTTCAACTTTAGACGACTAAAATTAAACTAATAAGGAATCTCTCATGAAAAAAATAATCAGTCTACTGGGTCTGTGCTTGTTCTCAGTACAAATTTGGGCTGCCGATGCACCAGCAGCAACAACGCCTGCACCTGCGCCCGCTGCTGAAGCCAAGCCAGAAGGACCTAAACCTGCTGCCGAAGCCCCAGCTGATGCAGCTAGCCAAGAACCTGTGATCAAAATTTTTGAAATTGGTCAAACCGTGTTAAAAATGTCCTTAAAACCCGGTGTCAGTGCTGAAGATGCGATTGCCTCTATGATGGCAAAAGCAGTAGAACTGAACATGCGTATGGTTGGTCATTTACATGTATCTGATGAAATGCGCGCCCGTGGTGTCAATGCCCGTCGTCTTGAAATCCTTCAGTTCTGTAATCCTGAAGATGCGGTGAAAATGGTTGAATTTAACCCTATTTATGCGGCGTATATGCCTTGTCGTATCGCCATGGTTGAAGATGAAAAAGGCATGGTTTGGTTAATGATGTTAAACCTTGACATGATCATTAATAAATTCCCTTTGCCAGAGGATTTACGTACTTTAGCCATTACGGTTAATGGGCAAATGCTCGACATCATCACCGCAGGTAGCACAGGAGACTTTTAAGTCTCTAACACGCGCGAGCAATCGCGTGTGATGTTACTATGCAAGCCCGTCCCCCACTCCCTTTGCGTTGGCTGAATGCCACATGGCAAGGCTTTATCGGCCCACTTAAACTCGCTTGGCTACACCGTCAATTGTTACTCCTGCTCGCTAAACGAGATGTGACAGGGCGTACCTCTGGTACGCTGATTGGGTTGGGCTGGCTATTATTACAACCTGTATTACAAGTCCTCGGTTTTTGGTTTTTGCTGACTGTGGTACTTAAAATTAAATCCCCTGAACGCGGGGTTGCCTTTGTTGATTATTTTCTTATCGGCATTTTAAGCTGGTTTTTTATCTCCGAGGTGTTATCACGTAGTCTCAACGTGTTTCAAGAATTTGCTGGTTTATATCAGCGGACTTTATTTCCCATGATTATCTTACCGCTTGTGCCTTTGGTGCTAGCTGGAGCGATTTATTTGTTTGTCAACGTTGCTCTAGTAGCGGTTATCATCAGTCCAGCTAAAATTCCTTGGGCAATATTTAATATGAGTCTCTTGATTTTGTGGTTGATTCCGATTTGTTATTTATTGGCATTGGCAGGCTTATTTATTAAAGATGTTGGGCAAATGTTTCCTTTTTTTATCAGTCTGACTTTATATTTAACGCCAATTTTATACATGCCAGCACAGGTTCCCGACAGTATGCAATGGGTACTGATAGTGAACCCGATTGCAGATGTGATGGCACTGATACACGCCACAACTCAAGACATGGTCTGGGACTGGTGGCAAGGTGCTCGTCTACTGGGCTTATGGCTATTTTTACTCGCCCCTGCTTGGGTATTATTCCACCGCGCCCAACCTCACATCCGGGAAATGCTCTAGCGCTTATTGTGTTTGAGATGTGAACCCATCAAAACCGGAGATCAATTGAGGCTGGGGAAGTAATTATAGCGTGATCGTTATTTGCCTCTGACAATACGGTAAACACTGGATAAATCATAAGACAAATACCGTGCGGGTGCATTGCGTCCTTCGCCGCCATAGCTCAACATCAACCCCTCAGCATTTTGTTGATTGACCCACCCGACAAAAATAGCGCTATGCTCAACGCCACCATAAGAATGATTAATATAATATAACCAGTCTCCCGGCTGGATTAGCTGTGTTGGTGCATAGCCTTGATTATTATGTTTTTTAGTTTTAAACATGGTTTGGCGTTTTTTATCTGGGTAGCCTGCACGATTGTAAACCACATTAGCATAGTCCCAACAGCCGCCACGAACAATCTCACGATTACTTAACGTCATGATTCGTCCCATGGTTAAAATAGCTCTGCCAGCAGGGCTAGCTTGTTTTTCTGTTGCAATTAACTTGTCCTCAAACGACATATAAGGTTTGGGTTTAGCCACTCTAACGGTTTTTTTTACGACAGGTTTACTTGCTTTGGTATGACTACTGATGCTTGTTTGACAAGCAGATAGCGCCAAACCAAGCATAGCAACAGAGATAAAATAGACTGTTCTCATTGTAATTCCCTCTTATGTTATATACTGATGTTACTCACTAAGCTGGTTTTTATCACAATAGTGTGATTTTCCACCTGCCTAGTGAAGCTTAGCCTTTGCGTAACACCAGTTATATATAAAGTTTACGTATTTTACACTTAAAAGTAACATAAAAAATAATATTACGCACTAAGCCTGTTTTTGCCACAATAAGGCGCTTTACGGGATATCGGGTTTTACTCGCTCCAGCTTAAAAAGGATCATAATCAAAAAACAATTCGCCTTTTTGATATTGTTGGTATAAATAAAAATAACCAATACCGAACGTTATAATGACTTGAAAAACAATCACTAAAGGCAAACCAACAATGACATAATAACTAAAAATAAATAAGCCGGACACCATCGCATAAGGAAAAATAAGCAAAGGTAACTCCAGCACGATAATAAATGCCCATGTCTGTCTGAGACTATCAAACTTAGCTTTAATGATTGCGGTGATTTTCTTTTTTAGCTCCGTTTTAATAAAGTCAGATACCCCGTACATAAACACACCAATCACAGCAGAACTGACGATAAAACTTAAGACAAAGCCATGCTCATGTACGACGGGCAGTGTTAATAACAAGGCAAAAGCGGCAATAATACTAAAAAAGTAAGCCAAGCTTCTTTGGAAATAGATATAACAAAAAAAGAAAATGGCATTACTCAATAAACTCAGTGCCAATAAATAGACAATCCGTCCATTCAACTCAGGTAACCATTGCATTCTTAAATTAGTAAATAAGGTCTCAAAATCTTTTTGCGCAAAGGCGAGTAGCATTAAATGCCGTTTGTTTTCAGTTAAATTGCTAAACAAGGTGATAGCGATAATCGTCAGCATTAAGACAATAACAAATAGCAAGAAATTTTTAAGTTGATTGCTACCAATGCGCTTGCTGTTCAAAGGTTTATTGAGCGTTTTAATCCGAGGTTTAGACTGTGTACCAAAGCGCATAAAGGCGGTTAATAACACAAGACTAAAGATAAATAAAAATACATATGGTAAAGACTGTATCCAGACATAACTGCGTTGTTCATTTATTTGAATATCAGGCGTAAGTACATGTAAAAGCAGTAAATCAACTTGATAGACCGCCATAAAGGCGAACAAGCAAGCGGCAAGCAACAAGCCCACACTTGTCGAGTTATTTTTTACAAAACCAATAAAGGCAAGTGTGCTTAAAAATAGAAATAGAAAATAAGGAATCGAATGGGTTTTTGCATAAATCATTGCCTCAGCTTCAACAACAAAGGTGGATTCGATACCCGTATCATAAAGCAGATGAATAATATAGCTATGATAGCCATAGATAAAAAATTGAAAAAATAATAAGGAGAGTATGAGAAGAAAAATCGCTTTTGTGCTACTTTTGGTTTGTGTATGCATCATATGTTATAAAAAATAAGTATTTTAACCTGAGTTGTTTCTAAGATTTTAAACTCACAAGTTTAAATATAAATCAATAAGTTAATTATTATTTGGTACTAAAAAAACAAATTTGAACTCAGGTTATTTTATGTTGTGGGAAAAATATAGCTATCCATTGCGTATAATGGCAGTTTAATCTAAAAATAGTCAGAAAATATGACCATTTATAAAGTAATAAGCCAAGGCATCCAAGCTGAGCAAGAGCCTAAACAGGTTGTTTTACGTTTAAGCCGTTTACTAAAAAAACCACCCAAACAATTATTGCCTTTATTAAAAAAAACGGTGGTTTTGAAGCAAACCAAACAACTGGAATTAGCAAAAAAATATCAAGCTGCTATCTTAAAAACAGGGCTTAAATGTCGTATACAAACCACGCCTGCTGATAACAACAGCACATCTATTCCTCTCAAACCGAAACCGGCTGCCCAACCCAAACCTCAACAAAAGTTACGTGCTTGTCCTAAATGTGGACATATCCAAGCCCCCGCTAATGAGTGTGGACAGTGTGGCATTATTTTCGAGCGCTATGAAGCCCGGCTTGCAGCCCAAGCCACAGAAGAACAACAAGCCTTAGATTCGGAAGTAATAGAGACAGAAACACAAGCATTACCTGTAAAACAACTAGGATTGCTGTTTTTCCTTTTAATCGTGGGTTTAGCTTATTACTTAAACCCCAGTTCAATTTTGCAAGACCCCAATATAACGGCAGCAACGACTCACGAACCGCCAGAAAAAACAGTTGAGACAGCGGCACAAAAAGCCCGAAAAGTACGTCTACAAGCAAAACTTAAAGAAATCTTATTCTTACCCCCAGAACACTTGAAAGAACATAAAAAACAATGGTTTGCCGCTTCTATTAATCAAGAAATTCAAGCTAAAGCCAAAGCCTTATTTGCCTCCGAAGATTTTGCTGCTATTGATGCCTTAGCGGATCAATACCGTTCTGAAGTAACACGGGCAAAAAGTGGTTATTGGTATTTGCTGCATTTGCATGTGGGGTTGGATTTCGACTCTAAAAATAAAGATGCGGGTTATTGGCAGCAGGCAGAAGAAACAGTACAACGCTGGTTAAGCTTTAACCCCGATTCCATCATTGCCCCTATTGTTTTAGCCGAGTTATATCATTCTAAAGCTTGGGCTTCACGGGGACGTGGTTTGACCAATGTCACCGCAGCAGAGCAAGCATTGGGATTTAGAGACTACAGTCGTCAAGCCTATGATATTTTGCTGCAATATCGAGAGCAAAGCCGCTTTGATCCGCAATGGCACACGCTGTTATTAAATTTAAAATTGCAGCGCAATGAAGCGGAGATAATGGCGAACTTAAAACAAGGGGTGGCTCAAGAGGCGCAGTATTTTCAAATGTATCTTAATGCCGCAGATAGTTTAAGCCCTGACTGGGGCGGCAGTTTTGCTGCGATTGATAAAGTCGCTCGATTTGCAGCAGAGCAAACGCGCGAGACCGACGGCGAGAGCATGTATGCGCGTGTTTATGCCTATTTTACTGCTTATTATGGACACAGATTGGCATATGCTGGTTTTTACGATAAAGAAAAAGCCCGTCAAGGTATTAAAGATTTGTTGGCACGCTATCCAACCGTTTGGAGTTACAATTCTCTAGCACAAATGAGTTGTTTAGCCGAGGATTTTGAGAGCTATTTGGATATTGTCGATCAAATGGAGTCCGTCAGTGCAACGCAAGGCTGGAGTTATTATCGTTTTTATAATGATTGTGCTGAAGCAGGGCTAGCGCTTTTAAACAATTAAAGACTAAAAGCACTAAGTGTTGGAAATACAGCTTTAACTATAACTATAACTATATTTTCAATAAAAAAGCTATTCCAAAGCCAATATGTTGCAATTAGCCTAGCGAAATTTATCCAAAGGCACTGGGTTTCATACTCTGGTATGGGGTAATCTTTGGTTTAATTGTGCATGCTTAAGACGGCACTGCTTGAAAAATAACCAAGCCAGCCTTATGGTTAAGAGGTCAATTTTCCCTCGATACAGGTGTTTTATGTCAAATGTGCTACACAACCAAGAAATGGATTTAAGCAGCGGTATTGCCGCGTTTGAAACCAAACAATTCGCTCAATCTATGCAATTACTCTCACCGCTTGCAGATATGGGCAGTGTTGAGGCGCAATACCGCATGGCGATCATGTTGCAAAATGGGCTAGGGATGGTTGCTAACGAGGAAAAAGCCTTTAATTATATGAAGGCGGCTGCCGAGAAAAATCATGCACTATCACAGCATGGGCTGGGTTTTATGTATTTGGAAGGCGAGTGTACCAAACAAAATTCCGCTGAGGCAGCCGTGTGGTTTCGTAAAGCTGCCGATCAAGGTTTAATCGGTTCTTTAACCACCTTGGCGAGTATGTATGAACAAGGGCAAGGGGTGGAAAAAGACATGGAAAAAGCCCAAGCCTTATATAAAGAAGCTGGCTTTTAATGATTGCTGGCATCGGGGTTGATTTAGTCGAAATCAACCGGATGCAAGGTGTTTGGAAGCGCCACGGCGCTACTTTTGCCAAACGGATTTTGACCGCAAACGAGCGCCTTGAGTTGGAAAAAGTCAGCGATCCTGTGCGTTTTTTAGCCAAACGCTTTGCGGTCAAAGAAGCGGCTGCGAAAGCACTCGGCACAGGGTTTCAGCAAGGCTTAAGTTGGCAACATATCGAAATCCAGCATGATGCTTTGGGCAAGCCTTTACTGCTGATTGATAACTCCATGGCCGAGGATTTAAATTCCCATGTCAGTTTGAGTGATGAAATCACTCATGTGGTCGCTTTTGTCGTACTAGAGCGTAGCGCTTAATATTTGATGTTACGCAAAGGCTAAACACTACTAGGCAGGCGGAAAATCATCTTGTTGAGGCAAAAACTAGCTGAGAGCGTAACATCGGTTAATATATCCAGTTATCGAAATCTCTAAACTGTATTTGGACATTTTAGTTAGTCATCGCTACTTTAGAAACAAGCTAGACAACCCCATGACTTGTATGTCATAACAGTACTTATTTGCTGATGTTACGCACTAAGCTGGTTTTTATCACAATAGTGTGATTTTCCACCTGCCTAGTGAAGCCTTTGCGTAACATCAGTTATTTGTTAAAAAATGTACAACACATCAAGCTATTATTATGATTGCCCAACGATACTATTATTGTTTTATTGCCCTTGTCTGCCTAAACGCCCCAACTTCCATCGCGGCTGACTACTATGTTTCCCCAACGGGTAACGACAAGCAGCAAGGCACACCAACACAGCCTCTCAAAACCATTGCCAAAGCCTTAGAGAAAACTTCTGATGGTGATCGCATCATTGTCAACGGCGGCGAATACACACAAGCCTTAACCTTTTATCAGAAACCTAATTTAACAATCGAGGGCATTAACAGACCTATTATCCGCAAACAATGGATTGTCTCCAGCGGTTCAACAGGGATGCAAATCAAAGGTTTTAAGTTTGATTTGTCTGGTGTATGCCAACAAGCGGCAATTACCATTCGTTCCGGTGTCCATGATGTCCTGATTGAAGACAATCAAGTCTATAACGCCCATTTAGGCGGGGTCAGTGTTGAGGCGCAAACCAACGGGGTGCATACGCCAAACGAGCGCTTGGTGCTGCGCAATAATTATTTTGAGCGTATTCCAACCGCTATGTCTATTGTCGGTAAACAACATCTAGTCGAGGGCAATACCGTGGTGCACGGGACACAAAGAACCGAGGGCTGCCAATTTGTCAATAATCTCGATGCCGATGGCATCAAGTTTTATGGACAAGACCATGTTATTCGCCATAACCGTTTTTTAGATCTGTCTTTTTACACCGATGACAGCTTTTATAACCCAAACCTCGCCGACCCTTTACTAAAAAATTCACATACCGATTGTTTCCAAACCTCTTCAATGTCTTGGTTTGCTAAAGCGGGACAATACCGCAATGATAAAACCAATAATATCCGCATTGAAGGCAACCTGTGCGATGCTTTTTCGATTAAAAACTTAGAAGCGGGTGATACGGCTGGGGTGATGTATTTGGAGCAAGCGGAAAATATTTATTTTTACAACAATATCACCCACGCGCTAGGCATTGGCGGGCATGGTCACGTAAAGAATCTGCATATTTTTAATAACACCTTGACCATGCGCTCAGCCGCTTGGCGTGCGTTGGATTATCCGGGCTGGGATGCCGACACTCAGGCACAAGCACTGATTGATTTGCAGAGCGATTTTCCTGCCAGTATCTATATTTACAATAATATTCTCTATGATGCACACCATGCCCCCGTGTTAATTTATGATGCCAACTGGCGCAACAGCAATCGTGCCAAAGTACACAATAATCTGGCTTATTGGCGGCACGGGTTAGATGGTGACAATGGCAATACCTCAACTTGGCAATGGTTTGATTGTGATAAAGGCGTGTTAGCAGATGAATATGGCAACCATTGTGCCGACCCACAATTTATTGATAGCGAAGCATTTAATTGGCAGCTACAAGCGGGTTCTCCTGCCATTGATGCCGCTGTGTTTCCCCACGATATTGCAATGGCAGAACAGCCACAAAGTGATATACAAGGTTTGCAACGCTCCAATGGCATAGCACAAGATATTGGTGCATATGAAGCAGATATGGCAACGGCTAGCACCTGCCCAACACAACAACGAGGGTTGATTTATGCCAACCCCAGTACAGTAAACACCAGTTGTTTTCGCCCTGACATAGAAGCCGATGGCAAAGCTTTAAGCAATGAGCAACAACTCAGCGCCGATACAACACTCAAATTGGCAATAACCCTAAACCCAGACAGCACAGATTTAGGTAAAACAGCCACCTTATTGTTATTAGCAAAGGTCAATGACAGCTGGTTTATTCGTGATGCTGCACAAAATTGGCAAGTGTTTAATGGGCAGTTGCTCGGACAAAGCGTGACCTTGAATGCCACTTTGTCCCAGCCAATTTGGCAAGGTAAATTATTTCCTGCTAGCTTTAGCTTTTTTTCGGCTTATATAGTGGGAGACAAATGGGTATTTAATGGGCAAAACCCTTTGAGTTTTGTGCTTGTGCCCACTAGCACCCGCAATTAGCAAAGATGAATATTTGGCAGGATTTGTGATATTCCCAAGCATTTCTGTTTTAAGGAAGCCTGATAGGCTGTCTTTTGCCCCGACAGGTTCGATGTCTTCCATATGAGGTGGAAAAATGGGAAGGTTTGGGATTAAGCCTGTAATACCTCAAGCAATCTTTCCATTCGGGCACTGCGTGAGCCTTTGATGAGGATGCTGGCGTATTCTGGGAGTTGTTGTCTTAAATGGGCTTGTAAGCTTTGCATTTCATCGAAATGTTGCGCACCGTCACCAAAAGCCTTGCTGGCGTGGCGGCTATATTCGCCGACCGTGTAAAGCCCTTCGAGTTCTGCTTGTTTGGCATATTCACCTAGCTCGGCGTGCCAGCGCTCGACATCTGCACCCAGTTCACCCAAATCACCGAGCATTAAGTAACGCGGTGCGGGGGCGCAGGCGAGGACATCAATCCCGGCTTTGACGGAGCTGGGGTTGGCGTTATAGCTATCATCCCAAACCAAGCGTTTGCCCAGTTGTTGCTGTTGTAAGCGTCCTTTGGGCGGCTGGACTTGAGCTAAGCCTTGAGCGATGGCATCCAAATCACAGCCAATAGCCAAGGCACAAGCGCTAGCAGCCAGCGCATTTTTGATATTGTGCTTTCCGGCTAAAGGTAATTGAATATCTCGCTGTCCTTGCGGGGTGCATAAGCGCCAGTGGCTGTCATGAATACTCAGTGTTATTGCCTCGGCATAGACATCGGCGGGGCTGTCGGTGGCAAAGGTCAGTATTTGGCGGCTGCTGGGGTTGAGTCCGCGCCAGTAATCAGCATAGTCATCATCGGCATTAATCACCGCTGTGCCTGTGGGGCTTAAGCTTTGGAAAATTTCGCCTTTGGCGCGGGCAACGCCGTCTTTATCGCCAAAGCCCTCTAAATGCGCCGGAGCGCAGAGAGTGATCACGGCGACATCGGGGCGAGCGGCAGCGGTTAAGCCAGCGATTTCTCCAAGGTGGTTTGCGCCCATTTCAATCACGGCATAACGGTGTTGTTTGTCTAAACCAAACAAAGTCAGCGGCACGCCGATGTCGTTGTTAAAATTGCCTGCGGTGGCATGAACCGCTTTCGCCCCAACTTGAGCACTAAAAATACTGCGCAGCAGTTCTTTTACACTGGTTTTGCCATTGCTGCCAGTGACGGCGACCAAGGGTAAGTCTAAACTTGCGCGCCAAAAAGCGGCAATCTCCAGCAGGGCTTTGCGGCTGTCAGGCACGCAAAGCTGGGGCAAGTCAGAGGCAACAGGCTGTTGGACTAATAAAGCCACCGCGCCTTGTGCGGCAGCTTTATCGACAAATTGATGCGCATCAAAGTGTTCACCTTTGAGGGCAACAAATAATTGCCCTGTCATGTCCACGCGGGTATCGGTACAAATGCCGCGAAAATCGACATCTACACCTTGATAATCAAGCTGTAAGGCTTGCGCAAGCTGAGACAAAGAGAGCGCTATCATCGTGGCTTACCAAATTTTTTGGAATTGTTCTTTGATGCTTAAACCAAAGCTTGCGCCCAAACTTTTGCTTAAACGCTCAAGGTAATCATCTTCCACGGTAAATTCGACAATGTCCTCGGCTTCAAAAACATTACGGGCAATCGAGCTGCTGGTGGCTAAATCGTCAATTAAACCGAGTTTTACCGCTTCTTCACCGCTCCAAATCAAGCCTGAAAAAATCTTGTCGTCATCGGCAAGGCGGTCGCCACGTCCTTCTTTAACCTCAGCGATAAATTGTCCGTGTAATTGGTCGAGGACAATTTGTAGGTGTTCGCTGGCATATTCGTCTTTAGGCAAGAAGGGGTCTAAAAAGCCTTTGTGCTCGCCTGCGGTCATTAAACGGCGTTCGATGCCGAGTTTATCAATGGCATCAACAAGCCCAAAGCTGCTCATCAGTACGCCAATCGAGCCGACTAAGCTGGATTTGTCAGCATAAATTTTCTCCGCACCGACGGCGATATAATAGCCGCCTGAGGCGCAAATATCAGTGACCACCGCATAGAGAGGAATGTCGCTATATTCTTCGCGCAAACGTTCCATTTCATCATTGATATAGCCCGATTGCACGGGACTGCCGCCAGGGCTATTGATGCGCAGAATCACGCCTTGGGTATCAGGATCTTTAAAAGCGCGGCGCAAGGCGGTGATGATCTTATCGGCGCTGGCATCACTGTCATCAGAAATCACGCCATTGAGTTGAACTAAAGCCGTGTGTCCTTCGCCTGTTTCATCATCGATACCAAGGTGTTTAGAGCTAATTAATATCAGGGGTAGCAAGGCAATAAATAAATATAAAAACAATAAAATTTTAAAGAAGTTACCCCAACGGCGAGCGCGGCGTTGTTCTTCGAGTGCGCCCATCGCCAAGCGTTCGACCACATCACGTTCCCAACCGGGAATATTATGCGACTCTTCAATGCTAAGACGTGGTTTTTTGTTAAATACTGACCACATAAGCGGCTGGACTCCTAAAAGATGATAATGATGTTTCGCAAAGGCTAATACCAATTTCAATATCAATCGCTCCGATTTTACGCGCCGCTGGAGCGACGCAATACGCATTCCCAAGCTAGAGCTTGGGAACGAGTTGGAGCAGTAAAATCTAGGATTGGTATAAGTTAATCTATTGTGCTTATCAAATGACGAAGCCCACGAACACAAAGGTGCAACATGGGCTTTGCTAGTTTAAATGTTTTTATGATTCAGCGTGCCAAACAATATCTAATTGTTTCGCCGCACGGACATCATCCAAGCGTTTCACTGGCATGGTTTCCGGTGCGTTTTTAAGGATATTAACATCCTCTTCCGCTTCTTTTTGAATCGCTTCCATCACCGCACAAAACTCGTCCAAGGTTTCTTTGTCTTCGGTTTCGGTCGGCTCGATAAGCAAACATTCGGCAATTAGCAAGGGGAAGTAGGTGGTGGGCGCATGTACGCCTTTATCTAGCATCCGTTTGGCAAAATCCATCGCCGTTGCGCCTTGTTCTTTGGCTTGGCGTTTGAGCGTGAGAATAAACTCATGGCTAGCGCGGCGCTCTGGATAGGCTAAATCAAAGCCCGCATCTTTGAGCAAGGTGGCTAAGTAGTTGGCATTCAAGGTTGAGAACTCAGAGACCCGATGCATCCCATCACGCCCGAGTAAACGCGCATAGATATAAGCACGCAATAATACGCCCGCGTTGCCAGCAAAGCTGAGTAAGCGACCGATAGATTGTGGGGCTTCGTTTTCGGTTACCCAAACATAATCGTCACCGTCTTTATCGACCATCGGCACAGGTAAAAAAGGCTTGAGGCGCTCGCTAACCCCAACAGGGCCCGCACCAGGGCCGCCACCACCGTGGGGGGTGGAGAAGGTTTTGTGTAAATTCATGTGGATGACATCAAAGCCCATATCGCCAGGGCGTACTTTGCCTAAAATCGCATTGAGGTTTGCACCATCGTAATATAGCAATGCGCCCGCTTGGTGCATGATGCCAGCGATTTCGGTGATTTTACGCTCAAACACGCCTACAGTAGAGGGGTTGGTGAGCATAATGCCTGCGGTTTGCGGACCGACCGATTCGCGCAATTTTTCTATGTCGATGTCACCGTTATCCATAGTTGGAATTTCACGGACTTTATAACCACACATCACCGCTGAGGCGGGATTAGTGCCGTGTGCCGCATCAGGGACAAGGATTTCTGCACGGGCGGTGTCATTATTGTCATCGTGATAAGCGCGAATCATAGCAACGCCAGCAAACTCGCCTTGAGCACCTGCCGCTGGGGCGAGAGAGACTTCTTTCATCCCGGTCACTTCTTTGAGCATTTCTTGCAGTTCATACATGCAAGCCATAAAACCTTGGCTGTGGCTCTCAGGCGCTAAAGGATGGCGATCGCGCAGACCGGGTAAAAAGGCAAAGGTGTTACACGCGCGGGGATTGTACTTCATGGTGCATGAACCCAAAGGATAAAAATGGGTATCAATGGAGAAGTTTTTTTGCGATAAACGGGTGTAGTGCCGTACCGCTTGCATCTCCGAGACCTCAGGCATCACCGGGCGCTTTTTACGGCGCAATTCGGCGGGAATATCCTCGGTGGGATAATAATGACTGGGGTGTTGTGCCAGAGCGTGCCGCCCTGGGCTATTGTGTTCAAATATCAGCATAGCGTATTCATTCCAAACAGGGAGGCTTATCCCCTACAATCTGCAAAAGGTCAACAGCGAATTATAGCGTTTACGGCCTTGGCTGCAAACTATTGTGTCGTATCGCTTGTTGTGGGGGCGGTTTGTAAACTTTCCAGTAGTGTTTTGAGTTTTTCTTCAACACTGGTCACAGGTTTTAGACCAAGAGCGAATTGGGCGTACGCCGCTTTTTGCTCTTGTTTCGCCCTTTGTAAGTAATACAAAGTCACGCGATTGCGCGCATGTTCTAGGCGTTCTTTATTCAAAGGACTGATATAGGCTTTCTCCTCGAACAAGTGTTGCCACGCTTCAAGCAAGGCTTTGACTTCTTCTAAAGCATTGTCAGCATTTTTAGCACTATCAATGACTTTTTCAAAAAATAAGTCATGCAATTTATCATTGCGCAGCAGTTTATGTTCGGGGTCGATACGCTTAAGTTCTGCACGAATATCAAAAATGTCTTCTTCCTCGGCAGAGGGAATCAACAGCTCTTGGTCAAAGATAATTTGATAGCGTTGGCTTAGGTTTTTTAGCTCGGCTTTACGCAATTTTTCCAGAGATTTTTGATACGCCTTAAAATCTTTACGTTGTGGGTAAAGGGTTTGTGCCTCTTTGAGTAAGCGGGTAGCGCTAGTAAAATCTTTTTGTTCGATATGTTGCTGAATGTCCAAATGCTGCGCCACCAGCCTCGATAAACGTTCACGTTCAACATCCGCTTCGGGTAACAAGCTTTGCCAGTTATCTAAACTGCTTTTCGCTTGCGCATAAGCGCCTTTTTTCATGAATTGTTCGCAGATTTTCTGATAGAGCTGTTGCAAAGGCGCGGCGTCTAGCAAGGGGTGTTGTGGGTCTATCTGGCTTAATATAGCTCGATTTTCTTGTAAGCAAGGGGTTTTGTTGGCAAGGGTAATTTCAGCTTCAAAACAGGTTTTATATTTGCCCTCGATCTCGGCAACGCGCTGATCATATTGCAAACTGATTTGGGTTTGCCATTCGCTGGTTTCTTGATAGTGGCGTTGTAGGTTTTGTGCTAAATTGCCTGCGAGTTCAAACTTATCATCCTTAATCGCGGTTTTGATTTCTGCGTCATAATAGGCGAGCAGGCGTTTTTTTGCTGCTGGATCATATAACAAGACATTGCGCACCGGTGGGGCTAAACGGGCGATTTTATCAATGCTTTCATTGCCGCTGTCTTGGATATAAAAACGCGCCAGTGCATCTTTAATCGCACTGCCCTCGTCTTGGAGAATTTTTAGCTGAATATCGGGATTCTGACTTTCCAAAGCGCGAACATCGTCTGCCTGTTGTGCAATCACGCCAGCGCGAATACTTTGGTAATGCCAAAGGGTGTTATTGAGGTATAACAGACCCGCGCCTAACAATAAGCCCACGCCTAAAATAGCTATGAGTTTATTGGTCCATGTTTTCGGTGGATATAAGCTGCTACAGAGTTTATTTACTGAACGCGGACGTTGGTCGCTATCAAAAGATAAAGCCTGAGAGAGCACTTGCCATTGTGAGGTGGATAAATTGACCAAAGTATTGGCTTGGAATTGTTTTTCCCCAGCTTCAAGGCAATTGGCAGCGTTAAAGGGATGTTGTCCGCTGAGCAATTCATAGCTCAAGCACGCCAAGGTATAAACATAGCTTTGTGGGCTGGCATTTTTCATCCCGCCTAAAAGTGCGCAATCGGTATACGCCAGACGATGATCTCTTGCCGTATTGCTACTTTGGTTGGCACTTGCCAATAATAATGGCGTTAAACCACAGTCAGCCACTTGGGTAATCTTGCGCATCGGGTCATAAAAAATATTCTCTGGGGTTAAATACAAATGAGAAATATGTTTATGACTATAATCAAGTATGGCTGCTAGACTTTCGATAATATCCTGCGCACCGTGCAAAGGGATGCCGGTTGGATTTAATTCCAGCAAATTGCGTAAGGTGTTGGCTTGAAACCAAGCAAAACTGATAAAAACCAAGCCACCATCTCGCCCCATTTCATGCACGGATAAAAAGTTAGGATGACGCACTTGCTGGTAATTATGAAAATCGTGCCGGAGGTTGTTGAGTAAGGTTTGTTGGTTATTTAAGCTGGGGTCTAAAAACCGCAACATTACCACCCGTTTAGCCGAGCGCTCATCCTCTAAAGTATCAATGGCTTGCCAATACTCGCCAGTGATGTCCTCGGCGATTTTGTATTTTAGGCGATAACTGTTTTTGACCAAATAATTGGCTTTGAGTTCAGGTACTGGCTGCTTTTGCCACTCATCGGGCCATTCTTCTACCAAACGCCATTTGAACCGATCGGCCACAGGGGTGGCTTCTGGGGTTTGTTGACGCTTATGAAATTGTTGCACATACAAGTCTAATTCTGCATACACAGGCATAGGCAGCTGACGCTGTTCTTGTAGTGTCCTTAATTGGACTTGTATTTGCCCGACACTATCTGGTTCTGCTGCCAATTGTTGGTCAAGAATAGCCGTTAGCTCTTTAAAACTTAGCTTTTGTTGTATGTAATGGCTTAGCGCTTGTTGCAATTGTTCCATTGTCTTGTCTTTATGGGCTGCGTGGGTTCAACAGCAAGGGTTATGGATAAGTTTCTTCCAGCAATTGTAGCAGTTCTTTGGCTTTCGCGTGTTTTGGATTCAGACACACGGCCTTTTTAAGGTTTTGTTTAGCCGATTTGATCGCATCTTTGGCGAATAATCGATCAGCTTTTAGATATAACTGCTCTGACTTGGATTTACGTTGTTTGGGCTGAATCGCTAAACCACAAATTTTTTTCACGACTTTGGGTTCGACTTTTTTCACTGGGACGGTTTTTTTCGGGATCACCGGGGCTTTAATGACTTTTGTCGCAGGCTTTGGTGTGGGTGCTGGTTTGGGTGGTTCAGCTTCTTTAGTCGTAAAAGGTAAGTTACAAGCGCTTAAAAAACTGCTAAGTAACACGATAGAAAAATAAAACTTAAATGCTCGCATACGATCTTTAACTCTGTTTAGCTATGAGTCGCTAGCTAAAGAGCGACTCTCCTTGTTCTGACTGAGATTAACATAATATCTAACGCAAATATAGGATAGAGCGACTCGTGTTAGAATCCCCCTCTTTTATTAGGGCAAGACCCATAAGGTCAGCCCGTCGTTTATATATTTCATGTGAGGGAATACAGCGATCATGTCTGATTCAAACCCCAAAGCAATTTATCCTGTGGCAGGCGTACAATTAAATAGTATTTATGCAGGTATCCGCAAACAGCCTCAGGCTGATTTGAGTTTGTTGCAATTTGCTCAAGGCAGTCGCTGTGCGGCCGTTTTTACACAAAATGCTTTTTGTGCCGCCCCTGTGCATGTCGCTAAAGCGCATTTACAAACCCGCGCACCACGCTATTGTTTAATCAATGCAGGCAATGCTAACGCGGGTACGGGAGAACAGGGGATGCAAGATGCTAAAGCCTGTTGTGCCGCCGTTGCTCGGGCGATGGGCTGTGATGCAAGCGAAGTCTTGCCTTTCTCCACTGGTGTGATTGGGCAAACGCTACCTATGGATAATTTATCCAATGCGATTCCAGCGCTGAAAGATAACTTACGTGATAATGCTTGGCAAAGTGTCGCTGAGGCGATTATGACCACGGATACCATGGCAAAAATCAGCTCGGTACAATTAGAACTCAGTGGCAAAACAGTGACCATTACTGGGGTATCTAAAGGCTCAGGGATGATTCATCCGAATATGGCAACCATGCTCGCCTTTATCGCCACCGATGCCAGCTTAGATCAAGCGGTATTGGATCAAGCGCTAAGTACCGCGGCAGATTTAAGCTTTAATTGTATTACAGTTGATGGTGATACCTCTACCAATGATGCCTGTGTATTGGCAGCCACAGGGCAAGCAAATGTTGACATTGATGCAGGCAGTAGCGACTTAGCTGCTTTTCAGCAAGCACTCAATAGCGTCTGTTTAGAACTGGCTCAGGCAATTATTCACGATGCCGAGGGTGCGACCAAGTTTATTACCATTGAAGTCGAGCAAGGACAAAGTCGGGATGAATGTCGCCAAGTGGCTTACACCATTGCCCACTCACCTTTGGTCAAAACTGCATTTTTTGCCTCAGATGCGAATTGGGGGCGGATTTTAGCCGCTGTTGGACGTGCAGGTGTGCCGGATTTAGATATTGATGCGATTGAAATTTATTTGGATGACGTTTGCATTGTTAAAGATGGCGGTTGTGCCAACGATTATACCGAAGCACAAGGCGCAGCAGTAATGGCTAAAACAGAGATTTTGGTGCGGGTAGTCTTGGGACGGGGAGAAGCGAAAGCGCAGATTTGGACATCTGATTTATCACATGATTATGTGAAAATTAATGCTGAGTATCGGACTTAAGAAAGGCATGGATGTGGGCAAAGCCCACATCCTTTGTTGGTGCTAAGCACCAACAAAGATAAGCAAAGTTTGCTTATTTAACAGCTATGTACGCAGCACAAGTTACATAGGCATCGCCAGAGGTATAACCAGGGGCGAAGAACCAATCACCCATTAACCCAAAACCAAATTCGAAGTTAGTTAATAAGTTAGAGGTGTTAGGACCTGACACAGGTGCGTTATTGTAAGCAGGAACGGTAGAGGTATCAAAGTTCCATAAATTAGCACCACCGATACCATCACCATTAGTACCTGCGAGGAAATACGCAGCAAATGTAGGTGAGTTAGGTACAGGCGGACGATACAGCGCAATCATACCAAAGTTACCATCAGCATTTGCATCAGGGGTAACGGTGAATTTCATGCTTACTTTGTCGTGAGCATCAACAACCAAGTTTTCTTGAGGAATATTGGTGTACTCGGTGGTCACACCACCAGTGAACTTAGCATCTGCTGGAATCAGCGCGCCTGTAACACCGTTTAAAGAGCCTTTCATGGTTAAAGCGATACAAGTTTTACTCATGACCGGATCTGAACCTTCAGCAACGACTTTCAAGTCTGCACTTGCACCCGCTGGGCTGTTAAAGTCTAAGGTCAAGGTGTCGGTGGTCAAGGTATTGTCATAGCTAACGATGCCATTAGCTAAAGTACCACCAGCTGGGCTGGTTACGGTTACGTTAGCTGTACCTAAAGTACCTAAGGCATCAAATGGGGTAATCATGTTGCCAAAAGCATCAACTGCGGTCAGTTTAGGTAAAGTCGCAGCATAGCCAGAACCTGTAGGCATTGCTGGAATGGTGTCTAAGACCATGCCATCATCGATGAATAATACGTCAGAAGCCGCTGCTGGAATGATGTCAGGTTTGTTATCACTACCGGTGTTGTCAACACGGATGTCAGCAAATTGACCGGTAGGATCTTTAATTACATAGTACTCACCTGTGGTGGTAGGGTTCGCACTGGCAGTAAAGAAGGTCACGTTAACATTACCGTTATCATCAGCCATTGGGAAACTACCTTTACCGCCATCAAGCCCTGGAGTGTCAGGAGTGAAACCATCTGGCAGACCACCGATGACTTCTGCAGGTGGTTTGCTAGAGCCAATGTCATAATGAATGATGGTGAGTGGTTGACCTGCTAATGGGGTACCAGCAGCATTAGTAATATTAAATGCGTCTACAGGCGTACCTGCAACAACAGGGCCTTGCATTAAATTGCTTGCTTGCAAGAAATCACCAACAACAGACATGGGTAAACCGATTGCGGTAGCAACATCGGTAGAACCGGCGGTGGCAAAAGAAGCGGTCAAGGTGGTGTCACCATTGCCTTGAGGGGCGATATCACCCGTTTTACCAATGGTGAATTCAGCATAGCTAGCGCCGGCTGGGAAATTCATTTCAGCATCAGCGATGACTTGTGAATCACTAGAGGTCAAAGTAACAGTGTGATCCATATCATTACTGGTGATATGACCATTGGCATCGATGACCCATAATTTAACTTTAGAAACAGGCGCGCCATCAACATTAGCAATGCTATCAAGTGCGGTAGTTAATTCTAAAATAGCAGGTGCACCAGGGGTCGCACTGTGAGCCACGGCATCACCGCCATGACTACTTGCTAAACTTAAGCCTGAATAACCGCTTAACGCAGCACTCACAGCTGCCGCTAACAGCCAATTTTTCTTCATTGTACGCATATGTAACTCCTCAAACTGAAACGTTTGTATATATCCATTATTGGATACCGATGATTTTCTTTACCACCAAAGCCGATCAGGCAAGTTTTGACCCAAAAACACTCAAAAAGCTAAAATGGCGGCGATATTATATACCATTCACGCGCATTTGTTGCTCACGAGCTTGATTACATTAGATTTTAACCACAAACCTGAACCAAACATCGTCTTATCACTAAAAACCGTTCTACGTTAAGTATATTGGCTTGCCTAGAGACAGCATAGACTAAAGGGATATTTACGCCGATTAACGGGATAATATTTTCTTTAACAAAGATGATGTCTTTAGCAAATGATGGGCGATTTATTTAGAAAATAAATGTGTACAATGATAGCATGAAAATTTTAGTAATTACCACCCGTGAAATTGGGGATGTATTTTTATCCACGCCCTTAATTCACTCTTTGCGACAAAACTATCCTCATGCACAGATAGATGCCCTCGTATTTGCAGGCAAGGGCGGCATGTTACAGGAAAACCCTGATCTCAATCAGTTATTTTCCATACCTGAGCGTCCAAATAAGGCTGAGCACTATGCTTTGTTTCGGCAAATTTGGCGTGCTTATGACTTAGCCATCTCGACCTTAAATGGCGATAGACCGCTGTTATACGCCATTGTTGCAGGCAAACAACGCCTTGCATCTTTGTTACCTAAAAACAAAAAAAATTTTTGGAAATACTGGTTCTGTCAAAAAGTGCTCGAACTCAACAAACAACAACACACGGTATTACAGAATTTAAGCTTAGCAAGGGCTTTAAGTTTGCGAACCGACCCCAGTTTGATTCCACCACAAAGCCACAAATCAACCGCTATCCCCACAAAGCCCTATGTGGTTTTACATGCCCTGCCCCGTTGGCAATATAAACGCTGGCCGGCACAAAACTGGCGAGATTTAGCTTTGGTATTACAGCAAAACTATGGCTGGGAAGTGGTCTTAACGGGCGGCAATGGCGTTGAAGAAATGGCTTATGTCAAAGAATTGTCACAACAAATCCCCAGGGCACATAATTTAGCTGGGCAATGTGAACTCGGACAATTAACGCCTTTATTGCAGCAAGCGCAACTCTACGTTGGTCCTGATACCGCAATTACCCATTTAGCCGCCGCTTGTTGCCCCATGGTTGCTTTGTTTGGTCCAACAAACCCTGAAATTTGGAGTCCATGGCCACAAAATTGGCAAGCGACGCATTCCCCTTTTGCAAAAAAAGGCAGTGCTATTATTGCTAATATTGCCCTAGTCCAAGGTGAGGGCGATTGCGTGCCCTGCCACGAAGAAGGCTGTGATCGTCATCGAGGGAGTTATAGTCGTTGTTTGGATGAACTCAGTGTTGCAAAAGTGCTATCTTATGTTGAGCAATTACTAGAAACACAAACATAAGCTTCATCTCCCCCCCATGCCAAGCGAGGAATTATCCACATGGCAAAATCTAACACAAAAAGCCCCCTAATCATCGTTATCTTAGTCTGTGCTGCTATCGGCTCCAGCCTTTATTTAGGTTACGTACCTCCAGCCTTACTAGAACAACTCCCCCCTAATATTCAAGAAATACTGAAAAACTTTATCTCCACTGAAAATAAAAGCCAATCGACACCGAGTCAGACGCAGCGCCCCCGAACGACGACCAGCGATGACAGCATCAGTGAGCTAGGTAACACCAGCATTCAAAGCTTTAGTAAATCTAAGCGCAAACTGTTAGAAATGCATTTAAGCAATAAGCGTTTAGCAACCTTTTATTGTGGCAGTGAGTTTGATGCTCAAAAACAAATTTCTCATGCCAATTCGGGTTACAAAGCAGCGACCTCTGATGCAAATCGGGAAAAACGGGTCGAATGGGAACATGTGGTTCCAGCCTATAAGTTTGGTATTACTTTCCCTTATTGGACACAGCGAGGCGAGTCTAAACATCCTGATTGCACCGATGACAAAGGCAAGCTGATGGGGAATCGTGATTGCACCGAAAAAAACAGCCTCCAATACCGTTATATGCAAGCAGATTTGCACAATTTACGCCCCGCTATTGGTTCAGTGAATGGTTTGCGTTCTAATTATGACTACGCAATGATTGCGGGCGAAGAGCGTCAATTTGGTCGTTGTGATATGGAAATTGATTCTAAAAATAAAGTCGCTGAACCCCCAGAACAGGTTCGTGGCGATATTGGACGTACCTACCTTTACATGGTTGCAGCTTATCCGAATGTTAAATTCCTGAATGCTGATGAAATCAAGATGATGCAAACGTGGGCAAACGCCGATCCGGTCACCGCATGGGAATGTCAACGTGAACGCTTGATAGCTGACATACAAGGCAATCGTAATGAGGCTGTCAAAAAGGCCTGTGAACAAGCCAAATTGTAAAACAGCTTCCGTTTGCCCACATCTTATAAACTGATCTGACGCACTAAGCCAGTTTTTGCCACAATTAAGGTCTGATGTTACGCAAAGGCTTCTTTTTCTACCTTAAGGGCAGAAAAAACCGCCATTGCTACACGGCTAAGCTTCACTAGGCAGGTGGAAAATCACATTATTGTGATAAAAACCAGCTTAGTGCGTAACATCAGTTAAGGTGATTTTCCGCCTGCCCAGTGGCATTTAGCCTTTGCGTCACATCAGTAAATAATGGGAAAAAATACTAAGCAGCGCCTCACCCTCACCAAATTGAGTATTTTTTCATTTCCCCTCTGATTTGTCGTTTTTTAACCACACTTTTTTATATAACTGTCCTTAGTATTTATAAGAAAATCATAATATTATAATATAATTATTAACTATAAATATAAATGATACCAAGATTAAATTATTCAATAAAATTGATTTAGATCAAGGTTTGTTACATGGGGCTTAGTTATAATCCACACTAACTTTGTTGTTATTGCGCAACAATTTTACCTTTATCCACCAAAATCATGTACTTATAAGGAGGCTGTCATGATGAAAAAAGCCTATGTATTGGCATTTAGCTTATTTGCGCTAATGTTCCAAAGCTTGAGCTTTGCCGCGGTTGACAAGAGACCAACTGATTTCTCGGAAGAAACCAAAGCGTGCGTTAAATGTCACCAAAAAAATAATGCGAGTATCATCCAGCATTGGGGTGATAGCAAACATTACCGTGCTAAAGTTGGCTGTTATGAATGCCATCAAGCGGATGAAGGTGATCCTGATGCCTTTATGCATGACGACAAGAAAGTCAAAAAATTGATTTCTGTGATCGTATCTCCTAAAGATTGCGCAAACTGCCATGAAAAAGAAGTTGACGAAATGACCAACTCTCACCATGCAAAAGCCGGTCGTATCATGGGTTCTTTAGATAACTTCCTTGCTGAAGTGGTCGAAGGTAACAACTCTTTAGTCACCGAAGGTTTCCCTGAAGGTGTTTCTCCTGCGGCTGTAAGTGGTTGCTGGCAGTGTCACGGTTCTCAAGTTAAAGTCTTAAAAGACGGTGCTTTAGACCCAGCTACCTGGCCTAACACCGGTATTGGCCGTATCAACCCAGATGGTTCTGAAGGTTCTTGCTCAGCTTGCCATACCCGTCACAGCTTCTCTGTTGCTCAAGCACGTCAACCAGAAAACTGCGGTCGTTGCCACATGGGTCCTGATCATCCTCAAAAAGAAATTTATGAAGAATCTAAGCATGGCGTAAGTTATCGTGCTAATAAACATAAAATGAATTTAGACAGTCCTAAATGGATTCCTGGTGAAGATTATGATGCTGCACCTACTTGTGCAACCTGTCACATCAGTGCTACCAAAAACCAAGCGGTTACCCATGATGTCGGTATGCGTATTTCTTGGAACAACCGTCCTCCTGTCTCCATCCGTCCTGAAGTTTCTGATGCGAAAATGGGCTTGCCTGGTGCGAAAGTTGGTTGGGAAGAACGTCGTAACAGCATGAAAGATGTTTGCTCTAGCTGCCACAACGAAGAATATGTTGATGGGTTCTACATCCAGTATGATGCGTTAATCAATCTTTATAATGAAAAATTTGCTAAACCTGGTCTTGCGTTAATGAAAGCGGCTAAACCTTTGATGAACCCAGTTAAGTTCTCTAGTAAACTGGACTTCATTTGGTTCGAGTTATGGCATCATGAAGGCCGTCGTGCACGTCACGCAGCGGCTATGATGGGCCCTGACTATACTCACTGGCATGGTACTTATGATTTAGCGAAACACTTCTATACTTCAATGGTTCCTGAGTTGAACAAACTGATTGAGAAAAATCATGACTCCTCAGATCCTAAGAAAGCTGATGCGGCTCGTAATCTGAAAAACACTTTGGATGAAGTCTTGAACTCTGAAAACCATCGTTGGTTCTTAGGTAAAGAAGATCCAGCACAAGCAGAAGCTCGTAAAAAAGCGGCTGAAGAGTTCAAAGCTCGCTATAAATAAGCACTTGCTTATTCACAATACACTGGCGACTTAGTCGCCAGAGGCAAAAGAAATTTTGACCTTTTAAAGCGCATCTTTTGATGCGCTTTTTTTATGTCTGCGATTATCTGGTTTCCCGCATTTATTCCTATGCTTTGTCATGTTAAGCTTAGCCCACCCATTTGATTATGATTAGGACAATAGCTCACCATGGACACAATGAAACGCGCTTTACAATCTTTGTTTAACCATCAAGACTTAAGTCATGAACAAATGACTGAGATCATGCGCTGTATTATGACCGGTGATGCCACTGAAGCACAGATTGGTGCTTTCCTCGCCGCCTTACGTATGAAAGGCGAAACCGTCACCGAAATTACCGCCGCCGCCGAAGTCATGCGCGCTTTAGCCACCCCGGTTAAAGTCGATAGCAGCGAGGTAATTGATATTGTCGGCACCGGTGGTGATGGCTTAAATACCTTTAATATTTCCACCGCCACCAGTTTGGTCGTCGCTGCTGCTGGCGCTAAAGTCGCTAAACATGGTAATCGCTCGGTCTCCAGTAGTTCAGGCAGTGCAGATTTATTAGAAATGGCCGGGGTCAACCTTGAGCTTAGCCCTGAGCAAGTCGGCACCTGTATCCAGCAAGTGGGCATCGGTTTCATGTTTGCCCCCGCACACCATAGCGCAATGAAATATGCCATCACCCCACGCAAAGAAATGGGCGTGCGTACCATTTTTAATGTGTTAGGGCCTTTAACCAACCCTGCTGGGGCGAAAAAACAACTGCTCGGCGTGTTTAGTCCTGATTTGGTTTATCCTTTAGCCGAAGTCTTACGCAACCTTGGCAGCGAACGGGTGATGGTGGTCTGCGCTGACGATGGCATGGATGAAATCAGCCTAGCCGCACCGACTCAAGTGGCCGAACTCAAAGATGGCAAAATCGAAAGCTATACCATCACCCCTGAGGATATGGGCATACAAACCCAGTCATTGGATAGTTTGTTGGTCGATGATGCCTCACAAAGTTTAGAAACCGTTTGTGGCGTACTCCAAGACCGCGAAAATGCTGCCCGTGATATTGTCGTGCTAAATAGTGCCGCAGCCCTATATGTTGCAGGCTTAGCCGAGGACTTACCCACCGCAGCGAAACTGGCAGCAATGACCATTCAAAGCGGTGATGCCAGTAACAAACTCTCGGAATTAGTCCACTTTACTCAAGTGATATAGTGTCCGTTGCCGCCACTTGGTTTTCACGCCTACCTGTTTGCCATAGCCGTTGCCAAACGTATTTTATGCGTTTGCTCTGGAGCTTAGTGGCTTTATTCCCACTGCATCAATATTTAATCTATGGTGATGAAATATGGCAATGGGATTTATTGTTGCTCACAGGGATTTTAACCTTAATCTTAGGTTTGCGTGTCGTCGCTGGCATTCGTTATCGTTTCGAGCGTTTATTAATGCGCTTAAACACCCGCAAGGTCTTAAACTTAAACCCCGAACAGCAAGCGGCATTATTAGCTGACTTGGAGAAAGATGCGCAAACATGGGCGCGGGTCGGTGGCTTGATGGCGATGCTGGCGATCTTTGTCTCTTTTGCCGTGGTCTTATTAGAACAATTTAGTTGGCAACAACTGGCGCAAGGGCTAGCACAAACACTCGGGGCTTATGTGGTCGGCACATTATTGGGGCGCATGGTCAGCTATGGACAACTAGCGCGCCAGCTAAAAAGAAAAGCCATTGCCGTTGAAATACAGCCTTTGCACGTCGATGAGGCAGCAGGTCTGAAGCCTGTGGGTGATTTCTTTTTTCACCAAGCCTTAATCGCCATGATTCCAGCAATTTTTTTAGCCCTGTGGTGGTTTTTATTTCCGATTTGGCCGCGCGATTATTCCCATTGGGAACAGCCTTATATTGCCCTGTTGAGCATTGCTATTCTGGTCGAAGTCTTGGCATTTTTATTGCCGATTTGGCTGTTTCATCACCTAATGCAGCAACAAAAACAGCAATGCTTGCAAGATGCCGATAAACTTAGCAATGACATCGCTGAATTACAAATGCGCCTAGAAGCCGATAAAGCTGACAAAATTGAGATGTTACAAAAACAATACTGGGCAATTGAAAATATGCGCACCTGGCCGGTGGACATCAAAACCACTCAGCGCTTTCGATGGCACAACATTTTATTGATTATTCCCTTAGTCGGCGACATTGCCAAACGCAACTTCGATTGGCCACAAATGCTCACGCTGTTTAATCAATGGCTGGCATAACATAAACCTAACACACAAAACCCTATGAGCGATAACAACAGCTTGACTATTCCCGCAGAACTACACACCTTACAAGACTTTGTCCGTTGGGGCAGCTCCCAATTGCGCGCCTCTGGGGTTTTTTTTGGGCACGGCAATGATGATGCCATTGATGAGGCGATGGCACTGTTATTACACAGCGTTGATTTAGAACCCGGGATTCCCGATAATTTTTGGGCGGCGAACCTAACACTGGAAGAAAAACAACTGTTCATGCAGCTATTAGAGCGCCGGATTGTTGATCGCATCCCCATGCCCTATATCACCGGCACGGCTTGGTTTGCAGGCTTGGCTTTTCATGTCGATGAACGGGTATTGATTCCACGCTCGCCGTTTGCAGAACTCATCGGACAAGCCTTTGCCCCGTGGGTTAATGCCGAGGAAGTCATGACCGTTTTAGAACTCGGGACAGGTAGTGGCTGCATGGGCATTGCCACCGCTATGCACTTGCCGCATGTGCATGTCGATGCGGTGGATATTTCCAGCGATGCCTTAAGTGTCGCGGCACAAAATGTCGCCGCTTACGATTTAGAAGAACGGCTACAACTGATTTTAGGCGATTTGTTCGAGCCATTATCTCAAGAGCGTTATGACTTGATTATCAGCAACCCGCCTTATGTCGATGCCGATGAAATGGCAACCTTGCCAGAGGAATATCGTCATGAACCCGAACTCGCCCTCGCCGCTGGCGATGATGGCTTGGACATTGCCCACCGGATTTTGGCACAGGCGGCAAATTATTTAACCCCCCAAGGCATATTAATCGTCGAAGTCGGCGACAGTGCCCCCGCACTTACCCATGCCTATCCCGATGTCGATTTTATTTGGCCCAACTTCGAGCATGGCGGCAGCGGCGTATTTATTTTAAATTATCAACAATTATGCGAACTCAATCAAAACTCTCCAATACACCATGAGACAGCGTCATAGGGATAATAGTGTGGCAAGTGATATTATTTACATCAAAGATTTAAAAGTCCGTGCCCTAATCGGCATTTATGGCTGGGAGCGACAAGTACCGCAAGCGATTGTCTTAGATTTGGAAATGGCAACCGATATAGCCAAAGCCGCTCAGAGCGATAAGATCGAAGACACCCTAAACTATAAAGCGGTGGCAAAACGGGTGATTGAATTTGTCGAAAACAGCCAATTTGAACTGGTCGAAACCCTAGCAGAACGCATCGCCGGATTGATTGTGGATGAATTTCAAGTGCCTTGGCTGCGCTTGCGCCTGAACAAAAAAGGCGCGTTACGCGGCGCACAAGATGTCGGTTTGATTATTGAGCGAGGCAGGCAATGAACAGTGTTTATATCAGCTTAGGTAGCAATATCGACCCCGAACGCCATATTCGCGCAGCCGTTCATGCGCTGGCAAGCTATCACAATTTACAACTCTCGCCCGTGTATGAAAGTGCCTCGGTGGGTTTTGACGGGCAAAACTTTTATAATCTGGTCGCCAGTTTCGAGACCGACAAGCCCGTGCAAGCGATTAAAAGCCATTTATCGCAAATAGAGCAAGACAATGCTCGTGTGCGCACTGGCGAGAAATTCAGCGCCCGTACCTTGGATTTGGATTTATTGCTCTATGGCGATGAGATTATCGACATCGAAGGCTTAAGCCTGCCGCGTGATGAAATTCTCAAATATGCCTTTGTCCTCAAACCGCTGGCGGATTTAATTCCCGAACAAAAACACCCGATTACCGGACAAAGTTATGCCGAGCTTTGGCAACAAAGCGACATGCAAGCCCAAGCTTTATGGCAAATTGATTTTGATTTTCAACTGGAGCAACGCTAATGCAAATTCAACTCAATGGCGAACCCCAAACCCTAGAGCGCGCCATGACCGTACAAGCCCTGCTCGAACAGCTAGAGCTAATCAACCAACGCCTTGCGGTCGAAATCAATGAAGATTTAGTCCCCCGCAGCCAATTTGCCGAGCATCAAATCCAAGATGGCGATCAAATCGAAATTGTGCGAGCGATTGGAGGCGGCTAGTGATTCACGCCCTCGATAAAGTCCCTAATTATCTCAAATATGCGCTGGTACTGAATCTAACGCTGATCGTCCCCTTTTTGATTATCAGCTATTACATTCCGACTTTTACCCTGATTTTATTCAGCGCCACCTTGCTTGCCTATATCTCTAACCCAGTAGTTGACCGTCTCGATGGCTATATTTCTCGCCCCTTGTTAAGCTTTATCATTGCCTTTGTCTTACCGGGTTTATTGCTTATCGGCATCGCCAAGGTCTTACCTGTCATGATTGGTGAATTTATCAAACTGGGACAAACCGTGCCCGCGATTCTCGATACCCACCTATCGCCTTTGCTCGCAAAACTGGGCTTAGACTTTTCTTGGGGAACCTTAGTCGCTGAATTTCCGCATGTATATCAAAAATT
Source organism: Thiotrichales bacterium (assembly GCA_016745035.1). Lineage (GTDB taxonomy): Bacteria > Pseudomonadota > Gammaproteobacteria > Beggiatoales > Beggiatoaceae > BB2. The sequence goes on from JADGDE010000001.1 coordinate 650,279, forward strand.
GCTGCCGGATATTGCCCAAATTGGACAACAACAAATCGGCAGTTTACTCAGCACCCTCGTTCACGCCTTATTATTAGCAATGATGGCGTTTTTAATCTTGCGCGATTGGCGTAGCCTCACCAGCAGCGGGCGCGAATACTTGCACAATATTACCCCCGACAGCTGGAACCATAATATTGACCGCATTTTCAAAAGCATCGGTGTGTCTATCTCGCGCTTGATTCGCGGACAACTGGAAGTCTGTAGCATTTTAGCGGTGTATTACGGCATCAGTTTTCACATTGTCGGACAAATCGCCAGCCAAGAATTTGCCTTCGTCAGCCTGTGGATGTTGCTTGGGATCATGACCGGATTTTTAAACTTAATCCCCTATATCGGCGTACCGATTGGCGGCATCATCGTTGCCCTGTTTGGCATCATGAGCTTTCAATTTGAAGTCCTATGGATTTATTTGTCCTTTTTGCTGATTATCGGCATAGGCGTGACCATGGATCACAAAATGCTCACCCCCAGCATTATCGGACATCGGCTGAAAATCAATGAAATTTTTGTTTATTTAGCCATTTATTTTGGCGGCGCAGTCGGCGGCATGACGGGGATTATCCTCGCCTTACCCGCCATGGTTATCGTCATTGCCGTGACCAAAAACCTTTATCATTTGTGGCTAGAATGCCGTCCACATCAAGACTAACCCTATCAAGACCATCAACATGAGCGATAACCCTTTACCTTTTGACTATCCAGCGCCTGAATTTTCCATGCTGGACTTATTCGCTGGTTGTGGCGGCTTGTCATTGGGCTTTGAAATGGCTGGGTTTAAGCCCTTATTGTTTAGTGAAATCAACTTTAATGCCGCCCAAACCTATTTACAAAACCGCGCTGAACAAGACATTATCCCCGTCGGCGATGTTTATACCCTGACCAATGAGAATTTACGCTTACTCAAAGCCGCATGGAAATTAAAAGGCATTGACGATATTGATATGGTGTGTGGCGGCCCGCCTTGTCAGGGCTATAGTGGTATTGGGCATCGACGCACGTTTAAACTCGACAAAGCCGATATCCCCTCCAACCAGCTCTATCAAGAAATGGTGCGGGTGATTAAATTTGTGCGCCCTAAAGTGTTTTTGTTTGAAAACGTCAAAGGGCTATTATCAGGGCGCTGGACAAAAGAGGGCAAAAAAGGCGAAATTTTTACCGATGTACTCAAAGCCTTTGAAGACATTGAAGGTTATCATTGCGAATGGGATTTATTACACGCAAAAAACTACGGTGTGCCACAAAACCGCCCTCGGGTGATGATTGTCGGCTATCGCCATGATGTCTTAGCCCAGCCACAACAAACGCAAATGCCCTTGAACTTAGTGGCTGAAGCCAGCTCCCCTTATACGCAAGGCGGGCAGGCGGTGCATAAACAGTATTTACCGCAAACCCGCTATCAGCCGCCAAGTTTAGAAACCTTATTAGGGGATTTGGTCGATCCGAATTTTAACGGCGGCGGCGAAACCCATGCCTATCCTCAAGCCGCAACCACAGACATGCAACGCTGGTTGCGCTCTCCCCCGCCTCATAGCCAGCATTGGCAAGAGCGCCTAAGCGAACAAGAATACAGCGCCCATTCGGCGAAAGTGATTGAGAAATTTACCCATATGCTCAATAACGCAGGGGCGATTCCAGCACATTTAAAAACCAAAAAATTTGCCCAGCGTTTATTGCCACGCCAATGGCAAGCCTCTGGGCTAAATATCACCGCGACTTCCTTGCCGGATGATTATGTCCATTATGCCCAACCCCGCGTCCCCACTGTCCGCGAATGGGCGCGGATTCAAACCTTTCCCGATTGGTATCAATTTTCAGGGCCGAGAACAACGGGCGGGCGTAGGCGTGCGGGCGACCCGAATGCTGGACTTTGGGAGCGTGAAGTACCCAAATATACCCAAATTGGTAATGCTGTGCCGGTCTTATTGGCGTATCGTGTTGCCGAGCATATTCGTCATGCGCTCAAAACTGGGCAATTAAGCGAATAGCCGCGATGCCAACAAATCAAACAAGCACTTTCAAGCAATAAGGTGTAAAATTCCGCTCTCATTTTGTCCTCTGGAACTTTTAAAATGTTGCTAGCTGAGTTACTAAAAGATTCTCCACACAAGTTAAGCCAATTTAGCCCTGAACAAATCCAAGCTTTAGAAAATAATATTTTTACTAAAACCGTGCGCGGCAAAGATGCGCCTTATGTTCAATGTTTGGTGCGTAATAAAGATATAAAACTCACCCCAGAAGAAGCAGTAAGACAGCTATACCTGATGGTCTTACATGAAGATTTAAGCTATCCCTTCGAGCGCATGGAAGTCGAATACAGCGTTACTTTCGGGCGCGAGAAAAAGCGTGCTGATATTTGTATTTTCGACAAAGACCGCCCCACCGTGCCCTATATTTTGGTCGAACTCAAAAAGCCCAAACTCAAAGACGGCAAAGAACAACTCAAAAGCTACTGTAACGCCACGGGCGCACCGATGGGCGTATGGACAAACGGCGAGAGTATTTCGCTTTATCAGCGCAAAGACCCGAATTATTTTGAAGACATCCCCCGCTTGCCCAGCGTTCACGAAAAGCTCTCCGATGTGCTTTCCGAGCGTTGGACAATCGACGATTTAATCAAACACGATAAATTGGTCAATGAGAAAAAATCCCTCAAGGCTTTGATTTTAGAAATGGAAGACGAAGTGCTTGCCAATGCGGGCGTGGATGTTTTTGAGGAATTGTTCAAGCTGATTTTCACCAAACTCTATGATGAAATGGAAAGCGGGCGCGATCTCAGCAGAAGCCGCCATCTGGTGTTTAGAAACTATGGCGACACCGAAACCGAGTTAAAAGACAAACTCCAAGCCTTGTTTGATAAAGCCCGCGATAAATGGGAAGGCGTATTCAGTGAAGAGGCAAAAATACAACTGACCCCCAGCCATTTAGCCGTCTGCGTCTCCTCTTTAGAAGGCGTAAAACTGTTTAATTCCAATTTAGACGTGGTTGATGAAGCTTTCGAGTATTTGATTAATAAATCCAGCAAAGGCGAGAAAGGGCAATATTTTACCCCGCGCTATGTGATTGATATGTGCGTGAAAATGCTCAACCCACAAGCGCATGAAACCCTGATAGATACCGCCGCAGGCTCTTGCGGCTTTCCGGTGCATGGGATTTTTCATGTGTGGGAAGCCTTGCTAGAAAAAGCGGGGCTAGACAAAAGCCATTTATTCACCCTTGAGCAAAAGCCCGCTGATTGTATTGATTATGTCAAGGACAAAGTTTTTGCGATTGATTTTGATGAAAAAGCCGTGCGCGTCGGGCGAACGCTGAACTTAATTGCAGGTGATGGGCAAACCAATGTATTGCACCTCAATACTTTGGACTTTGAGCGCTGGGACGAAAAAACCAAAACCGAAGAATGGGGCGATATTTACGGCGAAGGCTGGAAAAAACTGCGTAAACTGCGCAAAACCAAAAACCTCAACCAAGATTTTAATTTTGACGTGTTGATGGCAAACCCGCCGTTTGCAGGCGACATTAAAGAAACCCGTATTCTAGCCAAGTATGAACTGGGCAAAAAGGATAACGGTAAAAACCAAACCAAGCTGGGGCGCGATATTTTATTTATCGAACGCAATTTAAGCTTTTTAAAACCGGGGGGACGCATGGCGGTGGTGTTGCCGCAAGGGCGTTTTAATAATTCCAGCGATAAACGTATCCGTGAATTTATCGCCGAGCGTTGCCGGATTTTGGCGGTGGTCGGCTTGCACGGCAATGTCTTCAAACCCCACACAGGGACAAAAACCAGCGTCTTGTTTGTGCAAAAGTGGGACGAGAAGCTGTGCCCGAAAGTCGAGGATTACCCGATATTTTTTGCCACCATGCAAGAGCAAAGCAAAGATAATTCCGGCGATAAAATCTATGTCACCAAAGCCGATGGCTCGCCACAGTTAGACTCACACGACCATTTGATTGTGAAACATGATTTATTCAACCACGACGAACTGACACAAGATGGTATCGCTGAGGCATTTATCGAATTTGGCAAGAAGGAAAACTTAAGTTTTTTTGACCAAGACCTGATGGGCGGGGAGCGTCTGTCAGGTCTTTATGGGAAAGGGTTTGATGAAGGGAAGTATCGGGGGTTGTTGGAGAAATTAGAAATTAATGAAGTAATGTTAAACACATTAGAAAGAACAAAGCGTATAGACTCTGAATTTTACTCTATAAAAAACATTAACATCTTGGAAAGATTGGTTTTTAAAGAATCTTGTCCTATTACAAATTTTGTATTTGTATCAGATGGTAATCATATGAAAATTAGTGATAATTATTGTATTGATGGCGATATTCCATATTATCGTGGAACAGATATTTACAACTTTTATATCGAACAGTCCAGTAATCCATTAAAAATTGATAAACAAATTTTTAATTCCAAAAATATGCAACGTTCGCATCTTAAAAAAGGTGATGTTCTTATGTCTATTGTTGGTGCAATCATTGGTAATTTATCACTTGTTAAAACAAATAAAAATGCAACTTGTAGTTGCAAATTAGCAATTATGAGACCGTTTGATGTTGAGCCAAGTTTTCTAGCAATTTATTTAAAATCTTATTATGGACAAAACCAAATACAAAAATTTAAACGGGGCACTGCTCAAACTGGTTTAATTTTAGAAGATTTTGATCACATTTTAATACCTAATCTATCTAAAATTTTTCAAGAAAAAATTAAAAAGCTGGTTAATGACTCTTATAAAACTACAGAAAAATCAAAATCAACCTATTCCCAAGCCGAAACCCTACTATTAAAAACCCTAGGCATAGACGACTTTTCCCCCAGCACCGAAAACATCAATATTAAATCTTTCCAAGATTCATTTTTAACCACGGGGCGCTTGGATGCGGAATATTACCAGCCGAAATATGAAGAAATAATAAATAATATTAAAAAATTTCCATTCAAAAAACTAGATGAATTTATTGAAAATCATTCGACAGGTTATCCTTATAAAAGCCATGATTACTTAGATGATGAAAAAGGGATTCCATTAATCCGAATTAATAATATAAAAAAAGGATTTTTAGATATATCCAACACAGCCTATTTACCGATGGAACAAATAAACCTTAGTAAAAAAGATGTTGCTATTGATGGAGATATAGTTATCTCTATGTCTGGAACTATTGGAAACACTTGTGTAATTCCTAAAAACATTACAGCTTTAATTAATCAAAGGATACTAAGATTCACACCAAAAAATTATAACTCATTAACTTTAATGATAATTATAAATTCTATTATTGGTTCATTTCAATTGGACAGAATTGGAACGGGTGGTGTTCAAACAAACATTTCAAGTAATGATGTTAAAAAAATTATTATTCCCATTCTTCCAAATGATACCCAAACCCAAATCGCCGACCTAATCCAACAAAGCTTCGCCCTCAAAGCCGAAAGCGAGCGCTTATTAGAAGCCGCTAAACACGCCGTAGAGTTAGCGATAGAAACCGACGAAGCCCAAGCACTGGCATATATCGACAGCGTGCTAGCCGGACAAGCACAAGACTACCTCCTTTAAAAACCGATTTCCCTTATCATGAAAAAACTACACATCCTCGGCATTTGCGGTACATTTATGGGCAGCCTTGCCGTGCTTGCCAAACAAGCAGGCTATCAGGTCTCCGGCTCGGATAAACACGTCTATCCGCCGATGAGCACCCAGCTAGAAAACCAAGGCATTGAGTGCAAAACGGGCTATGTGCCTGAGCATTTTGCCGATAATCCCGAGCAAATCATTATTGGCAATGCCCTCTCGCGCGGCAATCCCGCCGTTGAGCATATTCTTAATCAGCGCTTGCCTTACCGTTCGGGGCCGCAATGGCTGGCAGAGCATATTCTCAAAGACCGCTGGGTGTTGGCGGTGGCAGGCACACATGGCAAAACCACCACCGCTTCGATGCTGGCGTGGATTTTAGACTATGCCGGACTTGAACCGGGTTTTTTAATCGGTGGCGTGCCAAAAAATTTTGGTTGCTCAGCAAGGCTGGGCAAATCACCTTATTTTGTCGTTGAAGCTGACGAATATGACACCGCCTTTTTTGATAAACGCTCGAAGTTTTTGCACTATTTAGCCAAAACGGTGATTCTAAATAATCTCGAATACGACCATGCCGATATTTTCCCCGACCTTGCTGCAATTCAACGCCAATTTCATCATTTAATTCGTACCATTCCTAATAATGGCTTGATTGTGCATCCAAAAACCGATGAAAACTTAAATGCGGTACTAGAGCAAGGCTGCTGGACTCCGACAACAGGCTTTAGCCAAGCAGGCGATTGGGCGGCTGTATCCTTAAATGAAAACCATCAGCATTTTAAGGTGTTTTATCAAGGGGTGTTACAAGGCGAGGTCAAAGGACAAAGCCACGGGCTATATAACCAAAATAACGCCCTCGCTGCGATTGCCGCCGCTCATCATGCGGGGGTAGACCCAAAGACTGCTTGCGAGGCGCTGAGCCAATTTACTGGCGTAAAACGACGGATGGAATTGCGCGGCGAGGTGAAGAAAATCCGTGTTTATGATGATTTTGCCCATCACCCCACCGCGATTAAAGCCAGCCTCACAGCCTTACGGCAAACCATCGGCAAGCAGCGCTTAATTGCCGTTTTAGAGCCGCGCTCTAACACCATGAAAATGGGCGTACATCAAGCGGAATTGCCCTTGTCTTTGCAAACAGCAGATAAGGTGTTTGTTTACCAAGACCCCGCGCAAGATTGGGATTTTGATACTAGCGTGCTTGAGGATGTGTCGGTGGTGCAAGAGATAGATGTTTTACTGCGGCAATTACAGCAGCAACTAAAAGCCGGTGATCATGTCTTAATCATGAGTAATGGCGGTTTTGCCAATTTACATCAACGTCTGTTAGAAGGCTTGAGTGCTTGAATTGTGGGATGTTTTTCCTGAATATGATGTCCCGTTAAAAAAACGCTTGGTTGACTATTAAAGCATTTTATTATATAACGAAGCGTTAAACATCTAATAGTATATATCTTAGGTGTTGCCGGTTCTATCTAAAGATATTTTCTTTGAAAATAACGCTTGAACACGGTAAAAACCCTGCAATCAAGAAAATATAATCACTTGATTTTACGCAGGTTTTGTTTTTTATAGACCCGTATTTTGTATACGGGGTTTAACCCCTTCATAAAGGAAGTGATTTCATGGCTGATTTTGATCAAGAATTTGACGCAAGTGGTTTGAACTGCCCATTACCTATCTTACGTACCAAAAAAGCCTTAGGTAAAATGGATAGCGGTCAAGTATTGCGTGTGATTGCAACCGATCCAGGTTCTGTTAAAGATTTTGACGCTTTCGCTAACCAAACCGGTAATAAATTGCTTTCTTCTGGTGAAGAAAGCGGCAAATATGTTTTCTTAATCGAGAAAGCATAAGTCCTAAGGGGGAGAGCTGAGCTTTCGTTCAAGCTTGGTTAAATTGACAGGTAGGGTTTTCTACCTGTTTTAAACTCTAGCGTTTTTTGGAGAAAATCCATGTCCGATACAAAAAAACTGGCGATTATTGCAACCAAGGGGACTTTAGACTGGGCTTATCCCCCTTTCATCTTGGCCTCTACCGCTGCTGCTTTGGGTTATGAAACCCAAATTTTCTTTACCTTCTACGGTCTGCAATTATTGCGTAAAGACTTAGACTTACAAGTCAGCTCTTTAGGTAATCCTGCGATGCCTATGCCGATGCCTGTGCCTGTTTTAGCGCAAGCATTGCCTGGTATGCAAGGCTTTATGACCAGCATGATGAAGAAAAAAATGGCCAGCAAAGGGGTAGCAAGCGTTGAGGAATTACGCGAGCTTTCTCAAGAAGCGGAAGTTAAATTCATCGCTTGTCAAATGACTGTAGAGCTGTTTGAATTTGATACCAAAGATTTCATTGGTGATGTCGAATACGCCGGTGCTGCCAAATTCTTCGAGTTTGCAGGCGAAGCGGATATTTCGCTCTACATCTAAAAGCTCTCTTTGCTTTGGCAAAAGAGGCCTAAAACCACGGCTTAGGCATTTGTTTAACCGTGGTTTATTTTTTTGTACCTCCCGCACTTATATTCTTTTAAATCACGTCAAACTACGATAAAAATATGGAAATCATTCAACTAACCCTAGAGATGCAAGTCATCATGGGGGTGTTACTCTTAACCATGGTGTTATTTGTCACCGAATGGTTGCGCGTCGATATGACCGCTGTCAGCATCATGGTCTTGCTTGGGCTATTGAGTTATTTTTGGGGCGATATTAGCGGCAACACCGACGTGATTTTAGTGCCGATGGAGCAACTCTTTAGCGGCTTTTCCAGTAATGCAGTGATGTCCATTATCGCGGTGATGATTATTGGTGCTGGCTTGGATAAAAGCGGCATCATGACCCAAGTCGCAGCCAAACTCCTCAAAGTCAGCGGTAACACCGAAAAACGCGTGATTCCAATCATCTCCGGTACGGTCGCTTTTATTTCCAGTTTTATGCAAAACATCGGCGCGGCGGCTTTATTCCTTCCTGTAGTCAACCGTATTTCCAACAGCTCTGGCATCCCCATGTCGCGCTTATTAATGCCGATGGGCTTTTGTGCCATTTTGGGCGGCACGATGACCATGATTGGCTCTAGTCCTTTAATTTTACTTAATGACTTAATTTTAACTTCGAATCAAAGCCTGCCTGAGGGCATGGAAAAGATGGAAACCTTTGGGCTGTTTGATGTTAGCCCGATTGGGATTTTATTGGTAATCACAGGGATTGCTTATTTTATTATCGCCGGGCGCTGGGTCTTGCCTAGCAATAAAACGCTGGCAGAAGAAGGCACTGATGCCACTGATTATTTGCGTAAACTCTACCGGGTTGAGGGCAAAGAATTTGAAATATTTATTCCCGAAAATAGCCCAATGGCGGGAAAACAAATTGATGCCTTTGAACATGCCGCCGACCATGCGATTCGCGTGATTGCCGCTTGTCGTGAAGGGGATAATTGTATTGCCCCTAATCATGATATGAAACTTAAAGGCGGCAGCCGAGCGGTGTTTTTAGGGATGCCTGCCCAAGTCAAAAGCTTTGCCCGTGAAAATGGCTTAGAGGTACGGCCTCAGCTAGAGCGCTTCGCTGATGTTTTAGTCGCCAGTAAAGCCGGGATTGCCGAAATCGTCATTCCCCCCGCCTCGGATTTAATCGGCAAAAGCCTCTTAGAAATTCGGATGCGTAAAGCTTATGGGCTTAATGTTTTAAGTGTCTATCGTCAAAGCGAAACTTATTCCGAGGGTGACGATTTACGTTCTTTAGAACTCAAAGCTGGAGATACCATCGCTGTCCACACCACATGGGAAGACCTAGCGCACTGTAGCACCTTGGATCGCGATTTCACCGTCATCACCACCAATTATCCCCACGAAGAACTGCGCCCCCATAAAATCAAACACGCATTGGGCTTTTTTGCCCTTGCCTTGGTCTTGGTTTTATTTACCGATATGCGCTTATCACTGGCTTTATTTGTCGGCGCAGTCGGCATGATTGCCAGCGGTGTTTTAACTGTTGACGAGGCTTATCGCAAAGTCGGCTGGCAATCGGTATTTTTGCTTGCCAGTTTAATTCCCTTGGGTATCGCGGTCGAAAGTACCAACACGGCGGCGTGGATTGCTCAGCAAGTATTAATGTTGCTCGATGGCGTGTCTATTTGGGTCTTACAAGCGGCGATTGCCGTCTTGGCTACCGTCTTTACCTTGCTGATGTCCAATGTCGGCGCAACGGTGTTACTCGTGCCGCTGGCGGTGAATATTGCCCTTGGCGCAGGCGCTGACCCACGTATTTTTGCTCTGACTGTCGCCATTGCGACTTCTAATTCCTTTTTGATTCCTACCCACCAAGTCAACGCGCTGATTATGGGGCCTGGGGGCTATAAAGTGAAAGATTTTGTCAAAGCAGGCGGGGTTATGACCGTGCTGTTTTTGGTTGTTGCCATCACAGGCTTAAATCTGGTCTTCTAATACGGTAAGTTTGATGAAAGCATCTATTCGACACAAATTACAACACCTCAGTGAGCGCCTACAAGAGCTAGATGCCTTGTTAGCCGACCCGGATGTAATCCGCGACAATAATCAATTTCGGCAATTGTCGATTGAATATGCCGACATCAATCCGGTGGTGAATAATTATCAGGCTTTTTTACAAGCTGAAGAAGACCTTGCCAGCGCTGAGGAAATGAAAAAAGATCCTGACCCGGAAATGCGCGAAATGGCGCAAGAAGAATGGCAAAGTGCGACTAAGGAAATTGAGCAACTAAATACCGAATTGCAGGTCTTATTATTACCTAAAGACCCTGATGATGATTGCAATACCTTCCTTGAGGTGCGCGCAGGTACTGGTGGCGATGAGGCGGCGATTTTTGCCGGAGACTTATTCCGTATGTATGCCCGTTATGCTGAGAAAAAGAAATGGCAAATCGAGATTTTGAGCGAAAGCTTGGGCGAGCATGGCGGCTATAAAGAAATCATTAGCAAAATTTCTGGTGCAGGCGTGTATGCACATTTCAAATTTGAGTCCGGTGGTCATCGAGTACAACGCGTGCCAGAAACCGAAACCCAAGGGCGGATTCACACCTCAGCCTGTACCGTGGCGGTGATGCCCGAAGTTGAGGGCGTGGAAGAAATTGAAATCAATCCGTCAGATTTGAAAGTTGATACCTTCAGAGCCTCGGGCGCTGGGGGACAGCACGTCAACAAAACTGACTCAGCGATTCGGATTACCCATGTGCCCACCAATACGGTAGTCGAGTGTCAAGATGAGCGCTCCCAACACAAAAACCGCGCTCGGGCGATGTCTTTATTGCAAGCGCGCCTACTTAATGCCGAACGGGAAAAACAACAAGCCGAACAAGCGGCGACCCGTAAAAGTTTGGTTGGCAGTGGCGACCGTTCCGAACGCATTCGGACGTACAATTACCCACAAGGACGCGTTACCGACCACCGCATCAACCTGACTTTATACAAACTTGAGGAAGTCATGGGTGATCAACTGGGTTTAGTCATTGACCCTTTGATTCGCGAATACCAAGCCGAACTGCTGGCGCAATTGCAAGAAAACCCTTAGAGTCTATGCGGAGTATGGGAGTCGTCGCGAAAATCAGATATTTTGAGGCTGTTTGCGGTTTTGTGAGGCGAACTTAACGATGAGTGAGTCGTTAAGAATCTTTTTTCTTGAATAAAAGCGCGGGATTAGACCAAAATAGCGGATTTGCAGCCGATTATTCATATTTCGCATAGACTCTTAAATATCTGATGTTACGCGCTTATTGTTTTTTTGCTTCATTATTCAACAATTGCCTGCATAGTGAAGCCTTTGCGTAACATCAGTTAAATATTTTCAAATAAAGATGGCAACGAGATAAACGTCTCGCTGTCATAACTCATCTTAAGCAGACAACCATTTGGCTTTTCAAACCAGTGCCTCATTGGCATTTTTATGCTAGAGTGAAACCCCTTTAACCGCGCTACCTAACGTTATGGCAAAGAAAAGACCGCCTGCCCTTCTTCATGAAAAAAACCTAAGACTCAGCGATGTCTTAGATAAGCTGTTTGAACAAGGCTGGATTACGCTAAAACAAAAAAATTGGCTGCGGGGTAAGTCTGAGGAAAACCATCGCAATCACATTCACCCACTGACAGCGATTGCCGAACTCGGTTGGATTAGCTCCGAAGCTTCAGCGCAAAAACTGACCATCGAGCGCCTGACCCGCTGGCTGGCTAAAACTTACGATATGGAATACATCCATATCGACCCGTTAAAAACCGATTTTGCCGCTCTGACCCCCTTTGTCTCTTATGCCTATGCTTCACGGTTTAATATTTTGCCTGTGGCTGTCGATGATAAGCTTCTCACCATCGCCACTGCCCAGCCAGAAGTTAATGACTGGCAACAAGAGTTAGAAACGGTATTAAAAAAACAAATCAAAACGGTGCTTGCCAGCCCGAAAGACATTGATCGCTATTTACATGATTTTTATGCCTTGCGGCGCTCAATTCAGGGTGCGGGCGATGATGATAAACTCAGAATTCGGATCAACAGTTTTGAGCAACTTTTGGAACTCGGCGGCGATACCGAAAACGAAGCGGGCGAGCAGCACATTGTTCAAATCGTTGATTGGCTGCTGCAATACGCTTTTGAACAGCGCGCCAGTGATATTCACATGGAACCCCGGCGTGAGCAAGGCAATATCCGTTTTCGTATTGATGGGCGTTTGCACTTAGTCCATGATGTGCCGCCCAATGTCATGGCGGCGATGACCAGCCGCTTGAAACTACTCGGACGCTTAAACCTCGCCGAACGTCGCCGTCCGCAAGATGGACGGATTCGGACTAAAGTCCCGGAAACCGATAAAACCGTAGAGCTGCGTTTATCGACCATGCCAACGGCGTTTGGGGAAAAACTGGTGATGCGGATTTTTGACCCTGAAGTCATTGTGAAGAATTTTGCTGCCTTAGGCTTTACCAAGCACGATACCGAAAATTGGCAAGAAATGGTCAAACGCCCGCATGGCGTGGTCTTGGTCACAGGGCCGACAGGTTCGGGTAAAACCAGCACCCTTTATTCGAGTTTGCGCAAAATTTATCAGCCCGAAATCAATATTTGCACCATCGAAGACCCGATTGAAATCGTCGATGAGCATTTTAATCAAATGCAAGTTCAGCATAATATTGATGTTGATTTTGCCACCGGGGTGCGGACGCTGTTACGTCAAGACCCAGATGTGATCATGGTCGGTGAGATTCGGGACCAAGAAACCGCCGAGGTCTGTATTCAAGCCGCCCTCACTGGACATTTGGTACTCTCGACCTTACATACTAATGATTCGCCCTCGGCAGTTACCCGTTTGATTGATATTGGCGTGCCGCCGTATTTGATTAACGCCGCTGTGATTGGTATCTTAGCCCAGCGTTTAGTACGGACTTTATGCCCTGTGTGCAAAACTGCCGTTGCCCCTGACCCTGTGTTATGGGCGAGTTTAACCCAGCCACACAAACCGCCTTTGCCTGAAAAGGTCTATGAGCCAGTGGGCTGTGAAGAATGCCGTCACACGGGGTTTAAGGGGCGCATTGGCTTGTATGAAGTCATGCGCATGAGTCCTGAAATTGAAAAAATTATCGTCACCGGGGCGGATTTGGGGCAAATTCGTCATACCGCCTTAAAACAAGGACTGCGGCAATTACGCCTCAGTGGTGCGGGTAAAATTGCCGCTGGCGTTACCTCGTTTGAAGAAGTCCTAAGAATTGTTGCCCTTGATCACCACAGCTCGGAGCCTAGCACATGATAGATGATTTATTAAGTTACCAAGCCCCTGAAGACTTGCTTAGCGATAAAGTGATTTTGGTCACTGGCGCGGGTTCGGGCATCGGTCGCAGCGCGGCTTTAAGTTTTGCCGAATATGGTGCAACCGTGGTTTTACTCGGGCGCACGACCTCGAAACTCGAAGAAGTCTATGATGAAATCGAAGCCAAAGGCTATCCGCAAGCCGCGATTTACCCGCTGAACCTTGAGGGCGCGGTGCTAAAAGACTACCAAGACATGGCCAATACCTTGGATGAGAATTTTGGCAGGCTTGATGGTCTACTCCACAATGCCGCCATTTTGGGCAGTCTCACGCCTTTATCTCAGTACGATGCGCAGTTGTGGATGCAAGTTTTCCAAGTCAATTTCCACGCGCCCTATTTTATGACCCAAGCCTGTTTTGATTTGTTGCGCCAAGCCGATGCCCCGTCGGTGGTTTTCAGTAGCGACCAAGTCGGACGCGAAGGCAAAGCTTATTGGGGTGCGTATGCCGCTGCCAAGGCTGCGCAAGAAAACACCATGCAAATGTGGACAAAAGAAAGCATGGCAAATACCAATGTGCGTTTTAACAGCCTCGACCCCAGTGCGGTAAAAACCTTTATGCGCTCACGGGCTTATCCAATGGAAAACCCAGAAAACTTATACTTACCCGAGCAAATTATGCCGGCGTATTTATATTTAATGGGACAAGATAGTCAGGCGCTTAACGGGCAGATGCTCAGTGTCAAACCCCGTTCAGCAGCGTAGTCAAGTTTGGGGGCTGGTGGTCTCTGCTGCCCTCATCGTAGTCTTGTGGCAACTGCCTTTTGGTCGCCACATCATTTACCCCTTTACGATTTTATCGACATGGTTTCATGAAATGAGCCACGGGCTGACCGCGTGGGCATTGGGGGCAGACTTTAAACAGCTAGAGCTGTACAAAACTGGTTCTGGGGTTGCACTTTATACCTATAGCGCACCTTTGTTATTTGGCAATATTGGTCACGCCTTGGTTGCCGCTGGTGGCCCTTTAGGTCCTGTGTTTGCTGGGGCTTTGTTTATTCGCATTGGCTATTATCCCCAATTGGTGCGCTGGAGTTTGTTTCTGTTTAGCACCTTATTATTGCTGTCGGTGATTTTCTGGGTGCGTACGACCTTTGGCATTTTGATGATTCTGGCTATCGGTCTGGTGATAGGTTTTATTGCCGTGTTTTCAGCCCAGCATTGGCAACGTTTTGCCCTCCAGTTTTTAGGCGTACAAGCTTGTATTAGCAGCTATCAACGGCTAGATTATTTATTCACCTATGAAGTCACAATTGCAGGCAATGCCATGCTCTCAGACACCGGGCAAATGGAAAAATATTTAGGGCTACCGCATTGGTTTTGGGCTGTGATGATTATTCTCTTTTCCTTATGGCTGTTATTTATTAGCCTCAAAATGCCCCCTGTGCCTAAAAACCGCTTAACATCTGGGCATACCGATTCAGTGAGGCTGTGAGTCAAACTAATCATCGCCCCAATGGCGCGGCTGAAGCCGCAGTTCCGAACGCCAAGGAAATCCTATTATGAACAAAACAGCCATTGCTAACTGGGGTGAGCTATCCCCATTAGAACCCCATTACGCCCTGCTCGCTGGGGTAGATTTGGTCATTATTCGCTGGCAAGAGAGTGAGAAAGTCTCCGTGCTTTATGGGCGCTGTTTACACCGTGGGGCTTTGATGTCTGATGGACATATTGACGGCGATAATTTGATTTGTGGCTTGCATAACTGGGACTACAGCTATAAAACTGGCATCAGTGCCTACAATCCGAAAGAGCGGCTCAAACGCTTCAATGCCTGGTTAGAAGCAGGACAAGTGTGGGTAGATGCAGACGAAATTCAAACATGGGCTATAGATAATCCTCAAGCCTATAACCGCGAGCAATATCAAGGGCTGTATAAAGATTTACATGGCAGTGCCGAAGAACCACACACCACCTATATCCAACACCTTGCCGAGCATGGACTGAGCAAAGTTGGGCATCATGGACGTATGGATGCGATGGGAGTGCCTTTAGACAGCTTGCCGAAATGGGATGATATTCAAGTCTTAACCGCGCAACTGCACAAAGTCCCTTTATTAGATGATGAGGCAGTTAAAACCCAAGTTGTCATTGGTCCTAATGCTGCCAAACCCTTGGTATTAGAGCGTCCCTTGCTGGTTTCAGATATGAGTTTTGGTGCGCTGAGCGCCGAGGCAAAAATTGCTTTGTCCATGGGTGCTGAGCTAGCAGGTACGGGGATTTGTTCGGGAGAGGGCGGCATGTTGCCCGAAGAACAAGCAGAAAATCAGCGCTATATGTACGAGTTGGCATCGGCGCGTTTTGGTTTTTCTATGGACAACGTGCAGCAATGCCAAGCCTTCCATTTTAAATGTGGGCAAGGGGCTAAAACCGGCACAGGCGGGCATTTACCTGCCGATAAAGTCAAAGGTAAAATTGCCGAGGTACGCGGTTTGGCAGAGGGAGAGGCGGCGATTTCTCCGGCGCGCTTCCCTGATTGGCTGCATGTTGATGATTACCGCCGTTTTGCCGCTGAAGTGCGCGAGGCGACAGGCGGGATTCCTATCGGGGTCAAACTCTCAGCCCAACACATCGAGCGCGATATTGAAGCGGCGCTACAAATCGGCGTTGATTATATTATTTTAGATGGACGTGGTGGCGGCACAGGGGCTGCGCCGTTATTATTCCGGGATAATATCTCCGTACCCACCATTCCCGCTCTTGCCCGTGCGCGGCGCTACTTAGATAAACAAGGGCGCAATGATGTCTCCCTAATTATCACAGGCGGTTTGCGTTTGCCGAGTGACTTTATCAAAGCCCTTGCGCTAGGCGCAGATGCGATTGGTTTATCCAATTCAGCCATTCAAGCCATTGGCTGCTTAGGGATGCGCGCCTGCCATACCAATAATTGCCCCGTTGGTATTGCCACCCAAAAAACCGAATTGCGTCAACGTCTGAAAATCGAAAAAGGCGCACAGCAGTTGAATAATTTTCTCAGCGCTAGCACTGAGTTGATGCAAGTGATGGCGCGTGCTTGTGGACACAGCGATTTAAATCAATTCTGTCTAGATGATTTGACCACATGGCAACGGGAAATGAGCCATTTAACCGGCATTGCTTATGGCGGGGTGTTTGATTAGCTCTTAGGCTATAAAAAAAGCCTTTGCGTCACATCAGTCAGCAAGATTTATATAGTGAGTAAATTCAAGAAAAGTAACATAAAAAGATTATTTTATTAGCAATTGATTTCTGATACTCTGTGCGGATTAATGGCTCAAACGGTATCAGGGTAGGCAAATCTTTATGTTCGGTGGGACAAAATTTCTAAAAATTTACAGTTTTTTATGGCTGTATTTGTACACATTGTCCGCATGGGGCACGGCACACTTTAACTTTGCCAGCGGTGAATTACGCTTGCCAGTGGTGGCGGTACAAACCCCAGCCGGAGAGCAAATCGGGCATTATGCTGTGCTATTGGAACTCTCGGCAAATTTGCAATATTTTTCCATCAAAAAAGCCCTGCCAACCCAAGCTTTACCCGCCCCCAGCCCTGCCGATGCCACCTTATTACTCAATAGCGACAATTTATCTGCCAGCCGTTTACAAATCCCCCAAGTTGAAGCCATTAATCCCGCCGGTGTGGTACAGAATTATTATGAAGTCCAATTTGCTTTTGATGCCGAGCATATTCAGTTTTTAATTGCTGATGTCAGCCAAAGCCAAGGCACGCCCCACCCTTTTCAACGTTTTTATCTCGGTACTGAAAGCCGTTTGCTGTTAAAACGCGGTAGCAATAAGCAATATTTATTACCCGTTGAAGTCGGCAATCAAGTCCTGAATTTATTGGTCGATACCGGCTCCAATGGCTTATTGGTGTTTGAAGATGCGCTTGCCAATCAAACCACCAGCACCTTACGCCGCAGCAATCAGCGCATACAATTAACCGGTGAACAAGTCGCCAAAGGTTTTGCCAGCACGCAAAGAAGTGGGGTGGTTGCCACAGCGCCTGTGCGTATCGGTGCTTTTTATAACCCAGCCATGCGGATTATGTTAATTCAAGAGCCGACTTCCAGTACTGACCCATCCTTGAGCCTTAAAAACGCCGATGGGATTATCGGCTTGCGCCGTGTTGAGGGCGTAACCCGCAAACGCGGCGAGTTGGACATTCCCCTAGAGAGCTTAAAACCTAGCATTCAAAGCTATGAATTAAACTTTCCAGCCGATGGACAGGCGAGCTTGAGCTTGGGCAGTCGCCCTCATTTTGCTGGTGTGGATAGTCAATATGTTTTTCAAGCCAAAAGCTTTTTAATTTCCAATGGCTTGGATTTAGATAAAGCCATTCATAGCGATTTACAAATCCCTTTTAATATCAGCACCCCGGCTGGCAAAGCCCAAGCAGATAAGTTGACTGATTTAGATGTTTTGCTCGATACCGGGGCGGTTAATAAGTTGGTCTTGGATGTCAGTATTGCTGAGAAAATTGGCTATGATGCCGATAACAAAAAATGGACACTTAGCCCTGATAGTGTGGTGGATTTAAGCCTGATTGGCTTGGATGGCAATATTCAATTAGAACCCGCGTTGACTATCGCTGATATTGGCGTTGCTTCTTATAAAGACTTAGGGGTCTCTTTTGAGGCGGTGTTGGGCATTCAGCACTGGCAACAATACGTGCTTGCTTATCACCATGAGCGCAATGCCGAGGGCGTAGCTGATGGCACGGTGAGCTTATTACACCGCAGTCATTTAGCAGAAAAAACAGCGGATAATAATAGTTCGCATTTTGAAGCACTGGCGGGGTTAAACTCGATTGCCGATGAACAACACCCCAGTGCCGATGCGTCGGGCAATCGTATCGCTTTTCAATCCAACCGCAGCAGCAGTGTCGGCGGCTGGGATATTTTTGTTTGGGATAAGGCGCAAAAACGCTTATTGGATTTGAGCAAGCTCAACAGTGCTGCCGATGACAGTAAGCCTTGCTTAAGTGCCGATGGTAATTTATTGGTATTCCAAAGCCTGCGCGAGGGCAATTCGGATGTGTTTTTATATGACATCGCAGAGCAAGCATACCTCCCGACCCCCAAGCTTAACAGTTTGGAAGATGATTTAAATCCCTGCCTCAGCCCTGATGGTGAGCAAATTGTTTTCAACAGCGCCCGCAGTGATGGCGCTGGCGGACAAGACTTGTATGTCTACCAACGCAGCACCGAGAGTTTTACAACCTTGCCGGGCTTAAATGAAAACGGTGATGAAAGCCAAGGGCGTTTTTCCACCGATGGCGCAGTGCTGAGCTTTAGCTTTGCCGGGCGTAGTTATTTTTATAGCCTTGAGAGTTTAAGTCTTTTAAACCTTAGCGACCGTTCCAGTATCAATAACAAAGACGATGATGCCCGCCTTGTCGATGGTGCTGCCAGTTTAAGTAGCCGTCAAATCGCCCTGCACAGCAACCGCAATCAGCCCCAACTGGGCTTGTATGATCGCGATATTCTTTTGTTTAATCTCCTCACCCAAGCACCGACACCGACCCCAGGACTTAACTCCAAGGCCAATGATTTAGACCCGGTGTTTAGTAACGGCGGACAAAGCCTTTTATTTAGCTCTAACCGCGCTAGCAGCATCGGCGGGCATGATATATACCTTTATCACTTAGAGGCACAAACAGAGACTGCAAGCGCAGACGATGCGCCTATCCAGACATTGGCAACAGGGCTGCACACTGTCCCCGTGACACTGGCGGGGCAACAGTTAAACTTATTGCTGTTGACGGAATTTAGTGGCATTGCCTTGTTTGAGGATAAACTGGCAAGTTCTATCGATGCCAGCGCTAGCACCTTGGATTGGCTCGGCTTGATGCAAGGCAGAGTCGGTACGGCAAGTTTGGATATTTACGGGCGCAACTTAAAAGACATTGCCATCTTGTTGACCGATAGTCAAAGCTTTCAAGCTCAATTTACCTTACTTGCCGGTTTGCCGATTGAAAAAATAGATGGTGTCTTTGGCTTACGCCAGCAAGGGTTTGCTGCTGAAAACCAAGTATTAGATACGCCTTTAAGCAGCTTATTACCACCAGTGAAACGCTATGAGCTGAGTTTAACTGAGCAATTAGCAGAACTCTCCTTAGGCAATATGCCGCGTTTAGACAACATGGCTTCTGGACAATTGTTGCATCACCATATTGCCGCCGATGAAGCCGCCGAATTGCAATTTGATAGTTTGGTTTTCAATGACAGCGGTGAAGTTGCCAACGCCACTTTGTTGTTTAGCACCATGCTCAGCAATCAAGTGTTAATCTCAACAGAAATGGCGAGCAGCTTGGGCTACCAACAAGACAGCGGCTGGGGCGATATTCAAAGCTTGAATATCCATCTTAGCGATGACAGCGGACAACTGTTATCGATGGCAGAGGGCTTGGCTATCGAGCAAGTGCTGGTGCAAGACCTCAAGCAATTGCCTGCCTCGACTTTATTCCTTGGCCAAGATTTTTGGCAACAGTTGATTATTGGCATGGATAGCCATGAGCAAGGGCATTTGCTCAGCGTTGGCAAACGCCGAGATGCCGTGCCAAGCAATAAAGTGCTAAAGCAAAACCCAAGACAGTTCATTGACCTAGGCTTTAACTCCGAGGCCGATGAAAAAGCCCCTGACATCAGCGCCGATGGCAATATCATCGTTTTCCAATCCAATGCCACAGGTGGTTTAGGCGGCTGGGATATTTATGTTTATCACCGCGAGCTGGGCTTTTTGACCTTGCCGGAGCTAAACAGCAGCGCCGATGAACAAGCCCCAAGCATCAATGCTGACGGCACACTGATTAGCTTTCACTCCAATCGTAGCGGACAAGACGATGTTTATGTCTTCCACGTTCCCAGCCGCAGCTTCCTCGATTTGGCCGCACTTAACACCGACCAACCCGAGCGCTATGCCGATTTGAGCAGCGATGGGCAATACTTAGCCCTGCAACGGGACTTAACGGTCAATGTCGCCGCAACGCCAAGTTTGCCGGCTTATAGCTACACCGACCCCAATATCATTCTTTATGACCTTGCGAGCCAAACCATCGTCAGCACCGAGGCGATGAACAGCCAAGCACAAGAAATGCGTCCTCGATTAAGCCAAAATGGCGATTTATTGGTTTTTGATGGTGCGGATAGAGACGAGATACGTGGTGTTTTGGGCAGCGCCCATGTTTTTGACCGGACTCAAGGGCAAGTCTTAGATAGCCAAGCCCTGTTTGGTATGAAGCTAGAAGAAACCACACGACACACACACATCAGCCCCGAAGGCGCTTATATCAGCTTTAGCAGTGACCGCAAAGCCGTAGGGCAAAAACAACGCGGTCAAGACATTTATCTTTACGATAAAAACATCGGCGAGTTTATCTTTTTACCCGGCTTGAACAGCGACACCGAAGACAGTGCCGCGGCATTGTCTGATAATGCCCAATACATCGTGTTCCAAAGTCAACGTGCAGGTGGACAAGGTGGCTATGATTTATATCTCTATCAACGTCCCTTAAACAATCCTCAATTTAGTACCGTGATGGCCTATGGTGAATATGGCACGGTCTTAGGCGCAGGCGATGTGCCCCTGCCTTTTACCAAGGTTAATCTTTTCGATGGCAATCAGCAGCTCATCAACAGCACCCACAGCGATGCCACCGGGCATTTTCAAGTTACCATCCCTGAGGGCGTTGTCACTCCGGTAACTTATGCCAGTGTCGATGGCCTTGCCAAGATTGTCACCAGCGAAGATGAGGCCGCCAGAGATACGGAGTTGCCCTTATTTGTCCCTGGCAATATCAAGTTTACGGGCATTGATACCCCTGCTAATGCTTATGCAGGGATGCCGATGACAGTTGAGTTTGAGCTAGAAACCGAACAAATCAAATACAACACCCACATTCAAATTTATGCCAAAAACTTAGCCGAAACCGAGGCAAGCACGGCGGCACAATTGGAGATTGGGCGTACCAATTTTGAGCAAATCAGTTTTGATGCCCAAATTGCCAGTGTCTTGATTGATAAACTCGGACATCGACAAAACTATGATCGCCCGCTGACACTCAATCCACAAGATGGCATCACCACCCAGTTAAGTTATCAACCCGGCTCTGATAACCGCGTGCTGCAAGTTAAACACAGCTTTATTTTGCCCAGTTATATCGAACAAGGCGATTATGCCTTGGTCTTTACCATCAACCGCGATGATTTAGAATCTGATGACGACCACCTACAAGGCGAGGCGTTTGAGGACTTAGACGATAATTACCGCGTTGCCAGACAAACTTTGAATATTGGTCTAGCCGACAAACCGAACTTATACATTTTAACCGCGCTGACCACCGGTGATAACAGCTTCTTTTTACCCGAGTCTCCAGCGACAGAAGATGGCATCAACCCTTATGGCGATATAGGTCTTAACCTTGAAGTGGAATCGATGGCGCAAGATGTCAGCGAGCCTGTGGAAATGCGTTTTGAGATGGAAATTGATGGCAAGCGCTATCCTTTAGCCCATGCGATTCCTGATGCGACGGGCGAGCCGCGCATGACTTTTGGTCACCGTTTTCAAGCCAATAATTGTGATGGCAGTGGCTGTGTTAGCTTCAAAACCCGCAACAAACGTGGTATCAGTTTTGGTTTTTCCCTGACTGAGACGATTTATGACTACCTCAAAGCCAAAACCGCCGATACCTTTGTCCAACTGGTCGTTACCGTAGACCCTGAGAACAAAATTGCTGAGTTCCAAGATTATAAAGTCGATAATGTGCGTAAATTGCCGCTGCTGTACATTGCCCCTGAAGCAGCCAATACCCGACGTGCAGATAAAGGTTCAGATTCAAAAGAAGAAGAGGCAAAACCTTTTTCTGTAGATCAACTCGAAAGCCAAGATGTGCCCGATGACTACGAAAAAAGTCTTTTTAATATCCTAGATTTCAAAAAACAAGTCGGTCCTGAGAAAGTCAATATTGCCTTTATTGCCAAAGGTCCTACCATGACTTACCGCACTGACCCAATTGAGTTTGATGACAGAATAATTGACTTACCCACCGCCGCCTCTTTTAAACTATTTGGTCAAATTCCAGTTAACATTCTTGATAAAAAAATTGATGTCTTTTTTATGGGTGGTTATGCCAATGTTGATGCCAATGATTTGCCCAGTAGCAGTGCTTTTGCTGGTTTAACCTTGTTAGGTAGTCATGTGTTTTCTCTCACCGAATCTATTGGTGAACAACTCAAAGAACAACAAAAAGCTGCCGAAGAGGACGGAAAAAAAGAGGAAGATGATGAGGAAGACGGCGGTGAGGAAGAAGAACCCGAAGAAGAGGAAGGCGATGGCATCGTCTTAATCAGTTCTAAAGATGACGAGGGTAATGAGCGCTGGACTAAAGAATGGAAATTTCCTGACCCCGAAAAAGGCGAGCGCTTTGAAGCCTTTATGATGGTAGGACCTATCCCTATGACCTTAAAAGCAGGGATTCAAGGTGAAGTCGGTGTGCAAGGTAAAATGAGCATTGAACCGAGTAATATATTTACCGCCGAACTAGGTCCTTCTTCTCAAATTGAAGCTTTTGCCCGTGTTGCCGCCGATTATGGGGTATTTGCTGTCGGGGTTGGGGTTGATTTGGTCTTGATTGAAATTGGTTTCAAACCCAAAGCTGAGATTCAATTATTACCCGGCTATCCCTTAGCCCTGTTCCGTATTCAAGCACCCTTAGATATTTCTATGTTAAGTGGTGAGTTTTATGCCTTTGTACGGGTCAACACCCTATTTTGGAAAGACGAGTGGAAAGTTACCATTGTTGGTTGGGATGCACCTTTAGCATGGGTATTCCCGATTATTCCCCCGCAAGCTTGGGCTGTGGGTGCAGTTGAGCGCTATAAGCGTATGTCTGATAGAGACATGATTCCGGCGGTGTTGGACTTAAAAGACCAATCACCGGATTTACTCTCAGATGATGAATTAGCGGATAAATATGCAGATGGTACTTTAGCCAAGTCAGATATTACTATCGGTAATATTCAAAACGGTCTGATTGAAGCTAGTCTATTTTCTTCCAATGATGACGAATTTGAAGGCTATGAAGATACTTGGGAGGGCTTTTATAACCTTAAAGCCCAAGAATACACCATTAAACTCAATGTTGATGGCGCTTTTTGTATCGGTATGGACATGGATGCCAACGGCGTGATTGAAGAAGGCGAGATTGATTTCAGCCTCTTTACCGGCCCAAATAATATCCTCCATGAAATCGAACTGATTGAAGTCTCAGGCTCTGGCATTGATGGGATTGAAGACATCACCCCGGGTGGTTTAACCGGTCTGTTAATTGGTGAGGGCTGTGCAGACGATGAAGGTGCTGATGATGATTGGGAGGAAGCTAAAGAAGAATGGGAAGAGGAATGGACAGATACGACCCACAACCAAGTTTACACTATCAAACTGCGTTTAGGTACAACGGCAGCCCGCCGCGTTCGGGTGCGTTACTACAACAGTAAACTGGATGAAAAACCGCGCTTAATCGCCCTATGGCAACAACCAGAAAAATTCCTTGCCACTTATACTGAGGGGGGGATTCCCAAATATATTGCCCTCGATAAACGTGTTGATCATGACTGGAATATGGGCAGCCCCTTAAGAGATGTGGTCCCTGCTGATAACTTCAATGTGGTTTGGGAAGGCAGTTATCAATTTGAGAAAAAACCCTATATGTTCTTTGCTAAGGCTGATGATGATATTGTCGTCACCTTGGATGGTGAAACAATTTTAGCCACCGACCGTGACAAGGGTCGAGTACAAAAACTGTTGCCGATGCAAGCGCGTATGTATGACATCAAAGTCGAATATAAAGAAAAACGCGGGTTTGCCAATGCCCAGGTCGATTGGTCGCCTTATGTCGAGCCAGCTGCCCCATCAGCACCAGCAACAGCCCCGGATTCTGCCCCTGCCATCGAGACAAACGACCCCAATCCTCCCGCAACGGGGGCTTATGTTGAATACTATGAAACCGATGAGCGGGAAGTGGTCTTGGATGATGTCGGTGGTGGTATCCTCGATGTGTTCCCCAGTGGCTTGACCACTAAAGAGCAAAGATATGGCCGTTATCGCTTTGTTTTCAAAGTCGAATCACGCAATGCCGGTGCGCATGAGTTTTATTTGCAAGTTGGTGAGTTGGGTAACTACACCGTGTTGGTTGATGGCGAAATCGTCCCTGGCTTAGACCATGTTAGTAGTCAATTACCTGGCAATGGGCGTGTCATACATATCGTACAAGATATGACCGCAGGTTGGCACACCATATCCATTGATACCTTCAAGCCCAGTACCCATCCGGCTTTACAAATTACCCCACAGGGTGAAAACTATTTCAATTGGAGCGTTTATCCCAATGCCAAAAACTTAGAACTTGGCAGCAACGCCTTATACACTCAGCAACTCGCACCTGTTTCTGAGGACTTCTCCGACATAGAAATCGACTTCCAAGGCAAGTTGGGCGATAGCCTCAACACCGTGCCTGCGGCGGCTTTATATCAAGAACAAAGCCAAGGTAGTTACAGCACCGCCATGCGTTGGGATGGCGATTTTGAGTTTGAAGATGCGGTTTATACCTTCTACTTCTCCTCCAGTTTGGCTGACAATGTCGAAGTCTTAATAGATAACGTCCCCTTTGTTAGTAGCGAACACACATTGGGGCGGCATGAATCCAAAGACGGGCGCTTTACCAATAGCGTCTTTACCATGCCCATGAGCGAGGGTGTTCATCATATTAGCCTGACTTACACGGGCAAGCTTGAACAAGCCGAGCAAAGCGCTTTGTTCTTCGATTGGCAACAAGCCGAGCCGGGCAATTACTATCCTTTATTACCGGGAAGTAGCGAGCCGCTGAGCCGTGCTTACATCCAAAGCCAAACGCCCATAGCGACTCGTAATGAACTAGACCCCACGGCACGCTTATATATTGAAGCGCCACAAAACGTGGCTGGCAGTGCCGATTTGACTCAGGTGCTATCAGGCACTTGGGCAGGTGTGTTTAACTTCGGTCGTGGGGTACGCTTTATCTCCGTAGACTATATCAACGACAACACGGCTGATACAGGCGAGTGTCGTGTCTCTCTTGATGGCAATCAATTGTTTGGCAAAGCCAATGATGGCTGGCTTGCTGGCAGTGAATTGAGCGAAGTGGTGTACAAATATGAGTTCCTGTTCTCAGGTCGTCATGCGGTTATCATCGAATGCCGCAACGTCAGCGCCCCTACCGAGTTTATTATCGGTGCGCCAAAAACCGACAGCTATCCGATTATCAATCGGGTCAAACGCAGCGATTGTGTGCAAAAACAAAATGCCAGCACCGAATCTGGCAACCCTGTGCTGGCGGATGCTTGTGAAGAAGCTCGCCCCGAACAAAAACGCTGGATATTTGACCCTGTGACCGAGGTCGGTGGTTATCTGCGCGATGGCGGCAAATACAATATGTGTTTAGACCTGCTCGACGATGGTCGAATCGCGATTACCGATTGCTGTATCGGTGGTGTACAACAAAAACGCGCTTGGCTTTATAACGATGACACGGGAGCGATTCAACACGCCAGCGACACCGGGCAATGTTTAAGCAAGCGCAATAATGACGAAACCCAGCTTTACTTAGACGCTTGTCAAACGCCTTTAAGTGCGGGGCAAACTTGGCGGATTCCTAATACCGAAGTCTATAAAGACCTTGTGCCTACCTCTATCCGTCAATGCGAGGGCTATTTGGAATTGCCAGAGGGCAGTGTTGCCGTGCCTTTGAGCACCGCTGACACCCGCGCGTGTACCATCGCCAAACAAGGCGGCGTGCGTTGTTGGGGTGGCGGCTTAAACGACCTACCGAGCACCGACATAGCCAATGTCGACGGCAGTATTGCCCTTGCCAGTGCCGAGAGCCAAAGCTGTGCCATAGACATGGAAAATCAAGTTAAGTGCTGGGACGAAGATGGCAAAAGTAGCCAAATCGAAGCGCTAAACGATGACATCATCTTGCAACTGGTCGCCGGTGACAAACACCATTGTACCCTCTTGGACACGGGGCGAGTCAAATGCTGGGGCGATAACAGCGCCGCGCAACTCGGTCACGCTGGCAATGATGCTGATTATGTCCTCACCGATAACAATGCGCCACAAGAAGGCGTGCTAGCGATTGCCGCTGCGGGTAAGCAAAGCTGTGCCATTCTCTCCTTTGGACGGGTTGGCTGCTGGGGCAATGGCTCACGGAAAATCGAACTTATCGCAGGCTTAGGACGGGTACAACAGCTCGCCCTTGCCACTGACTATGCCTGTGCCATCCTCGATGACAGCTCGGTACAATGCTGGGGCAGTAATGCCAAAGGCCGCTTGGGCAATGGCACGGAGAGCCAAGATAACCCCGTACCGACTTATATTCAAAGCTTACGTGCGGGTATCGTTGGTTTAAGCGTCAATGATAATCACGCTTGTGCGCTCAATAGCGACGGCGAAGTCTATTGTTGGGGGGATAACAGCCTTGGACAATTGGGCAATAAAAACCTCAGCCACAGTGCCGAGCCGGTGTTAGTCACGGGCTTGAGTCCTGCGCGCTTTATCAGCAGCGGTAAAGACTATAGCTGTGCCATGCTCGAAGGTGATGAGGGCTTGTATTGCTGGGGCGATAACAGCCAAGGTCAACTCGGCGCAGGCTTTAGTGCTGGCTTTAGCGCTCTTCCAATCAAAGTCGGCAGCCGCCCTGCTGACAACAGTCCCTTGCGTGTCAGCGTCGGTCATCAACACAGTTGCTTGAGCGATGGTCAAGGCGCTGTGCTGTGCTGGGGGAATAACCAATACGGACAACTGGGCACAGGTGATACCAAAACCCAAGCCCTGCCCGTCCCCGTCAAAGGCTTAAACAATATCGTCAGCCTCAGCAGTCAAGGCAATTATAACTGCGCCTTAGACAGCCAAGGTCAAGTCCATTGTTGGGGCAACAACCAAAGCGGGCAACTCGGTGATGGCACTGACATCAACCGCACTCGCCCACGCTCTGTGGATGTGAGCGAGCTTTTAGAAGCACAACAAGCTTATGGACTTGAGACCAATATCTTACAAATTGCTGGCAGTTATAACCACACTTGTGCGCTGTTGAGCAGCGGGCAAGTGGCTTGCTGGGGCGCTAATAGCCAAGGGGAACTTGGCAAACGGGCTAAGGATGACCCATATAGCCCCGCCTTGGTCGAAGGTCTGTTTGATGTGCAAGAAATTGCCCTCGGTGATGGCTTTAGCTGTGCGCTACAAAGCGATAGCCGGGTTTGGTGCTGGGGCGCTAGCCCAGAGGGCAGCAGTACCAGCCCGATGCCATTGAGCCGCAAAGCCGATAGCATCCGTGCGGATGGCAGTTTGCTGTGCTTGCTCAGCGGCAATGACAACGCAGGCTATCAAAGCCTCTGTTTCGGTGAAGGTGCAGGCAATAGCAGCGCTTACAGCCAAGCCTTGGCTGATTTACGCACCAGCGGCTCACACAGCTGTGGCTTGCTCAACAGCAATAGCGCCAACAATGTCGAATGCACAGGCTACAACGCCGAAGGACAGCTGGGCGTATTAACACCAAACGCTATCGGTATGGCAAAAGTTGCTCTAGCTGACCAAGCTTTACAACTGGATGTGGGTAACAAACACAGTTGTGCTGTGCTTGCCAGCGGACAAATCCTCTGTTGGGGGGATAACAGCGAAGGACAATTGGGCAACGGCTATATCACTGACAAACCCACCTTGCCGGTGGTGGTTGCTGGGCGCAATAGCGATGCGGTGCGCAAACAGCCAATTGCCAGCGGTGAGAACCACAACTGTCTTATCAATGCCGAGCAACAAGTCTATTGCTGGGGCAATAATGACAATGGACAACTGGGCGATGATAGCTTTGAAGCCCGTCTACAAGCCACTTTTAAGGTACAAGGTTTAGAAACCCCGATACTGGGCTTAAACGCCGCTGGCAATAACAGTTGCGCCGTCGATGACAAAGGCGCGGCTTTTTGTTGGGGCGCTAATGAGCAAGGACAATTAGGCAACGGGGATTATATCGACAGCATTCAAGCGCAAGCGGTGCTGGGTTTAGATAGCGGGGTCAGTCTCATCAGCCCCGCTGGTAACTATAGCTGTGCCTTGGTCAATGCTGGTGTGCAATGTTGGGGCAGTAACCTCAGCGGCGTGCTTGGCGACCCTGAGCTGGACAAGAGTCACAGCCCTGTGCAAGTCCCAGGATTAAATAACGGCATTGCCGATTTAGCCACCAACCCGCTGCAAGCTTGCGTGGTGGTCGATAGCCTCACCGTCCCCGGTGCGGTACGTTGTTGGGGCAATAACAACGCCTTCCCACAAACCGTGCGAGGTTTAGAAACGGGTGTGAGCCGTATCAGTGCGGGAGCGGATTACTTCTGCGCCCTCTTGCAAGATGGCACAGTGCAATGCTGGGGTGATAACTTTGCCTTGATGGCAATTGAATTGCCCGCCAAGGCGTTATCTATCAGCAGCGGCAAACAACACAGCTGCGCTTTGCTTGAAGGTAACAGCGTCCAATGTTGGGGCGCAGGTGAGCTTGGTCAACTGGGCAATGCGAGCAACAGCACCAGCCTCAGCCCCGTGAGTGTGCAAGAACTATCCAACAATATTACCCACATCAGTAGCAGCGGCAATCATAGCTGCGCCTATGCCGAGGACAACACAGCCTATTGCTGGGGTGCGAATAATGCCGGGCAACTGGGTAATGGCAGCTTAGAAAATAGCAATGTGGCTGTGCCTGTGGCGCTAGCGACCTTGGTTGATGCCAGCGATATGCTGAAAAATACCCATTTGACTGCCAGCCAACACAGTTGCCAAATCGACCAGCTTGGCGCATTGACTTGCTGGGGACATAACCGCTTTGCACAAATCGGCAATGCCAATATTCAAAACCAATACAGCCCTGTACTCGCCAGCGTGATACCAGAGCCGGTACAAGCGGTGGTCACAGGCAAAGACTTTAGCTGTGTACTCGATAACAAGGCACAAGTTCAATGCTGGGGTGATAATAGCCGAGGCCAATTGGGTAATGGTGCTAGCACTAATCCGCTGCTTAGCAGCCCTACGCCTATCACTGTTCAAGGCTTAGAGCATGAAGTCATTAGCGCCATCAGCGCAGGTGACAGCCACGCTTGCGCCCTCTCAGAGAGTGGCAGCGTTTATTGTTGGGGTAAAGACAACAACAGCGCCAGCGCTATCAGCGCCTTGCCTAAGCGTTTAATCGCCCTGCGTAGCCATGCTGATTATAACTGCGCCCTCAATGCCCTCGGCACGATTAGCTGCTGGGTTTATGAAGGACAACAAGCCGGTGCGGGTCTTGGTAATAGCGATGTTGCCAGCACAGACAATATCAGCGTATTAAGCCCCACAGGTTTATACCTCAGCCTTGCCATCAGCGTTGGCAAACAACAAAGCTGCGCCATCAGCGACCAAGGCTCAGTCTCTTGCTGGGACAATGACAGCCAAAACCCACAAGCGCACGTAGTTGCCGGGCTTAGCCACAGCGTTATCGGCCTTGCCAGCGGTGCAAAACACCATTGTGCGGTACAAAAACAAGAAACCGGCGGACAAGTCTTAAGTTGTTGGAACACCGCAGCCAATGCCCCTGTGTTTGGACAACTCGGCGATGGCAGCACCAAGAGCAGCATCGAGCCTGTGCGTGTGACACTGACAAACAGCATAGACAACCCGATAACAGCGATAGCGGCTGGCGATAACCACAGCTGTATCCAACGCAGCAACGGCGATAGCTATTGCTGGGGACAAAACCATCAAGGACAGCTCGGCGATGCTTCAGGTATCGACCAACTGACCCCGGTCAAAGTTGGCACACAAGGCAACACCCACTTAAAACCGCTGCAAAACTTAAGTCAAATCGCCCTTGCGCCGCATTATGGCTGCGCGGTTAGCGATGCAGGCAGCCTCAAATGCTGGGGATATATCGGCGAGGATATCGACTTTAGCCAAAGCGCTTCTTGGCATCTTGACTTGCTGGCTCACAATCTTAATAGTGATTTCAGTGCCAGCCGCGTGATTACCGGGGCAAACCATGCTTGTGCTATCAGCCGCTTAGATGAGCAAAGCCAAAGCAACAGCCTTTATTGCTGGGGTTACAATCGCTATGGACAATTAGGGGACGGCAGTCTCTTAGACAATGCCACCGCACAAAAAGTTGCCTTGAGTGGTTTACGTTTAAGCGATGTCAGCCTCGGTAAAACCCACAGTTGCGCCCTCGATGATAAAGCGCAAGTTTATTGCTGGGGACACAATCAGTATGGACAACTGGGCTTAGGCTTGCCGATGGCGAGCGATAGCCAGCAACTGCAACCAGCGTTATTAAACACCAAAGCGCAGCAACTGTTTGCTGCTGATTACCATAACTGTGCTTTAGACCATCAAAACCTGAATTGCTGGGGCGAGAACACTGCCGCGCAACTGGGGAACAACAGCACGGATAATCAAAGCCTCGCAGGCAAAGTTCAAGGGCTCTCTGGCGTGACAACACAACTGGTCGGCGGTATGGCTCACCATTGTAGCCGCAGCCAAATCG
Source organism: Thiotrichales bacterium (assembly GCA_016745035.1). Taxonomy (GTDB): domain Bacteria; phylum Pseudomonadota; class Gammaproteobacteria; order Beggiatoales; family Beggiatoaceae; genus BB2. Next base: position 681,286 of record JADGDE010000001.1, read on the forward strand.
GGCAAGTACACTGCTGGGGTGATAACAGCTATGGACAACTGGGTGATGGCAGCAATGACAACCAAACCAGCGCGGTTGCCCTGCCCCTAAGCCTCATTACCCAACTGAGCAGTGGTGATGATCATGTTTGCGCCCTAAAAGCAGACCAAAGTATCCAATGCTGGGGTAATAACCGCTTTGGACAACTTGGCAATGGTAATAATGAGGCACAAAACAGCCCCACAGCCATTGCGCAACTGAGCGCTCGCCAAATCAGCAGCGGTAAACAACACAGCTGTGCTTTAAGCGCTGATGGTTTGGTTTATTGCTGGGGTAGCAATGCCCAAGGACAACTGGGTGATGGCAGCTTTATTGACCAAAACTTACCCGTACAAATCTTGGGTTTAACAGACATTGAAGCCATCGAAGCTAAAGGCGATTATAGCTGTGCTTTAGATAGCCAAGGCAAACTTTCTTGCTGGGGCGATAACAGCTATGGACAACTGGGCGATGGTAGCCGGGTGGCAAGCCCCACGCCAATCGCTGTCCGAGGTCCTAACGACCCGGTGATTAGCCAAGGCGATGAACTAGAGACCCAAATCGACCCCGATGCCACGGTTAAGCTCGCCAGCATTCAATTAGATGCCAGTGATGTCGATGGCGATAGCCTCACTTGGGCACTGGATACCGACCCTAAACACGGTGCGGCAAGTCTCAGCCCCAATGGCAATCAGCTACAAATCAGCTATGTTCCAGACCCTGACTTTAATGGCAGCGACAGCTTTACTGTCCGTGTGAATGACAATAACGGCGGGACAGATAGCATTCGTATCCGCGTCAATATCGGCAAAACAGGGCCGGTGATAGACCAAGGTGCGTCTTTACAACGCAACTTACGTGTCAGCACACCACAAAGCCCGCTGAACATTGACCTAAGTGCCAGTAGCCAAGACCCAGATCTGCAATGGCAAATCAGCACCGAGGCGCAAAGCGGACAAGCGACATTGGTCAACTCAGCCTTACAAGCCACACTGAGCTATACCCCGATTGTCGGTTTTACAGGCAAAGACTCCCTGATTGTCGAAGTCACGGATAACGAAGGCTTAAGCGACCAAATCCAAATCTCTATTGATGTCGGTGAAAATGCCTTACCAGAGATTAACCAAGGCACTCAGGTGAGTATTGATGTCAGTGAAGGCACGCTAGCAAACACCCCAGTGTTGACACTGGATGCCGCCGATGCCGACCAAGACCCATTGACATGGCGTATCAGCGCTCAGGGACAATATGGACAAGCCAGCTTACTCGATAAAGCGCAAGGCAATGTCATGCGCTTAGGCTATGTGCCTAACAGCCCGATGCAACAAAGCCGTGACCAATTGAGCCTTGAAGTCAACGATGGCAACGGTGGACTTGCGCAAATCCAAGTTAATATCAACCTTGTTAATGTCAACGATGCGCCCGTGATTACAGAGGGTGATGCCACCACCGTGGTCATGAGCGAAGACGCTGACCCAACCGCCTTTGCTCTGAGCTTGCACGCCAGCGATGCCGATGCCCAAGACAGCCTTGACTGGTCTATCAGCCTTGCGGCAACGCATGGGCAAGCTAGCCTTAGCCCTTCAGCAACAGGCGAGAGCGTCAGCGTAGACTATCAACCCGAGCCAAACTTCAATGGCCGCGATAGCTTTATCGTCCAAGTTAGCGACCGTGCTGGTGCTAACGATGACATCACCATCACCGTTGATGTCGGTGCAGTCGATGATGTGCCAGTGATTAGTATTGTTAGCAGTAAAGACTTACAAAATCTCTATGAGGACAATGATTATTTGCCACTGATTAGCTTGGCAGCGACTGATAACGAACCGGGTGTGCTCACTTGGCGTATTGTCAAAAATGCTCAACGTGGTGAAGTGACTTTAATCCCGAGTAATGAGGGACAAAACTTAGCAGTTGAATATCGCCTTAAAGCCAATCAATATGACAGCGACAAATTAATACTGGAAGTCAAAGACCAAAGTGGTCAAGCAACGACTATCACATTGGATATGATGATTTATGCGGTTAATGATGCTCCGCAAATCAAACTTGCCAGTCAAACGACAGCCAGCACGCAAGCTAATATCAGCGTCGATGAAAACAGCACCACGGCTGCCAATACGATAGATATTGCCTTAGAAGCGCTAAACTTTGATGGCTTTGGTGATGGACAAAGCTATACATGGGCAGTCACCAGCCCTGTCAGTCATGGCACGGCGAGCTTCAACGTCATTGACTCACTTCATGCAACGCTGAGCTATACCCCAACGCTGAACTACAACAGCGCCAGCGACTTAAGTGATAACGGCATTGACGACAGCATCAGTATCTCCGTTACCGAAGGCAGTGGCGCTTCAGGTAGCCTGCGCATCAACTTCAGCATCACCCCAGTCAACGATGCGCCTATCATCACCACAGCAGCGCCGATTGTTGTCAATATGAACGAGGACAACAGCGCCACGCCAAGCACTACCGCAACGGCATTTACAGGCATTAGCAGCAATGCCACTGATGTTGATGATAATGATGTCGGTGAAATCCTCACATGGAGCATTAATAGCGCTGCCAGTAACGGCACAGCCAGCGTGCCTGTGCCCATAGCTAATAACCCTAGCATCGGCAACTTTAATAACAGCGTTAGCTACTTGCCTGCTGACAACTACAACGGCACAGACAGCTTTGTTATCGCAGTGACCGATAGCCGAGGGGCGAGCAAAACTATTCCCGTCAATGTCACGATTGCGCCAATCAACGACACGCCGACCATGAGTGCCAGCAATGCCAGCAGCCTGAGTGCCTCAGGGACAGTAGCTTATAACCTGCCCTTTGTTGCCAGCGACGGCGACGGCGACAGCTTAACTTGGAGCGTCACAAGCGCCCCAACAAAAGGCACGCTCACTGGCGCAAGTGGCACGGGGACAAACAAAACTTTGGTTTACACCCCGACCCTAGACCCAGCGATTACCAGCACGGTTTCTGGCAGTGATAGCTTTAGCGTTCAAATTGCTGATGGCAATGGACTCACGGCCAGCCAAACCGTTAACGTCACTCTCACCAATGCCGCACCATTGATGAGCGCCAGCAATGCCAGCAGCCTCACCTTTGCCGAGGACAACGCCCAAAGCTTGACCCTCAATGGCTCGGATGCTGACGGAGATACCCTGACATGGAGCTTAAGCAGCGCACCTAGCGGTGGCAGCGTCACTGGCGTAAGCGGTACAGGTACAAGCAAAGCCTTGGTCTATACCCCAACAGCAAACATTTTTGGCTCTGATAGCTTCAGTGTGCAAATCACCGATGGTCGCGAAGTGGCAACGCAAACGCTGAACCTGACTATTACCCCGGTGAATGATGACCCCATCATTGCCCAAGGTGCGAGTACCACCCTCACAGGGGCTGAAAATGATGGTGATGGCGCAGATGGTAGCGACATCCTCCACAGCATCACCCTAGATGCCTCAGATGTGGAAACCAGTAACTTAAGCTGGTCATTCGCAGCCGCCCCCGGCAAAGGCACAGCCGGCTTTAATGCCGCCCTTGACCAAAACAGCGCCACTGGTAGCAGTGTGACCTTGTACTATCAAGGCGACTTATTCTATGTCGGCAATGACAGCCTCACGGTGCGGGTCGAAGATGCCGATGGCGGTATTGCTAATATCGTGGTCAACGTCACCACCACCAGCACCAATACGCCGCCTGTCTTTGTTAAACCTGCCGCTGGCATCAATGCCTTTGCGGTCGATGGCAATAACCCCGCACCTTTAGACATTGAACTCGAAGCCCTCGATAGCAATGGCGACACGATGCGCTGGTCGGTTATCAATCCACCGGCTGTGCCTAAAGGCACACTGACAGGCATAGTCAACGGCGATGTCGGCACGGTGAAAACTTTGACCTATACCCCGAATGACTACAGCAGCAGCTACACAGAGGACTTCACTATCGAAATTGATGATGAGCGCACCAGCGGCAAAGTCACCTTAAGCTTGAGCTTAGGTGTCGGCTTCCCGCCAGTGATTAAAGACAAAAATGGCGTGGAAATCACCAGCTTTAATGATGTGAAGATTTATCGACATCTCTCTGGTAATCAGTTAATACTCGATGGTATTTATGCCGATGATGCCGATATGGGCGACCTGACTTGGCGTTTAACCAGCTTGAATAAATACGGCGAGGTTTATTACGACGGCAGCTCAGTGACGGCACAGGCCACGCACGCCACTAACCCTGATGATTTGATTGATACGCTGGCAGCGGGCAGTGCTAGCCCTGTGTCGATTTATTATCGTTTGCCGAGTAACTTGGTCGGTAAACAAGGTTATATTGGCGATGAGGCATTTGAAATTACAGTGACCGATGAGTCGGGCTTGTCGGATACGGTGAGCTTTAATCCGCAGATTGGTTGGTATATGCCATATTTTGAAGAAGTACAAATTTATAATCCTACTTATGGTTATTATAGACACAATCACTTGTATTATGATTATCTAGTGAACTACTCAGCGCCTGCCACCTACCCTGAAATCCCTTCTAACCATAATATTAGTGTTGATGAATCCTATGGGGATATTATTAACAATACGACTTCATTTAATGTGGCTAACCAAGGTTTGCAAAACTTGGGGGGCGCAGTCAATGTGAAGGTGAAGAATAGACTCATGTTCTCGTATCTACAGCCTCAGGTTGATGGTGATTTAGGAGATGTTGGATATTATGGGCAAATCAAGCTTATTTTTAATGATGACTTTAATCGAACTTTAGGCACACCATCTTGGCCTGCTAATCCCATCAATAAGTGGGGAGGGACAGGTGATAGTTTCGATATTACGGATTTAGAAGCCCCTGTAAATTCAAGCACCATACCTTGGCCTGATAAGCTTGAATATAACTACAGTAATTATCCATTTATTGGGATGACAGATGGAAATCGTTCTTTTGAGCTAGAGTTTTTCCTTGATTGTGATAAGTATTGGACACTGTATAGTGGTAGAGCTATTACCCCAACAAAAGTGGCAGCAGATTCGAGGCACTTTAACACCGGAGGGATCGGCTACGACGATTATACCAATTCGGAAATGATAAGCTCCATACACGAGAGTCACAGAGAAGCCAATAGATGCATAGGGGATAGTTTATCCATCTTACTGGATGATGCCATCGTATTGAATATTAATTTGGAGATAACCCCTTCACGTTTGGATCCTGTATATATTCATCCAACTAATGTCGTTTTCGGACCAGGACAGGATGTTCCCCCAACGCTTTATGTAAGTGGATTTCCTATCGAGATTGATACGGGTAATGGCGAAACCCCAGAGGATTACTATCCAAACAATCTACCTTCACCGCCTTTTTAGATGGGATAAAGTGCTGTAGGTCGCATAAGCGCTAGCGCCATGCGACACCCACAGCCTTGATGCTAGCTGGCTAAATATGTTGCCCATCGCCTCATTATTCGGGTTTCGATACGGCGGATAGCACGGTGTTTATCCGCCCCACAAACCAAACACAAATTTTACATGAACAAACTCAAACTTATCCCCATCGCCCTAATCAGCCTTGTCGCCCTCGGGGCTTGGTGGTATCTCTCCACACCCGAAACCATCACAGCACCAAAGGTCGCGACCCAGCCACCAACGCCAACGCCCGCCCCTGAGCGTAAAACCCCAGTTGTGCCAGCGCCCCCCAAGCCTGCCAAAACCACGCCTTTTTTACCGCCTTTGCGCTTCGCCCCCAAAGCCGGACAAACGCTGGCTTATCATTATCAAAGTCGTGGAGAGACACAATTCGACCCGCGTTTTCTCCTCACCACCATCCAAGCTGACATCAGTCAACAACTGGGCAAAAACCGTGATAACCATCAGCCTTCACAAGCTCAAATCGATTTAAGCAGCAAAGGCGAGTTATACCTGAAATTCTATCCTTACCAAGCTGGGGCTTGGCAGGTTGCCGCCCGTATCGAACTGACCGAATACTTGCTCAATGGCAAGATTCCCTCTTATGCGCAAGCGATTCAATACCCCTTTGCCTTCACTATCGATGCACTGGGGCGCATCAGTCATTACCGTTTTGTCCAAGGCTTGCCCGTCGAGACTTCAGGCGCTATCGAAACCTTGCTTTACAGTATGCAAACCCACTTAGGGTTAGAGCGCCGTTCGCAATGGCAAAGTGAAGAAAAAGATGGCATGGGCACATACCAAGCCCGCTACCGTTGGCTAAACCCCAGCAAAGCCCCGAAACTGATAAAACTGCAAAAAAATAAACACGATTACAGCAGCACGCGGGTCAGCAAAATCGGCATGATGGGGTCAGACATTCAGATTAAAAAAAGCCATATCGACATCAGCTTACAGCCTAACAGTGCTTGGCTTTTGAGTGTTAAACAAGAAGAACAGATCGAATCCGTTGCCAATGGCTATGTTTGGTCGAGTCACCATTATCAATTTCAGGCACAGCGTGTAGACCGAACTGCCCGCCCGCCTTTTCCTGATGACTTTAATGGCTTTTTAGCCCAATTTAACGACCCCAAATACCGTATGGCAGCCTATTACGCCACCAGCGAAAGCTTGGATGCGCTGGCTCGAAACTTAGACATTAATGGCGCATTGGCAAAATATTTAGAATTACAAAATTCGGACAACCCAGAGCTAAAGGCCTTGGCTGAGGACTTTTTTGTCAATTATTTGCGCCTGTTTCCCGAAGTGGCATTTGAATTGGTCGATATACTCAACGGCGATAGCCAACGCCAGCGTTTTGATGAAAATACCCAATTACGGCTGTGGCGCTTTATGACTCAAGCGGGGCACTTAGAAGCCCAACAAGCCTTGGCACAAGCGGCGCTCAACGCCGACAATGAAGAAATCACCCGTATTCGTGCCGTGATTTACAGCCATGATTTTAGCGACCCCCAACCGATATTGAGCGAGTCTTTATGGCAGCTCTATGAAAGCTTGCAAGGCAGCACAGAACGCCGTGATATTGAACTACAAAACATGAGTATTTACGCTGTTGGCGCAGTGGCTTATCAAGACCGCCTTAGCACCGAACAGTCCTCCGCTGTCGGGCAACAACTTTTAGAAGCATTGGGGCAAGCTGACGATGACCATCAAACCATTGAGCTATTACAAAGTTTGAGTAACTACGGTGGTGAGGAAATTCTCCCGACAATCAGCCCTTATTTAAAAAATCAAAACCCCAATGTTCGTGCCGCCGCTTATGACAGCCTGCGCCGTATCGACAATCCAGAAGCCAGCGAGACCCTGATAAGCCATTATGAACAAGAAGCCTCAACCCAAGTGCAGCGCTCGGCTTTATTTTATTTAGAGAAAATGCCCGCCACAGATACCGCTATGCAATGGGCGCAGACAGAATTGCCGCGTATAGCCGATCCTGACAATCAAAGCATGATGGTTAAAGTCTTGGGCAAGCATGTCAAAGATTACCCAGACAATGAAACCGCCCTGCGCGAACTGGCCAACAGCAATCCCGGCAATGCGGTGAAAAAAGAGATTTATCGCCATATTCAGCCGCGCCCGCAATAATAGCGCTTGGTCTTGGTTTAGAAACTACCGTATAATTTCCAGCGCCTTTTAATGATTTTTTAGGAGCTGGCGCTATGCCCGATTCAAGCAGCAAAGAGACGATTCAACGTTGGGTACGCCCCGAAATTCAGGCGCTGCAAGCTTATCATGTCCCCCCAGCTGAGGGCTTTATTAAGCTCGATGCGATGGAAAACCCTTATCCTCAACCCAGCGCGATTCAAGCGCAGTGGCAAGAGGGCTTGCCCGAGGTGGCGATTAATCGCTATCCTGACCCCAGTGCCAAAGCCTTAAGCGCCTTATTGCGCCAAACCATGCAAGTGCCTGAGGATAAAGATATTCTGCTTGGCAATGGCTCCGATGAGTTAATTCAAATGTTAGCGCTAACCGTCGGCGGGCAAAACCACAGCGTGCTTGCCCCTGAACCGAGCTTTGTCATGTATAAAATGCTCGCTGACATCACTGGTCTCAAATATATTGGCGTGCCTTTACGTGCCGATGATTTTGGGCTAGATCTGGAAGCGATGTTAGCGGCGATTACAACCCATCAACCAGCGCTGATTTTCTTGGCTTACCCTAATAATCCCACTGGTAATGTCTTTGAGCGTGCGGCGGTTGAGGCAATTCTCGAGGCAGCCGAGGGCTTGGTTATAGTTGATGAGGCCTATTGTGCCTTTGCTGAAGATAGTTTTATGCCTGACCTGGCACGTTTTGATAACTTATTGGTAATGCGCACGGTGTCAAAAATTGGGCTGGCGGGTTTGCGTTTGGGGTTGCTCGCTGGTGATAAAGCATGGATGGAAGAAATCGGCAAAACCCGTTTGCCTTACAATATCAATGTCCTCACCCAAGCGGTTGCCAGTGCCAATTTGCAACATTATGGGGCATTGGTGCAGCAAACTGAGCAAATCAAAACTGACCGTGCCGATTTGTATCGGGGCTTACAGCAACTTCAAGGCGTGCAAGTCTGGGAAAGTCAGGCAAACTTTTTATTATTTCGCGTCGATAATGCCCGTACTGTGTTTGAAGAACTCAAGCAGGCGGGCATATTAATTAAATGTTTAGATGGAGCGCATCCCTTATTGGCAGGTTGTTTGCGGGTGACTGTGGGTAAAGCCCAAGAAAACCATGCCTTTTTGCAGGCATTAGAGGATATATTGCCATGATTGATCGCGATGCCTTAACTTTCGAGTTAAATGACTTATTACAAGTACAACAATTTCAGGATTATTGCCCCAATGGCTTGCAAGTTGCCGGTCGCCCGAAAATCAAGCGCCTAGTCACCGGCGTGACCGCCAGCCTTGCCTTAATTGAGGCGGCTATTCAAGCCAATGCCGATGCGATTTTGGTGCATCATGGCTATTTTTGGAAAAACGAAGACCCTTGTATTGTCGGCATCAAGCATCAACGTATCGCCAAATTAATTCAATCCGATGTCAATCTCTACGCGTATCATCTGCCTTTGGATGCGCATCCCAAATATGGTAATAATGTCCAACTGGCGAAAAAGCTCGGTATTGATTTGGATAAACCTTTAGCCGCTGAGCCTTTAGTGTGGACAGGCACGCTCTCCGAGCCGCTCTCTGGCAAAGTGCTGGCGAATTATTTACTCCAAGTGCTGGCGCACGAGCCGATTCACATCGAAGGTTGCAAGCGTCTGATTCGTAAAGTCGCTTGGTGTAGCGGTGGGGCGCAAAATTATATCACCGCTGCGGCTAACGCTGGGGTCGATGCCTATATCAGTGGTGAGATTTCCGAGTCAACCACCCATATTGCCCGCGAGTTAGGCATCGATTATTTTGCCGCCGGACACCACGCCACCGAGCGCTATGGTGTCCAAGCTGTAGGCGAATACCTTGCCAAGCATTTTGGGCTTGAACATCAATTTATTAACATTCCAAATCCCGCCTAACGATGAAAAAACAACTCAAAGCCCTCGGTAAGGCGGTTATTGAAACCGAAACCCAAGCCTTAATCGCACTCAAAAAACGCATCAATGGCGATTTTGTCACAGCTTGTCGCTATTTGCTCGCCTGTAAAGGACGGATTGTGGTTATCGGCATGGGCAAATCTGGGCATATTGCTGGCAAAATCGCTGCAACTTTGGCAAGCACAGGCAGTCCTGCATTTTTTGTTCACCCCGGTGAAGCCAGTCATGGCGATTTGGGTATGATTACCGAGCGCGATGTGGTGCTCGCCTTATCTAATTCCGGTGAAACTGATGAACTGTTGACCATTTTGCCGATTATCAAGCGTCTAGGCGTGCCGATGATTAGTCTCACAGGCAATGCCCAATCCACCCTCGCTCAAAGTGCCAAAGTCAATTTGGATGTCAGCGTTGAAAAAGAAGCTTGCCCGCTGGGGCTAGCGCCGACTGCCAGCACCACAGCTGCCTTGGTGATGGGCGATGCCCTCGCTGTGGCACTGTTGGAAAAACGCGGCTTTAACTCCGAAGATTTTGCCCGCTCGCACCCTGCTGGGCGCTTAGGTCGGCGTTTGCTGTTGCATGTCGATGATATTATGCACAAGGGCAAAGAAATCCCTCAAGTGAGCTTAGATGCCAGCATGAGTGCCGCCCTGTTTGAAATCACCCGCAAAAGCTTAGGCATGACCGCCGTTGTCGATAAAAAACAGCGCCTGTGTGGCATTTTTACCGATGGCGATTTGCGCCGCAGTCTGGATAAAAAAATTGACTTACAAGCCAGTCAAATTACAGAGCTTATGACCAAAAACCCACAAACGATTGATGCGCATAGCTTGGCGGTCGATGCCTTAGACTTAATGCAGCAGCATGAAATTAGCGTGGTTTTGGTGGTCGATAAGAAAAAGCAATTAATCGGTGCATTGAGTATGCACGATTTATTACGGGCGAAGGTGGTCTAATGAAGTGCGCATTTATTGGTTTAGGGGTGATGGGTTTTCCTATGGCAGGGCATCTTGCCAATGCCGGGGTTGAGGTTTGCGTCTATAACCGCAGCCCAGAAAAAGCCGAGGCGTGGCAACAGCAATACAGAGGCACGACGGCCGCCACCCCTAAAGCAGCGGCTGAGGGCGCTGATGTGGTGTTTAGCTGTGTTGGACGTGATAGCGATGTTCGCGCTGTGGCTTTGGGCGAGCAAGGCATTTTTGCCGGACTCAAACAAGGCGGGATTTATATCGACCACACCACCAGCTCGGCAGAACTTAGCCGCGAATTAGCCGCTATTGCCAGCGCCGAAGGCTGTCATTTTGCCGATGCACCCGTCTCTGGCGGGCAAGCGGGGGCGGAAAACGCACAACTGACCATCATGGTCGGCTGTGCTGAAACTTTATATCCGCAAATAGAACCACTGTTACAAACTTACGCCAAACAAGTTCGGCGCATGGGCGAGGTGGGCAGCGGACAACTGAGTAAAATGGTCAATCAAATTTGTGTTGCAGGTTTAATTCAAGGCTTGGCAGAGGGTTTGCATTTTGCCGAGCAAGCGGGCTTAGATGCCCACGCGGTGATAGATGTGATTCGCCAAGGCGCGGCGCAGTCGTGGCAAATGGAAAACCGTTATGAAACCATGCTAGCGCGTGAATTTGAGCATGGCTTTGCCGTCGAGTGGATGCGCAAAGACTTAGATATTGTTTTACAAGCAGCACGCGAGAATGGCGCACAATTGCCCGTGACCGCATTGGTTGACCAGTTTTATGCCGATGTCGAGCAGCAAGGCGGCAAGCGTTGGGATACTTCTAGTTTATTACATCGCCTTAAACCGAAACCGTGATGGTGTCACAAAATGGTGCTACTAGAAAAAATCATCGTCCTCAATAACATTCCCTTGTTTTCTATGCTGAAAACCGAGGATGTCTCTATGATCGCTACCATTGCCACTGAAGAAGTCTATGAAGATGGACATATTTTATTTCATCAGGGCGATTTGGGCGATAAGCTATTTATTGTCGTCTCTGGAAAAGTGCAAATCTTAAAAGAAAAAGACGGTGAGCAAACTCAAGTGGCGACCATTAAGGAAAATGATTTTTTGGGCGAGCTGGCTTTATTCGATGCTGAAACCCGCACCGCCACCGTCCGTTGTGAAGGCGCATGTACCTTTTTGGTGATTGAACGCCATGATATGGAGCAACTTTCCTACGAATACCCCGCCATCGCTTTTGGTTTTATTAAGGTGCTGATTAACCGTATGCGTAATATGTAAGGCGTATAGCAACCGTTCCAACTCGTTCCCAAGCTCTAGCTTGGGAATGCGTATTGCGTCGCTCCAGCGGCGCGTAAAATCGGAGCAATTAATATTAAAATTGCTATTATTACAGCGGTTCAAACAAGACCTGTAAATCCTCTGAGGTCAGTTTTCCGGCTTTTTTATCCCCAGTGCTGCTGGATAACATCGCCGCTGCCAGTTGTTTTTTACGCTCTTGTAATTCTTGAATTTTTTCCTCGACCGTGCCTTTACTAATCAGCTTATAGACAAAGACTTTTTTGCTTTGTCCAATCCGGTGAGCGCGGTCGGTGGCTTGTTGCTCTACCGCCGGGTTCCACCACGGATCGTAATGAATCACGGTATCGGCAGCGGTGAGGTTTAGCCCTGTGCCACCGGCTTTGAGACTGATCAAAAACAAGGGCACATCGCCATTTTGAAACGCATCAATCGCCTCTTCACGTTTACGGGTTTGTCCGGTGAGTTTGGTATAGCGAATATTCAGCTTATCGCAGGCTTCATCAATCAGTTTTAACATGCTGGTGAATTGCGAAAACAACAGAATTTTACGCCCTTCTTCGAGCATTTCTGGCAGCATTTCCATCAGTAAATCCAATTTGGCTGAATGCTTGGCTTTTTTTGCCGCCTCAAGTTTGACCAAACGCGGATGGCAGCACACTTGCCTGAGTTTTAACAGGGCATCGAGAATAATAATCTGGCTGCGGGCAATGCCTTTGCTGGCAATTTGTCCTCGCACTTTTTCGTGCATGACTAAGCGGATGGTTTCGTATAAATCCCGTTGCTCGCTGTCCAAATCCACCGTGCGGATGATTTCGGTTTTTTCCGGTAAATCTTTGACGACTTCGGATTTGGTTCGGCGCAACATAAACGGTGCAATCCGGCGGCTCAAAACTTGGCGACGGTGGGCATCGTGTTCGCGTTCGATGGGATGGCGATAGAGTTGTTTAAATTGGCTCGGGTCGCCCAATAAGCCAGGGGTGAGAAAATGGAATAATGACCATAATTCGCCCAGATGGTTTTCCATCGGTGTTCCTGTTAAACATAAACGATGCTCGGCTTTAAGGTGGTGCAGCGTTTGGGTTGCCTTGGTTTTGGGGTTTTTGATGTTGTGGGCTTCATCCAAAATCAGAAAATAAAATTGATACTTCAGTAGCTCAGGTTTATCACGCGGTAATAAAGGGTAAGTGGTCAGCACCAGATCATACTCATTGAGACTCTCAAAATGGTTTTTTCTATCCGGACCATGCAACACTAAAACCCTCAGTGTCGGGGCAAAACGCTCAGCCTCACTGCGCCAATTAGCCATCAAACTGGTCGGAGCGACAATCAAACAGGGTTTATTTAAACGCCCTTGTTCTTTTTCCACCAATAAATGCGTCAGGGTTTGAATGGTTTTACCCAAGCCCATGTCATCGGCAAGCACACCGCCGAGTTGATAATCGCGTAAAAATTGCAGCCAATCGAGTCCGGTTTGTTGATAAGGGCGTAATGTCGCTTGTAAGCCGCTGGGCACAGTGACTTTTTCTATGGTTTTAAAGTCTTTGAGCTTGCGCCCCAACTCGAGCAATTGATTGCCACCGAGCCAGCGCAAACGCGCCGCGCCCATCGCCGCTTCTAATTCGAGTAATTGCGCGGCTTTCAGGCGCATTAATTGTAGGCGACCGTCGTCGTCTAAGGGTTCTTGCCCTAATAATTCGATTAAAGCATTGATAATGCCGCGAATACGCTCAATCGGCAGCATTAAAATACGCTTATCCTCAAGGCGCAAATTCAATAATGTCCCATCAGGCACGGTTTGCAGTTGTTCCAGATCGCCTGCATCTTGCACATCTTTGAGCAGATTAACCAACACCGGCAATAAATTAACTTTTTCGCCGTCAATGTGAATGCCCAGCTCTAAACCAAACCAATCAATGCCGGTGCTGTCATCCAAATCGGCATACCAATCATCTAAGACATCAGGGGAGACCACATTGAATGAATAATCGGGATCTACCTCAACTTGCCAGCCTTGCTCACGTAGTTGCGGAATGCCTTCAATACTAAATTGCATCAAAGCGTTGTGTTGATTGGATTCCTCGTCTTCATCTTCATGCAAATTGATAAAATCGTACAAGTGTGCTTCTTCAAGCACATGGGTTTCTTGTAAGCCGCTGTCATTTAAAGGGTAAAATTCAAGTTCCTTGAGGGTTTTTAATGCTTTTTTTTCTAACTTAGGACGGCGTTTAATTTGTTTAATCAGCCCTGATTGCGGGTCAAAATCACTGAAATATTGATTTTTATCTTGATATTGAACTTCTGTTTCAGCATAGATAAAACTCAAACGTAATAAAGGTAGGTTCAGTGGCACCATGTCTTCATGCCCAAAACGGTAAGCCCAATGGTTTATGTCCGGTTCAATGACTTGATTAAATAAAACAATTTTAGGCGTGGGGCGGAGGTTTTCTTCTGTTTCAAGGCGCAGTTGTTGTGGCAAGGGCAAAGCAAGCGGGCTTTGTTTTAATTGGGCAACTAAGGTTCTGATTTTAGCCGGTTCTGGGGGCAGTTTTGGCGAATGATATACAGCTAAGTCGGCATCAACGGGCAAACCACTATCCAATAAGCCACAAGACCCCGTTTCAATGTTCATGTAGTGCAAAGGCGTGATCGGTAAGATCATATAATCCTCAGGCGCATCAATTTGTGGATGAAAACGTAAATATTGATCGCCGCTGGGTTCTATTTTCCAAGCCGCTTGTGCCTGAATGGGTTTTCCCCATAACACCGGTGGATTATCCGTGTTTTGCCAAAAACAGCGCCCGGTATCGACAATACGCTTAAATAAATCGAAATCGCTTAGTTGAAAAACACCGCTACCGCCTTGCTCCAGCGCTGCAATCAAACGATAAATGCGTTTATCTGCATCGCTAAGATAATAAGCATCCTTATTTTTAGCCGCATAATTTTTACCAATTTTTCCTGATTGTAAACGTTTGGCATAGACGGTTTTAAGTTGTAAACGCTTTTTCAAGCCTGCACCATCAACGACATTAAGCAGATAAAAAACGCTTGGTGGGGTGCTTTTAGTCGCGACCGTGTTTTTTGTTTCCGCTGGCTCGATATTCAGCACTTGCAACCATTCGGGCAAGGTCTCGCTATCGCTACCATCGGGTTTGACAACGGCTTTAGTTTTGGCAGGAGAAGATGTTGTTTGTCGCTCAATATAGGTCAGCAGACTGGCGACCACATGCTTACAATCCCCTCGCATCGGGCAGGTACAGTTTTGTTTCAGTAATAAACCGCCATTGGAATGCTGTAATTCAATGTTGACCAGATAATTATAATCCTCAGATCCTTCGACTTCAGCGCGTATTTTGACTTTTTTGTCCGTGCCCGATTTTTTAAAATCAAGCACATGTGATTGATTAAAATAGTTTTTTCCACGCTGAAAAATTTTTGTGGGAAAAAAATCTTTTATTTCAGTTTGCGTTATTTTTAACATAAGTCAGGGGCTTAGGCATTATCAATCAGGGCTTTAAGTGAGGCATTCCAACCTAAAGCAATATTGGTGCGATTATAACCGCCCCCACCGGTGACGATCATGCGCCCATCGGCAAATTCATTCGCCATTTGTGCAAGGCGTGCTGTTGCGTGAGCGTGGGCTGCGGGACTAAACGCCATGTGGGTAATCGGGTCGCCGACAATACTATCGGCTCCTGCTTGTAAAATAATTACCTCGGGTTTGGCCGCACGTAAAAAGGCTTCGGCATCAGGCCAAACGCTATAAAAGTCGCGGTCGTTGGCTTCGGGAGCGAGGGGAATATTGAGCTTCGAGCCTTTGGCTTCGCCGATACCAATTTCATGTGCTGCGCCCGTGCCTGGATATAAATAGCGCCCATCTTCATGAATATCGACAATAATCACATCCGGGTCATTTTCATAGCTATAAAACACCCCATCGCCATGATGGGCATCAATATCCACATAAGCCACGCGTTGGATTTGATAAAAGCTGCGCAGGGTTTCTATCAATACGCCAATGTCATTAAAAACACAGAAACCTGCGGCACTGCCTCGCTGAGCATGATGCAATCCGGCGATGGGAACAAAAATTTTACGTTCCTTGCCATAAAACATGCGCTCCAGCCCATCCAAGCCCGAACCGATTACAAAGGAGGTGGCGGTAAATGCGCCTTTAAAGGCTGGGGTGTCGCCACGGTCAAGATAGCCTGTGCCGGATTCGGATTGGGTTTGTACTTTTTGAATATAATCGCTTGTGTGAAAACGGGCAATGGCGCTGACATCACACGCCACCGGATCGGCGAGTGTGACTTTTTTATCCAAGCCTTGTTTGAGGCTCTCTTGCCAAAAAGCGCCTAAACGGTCCGTACCAAAAGGATGTTCATCACCAAAACCATAGCGCCCTAGAGCCTCGCCTTGATACACGCAAACCATAGTTCTTAATTCCTTGTCATGAAAACTATGATGATATTATCCTATTCTATCCTCCTATGGCTAATGATAGTCGTCTTAACTACGCCTGTTGTTTATATAACGTACTTGTACAAAATAATCCGCTGACCATTTCCCGACACCATAAACAAACAACATCAACAGCATAAAACCCCAGAGCATATGTTGCTGCACGCCCGCTGGGCTAATATCGGGGTAAGAAATCACTGCAACGATATTAAAAATAAATAAGGCTAAAGCACTTAAACGCCCACCCAAGCCGATAATTAATAACACAGGCAAAGTTAATTCTGCTGCTGTGCCTAATAAAGCTGCCCAATAAGGCGAGAGCAATGGCACGGTGTATTCGTATTCAAACAGCATCAAGGTTGTATCCCAGCTTTGAATTTTGACCAGCCCAGATTTTAAAAACATCCAAGCAACATAACAGCGCACGACAAGTTCAAACAAGGGATGCAAGGCATGGATGCCTTTAACGCTGGTTTGGTAAGCTGAAATCAGGGACTGTAACATGGCTACACCTCACATGGTTTGAGTTGAAAGTCGTTGATATAGCCTTGTTCGACACAATGCGGAGCAAGGCTGGCGGTGTCGCAACTCGGATGCTGCTGTAAAAGTTGATCGCATAATGAGGGAAAAGCTTTATCTTCGGCGATGGCATTTAAAAACCACCATTCCTCATCGCTAAGCACATCAATGCGCATATCGAGTCCTTGTCGCCAGACGAAAAGTTTAACCCCGCCTTGGTCTAAATCAACTGGGGCAACTTCGCTGTGTTCAACTTGGTTTGCTGCCCAAATGGCTTGGATTGGGTAATTAGATTCGAGTAAAGCACTGGCAACAGGTAAACGAAAATGTAGGTTTTGAATCGCGTTTTTATCCAGTTGGTTTAAGGCTTCGATATTTAACGGCGCTTGGTCTTCGCCATGAAAAGCCCGATGCCAATGCCATTCTAAACGCGCCACATCGGCGATATAGGCATAATCTATTAAAGGCGGAAAAGCTTGGATAAATTCGGCAAATTGCTCACCATAATCATTAACGTTGAGAGACTTAGAGGGGTGTTCATTGATATAGCGCAAACTTAAACGCTCAAAAAAAGTTTGTCCGAGCAAACGCAAACACACCGGATAAATCTCGCTAAGCACTTGGCTTAAGTGTCCAATCAAGCTGTGACGATAGCTTTGCAGGCGCTCGCTCGCACTTTGTTTACTGCTTGGCTGGATAAATTCAGCCGCTGTGACGGCTTTGGGCTCATATAAGCCTTGCATAAATTGTTGCTGAATCTCATGCAGTTTGAGCATAACTAAGCTCCTGTTGATAGGATTCGGCAATACGGGCTTCTTGTGCTAAAACCGCAAATGCGGGAATATCACTGTCCCATTCAATCAGAGTTGGGACGTTGCCAAAGCGTTTTAATGCCGTTTCATACAAGTCCCACACGGGCGGGTGTACGGGCTGTCCGTGGGTATCAAATAAAATCTCGCCGGCCTCTTCATAACCTGCCAGATGCATTTCAACCACGCGTTCAGTGGGAATGGCTTCAAGATAAGGAATTGGGTCAAAGCCGTGATTGATGGCACTGACATAGACGTTATTAATATCGAGTAAAATCAGGCAATCGGCACGCTCGACCACCTCGACTAAAAAGGCCCATTCGCTCATGGCATCAACTTGGTAATTCAAATAACTGGAAACATTTTCTATTACCAAGCGTTGCCCCAATAGTTCTTGGGCTTGGTCAATGCGATTAGCAAGGTGTTGGATTGACTCTTCGGTGTAGGGCATCGGCAATAAATCATTGGCAACTTGCCCGTGAATTTTGCTCCAACTTAAATGATCCGAAACCCATGCTGGCTCAAAGCGGTGTTGTAAAGTTTTGAGTTTTTTAAAATAGTTTTTATCTAAAGGCTCACTAGAACCTAAAGACATGCCGACGGCGTGAAACGTCATGGGGTAATCTTGGCGAATTTGGTTTAGGTGTTGTAGCGGCGCGCCACCTGCGCCCATATAATTATCAACCAAGGCTTCAAACCAAGGCACAGCGGGTTTTTCGCTGAGAATGTGGCTGTAATGTTGGCTGCGTAGCCCTAAGCCTACGCCTGCAATCAGGGATTGCTTGTGCATAAAAAATCCTTTAGATTTGAGCCGTTACCAATGCTTGAAAACGGCTCAAATCTGGCTAATGCTAGTGCTGCGTAAAGGCTTATTTTTTCGCCGCTTTCACCGAACCGCCCGTAATTTTGGCGCAAGTGCCCTCAGGTACATACACCCATTCTTCGGCATCATTGTCAGTTTTCGCTTGAGCGGCACAAGCGTGTTTGCTGGTACCACAATCATTCATACCCGCTTTGACAACGCCCATACATTTTTCCATGCCAGGTTTACCTGCCAGAGCTGAAGTGCTTGCGGTGCTTAAACCTAAAGCGATGATGCCAGCGATAGCGGTATTGGCTGCGGTGATATTTTTACTCATGATAGTATCCTCGGTAATAAAAAAAGCGCCTTGTTCATTGCTAAGGCGTGAGGCTAGTATCGGTTTTTGTCGCTTTAGGCGGTAGCGCCATTGCCACAGACGGCATTGCGGCTTTGCACGGGCAAGACTGTGCTTTTGCACATTTACCTGAACAGAAAAAGCTGCTAAATCTATAAAGCAAGCGCCATTTACCTCGCGGCAAGGAGCCATACCCTATGCTAAAACTTAATTACAGCCGTCTTATCATCGGCTTTGTCCTCATTGTCGGCATATTATTGGGCTGGGAAGGTTATAGCGCCTATCAACATTTTCGCAGCTATCAACAACAACTCTCGGCAAAAACCGCCGATAGCTTGGCACAAGAAATCCATATTTATGCCCATAGTTTAGGGCGCAAAGCCTTGCTATTTAGTCAAGAAAAATCCGCCTTATTAAAAAACATTTATCAACAAGGAGAGCAAACAGACTTATACCCCCAGCTAGAAACAGCAATAAAAAACTGGTTTCCCCATGCTTATGATTTTTCCGTGGTCAATCACAAGGGCATTGCCTTATTACCTCAAACTCAACACTTGAGTAATAGCACTTGTTTGCTAGAACTGGGGCGTTTGAGTATGGCGGGTTATCAAGTGATGCTGCATGACAAGGAGGGCAAAGATCCACACATTGATATTCTCAGCAGTTTTGCTGTCGATGGGGATATGGGGGTGTTTTTTATTAACCTACCGATGACAGACTTACAGCGCCTGCTGACTCATGCTCAAATCAGTGGGCATCAACTTGCCCTTTGGGACCAAACCAAAGAAAAACCCTTACATTTATATGCGGATAGCCATAATAAGGTTTGGCAAAGCCCAACTGCCGCCCGTGCTCAAGTGAAAGACAGTGATTGGTTTATTTATGACCGGGTTAAAGAGGAAGTCTATCAGGAAAAAATATGGGCACTCAGCAGCCGGGCTTTATTGATTTTTATTTGTATCAGTCTCATTGCCTTTTTACTCTGGCGTAGTTTAGATAAAGCCCAACGCCAAGGCGGTGATACTTTTCAAATGCTCAGCGGCATTGAAGCCGAACGCCGTCGTATTGCGATGGATATGCACGACCAAGTGCTAGCCGAGCTGAGCCATATTGGGCGCGACTTAAGCAGCCTGATGCCCTCAGCGCCTGAGCCACTACAAATGCGGCTACAGCAAATGGAGCGCGAACTCACCGAGCTAAACACAGGGATTCGCCATATTATTGACGACTTACACCCGCAAGCTTTGGAAATGCTCGGTTTGGAATCCGCCCTACGTTTATATTTAGAAAAACGCTGTAGCCCCGCCGATGCCCCCGATTTTCAACTCGATATGCGCGGCGATTTAAATGCCGATTTAAGTACAGAGCAAGCCTTGGGACTCTATCGGGTGATTTTAGAAGTGATTAATAACAGCCTTAAACATGCCCAATGTCAACAAGGCTATATTCGCATCGAACAACAAGCGCAAAGTTTATGGATTTGTGTTGAAGACGATGGCAAAGGGATGCCTTCGGTCTCAAACAAAAATAAAGGCGGGCGCGGGCTTGCCAATATTCACACCCGTAGCCGCATGTTACAAGCACGGATACAATGGGGCAAACCCCAGCAATATCAGCAAGGAACGCGCTTTGAATTGCGCTTGCCATTAGGAGTATAAACACATGGACATTATTATTGCTGAGGATAACCCCAGAGACCGAGAATTTTTACAACAAACCTTAAGTGATTATCATATTCACACGAGCACCAATGGAGAAGAAGCTTTAGCGCTTTTGGGGCAAACACAAGTGAGTTGTTTGGTGAGCGATTTACAAATGCCCAAGCTCAACGGGGTGGAACTAGCCAAAAAAGCTTGGGCAACGACACCGCAACTACGGATTGTGTTTTGGTCACAATATCAAGATGAAATCTATGTGCGCTCGCTGGCTAAGATTATCCCCGCAGAAACCGTCTATGGCTATGTGCTTAAAAGCAATCCTGCCGAGACACTTAGCCGCGCGGTCAACTCGGTATTTAATGATTACCAATGTTGGATAGACCCCAAAATCCGCCCCGTACAAGCCCGCAGTCAAACCAGTCAAGAAATGATTTCTGATGCTGAATATGAAGTTTTAATCGATATTGCTTTAGGGCTGACTGATAATCTCATCGCCCAACGGCGCTATTTATCTCGCCGTGGGGTGCAAAGTCGCCTAAAGTCTTTATATCAAAAACTCCATGTTGAGCGTGATAGTTGTCTTGCTGAAGGGGTGGAGGCGCTTAATTCCCGCGCCCGTGCGGTTTCAGTGGCTTTGCGGCGCGGCTTAATTAATCCTTATGAACTAGAACAAGCAGAAACGGCGTTTCAAAGGTGGTTGCGGCAAGGGAAGCATTAAATCATACGACTCTAAAGCTAATGCTTATCAACTGATGTTACGCAAAGGCTTCTCAATACCCCAAAAGGTAAAAAAACCGCCATTGCTCCACGGCTAAATTTCACTAGACAGGTGGAAAACCACCATTTTGAGATAAAAATAGGTTTAGTGCGTCACATCAGTTATCAATATGAGTTCATCAAGCAACGACAAATATTTTTATCTGAATCCTTATCGGGGCTACCTTTAGGCAAACTTGTGGTTTAAAATGCGACTCAATATTGATAACAAGGATTTGCTTTATGGATTTATCCGAAAAGACCCTACTCACCGCGTCGCTAAGCCAATTACATCAGGGGCTTTTTCAAGGTGAGTTTTCGGCGATGGAACTCACCGATGCCTATCTGGCGCGTTGCCAACAATTTAATCCCGACTTAAATGCCTTGATTACCGTGGTAGAAACGGAAGCCAAGACAGAAGCATTAACCGTTGATCAAAAAATCCGCCAAGGTGAATTAACTTCTCCGTTGGCTGGTATTCCTTATGTTTTAAAAGATTTATTTTGCTCCAAGGGCGTGCGCACCACTTGCGGCTCGAAAATGCTAGAGAATTTTATCTCGCCTTATGATGCAACGGTGGCAGAAAAACTCAAAGCCGCAGGCTCGATTTTGATCGGCAAAGCCAATATGGATGAGTTTGGCATGGGATCATCGAATGAAAACAGCGCCTATGGGGTGGTGAAAAACCCTTGGGATCAAGACCGTATTCCCGGCGGCAGCTCCGGCGGTTCAGCGGCAACCATGTCAGCACGGCTAGCACCGTTTACCCTCGGCAGTGACACAGGCGGCTCGATTCGCCAGCCTGCCTCTCATACCGGGATTACCGGATTGAAACCGACTTATGGTCGCGTGTCGCGTTGGGGTATGACTGCCTTTGCTTCCAGTTTGGATCAAGCAGGGCCGATGGTTGCCTCGGCTGCGGATGCGGCTTTGGTCTTGGAGGCTATCAGTGGCTTGGATAAGCGTGATTCGACCAGTATTGATAAACCTGTGCCCAGTTATACCGAGGGTTTGAATAACAGCCTTGAAGGTCGCACGGTCGGTATCCCCAAAGAGTTTTTTACCGATGATTTAGATAGCAATATTGCCAGTTTGATTGAGGCGGCTTTGGCGCAATTTAAGCAACTCGGTGTCAAAGTGAAAGAAGTCAGTTTACCCAATAGCCATTTAGCCTTGGCGGCTTATTATGTCATTGCCCCGGCTGAGGCATCCTCGAATTTATCGCGTTTTGATGGCGTGCGTTATGGTCATCGTTGTGATGCCCCCGAGGATTTGCTCGATATGTATCAGCGCAGCCGTTGGGAAGGTTTTGGCGATGAGGTCAAGCGTCGGATTATGGTCGGTGCGTATGCCCTTTCTGCGGGCTATTACGATGCTTATTATCTCAAAGCACAAAAAATCCGCCGCTTGATTCAACAAGATTTTGTTGCCGCCTTTGATGAGGTTGATTTTATTTTAAGCCCGGTTGCGCCTTCCACGGCGTTTAAGATTGGCGAAAAAACCGCTGATCCGGTGTCGATGTATATGGGCGACTTATTCACCATTCCAGTGAGTTTGGCGGGTTTGCCGGGGATGTCATTCCCTGTCGGCTTTAGTGATAATCTGCCCGTGGGCTTACAAGTGGTGGGAAATTATTTTACTGAGGCGAATATGCTTAATTTTGTCCATCAATATCAACAACACAGCGATTGGCATACCCGTGTGCCTGCACAATTTGGAGGCGAATAATGTCTATCAGTAAAGAAGAAGTTTTGAAAGTCGCTCACCTAGGGCGTTTGGAAATCACTGAAGATAAGGTGGATGAATATACTCAAAATCTGTCTAATATTCTCGATTTTGTTGCGCAAATGGACAGTGTTGATACCGATGGCATTGAGCCGATGTCACATCCTTTGGATGCCGTGCAGCGTTTACGTGTCGATGTGGTCAGCGAGAGCAACCAGCGCGAGTTGTTTCAAAGTATTGCCCCAGCGGCACAAGAGGGCTTGTATTTAGTGCCTAAAGTCATTGAGTAAAGAGCCATGAATTGGCAAGGCATAGCCCAGCGTTATTTGGTCGTTATCTTCGCGTTTGCGGCTGTGCTTGTGTTGAATTTACAAGGCTTGCCAAACGAGAGCAGCTTATATCAATTACTTACCCGCCATCAGGTATTGCAGACAGATGAGGTAATTATTGTTGCTATCGATGAAAATACGCAAAGGGCCTTGGGTTCCTTGCCTTTTGCGCATTCGGTCTATGATAAGGTCTTAAGCCGCTTACAAAAAGCGCAATTAATTGTTAATACCCTGAACTGGGATAGGCTAGAAAACAGTGAGGTTCTCAAACAATTACAGCAACTGCAACAACATTATCAAAGCCTTGCCCCCGCACCAACTTTTAACGCTGATTGTATTGACCCCAACAGTGATGCCGCTTTGTTATCCTTAAATCCTGATGGCAGTTATAAGCCGCCCAAAACGCAGGCGGATTTAGACTGGGATCACCTCTTAACGCAAGTACAAACACAATTTAATCATAGTCGACAATTAGCAACCCAGTTAGATAAGGTCGTGTTAGCCATTCATGCACAATTAAGCCAGACTGAGCAAGCAGCGCCCGCCATTGACCAAGCTTTATTTGGTTTTGAACACCAGCAATTATCCACCC
The DNA here is from genome assembly GCA_016745035.1 of Thiotrichales bacterium. Lineage (GTDB taxonomy): Bacteria > Pseudomonadota > Gammaproteobacteria > Beggiatoales > Beggiatoaceae > BB2. The sequence goes on from JADGDE010000001.1 coordinate 705,050, forward strand.
GTATTCATCAACAACGCTTTGTGCATGTGATTAGTAATTTTAGTGAACAAAACCAAGCCCCGCGTTTTGTTAAAGCCTTGCAGCTACCGCACAATGATTTTATTGACCATGCTAAGGCTATCGGCTGGTTACCTGCTGGATTAGCAGCTGATAACTTGGATTTCCCCTTAGTGGTGCAATATCAAGCCCGTTATTATCCCAGTTTAGCTTTATTAATCCATGTATTACTCCAGCAACAAACACTGAGTGATGTACTGATTACGCTAGGAAAATATGTCCAAATTGGACAACAAAAAATCATTACAGATAGTCAGTTACAAGCCCGCTCGACCTTGGCAGAAGTGCAAGCACCTGAAATCAGTTTTATTGATGTCTATCGCGGTGAAATACCGCCAGAGGTGTTTGCGGATAAATGGGTATTACTCGGACAAACCGCCACACCTATGCATCACAGTCGTGAATTTCAACCCTTGTCACAATTACAGACATTGAATAAACAAGTGTTAAGCCTTGGACAACAACAACTGGCACAACACGCGCCTTGGAGTCGAGGGCTGGATTATGCGCTGCTCTGTTTGTATGCTTTATTTTTTCTCTATATTGCGCCATTGTTAAAAAACTGGGTAACGCTGGTGGTGGTTTTATTGCTCAGTGCTTTGCAACTAGGCACGATGGCAAGTGTATTGTGGTGGCAGCAACAATGGTGGGCATTGCCTATCAGTCTCAGTTATTTAGGTCTTGGCTTGGTTTTATTTTTATTACAACAAAGCTATCAAACCTATCTCCACTCAGGCAGGCAAAAAACCCATAATACCGAAAATAAACGCATGATGGGGCTGACTTATCAAAGCCAAGGTAAATTAGAATTAGCCTTTACTCAATTGCGCCAATGTCCTATGGATGAACGCTTATTGAGCTTGTTATATAACTTGGCGATGGACTTTGAGCAACGCAAACAAACCGCAGGTGCGGTGGGGGTTTATCAACATATCCAATTACAACACCCGGATTATCGTGATATTCAACAGCGTTTGCTACGTTTACAACATGCCTTAAATCAACAAGACTCTCAAACACTACACCCCAAAGCCCATAATAAAAAAGAGCTGAACCAGTGGCTCGACAGCGATAGCATGAGCCATAAGCCTTTACTTGGGCATTTTCAAATTGAGAAACGCTTAGGCAAAGGCGCGATGGGCGTATTGTATTTAGGTAAAGATCGTAAATTTGATCGGATGGTAGCACTCAAAACCATCGCCTTATCAGATGAATTTGAAGGTAAAGAATTGCAAGAAGCCACCGCGCGTTTTTTTCGTGAAGCGGAGGCCGCAGCAAGGCTTAATCACGAACATATTATTAATGTCTATCATGCCGGCGAAGCCAATCAAATGGCCTATATTGCCATGGAATTTTTCAAAGGCAGTAATTTAATCCCCTATACCAACCCGGATAATTTACTTGAACTCAACAAGCTATTAGAAATCATTATTAAAATCACGCGGGCGCTAGCTTATGCGCATGAACAAGGTGTGGTACATCGCGATGTTAAACCCGGCAATATTATGTATAACCCCGGCACGAGTTTTTTGAAATTGACGGATTTTGGTATTGCCCGGATTACTGACCAGCATAAAACCCGCACCGGCGTGATTTTGGGCACCCCCTCTTATATGGCTCCAGAACAACTGGCAGGCAATAATGTGGATGGCCGTGCCGATTTATTTTCTTTGGGAGTCATGTTATACCAACTGTTGACAGGGCAACTGCCTTTTAAGGCCGATTCGATGGCGAGCTTAATGTTCCAAATTGCGCATGGCAATCCAGCTAACATTCTCGATTTACGCCCCAATTTACCCAATTGTCTGCGAATTTTGGTCAACACTTTGCTAGAAAAACAGCCTGAACGGCGTTATAGTTCTGGGCAAGCCTTACTTAAAGCCTTAGAAAGTTGTAAACAACAAATAGACCACAAAGAAAACACCCCGCCTGAAAAGGCTTGAATTTGCTATAAACTTAAATGATAATCCCAGTCCATGACAATATTAGCCTCAGCCGAGTAAGTCTTAATGAATACTTATGTCGGTAACATTCATATGGTTTACCACTCTGATACCGGTCTTGTGCGTGAACATAATGAAGACAGTGTTTCAATTAATAGCGCCCTGGGCTGTATGGTGCTGGCTGATGGCATGGGTGGCTATCAAGCAGGTGAAGTGGCCAGTGAGATTGCCACGACAACCATTAGCAATGAAATCAGCCGTCGTTTGGCACAAACCGAATTAGGTCAAAAAGCCACCAACTCCCCTTATCATCATGCTAGCTTGTTATTACAACAAGCGATTCTAAGTGCCAACCGCGAAATTTATCAAAGTGCACAGGATAACAGTGATTATTATGGCATGGGAACCACGGTGGTTGCGGCATTGTTTTACGATAATTCTATCAGTATTGCCCATGTCGGCGATTCGCGTTTATATCGCTTGTGTAAGGATGAGCTTAAGCCCCTAACGGCAGATCATTCCGTGTTACAAGAATTGTTAGAACATGGCTTATGTACCCCAGAACAAGCCCGCAATTCGCCGAACAAAAATTTAGTCACCCGAGCGTTGGGGGTTAATCCTGATGTTGAAGTCAGCTTACAAGAAAATCTAGTCGTTTTTGATGATATTTATTTACTTTGTTCTGATGGCTTGAATGATATGCTTGAAGATGACGTGATTGCCAGCGTATTATTAAAGCACAAGGATGATTTAGCCGAGGCAGCTGAGGCTTTGGTGGCAAAAGCCAATGAAGCGGGGGGAATGGATAATATTTCTGTGGTGTTAGCACAAGTTAAAACCACCGCTTGCGATACAGACGATAAGCCTTGGTGGCGACGTTGGTTACTGCGCTGAACTAAGCTGCAAATAAGGATACAGCATGGGGCAACATTGGGTACTGATGTTAAGCGACCGCTATGCTGAATGCTATCATATCGAGCGCGGGCGCTTATTACTGCAACAACAATTCGCCCAGCAACCGGCTGAATTAGAAAAATTTTCGCAATGGCTGCGACAAACGCCAATAAAAACACCTCTTAAGATTTTAGTTGATTTGCGTGAAGAAACGTATCAAATCGAACAAATCCCTCATGTATCCATTTATGATCGCAAAGGCTTGTTGAAACATAAACTGCAACGTTTATTTAAAACCGAGCCTTATTCTTATGCCGAAATTCAAGGTAATAGCAACAAAATTATTGATCAAAATAGTTCAGAACTCCGCCATAGTGATTGCGCCTTATTTACCGCATTAACTCAACAAGAGCTAGTCAAACCGTGGATAGATTGCTTACTGCAACAAGATATTGCGATTAAAAGCATTTCTAGCTTACCCTTGCTCTCTGCCAATGTTTTGCCTTCTTTAGCTGATTACAGTTTGGTGCTAACGCCAAGTAACACGTTACAAGGCAATTTTCACCAAGGGGTACGGCAGTTATTTTTTAAGAGCGGGCGTTTATTATTCAGTCGCCTATTAGTGCTGAGCGATGAGATACCCCTGTCAGAATACTTAAGCCATTTACAGGCTCAAATTGAACAAACCTTACAATACTTGCGGGGGGCTAGACTCCTAACATACCAAGATAAAATCCAGATTTATCTGTTAGCTAGCACAAGTTTTTTAGAAAAAATTCGCCCTGATATTGCCCCTAAAGGCACTGAAAATTATCATTATTTAAGTTTTAGCGATTTAGACATCAGTAAAGGTTTAAAAAGCAGTAATATTCAACAATTTTATTTTCGTCATTTGATGGTGTTGTATGTCGCTAATTATCGTTCTAAAAACCATTATGCCAGTGGTGATGAGCGACAATATTTCAGTCATTGGTTATGGCGACGGGGCTTATATGCTTTAGCCAGCTTATGCTTTTTATTTGCCCTAGGCTTTGCTTTCGAGCGTTATTATCAGAGCTTTTTTCTCGAACAAGATATTTTACGCTTACAAAAACAAGCGGTCGAACAACATAACCGCTATCTCGATGCCCAAAGCCAACAAAAACAATTGCTGGGTTTATCGATGGAAGTCATCCATATCAAAAATACGGTCGATAGTTTTAATGAAATAGAACGTCAATTTAGTCTGATCGACAATGATTTAATTTGGCTCAGTCACTACTTAAAAGATGCACCCGCTTTATATGTAGATGAAATCCGTTGGCAAATAAAACCGATACAAAAGCATATTTCAGTCAAAACGGGTTTAAGTGATTTTCAAAAACGCTTCCAAGAAAAACGTAAAAATCAAAATAAAGCCCCCTTGGCACAATATCATGCCTATTTGAATTTTAAAGGTTTTTTAAAACCTTATGATGGCAATAGTACTGCTGCTTTACGTTTGATTAATCGTTTTATTAATAGGTTACGGGCAGATGAACGTATTTATCAAATCAATACCATTGAATTGCCCTTAAGTGTTGATCCGAGTCAAAGCCTCGATGGTGTGGTAGCTGAGAATAATCAAGTCAGTGAAAAAGCCCGTTTTCAAGTAGAAATTATCTTTCAAGCCATTACAGCTAAAGTGACTCAAACAATGATGCAGAATGGCGATGCAAATTAATTGGCAGCGCTTACGACGCACTTTATTTTTTCTGGGGCTGACCCTAGGCATCAGTGCTATATTGGTATGGCACAGTTACTATTTTCTCCTGCAAAAGCAAAAAAATAAGCAGCGGATTTTAGAAGCTCTGGAACAAATTGAAAATCTGCAAGAACAAAGTCAAATTGCCCTAGAAATTTTGCAACAATCTTATCGCCAGTTTAATCTACTTCAAGCACAAGGCGTGATGGAAATAGAGCAAGAACAACGATTGTATTGGCTCAATCGTTTACATCAACTCAAATCCCGACATCAATTGACAAAACTCAGTTACCGTTTTTCACAACGCAAAAGTTACGCTTTGCCGCATTTGATTTTAGATCAGCGATTTAAACTTTATGTCACTGATATGGAACTAGACTTTAGTCTAAAGCACAGCCAAAATTTGCTAGATTTTCTCAATGCCTTAGCGATAAAAAAGCCCAGTTTACTCAAATTAAAATCCTGTACCTTGCAGCGCCAACACAGCATAGAGCAAGCGCTACAGCAACAAAATAATGCCCATTTGCAAGTGCATTGTCAGTTACAATGGTTTACCACCGAAATTAAAACGCAAGCTAAGAACAACTAAGCCACGCTGACAAAGCCTATATTGAAGGTGGCTTATTGGTTTATAATCCCCTGCAAATCTATTCAGACAATAAGGATAAGTACGGTGAAAGGTATCATTTTAGCAGGGGGATCTGGCACACGCTTACACCCAGTGACCCAAGTGGTCTCCAAGCAATTATTGCCCATTTACGATAAACCGATGGTTTATTATCCCTTGACCACCTTGATGCTGGCAGGGATTCGGGAAATTTTATTGATTTCGACCCCGCAAGATATTGGGCGCTTTCAGCAATTGCTGGGCGATGGCAAGCAATGGGGCATCGAACTGAGTTATGCCGAACAACCCAGCCCTGATGGCTTAGCGCAGGCTTTTATTATTGGTGAGGACTTCATTGGTGATGACCCTTGCGCCTTAATTCTCGGTGATAATATTTTCTACGGTCATCAATTCCAGCAACAACTGCAAATGGCAAGTAAGCTTGAATCCGGCGCGAAAGTTTTTGCCTATAAAGTCAGCGACCCTGAACGCTATGGGGTGGTCGAATTTGATCCAGAAAGTGGGCAAGCCTTGAATTTGGTCGAAAAACCCAGTCAGCCAAAATCACATTATGCGGTCACCGGGCTGTATTTTTATGATAACCAAGTGGTCGAGATTGCTAAAACCATCGAACCTTCACCACGGGGCGAATTGGAAATCACCGATGTCAATAACCGCTATTTAGCTCAGCAACAATTATCGGTAGAAATTCTAGGTCGTGGCATGGCATGGTTGGACACGGGCACACATGAATCCTTGCTCGAAGCCTCAGCCTATATTGAAACCATCGAAAAACGCCAAGGCATGAAGGTCGCTTGCCCCGAAGAAATTGCTTGGCGTTTGGGCTATATTAATGATGAGCAGTTACTGGCTTTAGCTGCGCCGATGCTAAAAAATAATTACGGGCAATATTTACAACAACTACCCATCTTTGGACATTAAATAACTGATGTTACGCACTAAGCCTGTTTTTATCTCAATATTGTGGTTTTCCACCTGCCTAGTGGAATTTAGCCGTGGAGCAATGGCAGTTTTTTGGCTTGTTAAAGCCAAAAAGAAGCCTTTGCGTAACATCAGTAAATAGCCATGCGCTCACACTTATTGCGTTTTATTCTCCGCCACGGTCAATCGGATATTCGTCTATTGACTATGGCGACTTTGATCGCGGGCATGAGTATGAGCGTGGTCTTGGCGGTAATCAACGCCGCCGCTGATGCGGTGAATTCTGGTGCAGATATTGAGGCGCGGTTTTTCTTCTTATATTTGCTTGCCACCATTTTAGCCATTTATACTCGACAAATATCTCTATCAAAAGCCACCATTGCCGTTGAAACCGCCATTTTTCGGCTGCGTAGCCACTTACTCAACAACCTCGCCCATGTCGATTTGCGTTGGCTAGAACAATATGGACAAACCCGTATTTATACCCAATTGACCCGCGAAACCGAAGTGGTGTCACAATCCGCTTTTGTCATGATTGGTGCGCTGCAAGCCGTGGTGATGCTAACTTTTAGCTTGGCTTATATCGCCTGGCTGTCGATGGTCGGGTTTTTTATTGTCTTTTTAGCGGTGTTTTTAGGTTTAAGCGTTTATGTCATGTACACCCCGGCGATTAGCGAGGCGTTACAGTCGGCGAATAAAACCGAAAACCGCTTTTTTCACCATATTCATCAACAACTCAATGGTTTTAAAGAACTCAAACTGAATCATGCCAAACGCATGGCATTACTCAAGGCGCAAGCCGGGGCGGCTGAGCGCAGTTATCAATATAAAATCGATGCCAGCCTTAAATTTGTGCTCGAAATTTTATTCTCGCGGGTTTTCTCGACCTTATTATTGGGCGTGCTGGTATTCATTCTACCGATGTTTGAGGCGGTCGAAAGCACGGTGATTATTAAAATTGTTGCTGCCAGTTTATATGTAATCGGCCCTATCGAGATGATTACCATCGCAATTCCCTTGTATTCAAAAGCGAATTTTGCAGCTTTGAAAATACAACGCCTACAAAGACGTATTGAGCAAGCCAGTCATACAACTGCACATGAAGCAGAGACCTTAGAACAATTTCAAGCTTTTAAAACCATCCAACTGCAACAATTACATTTTAGCTATCAAGACCCAGAGAAAAAACATTATTTTGAGCTAGAACCGATAGATTTAAGTTTACAGCGTGGCGAATTAATTTTTGTTGTTGGCGGCAATGGCAGTGGTAAATCGACTTTATTAAAATTAATTTGTGGTTTATATCAAGCAGAAAAAGGACAAATTGTTGTCGATGATTGCCCTATCGCCTCTTATAATAGCGCCGCTTATCAACATTTATTTGCTGTGGTTTTCAACGACTTCTATTTATTTGATAGGCTCTATGGTCTGGAAAATGTGAGCACACAAGCGGTGAATGATTTACTTAGAAAAGTGGGGCTAGATAAGAAAACCCAATTTGAAAATGGTAAATTTAGCCATACTGATTTATCTACAGGTCAACGCAAGCGCTTGGCCTTGGTTTGTGCTTTATTAGAAGACAAACCGATTTATATCTTAGATGAACTAGCCGCCGATCAGGATCCTGAATTTCGGCGCTATTTTTATCAACAGATTTTGCCGGATTTGCGCGCCAGTGGCAAAACGGTGTTAGCCGTCACCCATGATGATCAGTATTTTAGTTTAGCTGACCGTGTGATAGTGATGGATTATGGGCATCTCTCGGATGCCATGACAAGGAGTTAATGATGTTATATGCTGCTGCGATTAGTTTGCACCTGTTAGCCGCTGTGATTTGGGTCGGGGGGATGTTTTTTGCCTATATGGCACTGCGCCCTGTGGCTGCCAAATTGCTAGAACCACCCCAACGCTTGCCTTTGTGGACCCAGAGCTTTGACCGGTTTTTCCCTTGGGTTTGGTTATCGGTGATTATTTTATATGTATCTGGCTTTTGGATGATTGATAGTGTTGGTGGCTTTGCCAATATCAAACCGTATATCCACACCATGCTAGGACTTAGCTCGGTAATGACTTTCTTATTTGCCTATGTGTATTTTTTACCTTATAAGGCGATGAAACAAGCGGTCATGATTAAAGACTATCCGGCGGGAGCCAAACAATTGGCGCGAATTCGCTTGGTGATTGCGATTAATTTAAGCTTAGGCTTGATTACCTTAATTGTTGGGGCTGCTGGGCGTTATCTTGTTGTTTAAACAGGGGCTATAAAACAAAACCGCAGAGATATATCTCTGCGGTTAATATTACAATCTGATCTGACGTACTAAGCTAAACACCCGTTACAATAAGAAAAACAAGATAGCGAAAGATAAGATCAAGCTACAAGCAATAATAAGTAATAATATTTTTGGCTGTAACAATATTTGTAGTTGGGCTGGCATCATTTTGCTCACCCCAGCTGGGTCATTGACTTGTGCTTTTTGAGCTAAAGCGGCATCGCGTTCTTGGCGCAGGGCTTTGAGCTGTTCGTGCATTTGCCGCTGTTTAAGTTCAATTTCTTGTAATAATTGTTGCTGATTTTTCTCATGTTCACGCAAGGTTTCTACCAGTTGCACTTGTAATTCATGATTTTCACTGCTTTGATTGGAAAGCTGGGATTTATCGCGCTTTAATTGTGCCAAGCGTTGTTCAAAATCATCTTTTTCATGATTTAGATGCCCAATTATGCCCCGGTCATGCTGTTGGAAGGACTCCAATTGTGCCATGACTTGCAATAATTCATGTAACCTTACCTCAGGCAACATCTCAGTCTCAGATATTTGCGACTGAGCTTTGGCTGTGCTTTCCCTTATTTTTCTCATAGAAACTCATCGTTTAAACTGGCTTTGTCTCCCCGGCTAAGGTCATTATAAGCGCTATTGGATAATTTATAGAACCCATTTAAAATTTGATATTACGCCAAGGCTTCTTTTTGGCTTTCTCAGCCAAAAAACCGCCATTGCTGCACAGCCAATTTTCATTATGCAGGTAAAAAACGTGAATAATGAGGTAAAAAATAGCTAATCATAGCAACGCTAAGTCTCTTTCACGTTATCAGCGCCACTAATTAAACTGCGCCAATGGGCTATTTTGCTATTGAGTGCTTGCATATCCAAGGTGGTAAAGTTTTTCGATTTAAGCACATGCCGCCCGGCAATCCAGACATCGCTGACCTGATCGCGGGAGGCACTGTAAACTAATTGTGTTAATGGGTTATAGACAGGTTGTGTCGATAAGGCACTCATATCAATGGCGGTAATATCCGCCGCTTTCCCCGCTTCTAAAGACCCGGTTATTTCATCTAAACCCAGCGCTTTTGCACCGTTGATGGTTGCCATGCGCAAGGCTTGGGCGGCGGATACTTGGCTGGCATCACCGCTGATGGCTTTAGCTAAAAAGGCCGCGCTACGCATCTCACCTAAAATATCCAAATCATCATTACTCGCCGAGCCATCTGTACCTAAGGCCACATTAACGCCAGCTTTTAATAATTGAGCAACCGGACAAAAACCACTGGCTAATTTCATATTCGATTCAGGACAATGCACCACATGCACTCCCGTTTCGGCAACCCGCTGGATTTCGGTATCAGTCAATTGTGCCATATGCACCGCAAGCAATTTATCGTTTAAAAGCCCCAAGGCATCCAAGCGTTGTAACGGGCGTTTTTGATGGTCTTTAATGCTTTGTTGGATTTCATCTAAGGTTTCATGCACATGCATATGTACACGCAGATTTTTTTCCGCAGAGAGTCTGACGATTTCGCTTAAAGGCTCGTCGGAGACACTATAAGGCGCGTGAGGAGCATAGGCACAGCTTAACAAAGGCTGGTCAGCATATTTTTTTTGTAAGTCCTCCGCCCGGAGCAAATACGCATCGGGGTCTTTTGCCCAACTGCTGGGGAAATCAAGCACGATCATGCCAAGGCAAGCACGCATACCCAATTCCAAGGCAACATCGGCAACACTGTCAGGGTAAAAATACATATCATTAAAACAGGTAATACCGCTGCGAATCATCTCTGCCATCGCCAAACGACTACCATCGGCGACAAACTCATCACTGACCCAAGTTTGTTCCGCTGGCCAAATGTATTCGTTTAACCATTGCATCAACGGTTTATCACTGCCATAACCCCGCAATAAAGTCATTGCCGCATGGGTGTGGGTATTAATAAGCCCAGGAATAAGAACATGACCGCTGAGCCTGTGGGTAATACGGGCAGAATAGGTATGTACCGCTTTACTTATCGGTAAAATATCAAGGATTTCACCTTTGTGTACGGCAATGGCATGTTGTTCAAGCACGCGATCATCGGGTTCTACGGGAATCACCCAACTGGCATAAATTAGCGTATCAATATGGCGCATGGGCATTATTCCTGTGCAAATTCGGTAAGATTCCAGTTACCAATGTCAGCATTGTAACCTTCGCCGCCAGGCTGACCATCTGCACCATAAGAAAAAATATCAATTTCTCCGTGTAAACCTGGGTTTAAGTAAAGATAAGGGTTGCCCCAAGGGTCAGGTTGCAAACTGTCAATATAACCGCCTTTTTTCCATTTTATCGGCAATGGGGGCGTATTGGGCTTAGCGGCTAAGGCTTGTAAGCCTTGGTCAGTGGTTGGATAAAATTGATTATCCAAATAGTATAAGTTCAAAGCTTGTTTCAGAGCTAAGAGGTTTTGTTTCACTTGAGTTGAGCGGGTGATATTGGGCGCATCCATGATTCTGGGCACAACCAAGGAGGCCAAAATGCCCAAAATGACCACCACAACCATGACTTCTATCAGCGTAAAACCGCTGTGTGTTTGTTTATATTGCATATCCATTGTCTCGATTTATCCTGTGGATTTTTTCTCGATACGTTTGAGTTCAAAACACACTTTGCCTGTTTGGTTATGACTCAATTGTAATTGGTAAGGACTATGAAAAGTTTGTTTTGCCGCATGATATAAGCCAATGCCAAAACCATCACGGGAGGCCACAGGCTGGCTCAATAATTGGCGCTCAATATCACTGGGAACCGGACTGCCGTCATCACAAACCGTGAGTTGTATTTCATCTTGGGCACATAACAAACTGACATAAATCTGTAAATGTGTTTCACGTTTACGCTTATTGAGGGCATTCTCAAGCAAATTTTCCACCACATTATCAAATAGATCTTCGGGAATTTGCGCATTCCAGACGATATTGGCACTGAACTCTATCGAACGTTTATGGTAGCGGGCGCGTAAATTATCCCACCAAGTGCGAATTTGTTCTTGGTTATAATTTGCTTGTACAGGTTGCTGTAATTTGTCCAGGGTTAATTTAAGTCGTTGACTTAAATGCGGTAGTTGTCCTTGTAATAAGCGATGGGTATCGCCAAATTGTGCCGGTTGTACGGTTTCTATCGCCGAGGTGATCACATACAGCGATTGCAGTAAATTTTTAATATCATGGGTCAGTTTTGCCCCCGTTTCGTGAATGGCTTTTAAGTGCGCTTGTTGGGCATAGTCTTCTTCACGTTGTTTGCTTTGGTGAAAATGCTCCAACAATTGCACCAGCAGTTTAATATGCCCGCTATAGGTATGATCGAGCTTTTGCCAAGTGTAAAAACTCACTTCTAAAGATTGCGCCGTGACCACAAAACAATGACGGCTACGATGGCCTAACTGTCCTTGTGCATAACTGGCTTGCCATTCAATACCACAAACCCAAGGGATACTGAGCAGTTGCTTAAAACTGGATTCGACTAAAATATTTGAGTCGAGCATTTTATAACTTTTGGGCTGGGTTAAGCCTGCTAGCCATTGCTCAAATACACTGTCGATGCTGTGCCAATGCCGCGCCCACAGTTGGGCTACGCTCATGCTGTCGGTCATGCTCAACCATAAGAGGCTCAAAAACAATAAAAACCCAAATAAGCCGATTAAACTAAACAACAGAGCTTCGGGATAATTAGCGGTTAGGTCAATTTGTAATAAAAACACACTGCTTAAGATTAAAATAAGATATGTCAGTGTTAAACTCAGACCATGAAAAAAATCGAATTTATTAGAAATGTCTTTGTTATTCTTGGAGATAAATAACAAGCTTAAAGGAATTAAGGCGAGGGTATAGCCGAGTAAATCGACTGGCATACAAAAATGCTCAGCAAACCAGGTGGAGGAAAACTGCAAGAATAAGTAAGGCAGGTCTAAGGCAAACAAATCAATGCTTAAAAATAATAAAATGGCAAAATTGACCCAACGATCGATGGGAGTGTATAAAGCTCTACCTGCAAATAAACTCAATAAAAATAATTGCCAAATACCGATAAGGCTATGAATAAAGGCGCTAAAAATCGCAATACTGATGATCAAGCCCCAAATTTTCTTATTAAAAAACTTGGGCTGTAGCAGACTGTCGTTATTTTGCCATAACAATAACAACAGAATATGTAGGCTAAACAACACTTGAGCTAGCCAATTTTGACTTGAGTATATGACCGCGTGTTGCGCCAATAGACTCAGACCTAAAAGACGAAAATGATGTTTAGGAGCGATAGCAATATCGCGCATTAGAAGGTGCGACCATCCCAACCCCACAGAGCGCGTGGAATATTAATAAATTCAATATAAATCCGCGGGCTGGGGATCTCAAGTTCGGTTTCAATAAAATCACACAAACCCTTGGAGAATTCGATGGTTTGATCTTCAGGTAAACCAATACTTTTCAAAGATACACAAGCACAAGGACTGTCGGAACCCGCAAAAAGCATGGGCGTATTTGGGGCTAAACTTAACATCACATAACTTTCGGGTTTTTGTAATAAAGCGGCAACTTTTTGCGATAAATTGGCTAAAAAGTGCTGTTGTTGGGCTGAGGATAAAGATAAATTAGTTTCTAAACGACAATACGGCATGATTCACTTAGCGATAGGCAGGTGGTTGATAGGTTAAGCGCCAGTTCCATTATTCCGTTTTACTTTACTTAAATCGGCATTAGTAAAATCGGTATCGGTTAAATTGGCATTAAAAAGGTTTGCCCCGGTGAGGTCTGCGCCGGTGAAATTAGCACGAAATAAATCCGCATTGGTAAAATAGACTTCGATGAGATTGGCATCGGTCAAGTTAGCCTTAAAAAGGTTAGCCCCGGTCATATTGGCTCGAAACATATCGGATTCAAATAAATTTGCCCGAAATAAGTTAGCTTCGGTTAAGTTGACACCGGATAAAAAACAACGAATAAAATAGGCTTTGGATAAATTGGCTTCGCTTAAAATCGCATCGGTTAACGTGGTATCCGACAAATAAGCTTCACTGAGATTGGCTTCGTTAAGATTGCTTTTGGTCAGATTGGCTTTGGATAAATTCGCCTCAGTGAGATTTGCGCCATTGAGGTTCGCGCCACTTAAATTGGCACGGGTTAAATCAACACGAGATAAATTTGCCCGGAAAAATTCCCCTTTCGCTAGATTTAAGCCAGTTAAGTCACTGCCCGACAAATCTGCCCAAGTGGATGCGTTTTCACGCCAGGCATTCCATGCCTTAATCCCTTGCTTTAGTACCTCTAGGTGTTCTGGATTCGCCATTAACTATCACATCTTGCTGTATATTTTGACCTTGGCATACGGACTTAAAAAAGTTGCACACGTGGGGTTTCGACAAAACAGCTCATAGCATACCAAAAAAACTCGGCAACGGTTAGCGCTTAAATAAAAATATAGCTAAAAAACTCAGCATGATAGTGTCGATAGAGAGGCGGAAAACTGTATATTTAACGGTGAGTTGATGCATGAATTTAAAGCAAAATATAAATTTTATGAATTAAAAATCAAATAGTTAAATTTTATCTCTCCCGCATAGCTTGTATAGAAAACCTAGCTTAAATTCCGTTGGCTTAATTTGTATTGAGTCTATATTAAAAATTGCTATAAATTTATCGCTAAAAGATATTTGTCAGTGCCTAAGGAGATAAAATCTGCTGAAATCAATTGTTGGCAATAAAAAAGCGCTCCTTAACTGAGCTGATGTTTATTAGAATGTTATAATATTCGTATATACAGTTTACTCAGTCAAATCATAAGGAAGGAACCCAATATGATTGAGACCATTAGCATGGAACGGCGTTTATTTTTAGGGGCAAGCCTCAGCGGTTTATTAACACTATCTCCCAGTGGTGTGGCAAAAACACAAACGCAAGCACAAGAACGCAGTTTGTCTCTTTATAATCAACACACAGGTGAAACACTTTATAGCGTTTTTTGGTATCAAGGCAGTTATCAGCGCGATAGTCTCAAAGAAATTGAACATTTATGTCGGGATCATCGTTCTAATACGACCCATCCGGTCGATACACGTTTATTAGAATTGTTATATTTACTCACGGTTAAATTGCAAAATGCCAAACCCATAGAAATTATTTCTGCTTATCGCTCCCAGAAAACAAACCATGCTTTACGCAAACGCAGCCGTGGTGTGGCTAAAAATAGCTACCACACACGCGGGCAAGCGGTAGATATTAAAGTGCCCAATTGTTCATCGCAGCGTTTATATCGTACAGCCAAGGCTTTGCAAGCAGGAGGGGTTGGCTATTATCCGCGCTCCGGTTTTATTCATATCGATACAGGACCTGTTCGACATTGGTAAGGTTCATTTCAAATGGGATCTATGTGCTCTTTTTTTAGTTTTACGCACTAAGCTAGTTTTTATCAAAATACAGTGGTGTTTAGCTTTTGCCTAACATCAGTTATTCAGCATTGTTATCTTCAACAACCCCTGATATTTTGCGACAAACCCCATCGGCATCAACCACAGGGTGGGGGCTAAGCAAAATCGTCGCAATGCTCTGATCGGCGCGTCGAAACTGGAGTTCATATTGCGGTTGGCGTTTACCTGTTTGTAACATTGTTTGTACATTTTTTGAGAGCAAACTCAAGCTTTCTGGTAGCCATTCAACTAGCTGAAAAAAATTCTGTCCTATGGCTTTGTCAGGGGGAATAGCAAAAATATTTTCAGCTCCTTGGCTGATATACTCCAACACGCCTTCGGCAGAATGTGTATACAAACTAAAACTAGGGGCGATATCGCCAATTAAATGTTGATATTTCAGTTGGCTATCACGCAAGGCGTGTTCTATTTGGACTCGCTTATTTATATCGGTAAAAATATAAATCACGCCTTTATCCGGGGTGCTTGGGTCAACGGCTTTAGTGCTGATTTGACACCAAAATTTACGCCCATCTTTACGTTGATAACAAAATTCAGCCTGATAAGATTCACCTCGTGATAATATCGTTTGGCTATCTTTAGTTGCTTGCTCAAAATCTTGTTGATTAGCATAAATCAGCCTTACACTTTGTCCTAATATGTCTTCACGTTTATAAGCAAACACGTTAAGCATGTGATCATTGATCCAGACAAACCGTCGATGAATAACAAAGGCAATCATCACTGCAGCATTATTAAGGATAATATTGCGTTCACGTAATGAATTTTCAGCACATTTCTTGGCAGCAAGAAGACTGCGTTCTGCCTGTTTACGCTCGCTAATATCACGTACGACATTGAGGCTGCATCCTTCTTTCCCTAGATAAATCCGTGTGCTACTGATTTCAACTTCACATATGCGCCCATCTTTACGTTTTAAATAACTATCTATGGGGCTTGAAGTGTTATCTTTGCTGCGGAAATGGTCTTTTTCAGCCTCTGGTAACACATCTGGTAAGCGCATAGATAATAATTCAGTTTGGCTGTAAGCACTGAGTTTTGCAAAAGCCGGATTAACCAATATATAGTCCCCATGTTTATTGCTTAAGCTCACACTTTCATGACTTTGTTCAATCAAACTGCTGAATAAAGCTTCCCGTTCTGCCAATGCTAATGTTGTTGTTTTATTAGCGGTGATATTTTCATGGATAACCAATAAACGCCCAGTGTCTTCGTTATTTGGAAAAAGATAAACACGCCCAATAAACCAGTGTTTTTCTGTCGGTGTATCGTAAGCATATTCCAATGAAAAAGTATCCTGCTGTCCACTCATGACCGCCCGTAACCCGGCGGCAAATAAGGGAGCTTCTTTGGCTGTCGCACCTGTTGCCTTATCACAAATATCTAAATAATTAACACCAATACCGCAATTAGGGGCGGAAGGCGCATTGGTATCAGCAAAATGCTGCCAGGCTTGATTGACCATTAAAATAGTGCCGTTTTTATCTAAAACACACAAGTGCTCAGGAATGGCGTTAATGGCTGTATAAATAAAATCTTGACTGTCTTGTAATATGCTTCGGGAGTGAGCTAGTTTACGGTTCCAATATAAGATGAGAATAATCACCAGGATCAACATCGAACTGATATACCATAACAGCGAGTAATCCGTATAAGTAGGGGGTTTAAGGCTAAAATGCTTTTGTAAAAGGGTATTTTTTTCTTGTTCGGTAATGGAATCAAGCGCTTTTTGTAAAATGGGAACGAATTCTTCCCAATCGCTGCGTACCCCTAAACTGATTTCAAAACGGTAAGGCAATTCCCCGGACACTTTGAGATTGGTGATGCCATGATGGCGGACAATATAACTCATGATAGCCATGTCACCAATATAAGCAAAAGCTTCTCCCTTTGAGACCGCTAACATGGCAGACAAGGTATCAGGATAGGCTTGTATTTGTAATTGTTGTGCGAGAGTGCCAACCAATTTATCACCGATATAATCGCCTTCGATAGCGACAATTTTGCCTTGTAAACCTTTTAAGCCATGAACAAAACTGACATTGTCGTCAGTGATAATCATCATGGGGTGAGAAAGATAAGGCTGGGTAAAAGAGGTAAATTGTTGCCGTGCTGCGGTTGCTCTAATTGATGAAAAGAGATCTAACTCGCGTTTTTCCACCATTGCGACAATATCCGACCAAGGTTTTTGTGGTGATGTTTGAAAGCTCAGTCCCAAGCGCTGCTGTAATAACTGCATATAATCAGCTGCTATTCCCTGATAGCTACCCGCGTGGAACATCTCAAAAGGGGGTAAATGACGGTTAGAAGCCAGACGAATATTAGGATGTGCTTGCAGCCAAGCGCGTTCTTTAGCGCTTAAAAAAATGGGTAAAATAAAAGGGGTTGCTGACCAATTATCAAGGATTTGTTTATGCTCAGCTTCGGAAATAGAACGGATAGCTTTATCCAATATCGTCGCTAAAATAGGCGCATTGCGACGAACACCGATCCCAAAAGCCATTTCTTTACCGGTAACTTGTTGCGCCCAACCTAATTTGACTCCTGAAAGTAACATTTGTTGGACTTTGTGTTGTAATACCGGTAAATCCTCAAAAACCCCATCAACAGTACCCTGGGTCAATGCTAACAAGCCCTCATCAGTGGTTTCAAATTCAACTAGCTCTATATTTAGTTGCTGCTTGCGGACATATTCTGCTTGAAAGGTATTGCGCTTTACGCCCAAACGTTGCCCTTCTAAATCACTTAGCTGCGTAAAAGAGGGTGCTTGTTTAGAAATCATGACCGCAAAATAAGCTAATTTACGATAACCTTCAGTAAAAATTAACGATTTTTGGCGTTTTGGGGTACTGTGGATATTGAGAATGCCATCTATTTCATGGCGCATAGCCTTAGGAAAAACTTCCTTCCAAGGAGCTGCTTCCAATTTAAAGCGTCTATCTAATTTTTTTTCAATTAGATGAAGATAGTCCAAGGTGATACCGCGCATTTCGCCATCATTACCGCGATAGTTAAAGGGGGGATAGCGATCATCAACACCCAAAATTAATTTAGGGTTCGTATCAAGCCATGTTTTTTCAGTATGACTTAAAGCAATTTGTGGTGTGGCTTGTACTTTGACAAACATCAAAGCGAAAATGAAGCCAGCAATCTGCATGGAAATTTTTTTTAATTGACTCATCACATAATGCCTAGAACTTAGTGTCTAAGCATAGGTAAAAGCTAAACCCCACTATGCAGACAAAAAATGGAATGATGCGACAAAAACAGTATCAGTGCGTAACAGCAATGATTAAGAGCGCTGCTTTAGTGTTTTATATCCTAACTTAATTTCTGATGTTACGCACTAAGCCTGTTTTTATCTCAATATTGTGGTTTTCCATCTGCCTAGTGGTATTTAACCGTGCAGCAAAGGCTTTTTTTTGGCTCAGAGAGCCTTGAGAAGCCTTTGCGTCACATCAATTTTTTTTGTTTCCATGACTTTGCTCCCATTGCCAAGCATGAGCAATTAAAGTCGATAAGTCAGCATATTCTGGTTGCCAACCCAATGCTGCTTTGGCAGCATCGGCACAAGCCACTAACCGTGCAGGATCGCCTGCGCGGCGTACGCCCGTTTCAACGGGGATATTAATCCCTGTAACCTCGCAGGCGACATCAATGACTTCTTGCACCGAAAAGCCCGCACCATTGCCGAGATTATAAACTGCACTATCACCACCTGAGAGCAGTTGCTCCAGCCCTAATAAATGGGCTTGGCATAGGTCGACAATGTGAATATAGTCACGAATACAAGTGCCATCCGGGGTGTCGTAATCACGTCCATAAACGCTGATGTGTGAACGCTTACCGCTGGCAGCTTGTAAAACCAAGGGGATCAAATGGGTTTCGGGGTCATGACGCTCACCTAATTGCCCCTCAGGGTCTGCGCCAGCAGCATTAAAATAGCGAAAGCACATGGATTTAAAATCATAAGCCGCTTGATAGTCTTCTAAAACTTGCTCAATCATCCATTTACTGCGCCCGTAGGGGTTAATGGGTAATTTCGGGTGTTTTTCATCAATCGGACTGTATTGTGGCTCGCCAAAAATTGCCGCAGTGGAAGAGAAAATAAATTTATCCACCTGCGCCCTCTGCATGGCATCGAGTAAATTTAGGGTATTGGTGACATTATTACGGTAATACATCGCAGGTTTAGCTACCGATTCGCCGACTTGGATATAAGAGGCAAAGTGCATCACCGCATCAATGCGGTAGTGCTTAAAAACTAAGTCTAAAGCCTGCGGGTCGGCAAGATCAGCTAAGACAAATTCACCGCCTAAAACCGCATCGCGAAAACCACCGACTAAATTATCCAACGTAATGACCTGATAACCTTGGGCTAACAGCATTTTGACCATGTGCGAGCCAATATATCCCGCACCGCCTGCGACTAAAATGGTGGTTTTACTCATGTGGTTTTTACTCTATAAATTGTGTTCTTTTTTCACTTGGGCAGCGAAGGTGTTTCGCTCCCAAAAATACCCGCCGACATAGCCTTGTATGTGGCTATCCTCTTCAGCTTTGGCAAGACGTTTTGCCGCTAAGCAGCAATAATAACGGTCAATTTCAATCCCAAAATAAGCCCTGCCGAGTTTTTTTGCCACCACAGCGCTCGTACCACTGCCCAAAAAGGGATCAAACACCACATCGCCTGTATTGCTAGAAGCTAATATCAGTTTAGCCAGTAATTTTTCCGGTTTTTGTGTCGGATGCTCGGTGTTTTCAGGCATTGACCAAAAGGGAATAGAAATATCTGTCCACAGATTTGAAGGGTAAGTAACGCGAAATTTACCGCTTTTGTCTTCATGCCAGTCTTTGGGCTTGCCTTTGGCATCGGTGTAGGGACTATGTACCTTATGCTGCATTTTTACGGCATCAACATTAAAAACGTAATCACGCGATAGGGTGCAAAACCAAATATCCTCAGCACAATTTTTCCAGTTGGTTTTTGCGCCGCGTCCTTTTTCCCGCTCCCATGTGATGCGGTTGCGGACGTAAAAATATTTTTCACACACGCGGTGAATCGCAGCTGAAGATTGCCAATCACCACAAATATAAATCGAGGCATGGGGCTTGAGTATCGGCACTAATTGCGACAGCCAGGAATCTAACCACTCTTCATAGCTCTCGAGTTTTTTCTTGGTAAATTGTCGCCCATTGAAGCGCTTAGTGAGGTTGTATGGCGGGTCAACGAATAACAAGTCCACGCTATTTTTAGGTAAATAGGGTAGCGCTTGATATAAATCCTGATTAATAATTTGCCCGCTGACTTTTGGCAAAGAAATAGGCGCATCCAAGGACAATAGCGATTGAGATAAGGCTATTTGCTCGGTGTCACTCACGACCGTCGTCCGGTTACGCGGGGCTTTGTTTTTGTCTGGCATCGTTTACTGACAACTTACGACGATATAATGAATACGCACCACTTGCCCCCACATAAAAAAACTCTTACGTTCGGGGAATTTTTCAATTAATACCTGTAATGTTAAGCCTTCTTGTTGGTATAAATCGTTTAATGCCAAAGGTAAATAATGTTGTCCATCCACGCCACGCAGACCGTAAAAACCGCCTTCGGTCTCCACATAGACGACTTCGACCTTGAGCCATTGCCAATGCTCGGCTTGCTTGTCATAAGTTGGGAGAGAAGGACATTCTTCTGCCTTGATAGCAGAGAGTGAAAAACAAAGTGTGACAAAAATAAGACGTAATAAAATCGACATGGCTAATGGTTTGCGGTGATATACGGGTTCTTGAGCTTAGCAGGTTTTAAAACCCCTTACCAGTGCTTAAGCAATGACAGAAAATGCGCTGTTGGCAATAGGCTTATAAGTGAAATTTCAATGGTTTTTCTGAGATGTTTTTGCTATGCTCAAACGTTGATTTTTATAAAAATCTCCCTGCGATTCTGAATAATGCACGCCCTTTAGTGACTATGAAAAAAAAACAAGCCAAAGCCACACCGCTCGTTCGTGGTATCCAACATTTTTTAGCTGGCATTTTATTGATTTTACGCCCCGGTGTAAAACGCTGGGTGTTTATTCCTTTTTTGATTAATACGGTCTTATTTATTGCCTTGCTGAGCTACGCTTGGGGGCAGATCCCTTTATTACGAGAACAATTCAGTGCTTGGTTGCCAGAATTTTTGGGCTTTTTGACCTTATTGTTATGGCCTTTATTTTTGCTCAGCGCTTGGCTATTTATTGTTTTTGGCTTTGCTTTGTTTGCCAATATCATTGCCGCGCCCTTTAATGGCCCTTTATCAGCGGCGGTAACCAAGCATTTAACCGGAACCGCACCAAACAGTCCTAGCAGTGGTTTTATTAGCGGTTTTTTCGGCGCGATTTTTGATGAAATCCGCAAATTGATTTACAGCCTCTCACGCCTATTGTTGGTGGCGATTTTATTTCTAATTCCCCTCGTTAATCTTATCGCCCCTTTTGTGATGATGTATTACAGCACTTGGCTACTGGCGCAACAATACATGGATTATCCGATGGGCAATGCCGGTTTAGGTTTTAAGGCACAACGGCAACAATTAAAAACCAAGCGCGGCATGATGCTCGGTTTTGGCGGTATGGCAGCCGCTTCGACCTTAGTGCCTTTTGTGAATGTTTTAGCTGTGCCCATCGGCGTGGCGGGGGCAACGGCTTTGTATTGTGAAGAATATGCCGATTAAGCAACAAGGCGCAGTTTTAATTTTAGTGCTTTGGTTTATTAGTTTTGCCAGCTTGTTAATTATTACTATGGCAAGCGAGGTCAAATTTATTGCCAAAGCCGTCTCGCATCAAACCGAGCATCTACAACATCAAGCCGATATGCAAAAGGCTTTATATTTAGCACAATTGCAGTTGTTGTGGGAGCGTATGCCGCCTGAACCTAAATCGGCAAAAGATAAAAACAATAAGAAAAAAAAGCCACTGCTGCAATTTAATGGGCAAGCGCTAAAACTCATTCACCCCGATGCGCCAAAGAATATCGAGGTGCGGATTTATGATCATGCTGGACGTTTAAATTTGCGCCAGTTTTTAGACCGTTTACGCATTGATGATTTACTCAAACGTCAATGGGGTGGTGATATTAAACCCTCGGAGTTTCAAGCCCTGCAACAAGCTTGGCAAGATTGGAAAGACAAGGATGACAACAAACGCGTCAATGGTGCAGAAAAAAACTATTATGCTAAGCAAGGCGACTATGGCTATCGTCCTCGAAATGACAATAATATTGCCCTAGAGAGCTTGGATGAGGTGCGTTTAATTAAAGGCTTTGATAAAATTTTCAAAGACGTGCATCTGGATACCATTTTTACCCTACACGGCAACCAGAACAAAATTAATATTAATCTCGCCTCTTCTACGGTTTTGCGTTTTATTCCCGGTTTATCAGCAAAAGCGGTTAATCAAATTTTAACTAAACGCACTGAAGAGCCATTTACCAGCCTGACCCCTTTGAAAGAGATGCTTAGTCCCAGTAATTACAGCAAAGCCAGTCCATGGCTTTATGTCAGCGATAAAGGTTCACAAATTTATACCATTGCATTGATTCCGAAAATAGCGCAAAAAAGTCCTAAAAAAACTGCAACACAAGCCAGTCACGCCTACCAAGTCACTGTGCAACTGCGCGGAAATCATAGTTTGCCCAAGGTCTTGCGCGTCGATCCGTACCGGCGTTTGCCATGAAGGATCTCAGTTTAGCGGTTTTAGCTGGGGGAAAAGCCCGTCGTATGGGCGGGCAAGATAAGGGCTTAATGCCTTATCGAGACAAACCCTTGATTGAACATGTGCTTGATTCGGTTCCCGCAGAAATTAATCAACGATTAATTATTGCAAATCGGCACACAAAGCAGTATGCTCGCTGGGGTCATCCTGTTTATAGCGATATAATCAGTGGTTATCTAGGACCTTTGGCAGGCATTTATACCGCTTTGTCCTATGCAGAAACACCTTATGTCTTGTGTTTACCTTGTGATACACCTTTGTTACCTTCACATTTAGCAGAGGGTTTATATCAAGCCATGCAAACATCAAATAGACAAGTTTGTGTCGCATTTGATGGTGAACGTACCCATGCCAGTTGTGTGTTAGTGGCACAAAGTGCTAAAACCACCTTAGCTGAGCGTCTTGAACAAAGGCAATTACGTGTGCAAGCTTGGCTTGGGGAAATCAACGCATTAGCAGTGGATTTTTCTGCCTCTAAACAGGCCTTTGTGAATATAAATTATTTATCTGAATTGTAAGATAGCGAGAGGGCTTATAGGCCACTATCGAATCTAAATTAACTGATGTTATGCTCTGAGCCTGTTATTGTGGTTTTCCACTTGCATAGTGGTACAGTCGTGGAGCAACGGTGGTTTTTTTACCTTTTGGGGTAAAACAGAAGCCTTTGCCTAACATCAATAAATTAACTGCCCTTTTACTCTTGAGAACTTCTTGAATGAATGAATTTGAGCATCTCAAAGCCTTATTACTACAAGATACTGAAATTCAGTTAGATAAGGTTAAACGGCGTATTGATGATCCTGAAAGCCGACATAAGGATATGGCGGCGGTTTTGCCTCATGCGTTAGAAAGCGCTGGGCGTGATAAACCAAAAGCTTTGCAAGCAGCCTTGCAAGAACCTGTCGGGGATTGCGTTGAAAACGCTTTCAACAAAACCCCTAAACGTTTTGCTAAACCTTTGTTACCGGTTATGAGTCAGGCCATTCGAAACCATTTTGCTGATGTTTTTAAATCTCTACGGGGCTTTTTACATGAACAACAAACTGAAATTCAGCAACAACAACAAGAAATAGAACAATTACAAGCCCAGTTGCAGCAGTATCAGCAATTGCAACAAGCCTTACAAGGGCAAATCAAAACCCAGCAACAACAAGGGCAAAAACAACAAGCCTTTGTACAGCAAAAAACCAGTAAATATGCCCGCCACGCACAAAAACTAGAAAAACAACTGGCACAATTAGAACAGCAGACGCGGGATATGGAAACCCGTACCCATGAACTTGCCACCATTCTCCCCGATGCCCTCAGATTGGCTCAACAACAAGAATCTGAGGAAAGTCATCTCTTATCCGATGCCCTCAAAGCCCCGATTGAAAAAGCCTTACGTCAATCGATTGAAAATGATACTCAAACCCTAGCCAATGCCCTCTTCCCTATCATGGGGCCTGCAATCCGCAAATCCATCGAAGAAAGTATTAAAGAATTACTGAAACAAATTAACGAAACGGTTGAACAAAGCATGTCCTTGGATGGGATGCGCTGGCGTTTGGAGGCTATGCGTAGTGGCAAACCTTATACTCAGGTCATGCTCCAACACACTTTAATTTACCGGGTTGAACAAGTATTTTTGATTCATAAAGAATCGGGGCTTTTAATGCAGCACTTGTATCAAGGCACGAACCAAACCAATACCGATGCTGATGCGGTCTCGGCGATGTTAACCGCGATTCAAGACTTTATTCGTGATTCTTTTAGTAGTGAAGGTGATGAACTCAATACCGTGGAAATGGGCAAGTATACTGTTTGGTTGGAACGTGGACCTTATACCGTCTTAGCCTGTGTGATTCAAGGGGTCGCGCCCTATGAGTTTCGGATTCAATTGCGCGAGGTCCAAGAAACCTTGCATCAGCGCCATAGTCAACGTTTGCAACATTTCAGTGGCGATGATAGCGAGGTCGCGGTGACGCGCCCAGTGTTAGAGCCAATTTTACAAGAAAAATTAAAAACAGCACCGAAAAACCGCTTATTAAACTTTTTCAAAAAATCCATTTTTTGGCTATTGATTTTCATGCTTTTGTTCTGGTTAGGCAAATATCAATATGATGAATGGCAACAACGTGAAGCGGGAGAAGCTTATATTCAAGCGCTGCAATCAGCCCCAGGTATTGCTGTGACCGAATACCATTGGGAAGACAATATTTTGCATATCAGTGGCTTGCGCGACCCTTTATCACAAACCCCAGAGGACATTGCCGCCGCACAAAATTTTGAGCATTCGATTCAAAGTTATTGGTCAAATTATCAAGATCATGCCCAAGACTTTAAGCGCCAACGCTTACAACAAAGTTTGCTAAGCTATCCCTGGCCTGCTGGCATTGCCGCAGAGTTAAAAGACCAAGTTTTATATTTACGCGGTATGACCGAGCCTGAAACCCTTGCTCATTTGAAAAAAGAATTGAGTTTATTTGCTGGGATTACTCAAATCAACACCGATGCCTTACAATTAGATGATGTCGCCCAACGTTTCCAAAGTTACGTGGAAAAATTGCAACAAACCCCTGGGGTAATGGTACTTAACAGTGGGCTGCGCAACGGACAATACTTTATCCACGGCGTGCGCGATCCCTTAGCAGAAGATCCCAATGCTTTAGCCGATATTTACCAAATTGAGGATATTCATAGCCAATGGCAACCTTATCAAGATTTGACCGAGGCATTTGTCTTAAAACGCTTACAATTACAGCTTAATCCGCCAGATAGCGTCGAATTGAGTTTGTATAATGGCAGCTTAAACGTCTCGGGTCATGCGAATAAGCATTGGATAAAACGGCTTGAGAATTTCCGTCCTGTGGGGGTAGAAAATATCGAGCGTAGTCAATTACAAGATACCGATAATTTATTATTGCAACAGGCTAGAGAACAATTGCAAGATTACCCCGGTATTCAACTCAAAGTTGACGATCAAACTTTGTATTTAAATGGGCACGTTAATCAGCATGAACAAGATAAACTCAATAACCAACTGCCAGCGCTGACAGGCTTTGTCAATGTAGAGCAACAGCTTGAAGATGAAGCGATATTACGTCAACGCCTCATTAAAGAAATTGAACAAACCGGACATATTTATTTTTCTGGTGGTGCAATCATGCTGCCTGGACAAACCGATCTATTATTGGAATTGACGGAAAAATTGCGTTTATTATTCTCACTCAATCGCTATTTAAAAACCCCCGTGAAATTAAATTTAACCGGACATACAGATCAAATTGGCGATGTCGGTAAAAATATCAAACTGAGTCATGAACGCGCAAAAACCGTGCGTACTTGGTTATTAAAGCGTGGAATTACGAAAACTTCTATGCGTTTAACTTTACCGGATTATTTGCGTAAAGATAAAAAGACCCGGCGTGATACGCAAATTCGTTTACAACAAAGACGAGTCGATTTTAGTATTAAAGATTAAATGTTGGCTTAGCAGCCTATCAACTTGAGATAAAATCCTTGACAGTTGTGCCATCTGCCCACATTTCTTGCTATCATAAGCCCCCATTGTTCTGCCAGATGTTACGCAGAGGCTTCTTTTGGGCTTTATGAGCCAAAAAACCACCATTGCTGCACGGCTTAATATCACTAGGCAGGTGGAAAATCGTTATGTTGCGACAAAAACAAGCTTAGTGCGTAACATCAGTTACTGTTTATTGTGACCTTAAACCCCGTTCACAATGCAACCGGAGATATAATTCATGTCATCACGCCATTCGCTCAGTTTACTGTTAGGCGTATCTTTAGGTTTTTTGATTGCCGTTACTCATGGTGTGTTAGCTGATAAGACCGAGAACAGCAACACCATTCCGATTGACGAATTACGCACCTTTAGCGAAGTCTTTAGTCAAATTAAACAAGACTATGTTGAAGATGTCGATGACAAAACCTTAATTGAGTACGCCATCAAAGGTATGCTCAGCGGTCTTGACCCCCATTCGGCTTATCTACCCCCTGATGATTATAAAGAACTGCAAGTTGGCACTCGCGGTGAATTTGGCGGGCTTGGGATTGAAGTCAATATGGAAGATGGTTTTGTCAAAGTGGTCTCACCTATTGACGACACCCCAGCGCAACGCGCGGGCATGTTAGCAGGTGATTTGATTGTACGTTTAGATAAAACCCCGGTCAAAGGTATGACCCTCAATGATGCAGTTAAAATCATGCGCGGCAAACCCGGCGAACCAATTTTGCTTACTGTTGTTCGTGAAGGTGAAGACAAACCGCTAAAAATTAAAATTGTCCGCGATATTATTCGGGTCAAAAGTATCAAACATCGCATGTTAGAAAAAGGCTATGCTTATATCCGCATTAGTCAATTCCAAAGCCGTACCACGGAAGATTTACGCAAAGCGATTCATAAACTCAAAGCCGAAAACAAAGAAGCCCTCAAAGGCTTGGTATTGGATTTACGCAATAATCCCGGTGGCGTATTAACCGCTGCTGTCGGTGTTTCTGATACCTTTATTAAAGAAGGCTTAATCGTTTATACCGAAGGCCGTGTGGCTGATGCCAGACTCAAATACAGTGCTAAACCGCATGATATGCTGACAGGTGCGCCAATTGTGGTCTTAGTCAACGCCGGTTCGGCCTCCGCTTCCGAAATTGTTGCAGGGGCACTGCAAGACCATAAACGTGCCGTGATTATGGGTGAAAAAACCTTTGGTAAAGGCTCGGTACAAACCATTCAAGCGGTGAATAATGATGCGGCGGTTAAACTCACCACCGCACGCTACTTTACTCCCAAAGGACGCTCTATCCAAGCCGAGGGCATTGTGCCAGATATTATTTTAGATCGGATTAAAATTGCCTCAATTGAAAAAGTCAATAAGGACGATTTAATCACCGAAGCTAATCTCAAAGGGCATTTAGCCAATCCTGAAGATGAGCCAAGTAAAGCTGATAAAGCCGGAAAAGCGGGAGATGAGAGTGACGAGGAAATGATGAAAGCAAAAGACAAAGCTAAAGATGATAAAGAAAACTTTGATTATGCACTCAATGAAGCCTTGAACCTGCTCAAAGGCATTAGCATCATTGGCGTGAAACATTAAGCGAAGCGCTCATGCACTGGGGCTTTAGCCCCAGCGACTTTGATTTGGTATAAAAGGATAAATAATACCCGTGTGGAATAAAGACAAAACGGATCCCAACACCCCAGAGACATCAGAGTCAGAGAAGGAAGAAGCCAAAACGGGCTTTATGTCCCGCCTCAAAAAAACCCTGAATACTGAAATTCGTCTAACACCGCGAAAAGAAATTACCGATGCGGATATTCAAGACACAAGCACAACAGAAGATACCCCCAAAGTTGGTTTTTTCACCCGCCTAAAACGTGGTTTAAATCGTACGCGGCAAACCTTTACCAATGGTTTACGCCACTTACGCATTGGCTCGCAAGGCTTGAATGCTGAGAGCTTAGAAGACGTCGAAACTTTGCTATTAAGTGCCGATGTCGGTATCGAAGCCACCCTGTTGCTGACAGAAAAATTGCAAGAACGGGCGAAAAAAACCGGTATCAATGACAGTGAAACCCTGATTGATGCCTTGCAAGAAGACATGGAAGACTTGCTCGCCCCCGTGGCTCAACCATTACAAATACCAGAAAAATCCGACAAACCCTTTGTGATTTTAATGATAGGGATGAACGGTGCGGGCAAAACCACTACCATTGGCAAACTCGCTAAACGTTTTCAAGCCGAAGGGCGCAGTGTCATGCTTGCCGCTGGTGATACTTTCCGCGCAGCAGCCGTCGAGCAGCTCAAAGCCTGGGGCGAGCACAACGATGTGCCTGTGATTGCGCAACAAACTGGGGCTGACAGTGCCTCAGTAATTTTTGATGCCTTATCCGCCGCGACTGCGCGCGGCATTGATGTCTTGATTGCCGATACCGCAGGGCGCTTACACACCCAAGACAACCTCATGGCAGAGTTGGAAAAAGTGAAACGGGTAATGGCAAAACAAGACCCCGATGCTCCACATGAAACCATGTTGATACTCGATGCCAGTATCGGACAAAACGCCCTTAATCAAGCCAAACAATTCCATCAAAATATTGGTTTAAACGGCATCAGTGTCACTAAGCTCGATGGTACAGCCAAAGGCGGAATTTTATTTGCTGTCGCTAAAGAAACAGGCTTACCGATTCGCTTTATTGGGGTGGGTGAAGGCGTGGATGATTTACGTGTCTTTGAACACAATGCTTTTGTTCATGCCCTGTTAGACCGAGATGATGAGGCCGCATGACCCGCATAGATAAAAGCGCCTTAGTTCACTATAGCCCCAGCCAAATGTTTGCGCTGGTGGCAGATGTCGAGCGCTACCCTGAATTTTTGCCTTGGTGTGCTGAAACACAGATTATTTCCCAAACCGAAACCCATCTTGAAGCCAGCTTAACCCTTGCCGTTGCCGGGATTCGTCACAGTTTTACCACCCGTAATGCCATTGATAAACCTCACAGCATGGGGCTGCAATTGGTCGAAGGACCTTTTAGCGAGTTGCAAGGACAATGGACATTTAAAGCGCTAGGCGATAGCGCTTGCAAAATCGCCTTAGAAATCCAGTTTGAATTCTCTAATCCCTTATTACGCCACACCTTAGGGCCTTTATTTAGTGAAATTAATAAACGTTTAATCGATGCCTTTATCCAACGTGCGGAGGTGATCTATGGCAAATGAACCGATTCATATTGAAGTGACTTATGCAATTTTTGCTGAGCAAGCCCTATTGAATTTGGAGGTAGCGGCTGATTGCAGCATAGAACAAGCCATTAAACAATCGGGTATTTTGGCACGCTTCCCAGATATTGATCTGAGTAAAAATAAAGTTGGGATTTTTGGCAAAATTACCCCGCTTGCCAATCAACTCAGAGACAAAGATCGGGTTGAAATTTATCGCCCTTTAATTGCCGACCCGAAAGAAGTCCGTCGCAAACGCGCTGCTGAGGGCAAACGGATGCGTAAAGGCGGTGGGGATGTTGATGATAAAAAAGCTTAAGCTCGATAGTCAAGCGCTGCTAAACGACTGAGCGCATCACGGCAAGCATCAACAGGTGCAACCAGCGCGATACGCACGCGGTTTTTACCAGGGTTACCTGTAGCAGTGTCGCGGGACAAATAACTGCCGGGTAAAACGGTGATGTTTTCTTGTTCAAATAATTGGGCAGCAAAGGCTTGCTCATCAATCGGGGTTTTTAGCCACAAATAAAAACTCGCAGGTGGAATGTCAACCGGAAACACGGGGCTTAGAGTTTCCTTGGCTAATTGATATTTCTGCCGATATTGGTCACGATTGTCTTTGACATGCGCCTCATCACCCCAAGCTGCTGCGGCAGCCACTTGTGTTGGCAGTGCCATCGCACAACCGTGATAAGTGCGGTAATGCAAAAAAGCTTTTAATAGATCGGCATCGCCTGCGACTAAGCCTGCACGCAAACCGGGGACATTCGATCGCTTGGAGAGGCTATTAAACACCACGCAGTGCTTGAAATCGTCATTACCCATATTGGCAGCCGCTTGCAACAAACCCACAGGCGGATTGGCTTCATCTTGATAAATCTCGGAATAACATTCGTCTGAGGCGATAATAAAATCGTATTGCTCAGCTTTATTAATCAGCGTTTGCAAGACTTTTTCAGGAATTACTGCCCCGGTGGGATTGCCCGGTGTGCATACATATAACAATTGGCAGTCTTGCCATTGCTCACTACTGACAGCATCAAAGTCGGGAATAAAACCTTTTTCAGCCTCGAGATTTAAAAACACAGGTTCAGCGCCTGCAAGTAAAGCCGCGCCTTCGTAGATTTGATAAAACGGATTAGGCATCAACACTTGCGGGCGTTTTGCCGTGCAATCAATCATCGCTTGTGCAAAGGCAAATAAAGCCTCGCGAGTGCCATTGACGGGTAAAACTTCCGTCGCCGGATTCAAGCTTTTGAGTTGATAACGCTGGATAAGCCACGTTGCCATGCACTCGCGTAGGGCATCTGTGCCACGAGTAGCAGGATACGCCGCTAAGCCATCCATCGCCTCAATTAGAGCTTGCGCAATGAATGCTGGGGTTGGATGCTTAGGTTCACCAATGGATAAAAACACGGGGGCTTTATCGACAGGCTTAAGCCCTGCTTTAAGCTGGTTTAAGCGCTCAAAGGGATAAGCTTGTAGGCGCTCTAAATCAGGGTTCATAGCGATTGTGGTTTATTCGTTGCCAGGATTGGAGTTTGAGCTGGAACTGCTGGAACTGCTATTGCTATTATTTTTAGCCCCTAAGAGACGAATATAATTGGCAATCGGATCTTTATCGTTATTTGGCTCTTCAAGGGCAAATTCAAAAATCAAATCGCGGCTAGGCAAATAAGCGGGGTTAAAATCACGGGGTAAGTTAGAGCCGTGGAAGAAAACGGAACTATAAGGCGAATCGGCATTGCGCGAGTCGGTAATCCATAAGCCTGGGGCGATGGTATCCATATAGCGCATAAAGCCAAAGCCTTTTTCATCGTCATAATGGTAGCAATAACCGCGAACAATTGAGCCAACCTTACCCCAGCTATTGAGGCTTTCTTTACGTGCTGGGAG
This sequence comes from Thiotrichales bacterium, assembly GCA_016745035.1. Classification (GTDB taxonomy): domain Bacteria; phylum Pseudomonadota; class Gammaproteobacteria; order Beggiatoales; family Beggiatoaceae; genus BB2. The sequence goes on from JADGDE010000001.1 coordinate 736,316, forward strand.
TAAATTCGGGATTAAGTAGCCGGAAATAAACATATCGGCTTCACGTTTGAGATCGTTGGAGACATTATCAAAGGCGATGACTTCAACACGGCAACCAAAGTTTTGTAATGCACGCACGACTTGTACAAAGTCGCCATCGCCTGTGACTAAAACGACCCGATCTAAAGAACGAGATTGTAATAAGACATCCACAGCCATTTCAAGGTCGGCATTGGCTTTACCATAGCGGTTGCCTTTTTCGTCTTCGTACCAACGGACATTTTTCTGGATGACTTTAAATCCATATTCACGCAAAACAGAAAAATAGCCATTAATCCCTTTGCGATAACCTAAATCATCACGTGAACGCTCAGGGTCAAAACTGACATAGGCATTCAGGCGCAGCGCTTCAGATGAATCACGACAAGTGAATTCACGCAAAACATCGTAATGCATCCCATAACCGCCATTGCGATTGATATTAGCTACATCGACATAAACGCCTATTTTAGCATTTGACTTAAAGGTCACATTGATCCCCTTGAAGATTCTTTAATATAACTTTGACCGCGCTAAGATAGCAAACGCTCTAAGATAACAGAATATGAGTTATTTTGGTAGATTCTAATCAAAATCTGATGTTCTGCACTAGGCCTGTTTTTATCACAATGTTGTGGTTTTCCACCTGCCTAGTGGTATTTAGCCATGCAGCAATGGCAGTTTTTTGGCTTAGAGAGCCAAAAGCGTAACATCAGTCAAAATGATAGAGTAAAGCAGCTGAATAAAAATCGTAACCTTGATCAGATAAATCGCTGAAGTGTTCCCACTCAGCTCTGAGAGCAAAACGTGAGAATAAATGCCAATTCAAACCCACGCCCATAACCATATCTGTGCCATTGTCATCAGCAACTACACTGGATAATTGCCCCAGTCCTGAGACCAATGTGTTGGCATCGCGATCCCAACGGTATAAGCCTAAACGCCCGGTTAAACTAAAATCCTCTGTTAAAGGTAACAGAGCGATACCAGAGAGTGATAAGCCACTGACACTATTACGGACATTTAAGTCCACAGCTTTGCTGTTAGCCTCTGTTTGCCCCAAATCGGTATAGGCAAATTCAGCCGCAAGATAACGCCCTAAGCGATAACCCGCCATCAATTTCCAGCCACTGTCTTTTTCGTCTAATTGCACTTCGGTGCGGGTTTCGTCAAATAAACGTCGGGGGTCAATATTCAGATCGGTATTGACCCAACCCATTGCGCCGCCTAGATAAAAGCCATGCATGTCTTCTGCGGCATAACTTAAGCTGCTGACCAACATACCGACAGTCAATAAGGCTAATAGTCTTTTCATAAGAAATATCCCTCGATGAATTAGGACTCAAAGCCCTTCGGTGTTTAATGCTGGGTTCAACAGTTATTTAAAAATAACAACTATTTGTCTACAGTATGATAGAAACCCGGATTAAAACCAAATTTTTTTTTGCTTTCAATGAGTATTATTTGTTCGAGGACAAACGACGAATAATATAAGAAGAGTCAAAAGCACAGAACCGTTGTGCGTTAGTCCATAAATAAAGCGCTAACTGATTCGGAGGTATTGATGCGCAGCATGGTTTCTGCAAGCATTTCTGCAATACTAAGCTGTCGAATACGATCACTAGCGATTGCTGATGGACTTAAAGGAATGGTATTGGTCACCACTAACTCATCTAATTCTGAATTTTCAATATTTTCCACAGCTTTACCCGATAAAACCGGATGGGTGCAATAGGCAAAAACTTGTTCAGCACCATGTTCTTTGAGTGCGGTTGCGGCATTACATAAAGTGCCAGCGGTATCGACTAAATCGTCGATTAATACACAACTACGCCCTTTGACATCACCAATGATGTGCATCACTTTGGCCACATTGGGACTGGGGCGGCGTTTATCAATAATGGCCAAATCAACTTCAAGGCGTTTAGCTAAAGCACGCGCACGCACCACACCGCCAACATCTGGCGAGACGACGATTAAATTATCTAATTTGCGATGCCAAATATCCCCAAGCAGCACGGGCACAGCATAAATATTGTCCACGGGAATATCAAAATAACCTTGGATTTGATCGGCGTGTAAATCCATAGTCAAAACCCGATCAACACCACCACTGGTGAGCATATTGGCAATGACTTTGGCTGTAATTGCGACACGGGCAGAACGGGGGCGACGGTCTTGGCGAGAATAGCCAAAATAAGGTAATACGGCAGTAACTCGTTGAGCTGAAGCGCGGCGCAGGGCATCGACCATCACCAATAATTCCATCAAATGATCATTGGTAGGGGCGGATGTGGGTTGGATGATAAAAACATCTTTACCTCGAACATTTTCGAGGATTTCGACCATGATCTCACCATCACTAAAACTACCGACTTGGGCATGACCAATTTTTAGATTGAGATATTCAACCACGGCATGGGCTAATTTAGGATTGGCAGTACCAGTGAAAACCAGCATTTTATCAGTAACGTGGCGACTATTTGCTGAGGAAAGCTTACCGTGTTCCTTATTCATAGCGGACAAAATACTCGGTGAGACAGGGTAAAAGGATGGCTGGGGTAGCAGGATTCGAACCTGCGCATGGCGAGATCAAAACCCGCTGCCTTACCGCTTGGCTATACCCCAATAATCGAATTTATTAACAGGTGATTGATTCATTGCTGAAACCACCCAAGACTGCCATTTGTTTGACATGTCTTTTTGTGCGGCTAATGCTGAAGTTTTCGACTCAAATTTAGCAAAAACACAAGCACCTGTACCAGTCAGTTTTGCGCTTGCATATTGGTTCAAATAAACAAGTGCTGCTTTCACAGGTGGATAGTGTTTACACACTGTTTCTTTACAATCGTTAGTTGCAACGTCTGCAAGAAAGGCGCTCATTGTGATGATTTTTGTCCCGCGTGTCAATCCCTGATCTTGAAAAATTTTCGCTGTACTGACTTCACAATCAGGTTTTATGACCAAAAAATAGGGTTCTGGCAAGTCAATAGGGGTCAATTTATCCCCAATACCCTCTGCCCAAGCCGATTTTCCCCCAATAAAAACAGGCACATCCGCACCCAACTGGATTCCCAGCGACTTTAATTCATGTATAGAAACATTTAATGACCAAAATTGGTTTAAGGCGAGCAAAACAGTGGCGGCATCCGAGCTACCACCGCCTAATCCCCCACCTGCGGGGATTTTTTTGTGGACAATGATGTCCACACCTTGTTGTGTCTGTGTGTATTTTTGCAATAAAACTGCAGCCCGATAGCCCAAATCTTGTTCGGCTTTCCAATTGGCTTTATCACATTGCCACGTAATTTTGCTATCAGAACGAGGGAAAAAATCCAGCGTGTCATAAAGCGAGATAAATTGAAACACAGTTTGCAATAGATGATAACCATCGGCGCGGCGACCATTGATATGCAAAAATAAATTCAGTTTGGCAGGGGCGGGAACGCCATACCAAGGAGCTTGTATCGCACTAGGCACAATCGGCTTCATCCCTTTGTTAAATGCTGTCAAGTTGCGCTAAAGACTCGAGTTGAGCTTGCCTTAAGGCATCCGCTATGGCTTTGCCTTTTAAGCCTTGCTTGACAAAATCTTGCGCTTGAATTTGTTGAATCGCTTGGCAAGCACGGCGCAAATGTTCGGCTTGTGCGCTGGTGTCAGGGAAACTTGCCTCGGCAACAGTTAAAAAATCAAAAAAGCGCTCACTGCGGCGCAAAACATCGCTTTGGCGTAATAAGTCTAGCAGCGCCTCTGGCGTGGCGCTCAAGGCATTTTGATAGGCGCGCTGGTGTTGTATTAGCAATTTTGCCAAAGCCATGTAGTTTTTCGGAAAACGCAGGCGTTTATTCAAAGCCTGTAAGTCTTCCACACTCAAATCAACCACCAAGGCACAAAAACGGTACAAAGGTTTATCGAGTTGTTTGGCTGTGCGCTCAAGCGCGCCCCACTCTGGCTTTTGCTTGCCATGACCGCTGTTGCCATCAGCATAGTGCAGCAATGGTGGTAACACCACGGCTAAAGCGCCGCAGGCATGTAAGACATCAAAAAAGCGCGCTGGATTGCGTCCGTGTAAAGTTTTATGCAATTCCTGCCAAACCCGCTCGGGGACAAGGGCATCGACCTCGCCATTGTTGACCATTTTTTTCATCAAAGCATGGGTGCTGTGGGCGACGTGAAAGCCAAAATGGGCAAAGCGGGCGGCAAAGCGGGCAAGGCGTAAAATCCGCACCGGATCTTCAGCAAAGGCGGGGGAGACGTGGCGCAATAAGCCTTGGGCTATGTCATCTTGTCCGCCATAAGGGTCGATAATCTCGCCCGTATCCGTTTCGGCAATGGCATTGATGGTTAAATCACGCCGAGCTAGATCTTGCTCTAAACTCACCGCCTCAGCTCTAAAACTAAAGCCATGATAGCCTGCGCCAATTTTGCGTTCGGTACGGGCGAGGGCATATTCTTCGTGGCTTTCTGGGTGTAAAAATACCGGAAAGTCTTTGCCGACTTGTTGATAACCCAAATCGAGCATTTCTTGGACCGAACTACCAACGACGACCCAATCGCGTTCATGCACAGGTTCACCGAGTAACTGATCGCGAACCGCGCCACCGACGAGATAAACGTCCATTAGACCACATGCCCATCAACGTGTGCTTGGCTGGCAATCGCGCCAGCATATAGACACCAGCCCCATTCATACGGCCAAGTGACGCGATTGACTTTGAGTTTCACATTCAAGTTTTGGTTTAAGGTCGATAAACCCGAGACTGAGGCCGCTTTGCGGCGCAAGTCCCCCAAACGGCTTTGGTCATATTCTATATCGCGCCAAAAGGTTGCTGCTGATTCATCCCAAATATCGACGTTGAGTTCATTGTTTTTGAGCCAGTCACGCCCGTGTTGCAGCGCTGATTCATAATTAAGACCGCTGGCACGCATTAAAGCCATCAGACTCATCGGAGCCATGCCGTGCTGATGAACTGCATAGACCGGATAGGGCTGCGCTACCTTGCCTGTGGCAGCATCATAATGCCACCACCATTGTCCCAAATCACCTTGGAGAACAATGATTTTATCGGCGCATTGTTGGGCAATATTCACCCCTTCGAGATTTAAGCCGACTAATTTAGCGAAAGATAAGGCTTGAATGGCATAGATTTGGTCGGCAAATGTCCCCACGCGGCGGCGCATGCGGAATTTGAGTGGCGCATCGTCGGCAGTGTGATAAAACAAATGGCTGTCTTTATCAAAGCGGTTTAATAAGATCGCCAACAAATCAGCGGCTAATGATTTCAACTCAGTGTCTTGCTGGTGTTGGAATAAATGCGCTAAACCGCTCAGCAACCAAGCAACTTCCGAGGTTTTGATTTCACGACACAAACGCACAACGGCGGCGCTATCGAGTTGTAACTCGACTAAAGTCTGGTTAAGGTTTTGGCGCTGATAAACGGCATTAAGCCAAAATAATAAGCCTAAATTTTGTAAATAGCTTTTATCGACAAATAAGGCGTGTAAGGCGCTAAAAATTTGTTCTTCATCTAGCCCTAAACTCTCAAGGCTGATGTCCGCCCGATGTAAAGCTAGCAATACCATCACCGTGCTGCTGGCATCTTCGGTGTCAGTGGTGGCTTGCCATTGTTCGTCCTCAGCCAAGAGCAAATCAAATAAGTGTCGCTGAGGATTAAAGGATTGACGGATTCGATCTAAACAGAGATTTTTTACCTCGGGATAAAACACATCGGCTTGGCTATTCATCATATTCACCGCTTTAGCTGGGAGAACCTTTGAAAAAGTTTTTCAAACGTTGTTTTTGCTCTTGTTGCAAATAGGCGCAAACAGGGGCTGGTATGGCAATATTGACCTTGCTCAACCATGCAGAACAATAGCCAGCAAACAGCCAGATACTGCTGAGCAGCCACGGAAACTCCCGTAAACGAAAGGCACAGCGGGCGAGTTCAAACAAGGGGTGATTGCCATTGATATAATCCATCCGCCCTTCCCAATAACGACTCGAGAGGGCATTGCCTTTTTGGCTGTAGGTGGGGCGCAGGTGTTCGACCGGGACATCGACAAAGGTTTGCACCCGAAAACCGTGCATACGCGCCATCACCTCCGCCATCGCATCTTCGCCATTTTTCAGCGGTAAATAGCCGCCAATGGTTTCAAAACAACGGCGACGAAATAATTGCACCGGCCCGCTAACGCTCCAATCAGGGCTGAGCACTTGCGCGCCCCATGCGCCTTTGGCATCGTATTCATACAGCAAGCCGCCAGCAATGCCGAGTTGTTCATCAGCAAGAAACTGTTGTTGCATGGTTTGGTAATAATCGGGCTGGAAACGAATATCCGCATCTAAAATTCCCAAATAGTCATAGTCCAATTGGCGGGAGGCAAGTTGCTGGAGGGCAAACTCAATGGCTTTGACCTTGGCAGAATAATCATGCCCTTTGGCATTACGTTCTTTGCGTATCAGCTCGATAAAGTCATGCTGCGCGGCATAGCTTTGCACCAGTTCGTCGGTACCATCATCCGAGCCATCGCTGATAATCAACCATAACTGCGGACGCTGAGTTTGCGTGATCACCGATTTTAAGGTGTTTTCTATATAATCCACCTCGTTATAAGCTGCGGTAATCAAAACGTAGTTCATGATTTTAACTATGTTGGTGCCAACGCTGTAATAATTGGCTGATCATATCGCCCATATAGGTCAATAAATCGGTGCTCATTTTGCTGTCAAAACGGTAATCATCGACGCTGCCGAGAGCGAGCAAGCCATAAGGACTAGGACGACCTAAAGGAATCAATACCGCCGAGCCAATATCGTGTTCGGGCATCAAATATTGGTGTTGGTTGGCAGATAAACGCCCACAGACCGGATGGGATTTTTTTAACACCATTTCAAATAAACTAAACACTTGCGCGTCGTATTCGACATATTCAGGGCGCTGAATCCGGCTGGCCTCGGGGAGGTCAAACAAGCGCAATACCACCGCGTCGGTATCAAACTCTTCTTCGAGCTTGTCATAAAGGGTATCAAAAAACGCGGGAAGGCTTTCAGCAGAGAGCAAGGCGAGCAAAAAGGTTTGAATTTGCACATTGAGGTTTTCATTGCGCTGGGCGGCTTCAATCAATACCTTGAGTTTTTGTTGTGCATGTACTTTTTCTTGGCGTAGTTTTGCCACTTGGCGCTCAACCAAGGAAATACTTTCGCCCTCAGTGTGCGGAATCTCTAAATGCGGCAATAAATCTTCGCGCCCACGAAAAAATTGTGGATTTTGTTGTAAATAAGCCGCCACTTGCTCAGCATTTACCGAACCTAATGCCTTAGGACTCATAAAGTCAGCACTCCTTCAAAAACAGAAACGGCAGGGCCTGTCATGGTCACAGCCTGTCCTATACCTTGCCAATGAATATCCAAGTCGCCACCCGCCAAACTCACCGTTACGCCCGCTTGGGTATCGACTAAGCCAAGGCGCATGGCACAAACAGCCGCAGCACAAGCCCCAGTGCCGCAGGCTTGGGTTTCAGCACTGCCGCGCTCATAGACTCGTAGGCGAATATGTTGTGTATCTAAGACCTGCATAAAACCAATATTGCAGCGCTCAGGAAAACGTGGATGTGATTCCAGCACCCTGCCCCAATGGCTCACAGGCGCTGTTTCAATATCTACTACTTGTATCACCGCATGGGGATTGCCCATCGAAGCGATGCTTATATGGACTTCTTCGCCATCTATATCTAAAGCATAAGTTAATTGCTCGCTATCAGCAATAAAAGGCAGGCTTTGGGGCTGAAACTGTGGCTCGCCCATATCAACGCTGACCATGCCATCCGCTTCTAGGCGTGGGTAAATAATCCCTGAGAGGGTTTCGACTACCAAGGTGGTTTTCTGGCTCAAGCCTTTATCAGCAACAAAACGGGCAAAACAGCGCGCGCCATTGCCGCATTGTTGTACCTCGGAGCCATCGGCGTTAAAAATACGATAAGTAAAATCTGCTTCGGGGCGTTTAGCCGCTTCAACCAGCAAAATTTGGTCGCAACCGATGCCCGTATGCCTGTTGGCCATGGCTTGTAATTGGGCGGGGCTAAATGCTGGCAAGCGCTGATTGATGCCATCAAAGACAATAAAATCATTGCCCAGCCCATGCATTTTGGTAAAAGAAAGCTCTGTCATGAAATGAAATTAGGAAGCATTGAGTAAGCGAGGCATCATAACGACTTTAGTTTTATTTGCCAATCTTTTCGCAAAACTCGGTCTATTAATCAGCAGGGATAAAATATTTTATCCCTACTTGGTTTTAATTATTAACTGATGTTACGCAAAGGCTTCTTTTTCTGCCTTAAGGGCAGAAAAAACCGCCATTGCTGCACGGCTAAACTTCACTAGGCAGGTGGAAAATCACACTATTGTGATAAAAACCAACTTAGTGCGTCACATCAGTTATTAACCGCGCTCGGTAATTTCAACAATATGATAACCAAACTGGGTTTTCACAGGGCCGTGTGGCTCGCCCACGGCTTCATTAAACACCACTTGATCAAATTCGCGCACCATTTCACCGAGTCCAAACTCGCCCAAATCACCGCCTTGGCGACCTGAAGGGCATTGTGAATGCTGCTGGGCTAACGCGGCAAAGTCCGCTCCATTTTTGATTTGCTCAATCAAATCCAAACAATCAGCTTCACTGCTGACTAAAATATGACGTGCTTTTGCTCTTGGCATAATCATTTTCCTTATCAAAAAGGGGCGCTATTATAACGGATATAATGCTGTGTGTAATTTTCAATCATGAGGCTGCATAAGGTTGTACCGCTATACGCTAATCGAAGCCAGAAAGTATCGAGGGTGTGCTGAATATGAGGGATTCGTTGATAGTATATGGCGCTATACTTATACATTTTATGAGTTACGAATTATCAAACCAGTTTACGAGACAAATATGATAATAAAAATATTGAAATACATATTAATTTTATTTTTATATTTATGTTTTGCACTCCTGTACAAATATTTTTTATGGAAACCGTTTAGTTGGTATCAAGTTTATGATATGAAAACACATGGTGAGTTTATGCAATGGTACAAAAAAAATAAACAGAATAATTGGGATTTATCTGATCTGACATATATGAAGGGACATTATATGCTTAGCTTAAAAACAGGGGAATATAGTTGCGTTGGTTTTTTACGTATCCATTTTAGTTCTAACATTGTTAATTCTAATGTTGTTCTAAAAGAAAATAGTAAAATTATTAAAGTAAAATCACACCATTGTTAATCCGTAGTTATCGTCTTTCAAGTCAAGAAAAATTTAACCAAAAAACTGGATAATATCACTTAAGTTTAGGGGCTTCGACTGGTGGATGATGTACACTTATCCGCCCCCTACACACTATACAATGCAGCTTATGAGCTTAGGCGAGCAAGGTTTTGATTTGCTCATTTTCATCAACCAAACTGGCATATTTTTGATTATCGGCATAATACAAGCTGGCGCGGAGCAAATCATGGCGAATATCAAATAAATGATCACGATAATTATCCGCACTCAAAGGTAATTTATGCCCAAAAAGATGAATGTAAACTTGCTCTAAGCGCCGCATATCTTGAGGTAAATTATCAAAATAATAAATCACATCGGGGCTGAGTTCTTTTTCATTTAGATTGGATAATACTTCTAAGGCATTGCCTTGGTTTGCCCTGCTCTCAGATTGTAAACCACGACTTAAACGTTGGAAAAATTCACGGTTTTCACGGCTTAAGTAAGTCACAGCAACCAAGGCGCGCTGCAAATGCTCATGGGCAATTTCGTGCAAAATTTTCAAAATTAAACTACGGGTAGTGTGTTTAGGCTCGTATTGTTCATACAATAAGGATAGCCCTTCAATATAAATATAATGCCGTAGCATTTGTCGTGATTTTTTCAAAAATAATTGCTGCTGTTCTGGCTCAAACAAGGGATAAATCAAGCTGAGGATCTCGAAACTTTGCTCAACGCTGATATGTTCATCAAATAAAATTTTAAGCAAGCTGGGTTTAGCCCCGACAATATGTTGTTGTAATAATTCCTTGCTTTCCTCAACCAAAGCCCGATCACTGCGCCCTAGCAATTGAATCAGCGGTTTCCAATCATCCACAGGGCTGCATTGTTTTAAGGCGCTCAATGCTGCAAGCTGCATGTCTTTATTGGGGCTTTGCAGCGCAAGAATAAAACTGGGTTTGTAATTCTCTAGCTGTCCTTGTGACAATTGGATGTGCGCCTTAAAAGCAGCAAGGCGAATATTGTCCCGCGTGTCTTGTAAAAACCGTTCTAAAACATTGTGATAGATATTTTGTTTTAACGCGCCCAATGCAGTTAGGTATTGTGCCAAGCCAGGTAAACTAGGATGGTGAATGCGCATCAGTAAACGTTTTTCTAATTCTGATTTGTACCAGTAATGAGGGTGATGGTGCAAAAATAGACAACTAGCAATAAATACCTCAGGGCTGGGGTGCTGTAAGAAATGCTCGATTTCTATCATGGTATTTTTATTTGGATAAGGGGCTTTATCCAAGGCTTTAATCAATTGCGATAGAATTTGCGGGTGGCGTTCATATTCAAGCGCCAGTGCAATTTGTTGTTTGATTTCCTCTGAATCAGGTAAACCTGTCAAAGTGCGAATACAATAGCGCTTCACCGCTAAATTGTCCGCATGATTATTGCGCTGTAATAAGCGTCCCATCGGTTTAATAAAGTCACTGGCTTTAAGTAGACGAATCATTTCTAAGGCGGCAACCACTTCTTTGGGCTTTTTACTTTCGAGTTTGGTTTCTACCATGCTCAGCAGGGCTTTTTCTTTCGCCACTTGGTTTTTACCAGCAAACAAGCGCTGATGTAATAAACCAAACACGCCTTGGTTATAGGCAAGCCACTGCGGTAGCGCAACTAAAATACTCAAAGCTGAGAGTATCAAGGTTGCCAGCGCCAAATACAGTTCTAATTGCGCGTGAGATAAATTATCACGCATAAAAATCAGGCTGACACTGGCGATAATGGTGGCAACAGGGAAGGCAATGCCATTGAGAAAAGCTTTGCTCGCTCCCCACATATTCGGTGGAATGGCATTGAATAATAAATTATTCGCCGGGGTGCGCAGCGCGCCGCGCATTTCTTGGTTCACAAAATGAGTAATCACCCCAGCGGTAAAACCAAAACGGAACAACAAACCTAAGGCGGCGATGGTCATCAAAATCGGGTGAATTAAATTACTCGCTCCCACACCTAATATAGGTAATAAACGCGAAGTAACCACGATTTGAATCAGCAGCCAGGCTAAATTGCCAAATAACTCATAAACAGCAAAAAAACTGGCGCGGTCGGTGGCATCGGGATATTCCGCCGGATAAATAATCGCCTGATATTGATATTCCATGAATTTACTGGCAATCACAAATAAAATCATGCCGAGGGTCATGTAGCTCATCAAGCGCGAATGTAAGATATAGCTAGAGGCGCTTTTTAATTCTTGCATCGCACTGCGCCCTTGGCTAAAACGGTTGTGAGCGCTGCGCACGGGGGTGAGGTGATGATTGATTTTTTTTAGTAAAATCAGCGCGAGCACATAGGCTAAGGCGGTTAGTGATAGCAGCCAACCAGGATCGGGAATCAGTTGCAATAAACCCAATAGGCTCGCGCCGCCTAAAGCGCCACCAATAGGTAATCCTGTGTTGATCAAGCTGGTGACGCGTTTGAGCTGTACGCTAGTAAAATAGGCGGCCACCACTGTGGCAAGGTGAATGGTAATGAGAATATAACTTAAGAAAAAACCGACGAAAAACAGCCCATAAACCCATTTCAAATCCAAATCAAATAAATGCCAAGTAATGACAATAAACACGCTGGAAATACTGAATAAAAAGGTTAGCAATTGCAGCTCGGGGAGGCGTTTGCTGTAATGGGCATAGGCAAAAAAAGCAAACATCGCCAAGGTGTCGATGATCATAAACACATGCGGCAACACATGCCCGCCTAAGTGCTCAATCAGCAAAGTCATGCCGACACTGCGTGAAATACTGGCTCCAAACGAAAACAGCAGCATGACGCTAAAAAAATAGCCGACTGCTAAGCGTTCATTGGGTTTGATAGGAAACAATGATCCCAAGCCTTTTGTTGACGGTTTTAAGGTAACGACGTGGATGTCGTTGCGTCTATACTTATCTTACGCAAAGGTGCTGTCCAATGCTGGTATAACTGTTCGATACGTTTATCATTGCCAATCCAAAAATAGCTTAGCAGTACGACCAAACGCACTTGATGGCGCGATATTTTTACCTGTTCGGGGCGATAAAACCCCTTTTGTTTGGCAATATTACGCAAGGTTAATACCGCCATTGCAATCGCCCATAAACAAAAACGCCGAATGCCCCGCTCTTTTCGAGGGATTAACAAACTATACGCCAGCGCTTGATCTAATTGGGCAACCGTTAAGCTAACTAAACTCAAAATTCCCCGACGAAAAGCCGGATGGGCTTCGCCTGCCTTGCAAGTTGCTGTCCCTAATGTCTCTAAATCAAAACCCGCTTGTGAAAAAACATCGGCAGGCAGCCAGCAAATGCCCCGTTCTCTATCATCCCAAATGTCTTTGAGAATATTGGTCATTTGCAGCCCTTGTCCAAACGCCACCGCTCTAGCGCTTAAACCCGCCTTTTGCGCCTGAATCTCAGCACTGTGGTCGCAAAATAACTCGCATAGCATCTCGCCGACCACGCCAGCGACATAATAGCAATATTGCCCTAAGTCCTCGCTTGTTGCTAAGCCTTGAAAACCGCGCAGCTCTTGTTGGCGCTGAAATTCTGCCATGCCCTCGGACATAATCTGCACACAACGAATCAGGGCTTGTTGCTGCACAGCGCTAAGGCTGTTGGTAATACATAAGACTTTTTCCGTTTCTGCTAATAAATCTAATTCCGCCTCAGAGGTTTCATCCGCAAGCGCAGGTACTATGGCTGCTGTAAACGCTTTAATCGCTTGTTGCTGGTTCAAAACAGCTAAAAACTGTTGATTAAAATCAGTTTTGGCTTCGGGGCTAAGGGCAATGTCATCTTCGATGGTGTCAGCAATTCGGCACAATAAATAGGCATTGCCGACGCTGATTTGTAAAGCTTGGGGGAGTTGCGGAATCGTCAGCGCAAAACTACGGGAAACGCGATGTAAACTCTGCTGCTGATAGGCTAGGGCAATGGTTTGTGCGGATGTCAATGAGGTTTGCAAAACAGGGTTAGCACTCTAGTAGGCATAAATAAGGCGTAGATGTACAGATAATTGCACACCTTGAATTGTCTCAACGGCTTGGACACGGTTATTTTAACTGATAAGACGCACCTGAGCAGCTCTAAAAGTGGGCTATATCGGCTGCAAAGCTATCTATTTTCATCGAGTATGGCAGGTTTTATATCTAATAGTGGGGTTTTGTGCAAACAATCCAGCCCACGGACAAAAATACGTCGCCCGCGAATTTTCTCAATTTTTATAATCGCCGCGCCAATAGGATTCGGTCGATGCGGACTTCTTAAAGCGAAAGTGCCTGAAAGCTCTCTGGTTTTGCGCGAAGGTTGTTGATATTTTTTTCTATCGACTTGCTCAAACCAATACATAATTAATATTTTTTGGTTTTTTTTCAGCCCCAATAAGCCTTGTTTAAATTTTTTCTTCAATACCAGTTGGCAAAGTTGCTGGTTTTGTCGAATATTTCTCGGGCATTCGGCAATGGTTTTATAAGGGGTTTTGATATGTCCTATGGCTTTGAGTGTTGCGGTCATGTTCAGTCCCAAGCATCTTCAACTAATTGACAGAGAATATGCCCAACTAAAATATGCATTTCTTGAATCCGTGGGGTATTGTCCGAGGGCACACACAAACATTGCTCCGCCATCTGTTTGAGTTGACCGCCCTTAGCCCCTGTCAAGCCAACCGTATATAAACCTTGCTGCTGAGCCAGTGTTATCGCGGTCAAGACGTTTTCGCTATTGCCGCTGGTAGAAATCCCGATAAGCATATCGCCCGCTTGTCCATAGGCCTCAACTTGGCGCGCAAACAATTTGGCATAGCCATAATCATTGGCAATCGCGGTAAGACTGGCATCATTCACATTCAGGGCAATCGCAGGCAGAGCGCGGCGCTGTTTTAAAAAGCGCCCAACCAACTCAGCGGCAATATGTTGGGCATCAGCCGCTGAACCGCCATTGCCACAAATCAATAGTTTGCCACCTTGCTGATAAGTGTTAATTAAACGCTGGGCGAGTTGTTCTATCTCAGGGCTAAGCGCGGCTAAGGCTTCGATAGTGCTAAGGTGTTCGCTGATACTCGCGGCAATGACTGAGTGCATGATTTAATTTAATAAGGTTTGTAATTGGTTGCGATATGTTGCCACTAAAGGATTGTCGCCAAGCAAACGAAATAGCTGCTGTAACAAAGCTTTTTCGGCATCGGTGGGGGTTTTGTCTAACAAGAGGGCAAACGCCGCTTCGAGCTGGTCGGTCATGACATAGTGGGCGACTAATTCTTGTTTGGCTATCAATAAGTCAGGCTCGGTTTGCGCCCGCGTAATTAAACCTGCTTCATCTAATTCAATCGCCTGTACGAGTTTGAAAAAGTATAAACGCGCTTGCATTTGTAGAATTTCAGGATCTTGATTAACTGGCGAGGGCAGGGCGTTTAGGAGCTTGTCGGCTTCCTCAATACGCTGCTCGTGCATTAAGAGTTTCGCCAGCGCCAAGGGTAAACGCGGGTTATCTGGGTCATCAATAATGGCCTCGGCAATTTTGCCATAAGCCGCTTCTTGCTGGTTTTGACTATATAAGGCTAAGGCTTCTGCCAGCGTTTGGTCAGAAACCCGACTAATATGGGCTTCAATCAGTTGTTTTAGTGCCGCTTCGTCTTGAAAACCGTGCAAACTCGCCTGAACTTGTCCACGTCGGAATAATTTTAAAGTCGGCACGCTGCTGATGCCATATTCCTTGGTGCAAATGACTTCGGTTTCGGTATCGACATTAATCAGCAAAAATTTGCCCTGATAATTGTGTACTAACTGATCCAACAGCGGATATTGGCGCAAACAAGGTCCAGCCTTTTTTGACCAAAAATTCACCAACACCGGGCCTTTTTCAGAATTATCTAGCACCAAGGCCTTAAAGCTTTCATCGGTTGCGGCGTGAATAAAAGCCGATTCAATGTTTTCAATCATGCTCACCGCCTCCCATGACCATTGCCATCACTGCCATGCGCACAGCAATACCGTTGCTGACTTGGCGCAAAATCACCGAGCGCGGCCCATCAACAATACTGGATTCGATTTCAACGCCGCGATTAATTGGGCCCGGGTGCATCACAATAGCATCGGGATGGGTTAGCTCCAACATCGATTCGGTTAATCCATATTGGTTAAAATATTCGCGTTCGCTAGGCAATAAAGCGCTGCTCATGCGCTCGCGTTGTAAGCGTAACATCACCACCACATCAACATCTTTAATACCTTGGCGTAAATCGGTATAAGGCACAGCACCCAAAGCTTCCATCCCCATCGGCATCAAGGTTTGTGGGGCAACGGCGCGGATTTCACTCACGCCTAAGGTACTTAAAGCATGGCATAAAGAGCGCGCCACCCGTGAGTGTAAAATATCGCCAACAATTGCCACCCGTAATGGGGTAAAATCGCCCTTTTGCTGTTGGATGGTCAAAACATCTAACATCGCTTGGGTGGGGTGTTCGTGACAACCATCGCCCGCATTAACGATATGCACATGCGGTGAGACGTGTTCGGCCATAAAATACGCCGCACCGCTGTCGGCATGACGTACCACAAACATATCGCAAAACATCGCCTCTAAGTTTTGCAGCATATCGGTGAGCGATTCGCCCTTGCTGGTCGAGGATGCGTTGATATTAAAATTGATCACGTCAGCCGAGAGTTTTTTTGCCGCTAACTCAAAGGTGGTACGGGTACGGGTGCTGGGTTCAAAAAACAGGTTTAATACAGTTTTGCCACGCAACAGCGGCACTTTACGGATGGTTTTCTTTTTGGCTTTAATAAAAGACGAGGCGGTTTTGAGAATTTGTTTTAATAAAGGGCGCGGTAACCCCTCAATCTGAAGGAAATGTCGCAGCTGTCCATGTTGATCAAATTGAATATTATTGCGCATAAGCTCACATCAA
Organism: Thiotrichales bacterium; assembly: GCA_016745035.1. Lineage (GTDB taxonomy): Bacteria > Pseudomonadota > Gammaproteobacteria > Beggiatoales > Beggiatoaceae > BB2. The sequence continues at coordinate 752,518 of JADGDE010000001.1, forward strand.
AGGTTATCGGCTCGCCCTGTGGTATCAAAGCCGTTATTCATCACTTTTAAACGGGCAGGCTAAGGCTATCATGTCCGCCCCATTGGAACAATCACTATGTCTCATATGACTCGCCATTTGACGCTGGAGGTCTTGCTTGCCGTCTTAGAACAAGGGCAATCTTTGGATAAAGCCTTAGCGATGTACTTGCCCAAACTTGAAGATGTGCGCGAACAACGCTTATTACAAGCCCTGAGTTATGGCGTATTGCGGCGCTTACCTTTTCTCAAAGCTCTCTTAAAACCCTTGCTGAAAAAACCCTTAAAAGCCAAAGATCAAGACATGTACTATTTGCTGTGCCTTGGGGTCTATCAACATTTAGAAACCCGCATTCCTGCACACGCAGCAACAGCAACCACAGTTGAAGTGGCGCGCTTACGCAAAAAAGCTTGGGCGACGGGGCTGATTAATGCGATTTTGCGTAATTTTGTCCGCCAAAAAGACAGCCTGCTTGCCGAGGCAGAAAAACAAGACTCGGCGCGTTTTGCCCACCCGCCGTGGTGGCTAAAACAAACTCAAAAAGACTGGGCAGAACATTGGCAACAACTGCTCGATGGCAATAATGAACATCCGCCTTTAAGCCTGCGGGTCAATGCCCTGCAAACCGACCGCGACAGCTACTTAGCCGCACTCGAGCAAGCCGAAATTGCTGCCAAGGCAAGCGCCTACAGCCCCGATGGCATTGTCCTAGACAAACCGGTGGACGTGCTGCGTTTACCCGATTTTGCTCAAGGCGCAGTCGCGGTACAAGACAGCTCGACCCAATTTGCTGCCCAATTACTCAAACCGCAAGTAGGCGAACGGGTGCTGGATGCCTGCGCTGCGCCGGGAGGGAAAACCGCGCATTTACTTGCCCAAGCAAAGATAGACTTGTTAGCCCTCGATATTAGTGAGCAGCGTCTTGCCCAAGTCGAGGAAAACTGCCAGCGTTTACAATGTGAGTGCCAAACCCAAGTTGGCGATGCCAGCACCGATACATGGTGGGATGGTAAACCGTTTGATGCCATCTTAGCTGACGTGCCTTGCTCGGCTAGCGGTGTGGTACGCCGTCATCCTGACATCAAATACCGCCGCCGGATTAACGACATTGCCCAGTTTGCCGAGCAACAAGGGCAAATCCTCGAAAACCTCTGGCAAATGCTTAAACCTGGCGGGCGCTTGCTCTATAGCACTTGCTCGATTTTTGCCGCCGAAAACCAACAACAAATCCAGCAGTTTTTAGCCAAGCAAGCCGATGCCGAATTAGTATCCTTAGATGTCAATTGGGGCATAGATACCGATTTTGGGCGGCAAATTTTACCGGGTGAGAGTTTAGAGCTTGATGGTTTTTTCTACAGCTTATTGCACAAACAAGGATGAGCAGCCCATGCTAACAGACAAGGACAGCATCGCCGCGCTAGCAACCCCTAGCGGACGTGGCGGCATTGGTGTGGTGCGGGTCTCAGGCGAGCGCGCCCGCCTTGTTGCAGAACAAATCCTAGGCACAATCCCCGCGCCCCGTCGCGCTTTTTATACCGACTTCAAAGCCGCCGATGGCACAATTCTCGACCAAGGCATTGCCCTTTATTTCCCCGCCCCTGCCTCGTTTACGGGCGAAGATGTCTTAGAACTGCAAGGACACGGCGGCACGGTGGTGATGCAATTATTACTACAAGCCGTGCTTGCCTGCGATGTCCGTGCCGCCCGCCCCGGTGAATTTTCCGAACGCGCATTTTTAAACGATAAAATTGATTTAGTCCAAGCCGAAGCAATTGCTGACTTAATCGACAGCAGCACCGAACAAGCCGCCCGTTCAGCCCTGCGCTCCTTACAAGGCGATTTTTCCCAAGCCATTAGCGACTTAGTCGAAAAACTCACCCATTTACGCTGCTATATCGAAGCCGGAATTGATTTTCCTGATGAGGAAATCGACTTGCTTGCCGACGGGCAAGTATTAAAACAATTAGGACAATTGTTAGACCTGCACGGACAAATTCAAGCCAAGGCCGAGCAAGGGCACTTATTGCGCGAAGGAATGCACTTGGTGCTAATTGGCGCGCCAAACACAGGTAAATCGAGTTTGCTCAACCGTCTCTCAGGGCGTGAAACCGCGATTGTCACCCCGATTGCAGGCACAACCCGCGACATTATCCGCGACAGCATCCAAATTGACGGCTTACCGATTCACATCACCGATACCGCTGGGCTGCGCGATACCGACGACCCCGTCGAACAAGAAGGCATTCGCCGGGCTTTATCCGCTGTCCAAGAAGCCGACAGTGTTTTGCTATTGTGTGACGACCGCGATAGCGAAGACCCCAAGCCACCTGCGGACTTACCCGCCCACTGTCCGGTGTTAATTCTGCGCAATAAATGCGATTTAAGCGGGCAGCCCGTGGGTTTTGATGCCGAGAAAAAACACCTACGTTTGTCGATTAAACAAGGCTTAGGTATCGATTTATTGGCCGATTGGCTCAAGCAACAAATGGGTTATCAGCAACAAAGCGAAGGCAGTTTTATGGCGCGCGAACGGCATTTGCAAGCGCTGACACAAAGCCTTGAGCATTTAGAAAATGCACAGTTACAAGCCGAGGCATATCAAGGCGAGCTTTGCGCCGAGGAGTTACGTTTAGCGCAGCAAGTGCTGGGGGAAATCACCGGGACTGTGAGTGCTGATGATTTATTAGGGCAGATATTTTCTAGTTTTTGTATTGGGAAATAGGCATACAACTAAGCATAGAGCCGTCGCACTGCTACGGCTCTATCTAGTTAATAACTCTAAATTTTTAGGCTTCGATGTGGGAAATAAGTAATATTTTAAGATAATCCTTGAGCTTCTTTATAGAGCTTACGACAAGTATCACATCCATGTGCATTTATATTCTGTGCTAAATTCTTTAACAATGCTCTCGGTTGTTTTTGCGTCCATTCATCAGCACAACAAGATAGAAATTCAACAAGGCAATTTTGTCCAATAGCAGCCTGGATTATTGGATAGCCTGTCGAGTCACATTCCATTGTCACTATACCATCACTTAGTTTGACAAGTTCATAGGCTTCTTTCTCATCTCCTCTTTTACTTGTTTTTCGGATTCCACAAAGTAAATCATTATCATAACCAAGTAAAGGTCCTATAAAATGTGTAACATTTATATTGAGGCATCCACTAAGAGTTTTATGTGTGCCCTCCCATTTTTTAACTGTATTAACTAAATGCTCACTCATCTTGTTTTGATCTTCTGGACGGATTGCATAAAATGCAATATTAACATCACAGAATATTGTATTATTCTGTAATTGTTTATTCATGGCATCCTTAATGATCTTCATAATCCTCCCCATTCCTGAGCCAGATTTTACTTCATCAATCATCAATACATTAACAACCTGTTTTCCTTTTGCTATTGCTTTATTTTGTAATTCGGCTACATAACGTGGAAGTTCATATGCTGGGTGGCGACCATGATTCATTCCACCAAAAATTGTTCCTTGCAAAGCCATCGAACTTGTTTTATTTAAGTAGCTAAAAGCAAAATAACCACCACGTAAAAAAAAGCAATTTGAGTCAAACTTAATAGTTGCATCGTCATTCTCAAATTTTTCTCTTACTCGTTTAAGTAGACAGCAGTATTGAAAAAACGTATGCAATGAACCTTCAGCTTTAATAAATTCGCCTTTTTCAGTATTTGACCATAAATCATGTAGATTATCTGTGCGCCAATCCGCTGATGGGAGTCGGTTGATAGGCTTTGATGGCATTATCTGTATTATCCTTATATTAAACGTAAATAACTAGTCTAAGATAGCGTGAGATGACACGGTTTTTATTCGCACTACAGAAACCAAACCGAACACCCAAGTAAATATAAGACTAATTTAGTTGGTTATTCACATGGATGCTGATATGGATACCCCGCCCCGCGCCAGCATCGCAATGTGCCATAATCGGAGTGCGGAGCAAGTCATCTAATAGACGAGATATCCATCATGAGCAAGTATTATTTAACTGAGTATCTGGTTTCTACAGCATTAGCCGCGCCTGAGCGGGACTAAAACCCCGCCTCCATTAAACGGTTTGAGCTGGAAAATGTATTGCCAGCCAAATGCTCTTTTGCGCGGGTGTTGTCCATTTTATCCGGTGCTTGAGTCATCCAATCAGTATCGTGACCTTTGGAGATGATGCGCTCGATTTTTATATCCCCTTGGGCAAATAACGTTTCAAGCACTTCGGTGCGTAGGTCTTGTGGTAAATTTTTGAATAAATTGTGGCTAAACATGGTGATTTTATTCTCTGGTTTGTTTTTTAGACACTGTATATATATCAATTGACTGTATTATTAATGATGTAATTAAAGGAAATATCCATATAGTCATTGAACTATTAATCCTTAAATTAAGTGGTTGTATAAATATAATAACAATGCACTAATCGCCTTAGCACTGCTACGGCTCATCCCCTTCATAAAAATTAATTTTAGCCGCTGATCGCACATTCTTATCTGGATCATTAAATAAGGCAGGCAGTTGACCCATCAATGCTTCAATGGATTCATCACCAATAACATCACAAGCATATTCTCGTTTTCTTGGATTGGCACTGTGTAAACAATTCATCAGTCGCCCAATACGTTTATTCTCTTCGGCATAGCATAAATACATTTCTGCTGCCGCTGCAAAACGCTGGTTATCATGATGGGTAAACGCCTCAACTTCATCACGATTAAGAATAAAATATCTCAATTGAATACAGTGCCATAACATATCGTTTTTTAGCGCAAAACTCTCTTCAGCAAACGCATCAAGAAAAATAGCTTTAGTTTCAACATTGATGTCCTCGACATCGACAAAAAAACGTAAAGCCGCACGACGTTGGCGCATGGAATCCGCATAGACATACTGCCGTAAAAATTGTTTACCATCGCTAAAACATTGGCTTAAACGGTAAGCAATTTCATCAAAAAACAGCTCATATTCTAGTGCTTCTATGCTTTCGGGTGGTTTTTGCCACCCCAACCACCATTGTTTTAATTGCACTTTTGAGGCTTCATCAACCTCGGTATAAATGCCCATAGTCATTATTCCTACTGATAAGCTGCCTAAAATCTCAACCTGAGTTTGAAAGGGTACGGGGATTTTGATGCTCAAGCTTGTTTTTTTCCAGCATTCCAAGGCAAAGACACCAAAAACTTTCAACTCTAAATGATAATCATTATCGTTTGTGCTATAATCCATTCAAAATAAACCACGAGATATGACATGTACTTAACTGATTTACGGGTAGGTGAACAAGGTCGGATTATTGCTTTATCAAAAGGCGAAAAATCCTATCGCCAAAGATTACTAGCTATGGGATTAACCCCTGGCACGGCTTTTAGCATTACCCGCTATGCCCCTTTAGGTGATCCTATTGAAATTTTTGTCCGTGGTTTTTCTTTAAGTTTGCGCAAAAATGAAGCACGGGCTTTATTGGTTGAGAAATTTGGTTTATGAAACAATTTTGTATCGGGATGGTGGGCAATCCTAATTGTGGGAAAACCACCCTATTTAATGCCTTAACCGGATCTAAACAGCACGTAGGAAACTGGCCTGGGGTCACGGTTGATAGAAAAACAGGGGAATACACTTATCAAAATTGCCAAGTTGAAGTGGTCGATCTCCCCGGTATTTATTCTTTAGATGTCACCCCGAATACCACCTCTTTGGATGAACAAATTGCTCAAAATTATATTTTATCTGATGAAGCTGATTTAATTATCAATATTGTTGATGCCTCTAATTTAGAGCGCAACTTATATTTAAGCACCCAATTATTGGATATGGATGTGCCTGTATTGATGGTATTCAATATGATGGATATCATTGAAGAAAATGGCGATAAAATTGATATAGCGGGTTTGTCTGAGCGCTTTGGTATTGATATTTTGACGATTGCTGCGGCAAAAGTACAAGGGATTGATACCTTAAAGCAAGCCATTAACCAAGCCAGTATCGATAAGCACACGACCTCAACAAATATCACTTATCCCCATGCCTTACAGCAAGCTCTGACACGCTTACAGCCACAAATTAAACAGCAATTATCCGATGTGCAGTTAAACCATAGTCGTTGGTTTAGCCTCAAATTATTAGAAGGGGATGATTTTTTTATTCACCAATTTTCTCCTGAATTAATCGCACAAGCCGAGCAAGACCGCCAACACCTTGAGCAGCAGTTAGGTGAAGAAATTGATATTTTAGTGGCTGATAGCCGTTATAACTTCATTACGGATGTGGTGCAACAAACGGTTGTTAAAGCCAAGCAGCAACAGTTGCTGTTATCTCAGCGCATTGATCGTATTGTGCTAAATCGCCTATTAGGTATCCCTATTTTCTTATTCATCATGTATTTGATGTTTATGTTTACCATTAATATTGGCAGTGCTTTTATTGATTTTTTTGATTTATTAAGTGCAACTTTATTGATCGATGGCTTAGGCTATATGTTATCAGGATGGGGGGTGCCAGATTGGTTAAGTGTTTTATTTGCCAAAGGTATTGGGGGCGGGGTTCAGGTGGTCATGACCTTTATTCCTATTATTGGTTTTTTATATTTGTTCTTATCCTTTTTGGAAGACTCCGGTTATATGGCGCGAGCCGCCTTTGTGATGGATCGCTTTATGCGCTTTATTGGTTTGCCGGGCAAATCTTTTGTCCCTTTAATCGTTGGGTTTGGTTGTAATGTGCCTGCCTTAATGGCATCCCGTACCTTAGAAAACCAGCGTGATCGTTATTTAACCAGCTTGATGACTCCCTTTATTTCTTGTGGCGCACGTTTACCCGTTTATGCTTTATTTGCAGCGGCTTTTTTCCCCAGCAATGGGCAAAACTTGGTCTTTTTGCTTTATCTTATCGGCATCATCATTGCGATTTTAACTGGCTTGTTAATGAAATATACTTTACTCAAAGGCGAAGCGGGTTATTTTGTCATGGAACTGCCGCCTTATCATTTGCCTACGGTGAAAGGGGTGTTTTTGCATACATGGGAACGACTCAAAGGATTTATTATTCGTGCGGGTAAGGTTATTGTACCAATGGTCTTAATTATCAGTTTTTTAAATGCTTGGGGAACCGATGGCAGTTTTAATAATGATAATACCGATAAATCTATTTTAAGTGAGATTGGGCGGGGTTTAACCCCTGTTTTTGCACCGATGGGCATTGAAGAGGATAATTGGCCGGCAACGGTGGGGATTTTTACCGGTGTATTGGCAAAAGAAGTGGTTGTCGGTACATTGGATGCGGTATATAGCCAACTAGATCAACCTATCCATGTGGATGAAGAGCCTTTTGATTTGTGGAAAGGTGTTGCAGCAGCCTTTGCGAGTATTCCAGCAAACTTACAGCAATTAGGTCAGCAAGCACTCGATCCCCTAGGTTTGGATGTAGGGGAGATACAAGATCAACAAGCGTTTGCCGATGAACAAGCCGTTAGTACCAGCACTTTTGGGGCGATGGTGAACCGTTTTGATGGTCAAGCAGGGGCTTTTGCTTATTTGTTATTTATTTTGCTCTATACTCCCTGCATTGCGGCAATTGCAACCTTGTACAGAGAAACGGGGGTACGTTGGGCTTTATTCGTTGTTGCGTGGTCAACAACGGTCGCTTATGGCAGCGCCACTTTATGTTATCAATGGTTGACGTTTAGCCAGCATCCCCAGCAAACACTTAATTGGACATGGTTTTTTATCGGTTTATTAAGTTTTACTATTTTCTTACTATACTGGCGTGGTACACGGATGACTAAGCATCATTTACAACAAAGCGCGATGACTTCATAACACATATGTATTCTTTAACATCAACACCCCCGTGTTATAGGAGGCGATAAGATGAATGACAATGCTTATTTATTTGTCGAATCTTCCCTTATTGGTCAAGTCTTTAAACGCTTAAGTCTTTGGCTCATCCTCATCGTGCTATCAGCATTAGGTTTTGCATATACACAAATTGCCGCACAGGTTCGAGAACAAAGTATTCAACACTGGCAGCAAGAACTGTCTTGGTATGCACGCAATCAAGAAGCTGAATTTAAAGGGCTTAATTCAGAACTGTATAAACTACAGTTATTTTGGCAACACAATCAATTCCCATTAGCACAAACTTGCCAAGGTCTAAGGGACTATTTTAGTTCACAAAAACAGCCGGATAATCACCTATATATTATTCTCCCAGAATCACAACGGGCCATCAGTTGGTCGGGGCGAAGCTGTCAAGAACTGGTGTTTAAACATTGGCCAGCTTCATTAACCAAGCAGCAAGTCCAATGGCAAAGTCGAGCCGATGGCAGTAGCGTGGGGTTTTTACCTCTTTATCAAGAGGATAAATTACAGGTTATTTTAGCGATTGCGGCAAAAACACAAATTTTAGATAGCCCTTATGCGGAACAAATACACTGGCATGTGTTTGATCGTGAAGCCACGCAATTACAAGGTAAAGCCCTTCATATCTCCACAGAGAACTTATCCTCTCATTCAAGCACAGAGGTGATTTGGGATGAGGAACAACAAAAATATTTAGGCATTATTAATCTCCCCACGGCCAATTGGTGGTATGTGCTAAGCCTTGCTCCAGCGGCTTTAGGCGACAATGTCTGGGCCATTGCCCAATATTGGCTTATATTTGCGGTCTTGTTGGTTGTTGCGGTCTTTTTACTGCTTTACTGGGTATTATCTTGCCAAGTGTTACACCCCTTGCATGACATGATTTTGGCTACCAGACAACTTGGCCCTAAAAACTTTGATGTACGTTTGGGGCTAAAACGCCAAGATGAATTTGGAGTGCTAGCCAAATCCTTTGACAAAATGGTGCGGCGTTTGGATGCCCATGAGCAAGAAGTACAAGCGTATGCCAGACAGCTAGAACAAGATGCGATTGAACTGGCTGAGGCAAAAAAACAAGCTGAGGAAGCGAACATCGCCAAAAGCCGTTTTATTGCCAATATGAGTCACGAATTACGCACGCCCTTAAATGCCATTATTGGTTACAGCGAAATGCTTAAAGAAGAGGCAGAAACAGAAGCGCAAGATCTCGAATTACATGCGGATTTAGCCAAAATATCCCATTCTGGCAAACATTTATTGGGGCTGATTAATGATATTTTAGATTTATCTAAAATAGAAGCTGGAAAAATGCAACTTCACTATGGCAATTGTGATTTGCAGCAGTTACTCATAGACATAGGGCATATGTTAAAACCTCAAATTGATCTAAATAACAACCAATTTGATTTACAGCTGCCCGAACAAATACACGCCATTGAAACCGATATTGTCAAATTCAAGCAAGTGCTCATCAATCTTTTGAGTAATGCGGCAAAATTTACCCAAGAAGGCCGGATTGGCTTAAAACTGAATTATTTGGATATTACCCAACAATGGTTATTGATTGAAATCAGCGATACAGGCATTGGTATCTCAGCTGAAGATCAGAGCAAGGTATTTGAAAAATTCATCCAAGCCGATAACTCCTCAACCCGAAAACACCAAGGCACTGGGTTAGGATTAAATATCAGTAAACGTTTTATTGAAATGCTGGGTGGGGAAATTAGCTTGCGAAGTGAACCTAACGTGGGCAGTACCTTTAGCATTCAACTGCCAGCACGCCGAGGGATTAAGAAATTAATTCCCCAGAGTATTGATAAAACAGTGGCACACCACACCCCAGAACAAATAGAACCAGTATTCCCCCATTCAGGACTCATTCATGAACTTAAGCCAGCTTAAAGCCTATTTAAGTCAACACAAACGCGCCAGTTTGCCCGATTTAGCTAATCATTTTCAAAGTGATCCTGAAACGGTTAAAGCGATGCTACAACACTGGCAACATAAGGGAAAGGTTCAGCATATTCATGTTAAAAGTTGTCAGAAAGGCTGTTGTAGTGGTGGAAAAAATATCGATGTGTATGAGTGGATTTAAACGCTAAAAATGTGACCGTTTTAATTAACTGATAGCTGTTAGGAATTCATAAATATGCTTTACTATTTAAGCTTTGGGATGATTCTGGGGTTAGCGGCAGGTTTTGCACCAGGTCCTTTGCTAACCTTGGTTATAAGCGAAACCCTAAGACATGGGTTTTCTGCGGGAGTTAAAGTGGCTTTAGCCCCCATTATTACAGATGCCCCCATCGTTATTGTGACCTTGCTGGTTGCAACACAGCTATCTGATATAGACCCTGTACTTGGCATTATCTCGTTGATTGGTTCGGGTTATATTTTATACATGGCTTATGAAAGCGCCCAACCCCAAGGTCAACATAGCACTCAAATAGACGTAAAACCCAAATCGCTTACCAAAGGCATCTTAGCCAATGCCCTAAGCCCACACCCCTATTTATTTTGGTTAAGTGTCGGCGCACCCACCGTTGCCAAATCAGTGAGCGTCAGTGCGCTTGCGCCAGTACTTTTTATTGTGGGTTTTTACCTTTTTCTGATTGGCTCTAAGGTGTTATTAGCAGCTTTAGTAGGCAAATCCAGAACCTTCTTAAAAGGCACGGCTTACCTATATATCATGAAGTTACTGGCGTTAATACTCGGTATATTTGCAATCCTACTTTTTATAGATGGACTCAAGTTTTTAGGAATGTATTAAGCCTTAACGACAAAACATTCTAAAATAGGTTCCTGTGTGGATCTAAAACTAGAGCGAGACGACAGCCCCGCTCAGGCATTGATATTAGCTTAAAAACGGTAATCTAAACCCAAATGCCAATTTCTGCCGGGCATGGGATAAAAATCCGTGGTTTCATAAGCTTTATCTAAGGCATTATTGAGTTTCAAGCTCAAACGCAGTTGTTTTGTCCACTGGTAACCTGCTTTCAAGTTGACTATGCCATAGCTTGAGAGCAACTTACTGTTGCTGGCATCAACATAGCGGTTGCCTTGGGCTTTAACTTGTCCTGATAAACGCCATTGTTGCCACTGATAGGCGAGTGTGCTGCTTAATGTCCAATTAGCGCGCAGAGGCAAACGGGTATCACTATCACGATCATCCGCTTGTTGCCAGCTGAGGCTGTTATCCCATTGCCATTGTCCAAAACGCTGCTGACTTTCAAATTCTATCCCAGTGATTTTTGCACGCTTGATATTCTGGGCTAAAAAGCTTTGGCTGCTGGCATCGTAAAAACCACTGATCAACTCATCGACTTGATTATGAAATAAGGATAATGCCCATTGCCCATTGGCTTGTTGCCCACGTAGACCGATTTCAATGCCCTCAAGTTCTTCAGGCTTTAAGTTCGGATTGCCATAATTGGGATAATAGAGATTATTAAAACTGGGGGCTTTAAAGGCTGTGCCATAGCTGATAAAGCCTTGCAGTGTCGGACTAAACAAATAATTGAGACCGATGTGCTGGGTATGATGGCTACCAAATTGTTGATTATCATCAAAGCGTAACGCCGCTTGCATTTGCCATTGTTCACCCATGTAGCCATATTGCCCATAAATGCCGTGGTTATCACGCGAGGTTTGGGTAAAATCGGTATTACTGTCGATTTCATCTTTTTGGTAATCATAGCCAAGATTAAAACTATGCTCTTCGCTGGGCTGCCATAAGGTTTGCCAGTGCAATTGCCGACTTTGGGTATTAAAAATACTGTGCCCCATGTCATGACCGCTATCATCGGTTTCGTCATCACTTTGGGATAATTTAATTTGGGTTTGCCAATCTTCGTTAATTTGCCAAAGGGCATCCAAGCTCACACTTTGTTGGACAAAATCGCCTTGGTTTTGAAACGAGGAGTCATATTCACTTTCGCCTTGAACCCGCAGCCATTGCGCGCCAACACTCAAGTCTTGATTGACTTTATGTTTAATACGGGCGTTAAAATGCTGCTTGCGATAAGCATCTTTATCCGGCTCGATGGTAAAACAGCCGCCTGACAAACTGCCCTCGCAATTGTTATAGCCCTCGGACTCTAAAAAGCCAATACCTAAAGCATATTCGGTTTGTTGGTTGCCCGCCTGTAAGCTGGCATTTAGCTCGCTGGTGTTATAAGACCCCAGCCCCAGTTGTAATTGCCCGCCGGATTTACCTGAGCGGGTAAAAATTTGAATCACACCACCCATGGCATCTGCGCCATATAAGCCAGAGCGCGGTCCGCGCACCACTTCGATGCGCTCGATTTGTGCAAGGCTTAAATGACTGAGTTCGGTACGCCCAAGCGAGACTGAGCCTAAACGTACGCCATCGACCAAAATTAACACATGATCGCTGTTACCACCGCGCATGAATAAGCTAGAAACTTTGCCTTGTCCGCCATTTTGCGTCCATTGTAAGCCCGGCAATTGCCCTAAAAGTTCAGGTAAACTTTGCGCGTGACTGGCTTCAATCTCTGATCTATCAAGCACGCTGATAGCGGCTGGCGTTTGAATCGGATGGCTATTAATACGACTGGCGGTGATGATTTGTTCATCCAGTTGATCACCGGCAAAAACGGCAATACTAGACAAGGAAAGACTGAGCCACAAATAACGTGGTTGCAACATAGCTAATTACCCTTCGTAATTTACTGTGAAAAGAGAAGCAAAGTTTAAGTATCGGGCTAAATGCAGAGCATCATACCGTTGCGAGGGCAGCGTTGGACTCACACCAACTTCCTAAAACCGTGCTTAGAAGGGCGCGAAGTATAGAAGGTTTAAGTTAAAACTACAAACTCAAGGCATTACTTCACTTCTGTGACGTGCTTGTGGGGCATCAGTCTATTTTCTTTTACTGTTAGAGCCATTACTATATGATAGCTATCAAAATATCAGCATGTTTAATTGATGTTACACAAAGGCTAAATATCATTAGACCGTGTGACAAAAACTGACTTAGTGCGTAACATCGAATATTTAATTTGGGGTCGATATAGTCGCAATGCGCTTTTTGGTTTGAAACGCTTGCATCGAACTGGGGTTATTTAATAAGGGAAAGGTATATATGACAATGAAAAAACAAATAGTTCATGATAAACGCTATTGGATAACGGGACTAACCCTTATCAGTGGCTTAATTTTAAGTGCTTGTAGTCCTCAGTCGGTCGTTAAAAGCTCCCCTAAAAAATTAGAAACTGAGCAAAAAAAAGAAAATTTTAACCAAACTTCGCGTCCTAAGCTGGTGCTGGTTATCTCCATTGATCAAATGCGTGCTGATTATCTTGCCCGTTTTGACAAACATCTCAGTGAAGATGGTTTCAAGCGGCTGTTACGCGAAGGCGCAAGTTGGACAGGGCGTATCGGACATTATGCTACCTATACAGGACCCGGACATGCCCTAATGCTCTCTGGCAGTTATCCTTATATCAATGGTATTTCCACTAACCGCTGGTGGAATTATGCTAAAGAGCGTTCAGAGGCAATGGTTTTTGATCCAAATCATCAAATTATTGGGCAAAAAACCAAAACCAAACATGATGTCTCCCCAGCCAATTTCCGCGGTTCTACCGTCGGCGATGAATTGCATTTAGCCACCGGGGGCAAATCCAAAACCGTTGGCATTGGTATTAAAGGGCGCGGGGCTATTTTAATGGGCGGTCCTTTGGCTCAAGCCTATTGGATGAATACTAAAAATGGTGAAATGACCACCTCGACTTATTATGCTGATGAATTGCCTCAGTGGCTGCAAGACTTTAATCAAAAAAAGATTCCTGAGCGTTATTTTGGCAAAACATGGGATTACCTTTATGAGCCAGAAGCCTATGCTTCGGTGGTTGCCGATGATGCCATTGCAGAACTCGGACCTTGGGGCATTGGTACGACCTTTATTCACATGGTTAATGGTGGGCTCAAAACGATAGGTCCTGATTATTATCAAGCCTTTATCCGCTCACCTTATGCCCATGATCATCAATTCGCTTTGGCTAAAGCGGCTATTGAAGGGGAACAATTGGGGAAACGTGGGGTTACGGATATACTCACTATGTCGATTTCGGCAACCGATTTAGTCGGGCATTATTTAGGTCCTTTCAGTCATGAAATGGTTGATTTGATTTATCGTTTTGATGACCAATTAGGCGGGTTTCTCGACTGGTTAGATGCTGAATTTGGCAAAGACCAAGTCATGGTGGTCGTCACCTCTGATCATGGCGCAACCCCAGTGCCAGAGCAATTAGCTGCCAAAGGCATTCACAGTGGGCGGATTAAAAAGAAAACCATTGAAACTGCGATTGATAGTGCATTAGATGCAGAATTTGGTGCAGGTGATTGGGTCGCAAGACTTGAAGATCCACATATTTTCCTTAACCGTGATTTAATCAAAGAAAAAACCTTGGATATTGAACAGGTGCGAAAAGTTGCTGGGGAAGCCTTATTCACCATCGAAGGCTTTGGTGGCTATTTTACTCGTGAGCAACTACTCACAGGTCAAGTCCCCGATACCATGATCGGACGCTCGATGCTCAAAACCTATTATGCCCCGCGTGGTGGCGATGTAGTGGCATGGGTGTTACCTTTGTATTTCTGGGGCAAATATGGCGAGAAACACGGCGGTTCTACCCACGGAACCATTTATCATTATGACTCCGAAGTCCCTGTGTTCATGATGGGCAAACACATCGCCCAAGGACGTTATGGCAGTCGCGATCAGGCCGATTTAGCTGCAACCTTAAGTCACTTATTGGGCATTCCAAAACCCGCTGGTTGTGAAGGCGACATTGTCCCTATCATTGCTGATTAACTGATGTTACGCACTAAGCCTGTTTTTGCCACAATAAGGTGCTTTTCCACCTGCCTAGTGAAGCTTAGCTGTGCAACAATGGTGGTTTTTTCTGCCCTTAAGGCAGAAAAAGAAGCCTTTGCGTAACATCAGTGATTAAAACTTTAACTGGGAATGGGGGTCTCATTCCCAGTTAATATTCTTCACAACGGGGGCACGAGGCTTACCCGCCTTATGATAGGGCTAGTTAGAACTTATAACGCGCCTCAGCATAAACACTACGCCCGGCTAGTGGCAAGTCATTGGGTACTGATGCACCGGTATAATCACGCCCGTCGACATCGAAAATATTACGCACAGACACCGCAAGTTCCCAATCTTTCAGACCGAAATAACGCAAAGTTGAATCGGTATTCCAATAGCTATCTAATGCCTCTCTAGTATCATTAGAGCGGCGGTTACGTTCGCCCAACCAATTGGTTTGAACATTTAAGTTCCAATGCGGGTGAAAACGCCAATCTGCCCGTACATACGCTTGCTGATCGGGTAAACCCACAGCTTTGAACGGGCTATCATCGGGGTTGCGACGGGTATAATTGGCAGCAAACCTAAGCTTTTTATTGGCTTGCCAACGGGTTTCTAATTCGACCCCGTTAATGATGTGCTCACCTGAGTTTTTATATAAACGTTTTGGTAAACCTGCCACCGTTTGGGCACTGATAAAATCACTTTGTTTTAAGCGATATAGATTCATACCTAAGTGTAGATTTTTGGTGGCTTGATAAGCAAAGGATAATTCCCAAGTTTGTGAGCGCTCGGGTTCAAGTTCAGGATTAGGCAAAGTAAACGAGGTTTCTGCAAATAGCTCCTGAAAGCCCGGTGCACGGAATGCCTGACCATAGATTAGCTTTGTGGTTAGTTTTTTGCTGGTTTGCCAAACCAGTGCAAGACGAGGGTTGAGCGTACCGCCAAAATCAGAATAATAATCGTAACGTAAACCTGACGTTAATTCCCAATCTTTGGACATATGCCAAACATCTTGTAAAAATGCATAATAAATCTGACGGGTTTTTTCTGGAGCAAAGGCATAAGCTGAGTTAGAAATATCAACCACCCCCCCTCCTGCTGGCAAAGGATTGCCGCTGGCATCAGTACCACTATTAACCATATGACGGACATGATACAAATCATGCCAGCTATAGCCGCCACCGAGGCTAATTTCATGATCATCAAAACCATGATAAAGCAAGCTCAACTGACCACTGAGGCGTTGTTCGGCAGATTCCATTTGATTGAGAACACCATTTGGATAAACCCCGGTGCTGTCAGTATAACCTGCGGGCCATTCTTGAAAACCTTCTCCAGAGGAATAACTCACACGCCGATAACGCAGCTCGCCATCTAACCCCCAATCATCACGAAAGTTTGCATTTTTATAAAATAGCCCCAACTCAAGGCTGCTGTCTTTACCCTCGGTCACAGGGTCTAAAGCTCCCGCCCCTGTCATGCCAGTTTCGAGATTATCATGACGGGCATAATCAGCTTGTAAACGCCATTTATCTCGTGCCAATGAAAAACGCAAATCGATATTTTGCCAACCAAACCCAGCTTGATTGGGGGCAAGTGATGCATTCGTACCCGAACGTGTATCAGCACGGCTTTGTGCATCAGACTCAATCAAAGGGTCGTGCCCATCGGTACGAGAGAGTTCAGCGGTCAGGGCAACATCAAAACCTTGCCACTTATCGCCGTATTCCATCCATGCGCTTTGCGTGTTAAAACTACCACTGCGCAATCCCCCCTCTGATTTTTTGATTTTTCCAGCCGTTTTGGTGATGACGTTAATCACCCCAGCAGAAGCATCCGTGCCATAAAGTGCAGAACCAGGGCCTCGAATAATTTCGACCCGCTCAATCATGTTTGCAGACAAGCCTTTCCAAAAAATCCCCAAGCGCCACATCAAATCACTGACGGGGGAACCATTTATCATCACCAAAGTTTGTTTACTATTGCTACCACGAAAACTAATCAGGGGTCTAAAACCAAAATGACTATGGCGCACATAGATCCCTGGTACACCTTGAAGTACATCGACCAGATTAACCGCTCCTGTGGCTTTGATATCTTTAGCGGTAATCAAAGTCACAGCTGCTGAAGCTTGTGACAAAGTTTGTGTGGTTTTGGTGGAAATAGATATTTTTTGCAGCATCAATTCCTGCAAACTTAAGTTAAAGAGCCGAGCGATGTTACGTTCTGCAGCACAAATATTAGTGCTAAAACCAAGTGCTAATAAATAAGCGATAGGATATTTCATCTATCCTCCTTTTTTATTGTTATGAGTTGCTTGTGTGTATACCGTTATGTGAGCGTTGAGTGTAGCATTATTTTTCAGGTTTTTTACAGTAAAAAATGAAAGCCATATTTAATGATAAATAGGAGGGGTATTTTTGTTTTATTTTATCTATTTGATATTACTAATATTTATAGAGTATCAAAATTTAAATTAATTATTGATGTTACACAAAAGATTTTTTATTAGCTTTTTCAAACTAAAAAACCGCCAGATCTGCATAGCTAAACTTCACTAGGCGGGTAAAAAACTTGAGTAATGATTTATTGATGTGACGCGCTAAACCAGTTTTTGTCACAATGTAATGGTTTTCCACCTGCCTAGTGAAGCTTAGCCTTTGCGTAACATCCGTTATTTATACTAATCCCAGACAAAAATGATACTCAATAAGTCCTTAGTATTTGCCGTGCCAATCCTGCTATAATGCGTCGCAATCTTAAACATATTAATACGGCTGTGTCAGACAAGTGCGGGGTCATGCCCGCATCTTTGTTTTAAACCCAGTGCTTCGATGGAACCAAATTACCAATGAAACTCAGTGAAAATTGGATACGTGAGTGGGCTAACCCAGATTTGAGCCTGCAAGCTTTGTGTGATGAATTAACCATGGCAGGTCTTGAAGTCGATGGTACAGAGGCGGTTGCCGCTAGCCTTAGCGGTGTCTTAGTCGGTGAAGTCCAAAGCGTCAAACCGCACCCGAATGCGGATAAATTGCGGGTTTGTGAAGTCAATGTCGGCGAAGATGCGCCTTTGAATATCGTTTGCGGTGCGGCCAATGTCGCCGAGGGAATGCGTGTGCCGACCGCTTGTGTGGGTGCAAGTTTGCCGGGCTTTAAGATTAAAAAAGCCAAATTACGTGGTGAACCGTCGTTTGGCATGTTGTGTTCAGCCCAAGAGTTAGGCATTGCTGAATCGGCTGAGGGTTTATTACCGCTGCCCGCAGATGCGCCCATCGGCAGTGATATTAATCAATATTTACAGTTAGACGATAACAGCATTGATATTGATTTGACCCCCAATCGTGGCGATTGCTTGAGTATTTTAGGCGTGGCGCGGGAATTACATGCCCTCACCGGTTGTGAATTAAATCCGGTTAATGTTGAACCAGTACGGATTCAGTTTGCTGATAAACCCAGCGTTGAAGTCAGTGCCGCTGCCGCCTGTCCTCGTTATTTAGGGCGTTTTATTCGTGGCATTAATCCCAAGGCACAAACGCCGTTATGGATGCAAGAAAAATTACGCCGCAGTGGGCTGCGTTCTATCAGCCCCGTGGTTGATGTCACCAATTATGTTTTATTGGAATTAGGGCAACCCATGCACGCGTTTGATGCGGCTAAAGTTGAGGGCGGTATTCAAGTACGCATGGCTCAACGTGGCGAAAAACTGACTTTATTAGATGAGCAGCAAATTGAACTAGACGAAAACACCTTGGTGATTGCTGATAGTCAAAAAGCTTTAGCGCTAGCTGGAGTCATGGGCGGTTTGGATAGTTCAGTTACAGACGATACCACCGATATTTTGCTCGAAAGTGCCTTTTTTGCGCCGATTACTTTGGCAGGCTGTGCGCGCAGTTATGGCTTGCACACTGATTCTTCACACCGTTTTGAGCGCGGTGTTGACCCGTATTTACAGCGCCAAGCGATTGAACGTGCTAGCGCTTTGTTAGCTGAGATTGTTGGCGGTGAAGTCGGTGAAATCAGCGAAGTCTGTCACGAAGCTGAATTACCACAAAACCAAACCGTGACTTTGCGGGCTGATTATGTCAATCGCGTTTTAGGCACGGCAATTCCTAGCCAAGATATTGTTGATGGTTTAACGGGCTTGGGACTGGGTTTGAAAGAAGTGGTCACAGGGACTTGGGAAGTCAGTATTCCTAGCTTCCGCTTTGATATTAGCCATGAAGCCGATTTAATCGAAGAAGTGGCGCGTTTGTACGGCTATCATCGTCTCGATGGCGATGCCGCACCCACCCGTATGCAAGTCGACCCGCTGCCGACCGATGCCCTCAGCGCCTTACAAGCGGTCTTAGTTCAAAACGGTTATCAAGAAGCCATTACTTATAGTTTTGTTGACCCCGCGTGGCAAGATGTTTTAGAGCCGGAACTGGGGCAAATTAAACTCGCCAATCCTTTAAGCACCGACTTATCGGTGATGCGTACCCGCTTATGGCCAGGATTATTACAAGCTTTGCATTACAACCGTAAGCGCCAACAAGCCGATTTACGTTTGTTTGAATCAGGTTTGTGTTTTATTGCAGACGAGCAAGGGCTGTGGCAACAACAGCAAATGCTCGGCGGGGTCTGTTGTGGGCGCAATGTCCCCGAGCAATGGGCAGCTAAAGCCCAAAGCTTGGACTTTTTTGATGTCAAAGGCGATGTTGAAGCCTTGCTAGCTTGCGCTCATGTCAAAGCCGAATTTCGCCCCGAGCAGCATCCCGCCTTGCACCCCGGGCAAACAGCGGGCATTTATCAAGGCGATAAGCGCATTGGTTTAATCGCCGCCTTACATCCAGCGGTGTTGAAAAAACTCGCCTTGCCCGACCCGACTTTTGTTTATGAATTAGATTTAGCTAGTTTATCAAATACTTACCTTGCTAGTTTTAGCCCCTTATCGAAGTTCCCTGCGATTCGTCGCGATATTGCCTTAGTCGTTGATGAGGCACAGGCAGTGGGCGAGATGCTCAGTTTTGTTGAAAAAACTGCGGGCGAATTACTCACGGACTTACAGTTATTTGACATCTATCGGGGTGAAGGTATTGATTCTGGTAAAAAAAGTTTGGCTTTGGGCTTGACCTTTCGGGCAATTTCCCGCAATCTTACCGAAACTGAAATTGAATCGTTGATGTCAGGCTTATTGACTGATCTCAAAACCGAATTTAAAGCCGAGCTAAGAACATAACAGGGAGTAATGAGATGGCACTAACCAAGGCGGCAATGGCAGAAAAACTGTTCACCGAACTCGGTCTGAACAAACGCGAAGCCAAGGAAATGGTTGATCGTTTTTTTGAAGAAATTCGCAATGCCTTAGAAAACAATGAGCAAGTTAAATTATCAGGTTTTGGTAATTTTGATTTGCGCGAAAAAAGTGAACGTCCAGGACGTAACCCAAAAACCGGGGAAGAAATCCCAATTTCTGCCCGCCGTGTGGTCACCTTCCGTCCTGGTCAAAAACTCAGAGCGCGGGTAAGTAATTATGCTGGAAATAACGAATAATGATGAATTGCCAGTCATCCCTGGCAAGCGTTATTTTACCATCGGAGAGGTAAGCGAATTATGTGCGGTCAAACCGCACGTCTTGCGCTATTGGGAACAGGAGTTTCCTCAACTCAAGCCCCTCAAGCGACGCGGTAATCGGCGCTATTATCAGCGCCGTGATGTGCAGTTAATTCGCACTATTCGCAGTTTATTGTATGACAATGGTTTTACCATCGGCGGTGCAAGACAGCAGCTTAGCGAGCCTGCCAAAGTCGATACGCCTAAACCCAAACATGATAAGGCGACTTTGCGCCAGTTACGTGAAGAACTAGAAGCCTTATTGGTGATTTTAGAGCATTAAGCCCGTTTGTCTGTCCGTTTTCATTTAAGCCCATCAGCGCGTTTAGCCCAAATTCATCGCTGGGGGCATGGACTTTTGGCACTGCTGTCCTTCGCAGTATTGCCCCTGTTATTTGCCCTCGTCATTTGCTTATTGCTATTATTCAGTTATCGCTATAGCCGTTTACAAGCGCATCTAGCTCCTAAGCTATTACGTATTGAACCCGCGAATTATTTAGTTTATCAAGCCAAGTATTGCTATATCGCCCAAAATAGCTATTTGCGCCCGAATTTATGTGTTTTGCATATTTTTTGGGAAGCAGAACTTGAACAAGCGCCTTGGTTTTGGTTTCGAAGTAAAAATCCACCTAGCACTCAAGTTCGTGACTTGGCTTGGCACTACAGCGATAGTTTTTGGCAACTCAAAGGCTATTTGTACCCTTGGTTAGCCTATCGGCATTATTATTTAGTCTTGCTGCCAGATATGTTTGTCAGTGAAGCAGAATATCAGCGCCTATATGGTTTTTTGCGGGTACAACTTCATCCGGGGCATTAAGATGAAAACATTCAGTTCTCTGTTTTTATTATTTTTTGTTAACCAAGCTTTGTTCGCAGAAAGTGGCGGTTTTTGCTATGAACATGAAATCGAAGATCTGATCGATAGCCCACTGAATAATTTATTCAAAATCCGGGTAAAAACCGCCTCGCAATATCCCGAATATTTGGGATCTACGCCTGCAAATATCTTAGTTATTGATCAAGCGCAAATTCAAACGCGCCGCTATCACAATTTATTGGATTTATTGCAAGATCAGCCCAGTGTTGATGTGCATAAATATAATGATCCCACCCGTCTACACAGTGTTAATTTTCGCGGTTTATATAACAGCCGAGGTTATTTGATTTTACAAGATGGGGTACGGATTACCATGCCCGACGGTGATAATCTTGCCATCACAGATAACTTCCCCTTGTATTACCTCGAGCGTGTGGAAATTTTGTATGGTCCTGCCGCCGCGATTTATGGTGCAGATGCTTTTACTGGCGTGATCAATCTCATTAGCAAAATCGGCGATAAAACCACTTTTAAGCTGGCTGCTGGGCAAGGAGGGGCACAACAATACCGTTATGCCTTTGGACATGGTGCGCTTAAAAATGGTTGGAAAATGTCGATGGGAGCGTATAGTCAACGTGAGGATTTATCCGCACAGCGCCTGGCTGAATATCCCGACTATTTTACGATGGTCGATGCTCAAGATTTTGCCGCTAATACCGTCATCCCGGCAGATGATCGCAGCGCCTTTAGCTTGCATCAAAGTGCGCATCACGCTTTTGCTCGTCTTGATTATGAAAAAGATTTTAGCCTGAGTTTTTTTCACAGTGATTTAACTCATGGCAGTAGTGCTGGCGATGAACTCAATAGCACTTTATATGACCGGGATACCTTGTGGCGTAACTACAATGACAGCCTATCTATGCGTTATAGCGCTCGCCTTAGTCCCAAGCTCAATACCGAAACCAGTGTGCAATATTTGCGGCATGAATTAGAAAGTGATTCCCAGTTCAAAAATATTTTTACCAATTTTACCAGTGGCTACAAATATGCCAAAGGTGAGCAATGGAATCTATCCCAGCGCTTTGATTATTGCCTCAATCAAAAACAGCGTTTAGTCGGCGGGCTGAGTTATGAAGCCACCGATGCCTTGCCGCGTACCACCGATTTATCCACACCATATCAAACCGACAAAGCGCCCGAAGCGCAAGGCTTTGTCTATGAAAACACCGATATTCCCATTCAAATCTCACAAATGCGTTACCGCAATATCGGCGCGTATTTACAATTGCATTCGACGTGGAATAAAACCTTTTCCTCCGTTATCGGTTTACGCTTTGATAAAAATTCTCGCTATGAAGGCAGCTTTAACCCCCGCTTGGGCCTGATTTATAAACCCAATCAACGGACCTTGATTAAATTGCTCTATGGCGAGGCATTCCGCGCGCCTTCTGCCAATGAAATGTTGCGCCAGTTTGGCAGTTTTAGTGGTGAGCGTAATGCCCAAGGTCAGTATGTCAGCAACTTTTTTGCTACCCCTAATTATGATTTACGCCCCGAGACCTTGCGAAGTTTAGAATTGAACCTGCATTATGTCTTTAATAAAAAATTCAATACGCAATGGAGTCTTTATTACAATGAAGTCGAGGATTTAATTAATACCACTAACACCGATGAGCCAGTGCAGTTTATTCCTGGTGCTGAAATTTTGCGCGGCAGTATTAAAGCCAATTTAGACACCGCGAAAATTTATGGGCTGGATTGGCAATTGAATTACCGCAGCCGTTTGGCTAAACGCTGGCATATGCGGTTATGGAGCAATTACAGCTATATCAATGGCGGCATTGATAGCAATAATTCTGGCATATTGGCAGATTTGCCTTATATTAGCCCGCATAAACTCAAATTAGGGGCGAGCTTCAGCTATAAAAAACGCTTTTTTATCACCCCGAAACTCTACCTTATCAGCGCTGCTAACAGCCCTAAACTCGCTGAAAATAGTGATAGTGAGCGCCTACAAGTGCCCGGTTATGCCTTGTTTAACCTGCATTTGGGAGCAAAAAATATTTTTAATAATAAAGGTTTGAATGCTTATATGGATATAGAAAACCTAAGCAATATACGTTATTACCATGCCGGTGGTGGTACATCCAGCACCAGTTTGACGCAAGTGCCGCAAAGTGGACGACGGTTTATGTTGAATTTAGAGTGGCAGTTTTAATTTATGTGGTTATTTTTGTTTGTAGCCTTATTAGCGCAAGAGAGTTTTGCCATTGGTGGCGACAGTGGCGCACACACGCTCTCAGAACAATATGATAATGGCGATACCTATATGGGCATTCGTTTGCGCGGAGCGGTGCAAATTCCGGTCAAACGGGTCGATGGTTTTCGCTTGGTGGAATTATCAGGGCTAGCATGGGATGAGAGCGCAGGGCTTTTGTATAGCGTCAGTGACCAAGGGGTGTTATTCCATCTCAAGCCAACATGGATCGAAGGCAATTTGAGCAAAATTGAGGTGCTACGGGCTTATCCATTATTGGATGCCAAAGACAAACCGCTTGCCTCGCGCGATAAAGATGCCGAAGGGCTGAGTTTATATCCGTATCAAGGCAAGCAGTACCTCGCTGTTTCTTTTGAGCGCCAGCCACGGATTGCGCTCTATAGTCCCACAGGGGTGTACCAAAAAGCCTTACCCCTTGCGCCTATTTTGCAACAGCGTAAAAATTATCGCAGTCGTAATAAGATGTTAGAAGCCTTGCTCTGGCATCCTCAGCATGGCTTTGTCAGCGGGGCAGAACGCCCTTTGCGCGGGCAAAATCGGCATCAATTGTTTAATGACAAAGGGCATTATTGGAATTTTCCCCCTTATGCGGCAAAAAACAGTGCGGTGGTGGGATTGGAAGGCATCAGCGGTTCAGCGGACTTATTGGTATTAGAGCGGGCTTATGTTGCACCGTGGAAACCTTTGATTATCAGTTTACGCCGAGTTCAGCACTGTTTCCCTAGTCAACAACAAAGCTGTGCTGTGAGCACCATAGCGGTGTTTGATAGCAGCAAAAATTGGCGTTTAGATAATTTTGAGGGTTTAAGCTTGCATCAAGGGCGGCATTATTTTATGGTCAGCGATGATAACAACAGTTTGTTGCAGCAAACGCTGTTGGTCTATTTTGAGTTGCTTTAAATGTTAAGGCGATAAGCATCCAACTTTTTACAGGGATTTAACCGCATGTCACTCTCTTATCCTCAGTGGATTCGCCCGCTTTTATTTCGCTTATCTCCAGAAGCGGCTCACCATGCGGTGCTCTCCTCATTACAACTCGCTGGCGCTGTGCGCAGCCCCACGCCGCCCACAATTGCGCCAACAAAATGTATGGGCTTAAGTTTTCCTAACCCAGTTGGTTTAGCCGCAGGCTTAGATAAAAACGGTGAGTGTATTAATGGTTTGGGCACGTTGGGATTTGGTTCTGTCGAAATTGGCACAGTCACCCCACGTCCCCAACCGGGGAACCCCAAACCACGTTTGTTTCGATTGCCTGCGCAGCAAGCTTTAATTAATCGCATGGGCTTCAATAATAAGGGCGTGGATTATTTATGCGAACAAGTCAAAGAACGCCGTTATGGCGGCGTGTTGGGAATCAATATCGGCAAGAACTTTGATACCCCGGTGGAAAACGCCTTGGATGATTATTTGATTGGCTTAGAAAAAGTCTATTCCCTCGCCGATTACATCACCGTCAATATCTCTTCACCGAATACGCCCAATTTACGCGACTTGCAAGAAACCGATGCCCTCAAGCAACTGTTAGAGGGCTTAAAAGAGAAACAGCAAGCACTGACCCAAGAAAAACAACGTTATGTGCCTTTGGCGCTGAAAATTGCCCCCGATTTAAGTCACACCGCCTTGGAGCAATTGATTGATAATTTACTTGAGTTTGAAATCGATGCCGTCATCGCCACCAATACTACCTTGGATAAAACTGCCGTGGCACATTTGCCTCACGGACAAGAACAAGGCGGCTTAAGTGGCGCGCCTGTGTATGAGAAATCAACTGAAATGCTGCGCCATATTCGCGCCAGAGCTGGCGATAAACTCGATATTATTGGTGTCGGTGGTATCACTAAAGCTGAACAAGTCAGAGAAAAACTCAATGCCGGTGCCGACTTGGTACAAATTTATACCGGACTGGTCTATCAAGGCCCTGAGTTGATTAAGCAAAGCTTGGCACAACTAAAAACCAGCTAGTTGCTGTGACGGCTAAGTCTCACTAGGCAGTTGGAAAAGCCCAATATTGTGATAAAAACGGGCTTAGTGCATCACATTAAAATCTGAATCAAAGGAGGAAGTTCAGGTGATTAAATATGGTTTATACGCAATCTGTTTATCCCTATGCAGCAATGGGGTTTATGCCGCCGAAGAGGACTGGCGTGATACGGGGATTCGCTTGGTGAGCAGCTTACAAGCGTTTTTAAAAGATGATATATCACGCCCACAATTTGAAAAAGACATCAGCCAAATTAAACAAGGACTGGATGCCACCGGCATTGCCCAAGTACAAACCCAACTAGAAAGCCTCAAACAAAACATTGTCCTTGATGGCGCGGTGTCTCAACCACTGGATTTAGCCAGTAGCCAAGCCCCAGTTGAAGTCAATCCCGGCTTTAGTTGTTATGATGCGGGGATTCCAAGCGAATATGCCATTTGTGCTAACCCACAACTGAGCGTCTATGATTTGGAAATGAGTTTTTTGTATTATAAAAACTTAAGTAAAATTGATAATCCCAGTCGCTTAAAACAATTACAGCTAGCGCAGCGGACTTGGCGCGGTAACCGCAATCGCTGTGGTGATAATATGAGCTGCTTAATTGAAAGTTATCAGCAACGCATTGGACAATTGAAAAAATAGCTCCCCTCTATCCAACCGTTTAAGCCTTAAGTTGTGACTTTTATCGGTTTAAGCTTACAACTTTGGGTTTAATGCTAGAATAACTAAGCCTAATGAGCGTTGTTGCCCTAACACAGCGCTAACATAGATTTTGATCGGAATATGGTGATGATTGTGCGTTTTTTTACCCTCTTAGGCTGCCTGTGTAGCAGTACGTGGTTGTGGGCAGCGACCCTTAATGTCCCCAGCAATGATTACCCCAGTATTCAAGCGGCAATAGATGCCAGCACCGCCGGGGATGAAGTTGTTGTCTCTCCAGGTACGTATCACGAAAATCTACATTTTAATGGTTTGGCGATTCAAGTACGCAGCAATGGCTCAGCTCTAAATACCACGATTGATGGTGGCTCTCGAGGCCCTGTTGTGGTGTTTAATCAAAATGAGACCGCCAATACCGTGCTTTCCGGTTTTAACTTACAACATGGACGTAGCAGCAGTGCCGCAGGTGGTGTGCAAATCATCAATGCTTCACCAACTTTACACGATAATATTATTCAACATAATGTCGGTGGTGGTTTTGGTGCAGGTGTTTCGATAAGCAACGGTGCGCCTGTCATTAGAAATAACCAAATTCGTTTTAACCAAGACCATGAAGAGGCAAGCCGCGAGTTTGGTGGTGCAGGGATTGCCATCAGTGGTAAAAATTGTGCGGGTAGTCAAATTTGTACCGCAGAAATTCGTAATAATAGCATTAGCAATAATACGCTCAATCAAGCGGCTCAAGGCGGAGGCTTGTATGTAAGTGATGCTGGCAATACTCGGATTTATAATAATTTTATTGATGGCAATGCCGCCGAACAAGCTGGAGCTATCGCACTTGTTAATAGCCCTTCGGTACAGATATTACAAAATATCATCAGCCACAATTTCAGTCGCACAGGCAGGGGCGATGCGATTTATATCAGCGCTAACAGCAGTGCAAACCAAGGCAACTTATTACTCAATAATACGATTGTCAGTAATATCCAACAAATTGATGGCTTAACCCACAGTTTGGTTTATATCACCGCTAACAGTGGCACGCAATTACTCAACAATGCCATCATCGCTCATGAAAATAACCAAAGTGTTTATTGTCTTAGCACCACCAATGCCTCAAATTTATATTTTGCTAACAATAATGTTTTTAGCAGCGCCAGTTTGACCTATGGCGGTAGCTGCGGCAATCAAACTGGCATTAATCAAAATATCAGCACCCGTCCACGTTTTGATAAAGCTTTAGCGGATGCCAATGGCTTTAGCGTGACAGCTAAATCAGAGATGCTCGATGCGGGAGATAACACGGTCGCCAGTGTTTTAACCGAAGACTTTTTTGGCAATCCACGTTTTGTCGATCACAATGCGCTGGGTATTGCCAACATTGATATAGGGGCTATTGAGCGTAATGCTGAACCTATATCCACAGAGCCAGAAGCAGATCCGGTATATATGATTGATACCATTGCCGGTGATCCTGCTGTTAGAGCCCAAACGGGCAATGGTGGACCTGCGAGTCAAGCGACTATTTCCGAGCCACATCGCGTGACGGTGGATGCTGTTGGTAATCTGTTTATTAGTTTTAGCGGAAATGATCACCAAGTGCGTAAAATTGATCCGACAGGGATTATTACGCGCGTAACCGGTGATATAACAGGTGGTTTTAGTGGTGATAATGGCCCTGCGATTGATGCTAAATTATTTAATCCTGAGAGCATGGACCTTGATAGTCAAGGGAATTTATACATTGTGGATTCGAGCAATGATCGCATACGGAAAATAGACAGCAATGGCATGATTACTTCTTTAGAAGGCTCGTCTCCATTATTATCGGGGCTTTTTATTTCAGCTGACGATCGGATTTATGTCACTGACTCTGTCGACCATAAAATTAAAGAATGGTTACCATCAACGGCAGCATTTAAATCCATCCCCAGCGATATTACCTTTGCTATGAGTTCTCTTGTGCAAGATAGCCAAGGTATTTTTTACACAACAAATACCGTATCTCATACCATCACAAAACTCACCCCCTCTAGCACGGGATATTTGAAAAAATCGATTTATGCGGGCAGTAAAAATATCAATGGATATAGCGGTGATGGGGGCCTTGCAACCGCCGCTTTATTGAATAGACCATCAGCTATCACTATCGATGCTGACGATAACTTATATTTCACTTCAATCAATCAGGTCGTACGAAAAATTAACCGTGAAGGCATTATTACTACCATTGCTGGCAATGGTGTGTCTACATCTGCCAATAAAAATATTGGTGATAATGTGCCAGCACTAGAAGCAAGTTTTGATTGGCTCAGGGGCATAGATATCGATGATGATGGTATTATTTATCTCTCGGATACAGGCAATAGTATAATCCGCCGTTTAACCCCCACAGGCGTGGTTTCAACCCGAAGTTATATCAGTCTCAGCGGTCTGCCCGAGAATGGCGCATTCGAAGCGAATACCAATTATGACATCATACTTACCTGGAAAAATGGTGATGACCCCGTTATCGATAGTGCGCTAAAAATCTATTTTTTCCCCGAAGGGCAAGCATTTAATCTCAATACCAATAGTCTAGGCATAGCCAATTTTACGTTACGAAGCACGAAACAAGGCAATGCCCGCTTAAGTATCAATGCCGTTGATAACAGTCAAAATTTACAATACCAATTCAATGTTGGATCGGGCCCTGCTATTTTGCTCATGGATAAGCAAGGCGATGGCAAAGGGCGCGTATTAGGTGATGCCGGTTTATCTGGTTTGGCTTTGGATTGTGGCGATAATTGTAGCGAATCCTATCCCCAAAACACCAAGGTAAGCCTTAATGCAGAGCCAAACTTTGGCTCACGTTTTCTCGGCTGGACAGGTGATTGTAGTAGTATTTACAGCAATATTACACTCGATGCGGTTGAGGTGAAGCGCTGTAGCGCCCATTTTGGTGCGCTAAGCACGCC
The DNA here is from genome assembly GCA_016745035.1 of Thiotrichales bacterium. Taxonomy (GTDB): domain Bacteria; phylum Pseudomonadota; class Gammaproteobacteria; order Beggiatoales; family Beggiatoaceae; genus BB2. Next base: position 781,524 of record JADGDE010000001.1, read on the forward strand.
GATCAATACAGTTGCCGGCAATCAACAAAACGGCGATGGCGGCGAGCGTGGTATTGCGCTCAAATTCTCCTTAGGCTTTTTAGCTGGCTTGGCTATTGATGCTCAAGATCGAATTTATATCGCTGATGCAGGGAATCATCGTATTCGGCGTTTAGAAACCAATGGTGAGATTACCAGCATTGCCGGGACGGGTGTGGCAGGCTTTAGTGGTGATGGCGGGCAAGCCAATGCCGCTGAGCTTAACTTCCCCAATGCTGTTGCCGTTGATGCGTTGGGCAATGTTTTAATTGCTGATACCAGTAATCACCGACTTAGAGTCATTGATCCCAATGGCGTGATTCAGACCCTTGCTGGTACAGGGGAGGCAGGATTTTCCGGTGAAGGCACGCTAGCAAACCAAGCACAGTTTAACCGTCCCACTGGTTTAAGCATTACCCCAGATGGCAGCATTTTAGTGGCTGATTTTGGCAACCATCGTATTCGTCGCATTGATAGCAACTTTGCGATTACGACTGTTGCGGGCACAGGAACCGCTGGTAGTCGTGGCGATGGCGGACTTGCCAGCGCGGCCGAATTGAAAAATCCAACCCATGCTATCGAAGATGATAGCGGCATGATTTACATTGCTGATTATAATAATCATAAGGTTCGTGTGGTGCTAAACAATGGCATTATGGCAACTTTAGCCGGTACAGGCAGCAATGGCTTTGCGGGTGACGGTGGTCTTTCTGAGCTTGCCGAGTTGAATTACCCGGTGAGTTTAGGCTTAGACGACCGAGGCTATTTACTGGTGGTTGATTCACTCAATCACAGAATACGACAAATTGACAACAGTCGTATCATTACCACCGTAGCTGGCATTGGTCTCAGTGGCTTTAGCGGCGATACTGGCGCGGCGGCATTAGCACGTATCAGTTCTCCTTGGGGATTGGTGTTAGATAGCAAGCGCGATGTCTATATTGCTGATAGTGGCAACTATAGCGTGCGTAAAATCGGTGCCGGTTCAGGGATTGAACAAGCGGAATATGTCGAAGATGTCCCAACCACACCCACAACACCGGATCCCAATGTTCCGCCTGTCACCGACCCGGGGACAACACCTGACCCCGGTACACCGACTGATCCTGGCACACCAACAGACCCAGACAATCCTACCGTCCCGGTCACACCGCCCGATAGCGCCCAAACTGTACGTTTACAAATAGAAAAAGTTGGCAATGGTGAGGGCGTGGTTAGCGCCGCAGGCGGGCTGAATTGTGGTGGTGCTTGCAGTGTTGATTATCCCCAAAACACCGCTATTAGCCTGCGTGCAGAACCGGGCAATAACACCTTGTTTAGTGGTTGGAGTGGCGCTTGTTCGGGAACAGATAGCAGCATTGACCTAATTCTAAATGCCGATACCAACTGTACTGCCATTTTTAATCTCAAACCTGAGGGGGATTTAATTGTCACTATTGCAGGTGTGGGCAGTAGAGGCGATGGGGGAGATGGTGGTTTAGCGGCTCAGGCACAATTCTCCGATAGCATTGACAGCCTTGCCATTGATAGCCAAGGGCGTTTATACATTGCTGACACGGGTAATCATAAAATTCGTAGGCTTAGTACCGATGGGATGTTAGAAAGCTTTGCTGGTACAGGTGTGGCAGGATATGCGGGTGATGGTGGACAAGCGAATGTGGCGCAACTCTCCGTCACGGATATGGTTTTTTATCAACAGGATCTATACATTGCTGATGCCCTACATCATGTGATTCGCAAAATTGATAACACTGGGGTGATCAGTACCATCGCAGGCACCGGTGTCGCTGGTTTCGATGGTGATGGTAACTCTGCTTTCGATGCGCAATTACAACAGCCCAGCGGCATTGCCTTTGATACCCAAGGGCTGCTTTATATTGCTGATAGTGGCAACCACCGCATTCGTTATATTGATGCCCAAGGGCTGATTCATACCGTGATTGGCACGGGCGACGCTAGCTTTAACTCAGCCGATACGATCCCTTTGAGTACGCGCCTGAACGCACCGACAGACATGCTTTTTGACCCGCAAGGGCGTTTGTGGTTTGCTGACAGTGAAAATGCCCTTGTCAGACGCTTAAATACCGATAACACCATCAGTAATATCGCAGGCAATGGTGTTGCTGGTTATTTGGGCGACGGTTTGTTAGCAAACACAGCGGCTTTAAGCTTCCCGGCAGATTTAGCTCTCGATAGCCAAGGACGCTTATATATTGCGGACCGCGATAATCATGTGATTCGTCTGGTCGATAATCAAGGCTTGATTCATACTGTCGCGGGTAACTCTCAAGCCGGTTTTAGTGGCGATGGACAAGCCGCTTTATTAGCGCAACTCAACGAGCCTAATGGGCTAGTTCTTGATGTCGCAGATAACCTTTATATCGGCGATAGCCTCAACAGCCGTGTGCGCTTACTTGCCAGTGGGGATAAGCAAGTATTAACGCTTAATCTCGGCGGTAATAAATTGGGTAAAGTCATCTCTGATGATTTACAAATTCAATGCGGCAAACAATGCCAAGCGGCCTATACAATGAATAACGTCGTGCTATTAACCGCTGTGCCCGATGCGGGGCAACGTTTTGTTGGTTGGCGTGGAGACTGTAGCGGCACGTTGCCTGAAATTGATGTGAGTCTGAGTGAGGACAATGTTTGTACGGCTTTATTCGAATCCTTACTTCCCCTTGCAGCACAAGGTATAGTCAACACTGTCGCTGGCACAGGCAGTAGCGGTTTTTCAGGTGACAGCGGTGCAGCTAAAGATGCGCAACTGCGTTTTCCCGCTCAAATTGTCTTGGATAATAATGAGTTGTTATATATGGCTGATAGCCTCAATAACCGCATTCGTAGGATTGATGGGCAAGCGGTAATCAACAGCATAGCAGGTACAGGGCAATTTGGTTTTTCTGGTGATGGTAATCTTGCCCACAATGCCGAATTGCGCAACCCTTATGGTATAGCCAAGGATAACCAAGGCAATTGGTATATTGCCGACAGCCTGAATCACCGGGTGCGCCGCATAGATGCCGCTGGAAATATCAGCACCATCGCTGGCAATGGCAGTTTTGGCTTTGCAGGTGATGGCGCAGCCGCTGTCGATGCGCGCTTGAATTTACCTCATGGGCTAGCCGTAAACAGCAATGGCATTATTTATATTGCCGATAGTAACAACCATCGGGTGCGTAAAATTGACTCTGAGGGCAATATCAGCACTATTGCCGGAACAGGTACGGCAAGCTTTAGTGGCGATGGCGACTTTGCTTCTCTTGCCGAGTTAAATTATCCCACTGGACTTTATTTAAGCCCGGTTGGTGAATTATATATTGCTGATAGTTTTAATCATCGGATTCGTAAACTCGATATTAACGGCATTATCACGACTGTGGCTGGCAGTGGCGATATAAATGCGCCCTTAGGTGATGGTGGCACAGCAATTTTGGCTCGGCTTAATAACCCCAGAGCCATGATTTTAGATAGTCTAGGACAATTATATATTGCCGATACGGCCAACCACCGCGTGCGCCGAGTTGATAGCAGCGGTATTATCAACACCTTGGTCGGTACGGGCACAGCAGGCTATAACGGCGATGGTATGCCACCGAGTGAAACCCAACTCAATCAACCCGTGGGTTTGGCTCTCAATGCGACGGGGAATTTATATATTGCTGATTATGCCAATCATCGTATCCGTCAAGTGATTGCCAGCAATCCGACTTTGACTGTTAGCAGCAATGGCACAGGCTCAGGGGATATTAATGCCCCAACAGGACTGGGGAATGGTATTGGCTGTGGTGAAAATTGTACCGAGGAATATCCACTTTATAGCAACATTACACTTAATGCGATAGCCACGGGCAATAGTTTGTTTGTGCGCTGGGAAGGGGATTGCAGTGGTACAATGGCAATAATTAACCTCGATTTGCGACAAGATATGAATTGTATCGCCATCTTTGACCTAGACCCAGCCGCTGGGCTTAGCGCTTGCTTAGCTACTGACACGGATATAAATGCTGACTGCAATGGTGCGGGGATTAATCTAACGGATGTCAATATCGCCGTTGGGGTCAAGGTATACAATGCCCGTTTTAGTGGCACGATTAATAACCTAGGGCAAATTATCAATGCTGAATTGACTGCAGGAACATCCGTGATCGGCGGACAACTCAGTGGTGATTTGAAAGGCGAGGCAAGTAATGATTTAGCCCAGATCCAACAAGCCAATATCTTAAGTGGCAGCCAACTAGCATATCTATGGATTAGCACGGGCAGTCAATTAGACTCAGGTGTCGATGTCGGCAAGTCTGTGCGCTTTGTTGATAGCAGCAATTTGACAGTCGGGCAAGATCTGAGTCAAAGCATTAACCCAGTATCCGAGAGCTGTAACAGTGTAGAGCAAAGCCCCGCGCTTAATTTACAACAAACAGTCTACACCAGTAGCATTGCTCCTATTTTAAGCCAGTTGAACCAGTTACCAGTTTTATTAGATGCCGGTTGGCAATTACAGCAATCACGCGATAATGGTTATTTAAGCTTAGATGCGGGCGGAATCCGCTTAAGCGCCCGCCCACAAAGCTTGATATACACGGGTAATACAACAGCAACGGTTGTCCGTGATAGCCAAGACCGACTCCGTTTTAGCTTAGCCAATGGTCTCGAAGTGCAAACTCAACCAGCGATGCAAGATTTATGTGGCTTAAATATTTGGTTCTCGCAGCAAGGCTTATTAGGCTTAAGCGTCGATAGCTCAGGACAATTGCAAATCAACTCAGGTAGCATTGGACGACGCTTTGTATTCCGTCCAGATTTACTGAGCAATTTAGTCACAGGTGAATCGTTAGGCTTAGGTGTAGAAACCCATCCGGTACGCGCTAACCTGCCTTTGGCTTATTTTATTTTTAGCGATAATGCGGGCGCACTAAGGCGGCAAAACATCTATCCTGCCCCTGCTGATGTCAATGCCATACTTGCCGCTGACCCCAATGCAAATATTCAGGTCAATGGGCAATTGAGTTTTAGCTTGGGAGACCAAACTTATCAAGGTATCTTAGATTATCAAGTCGTTGCCGATATATCGCTTGCTAATGATTTAATTGTCCAAAGTATTGCAGCAAGCCCTGATGTCAACTTGGTTTATCCAGATGGCTCCAGACAACGCTTATATCAATAACTTATATCAGGAATACGCCATGACAACACCCGAAATAAAAATTAATGTCCGCACAGCTTACATCCCTGAGCAATCCGAACCTGCCGAGGATCGGTATGTATTTGCTTACACCATCAATATCGAAAACCAAGGTGAACAGGCGGCTCGCCTATTAAACCGTCATTGGTTAATTGCCGATGCTGACGGTAAAACTCAAGAAGTCGAAGGTGAAGGCGTGGTTGGCAAACAACCCTATCTAACGCCGGGTGAAGCTTTCGAATATACCAGTGCGACTTTAATCAATACCCCCGTAGGCAGTATGCGCGGCAGCTATGAAATGGTCGATGATGAAGGCACGGTATTCCAAGCTGATATTCCTATCTTTACCTTAGCGCAACCACATGTATTGAACTAGAGCACTCAATAGCAATTTTCAGTATAAAACCGTAAACCAATACAGATTCTCTCTCATGGTTTATCTGACCTCATGGGCGGTTTTATCTTGAGCATTACGTCCGACACCATGTCGCACTTTTTATCTTCATTCCAGAATGCTATCAAGACCGCCCCTGTTTTTTGTCAACAGAACAGGGGAATTTAACCGTAAAATTTGCTATGATCTCCCTCCTTTTTACTTTTTCATAGATAAAAACTATATGGCATTAGAATACGGACGTAATCAACGGGTTGCCGAGCTAATTCAGCGTGAATTAGCCGATTTAATTCGGGATTTAGAAATACAAGGTCTCGGACTGATTACCATCTCAGCTGTTGATGTTAGCCCTGATTTACGTCAAGCCAAAATTTATGTGACCCAAATTGCAGGCACTTTATCCGAAGATGATGCTGTCGCGGCATTGACTGAAGCTGCGCGTTATTTGCGTCGAGAGCTGGCACATCGGGTCAAATTGCGTGGTGTACCGCGTTTATATTTTAAATACGATACCAGTATTTCAGAGGGCGCTCGCATGAGTGCTTTAATTAATAAAGTAAATAACCCAGAGCAAGATGGCTAGAAAACCCCGAGGACGCGTCTTACACGGCATTGTTCTTTTAGATAAACCCGCAGGTGTGAGTTCCAACGCTGCTTTACAACGAGCGAAACGTGTATTTAATGCCCAAAAGGCCGGACATACAGGCAACCTTGACCAATTAGCCACCGGCTTGCTACCAATTTGTTTTGGCAAAGCGACTAAAATTGCCAGCTATTTGCTGGATGCCGATAAACATTACGAAGCCTTGTGCCATTTAGGGCAAACCAGCAACACAGGTGACATGGAAGGCGACATCACCGAAGTTGATCCCGCCAAAGCAATATCTTTAAGCTTGACCGATATTGAGCAAGTTATACCGCAATTCATGGGCAAACAACAGCAAATTCCGCCCATGCACTCGGCGATTAAACACCAAGGCAAGCGTTTGTATGAATTGGCGCGTAAGGGCAAAGAAATCGAGCGCCAAGCTCGTGAGATAGAAATCCTTGCCCTAGAGCTACTAGAATTTAATTCCCCCATGCTACGTTTACGCGTGCATTGCTCCAAAGGTACTTATATTCGTACTTTAGTCGAGGATATTGGTAATGCGTTAGGCTGTGGGGCGATGCTGGCTCATTTGTGCCGCACGGGCGTGGGGCAGTATCAGCAAATGTTTGATTTTGCCACACTAGAACAAGCCGCTGAGGAAGGACTGGCACAACTTGATGCCCATATTCTGAGCATTGAATCAGCGCTGACCGACTACCCAACGCAACTGCTCAGCCTTGCGGAAATGAATAAACTGCATTTTGGGCAAAAAATCTATAGCCAGGATTTTAGCGCTGGATCTTATGTCAATCTCAGCAGTGCGCTGACGCAATGGTGTGGCTTTGCGAAAATTGACCCAGATTTACGAATTCGCCCAATTGTCTTTATCGAGCCTGAACTTGAAACGACAAGCTTACTAAGCCAGCAGGCATAGCCTTGTGCAAGCGGTCACACAGTGCGACATCTGGGATAGCGATTAATTCATCGCCTTGATACAACAAGGGCAAATAGGGGCGCAACCACGGGGCTATATCGGCTTGTTGGAGTAGGTTTTTAACGGTTTTCTCTTGCCTATAATAACGCAGCCGCTCGCCGCCTTGGCGTAGTCGCACCGTCAAAGGGGCTAAGGTCTGCCAAGTGCTAAGATTAGCCTTAATACGCAATTCCCCCGCGCCGATGATAAGTGGCTGAGATAGGTCTTGCCAAAGCCATGTTTGTTGCTGGGGCAAAGCGGGGAGTTGCTGTTGCAAATACAGCGCGCCACGATAGCAACGGATTTCATAATCTTGCCATTGTAATAATAATTGCGTATCGGTTCGCTGGTTAAAACTGGCTTGTAAATTATGCAAGCGGGCTTGATTGGGGCTGGGAAAGCCCGCTTGTTGAATCCAATAGCGTAGCACATGACGTTGGCGTATATCGCTCAAACCCTCTACAGCCGATAGAGACAAACGCCTTTGTGCCAACAAACAATGTTGATAATCCGCCTCGGTTAATTCTGCCAGTAATTGCACATGCTCGGCTTGATGTTGCGCGGCGCGATTTAAACTTTTCACCGCGCCTTGCCAACGGCTCGTGAGTAAGGGCATGATTTGCTGGCGTAAATAATTTCTATCAAAGCGCAGGTCTTGATTACTGGGGTCTTCTATCCACTGCAGTTGCGCGGCTTGAGCATAGGCTTGTAAACTGGCTTGCGAGCAAGTTAATAAGGGGCGCAGTAAAAAACCTTTTCCCAAAGCGCGCTGCTGGGGCATGGCTGCTAAACCTGCGGCGCTGCTGCCGCGCAATAATTGCAATAATAAGGTCTCGGCTTGGTCATCGGCATGTTGGGCTGTGAGCAGATAATCCCCTGCACTGAGTTTAGCTGCAAAGGCTCGATAACGCCCCGTGCGCGCCAAGGCTTCGATGCTCTCCCCTGTACTGGGGTTCAAATGCAGATGCACGACTTCTAAGGCAATGCCTAGCTCATCACACACGTGTTGGCAATGTTTGACCCAGTTATCAGCAACGGTTTGCAAACCATGATGAATATGAATGGCTTTTAGTTGTTGTGTTAAGGGCATCGTTGCCAAACTGTGCAGCAACACATGTGAATCCAAGCCACCGCTATAGGCGACCCATAAAGTGCTTGTCTCTGGGAGTTGCTGAATTTGGCTTTGAATCTGGCTTGAAATTGACATCAGTCGTTGACGCTGGCTTGTAAACCATCGAGCCAATCGGCCCAAGCTTGCATCATCTCGCGGCGCTCGTCCAAGTATTGCGTGCGGTTATAAGCCCGCCCGTTGGCATCTCTGACTGCGTGGGCGAGCTGCATTTCAATTGCTTCAATTCGATAGCCCAAGATTTCATCCAAATTGGTACGTGCCATCGCCCGAAAACCGTGAGCGCTCATTTCGTCTTTGCTATAACCCATGCGCCGCAATGCGGTGTTTAAGGTGTTATCACTCAAAGGTTGTTGGCGTTGGTGCATAGCATGAAACACATAGGGACTATGGCGAGCAGTCACGGGTTTGAGTTTTTCTAAAATGCTTAAGGCTTGCTTGGATAAGGGCACTAAATGATCGGTTTTCATTTTCATTTTATGCGCGGGAATCAGCCATAAGGCTTTGTCAAAATCAATTTCATCCCAGCGGGCGTTGCGCAATTCACCGGGGCGAGTAAACACCAAAGGCAAAAACTGCAAGGCACAGCAAGTAATAAAACGCCCCTGATAGGCGTGAAGCGCCTGTAATAACGGCCCGATTTTTATCGGTTCGGTAATTGAGGCATAATGCGAGCCGCGTACTTTTGAGAGCGCCCCGCGCAAATCACGACACGGGTCACTGTCAGCCAAACCAATGGCGACGGCATAGCGAAACACTTGCCCGCAGACTTGCAAAACGCGATGGGCGGTATCAACCGCGCCACGGGCTTCGACTTTACGCAAGACTTGCAAGACCTCGGGCGGTTTGATTTGTCCCGGCGGGCGATTGCCTAACCACGGAAACACATTGGCTTCCAAACGCCGCAGCAGAATATGCGCATGTTTCTCTGACCAGTGCGGCACTTGTTTGCTGTGCCATTCGCGGGCAAGGGCTTCAAAGCTGTTGAGGGCTTCGGCTTTGCGGGCTTGTTTTTGTGCTTGCTTATGAGCGCTGGGGTCGATGCCATCGGCAAGTAATAAACGCGCCTCAGCGTGTTTTTGCCGGGCTTTTTTTAGCGGGATTTCAGGATAAACGCCGATAGATAAGGTTTTTTGTTTACCGTTAAAACGATAGCTATAACGCCAATATTTGCCGATGGGTTTGATAAGTAAAAACAAGCCGCCGCCATCAGAGAGTTTATAGGTTTTATCTTGGCGCTTGAGATTACGGATTTTGACATCAGTCAAGGGCATTAGCGCAAGCCCTTATATTTTGCGCTGTCCAACAATGCGTACCCAATCATCTTGTTGTTGCCATTCAATCAAATCAAAATAATTTTGATAGGCGGTGCTGACTTGTTCGCGCTGCTCGGCGAGAATACCGGAAAGGACGATATAGCCCTTGGGCTTGATTAAACCCGCCAAAGTCTCGACCAGCTCACATAAGGGATTGGCTAAAATATTAGCAAGAATACCATCGGCTTGTTGCTTGGGGAGTTGTGCGGGTAAACATAAAGGAAATTGTGCGGCGACATGGTTTTTCATCGCATTGTCTAAACTGGCTTGCAAAGCTTGCGGGTCGGTATCCACTCCCCAAACCATGTCCGCACCGAGCTTGAGTGCCGCAATGCCTAAAATCCCTGAGCCACAGCCATAATCGAGCCATTGCTGTCCCTTGAGGCTCTCTTGCGTATCCAGCCATTGTAAACACAAAGAAGTGGTGGCATGAGTGCCCGTACCAAAGGCAAGCCCTGGATCTAGGGAAATATTGAGGGCATCTGGTTCTGGTGGCGTAGACCAACTGGGGCAAATCCAAATCCGTTCACCAAAGCGGGTCGGCTGGAAATTGCGCTGACACAAACGCAACCAGTCTTGTTCTTCCAAGACTTCAATACGATATTCTGGTTGCGGCTCTAGGCGGGCGGCAATGGCTTGCACGTCGGTGTCATCGGTAAATAAGCCGACAATTTTGGTGTGATCCCAAAGCGGGGTGGTATTTAAGTCCGGTTCATACAAAGGCTGATCAGCCGCATCTTGCAGGGTAATAGATAACGCGCCGAATTGTTCTAATTGTTCACTGAAATGATTAGCCGCATTCGCTGCAACGGTAAAGGTAATTTGTAACCAAGCCATGAGAGTTCTATCGATTTTGAAAAGCCGTACATGGTAGCACAATATAGCCTAGCCATTGTCCGCATGATGCGAATAAATCAAATCAGCACTTTACGGCGAACCTTAGTCGATACGGTTGCCGACGGTGACGATGACCAAGGCTTGAATCCCCTCGCCACGCCCAAATGCGGTTAAACCCTCGCCGCTGGTAGCGGTAATGCCTATATCGGTTAGGCGTAGGGATAATAAATGGGCTAAATTTTGTTTCATCGCGCCAATATGGGGGCTAATTTTGGGGCGTTGGCATTCAAGGCTTACTGAGACGTGTTGCACTTCTAAGTTGCGTAAGCTATGTAGGGCGTGCTTTAAGTAAACACTGCTGTTGGTATGACCTTGTTGGCATAATTCATCGCTGACTTTGCCTAAAATATTCGTGCCACTGACCCCTGAAATGGCGTTGGTTAAGGCGTGTAAGACCACATCCGCATCGCTATTGCCGAGTAATCCTGGTGTGCCATCTTTGATTTCAATACCGGCGAGCACCAAAGGCTTGCTAGGATTATCTAAATCAAAACGGTGGCTATCTTGTCCGAGACCGACTTTAATCATTGTGATGTGGGAGTGTTTGGGAGGGTGGTGAAGATAGGGGTTTAAGTGAGGCATGAGCGTGCTCATGCCCAACTTGCAACATTTAGCTGGCGCTACTACGCGCGTATTTACGACGGAATTTGTCAACACGTCCAGCGGTATCAATGATTTTTTGCTTGCCGGTGTAGAAAGGGTGACAAGCTGAGCATACGTCTAAATGCACTTCTTTTTCTAAAGTAGAACGGGTGGTAAAGGTATTACCACAGCTACAACTTACGGTAATGTCTTGGTATTGTGGATGGATATCCGCTTGCATGGTCAGCCTCTTTTAATAAAACCCAACCTGAACTCTTCTCTCTAAAATCTCAACAGAGCCTAAAGCTAAATGCTGGATAATTCGTCCGACATCGCCTGATGTTGTCCGTCGAATTCAAGTTAATGGAAAAAAACCGAGTAATTTTAACAAAATAATGCCAGAGACTCAAATAAAATCTTGAGGCTACAGCCATTTTTATTTTGGACGCAATGTCGCAATAATTAGCGCTCCTAACTGAATGTTACGCATATGCTAGCTTTTAAAATTTAAACGGGTTTAGAATTAAACCGCCAAAACCCTAACGCATTTGTTTGTAGTGAAAATTAAACTGCTTGTGGCACAATAAGCAGGTTTTTCTGTAAAAATCATAAGGCCGACATGGACAATAAAATACAACAACGCTTACAAGTCAAAGCCTGTATTGAAGAAATCAAAGACATTGATGAGTTATCGCGTTTATTTTTTCGGGAATTATTTCACCTTGATGTCAGTTTAGAACATCTTTTCCCTGGAAGTGTGTTGGTATTGAATCGTAAATTTGCCAATATGCTTAACACCTTAAAAAATGTGAAACACCTAGAAAAAATCAGTGATTCACTTGCGAGTATGGGCGAGCGTCATTTACAAAAATATGGGGTAAAAGTTGAGCATTTACCATTGGCGCAACACGCTTTACTTGCTGCTTTAGAAGCCTATCCTGCGGTCAATTTAGCAGAAAATAATCTTAAACATGCTTGGGAAAATGTTTTTAATGATGTTGCTGACTTAATGATAGCGGCCATGCAGCAAAGTGATTCCAGTGATGTGCAGCTAAATACGTATACTTGTAGTCATCCACATTTTTTAGCTGACATTGGCGGCGAGGAGGTGGTCACGCGGGTACATGAGCGTTTTTATGATGTGATGTTTGAGCATCCATGGTTAGAAGGTTTTTTTTATGGCAAATCCAAATCTTCGTTGATTATGAAACAATCCCAATTTATGGTTGCAGCTTTTGGCGGCAAAAATGAATACCAAGGCGATACCCCCGCTTTTGCACATATGCATATGTTTATCACTGACGCGATGCTTGATGAGCGTCAACACGTTTTGCGTGCCGCGATTTTAGCGGAAGGTTTAAGCCCGGATGAGGCGCAATATTGGCTCGACGTGGATGACAGTTTTAGAAGTGGTATTGCTAAACAAGATGTGTCCGAGTGTGTAACCAAATGTCCGGGGCAATTTCCATTGGTGGTTAAAGACAGAAAAAATTGAAAAAATGCGACCCGTGCGTCACATTAAGTTGCATACGCCTCACCTTTTATTCACCCAAACACCGCACCCTGCTATGAAACATACCATTTTGGTCGTTGATGATACCCCTGAAAACTTGGATATGATGAGCGCATTATTGCTGCCTGATTATCAAGTCAAACTCGCGACCAACGGCAAGATGGCGCTTAAAATTATTGAAGGGCAACAACCCGATTTGGTTTTACTCGATGTCATGATGCCTGATATGGATGGCTATGAAGTTTACCATCATATTGTGAATGATTTGGGTTATGCACATATGCCGGTTATTTTTGTCACCGCCAAAGCTGAATTAGAAAGCGAAGTGTCTGCTTTAGCTATGGGTGCGGTGGATTACATCACTAAACCCATTCGTGCCGAAATTCTCAAAGCGAGGATTCACACTCAATTACAATTACGCGATGCCTATCAAACCATCGCCGCACAGAATCTAGAATTAAAAAAGAGTCTATCTTTACGTGAGAATATTGAGCGTATTAATCGCCATGATCTCAAAGCGCCTTTAAACATTGTCTTGAATGTCCCTGAGATGCTAAAAGAAGAATTAACACTGGATAGCGAGCAATTAGAGCTTTTAAATCTGTTAGAAAAAGCTGGCAAACAAATGCTCAATATGGTCAATAATTCTCTACAGCTTTACCATATTGAAACGGGTAAATATGAAGCACAGCTCGATACGATCAATGTTATTGCTTTATTAGAGCAAATTATTCAAGAACAACAAGCCGCTGGACTGGCACAAAATATCCCCATTGATTTAAACCTAAATCCGCCTGATTTTTCCGGCTCGATTATTGCCGAACGGGTATTGTGCTATAGCATTTTTAGTAATTTATTAAAAAATGCCTTGGAAGCTTCTCCCGCTGGTGGCTATGTAAATATAGATATAGAACCAAACACGCGTTGTCATATTCAAATATGTAATCAAGGTGCAGTGCCTGAAGCACTGATACCGCATTTTTTTGAAAAATATATCACCGCAGGTAAACAAGATGGCACAGGTCTTGGTACGTATTCAGCCAAACTCATGACCGAGGCACAAGGTGGCCATATCAGTATGAAAAGCTCACAACAAAAAAATTGTACCTGTGTTGCTCTCAGCTTTCCTTTAAATCAAGGAGACAATTAATGTCTGCATATGTGCGTCGTGCTGCTGTCAATGGCTTTGATATAAACACCACACTTGCAAGCTTAGCGACACAATTGCAACAAGATAAGCTGGGGGGCATTATTTTCTTTTGCTCGCCTAAGTATGATTTAGAACAATTGGCAATGGCGCTTAAACAGCAGTTTGATTGCCCGCTTTTGGGTTGTACTGCCGATAATGGTTTAGGGCTTGGTGAGCAACACCATGATTTAGTCGCCTTAAGTTTATCGGCTAATATGTTTCACATGCATGTACGTGGTATCGAGCAAATAGATAAATTCACGGCACAACAAGCACAACAGCTGGTTAATGATATTCAAACACAGTTAGCCTTTTCACCTTATTTAGATCATGAAAAAATGTTTGTGTTTAGTTTGATTGATGGTTTATCTCAATGTGAAGAACATATGGTGTCCTTTTTGTACCATGCTTTACAGGGCATTCCGTTAATTGGTGGCTCTGCCAGCGATCATTTTACTTTTACAAAAACGGCTGTTTTTGCAGGTGATCGGTTTTGTGAAAACGCAGCAGCACTGGCGCTGATTGAAACCAAATTACCCTTTGAGGTGTTTAAATTCCAGCATATGCAACCTTTGCTTGAACAAGAAATGGTGGTCACAGATGCTGATCCTAAGCGACGCATTGTCTATGAAATCAATGGTGAAATTGCTGCTAAGGAATATGCCGATTTAATTCAAATCAGCCCAGATCAATTAACCCCAGCTATTTTTTCAAAATATCCACTAATGTTACAAATGGGCGATGATTGGTTTGCGCGGGCAGCGGGTTACCCTTTAGCTGATGGCAGTTTACAGTTTTATTGTGCTATTGAGGCGGGTATCCCCTTAACATTAGCTAAGACAGGCAAACTGGTCTCGACTATGGCTGAGCAGTTTTCGACATTAAAACAATCTTTTCAAGAAGTTGTTGTCACCTTAGGTTGTGATTGTGTGTTTAGGCAATTGGAGTTATCAAGCTGCCCTGAATCAGAGCAAGCAAACTATAGACAAAACCTACAAAACATGAATTTTGTCGGCTTTAGTACCTATGGTGAGCAAATTAATGGTGTGCATGTCAATCAAACTATGACGGGCATTGTATTGGGGCTAAAATGAGCAAAGTAGCACAGCTTGAACAAGAAATTGTCGACTTAAAACAAGCGCTGCTTAAACGTGACAAAATTAATGCCGCCCTGTTACGTCGAGTTAAACGCAACCTTGGCTCAGCTGGGGGATCTTTTGCTGTATTTGAACATAACATCACTTTAAGTCAAGAAGTCGAGCAGCAAACCCAAGCGCTACGAGAAGCGAAGCTCAGTGCTGAAAGTGCCAATCACGCTAAAAGTCGTTTTTTAGCCAATATGAGCCATGAAATCCGTACACCGCTGAATGCCATTATCGGACTGAGCCATTTAAGTTTACAAACCGAACTTAGCCCTAAACAACGTGATTATTTAGAAAAATTACAAATATCTGCCGAATCTTTATTTGATTTACTCAATGATATTTTAGATATTTCCAAAATTGAATCGGGTAAAATGGTCTTAGAACAACGCCCCTTTGCGACAGAAAACCTATTCAACCACATCCATTCACAACTTGAAAATCAAGCGTTACAAAAAAACTTAACATTTATCGTCGAAATAGCCGATGATGTGCCGACATGGCTCTCTGGTGACGAGTTGCGTTTACGTCAGGTGATTGTCAACCTTTGCAATAATGCGATTAAATTTACCGAACAAGGTCAAGTTTTGTTGCGAATATCTCTCAGCCAACAATATCAACAACAAGTGCAGCTTTTATTTGAAATAAAAGATACGGGTATTGGTATTAGCCCAGAGCAACAATTATATTTATTCAAACCCTTTACTCAAGCCGATGACTCCACCACTAGGCGCTATGGTGGTACGGGGCTGGGGCTTGCTATTTGTCAACAATTAACAGAAATGATGGGCGGCGCAGTCCATGTACAAAGCCAATTAGGACAAGGCACGTGTTTTTGTTTTGAACTCAAATTCCCTCTGCCTGACGACAAGCATATTTTTGAACAAAAACAACCTGCGCTTTATCACAAGCTCAATGCCGAACAGCAACAAGCGCTGGCAGAAAAACGGATTTTATTAGTAGAAGATAACGAAATTAATCAAGAAGTGGCTTATGAAATTCTTCGTAAAAAAAATCTTAGCGTCGATATTGCTAATAATGGTGCAGAAGCGCTGTCTTTATGTCAAAACCAGCGTTATGACGCAATTTTAATGGATATTCAAATGCCTGTGCTTAATGGGCATCAGGCCACAGAAAAAATTCGTCAATTAGCAGGCTACGAAAACATGCCTATTTTGGCAATGACTGCGAACAATACCAAAGAAGATCAACAAAAAAGCCGACAGGCTGGCATGAACGATCATATTGCCAAACCGATTAATCCCACCGAATTATTTGCGGTCTTGAGCCATTGGCTTGCCCCTGACTTAACGCCAAATAAACCCTCTGTTCATCGAGTTGAATACCGCACCAATACCCACGAAGACTTACGTATGGTGTTGGATAATCAGCCATTACAGCTAAAGCTCTTAAATAAATTTGTTCTCAGCAATGCGGATGTGTTTGAAAAAATACGCACAGCCGATACCACTGAGGCGCAATACCTTGCACATACCATCAAGGGGACGGCTGCTAATTTGGGCGCAACGCGCGTATCTGATTTAGCGCAACAAATCGAACAACTACTAACAGAACAGCCAGAGGATCAACTCACACGAGATGAATATTGCCAACGGGCTATGCAGGCTTTTGTACGTTTACAAAGTCAAATCAAACAGCTTTCTGAACGCATTCACAAACCAAATATCCAACCCAAGCCACAAGTGACAAGCTTATCAACCGCGCAAAAAGAAAGCCTGAAGCAGCTACAAACGTTGCTCAAAACCTATGATGCTGAAGCCAAACCGTGTTTAGAGCAATTACTCGATCAAGCATTACCCTCAGCACTAGAAACTCAATTGCAGGCGGTATTGAAAAAATTAGAACGCTATGATTTTGATGCCGCTTATCAATCGCTGGATTTGAGTGCGATATAAACCAACTCCGTTTGAGCGACATTTGCAGATAAAAAACCGTCTATGAATCACTGATTATTTTTTTATCTCATATGGGGTTCACACATCAAAAAAAGTTGACAGTATAAAACCTGAGTATTATACTCAGGTTTAATTATTAGTTATTACTAATATTGTGAACAAGCAGTGTGTCTGCGCCTTGAGCGGCCCATAACCGCTTATCAAGCCAACATGACCATCGCCGGTATTTATTATTAGCACTCTATATTAATGAGTGCTAAAATAGATGTATATCTTCAAATAATCGGGAGTAAAACTTATGAGTTTAGCCTTTTCTCTGACTGTACCTGGTCAAAATATTGAAAGCTATACCCAAGCGCTAAAAGCGATTCCTATTTTAACCGTTGAAGAAGAACAACAATTAGCGATCCAATATCGTAACAATGAAGACACCGAAGCGGCACGGACTTTGGTCATGTCGCATCTGCGTTTTGTGGTACATATTGCCCATAGTTATCGCGGTTATGGTTTGCCTCATGCTGATTTAATCCAAGAAGGCAATATTGGTTTGATGAAAGCGGTTAAACGTTTTGACCCAGAAGTGGGTGTGCGTTTGGTCTCGTTTGCAGTGCATTGGATTCGTGCTGAAATTCACGAATATATTTTACGTAACTGGCGGATTGTCAAAGTGGCAACCACTAAAGCACAACGTAAATTGTTTTTTAACCTGCGTGGTGCAAAAAAACGTTTAGGTTGGCTTAATGCCAAAGAAGTGGACAAAATTGCTGATGACTTAGGTGTTACCAGTAAAGATGTGCGTGAGATGGAAATGCGCCTGAGCATGGGTGATGCGGCTTTTGATGGTTCTTATGATGATAACGACGAGGGCGAAGCACTGACACCAGCAGCTTACCTTGAAGATAATCGTTTTAATCCAGAAGAGCATGTTGAAAACCATGAATTCCGTGAACACGGTAACAAACGTTTGCGTGATGCCTTGGCACAACTTGATGAGCGTAGTCAGGATATTTTGACAAAACGTTGGTTAAGTGAAGACAAAACCACTTTGCAAGTATTGGCAAAACAATACAATATTTCAGCTGAGCGGATTCGTCAAATTGAAAAAAATGCCATGCAAAAAATGAAAAAAGCCTTGGTTGCCTCAGCTTAATACTCCCTTTTATTATCTCCCTTAGAATGCTAAGCCACTTGATTGGCTTAGCATTTTTTTTTGCGACAAATTTAGTCTTCAGCTTGCACTCGACCCAAACCTTGTGACCACCAAGAGCGGTTTAAATAATAAACCAAAGCTAAAGGCAAAAATAAAACCACACAATACAACAAGGCGCTATAACTCATGCCAAGCATCTCCGCTTGCCAAGGGTAATAAGGTTTAAGATAAGTATTGATATGGGTGTTGCTAAAGACATAATAGCTATGTCCATCTGTTAGCGCGGATATTAATTTTTCACTTAACCACAAACCTGTCAATAAAACGATGGCTAAAGCCATGCTGGCTGTGCCAATGGCTAAATGTTTCAAGCGCTGCTGAGGAACAGCAAGCAATAAAGCCCAAAGAATTGGCAAACCCAAGCTTATATTTTCTGGGGCTTTTTTTAGCGCCAGATTAAGCAAATGACGTTTATTTGGATCGCTGGGTTGTTCTGGCATCAATACCCGTGTATTAATAACCCAATCACCATTAGCTTGCACCTGTAATTGCGCATACAAATGATCAAAGCCTTGTCGTAACCACAGTTCTGTGCTGAGCTGTAAAAACGGGACAATGACTATCGGCAATAAATACCACCAAAGTAAAATCGCCAATATTAGCCAAGCACTGGCACGTAATACTAGCCAAACAAGTGCCTGAATATTATGCGTTTGCAAGTTCATGACTTTCTTTCTGAGTCGGTAAAACTAACCACAACCAAGTAATAAAGGCAATGATAACGGCAAAGTGTAATAACAAGGGCCACAATAATTCATGTACGACATCAAATTGTGTCCGCTCAAAGAAAACGCCGACGTATAACAGGCTAACAATACGGATTAAATTTAGCGCTTGAATAAAGCATAAACCGACGATTAAACCAATTAACTTCACATTCCAAGTTGCCGGATAACTCAATACGGCTGCCAGCCATAAAGCACAAATGGATAAGGCACTGCACACCTCTGTGATTTCCAGCGCAAACCCCGTGGGGGTATGACGAATAATCGCAGCGCTTAAACTAACTTGGTCATCAAATAATTGTATTAGCCAAAAACTGCTGTTTGCTAAACCCAGACAAAAACTATCGACCGCAGGCTTGATAGCCTCTAATTCTAAAACCCCCAGCAGGGCAATAGTTAAGAGAAAAAACAAAGTTAAAAAGCGTAGCATAGGGTTCCTTTGAAGGTTTTTCGATATGTATTAGTCGATATACGCCGCGCAATTATATGCCAAAAACCGCTCTTTTAACATCATCAAGCGAGTACTTAATTGGATTTGAATATCAACAAAAGACAGGCAAAAAAAAGGCGCGACCTAAGTCGCGCCAAACCACCAAAGGAGGATGGAGGAGTCTGTTGGCTGTTAGCACCAAAGGAGGAGAGGAGGAGGATGGCTAACAACCAATGAGCAGCAGTATATAGAATATAAGTATATTAGTCAATACTTATTTTGAAAAATAATAGCTGGCATTACGCAGCAACTGCTTTTGGTTTGGGAGGCGGGACTTGAGTCCCGCTCAAATAAGTTTTAGCACGATGGTATTAGATTTTAATCCACGCGATAATTTGGCGCTTCTTTAGTAATGGTGACATCATGCACATGACTTTCACGCATCCCTGCACTGGTGACACGGACAAACTCAGGTTTGGTACGCATTTCGTCCAAATTGGCACAGCCAGTATAGCCCATGCTAGAGCGCAAACCGCCGAGCATTTGGTGAATTACGCCGAGCATACTGCCTTTGAAAGGAATCCGCCCTTCAATGCCTTCAGGCACGAGTTTTTCAACATCGTCAGTTTCTTGGAAATAACGATCTTTCGAGCCTTGTTGTTGTGACATCGCCCCCAAAGAACCCATGCCACGATAAGACTTATACGAACGACCTTTATACAGTTCCACTTCACCCGGGGCTTCTTCTGTGCCGGCAAACAAGCTACCGACCATAATGGTATATGCGCCTGCGGCTAAAGCTTTGGCCATATCGCCCGAATAACGAATACCACCATCAGCAATCAAAGGCACACCAGAGCCTTTCAATGCATCAGCAACATTCGACACCGCAGTGATTTGTGGCACGCCTACACCAGCGACAATACGGGTGGTACAAATCGAGCCTGGACCAATACCGACTTTAACCGCATCTGCACCGGCTTCAACCAAGGCTTTAGCCGCTGCACCGGTGGCGATATTGCCGCCAATGATTTGAATTTCTGGATGATCCGTTTTAATTTTTCGTACTTGATCCAATACACCAGAGGAATGCCCGTGGGCGGTATCGACGACCAAAACATCAACGCCCGCTTCAATTAAAGCTTTTGCTCGTTGTAAGTTTTCTTCACCTGTACCCACAGCCGCACCAACACGCAAGCGCCCTTCCTCATCTTTACAAGATAAAGGTTTATCGGTGGCTTTTTGAATATCTTTGACTGTAATCAAGCCGCGTAATTCAAACGCCTCATTCACCACCAAGAGTTTTTCAATCCGATGATCATGGAGCTTTTGTAAAATCACATCGCGTTCTGTGCCCTCTAACACGGTCACCAGTTTATCTTTCGGGGTCATGATGCTAGAGACCGGATTATCTAAGTGGGTTTCAAAACGTAAATCCCGATTAGTGACAATGCCGACTAATTGGTCTTTATCCACCACAGGTACACCAGAAATGTGACGTTGTTTGGTTAATTGATTCACATCACGAATTGAGGTATCAGGCGAGACCGTCAAGGGTTCAGCCACAATACCGCTTTCAAAAGTTTTGACCAGACGGACTTGATCGGCTTGCTGTTCGATGGTCATATTTTTGTGGATAATGCCAATCCCGCCTTCTTGCGCGAGTGCAATCGCGAGGCGTGCCTCAGTGACGGTATCCATTGCCGCCGCGACCAAAGGAATATTTAAGCGAATACCGCGGGTTAATTGGGTACTTAAATCGGCTTGTTTCGGTAAAACTTCAGAAAAGGCAGGTAATAATAATACGTCGTCGAACGTTAATGCCTCTTGAACAATCTGCATGGGGGTATTCCTCAATATTCAGCGCTTCCCTTGTTCTGTTTTTTCAGGCGCATTTGAAAAAATGAACAGGCTTACTTAGGGTGAAAATGGTTGATCGCCCGATTATACGCTCTAAGTGACCTAAGGCAAAGGGCTTTAAAAAATCCTTTAGTCTGCAGGCTTTTCACATTGCTGTTTGACTTCATCCCAGCGCCCGCCTTGATCAAGGCAGCAATCAATCTCGATAAATTGGCAGGCGGACAAAGGTAGCAATAATAATAACAGCTTGGTTTTCATTGGAATAATGGCACTAAAAATTGCCCTGTATAGGAATGCGCCAGTTTGCTGACTTGTTTCGGATTGCCTGTGGCAATAATCTGCCCGCCATTTTCGCCGCCCTCGGGGCCTAAATCAATCAGCCAATCGGCGGTTTTAATCACATCCAAATTATGTTCAATCACAACGATGGTGTTGCCGTTTTCGCGCAGTTGATGTAAGACTTTTAAGAGCTGGGCAATATCGTGAAAATGCAGCCCGGTGGTCGGTTCGTCGAGAAGATACAAGGTGCGTCCAGTATCGCGCTTGGAGAGTTCTCGGGCTAATTTAACCCGCTGCGCCTCGCCGCCGGAGAGCGTTACCGCATTTTGTCCCAAAGTTAAATAGGATAAGCCCACCGCCATTAGGGTATCGAGTTTGCGTTTAATCATCGGAATCGCGGCAAAAAATTCATGCGCCTCTTCGACGGTCATTGCTAACACATCGGCAATGGTTTTATCTTTGTAGCGAATTTCTAAGGTTTCGCGGTTATAGCGCTGTCCGCCACAAATATCACAAGGCACATAGACATCGGGCAAAAAGTGCATTTCAACCTTAATCACGCCATCGCCTTTGCACGCTTCACAGCGTCCGCCTTTGACGTTAAAACTAAAGCGCCCCGGTTTATAGCCTCGCGCCCGCGATTCGGGCACAGCGGCGAATAATTCTCGAATCGGGGTAAACAAGCCGGTATAAGTAGCAGGATTGGAGCGTGGCGTGCGCCCGATAGGGCTTTGGTCTATATCGACGACTTTATCGAAATGCTCTAAGCCTTCAATTTTTCCGTAAGGCGCGACCGTGTGTTGTCCTCGGTGCAAATGATTTGCTACCAGCGGATAGAGCGTGTCATTAATCAAAGTCGATTTACCCGAACCGGATACGCCCGTAACACAGGTAAGCAAACCCACGGGCAAGCTTAAATTAACCTTTTGTAGATTATGCCCACAGGCATTTTTAAGCCGCAATTGCTTGGCTTTATCGGGTTTGTGGTAGCTTTTAGGAATCGCGATTTCGAGCTTTTTAGATAAATATTGCCCTGTGAGAGAGTCTTTATGCTGCAAAATCTCGGCATACGTGCCAGCGGCAACCACTTCCCCCCCATGTGCACCCGCACCCGGGCCTATATCGACAATATGGTCGGCGCTGCGAATCGCATCTTCGTCATGCTCGACCACAATCACGGTGTTACCCAAGTCGCGTAAGTGAAACAAAGTTTTGAGTAAACGGGCATTATCGCGCTGGTGCAGCCCGATAGAGGGTTCGTCTAAAATATACATCACCCCGACCAGCCCCGCGCCGATTTGCGAGGCTAAACGAATCCGTTGTGCTTCACCACCGGAGAGGGTTTCAGCACTGCGTCCCAAGCTTAAATATTCCAGCCCGACATTAACCAAAAATTGTAAGCGGGTGCTGATTTCTTGGCAGATTTTCGCCGCAATTTCACCGCGCCAGCCGTCCATTTCTAGCTGATTGACAAAATCCAAGCTTTTCGCAATCGGCAACTGGGTGAGTTCTGGTAAGTTTTGCCCTTGCACGAATACATGTCGTGCCGAGGGATTGAGTCGCGTACCTGCACACGCGCCGCATTCTTGCTGGCTCATAAAGCGGCTGAGTTCGTCACGCATTTTATCCGAGTCAGTCTCATGATAGCGCCGTTGTAAATTTGGAATCACGCCTTCAAAAGCTTTGTTTTTGTGATGTGAGCCACGGTCGCTGACCCAGTGGCATTCAAAAGCCTGTTCACCACTGCCATATAACACCAAAGACTGGGTTTTGTCGTCTAAATCCTCAAACGGGGTATCCAAGTCAAAACCGACTTGTTTGGCAACACATTGCAGCCAATTAAAGTAATAGCGGCTGCGTTTATCCCAACCTTTAATCGCCCCCGCTGCAAGACTTAAATGCGGCTTAGAGGCGACTTTTTGCGGGTCAAAAAAATGATGTGTGCCCAGTCCATCGCATTGTGGACACGCGCCGATATGGCTGTTAAAGGAGAATAAACGCGGCTCTAAAGCCGCGAGGCTATAGCCGCATTCGGTGCAGGAGAAATTTTCCGAGAATAATAAATCCGCGCCCTCACCTGCTTTCATGGGTTTGACTTCCACCAAGCCATCGCCGAGTTTTAAGGCGGTCTCGAACGATTCGGCCAAGCGCTGCCCCAAGTCCGGGCGAATTTTAAACCGGTCTACCACCACGCTAACATGGTGTTTTTTCCGCAACGCCAGTTTCGGTGGGTCGTCGAGTAAATAAATCTCGCCATCAATCAAGACCCGCACATAGCCTTGCGCCCTGAGTTGTTCTAAAAGCTGTTGATGCGAGCCTTTGCGGTCTTTGACCACGGGGGCAAGAATCATCCACGCCGAGCCTTCAGGCAAAACTAACACTTCATCGACCATTTGGCTTACGGTTTGCGCTTCCAAGGCTTGCCCGTGTTCGGGGCAACAGGGCTGCCCCACCCGCGCAAATAACAGACGCAAATAATCATAAATTTCGGTGACTGTGCCAACGGTGGATCGCGGGTTATGAGAGGTGGATTTTTGCTCGATAGAAATCGCAGGTGATAAACCCTCAACATGATCCAGCTCGGGCTTTTCCATCATCGACAAAAATTGCCGTGCATAAGAGGACAGCGATTCGACATAACGCCGCTGCCCTTCGGCATAAAGGGTATCAAACGCCAGCGACGATTTACCCGAGCCGGAAAGACCCGTGATCACAATCAATTGATCACGGGGTAAATCTAAATCGATATTTTTAAGATTGTGGGTACGAACCCCACGCAGGCTGATTTTATCCATGATGCAGTCTATGTTTTGTGTGCTTAGCTACAATAGTTGGTCTAAATTGCCAAATATAAAGCCTGCATTTGTTGTTGTAATTGGGCGTGATAATCAGGCATTGCTGGGCTGGATTTTAAAAATAAGCGTTGCGGTGCTTGACTGAGAAAATGGGCATAAGAGGCGCGCAAAGGCAGCCAGTGTTGCTGGCGAATTTGGTAGTTTTGGCGCTGCTCAGGGCTTAAATACTCACCTATCCAAGCAACAGGCTGATCGCGATAATGTCTTTTATCCTGCTGCCCACGGGTAAAACCGCGAATATGGTAATCCAAACGTATTACCGAAGCAGGAAATAAATCTAATAAGGGGGCGAGCGCCGCCAAGGGGCTAATATTGCCGCAAGTGGCAATGTCGATATCTAAACGGAAAATATGCACGCCAGCATCGGGATTATTGTCGGGATAAGTGTGTACATGGATATGGCTTTTATCCAAATGTGCGTCCCAATCTTGCTCAGTGTGTTTATCGGCTAACAACAGGTTTAGGCTTGCCCCTTGGGGCTGATAATCGACCCGTGAGCTGCGGATAATATGGGCATCAATAGCGCTGGCAAGTTGGCTTAATAATTGTTCGAGCGCACGGGCATCGTCGTATTGTTGTAGATGTTGCTGATAAGCGGGCAGATTCTCGACGTAACAAAATTCGTAAAGATTACAAACTAAGGTTTTGGAGAGGTTGTTAAAACCAGAAAGGGGGAGACCTTGCATAAGCAGGAAAATGGTGGCTATGGGTGGATTTGAACCACCGACCTCAGCATTATGAGTGCCGCGCTCTAACCAACTGAGCTACATAGCCGTAGATATGAAAGGAGAGAATTATAAGCATTTTTGGGCACTTGTCAATATTTTTTTAAGCCCTGCATGTTGAGCCGTCAAAAATGCCACTGCTGTATGCCTGAATTCTATTCTTTAGGCGAAAAATTAGCATCGTTTAGCAACGAGTATTTTAGTGTATAACCAACTAATATTCTAAGCATATTACAAAATATAAAACTCCTATATCTATGTTATATATAGAATATATTGAATAGATATACATTTATACCGTTTGTCATTTAATCGCACTAAATTGATGGTTATCTATATTAAATTGTACTAACATGCGCTCGTACAAAACAGCATGATATATGTTGTTTTGGTAAAAGCTGACATAACTCAAGTTCAGTGACTTAAATAAAGATGTGACGCACTAACATCGTTTGGGGTATTGAAAAGCCTTTGCGCCACATCCGTTAATCAACACTTTTGCCCAATAGCGAGGTAATCGTATGACCGCATCAGCAACAGTACATATTGGCAATATTTCGGTATTGATTCATGATACACAGCCGCTTGATGCCAGTGCCACGGTGAACGAAGTCGCCGAATTATTTTTAAACAGTGATCAAGATGATGCAACCAAGCAATTATTGTCCTTACCTGTAGTAAAAGCCGGTCGCCCTGTTGGCACGATCAGCCGTTATCGGATGTTGAAAATTTTTCTACAAAATTATGGGCGAGAATTATATGGCAAATATCCCATTGAGCATTTTATGAATACCAATCCCATGATTTTGCCTCACAATACCGCACTGGACACGGCCAGTCAGTATTTGACCGAAAACATGAAATATCCTATTCGAGAAGACTTTATTATCACCGAAAACGGACAGTACAGGGGAACTGGGATTGTGATGCAGCTCTTAAAAGCCATTACTGAATTAAAGTTTAAATCCCATAATCAAGAAATGGCGCAAAAAGTGGTGCAACTAGAACAGCGTGAACTAGAGCTTGAAGCCGCGATGCGTGATGCACAAGCTGCCAACCGAGCTAAAAGCCGCTTTTTAGCTAATATGAGCCATGAATTACGCACGCCTTTAAATGCAATTATGGGCTATAGCGAATTGCTCATGGAAGACATGCAGGAAATGCAGCAAGACGAGTGCGTGGAGGATTTGCGTAAAATCTACGGTGCTGGTTCACACCTATTACAATTGATTAGCCATGTGTTGGACATTTCCAAAATTGAATCAGGGAAAATGGAGTTACAACTCAGTCAATTTTCACTGCCGAACTTACTTGAAAAAGTAACCGATATTGTTAATCCAATGATGGACAAAAACAATAACCGTTTGATTGTTGAAACAGCCAAATCCTTACAACAGGTCAAAGCTGACCGTGGGCGCTTAAAACAATGCTTGTTAAACTTACTGAGCAATGCTGCTAAATTCTCAGAAAATGGCATTGTACGTTTAACACTGAACCCCTACCAACAAGCGGATAAAACCTGGATCAAGTTCTCTATCACCGATCAAGGCGTAGGCTTAACAAGCACACAAATTGAACGTTTATTTGAACCCTTCCATCAAGCAGATAACTCATCGACGCGTCATTACGATGGCACAGGACTGGGGCTGACAATTACCAAACAATTTGTCACTATGATGGGCGGGCAAATTGAAGTTGAGAGCGCACCCAAACAAGGCAGCACGTTTACCTTGATGATTCCTGTGGAAATAGCACCTCCCACACCTATAGACGACAGTGTGGGCGTATTTGAGCAAGCAGGCTTGGGAGCAAAATGTTTAGCGGTGGGCTTTTAAGCTAAATATTGGCTTAGGAGGAGAGGCGTTTGTGTTTACGTTTTTTGACAAAGTCCACGACGAGATGTCATTGCCTTTCTCCTAGCACATTACTATGGTAAATAGTAATATTTGGAGAAAAAATATTAGTTTGACAGGATATAATGGTTTGGGTGTTAAATATTTTTTAGTAACTATTGGAGGTTTTTATATTTTTTCTAAATTTCCCTACTTACTTGATTTATTTTTTCTTTTTTTACCTACTTATTTATTATTCAAAGTTTATTCAAATAATAAAAAAAACCTTGCTCAAATAAAAACAGAGAAAATATCTAAATCTTGGTTATTTTATCGTCATGTTGAAATCAATAAATTTGGTCGGAAAAATTTAATTTATGCTGGCAACATCTCATTAGTATTATCAATCAGCTATTTTATTGCTGTATTATGGATATTAGTTTATAACATTGCCCTTGCTGTATTTATTGCCGAAGTTATGTTTCGTGCTATGTTAGCAATGATAGCAATATTCATATTTTTAATACTCATATTTATTTGTATTAATTGTATAATCAACAGACTATACTTAAAAGAAAATAAACGCATACTTGAAACTCAATATTCGGATAGCTGTACACTTGCGGTCATTCTATTATCCTTCTTTTTTTCGCTTGCATGGATATGGTTTGTTTGGTTCTTTGGGATTAAATATGGTTTGCCTATCGGTGAAATGTCTGGGTTAAAATGCTTTGTTTAATCCAATATTTTTATAATTTCGGAACATCATTATATTTTATTTTCAAGTGATATTATTCCTAAACATTAATACCCTTCTTGCCCATCATTTCTAAAAAATTCTAAAAAATATTGAATTTAGTAAACTAAAATTGAGGCTTTCATAAGTAAGTTAAGTGACAAAAATACATAATCAATCACTATGAATTTTTAGTCATACAATAACCTATTTGTATTGGTTTGAAAATTTTAAAGCCAATTTTTAAATCACAAAAAGATGTGGGCAATTATATGTTTTTAATCCATGGTTATTAATTTGAACGAAAATGATGAAAATCGTCTAAATAAATATATAACCCATCCTCATAAATAGTAATATTAAAATTATCCCAAATTTTAGCCCAAGAACCTTTTAATGGATATTTAAAATTATTTTTTTCCATTGCGTTAAGGTATTCTATTCGAATTTTATTTTTATCTTCTTTTTTTAACTCATTAAAAAAATTACTAAAAATTTTAGGTTCCATATTTCTTTTAATAATATTAACAGCAGTATATATGGAGTTATCAAACAAGTTTAAATACTCTGTTTTAACAAAATGTTGAATTCCTTTTAATAAAATAGGAGATTTAAGTACGCCAGCAGCACAAAGTATATCTTCCCGGCCTTCTTCTATTTTTATATCAGGGAGAAGCAACATCAGTTTTTCGATGGGTTTAGAATCATGTGTTAATACTGCTGAAATTGTTAAATTGTGCAATAAAATACTTGGTCGTTGAGCATTATTAATCGTTTTAATATTACTCATATCCATCACAGTGTTCTTACTTATATTGGCATCTAATAGTGTTGCTAATAATAGTGCATTAGAGCATAATACAACATCTTTATTGCAACTATTAGATGCAATGATTTCTATTTTATCTGTCTTATAATTAAGATTTTTTAGTCTATTTTGAAACTGCATGAAAATATATATATTTTCTTTATAAGTGTAAAAATAACTTTTATTCTTAGCTAGTATAACGGAACCATTGAACAGTAAATCGACTTTATCGAGTAAAACAACAAAAGCCTGTACTTTTTCTTTTTCACTTAATTCGCTGTTAAGGATATTTTTAATCGCATTGCTAGACCCTTGATATGATAAAAGTTCATTTAAATGATATTGATTGATTATGTTTTTTGCTGCCTTTGATAATTCAAAAGAAGGTTGTTTATGGTTTTCTGGGGCTACTTCAGCCTCCAAAGAGGCTGTATTTATTAAAAATATAATCAATAGTGGCTTAAATAGATAATTATTCATTTTATTGTTTCTCATAAAGTTTTTATAACATCTCTGGCTAGAGAAATTATAGCTATTCTGTTCTATTTCCTTTTTTTCTGTCATTATACGTTATTATTTTTAATAATAAAAAAATAATAATATATAAGAATAACTCGATAATCAACAAGATTATGTAGACTATATCTGCTTGAATTTTTGTTTTTATTTTACTGGATATTTTAGGTGCAACTTTATTATATATTTTTCGCAGTAAATTATGTGATTTTGTAAAATATACTTCCAATATTTTTTCAAAAAATTTAAAAATAAATAATTGCCGAAATATATATTTTCCATTGGGCATTTTTACTTTGCCAATCAAAATACTATGCCCTTTGGTACTGGCAGAGACAATAAAACAATCACCATAACCTTTAGGAGGATTTTCAGGTAAATATAAATAAATATTTTGTGCTAGTGGGTATTTAGCCAACGTGGAAATAATAAAACTAAATAACCAAGAAAAAATATATAATATATTATTATATGTATTTTTATTCTTTTTGTTAAAAACATATATTAAAAAGCCAATATAAAATAAAGCACTAATAGCAGGAATACTTAAAAGAAATATTTCATCACCGAATGCCCCTTTAGTTAAATTAAATTTAATAATAGAAATGACATACCATATACAAATGGATATTAAAGTTATTAACATAACAATTAATATATTACGATATTTATATAAGAAATTAATATTTAGTATAGATTTATAAATAAAAACACTGGAAATGATATAAAACGGTATCCACATAAAGCTAGCAGGATAATCATTTATATAATATAACCAATTATCTCCTTTTTCATATTTATATGCAGATGTAAAAGCAATGGTAGATAATAAAAAGGATAAAAGTGGTGTAATAATTAATATTAAAACCATGAATATTTTTTCAAATTTAGATAATATTCCAACATGGAAAATCATTTTATAAATAAAATATAGACTAATAAAAAATAAAATAAATTGAGAAATAGGGTTAACAAGAGGAATTAAAAAAATAACAATTGGAATAGAAATATAATCAATAATATTCTTTAATGGGGAAAAAAAGGACTCATCAAACCTTTCTATAAATAAGCTTATTATAACCGTACATAATAAGACAATATAAACATATTTATTCAACATTTTTTCACCATCCCCAAATTGAGAGTTTTGTCTCATTTATCAATATAAAATAATTTTGCATAGAAGATATATTTGCATTGTAAAGTATATTTATGAAAAATGCTAATAAAGGAGTTTTTAAATCGTATCATGAACTATAAGTACACGACATTGAATTTGAAAAATCCGATATTTTCGTGATTTAAAATTGGCTTGCTGTTTATTCTCCCCCGCATCACGCGCCCGATACCAGCTTGACAGTAAATGAATATCTTCGGTAGAGCCAATCACAATCAATAAGGCAGGGATAATCGAGGTCATGACATTGATGCTAATACCTAAATAAGCCATTAATCCCAATGTCCATAGCACGCTTAAACTGGCGGTCAGAAAGGGCAGCAAGACTCCAGACCAGCGCCGTAGGCTTACAAATAACACCAATAATAAGGCTAATAAGGCCAGCGGTAATAATTGGCTTTGATCGTTGACAATTAAGCGACTTAAACCATCCAGCTCATAAATGCGACCCAGCGCAAATAGGTGTTCAAACTGTGGCTGGTAAGTGGCTAGAATGGCGTTAATGGCTTGGACTATATCAGCATGGCTGTTGTGCTCTGCATAGTCATCAGCTAACACCAAGTTGAGCGCCAGTGTTGTGCCATCTTCTGAAATCAGTTGGTGATTAACAAAGGGGTTGTGTTGGGTTCTTGATAGTAATGCTTCGGGGTCTTTAGGTAAGGTGTCAAAATATGGCTTAAAAACCACCTCGCCATCAGGGCTGGTTTGCACTTCATCAATGCTATAGAGACTATCCAGCCGTTCAATAAAGGGGAGGGTTTTGAGTTGTTGCTCGAGTGTTTTTAGCGTTTGTAATTTTTCAGCACGGATAAGCTGTGGGTCAATGGCAATAATAGCGAGACTTTGCTCATTGCCAAATTCGGCTAATAATTGTCTATGGGCTATTCTAACCGGATCATTTTTGCCGATTAGACCATCAACGCTGACTTCGATTCGCAATTGCCCTAGCTGTGCTAAGGCAAGTAACGAAAAGGCGATAATGATACTGATAAGCGCAAGTGCGTGCTTGGCAGCAAATTGAATCAGGCGATTCATGGTTCAGACCTTCTTGGGAAAGGAAGATCTATTCTAGATTAATATTTCAGAAGGTCAAAGGAATTGTTGATAAACCATTGAGATTACTTAATTGATGTTACGCAAAGCTAAATAGCACTAGGCAGGTGGAAAATCACCTTATTGTGGCAAAAATTGGCTTAGCGCATCACATCAGTTATTTAATACTCACTTGCCCGCCGTGCATCTCCTTTGACTTGCTCAACCGGATAGCGATCTTCATTTTTTTTCATTTTACTTTCGGTGCTGGCGATTAAATCCACGTCCAGTCTGTCGCTAATGCGCAGTAAATAGATAAAAATATCGGCTAGCTCTTCGGCGACCGCGTGTTGTTTTTCTAGCGGTAAGTTTTCGCTTTGTTTTTCAGTTAGCCATTGAAAATGCTCGACCAATTCCGCTGCCTCGGCAATCAGAGCCATCGACAGATTTTTTGGGGAATGGAATTGTTCCCAATCGCGTTGTTTGGCAAAGTCTGCGAGTTTTTCTTGCAGTTGTTGAATGTCTGTACTCATAAGTTATTTCGCCGCTTTGCGTTGTGCGCGTAGGTATTTGCTAAAACGCTGTTTTTGGTACATGCCTTGGTCAATATATTCCGCCAACCATAAAAATTCTTGGCTATTGCGTAAAGGCCCTGTGTGACGATATAGGGTTTTGCCTTCCAGATCATAAAAAATCATCACTGGGGTGGCGCGCACGCGGTTGTGTTTTTGGGCAAAGACTTTACTGGTGAGGGTGTTGCCAGCAAAATCAGTTAATTCGGTATCGCCTTCGATGTCGATAGCTAAAGCACGAAAACGGGGTTTGAAATAAGCTTGGACTGTTTCTTGGCTAAAAACTTGGGCTTTCATACGGCTACAAAAGGGGCATTCGTCCATTTCGTAAAATAAAAATAAGCCTTTTTGTCCGGCTTCTTTGGCAAGATTGAGGTCTTCTTTTAAGTCGCCCCAACTATCATCAAAAAATTCAGCCTGCACGCTGGGGATAAAACTCAGACAGAGGATAAGTAAGGGGATTATGCGTAAAGGTTTCATCGTTTGATCAACTCTTCTATTTGGTTAATGTTAATAGCGCCTTCATGACGGTGTACTAAGCGCCCTTGAGGGTCTATCAAGTAGGTTGTTGGTAAACCTCTAGGTGACGGGTATTTGCGTAAAAAGGCTTGTTTATGGACATGATCTTGCTGTCCGCCACGCAACATAATGACAGGGTAGTTGATCATTTGCCCTTCGACAAATTGTTTTAGACGGGATGGGCTAATATTTTCTGAGCTAACCCCTAGGACTTGAACATTTTCGAGTAGTTGCACCGCATCAATCAGGTGAGGAATTTCTTTTAGGCAAGGAGGGCACCAGGTTGCCCAGTAATTAATTAACAACCATTTGCCTTGTTGGGCTTTGAGGCTGTGGGTTTGACCTTTAAGATCGACGAGGTTTATA
Organism: Thiotrichales bacterium; assembly: GCA_016745035.1. Taxonomy (GTDB): domain Bacteria; phylum Pseudomonadota; class Gammaproteobacteria; order Beggiatoales; family Beggiatoaceae; genus BB2. The sequence continues at coordinate 814,006 of JADGDE010000001.1, forward strand.
TCTTTAATATCGGCTGCTGCGTCAGTATCGCTAGAGGTGCAAGCAAGGGGAAGGCAGCAAAGTAATAATAATCCAGCGAAGTATTTTTTCATAAATAGTAATAGAGGAAAGTGGATGGGGCATACTGCCCCAAATAGGGCTTAAACTGCAACCATTTCAAAGTGGTCTTTACCCATATCACAATCAGGGCAAAGCCAATCTTCGGGAACATCTGCCCAGCGTGTGCCAGGTGTTAAGCCGTGTTGAGGATCGCCTGCTGCTTCATCATAAACATAGCCGCAAATCACACAAACCAATGTTTGATATGCCATATTATTATCTCAAAATGTTGGAAAGGGAGGGAGAGGAAAAGGCAGTGCTATTGAGCACTGCCTTAGGGCTTAGTCTTCGCCTGCAAGACCGCCGAATAACATCAATAAGTGAATGAACAAGTTATAAATGTTCACATATAAAGACACGGTCATCATGATGTAGTTGGTTTCGTATCCATGTACCATGTTGCTGGTGTCATAAAGGATGTAGCCTGCCATCAACAGTACAATCATGGCAGAAATACCCAATTGAATCCCAGGGATGTTAAACAGCCAGGCGGCAAGCATTGCGACAACAGCGACAATCAAGCCAATAAATAAGAAGCCACCTAAAAAGCTGAAATCTTTACGGCTGGTTAAAGCATAAGCAGACAGACCAAAGAACATCACGGCCGTCGTCCCAAACGCCATCATAATCAGCTCATCACCATTAACAAAACGGGCAAGATACATATCTAACACACCGCCTAGACTTAGCCCCATAAAGCCAGTTAAGGCAAACACAGAGACTAACCCCCAAACGCTGTTTTGCAGTTTGGCGGTTAAGAAAAATAAGCCAAAGAAGCCAATCAATGTGACGATCCAATGCATTCTAGGCAGGTCTAGCCACATCGCCAGTCCTGCGGTGACGGCACTGAACATCAAAGTTAAAGCCAATAAACTGTAAGTATTACGAATCAGTTTATTGATTTCTAAACTAGAGGGTTTTTCGCCAATGGCGATACTTGCCTCGTTATTTTGTGCAGCGACATCTACACTGCGAACCGTTTGCTGAGCATTAAACGCTGCAAAAGGGTCTTTGTTAGACATTTGAGTCTCCTTAAGTAAACAACGGAATAGGCAAAATAAAACTCACCTATTTTCTCAACGTTATAATGTGGATTGGCTCAGGAATCAAGAGCTAATTTTAGAAAAAGTATAAAAATGCCCTTATTAACTGATGTTACGCACTGATCGTTTTTTGCTTCATTATTCAAATTTTTTACCTGCATGGTGAAGATTAGCCTTTGCGTAACATCAGCTATTAAGGGATTTTAGATGCCAAATAATAACAGGGGGCGGCGCGGATGAATATTGTGATGACAGGTGCATCAGGATTAATTGGCACAGCGCTGAGTCAAGCACTGGCGCAAGCGGGGCATACGGTGTTTGCCATGCAGCGTGGAGAAAATATCAATGCGCCGTTTGCATGGCAACCTGAACGGGGTGTGATTCATTGGGATAAAAACCGTGATATTGATGCAGTGATACATTTAGCCGGGGCAAATATTGCCGATGGGCGTTGGAGCAAAGTACGCAAGCGCTTAATTTTGGAAAGCCGTAAACATGGCACTGAATTGTTGGCGCAAACCTTGGCGCAATTGCCTAAACCCCCCAAGCATTTTTTATCCGGCTCAGCGATTGGTTTTTATGGCGATACGGGGGTTCAACAAGTTGATGAGCAAAGCCCTTTAGGTACAGGTTTTTTAGCCGAGGTTTGCAAGCCTTGGGAAACAGGTGCTCAGGCGGCGGTTGATGCGGGGATTCGTACGGTTTTTTTGCGCACGGGGGTGGTTTTAAGTAGCCAAGGCGGCGCTTTGGCGAAAATGTTATTGCCCTTTAAATTGGGGCTAGGTGGTCGAGTTGGGGATGGCAAGCAATATATGAGCTGGGTTAGTTTGCCGGAAATTGTGCAGATGTTGCAGTTTATCTTAAACCATGAAGAGATTAAGGGAGCGGTGAATTTGGTCTCTAAACCTGCGCTGAGCAATCAGGCGTTTACTAATACCTTGGGTAAGGTGTTAAAACGTCCTACTGTCTTGCCTTTACCTGCGTTTATGGTGCGTTTAATTTTTGCTGAAATGGGCGAGTATTTATTGTTGGGTAGTAGCCGCGTATATCCGCAAGTGCTGGAAGAGGCGGGTTATCCGTTTATGGATAACAGTTTGGAAATGGCTTTGCGGCGGGTGTTGATTTAGTTCAAGATAAAGGATAACACCCCTTGGAGGGGTGTTATCCCTATGGTTGTTAAACCTAGCCGTAACTAATCGATGTCTAGTTCTTGATCAACCGTGCGAATAATCCGAGGATCAATATCCAATAATTCTTCACGTTTGTTAGGATAATCAACGTGTTTGAGGATATAGCGCATGGTATTAATCCGTGCACGTTTTTTATCATCCGATTTAACAATAATCCAAGGAGAATCGGCTGTGTCGGTGTAGAACAACATATCTTCTTTAGCTTGGCTGTACTCATCCCATTTGGTTTGTGCCAATTTATCAATGGGGCTGAGTTTCCATTGTTTTAGGGGATCAGTACGGCGTTTTTTGAAGCGACGGGCTTGTTCTTGTTGGCTAACTGAGAAATAAAATTTGAAGGTAAGGATGCCAGAGCGAATCAACATGCGTTCAAATTCTGGAGTGGAGCGTAAAAAATCTTTAACTTCATCACCAGTACAGAAGTTCATGACCCGCTCTACCCCAGCGCGGTTATACCAACTACGGTCAAATAAGACGATTTCACCAGCAGAAGGTAAATGTTGGGTATAACGCTGAAAATACCATTGAGTTACTTCACGTTCTGAGGGTTTTTCTAAAGCCACAACGCGACAACCACGAGGGTTGAGATGTTCGACTACGCGTTTAATCGTACCGCCTTTACCGGCTGCATCACGACCTTCAAATAAGCCTACCATGCGCAAACCTTCGGATTTTACCCAGTTTTGCATTTTGAGGAGTTCTACATGCAAAGGCTCAATAAGTTCCAAATATTTGTCATTCTTTAATTTTTTAGGCTTCTCTAGGGACATGCTATACTTCCTATGCTTGACCTGAGGCAAAAACAGTCATTGTCTAAGGCTCTCTTTACTTGATATGACAGACGACTGAGCTATATTCAGGTTGGTTAGTGACATGCCCACATCGTGTGTGGTGTGGGCGACAAAAACCACCATGATACCACAGCTTATAAGGCATCTGTATGCCAGCGCTTAATATTATTATGAATTTATACACCCATCAAAAAAATTTTAGTTTTGGTTATATGATGTTACGCATTTATCATTTTTTTGTCTCATTATTCAAGTTGTCGACCTGCCTAGTGAGACTCAGCCGTGAAGCAATGGCAATTTTTTGGTCTAAAACGCTAGAAAAAAGTGTGTACGTCATATCAATGAGCTGTTTACTCAGTTTAATGCTCAATCCAACATGGGCAGCAGACTCGATTGGTATATGGCCAAGTACAGCACAAGCCTCTGCCGCTTTTAGGCTCAGCGGTATCGAAAAACAGTCTTTAACCCTTGCTAGTGAATCACTGTGGCAGGGTGACTATCCGATTGACTTAAATACGCAGGCGGTAAAATCGCCGAATGGACATTGGTTAGAGACCGAACAAACATTACGTTATTGCTTAGATCGGGATTTACCCGCTAGCACCGCCGAGCATCCTGTCTTGATGCAATTCACTTTAGATGGGGCACAGTGGCAAGATCAAACCTTCCATTTATATTTAGAAGAAGCGCAAACACGCCAACCCTTAGCAAATAAACCTTTGCAATTTCATCTCGGCAACACACAAGCTGGGGATGAGGTCATTCGCGTGCCCAGCCATATTGAAACAGGCGGGCAAGGTTCCAGCCGGGTGGTCTTGAGTTTAGATCTGGGTGTGGATTTGCCCGATAAAGCTTGCTTGTTATTAGGACAGCAAGCTTTTGAAAGCCATACGGGACAAGCATATGGCACGAAGGGGAATTTTAAGCTCAACATCCAGCAAGGCGCGAGCCGGGTCAGTATTCAAGCGGATAGTTATTTTTTTGCCGAGCAGCAATTCCAACATGTGCAAACCCGCAATGATTACATCGAAATCAAACCGCAATTTCAATTTGAAATCAGCCACTATGATAAAGCGCGTTTAAAACTGGGCGATAGCGCCCCTTATAATCGTCACTTTCAAAGTCTGAATACCCCAGCGACCGCGTTAAATCAATTTCATGCCCAATACCATTTACAAATAGCTAAGGATATTGAAGATCCCCTCGTCTTAGATAGCGCTGATAAACTGCAATTACGTTTACATACCAATTTGAGTGAAGCACAAGCTCAGCGGCATATAGAAAAAATTTGGTCAGATAATCAACAGGTGTGGCAAAAAGCCATTGGACAACCACAGTGGCAACAACACAGCAGCGCCTTATTGTGGCAGGACGTTTCATCACATAATCTACAATTACAATACACGCAGCGTTTATCTCTGCCTGCGCATTCATGGTATATCAGCGCCTATTTGCAACGTCCATCCTGGTCACACGCTTTTTTGTTATATCAACACGCAGGGCAAACGCCGTTGTTGCAACTGGAAACAGCAGTTAAAGGGGCAGCTTTGCGGGCGAATCCAGTCACCAATAGCCATTTACGCTGGCGCGCTGATACTGAAGTGGCTCAAATCAAAATCAGTGCGGTTGGCGATCACAACTTGGTCTTATCACGCCCCAATCAGGGCTTTTTTAGTGGTATTGATGCCAAAGCGTTCAGTCTTAACAATAAAGTTGAGCGTTGGCAGTTAAATAGCGATGATCAAGCCTTAGAATTAAGCATACAATGCAAAGCGCCGAAAGCGGGCACAAGCCAGCAAGCTGTTTTAAGTCTCATGAGCAATGATCCTTTACAGCCAATATTAAATTACACCCTGCATTGTTATATCCCTGCACCGATTAAACCACCACCAGCAGATGTCGGCAGCCAACTATTATTTCAAAATAGCTTAGGGCAGCTTGTAACGCACATTGATGCCTCACAATGGGTTAAAATCAGCGCCCACTTATATCCCGAAGCGACTCATCAAGGACAAAGCGCCCAAATCGGTTTGTTATATCGTTATCAAACCCCAGCAGGTCGACAACAAAGTTTTCCCATTATATTGGCAGAGGCACAGACTTTAAGTGCAGAGATGTCTTGGTTGCTATACCAAGGGCGTTTGCAACATTTACCCGGCTTTTTGAGTTTGAATTTGTATTATCAACTCGCAGATGGCAGCAACTATCAAAGCCCAGAACAGCGCTTGCAAATTCACCCAAACCGCGCACCCAACCATATGCGTTTAATTGGCAATCAAATTGCTGAAAATAGTCAAGCAGGGGCGGTTATCGGCTACTTAGAAACCTTAGACCCTGATAAAGAAGAGGCATTTCGCTATAGTTTATTAGAAAATCCCGGCGAGCCGTTTGGCTATTTTCGGATTGATGGCAAACAGTTACAGCTAAGTAATGGTTTCCCGCCGGATTTTGAACAAAACCAAACCCTAAGCATTCGGGTACGCAGTTGGGATCGCAGCGGTGCTTACCTTGATCAAGACTTTCTGATTCAGATACGTAACCAAATTGAAGCCCACATTGAAGCCACCTTAACCACAACGGAAGAGGACTGGCATCAAAGCGATGACATTCAGCTCTCAGCCAATGAAGAATTTAAGCTATCTTTACACCTACAACCTGATGGTGCGCATGTGGGTAAACTAGCTGATGTGCTCTTACACTTGAGTTATTACAATCAAGCCGGAGAATTACACCGCGTTACCGAACGCTTACAAACCGCCTCACCTTTAGATGCCGATATGCAATTACAAGTCTATCAAGGCAATGCTCAAGGTTTGGAGGGCTATTTTGAAGTTCAAGCAGGGTATCAACTCCTAGAATCTAATCGCCATAATTTGGTAACGGTGATGCAGCCAGTGTTAGCGTTTACCGTTAAGCCTTAGAGTCTATGCGAGGTATGGGAATCGTCGCGAAAATCAGATATTTTGAGGCTAATTCCGTGGTTTTGTGAGGCGAATAACGTATTATTTAACGAATAAAAGCGCGGAATTAGACCAAAATAGCGGATTTGCAGTAGATTATTCATATGTCGCATAGACTCTTAATGTGCAGTAAAACCGAAGGCTTTATCGTGGACATAAACCAATTTACATGCTTCTAAATACTGCGCGTCGTGAATTTCACCTGCTTGAATATAACCGGTTTCACCTTGGTTTAAGACCACAGGCTCGCCCCGTTTGACCAAGCCCGCAGCGGTTTTATCATAAAACTGAATTTGCATTTTTCCTTCGATGACGACGGTCATATCATCGCCTGGATGTGAATGCGGAGGCTCAGCACTGCCCGCTTCCCAGCGCTCAAGCATGACTTCAGCACCATTGGGGTTGTTAGGATAGGTGGTTCTAAGCGTGAAACCCTCAGGGGTATCAGGAACTGCGACATGGTTATCCCATACTTTACTCTTATCAGACGCTGCCATTTTAAATCCTTGTTGTATTAAAAACCTGAGTATATTGCTCTGATTTATGCGATGTTTTTTGTCGAAATCAAGGCTTAAAAAAGCATTGCATCTGCATCCAAGTTGGAGTAAACTGCAAGCATCAAGTCTAAATGATAATTATTATCATTTCCCGTTAAATATAGACTAATTCAGATAAGGAATTCACTCATGATCAAACGATTGCAACAACTGAAAAAAGGCGAAAACGGCGTTATTCAAAAATTGCACATCGAACAAGGTCATTTAGCTCGCCGTCTCCACGCCAGTGGTTTTCGCATGGGCAAGTCTATTAAATTATTGCGTCGCGCTTTTTTTGGCGGGCCTTTACATATCCAAATCGGTACAACCGAAGTCATGCTCCGCCCCTCTGAGGCGAAATTCATTGAAATCCGCTGTTGCTAAAACAAACAGATGGCAAAAGTCGCCCTGTTAGGGATGCCCAATACGGGCAAGAGCACCTTTTTTAATCGCTTAACTGGAGCGAGCGCTCGCGTTGGTAATTGGCCGGGAATTACGGTTGATTTGCTCAGTGCTAAAATTCCCCTCGGCGCACACTTACTCGAATTAATCGATTTGCCCGGTATTTTTGATTTTCCCGGCGACTCTGAAGATGAAAAAGTGGTATGGGAATTTCTCAAAACCACCCCCGTCGATGCCATTGTTGTGGTACTCAATAGCAGCCAAATCGACCGCCAACTCCACCTCTTACTGCAACTCAAACGTCTCAACTGCCCCATGCTGGTACTGCTCAACATGAGCGATGAATCCCAGCGTTATGGCATTTATATCGACAATCAAAAAATTTCTGATGCCTTAGATGGTGCGCCCGTGTTGAGCATCAGTGCTAAACATGGTGACAGCTATCCTGAGATTCGCGCCGAATTTGCCAAAGTGCTTGACCACGCCAAAGCTGAAAAAGGCGATTATGATTCCACGCAAGCGGCTGAAAACATCAGCATCAATAGCGATGATGCCGCTGTATTACAACACCAGACCGAACAGCTATTAGAAAACGCGGTCGAATACCCGATAGAACTGCCGAAAAACCTGACTCATAAACTTGACCAGGTGTTGATGAATCCGTTTTTAGGTTTGCCTTTATTTTTTGCCACCATGTATCTATTGTTTCAAACCGTGTTTGAGCTGGGTGCGCCTTTGCAAGACGCGGTGGCTTGGGTTTTAGATGGCATTCGCGGTTATGTGCTCGAACCGGCTTTAAGTTTCTTGCCTGCCATGCTACAAGGTTTGCTCCTCGATGGGGTCTATGATGGTATCGCCACCGTTGCCTCTTTTGTACCGATTATCGTCCTGTTTTTCTTGCTAATGACCATCGTTGAGGATTCAGGCTATCTCTCCCGCGCAGCGTTTTTAATGGATGCCCTAATGCTACGCTTGGGGCTGGATGGGCGCAGTTTTGTCATGCTATTGATGGGCTTTGGCTGTAATGTCCCTGCGCTGATGGGCACACGGGTGATGCGCACCCGAGGTTTGCGTTTTTTGAGCATGATGATTATTCCCTTTTCCTTATGTGCTGCGCGTTTACAAATCTTTTTATTTTTTATCGCCGCTTTATTTTTACCCGAACACGCCGGATTAGTCTTATTTAGCCTTTATGTTGCCAGTTTTTTCGCCGCTTTTTTAACTGCCTTTTTATTCAAAGGGCGTTATCCCAGCAAAGAGCCGCTAGTCTTAGAGCTTCCTCCCTACCGTTTGCCTACCGTGCATCAAATCCTGCTGCGGGCTTGGCTAGAAGTCAGCCACTTTTTAGTCCGTGCCAGCCGTTTTATTATCATCGGTGTGGTCTTAATTTGGATTTTAACTAACTTCCCAGCGGGTGTTCCCGCAGGCAGCAGTGAGACATGGGCTGGGCAAATCAGCGCATGGCTAGCACCGATATTTAACCCCATTGGTATTGAAGGTAATTTAATTATTAGCCTATTTTTCGGCTTTGTGGCTAAAGAAGTGGTTTTAGGGGCGATGGCGGTGATTTATAACAGCGAAGGCACAGGTTTAAGCCAAATGGTCGCTAGCCAACTTGACTGGGTACAAGCCTATAGCTTTATGTTATTCACCTTGTTATATACCCCTTGCGTCTCGACTATTGCCACCATTCACGCAGAGGCAAAACACGCAGGCTTTACCCTCCTTAACCTTATCTGGCCGCTGAGCTTCGCTTGGTTTATCAGCTTTGTTTTTTATCAAAGTGCGCGAGCATTAGGCTATTAATCGCTAAAACCCTAACAATTATAGGTTATCATGTTAGTATAGCCATCACAGCGCACACCATCCCCCAGCCAAATAAAACATCCTATGATTAAACTAAAAACGGCGACCATTCATAAATACAAGTCCATAGAAACCGAACAAAGTCTGGATCTCAACGCCGATATAACCGTGCTGGTGGGCTTAAATGAGTCGGGGAAAACTTCGGTTTTAGAAGCCTTGGCGAAAACCAATGATTAAACTAAAAACGGCGACCATTCATAAATACAAGTCCATAGAAACCGAACAAAGTCTGGATCTCAACGCCGATATAACCGTGCTGGTGGGCTTAAATGAGTCGGGGAAAACTTCGGTTTTAGAAGCCTTGGCGAAAACCAATTATTTTGAGCCTGACCCTGCTTTTAAGTTTAATCTAAGCCACGATTACCCACGCCGAGAAAAAAAGAAAATCGATAAAGCCGGGATTACTCCCAAGGCAGTCACTTCCACTTACACACTCACAGACGACTTACGCGCACAAATTGACGAAGACGTGGGCACAGGCGTATTTGCACAAGCCGATTTTTCCACCCGGGCGGAATATGACAATGTTGAAGCATGGCTGGATATACAAACCGACTTTAACGTCTTTATCCGCGCCCAAAGTGACAAATTTGGGCTAAATAAGGCAGCAACAAAAGCCCTCTTGGAGATTAAAGACCTCGCCAGCTTGCAAGCGCTCTATGAGCAAATGCCGGAACAAAACCTCAGCGCGTTAGAAAAATATTTTGCTAATAGCTGGGGCTGGCAAGCCGACCCCATCAGTGAATATGTCACCCGCTGCTGGCTCGCACCGCATTTACCCAAGTTTTTATATTATGACGAGTTCTACAGCCTGCCCTCGCGCATCAGCATCGAATCCCTGCAACAACAGACCCTAACCCAAGAAGCGCAAAAAACTGCTAAAGCTTTGTTTGAACTGGCAGATATTAACTTGAATGAAATTCTTAATGCCGATAATTTTGAAGATTTCAAAGCCGAATTAGAGGCAACTGAGGTCAATATCAGCGAAGAAATGTTCAGCTATTGGACAACCAACACCAATTTAGAAATCCAGTTTGATATTGATAAAACCACCGAAACCGACAGCAAAGGACAGGTTCAGGTTAAAGAGCATATTCTCGATATTCGCGTGCGCAATAACCGCACACGGATGAGTTTACCGCTGAAAAACCGCAGCAAAGGCTTTAACTGGTTTTTTTCCTTTTTAGTTTGGTTCAAAAAAATCCAAGAACAAATCCATGAAAATTATATTTTGTTGTTAGACGAACCAGGGCTAAACTTGCACGCCTCAGCGCAAGCAGACTTACTCGCTTTTATCGAAAACCTAGCTCAAGATTATCCCGTGGTCTATACCACCCACTCGCCATTTATGCTCAACCAAAGCGCTATGGACAGGGTGCGCACCGTGGTCGAAACCGAGCAAGGCACATGTATTTCAACTTTGGATAAAGAAACCGATAAAAAAACCCTTTATCCGCTACAAGCGTCGATGGCTTATGGGCTTTGTCAGCACCTATTTGCCCCCAAGCAAAGTTATTTATTAGTCGAGAGCAGCAAAGATTTAGTCTATTTGCAAGCGCTCTCTAGTTACTTAAAAGCCAAAGGTTTAACTGGGTTGCCAGCGCATATTAGCATCATGCCAGTCGGTGGTTTAAGCCATATTGCCCGTTTTAATGCCTTATTGAATGAAGAAAATGCTTATGTTGGTTTATTCGCACAAATACCTCATACACCGCTGTTAAAACCGCGTTTAATCGCTTATCAAGAATTTTGCCCTCAGATCACTTCAGCCAGTTTAGAAGATTTATTCAGCAAAGCTGAATACCTAAAGCTGTTACACCAAGCTTACCCACAGCATAAAAATTTAAAAACCACCCAGCTCAAAAATAATAAAACCCCGGTTCTTATTCAAATCGCAGCACATATTGATATCGATTCCTTACAAATGGCACAAATGTTAGCGCAGCAAGGACAAAAGCTAACACTCAGTAAAAAAACCCTAGGGCATTGGCAACAATTATTTATACGTATTCAACAAGAAATGGGTTTTTAACCTTAGCCTAACTCTCCATTAGCCCCACTCTATCTTCTTAAAAACCCTGTGTTTTTTTCTTTACCAAGATAATGATTCCATCGAGGCTATTTTATTACCCTTGAACTTATGGCATTATGAACGACATAGTCCTGCACCATTTATTTGATGCAGCTATTATTTTGACAATCACTGACGCTAAGGAGAACCATTATGGGTTCAGATAAATCAAAGAAAAAGGCTAAAAAAGCCAAAAAAGCAATTAAATCAACCAAAAAAGCGCTGAAGCAAAACAAAAAATCGATCAAAAAATCTAAAAAAATAGAAGCGAAAGCGAAGAAAGCTAAAAAAGCCAAAAAGGCTAAGAAAGCCAAAAAAGCGAAAAAAAGCTAATCGCTTAGGTTGACGAAAACCACCTTAATATTGCCCGCTGTTTGCTCAAAACAAGCGGGCAATTTTTATACTGCAACTGTCCCTTCGAATCAAAAAACTGCTATTTAATCCAAACGAATTTATCTCATGATGATGAGAGTCATTATTTATAGAGTTGGTATTACCAATTAACAATATCGGTATTTTCACCTTTACCACCGGCTTTCCCATCCGCACCATAACTGAATAAATCAAAATCGTTGCCATGAATGCTGGGCATACGGTAATGATAATCTCGATCCCACGGGTCTTTGGGGATGTTTTTTTTAGTATAAGGACCGTTCCAGTGTGGATTATTGATGTTGTTATGTCTTAAGCCATTTAAATTATAGGGGTAGTGTCCTGTATCGAGTCGATAGGTGTCTAAGGCATGTGATAGCATTGCCATTTGGGCTTTGGCAGAATACTGATATCTTGGTTGGGGACATGAGTGGATCATCTTAGGTCCTATAAATGCAGCCAGCAGCAAAAATAAGCCAATAATCACAAGCAACTTAATCAAAAGACTTCTAAATGGGTGAGGTCGCTCATCTTCAGCGTCCATATCTACATCATTCATCACATGGATAGCTCTTGAAAGTATTTATACAGGAAACGCAGAATTAGCCGCATTTGAATGGGACAAAAAAAACCTCCCAAAGGGAGGCTTTTCAGTGTTTACCAGTTGACGAGGTCGGCGTTTTCGCCTTCGCCGCCCTCTTGCATATCAGGGCCATAACTATACAAATCGAAATCGTTATTATGACTACCTGGTGCTTGGTAATGGTAGTCTTGATCCCAAGGGTCTTTGGGGATGGCTTTTTTGATATAAGGACCACTCCAGCGTGGGCTGCCGCTGTCATTTTGAAGCAAGCCCTCTAAGCCACTGGGATAACGTCCAACATCAATGCGATAGGTATCCAAGGCTTGCGATAACATTTCAATTTGCGCTTTGGTTGTATTAATTTGTGCGCCGCCTAATTTATCGATAATCGTAGGCCCCACCAAAGCCGCCAACATAGCGATAATCGCCATCACGATGAGCAATTCAATCAGGGTAAAGCCTTTTTGAATACGGTTTTTTTTCTGTTGCATGAGCATTCCTTTCATATGAGGTGTGTGGTGACGCGGCTAAACCAGCGCCGAAAACTTGAAGTATAGCCAATCTTTTATTTTTGGGCTGATTTTATGAGATAAAAGGGCGGTTTTTTTGCTTAAGTGTCACAAAATGTCCGATAAAATGCGTCAGTCTTCCTTTTTGTCCCCAGCCTGAAAACGTAAAGACATGGAATTGATACAATAACGCTGTCCTGTAGGCTTAGGACCATCTGGGAACACATGCCCTAGATGCGCATCACAACGCGCGCAGGTGACTTCGGTTCGCTGCATTCCATGACTGCGGTCGGTGTGTTCCTCGACTTGTTCGGACAAAGCAGTATAAAAACTCGGCCAACCACTGCCCGAATCATATTTAGTTTCAGACTCAAACAAAGGCGCACCACAACAAAGACAGTGATAAACACCCTCGGTTTTGTTGTCGTTATATTCACCGGTAAAACTGCGCTCAGTGCCTTTTTGCCGACAAACCCAAAATTGCTCGGGGCTTAGTTCTTCGCGCCATTGTGCTTCGGTTTTTTTGATTTTAACCATCATCGTCTCCTTGTAAACGCGCTAATGCCCAATGAATATGCTCGCGTAGCATTATATTTGGGTGATCGAGGTGCTGTTTTAAAGCCTTGAGCACTTCAGGGCTGGCGATACCATTGCCTAAAGCCACGGCAATATTACGTAACCAAGCGGTGTGCCCTATGCGCCGAATTGGCGAACCTTGCAACTGCTGTAAAAATTCTGCCTCAGTCCATGCGAATAAATGAAGTAAATGGGCGCTGTCGAGATTATAACGCGGTTTAAAATCAGTTTCTTGGCTGAGTTTGGCAAAACGATTCCACGGGCAAACCAATTGGCAATCATCACAACCATAAATGCGATTGCCGATTAAGGCACGGTATTCGATGGGGATTGCGCCTTGGTTTTCGATGGTTAAATAAGAAATACAGCGCCGAGCATCGACTTGGTAAGGGGCGACAATCGCTTGTGTTGGGCAAATATCTATGCAAGCGCTGCAACGCCCACAATGATTGGCTTGGGCTTTGTCGGCAGGCAAATCTAAATCCAGATAAATTTCGCCAAGAAAAAACCATGAGCCGGCATTGCGGGAAATCAAGTTGCTGTGTTTGCCTTGCCAGCCCAAGCCTGCGCGCACGGCTAGCGGTTTTTCCATCACAGGCGCACTGTCGGTAAATACGCGCCATTGGCAAGGAGTATGCTCGGCGATTTGTTTTGCCAGTTGTTGTAGGCGTTTACGCATCAATTTGTGATAATCCCGCCCCAAGGCATAGCGAGAGATATAAGCTCGATGCGGCATGTTCAGCAACGTCATCATATTGTCTGGGGTATCGTGCAAATAATCCAAACGTGCTGAAATCACGCTTAGCGTGCCCGCTTCCAGTAATTCAGGGCGGGTGCGTTTTTGCCCGTGGCGCTGCATATAGTCCATATCGGCGTGATAATCTGCCGCCAACCATGCTGCCAGTTCAGCTTCGGCAACTGGCGGCTGAGCTTTGGCAATGCCTACAGCACTAAAGCCTAGGGCTTGCCCCCATGTTTTGATTTGTTGTGCCAGCATGAAGTGCCTTTACCAAGCGCTTTTACTGTTGTAATGGCTAGGTTAGAGGTAAGTGTTTTTAAGAAAAGATTTGAGGTATGAGAAAGGCAATTGATACCTCGTTTGAGGTATCAATTGATTGTCAGTCTGCGCTGACTTAGAGAGCTTATAAAGGATATGTTAGAGCTTACGCTTAACCATCACTTGTTCATAAACCTCGATTTGGTCGCCTTCTTTAACATCAGCGTAGTTTTTCACCCCAAGGCCACATTCCATCCCCGCTTTCACTTCGTTGACATCGTCTTTAAAGCGGCGCAAGGATTCGAGTTCACCCTCGAAAATCACCACGTTCTCACGCAAGACCCGAATCGGTGCATTACGTTTGAGCATCCCTTCAAGTACCATACAACCGGCGACAGCGCCAATTTTAGCCACCCGGAAGACATCACGGACTTGCGCCAGCCCGACAATTTCTTCTCGCATTTCAGGCTCTAACATACCCGTTAAGGCTTGTTTGACTTCTTCTAGGGCTTCATAAATGATGCTGTAGTAATGTAAGTCCACATCTTGCTCAGAAATCAAACGGCGGGCATTGGCATCGGCACGAACATTAAAGCCGATCACAATCGCGTTGGAGGCAACAGCTAAGTGCACGTCTGATTCGTTAATACCACCGACACCAGCGGCAACAATGGAAACTTTCACTTCGGAGGTGGACAGTTTGACCAAAGATTCGCGCAGCGCTTCCATAGAACCATGTACGTCAGCTTTAAGGACGATGTTGAGGCTACTGCTTTCACCGGATTCCATTTGCGAGAACATATTTTCCAGTTTCGCCGCTTGTTGACGCGCGAGGCGCACTTCGCGGTATTTGCCTTGACGGAATAGGGCAATTTCACGCGCTTTGCGCTCATCGGCAATCATAGAGGCTTCAGCACCGGCTTCAGGTGTGCCTGAGAGACCGAGAACTTCAACAGGGATGGAGGGGCCTGCGGATTGAACCGACTGCCCATTTTCATCCAGCATGGCACGAATACGGCCGTATTCTTGCCCAGCGAGGAGAATATCGCCTTTGTTTAAAGTTCCGCGTTGAACGAGAACGGTAGCCACGGCACCACGACCTTTATCAAGGCGAGATTCGATGACCATACCCATGGCAGGACCTTCGGCAACAGTTTTGAGTTCGAGTACTTCAGATTGCAGCAAGATGGCATCGAGTAATTCATCAATCCCTTGCCCGGTTTTGGCTGAGACTTCCATAAACATGGTATCGCCACCCCATTCTTCAGGGACGACTTCTTGAGCTACCAATTCTTGTTTAACACGTTCCAAGTCAGCCGTAGGCTTATCGATTTTGTTAATCGCCACCACGATAGGCACTTCTGCTGCGCGGGCATGTTGAATTGCTTCAATGGTTCGAGGCATAACACCATCATCCGCTGCCACCACGAGAATAACGATGTCGGTGATTTTTGCACCACGGGCACGCATGGCGGTAAAGGCCTCATGCCCCGGGGTGTCGAGGAAACTTATCATGCCCTTGTCGGTTTCGACATGGTATGCACCAATGTGCTGGGTAATCCCCCCGGCTTCACCAGCGGCCACTTTAGCAGCACGGATATAATCGAGTAAGGAGGTTTTACCATGGTCAACGTGACCCATGATGGTGACCACAGGGGCGCGTGGGACTTCTTCGCCTTCTTCTTCGACTTGTGCCAGTTCCATTTCCAGTGCATCTTCTTTGAGCATCACGGGTGTGTGCCCCATTTCCTCAACCACAATACCAGCGGTTTCTTGGTCAATCACTTGGTTAATGGTCACCATGCTGCCCATCCCCATCATCGCTTTGATGACTTCGGCCGCTTTGACGGACATTTTTTGCGCTAGATCAGCAACGCTCATGGTCTCTGGTAAACGCACCTCATGGACAACAGGGGCTGTGGGTTTGGTAAAACCGTGTTGATTATCAGCAGATGCGGCACTTGGGCGACCTTTTTTACGGTGCCGTCCCATGCGCTCATCACCTTGTAATAAGCGTTGAGCATTTTTGTTGCGGCGATCATTGCGATCATTGCCACGCCGTCCACGACCACGGCCATCTTCGTTACTGTTACGATGATTGGCGCTGCCTTTTTTCGGCGCAGCCGGTTTATTGGCAAATTTTGACGCGGTATCGTTAGCAGGTGCAGCAGCAGTCGTAGGACTTGCAGCAGGGGCATTTCTTCTGCCAGCGCCACCACCACTAGGAGTGCTATTACCGGGTTTACTGGGTTTTTTATGACTGCTGCGACTCTCAGCAGGCTTGTCTTTGGCTCTGAGTTTGGCTTGTTCTGCTTCTTGCTTACGGCGCAGTTTTTCCGCCAATTCCGCAGCTTGCTTCGCTTTGGCTTTGGTTTCGAGCTTGGCTTTTTCCTCGGCATCAAGTTTAGCTTTGGCATCTGCTTCGGCTTTGGCTTTGGCTTTTACTTTGGCACGCTCTTCGGCAACCACTTTAGCTTCAGCGTCTAGTTTAGCGCGTTCTTTAGCAAGGCGCTCACGCTCTTGCTTTTCAGCCGATGCTTGTTCACGGGTGAGTTTTTTCTGCTCAGCGGCTTTGGCTTCAGATTTTTTACGCTCCTGAGCTTCACGGGCTTCGGCTTCTATTTTTGCCTTTTTGCGCGCGGCTTCCTCAGCTGCATTTTTGGTATTAATACTTGGCGTGGTACTTCCCATTGAAGCCATACCGCCTAAGACCGAACCGCCAGCACCGGGCATTGCTGAGGGCATCGCCGCCCCTGCACTGGGCATACCTAAGCCGCCAGCAACTGGCGCTGATGGCGCAGCAGCACCTGGGGGTACAAAGGTGCGTTTTTTGCGCACTTCGACATTCACCGTGGTTTTTTTGCCTTGGTTGCCTAAGACTTTTAATTTACTGGTGGTTTTGCGATTGAGGGTAATCTTTTTCGGTGACTTACTCGCCCCTTCTTCGCCTTTTTTACCGTGTGTTTTGCGCAGGTGTGCCAACAGATGACGTTTTTCATCTTCATTGAGCACATCATTGGCTGTTTTTCCAGCATAACCCGCCTCTTCTAGTTGGGTTAGCAACTTTTCTAGTGGAACCTTAATTTCTTTCGCAAACTCTTTAACTGTGACTGTAACCATGTAATGTCCACCCCTTTAATCCTGCGCTTCATCTTCAAACCAAGGTGCTCTGGCTGCCATGATAAGCTCTGCCGCGCGGGTTTGATCGTCTATAATGCCTAAATCCATTAGATCATCAACAGCTTGTTCTGCTAAGTCCTCCATGGTTGCAATACCACTGGCAGCTAGGCGTGTTGCCAGTTCTTCATCCATCCCCTCAAGACCAAGTAAGTCTTCACTAGGGGTTTTTTCCAAGGTCTCTTCTGATGCAATCTCTTCTGTCAGGAGTGCATCTTTAGCCCGTTGTTGTAATTCTAAGGTCGTCTCCTCATCAAAAATCCCCATACCGAGCATTTCTTCAAAAGGCACATAGGCGATTTCATCAAGGTGACTAAAGCCCTCTTCAATTAAGGCAGCAGCCACGTTTTCATCGACTTCTAATTTTTGCATGAACAATTCGGCGACGGCTTGATGTTCACCTTGGTTTTTCTCTTGTGCTTCACCTGTGGTCATCACATTGAGCGTCCAGCCCGTCAGTTGACTAGCTAAGCGTACGTTTTGTCCACCGCGACCAATAGCCAATGATAATTGGCTCTCTGGGACGGCAACATCCATGCTATGCAGGTCTTCATCAATGACTATGGATTCAACATCGGCAGGTGACATGGCGTTGATGACAAACTTGGCCGGGTTTTCATCCCAAAGGATAATATCCACGCGCTCGCCATTGAGTTCATTGGAGACCGCTTGCACGCGAGAGCCACGCATACCGACACAAGCGCCGACGGGGTCGATACGGGTATCAGTGGCATGTACGGCAATTTTAGCCCGTAGCCCCGGATCGCGGGCTGCGCCTAAAATTTTAATATAACCTTCGTTAATTTCGGGGACTTCTAAGGTAAACAATTGAATTAACAATTCTGAATCGACCCGGTTTAAGAAAATTTGCGGACCGCGATTCTCAGCTCGGACTTCTTTAAGATAAGCCCGAATTCTGTCGCCAGGTCGCAGCGCTTCGCGCGGAATCAAGTCTTCGCGGTAAATCACCGCATCAACATTGCCACCGAGGTCAATAATCACATTGCCTTTATCTATACGTTTTACCGTACCACTAATGAGTTCACCTTGGCGGTGGGCATATGCATCGATGACTTGGCGGCGTTCTGCTTCTCTGACCTTTTGGATGATGACTTGGCGTGCGGCTTGGCTGGCGATACGACCAAAGACTTCAGATTCAATTTGTTCTTGAATGTATTCACCGACTTCGATATCAGGATGGGTTTCTCGTGCATCTTCGATGGTGATTTGACCATCTAAAGTTTCGATCATTTCGTCCTCGACCACTTCCCAACGTCGCCAAGTGGTATAGCTGCCTGTGTGTTCGTCAATATTAACAATAATATCGCTCTCAGCCGGAAAGCGTTTTTTGGTCGCACTTGCCAAAGCACAAGCGAGGGCATCAAAGATGACGGATTTATCCACCCCCTTTTCATTTGATACCATTTCGACAACGAGTAAAATTTCTTTATTCATGCGGCTTTCCTATAGCAAGACTCGACCTTGTTGAATTTGCTGCCAACCCAATTCTTGAGTTTGTCCATCAATTTCAAGCACAAGGCCCTCTGCATTGGTTTCGATCAGTTGCCCTGTAAAGTGGCGTTGTCCATTTTGTGAACGTGCAAGGCTAACTTTAATTTTTTCCCCAACGAAAGTGTCGTATTGCTCTGGAAAGAATAAGGGTCGATCCCAGCCGGGGGAGGAGACTTCAAGGGTATATTCATCCTTGATCGGATCTTCAACAGTTAAAATACCATCGACTTGATGGCTGACTTTGGCACAGTCTTCAATGACAATGCCATCTGCATGGTCGATATAAATACGTAGCAAGGTACCTTTACGTCCTTGGGAGACTCTTTCCACGCCCCAAAGTTCGTAGCCAAGCGCCTGCACACTGGCAAGTAATAGATCATATAAGTTTTTATCTAACATCGGTTTTATCGTTACTGCGTTTACGTTTGCGGATGATTGATCACAATACAGGCACAAAAAAAAATGGGCATAGCGCCCATTATCGTTTCAAAAGCTTAGAAATCGCCAAGCCGTACCAATCCGGTAATCCTCTAATTGTAAGATATATAGCTAAAACTCGCAACCGAAAAATTTTATTCTGCTGATGTTACGCAAAGGCTAAATATCACTAGGCAGGTGGAAAACCACAATATTGAGACAAAAACAAGTTTAGTGCGTCACGTCAGTTATTCTGCTGTAATGCACACGGCAATCATAGTTTTTCCCACGGCCATTGTTTAGGAAAAAAGCCTTGCCCCATTTTCTCATAAGTCGCTGGGTTCCAAACAATGCGTTTAAATTGCCAAGTGGGCGGCGTATATTGTAATAGCACCACGATCAAAGCAATTAGAAGCACGTTATGTTGCCATTGTTTGGGATTGATGAGCTTAAAAGCCGTGCCAAAGGATTTTTTTAAGCGTCTGCCATTAAAATCGACACTGTACAGCTCATCTAACAATAAATGAACGATAAAGCCCAGACCGAGAAAAAAACCACTGAGCCATGCATAATGGGCTGGGAATTGAAACCAAGCATGACTGATGCTGGTAAATAACAAGCCCATAAATACAGCCATGAGAATCGAATGATAAATGCCCCGGTGTACAGTGGAACGCTTGAAGATATCCAATAACACGTATTGGAAAACAATGTAGAGCATGATCAGCAACAGCCACATTTCTAAAATGCTTAAGCTACCAGCGCCTTGCTGCACCAATGAAAAAGCCACCAAAGCATAAAAGCCAACAAAAATAATCCGTAAAGGGCGGGCATGTCCAGCATCAATATCGGGCAAAATCCCGCCGAGCGTACCAATCACACTTAGGACTAATGCTTCATAACTGTCGATGCGTCCGGTGGCGAGATAGGCTGTTGCGGTCATGGTGCTGACCACAGCAGCGACACCGACATGGGTGGCAAAATTAGCCATCAGTTTGACACACGGTACAAGCCGGGTCGGGTTTAAGTGTTAGCGCGCGCCATTGCATACTCAGGGCATCAAAAATGAGTAAGCACCCAGATAAAACTTCACCTAAATTTAATAACAATTTTAAGGTTTCCAGCGCCTGCATACTGCCTAAAACACCGACTAAGGGCGCGAACACGCCATTATTACTACAGGTTTCATAAACACTGTCATCCATATTGTCTTGCTGAGGATAGAGGCAGTGATAACAGGGGCTATTTTTTTCTTGAGGAATAAACACACTGATTTGTCCCTCAAAACGAATCGCCGCAGCGGAGACTAAAGGGGTTTGGCTAAGAATGCTGGCATGATTGACTTGATAACGGGTAGCAAAATTATCACTACAATCAACAATTACATCGGCTTGCGCAGCGGCTTGATATAAGGCTTCGCCCTCCAGCGCATGATTATACAAAACCAATTCACAATCGGGGTTCAAAGCTTGCAAGCGTTGCGCGGCTGAGTGGGTTTTCTCTTGTCCTAACTGGGTTGTATCGTGAATGATTTGTCGCTGTAAATTGGATAACTCCACCGTGTCGGGGTCGGATAACAGCAAGCGACCGACCCCAGCTGCTGCCAGATAAAGTGCCACGGGTGAACCCAAGCCACCCACACCAATGATAAGCACGGTCTTTTCTTGCAGGCGCTGTTGCCCCGCCACATCTACCTGAGGCAACAATATGTGCCGACTATAGCGCAATAATTCCGCATCATTCATAGCATTTCTCCAGAGTCTAGCGTCTTTGATGGGGGCGAACAGGCGTTGAGAAAAGAGAGCATTCCCCCAAGAAAGGGGGAAAAGGCAAGTTTATCGCGCACTCAAAGGCTTAATGCTTAATTCTTCTTTAGAAGCAGGGGCAAAACCATAGCTGGTATAAATCGCTTGCGCCGCATCAGTGGCTAAGTATTGCATAAAGGTTTTAGCGTGAGCGGGGTTGCGACCTTTGAGCATTGGGCCGATAGCATAACCGACTTTATCTTGCTTATTGTGAGGTGCGGCAATTTCAACCCCTTCTAAAGTGCGACCTTGTTGTTTGGCATGAACCACTTCAGATGCCCAAACGATGCCGACATCCGCTTCGCCTTGCTCGATACGGTGTGGGGTTTCACGGTGATGACGTGAAGTAAACCAGGTTTTACCCTCAACTGCCCAGCATTTTTTGCATTTTTTATCAGCCGTCACTTGCTCGTATAGGCCTAAGTCTTTGAGCATTTCACTGCCATAAAATTTAAAAATACCCTCGGTTAAAGGATTCGGATGCGATTGCACCAAATCATCACGCCCTAAGTCTTTCGCACCTTTAATGCCTTTAGGGTTGCCCTTAGCGACCATGAGTTCAAGCTTGTTATGAATATAAATCATGTGCTCGTCCATCAAGCCTTTGCCGTTAAGCTTTTTCAAGTGATTGATATTGACGCTGGCAAACAAATCAGGATTCATGGCAGTTTTTTCACCATTGATCATGCCTTGCTTGAGTAATTGTTTTTTGAAAATTTGCCCCGGTGGGATGGTTTCCACATACACGGTTTTAATATCTTGATGTTTGCTTTGGAAGTCTTTGATTAACTCTTCCATGACCATGAACTGGTTTCCGGCTAAATACATCACCAAGTCAGCGGTATAAGAGTCGCCAATCTTGCCATAATCGATTTTACCATCGACATGGAAAGTACGGTAATCGTGACCGTGTCCGGCATCTTTTGCCAGTGCCACAGGGCTGATTAAACTGCTTAACAATAAGCTAGCAGCACTTGCGATTGAAAATAATTTGAGCATGTTATTCCTCATCAGGTGGGTGAAATCATCAAAAAGAGCTACGATACTCTTTTTTCCTCCGCTGCGCATTGTATGTCGTTTGTGTCTTTGGCTCAAATGGGAGTATCACTTTTGTTCATAGTGATGAATTTTTCCATCAATAACTGTTGTATGTACTTGGTAAAAACCTAAACCACCCTGACGCAATTCAAATTCGTGCACTGTTTCTTGAGGAAATTGTTGCCAATAGTCTGAGTTTCTGAGTTGAATATTCGGTAAATGAGGTGCTAGTGGTTTAAATTCCCCCTCGCCTTGGTGAAGATATGGATAGGTTTGTAATCCATTTTTATCGGTCAGGTAATTTAGAGTTAATAAGGTCGAGGGTAAGGCGACAAAAACAGTTAGCCCCAGCAAAAAGCCGGTTACTAAACTATGGCCTTTTGGAATTTTTCCTCTCAACATCCAAAGGCTAAAAATAAGTGCTGTCAGTAAGCTAAGGATGACGTTTGTCTGTATAGAAGGTTTTTCTAAGGTATATATTTCATCCAAACCCACCTGAGCATACATGGGAAACATGAGCAACATAGGAAATAGCAAACTGAAGAGGACAATATAACGATTCAAACAATTATAAAATGGCGTAGATAAATCAACATCGGCTTCAATTTCTAAACTAATACCTTGTTTTATAAGAGCTTGAGGCAGAGGGCTGTGGCGTAAGCACTCGGGTGCTATTGTATTATCCACATCCCAAGGCAGCATGTCCTTCGGTATACAAAGATGGTTAGCGGGATTTTGACTGTCTGTCCATTGGCATAAAAAAATATGTTGGCGTTGTAAGCCCATATCTAATTCTAAGGTTAAAAACTGATTACCAGGAATAGGCGCTGTAGTGGGTTTTCTAATGTAAGCTGCTTTTATTTCTGACCATTTGACTGTCCAATCTTCCTTATAGAATTGTCCATTATTTGGGTTTAATAGTTGCCCCTGTAATTTGCGTGGCAAATTTGAACGGTAATGAATGCCTTTATTATCAATAATTAAACGCTCTTTAAAGGCGGAAATTGCCAAATAAAATACTATAAGAGACGTAATCAACCCCAAACCTATCAGAATATATCCCATTGGCATACTTGACATAAATACTGGCACTAATAGAGGGATTAATGGTATCAGAGGGGATAACAAAAGATGTATTTTAGTTGCGCGCGGTGGCTTTTGTAATACTAATTGCTTAACCATGTGGTAGTCCTAAATAATTATTGATAATTACCTAATGAATGTTTAGTGCCAACCCTAGTCAACAAAAATAATCAATACTATTGTCTTCTGGAAAAGTTTTTTTCAGTTGTTTGAAATCCGCCATCAAATCTGCGTTTTGTCCTTCGGCAATATAACGCTGCACCAGTTGTTCAAACTGTGGTTGCGATTGCATTTTCACCCGTTGTTTTTGCTCATTTTCAGCATCGAGGACTTCAAAAATATTGTTTTGATGAACCTGGGTAAGCAAGCGGCTACGATAACGCACAGCATGACGAAGATCTAACCAGACATTTTCAGTAATCAGCAGGGGAATATTGATACGGTAATTGATTCGGTTGAGTTCGAGTAGTTGACTTAATATCGGTGAGCAACTGAGCAATTGCATTCTTTTTTGTGTGCCGACCAAGGTGATTTGTATTTCTTGGACATCATAGCTCATGCCCCAACTGATTTGATCGGTTTTAATATTTATCAACTGTGCTTGTATCTCCAGGGCTGCTTGTAAGCCATCATCAACTTGCCGAGGAAAAAATAATAATACCCGCCCATCTGCATGATAGGACTGCACAAAACCTTGATATTTACGGCTAATACTCTCGGAAATCTCAAAATAATCGTGTAGCTGTTCACAAGCTAAGCTATCACTGTTATCTGCTTGATAAAAACATAAAGACAACACGGGGATTTTTTGTTCGATTTGCTCACCTAGTTTTAAATCCAGCAAGCGTGTTTTATGAAACAGTTTGAGCATTTCTTGAGGGAAAAAATGCTCATAGGCTTGATTAACTTGCTCCAGCACCTCGGTACGTTTTTGCACCCGGCGTTCGAGCTTATCGGTCATTTGTTGTAAATTGCTATTGGCTTGTTCTAATTCCAAATTACGCTGCGCTAAAATATCGTTAACCGCTTCGAGACTGTCATTCATCATCGCCAGTTGATCATAAGCTGATTCCAGTTCTTGGTTGGCAATGGCTAAATTATTATTGGCGTGCCCCAGTTCTTTATTGGTATCGGCTAAATCACGATTGGCTTGCCTTAAGCGGTTTTGCAAATACGTGAGATTGAGTTGATTTTTAACCCGAATCAAGACCTCGGCATTTTGAAACGGTTTAGGAATATAATCGACTCCGCCGACATTAAAGGCGCGTACTTTATCCAAAGCCTCATCCAAGGCGCTGATAAAAATCACCGGAATCGTGCGGCTGTGTGGGTCGTTTTTTAGATGTTGACAGACTTCGTAGCCAGTCATGTCGGGCATATTAATATCCAACAAAATCAAATTAGGGCGTTCTTCTTTTACTGATAATAAAGCTGTTTTGCCATTTTTAGCCGTGCGCACGCGATAATGTTGGCGCTTGAGAATACTGCTAAGTAAACGTAAATTAAACGCCGTGTCTTCAACGACTAAAATCGTCACTTGATGGTCATGCTGTCTATCATTCATGGCTCTGTGCTACCTTGCTGGCGGATGCGAGCTGGCTTTAAGGCTGCTCTTCACTAACATCATCCAAGAAAAAACGCCGTTTTTCCGCTGGGCTAAGTTGTCGTAATAAGTTATTACGGCTGTTTTCAAGCAATTGTGCGAGATTCTCATAGATAGGGTAGCGATGTACCACACCTTGCTTATCCAGTGCAAATAAAACCTCAGCGTCATATTGTATTTTGAGGATAGTTTGTTTGCTGAGTTGAATTTCTTGCCATGTTTGCAACTGATAGGATGCAGCCTTGTTATGCCAAATCTGTAAATGCTGTTGTTTGTCAATATTGAGCAAGCGGTGATTATCTAACCAGAGCCATTGCTGGCTGCCAGACCAGGTTAATGTTTGCGCATGATTGAGTAAGTTCTGGGTTTGCCAAGGCCAATAATGCAATAAAGTCTGTTTGCCCTTAGAGAGCAGAGCCAAGGTGTGTTTATTTGGGCTTAAGGCAAAGGAATGCCAATTTTGTTTTGCTGGTGCAGATAAGCGCTGTTGCTTATCGACTTGAGTGAGTGAATGGCGATACAAAGCGGTGTGGTTCAAAGCCAACAACCAATCTTGCTCGATAGCGATTTGCTTAACAGGGGTTTCAATTTTCCACTCAGATAATGAGCGATAACGCCCTTGAGGATTCATCACATAATGGTGAATGCGCCCTAAGCGGTCAGCCGCCACAAATTGTTCGCCTTTTTCGGCAAAGGCAATATGTTGAATGGCTGCGTTTTGAATTTTTAAGGTGTTTTTACGGCTACCATTGTGCATTCGCCATAATTGCAAGCCTCCGTCTCTATGCCCGGTGATTAAAGTACGTTTATCCGGGCTAAGTGCGAGGCTTTCAAATTTATCCAATAATTTATTGGCGGCTAACACATAGGTTTTATCGCCCTTTGTCCAGCGTTGCCATTCTATTTTATGTTGACGATTACGCCCAATAAAAATCAGATCTTGAGCATTGTTGGCGACCATTAAATAGATCAAACTTAAGCCCGTATTTAACTGGGCAAGTAATTCACGCCGTCTGGGATCCCATATATTTGCACGGGCTTGTTTAGCTTGGTGTGATAATAATAATTTGTCTTGATTTAACAGTAACAACTGATCTTGGGCTGTGGCAAAATGTTGTTGTGCGACTTGGTTGCGCCAAAGGTTGAGTTGATTGCCTTGCTCTTGCCATAATTGCCCACCAATGCTGGCAATCAATTCGCCATTAGGGCTGAATTTAGCTTGATAAACACGCCCACTATGGGCTTGTAATGGTGTAATTAAGCGCCCGTTTTGGCTGTCCCATAACCGTACACTGTGGTCATTACTGCTACTTAATAGCTGTTTGCTGTTGGGGCTATAATCCAAGTGATACACTTCATCCTGATGTCCGTGTAGTACATGTTGACGTATGGCACTATCACTGTACCAAGTATAAATTTGCCCATCCCAACTGGCGGTGGCAAATTGACGGCTATCTGGACTAAATGCCGCACTGCTGATATAGCTGCTATGAGCTGCGCGTTGTGCCAATAAACGCCCATGTCCATCCCACAATAAACAGCGGCCATCCATATCTGTACTTAATAAACGTTTTTGATCAGGACTGAATAAAACTTGCGTTAAAGCTGTCTGGTGTCCGTAAAGACTGTGTTCTTGGCTTTTTAAGCGCACCGACCATAAAATAGCCAGTTTATCTAAACCTGCGCTAAGCAGACGTTTACCATCAGGGCTATAATCCAAATGCATGACCGCCCCGGCATGACCCACCAACGGAGACTGGGTTTTACTACGCCAGTCCCATAAATGCAGACCTTGCCCTTCGATTAAACTTTCATCGCCACTGGCAATGGCTATTTGCTCACCGTCGGGGCTAAATTCAAAATGATTAATCCGCTGTGCTAGTATTAATTGACTTTGTAAGGTGCCACTCTCAAGTTGCCAAATCTTGATTAAGCCATCTTCACTGCTGGCAGCCAAGGCTTTTCCATCAGGGCTATAGAGCAATTGAGTTACGCCCCAATCATTAAGAATCAAGGGCTTGTATTGATGCTGCCCATCTTGCACTTGCCAGCGCCAAATCCGCCCTTGTAAATCGCCAATCGCTAATTCTTTACCCTGTGGATGATAGGCTATTTTTAAGGGGGTCGCGCTGAGTTCAATTTGGGCTTGTCCGCGTTGTTTGCTATAAGCTTGATACAGTTGTTGCGCCAGTTCTGGAACTAAAGGACGGCTCTTATCTTCTATCGTGTTGGGCAAACCTTCCAAAGCCAATAAACTTGCCAAGGTATGATCGCCTTTTTGATTCGCTTGTCGGGCTAAATCTGCTAAAAATAATGCCTGAGTACGCTGGGTTTTATGTCGGGCACGATCTGCCCGTTGTTTTTCCTGTTGAGCATAGTGTTTTTCTTGTTCAGCGATTTCAGCATTGCGTTTTGCCTTTTTTTGTTCTAATTCAGCGACATATTGTGCTGCCCTTGCTTCTTGACTTTGTTGATAGGCAATATACACACTGATAAATAACAAAATATTGAATACCGCAAACAAGGCAATAATTTGCCGACTGCGTTTGAGTTTATATTCCGCAGCTTTGATTTCTGTCTCGGCCTTTTGCTTATATACCTGTTCTGACTGCTCGATATAAGCAATATCGGTCTCACTTAAAACTTCACGCCAATGTTGAAGTAATTCTAAGGCTTCGACCAAGGGTTTGCCTTCAGGTAGCAACAGATCCGCATGTTGTTGTGCCTGTTGCCAGCGATTGGCGGCTTCATTGATACGGTCGCGAATTAATAAATAGGCGCGATCAGCAGCCAACCATTCTTTGAGTAATGGCCAATGGTTGAGCAAGGCTTCATGCGTGATGCGAATTACCTGTAAACCTTGTGGACCTTGTGCACTACTAAATAATCGGCTATTGACCAAACGTTGCAACAATTGTTGTTGTGCTGGAGTTTGGCTTAATTCCTTGATACTGATGGCGCGAGCGCTATAGCCTTGCCCTGAATCTTTATTGACTTTAACCAAGCTACGAATAAAACTACGTAATAAGGTTTGTTGTGATGCGCTCAACTCGGCATACACTTGCACAGCATAACCGCTTAAAGCACCTTGTAGACCGCCGATACGCTTATAAGCTGCGTAAGTGAGCAGATTTTTTTCCCGCTGTTGATACAAAGCATTCAAGGCAAAACTTAACAAAGCAAGGCTATAAGGTTGGGTGGCAATGGCATCAAAAATCAGCTGATTTAAGGCTTTTTTATTCGGGCTTTTTTCAAACACTAAACCTGCCCGCGCCGCAGGCTCGGTAATCATACGATAAATTTCGCTGGGACTTGGAGGCAATAACAAATAACGCCCACGCCCCGAAAGTAAGGTACTTAATTGTGGATAATCACTCAGTTGCGCTAAAAATTCACTACGCATACTGGCAAGCAGCCATATTTTGCCGTTTTGCACCAATTTGTTGAGTGCGGTAAAAAAATAGCGCCGTGCTTGATGATCAAATTGTTCTAAGGTAAACAATTCCTCAAACTGATCAATATAAATCACCGCATAGGGCAAATCACGGCTGTCATTGGCCGGGAGATGTTTAGGCAAGCGTTCACGTAAACTATGCCAAAGATTTTTACCATTGCCTTGAGCAGCAAAGGCAGGGCGAAAAATAAAATTGGGCACTTTTAATTGTTCAAACAAAGGTAATACGCCCGCTTGTAACAAAGAAGATTTACCGCTACCACTTTGCCCTAGAATCATTACAAACGGATGCCCGGCTTGTGCCTGTTGTTGCAGTGCGGCGTAAATATCATTGATAGCTAAATCACGCCCAAAATAAATGCGGCTATGTTCGGTTTGATAAGTCGCTAATCCCAGAAAAGGGTTGCCCTGCCAGTCACTGTGACAAAAACGTAAATGTTGTAAAGATTTGGCTAAAAAACGCTGATGTAATAATTTACATACATGCCGTTCTAGTTGCTTGGCAAAGGCGGTGAGATTTTTAAATTCGCTATGCCCGCGCGGATAGCGTCCTTGTTCATCTTGAAACCATTTATTAAAAAATTGTTCGACACCGTGGCGTTGTTTGGATTTATACAAAAAGTCCGGTGCTTGAGCATTCAGCTCAACGGGCGTGCGCTTAAAATACATTAAGATGGCGGGGGTTTTGTCGCGTTGATAAGCGTTTAAGGCATCTTCAAATTCGGCAATGGTACCCGATTCATATTCACTGCCATCAGCCCGGACAATCAGCGTACCATCAGAAAAAACGGAACCTTTAGGCAAAGGTGTGCCAATCCGTGACCACAGCAGGCAAATAAAAATATCCGAATCGGCGGCACGAGGGAACTGGGTTTGAAAGGTATCAGAAGCAAGCACTGGCTCGTCTTCCCAAAAAAAAAGCTCGAGTCTTAAATAAGGCTCAAAGCGTTTTTCTAGGGACTTAAAAACTTGTTTGCAAAGGTTACGCTCTGGGATTAAATCGCCAGGAGAGGAAATAAACAGCTTAACCGTTTGCATAGGCTTTTAGGTATTTTTAATCGTAGCAGCCCCTGTGGGGGTGTTGGTCAAAGGTAAACGCAAAGTAAAACGCGAGCCTTTGTCTTGTTCGCTGTGGACATGAATATCGCCACCGAGCATTTTACTAAAATAGCGGCTAATGGTCAGCCCTAAGCCTGTGCCGCCATATTGTCCAAAAGTGGTGTTATCCGCTTGGGTAAATTCTTGGAACAGGTGGGCTAATTGTTCTTCGCTCATACCCACCCCGTTATCTTCGACTTCAAAATCGATCCAATGGCGTTGATATTTATATTCATCGCGAATATTGAGCACCACATTGCCATGATTGGTAAATTTACTGGCATTGCTCAATAAGTTCAGCAAAATCTGTTGTAAACGGGTGGCATCGGTGGGTAGCATTTTAACTTTGCATTGGTTATCAATATGAAACTGATTGCTGTTCTTTTTCATCAGCGGCATCACCACTTCTTCAACGGAATTGAGTAATTTTATTAAATCACTTTCTTCGATAAATAAGTCGAGTTTACCGGCTTTGATTTTGGATAAATCTAACACGTCGTTAATCAGCACCAATAAATATTGCCCAGAGGCATTAATGCTTTTTAAGTCGGTAACCGCTTGCTGTTGTTCCTCAGTTTCTTCATCATCTTGCGCTTCTTCGAGCAATAAACCACTATAGCCAATGATGGCGTTTAAAGGCGTACGTAGCTCATGACTCATATTGGCAAGAAAACGGCTTTGTGCCAGGTTAGCGGATTCGGCTTGCTCTTTGGCACGACGTAGATCGGCGGTTTGTTCTTGAACCAAATCGCGTAATTGCTCAGTAACCCGTTTTTGCTCGCCTTCTTGTAAACAATAATAGGTATGGCGCATGGCGTTATAAAAGTAGGCGCTTAACAGCAAGGTAGACAAAATACCTAAACCTAAGATCCCAAGTGATTTCCAACCCGGTTGCGCCAAATGGTAATCCGGTGCGGGGGTGCTGACCACTGACCAGTTACGCCCAGCGAGCATAAAGTTTTTCTCTACCCGCAAAGGGCTTGTTTCATTGGCATGAACTTGCTCTTCGATTAAATGTTCATGATCGGCATCAGATAGGCGACCGGCATGGAAATAAAGGAAATTGCCCGGTGTATTTTCTTCTGAAACATCATAAATACGTAGGTCAATGGCTCGGGGATCTAAATAGGTCATGGCATCGTCAATGATATTGCCAATATGATAAGTCCCAACCACAAAACCTTTGAGGCTTTCTTGACGTTGTTTGATGGTTAAATTAACTTGAGTAATATCATATACAGGGAAAAATACCAGCATCCCTTGTTGTCCTTGATCATCTTCACCAATAATTAAATGTGAAACGGCGAGCATTTCCCCCTCATCACGAACATGGTCTAAAGTGGCTTTAATTTCAGGATGGGAGTCAATATTGATACCAAGGGTTAATTCATTTCCCTTAAGTGGTTCGGTATATAAGATGGGAAAATAATCGCTACGCGGCTCGACCGCTTCTAATTCGCCCTCAGCATTGATGTCATTCATCTGAAAATCAATCAAATAATCGTGCAAGTCCAAATTGACTTGACGCACAAATTCATCACGCTCAGTGGCTTGGATACGTGGAACCCATTGAATCAACTCGGTGCCATTGTGTTCGCCATTTTGATTTTGATTATTGAGCAATAGGTCTTTACTAAACAGGGCAAATTCTTTGCGGTCGACATGGGAACTGGCGTTAAAAAAAGAGGCGACCATTTTTTGTAAAGCGAGGCGATGATATAAAGCTCGCTGAATCACGATCACCCGGTCTTCAGCTTCTTGAGAGAAGACCTCAAGGTTTTGGCGATGTTCCCATTTTTCCACCACATAATAACTCATTAAGCTGAGTATAAGTCCTAAGAAAACACTCAGAACAATAGGACTATAGCTGACACCAGGCATCAGTAGTGGTGGGTGACGTAGGGTTTTAAAAGTAGTCAGTATATCCATGTGTTAATTCACTCAGCACTGCTGCGCTAAAGCGGTTTGTGTTTGTGCCAATAACTCACTTTGTCGTGTGCGACCAAAATGTGCCCAAGGTTCTGTTTTTAATTGCGCCCCATTTTGCACATAATAAGCCTCAGCTGCTGCGACATTTTCGGGCAAAGTGTAAGTACGATAGATATTTAAAGCTTCCATCTGACGGCGATAGTCCTGCAATACTAACTGAGATTTAAAACAATTAATAGCCATGCCTTTACGCGCCTTAATATCACTTATATCCAATAATAGGTTGGGGCTTAAGGGAACGCCTATTTCGTACATGGCCAATTCCACTTGTTCACCGAAATTTTGCACGGCGGCAACTGCTACCTGTGCTAGGGCATAATGATCAGGATGAATCTCAGATAAGGCACAGGCATAAACCCGAGTAATGTGTTCTGATTGTATCAGATCAGATAGGCGCTGTACCCACCCTTGTTCATATTGAAAATTTCTATCAGCAACATTCCAAAATGACAGCCGCTGATAACCTAAAATCTTCGCCGCAGCACGACTCTCTTGCCTACGGGTTTGAATATAAGCCTCACGCGCCGCTTCATGCGGGTGCGATATAGCGGCATCACCCTTGGTGATTAATACTACTTGGAGCTTATCCCCTTGCTCAATATGGCGCATAATCGCACCACCACAGCCAAACACCTCATCATCAGGATGGGGTGCTAACACCAAAATATTCCCTTTCGGCGGAAAACGCTCGGCTGTATAAGGGATAAACCAGTGTTCCATACACTTATTCTAAACGGAAAACATCGACACCATGGGCTTCAATCATCTCTAAAGCACGACCACCACCGCGGGCAACACAGGTCAGTGGCTCATCAGCGACAATCACTGGTAACCCGGTTTCTTCCATCAATAAACGATCCAAATCGGTTAATAAAGCCCCGCCACCGGTCAAGACCATGCCCCGCTCGGCAATATCAGAACCTAATTCAGGTGGGGTTTTTTCTAAGGCGGCGCGCACAGCACTGACAATGCCCTGTAGCGGCTCTTGAATCGCCTCTAAAATTTCGTTGCTGTTAAGCTTAAAGCTCCGTGGTATTCCCTCGGCCAAATTGCGACCGCGAACACTGATTTCACGCACATCTTTACCCGGATACGCGGTGCCAATTTCCATTTTAATGCGTTCGGCGGTGGTCTCACCGATAAGGCTGCCATAATGACGACGGATATACGCAATAATCGCCTCATCAAAGCGATCTCCCCCAATGCGCACCGACTCAGAATAGACCATCCCGTTTAAGGACATGACACCCACTTCCGTGGTTCCCCCGCCAATGTCCAAAACCATCGAGCCACAGGCTTCGCTTACAGGCATCCCAGCACCAATCGCCGCGGCCATCGGCTCTTCAATTAAATACACCACCCGCGCACCTGCACCTTCAGCCGATTCCTTGATT
This sequence comes from Thiotrichales bacterium, assembly GCA_016745035.1. Lineage (GTDB taxonomy): Bacteria > Pseudomonadota > Gammaproteobacteria > Beggiatoales > Beggiatoaceae > BB2. The sequence continues at coordinate 846,571 of JADGDE010000001.1, forward strand.
GCCCGGCGTTCTACTTGCGTCGAGCCACAAGGGACAGAAACCAACACCCGTGGGCTAGGCTGTAAAAACCGCGAAGCATGGACTTTATGAATAAAGTATTGCAGCATCCGTTCAGTGACATTAAAGTCTGCTATCACGCCGTCTTTAAGTGGGCGAATAGCGGTAATGTGTCCGGGTGTGCGTCCAAGCATTAATTTCGCATCTAAACCCACAGCGGCAATGGATTTATTACTATTGGCATCGCGTCCTTCGCGAATAGCGACCACAGAGGGTTCATCTAACACGATACCCTTACCACGGGCATAGACAAGGGTATTAGCGGTACCGAGGTCGATTGACAAGTCGTTGGAAAACAGACCACGCAAATGTTTTAACATAAGTTTTCTTGTTGCCTTTAAGTCTCATAAACTGGCGGGGGGAATAAAACCTTCTACTCTAGCAAATTTCTCTGATACTAGGCAAGATAAAAGCCAGCGCCTTTAGTCTTTTAATTGATATTACGCAAAGGCTAAGCTTCACTATGCAGACCATACACTTGAATAATGAAACAAAAAAATAAGTGCGTCACATCAATCTTTTAACTCTTGTCCTGAGAGCAGTTGGGCGCGGCGTTTTGCCTCAATCATACAGTCAGAATCACCCATTTCTTTACAGGCATTGGCGATTACCACCCAATTACGGGCGCGTAGAAAACGCTTATGATTAGCGAAGGTGTTGGATTTTGCGGCTAAACTGGCAGCTTTTTGCCATTTTTTTTGCTTTAAACTGATGCCAGCTAAGTTATGCCATAGCACGGCATTGCGCTGATCGATACGAATAGCGCGTTCTAAAAAAGAAGCAGAGCGATCATATTGGGCTTTTTCAAACGCTTGTTTGGCTTTTTGCAATAAATCTTGAATAGCACTGGCACTATTATCTGCCTGAGCTACTGGACTCAACAATAAACACAATAATATCAAGGTGAGATAACGATTAAAAAAACGCATACATACTCCCAAACGTGGAATAAATTTCAGAGGAGACCATTGTAGAAACCTATTGCTGACTGTCAAGTTTAGCGGCAACAAGCAATGACTAAAAACGCCACAATTGCACTTGCTCTGGCACTGTATCTCGATCTAATACACCTTTAATATCAATGACCACGGCAGGTTTCTCTAAGAGTGTCTCAATCCACTCCCAACCTTGGGCTAAATAAGGCTGATGCGCCACGGCTAAAATCAATGCTTGCGCTGGTTTTAACTCGGTCAATAATTCAATTTGATGATATTGCAAAGCTTCTGTGCTATCCACAAAGGGGTCATGCACTTGCACTGTAACCCCTTTGACCTTGAGAGCATCGACAATATCGACCACGCGGGTGTTACGTAAATCGGGTACATCTTCTTTAAATGCCAAACCCAACACCGTCACCGTACTTTCTTCCAGCAAACAACCCGCGCCAATTAACTTATCGATACTACGCTCTGCAATAAAACCACCAATGCTGTCGTTAATTTGCCGCCCCGCAGGAATCAAATGCGCATCATAGCCCACTTGTTTAGCCTTATCGACCAAATAATAGGGATCGACACCAATACAATGCCCACCGACCAGCCCGGGGGTAAAGGGCAGAAAATTCCATTTGCTTCCGGCAGCGGCTAAAACATCATGGCTGTCGATGCCAAGCCGATCAAAAATCATCGCCAGCTCATTCATCAAGGCGATATTGGTGTCGCGCTGGGTATTTTCTACTACCTTTGCTGCCTCAGCGACCTTAATATTCGGTGCACGATGCACGCCGACATGCACCACTTGCTCATAAACTGCGCTAACAATATCCAAAGTCGCCGCATCATAGGCTGAAACAATTTTAACCACATTATCAAAGCGATGTACCTTATCGCCGGGATTAATACGTTCGGGGGAATAAGCAATGCTAAAATCTTTACCACATTGCAAACCACTGTAACGCTCCAACACGGGTAAACAACGCTCCTCGGTCGCCCCCGGGTAAACAGTGGACTCATAAACCACGATATCGCCGGCTTTAAGATAATGTGCTAAGGTTTTGCTAGCGCTGAGTACGGGAGTTAAATCGGGTTCATTATTGTCATCTACAGGCGTAGGGACAGCAACAATATAAAAATCTGCATCAGCTAAACTGGCAGCTTTATAGCTAAAATTGATATTCGCTGCTTTTAAGTGTTCAGTTTCCACCTCACCGGTTTGATCGATACCCATTTGTAAGGCTTGGATGCGAGCCGGATTATGATCAAAGCCAATCACAGGGGCATGTTTAGCAAAGGCGACGGCAGCAGGTAAGCCGACATAGCCAAGCCCGATCATAGCAATACGACGTTGTTGCATGATTTCTCCATTCATTATTACAGCAAACAGTTAGCCATCAAGCTTTGTCATGATGTTGATGGAAATCGTTTCGATTTGTACAATTATGGTACGGATGGGAAAAAGTAGGAAGGTGAGGGAGAGAGGACTTTAATCCCGCCAAGATGCGACTAAAGCCGCATCTTTGGGACTTAGGAAAGTGCATGAATTAATTTAGGCACGTTCCTTAGCAATGCATATTATTTGAATTTTTCAGCGTAGATATTGACTTCAGTATCAGCTCGCATACTTGCCAGTAAAGCGCTGAATTCACTATCTGCCCATAATTCCATTTGTGCATTTGCCGCCAGTGTACCATCACTGACTTCACCGTCTTTCGCCGCAGATAAAGCAAGAACGACATAATCATTACCGACAAATAGACTTTGATACAAAGCTTTGTCATCCTTAGGCTTGCCCATTTTAAATGCAGTGCTGGCAAGGCTAGGCAAGGCTAAATCAGCATTAGCTTGGCGTTTAACCCATTGTGCTGCACTCCAATCTGCTGCGGGGGTTTGTCCTTGCTCAAGGCTAGCTAACAAATCTTTACCCGCTTGTTCGGCTGCTTCTTTGCTTTTCTTAGCAACCACATCTTCACGCACTTGTTCTTTGACAGTCTCTAAGGTTTGCTGCTCAGATTTTTTGTGTTCTTTCAGGCGTAACAATAAATAATGTTGCTCACCGAGTTCAATAACTTCGCTGTTTTGATTTTTTAGCACTTGCTCACTAAAAGCAGCGGTTAAAACTTTGGGGTTTTTCAAAATTTCATTTGAATCAGCACCAGAGCGAGCAAACAAATCCGTGGATTTAAGCTCTAGCTCCAGCGTTTCTGCCAATACAGTCAGATTATCCGGGTTTTCATAGGCGAGGTTGCTAAACTCTTCAGCGCGCTCGTAAAACAATTTGCGGGCTTCTTCTTGTTGGTATTCTTGGCTCAGCTCTTCGCGTACTTCAGCCAGTGGTTGTAAGCGTTCTGCTTCGGCAGCACTGACATGTAAAATATGGAAACCAAACTCGGTACGCACCGCTTCTGGGGTGGTATCACCAGTTTTTAAGTCTTTAATGGCGACGAACATTTCGGGGCGTGCAGTTTCCTCAGTCAACCATTCGCCACTATCAACTTCACCAGCTTCGTTATCTGCCGTTTTCCATTGTGCTTCGACACTGTCATAACCATCGGCTTTGACTTTTTCGAGCAGTTCATTAACTTGTGCCAGCGCGGTTTTTTCGACTTCAGCATCCGATTCTTTTGATAAAGGCACTAAAATATGTCGAGCCTTCCAACGTGCTGGAGTGGTAAACCGGTTCATGCGCTCATCGTAGTAATTTTGTAAACCTTCCTCATTCGTCGCAATGTTATCTTTAAGCGCATCGGTAGCTAAAGTGACATAATCGATACTGACTTGCTCTTCGGTGACATAGTTGTCTTTGCGCTCATCATAATAGCTTTGTAAATCAGCATCGGTAATTTCCAGCTTGTCTTTGAAACTTTCGCTATCAAATTTAACGTAGCTAATTTGCCGTGTTTGTTGCTCGATGGCTTGATAATGTTTGGCATCCGCATCACTCCACAAACTGGTAGCAAGCAGGGTTTTGCGCCATTGATCAGCGGTGAGTGAGCGACGATAATCTTGCTCAAACATGGGAGGGTTTAGCCCTTGTAGGCTTAAGACTTGTTCGTATTTGGCTTGGGAGAATTGTTTGTTTTCTTGAAAGCTGGGAATCGCTTGAATTTGTGCCGCCAGCCATTGATTGCCAATGCGTAATCCTTGCTTGTTGGCTTGTTGCCAGAGGATTTCTTCTTCAATGATTTGGTTAAGCACGCTTTTTTCAATCGTACCTTTGAGACTAGATAAGTCTTGACCAAAGTTTTGTTGAAAAATTTGCATTTGGCGTTTGACTGCATTTTCAAACTGATAGCGGGAAATTTCACTGTGCTCAACTTCGGCAACAACGACTTTACCAGAGGGACCTAAGTATTCTTGAATACCCCAAAGGGCGAAAGGGATGATGAGGAGACCTACAATGACCCAAGCTAACCAGCCTTGTGCTCGGTCACGGATATTTTGCAGCATAACGCATTCCTAAAAAAGCACAAAAAAAAAGGCACGCCTGAAGACAGACGCACCCTTTTCGAATATGGCGGAGCGGACGGGACTCGAACCCGCGACCACCGACGTGACAGGCCGGTATTCTAACCAACTGAACTACCGCTCCAAAATTTGGTGGGTGTTGAGGGACTTGAACCCCCGACATTCGCCTTGTAAGGGCGACGCTCTACCAACTGAGCTAAACACCCTCAACTGGAAAAAAACATTATAACATATAAATTTGTTTTGTCCAGTTAAAAATCAAAAAATTTTAAAGTTTTTTGATTTTTGAATTCAAAGGGAAAAACCCCTAAGAACTAAAGCGGACTATTGTACCGCATCTTTTAAGGATTTACCAGCCTTAAATGAAGGGATTTTGCTAGCTGCGATTTGAATAGGTTTGCCATCACGAGGATTGCGACCTGTACGAGCAGCACGTTCTTTGATACTGAAAGTACCAAAACCGATTAAAGTTACACTGTCGCCTTTAGTCAAGGTTTCAGTGACACTGTCCATTACTGCATTAACGGCAGCAGCAGCATCGGTTTTACTGATATTGGCTTTTTGTGCGACATCTTGAATCAGTTCTGATTTATTCATTTAAACCCCCTCGTTTTAGGTATAAGTGTACGCTAGTAGCCGCTATCATACAGTTTATTAGCCAGATGGCAAGCTACTTGCGCGTTTTTTTAGTGTGTGCGAATCGATTGAGAGACTTTTTTTTGTTCACTTGAAACTGAACCCTCTCCCAAGTCTTCATCCGCTTGGGTTTCAACCGGCGTTGGCATCCGTTCCAAAGCCGTTTCTAACACCTCTTCAATCCATTTGACCGGTTTGATATCGAGGTGTTTTTTGATATTCGCAGGAATCTCTGCCAAATCGCGTTGATTATCACTAGGAATAAGAACCGTTTTAATCCCACCACGTAAGGCGGCTAAGAGTTTTTCTTTTAGCCCACCAATCGGTAAGATTTCACCACGCAGAGTAATTTCACCCGTCATGGCCACATCAGCACGCACAGGAATACCTGTAAGTACAGAGACTAAGGCGGTACACATACTCACGCCAGCACTAGGACCGTCTTTAGGGGTAGCACCTTCAGGCACATGAATATGGACATCATTTTTTTGATAAAAATCAGTATCAATGCCCAAGGTTTCAGCACGCCCACGCACCACGGTCATTGCCGCTTGAATCGACTCTTGCATAACATCGCCAAGCTGACCTGTATAGCTCAGTTTGCCTTTGCCTTGCATTAAAGCGGCTTCAATGGTGAGCAAATCGCCGCCCACTTGTGTCCATGCCAATCCTGTGACTTGACCGATACGGTTTTGTTCATCGGCTAAACCAAAGCGGAAACGTCGCACACCCAAGTATTTTTCCAAACTACGGGAGCTGACTTGAACTTTTTTGACTTTTTTCGAGCCTTTAGTCAATAAAATATCCTTGACTACTTTACGACAAATTTTAGCAATTTCTCGCTCTAAATTCCGCACCCCGGCTTCACGGGTATAATAACGGACAATATCGCGCAAGGTATTGCGGCTGATTTGCAACTCTTTTGAGTTCAAGCCATTATTTTTAAGCTGCTTCGGTAGTAAGTATTTTTCCGCAATTCGCAGTTTCTCATCTTCGATATAGCCAGGAATATTAATGACTTCCATTCTATCGAGTAAAGGCGCTGGAATATCGAGGCTGTTGGCAGTGGCGATAAACATCACATCAGAAAGATCGTAATCGACTTCTAAATAATGATCGTTAAAGCTATGGTTTTGCTCGGGATCTAAGACTTCCAATAAGGCCGAGGAGGGGTCACCACGGAAATCCATCGACATTTTATCGACTTCATCAAGTAAAAACATCGGATTTTTAGTTTTGATTTTACTCAAGTTTTGGATAATTTTACCCGGCATTGAGCCAATATAGGTACGGCGATGCCCACGAATTTCTGCCTCATCACGCACGCCACCTAAGGCCATACGGATAAATTTACGGTTGGTTGAGCGCGCAATTGATTCGCCCAAGGAGGTTTTACCCACACCAGGAGGCCCAACTAAGCAAAGAATCGGTCCTTTGAGTTTTTTCACCCGTTGCTGGACAGCAAGGTATTCGATGATCCGCTCTTTGACCTTTTCCAGACCATAATGGTCATCTTCTAAAATCGCCTCAGCTTTGGCTAAGTTTTTATTAATTTCGGTGCGTTTTTTCCAAGGCACTGCGGTCATGATGTCGATATAGTTGCGCACCACAGTCGCCTCTGCCGACATCGGCGACATCATTTTTAGTTTGCTAAATTCAGACTTGGTTTTTTCCAAGGCTTCTTTCGGCATCCCTGCTTTACGAATTTTTTCGCTCAGCTCTTCTAATTCGTTGGGGTTTTCTTCGCCCTCGCCTAATTCTTTTTGAATCGCTTTGATTTGCTCATTCAAATAGTATTCGCGTTGGCTTTTTTCCATTTGCCCTTTGACCCGTTTGCGAATACGTTTTTCAACTTGCAATAGATCAATTTCAGAATCCATCAGAGACATCAAATGTTCTATGCGCTGGTTAATATCCAGCATTTCGAGCATTTTTTGTTTTTCGTCGAGTTTGACCGCGATATGAGCTGCGATACTATCGGTTAAACGTCCAGGCTCTTCGATATTGTTTAAGGAAGTGAGAATTTCTGGCGGGACTTTTTTATTGAGTTTAATGTATTGTTCAAACAGCCCCATAATGGAGCGGGTCATCACATCCATTTCTTTATCTGCACTTAAGGTACTATCTACCGTATGGACATCGGCGGTATAGTATTCTTCTAACGCGATAAATTTATCAATACTAACCCGGTTTTCACCTTCGACTAATACTTTAATCGTCCCATCAGGGAGTTTAAGTAATTGTAAAATATTGGCGATACTACCAATACTGTAAATATCATCTGGGGTGGGATCATCTTCGGTTGCGCTTTTTTGGGCAACGAGGACGATACGTTTGTCTTCAACCATGGCTTGTTCTAAAGCGCGAATCGATTTATCACGCCCAACAAACAAAGGGATAACCATGTGAGGATACACAACAACATCCCGCAAGGGTAATACAGGCAAGTTCATAACTTGCTGTTCTGTATTTTCTAGCGTTTTATCTTCTGCTGACATCGGAAAATCCTCTTATCATGCGGTATGAGCTTAATGCTTACCGCTATAAATTGTCAGTACCTAGCCGTTTTTTCTCACTCTCAGCAAAGACCAGCAGGGGTTTTGCCCCATCTTCGATAACAGCAACATCTATGACGACACGTTGTACATTATCAGTCGAGGGTAACTCGTACATGGTATCCAGCAACATATGTTCCATGATAGAGCGCAGCCCTCGTGCACCTGTTTTGCGCTGCATAGCTTTATTGGCTATGGCATGAAGTGCATCTTCTCTAAATTCAAGTTCTGCCCCTTCCATCGCAAACAAGCGGTTATATTGCTTGGTGAGGGCATTTTTAGGTTCTTTCAAGATCCGAATTAATTGTTCTTCGTTTAATTCTTCTAAAGTCGCATTAATTGGCAAGCGACCAACAAATTCAGGAATTAGCCCATAACTGATTAAGTCCTCTGGTTCTAATTCTTTCAGATCTTTAGTAATATCTTTTTGCTCTTCTTTGTCTTTAACCGAAGCCGAAAAACCAATACCACTTTTCTCAGAACGATTACGAATGAGTTTATCTAGGCCAGCAAAAGCGCCGCCGCAAACAAACAAAATATTACGGGTATCAACTTGTAAAAATTCTTGCTGCGGGTGTTTTCTGCCACCTTGTGGTGGGATAGATGCGACTGTGCCCTCAATCATTTTCAATAAGGCTTGTTGTACCCCTTCGCCGGAAACATCACGAGTAATTGAGGGGTTATCTGATTTGCGGGTAATCTTATCAATTTCGTCGATATAAATAATCCCAGTTTGGGCTTTTTCGACATCATAATCACAGCGTTGCAGCAGTTTTTGAATAATGTGTTCAACGTCTTCACCGACGTAACCTGCCTCGGTTAAGGTCGTGGCATCAGCGATGGTAAACGGCACATCCAACATACGCGCTAAGGTTTCAGCCAATAAGGTTTTGCCAGAGCCGGTTGGGCCGATTAACAAGACATTACTTTTGGATAATTCGACTTTATCTTCGTCATCATGTTCTTGTCCGCTACCCATTTCTGTTTCTAAGCGTTTGTAATGGTTATACACCGCCACCGAGAGGATTTTTTTCGCATCGGCTTGCCCGATGACATACTCATCGAGTTTTTCATTGATTTCTTTGGGCGTGGGTAAGCTTTTTTTCTGACCTTGTTCTGATTCTGCGGAAATCTTGGCATCTTCGGCGGTTTCTTCGCGAATAATGTCATTGCAAAGATCGACACATTCATCACAAATAAAAACAGCAGGACCTGCGATTAATTTGCGAACTTCGTTTTGGTTCTTGCCACAGAAAGAACAGTAGAGCAAACGCTCCCCATCTTTATCCGAGTCGTTGTCTGTGCTCATAAAAGTTTACTCACAATAAATCGTTGAAAGACATCAAGCGGTTTGCTCGCAGCGAGCTGAGGTTGGTAGACGAGCTTAGGCTGTTTCGTCGTCTGTTTGCCGTTGCGTGAAGACTTTATCAACTAAACCATAATCACAAGCAGCTTCTGCCGACATGAAATTATCACGTTCGGTGTCTTTGCAAACTTGTTCATACGTCTGTCCAGTATGATGAGCCATGATACGGTTGAGCCGCTCACGCATATGCAAAATTTCTTGGGCATGAATATCAAAATCAGTTGCCTGACCTTGGAATCCACCCAAAGGTTGGTGAATCATCATGCGGGAGTTAGGTAAACAATAACGTTTATCTGCCGCACCGCCTGAGAGCAATAATGCGCCCATGCTCGCCGCTTGACCAATACACAAGGTACTGACATCGGGCTTAATGAATTGCATGGTGTCATAAATTGCCATCCCCGCTGTCACGGAGCCACCAGGGGAGTTGATATACAAATGTATATCTTTTTCGGGGTTTTCAGATTCTAAAAACAAGAGCTGCCCGACGATGACGTTGGCACTGTAGTCCTCAACATCACCGACGAGAAAAATAACCCGTTCTTTAAGGAGGCGGGAATATAAATCAAACTGACGTTCGCCGCGTGATGTTTGTTCAATCACATGGGGAATACCCCAGCCCCCTGCGCGAATGGTTTGATTTTGATTCATTTTATACAGCACCCTCGCCGTGTTGTTGTCCCATAATATCGTTAAAGCTAACCGCTTCGGTTTCAACTGAAACGCCATCTTGCTCTAAGAGCCAATCAACGACTTGTTCTTCTAAAACGTTGGATTGAATCGCTTGCATTTGTTCAGGGGAATTGTGTACCCATTCGACCACAGCACTTGGATCTTCATAAGTCGCTGCCAATTCGCCAATAGCCTCTTCAACACGCTCACCATCCGCTTCCATTTCGTTTTTACTAATGACTTCACTTAATAACAAACCGAGTTTAACCCGTTCAGATGCTTGGTCTTTAAAGCCCTCAGCGCTGAGATTCATGCTGGCGACATCAATGCCTTGAGCACTGAATTTGCTTTCCATGTCTTGTGCCATACGTTGGGCTTCAGATTCAACCAAGGATTCGGGTAAAGACACATCATTATTCGCGACTAAGGCATCTAAAGTACCCTGCTTACGTTTTTGTTTTAAGGCTTGAGACAATTCGCGGGTCATGTTTTCTTTGACATCGGTACGGAAGTCATCCATGTCGCCACTTTCTACGCCGAAAGCTTGGATAAATTCAGCATCGACTTCGGGTAATACCGCTTCGTTAACGCTTTTGATAGTTACACTAAAGCGTACCGCTTTGCCTGCGAGCTGTTCGGCTTGATAGTTTTCTGGGAAGGTTAAATCTAATTCAACTTTGTCATCTGCTTTTGCGCCAATGATACCGTCTTCAAAACCATCGATTAAACGTTTGCTGCCTAAAACTAACTCGAAGTCCTCGGCAGTACCACCTTCAAAAGGTTCGCTTTCATCAGCCAAAGTACCAACAAAATCAATAATCACTTGGTCTTCGTTTGCTGCAGCACGATCAACAGCTTGCCATTCGGTGCGTTGTTTTTTCAGTTTTTCGATCATTTCATCAATGTCACTGTCGCTCACGTCAGCACTTTGCTGTTTGATAGACATGCCATCGATTTTAAGTTCTAACTGTGGATATAATTCAAATTCAGCCCTGTAGCTGATTTTTTCTTCGTTTTCTTCATCCAAAAATTCGATACTAGGGGCGTTAGCAGGGCGCAAAGACTCTTGTTCTAAAGCGTCTTGGAAGCTCTCTTGCGTGATTTCACCCATAACTTCTTGGCGAACTTGCGCTCCATAACGTTGCTTGACGACGCTCACTGGCACTTTGCCAGGTCTAAAACCATTAATACGGGTTTTTTTAGCCAGTTCCTTGAGACGTTCTTGAACTGCTTCATCGATACGTGCTTTTGGCACATCGACGGTCATTTGACAATTAATATCGTTATTGATTTCTACTGATACCTGCATTGGTTGTCCGTTCGCTTTTGGTTCGCTTTTAGCGCTTTTGGCACTGTGTGCATGATTTAACAAATGGTGCGAAAGGAGAGACTCGAACTCTCACAGGTTACCCTACTGGTACCTAAAACCAGCGCGTCTACCAATTCCGCCACTCTCGCATATTGAATCTGAATCTGTTGAATTCAGCTCTGGTTAGACTAGAACCGCCTATTATATATGAAAAATACCCACATGCACCATACAAATGCGGCTCAAGTTTTAAAAAACCTGCCTTAAATTAAAAAAAATTGTCTAAAACAGGCAATCTTGGCAAATTTTTTAGCTTTAGCAGGATCTAAAAACTTACGCTTTAAGCAAGCTTGTCCGCTAACACAGAGGCATAGATTGGGCTATGAATTTAAAAAACAACACTGTGGTTAAATTTTTTTGTGTAAATCTAGCAAGTCTATGCACATTCAGGTAATCTTGGCGCTGTATTATTTTCTGATGTTACGCAAGGGCTTTTTTACCCCAAAAAGTAAAAAACTGCCATTGCTCCACGGCTAAATATCACTAGGCAGGTGGGAAATCACGATCTGGTGGCATGTAGCTTAGTGCGTAACATCAGTTATTTTGTGGATCCGCCCAGTCCCGCTTTTTAATAACTGGTGAGAATGCTTATGAGATTACCTTTGCTTGTTTTAACCTTATTATATGCTTTAAGTCCTTTGAGTTTCGCAGCCGATGCTGGACAATTACAAAGTCAAGTACAACGCCTGACAGGTATCATGCTGGAGCAAGAACAATTATTACAACAGCAAGCGCAAGAGCTACGTCAATTACAAGGGGATAATGAGTTGATGCGCCATCAATTGCAGAGTATTGAGGATCGACAAAATGATTTATATGCTGATATAGACCAACGTATCGGGAATATGCGCTCAGCACCAGAGAATACCCCCATTTTAATTGACGTGCCTAAAACACCAATATCAAAGTCCAGTGAGCAATATACTGAGACGGAGAGTAAAAACCCCGAAGGAAAGCCCTTAAAACCTACAATAGAAAAAAATACCGAGACCAAGGTCAAAACCGAAACCCCAGCACCTGCGCCCAAACCCGTGAGTAATTTAATGGCAAACGGAGACATGAGTGCCAAACAAGCGTATAAAGCCGCATTTAATTTGATTCAAATGCGTCAATACCCTCAAGCGGTGTTAGCATTTCATATGTTCTTAAAACAACATGGTGGCACTGATTATGCCGATAATGCGCAATATTGGTTGGGAGAGGCCTATTATGCCCAGCGTGATTATAATCAGGCGATTGCGATTTTTAGAGAATTGATGGAAAAATACCCCAGCAGTCCTAAACGTGCTCATGCTTTATTAAAATCAGCTTTTGCTTATGACAGCTTGAATGACAAACTCACCGCCAAAAAATACCTCAAGCAATTACGCCAGCAATATCCCAATAGCGCCACAGCAAGACTGGCTTTAGAGCGCCTGCAACGCTTGCAAGCAGAAGAATAAGGGAACATGCAGCGCCTAGCAGCACTGCACGAATGGCGGCTTATAAACCGTAAGCTTGGCGTAAAAGTGTCAATGGGTGTTCTGCGCCTTTACCCGCATCTGCGCCCAAGCCATTTTCAACATGATGCCCTGCCATCGGGCAATCACTGCTATAGTGATCTGCCTTGGCTTGCTTAACCCGATTAACCACCGGTTTGACGATTTTCATCGAATCAGCATGGGTTTCAGCCTTAACAGCATAAGTGCCATCATGACCGGAACAACGCTCAATGGCATTGACTTCGGTATCAGGAATTAGCGATAAAACTTCACGGGTCTTGAGACCTATGTTTTGTACCCGCAAATGGCAAGCAACTTGATAAGCGATTTTCCCTAAACTCTGTTTAAACTCGGTTTTAAGTAAGTCTTCTTTATGCCGCAGCATCAAGTATTCAAACGGGTCATACATGGCTGCTTGGACTTTTTTCACCTCGGCATCGTCTGGATATAATAGAGGTAATTCTTGTTTAAACATCAAGACGCAAGAGGGAATTGGACCGACAATATCAAAACCTTGATCGATGAGTTTTGCTAACAAAGGAATGTTATTTTGTTTGGCTTTATCGACAGATTCCAAGTCGCCCAGTTCTAATTTAGGCATCCCGCAACATTGTTCTTTTTCTACCAAACGCACCATGATACCGTTGTGTTCAAAAACTTTGATCAAGTCTTCACCAATTTCAGGCTCATTATTATTACCATAGCAGGTTGAAAATAAAGCGACTTTGCCGGTGGTGAGTTCCCCTTTGCGCACGGCGGCAAGGGGGATACGTTTTTTATCGCGCTTTTTCAAATTATTACTATGAAAATCAGGTAATTTAGCATCGGCATGGATACCTAAGATTTTTTGATTCAGCTTGCGCAGAGGTTTATTTTTATTTGCTGCGTTGACAAGCCCTGCAACCACAGGAATGCCTAATAAGCTGCCGAGTGTATCGGTGGAGGTGAGAATTTTATCACGTAATTTGGTTTCACCTTTTTTGAATTTAACTGCTTTCGCCCGTAGCATCAAATGCGGAAAATCTAAGTTCCATTCATGTGGCGGCACATAAGGACACTTGGTCATATAACACATATCACAAAGATAGCAATGATCGACGGTTTGCCAATAATCAGCCTTGGTAATCCCATCGATTTCCATGGTCTCTGAGTCATCAATGGCATCAAATAATTTCGGGAAGGATTGGCACAGATTGAAGCAGCGACGACAGCCATGACAGATGTCGAAAACACGCTCTAGCTCATTAAATAAAGCGTCTTCGTTATAAAATTCTGGATTTTTCCAATCAACAGGATGACGGGTAGGGGCTTCTAAGCTGCCTTCGCGTGTGGGGTTCGCCATCAAAATGCCTTGCTATTTAGTTGATGTTACACAAAGGCTAACACCATTATACAGGTAGAAAATCCTGCGGCTGTGGCAAAGTTGGCTTAGTGCGTTACATCAGTTATTAGAATAAAAAAATACAACCGAAGCGAGCTTCGGTTGTATAAAACCAGATTAACCGTCTAAGTTATCTAAGGCTTTTTGGAAACGGTTAGCGTGAGAGCGTTCTGCACGTGCTAAGGTTTCAAACCAGTCAGCGATTTCATCAAAACCCTCGTCACGAGCCGCACTTGCCATACCAGGATACATATCAGTGTATTCGTGGGTTTCACCAGCGATAGAGGCTTTTAAATTATCTTCGGTGTTACCGATAGGTAAACCCGTTGCAGGATCGCCGCAAGCTTCTAAGTATTCTAAGTGACCGTGTGCGTGACCGGTTTCACCTTCAGCAGTTGAACGGAAAACGGTAGATACATCGTTATAACCTTCAACGTCAGCTTTGGCTGCGAAATACAAATAGCGACGGTTAGCTTGAGATTCACCAGCGAATGCATCTTTCAAGTTTTGTTCAGTTTTGCTGCCTTTTAAATCCATTTTAATACTCCAGTGTTAATGGGAAAGTCAATTATATAAAAAATCCAGTGATTTAGAATGAGTCTAAATTGCGGTCAATCATACGAAGTCCACATCAGACTGTCAAGCATTAAGCCAAAAACATTCAGGAAAATCAAAGCAAAAATTTTCTATTGGCTATAAGGTGGTTTGACGGTTGTTTTGTGTATCGTTTTTAGACACGGATTAAGTCCCTATAAAATAAGGGTCTATTAGGGGTTTTTCAATATAGCTGATGTAAGGCTAAGCTTCACTATGCAAGAAATTGTTGAATAATGATGCAAAAAAATAAGTGCATAACATCAAAATATAATTATTTTTGTAAAAAATTCTCAACCCCATCCCAATCTTTAGGCACATTGCCAACCATCAGTTCGGCGCAGCGATTAAGGTATAAGCGAGCAGCTTTATCATCATTGTGGCGTTCTAATACTTGGTTAAATTGCACGCTTGCCTCGGCAAATTTGGCCTGTTGATAATAACTTAAGCCCATTTCAAAGGCGCGCTTATTACTCAGTTTTAACTTAAAATCACTTTTATTATCACCATCAAACACTTCATAGACCCCAACTTGCTTGCTTTTGCCCTTCACTCGAATATTGCCAACAAAACGGTAATGATAATGTTTATTGTCGTGAAGATGTCGCAAGGTTTGCTTGCTGATAATAATATTAGCACCGTAATGTTTGGTCAGGCTCTCAAGGCGAGCGGCGAGATTCACTGAATCTGAAATCACCGTGCTTTGTAAGCGGGTGCGCTCACCGATAATCCCCAACATTAATCGACCGGTATGAATCCCAATACCGATACGCACCTGAGGTAAATCGCGACTTTGTAAACTGATGTTATGGCGCGCCATCGCTTTACGAATGCTAATCGCCGCTTGCAAGGCATCTTCAGCATGATGACGGGGAAACAAAGCCATGACCGCATCACCAATATATTTATCTACAAAGCCATGGTGACGTTTAATGATGGGGCTAATTTGGCTTAAGCATTCGTTAAGAAAATTAAAATTTTCCTGCGGTGACATTTTTTCTGACATACTGGTGAAATCACGAATATCTAAAAATAACACGGTCATTTCTTGCTGCACTTGATCCCCTAAACGCACCTCGGTAATACTTTTTTTATCTAAAAATATTAAAAACTCATGCGGGACAAAACGCTCATAAACCGCATTTAAATCGCGCAACTCTTGAGTATAGGCATCGAGACGTTGTTCTAATTCAAAGGAGTTATTTAGAAGTTTGCTGACCATCTCTTGGAGCTTGTCATTCTCAGCACAGACATAATTAGATAAATCTCGCTGCTCTAAGAGATTGGGCATTTTTTCGGCGATTTTGCTCAGTTGTAACTGGCGTTGGATTTTGGTGCTGATTTCATTGGGGCGAATCGGTTTACAAATAAAATCTTCAAAACCTTCTTTGAATAAATCTCCTGAGTCTGCTAATTCTTCTATGCTAATCAGCAATAACAACGGAATATGTTGAAAGGCGTTTTGTTGTTTTAAATAGCGGCTTAATTCATAAATGCTGCCGCCAGGTTCATGCCAAGGTAAGACGACTAAATCCGGCGGGGTTTGAATGATTTGTTTCAGTCCAACGCTTAAGTCGCGCTGATAGTCTACCTCATAGTCCTGAGCTTTTAGTTGTTTAATTAAAACCGCTAAAATAATTTTATCTGGCTCGATAAGGTAGATACGTTGCATGATCAAGCATCGTCAAGTTTTTGATAAGGCAGGTGAATGGTAAATAAACTGCCTTTACCTAAAATACTAGCAACCGTAATTTGTCCATTCATCATTTCTAGTAAGCGCTTGCTGATGCTCAAGCCTAGACCACCGCCACGGTATATTTGTTCTGGGCTTGAGTCTTCTACTTGTTTGAACAAGGCTAAAATTTTATTCAATTGTTTTTGGCTCATGCCAATACCGTTATCTTCAACTTCGATGGTCAATAAATCCGGGTTATCATCATGTACCCGTAAATATACATGGCCTTTTTCGGTAAACTTGGCTGCATTGGATAACAAGTTGATTAACACTTGGCGCAAACGCCCTAAATCGGCTTGAATCGTATGAATATGGTCAGGACAGTTGATATGCAATTGGTTTTGGTGGCGCTCGAACAAAACGATTGTGCCTTGCTCCAATTCATCAAATAAATCATGAATATCAAAGCGCTCAGAGAACATTTTTAATTGTCCTGCTTCCAACTTAGAAAAATCCAACACGTCATTCATCAAGCTAAGTAAGTGGCGACTGGCTTCGCCGATACGCTCTAAGTCCTCAACTTTATGTTGATCAAATTCATATTCCGCTTGTTCTCTGAGAATTTCACTATAACCAATAATAGCATCGACAGGGGCGCGCAATTCATAATTCATATTGGTGAAAAATTTACTTTTTGCATCATGCGCTTGCTCTGCCACTTCTCTGGCATATTCCAAGGCCTGTACCAAATTTTCAATCACATGACCTTTTTCGTCTAATTTATCTTTTTGTTTATCGAGCAATTGCCGTTGCTTAGTCACGATGCGTCCAAGATGGGCGAGATGAATATAATTGTTAATTCGTGCTAGGGCTTCATCAACTTGATAAGGCTTATGCAAATAATCAATGCCGCCAATTTGCAAGCCCTCAACAATATCGACATCATTATCATGGCTATTTTCCAGACAAAATAAAATCGGCGTATGTTGGTAATCGGGTAATGCCCGAATAGTTTGGCACAGATCAAAGCCACTTTTATCAGTAGGTGTCAGCGCAATTAAAACAATATCAACGGCTTGATGCATTAAGAGCTGCAAACTTTGTTCTTTGGTTTCAGTCGCAAAAACTTGAAAGCCCATATCGTGCAATAAGCAAGACAGTTGCTGATAACTCTCTGTTTGCTCATCAACGATTAATAGATGGTGATGCGTTGGCATTTATTTAGCCTCAAGCTGTTTCAATACATAGCTCCAATCAAACGCGACTCCGGGGTCAGTTTTACGTCCAGGGGCAATATCACTATGCCCGACAATACGTTGATTACTAATGGCAGGATAATAGTATTGTAAACTTTGTATTAGTTTTATTAGTTGTTGGTATTGTTTATCGGTATAAGCCAAAGTATCTGTGCCTTCTAACTCAATACCAATGGAAAAATCATTGCAATTTTCTCGCCTCTGAAACGTTGATACGCCCGCATGCCAAGCACGTTTATCAAAGCCAACATATTGTACCACTTCACCATCACGTCGAATCAATAAGTGTGATGAAACCTCCAAACCCTCTAAATCGGCAAAGCTGGGGTCAGCATCCATGTCTAAACGATTACAAAATAAATCGTCAATATAGCTCCCCGCAAACTGTCCTGCGGGCAAGCTAATATTATGGATAACGAGAAGATCAATGGGGGTGTTTTCCGGGCGCAGGTTAAAATTGGGCGAGGGACAGTGGCGAGTGCCGCTAAACCAAGCTTTTTCAGGAACCAGCTGAAATTTATCCGTACTCACGGCGTGCCCACCTGTGCTAAATCATCACTGGGTTTTAAGCTCGGTTGTGGTTTATTTCTGACTTGTTTGCATACCCGACAATAGGTTTGCTTTTGACACAGCCGCCGGAATTTTTTCGGTGCTTTATCTTTTATCTGATAACGCAACACCGCACAGTTATGGGTTTTTAAATCTGGGGAAAAATAATGCCGTCCTTTGCCTTTGGCAACAAAATAAAGACTGTCACCATCATCAGGATGGGTAGCAGCATATAAAGCCTTCCAGCCGGGCATGGCAATCGGGGTCGGCGGCAAACCTTTATGCACATAGGTGTTGTAGGGGGTCTCACGGCGCAAATCAGCGCGGGTAATATTGCCTTTATAACGCTCACCCATGCCATAAATCACCGTCGGGTCCGTTTGCAAGCGCATATTTGTTGCTAAACGGCGACTAAACACCCCAGAGACTTGGGCATATTCCTCTGCTGCGCCCGTTTCTTTTTCAATAATAGAAGCTAAAATCAAAGCCTCATACGCATTGTTGATTTGTAAATTATTGGCCCGCTGTCCCCATGCCTCAGTGAGTTTTTGTACCATGGTTTGATATGCGTGTAATAACAACGCACTGTCACTAGTACCACTGGCAAAAAAGTAAGTATCAGGATAAAAACGCCCTTCAGGATGAACATTGGGATAACCTAAACGGTTCATAATCTCGCTATGATTTAAGCCTTTTAGGCTTTGCTGAATTTTTGGGTGTTTGGCAATTTCTGCCAACATTTGCTTAAACGACCAGCCTTCATAAAAACGAATCGTATGCTGAATCCCGACCCCATCAATAAATAATTGTAATAATTGCTCAGGCGTTGCCCCAATTGGGATCGCATATTCGCCCGCTTTAAGTAAGTGGGCTTTATTTTGATAACGCGCCTTTAACACCCAAGTGGCAGCAATGGGGTAATTAAACACCCTTTGATCAACCAAGTCTTTCGCTACTTGATTAATGGTTGCACCTTTTTCGATGGTGTAATTGAGTTGATTGCCCTGAATATTCACAGGATAACGCAAACTATGATAATACAACCAATAAGCTGTGCCGCCGCCAAAAACGATTAATAAGAGCAAGGCGATAAAACTGCGCCATAAAAAATGTTTCATGAAGCTATCCATTGCTGGGTTAATAATGCCGACTTTAAGCGTTGCACTAAAGGATGGGCGGGCCATTGTTGCAAGCGTTGTTGTTGTGTGTCGAGCAATTGATTCACAGAGCAAAGCCCCATGATACTGTTACAGATAAATACACCATCGGCTAATCGTAAGTCTTCGAGTCGATATTGACCCACCGATACGGATATACCTAATTGGCGGCTTAAGTCTATAATACGCCCCCGGATAATACCAGCCACACCTGCTTGACTCAAATCGGGTGTATAAAGTCTTGTATTTTTTATAAAAAACAGGTTGCTCATACAGCCTTCAATCAACCAGCCTTGGGTATCGCATAATAAACCTTCGCGAATGTGGCTATCTTGCCATTCTTGCCGAGCCATGACTTGCTCCAAGCGATTGAGATGTTTCATTCCCGCGAGCAAAGGCTGCTGAGCTAAACGGGTTTGGCATAAACGTACACAAACTTCTTCAGAGGAATAATCCGGGAAAGGATAACTATATAAATACACTTGCAGTGCGGGTTTATTTGGAGGGAAATAACCGCGCCCACCACTGCCACGGCTAAGCAAACATTTAAGCACGCCCGATTGCATTTGTGCAGCGGTATCGGCAACCGCTTGGTCAAGCGCGCTCGCATCCCACAACGGAAAACCCAGCCGTTGAGAATCTTGCACTAGCCGTTCTTGATGATAAGCCCATGCCAAAGCCTGCCCTTGTTGTACCGCAATGGTGCTAAATAAACCATCACCATAAAATACAGCACGGTCTTGAGCCGCGAGGGTCTTAGGCGCAATATGAATCTGCACTAACTGCCCTCAAGGGTGAGCAAGCTAATTTCTGGCGGCACGCCCAAACGCAAAGGCCACATGCTCGTGCCTAAGCCAGTGCTGACAAATAAATCATGTCCCAGCTCTTTGATATGCCCGCCTAAATAACGCAAGCCATGTTCGCTTGGAACCAAAGGTGCAACCAAAAAGCTCAAGGCAATTTGCCCGCCGTGGGTATGTCCGGCAATACCCAAATTCACCCAAGGCGGTAAATCAGTAAATAAATCGGGATTATGAGTCATCAGAATAATCGGGTCTTGCTGCGGAATGCCTTTAAGTGCCGCATTCATATCCGGCTGACCTTTGCGGACATCGCTGACCCCAGCAAGCCAAAAGCCTTTACCGTTATAATTCAATAATACCGAACGCTCTTCAATCAGATTAATATACGCTCTAGCTAAGGCCTGTTTTAACGGCTCCACGCCGACCCGGTGATCATGATTGCCCAGCACCACCCACACCCCTAAAGGCGCGCGTAATTTCGCCAACATTTGCGCAATCGCATCGAGGTTGATGTCGGTTTTCAAGAAAAAATCACTGACTAAAATATCGCCGCTAATCAGCACCAAACCCGCTTGCTGTTGATTGGTTAAATTAACAATCTCTTGTAGTTTATCCAAGGTCATATAAGGCGCACCCATATGCAAATCGCTCAAAACCGCAACCTCAAGCCCGTGCAAACGCTCAGGCCAATCGGTGAGTTCTAAGCGGTGCGTTTGCACCCGCAAGGAGTCTGGCTCCCACCAAAACATATAGCACAACAACATCAACATCAAGGCATAAGCATAAAACTTAAATTTACGCCGCCAATGTGCCTGTGCTTTACTTAAACTCATTGCCCTAAGCCCTCAAGGCTTTCAATCACCATAGTGACTTTATCGCCTTTGGGTTCTTGGTGCTCGATGCGCACCGGCAACCACTGATACGCCTCAGCACACCAAAGGCTGCTAAAGCGGGATTTTTTATGCGCCGATTGACGGGTGAATTTATAGGTTTTGAGTTTGCCAAGTTTGGTTTCAATCATCTCTTCACCAGCAAATATTAAACGATAGGTTTTTAGCTTGCCGCCATCAGCGACTTGATATTCAATATCACCTTTATGCCCGGCTTTTAAGTCGCGCATTAAAGCCATCTGATACACCAGCTTATCTAACACGCCTGATTTGAGCTTAATTTCCCAAGTTTCTCCCTTATAGGTGTTGGCGGCAAGGCCTTTTTGCCAATCAAACTCAATCGTGACATGGCGCTGCTTTTTCGAGCCTGTGTGATGATAGGCATAAGACTGTGGGACGATATTGCCATCTTGATAAGTCCACAGGCTTTTTTCCTTGATTTGGTCATCGCGAATCAGTGCTGCAACCCCAGTGGTATTGCTCTCACTGGAAAAAATAAACTGATTCGGCTGGGTGGTTTTTAATTCACGCGTGGCTTTGCCCAGTTCAATACCATAACTGTGCAAGCTGTAATGCGCACGAAAATCCGGCACAGGTGCGGCAATGCTGCTTAGGGGGAAATATAAAAGAATCAAAGAAATAAACGCATTTTTCATCAGATTTTGCTTACAATTGGGCAAGAATAAGTGCATAGCTAAAACGAACAGTCGTTCAAGCATCACAACAAAAGGCGCTTAGTGTAGCCTATCAGTCAGGGATTTTTTAGTACTAATATAAATTTTATCGCAATGAGTTCGGGTTACTTCATATGAATTTAAAGCTGCTTGAGTCATGCCCATAAAACCCCATTATCTCAACCAGCCGTTTTTCTTTTATAACTGATGTTACGCAAAGGCTTCTTTTTCTGCATGACTAAGCTTCATTAGGCAGGTGGAAAATCACACTATTGTGATAAAAACCAGCTTAGTGCGTAACATCAGTTTTATAATTCAGCCTTTATCATTTTTGAGAATTCCAATGAAATCCCCCGAACTGCTCTCGCCTGCGGGCACTCTTAAAAACATGCGCTACGCCTTTGCCTATGGCGCAGATGCCGTCTACGCAGGACAACCGCGCTACAGCTTGCGGGTACGCAATAATAATTTCAACGACATGGACAACCTCGCCTTGGGCATTAGCGAAGCCCACGCGCAGGGCAAACAATTCTATGTCGCTGCCAATATCTCACCGCATAACAGCAAACTAAAAACCTTTATCGCTGATATGCAGCCTGTGATTGACCTGAAACCCGATGCATTGATTATGGCAGACCCTGGGCTTATCCACTGGGTGCGCGAACACTGGCCAGAGATGCCGGTTCACCTCTCAGTACAAGCGAACACCGTCAATTATGCCGCCGTGCAGTTCTGGCAAACCATTGGTATTTCAAGGGTAATTTTATCGCGGGAATTGGCACTAGAGGAAATCGAGGAAATCAAACAACAATGTCCAGAAATGGAACTAGAAGTATTTGTGCATGGGGCTTTGTGTATTGCATATTCAGGACGCTGCTTGCTTTCGGGCTACTTAAACCACCGCGATCCCAACCAAGGCACATGCACCAATTCTTGCCGTTGGACGTATAATACCGATGAGGCAATCACGGATGCCAGTGGTGATATTGTCCCTGCAACACCAAGCACTGATATTACCGACAAAGTGTTTTTACTCACCGAAAAACACCGCCCCGATGATCCCATGCCCGCTTTTGAAGACGAACATGGCACGTATATTATGAATTCCAAAGATCTACGGGCGATTCAGCATGTACAAAAATTAATCGACATCGGTGTCGATAGTCTCAAAATCGAAGGGCGCACCAAGTCCCATTATTATGCCGCCCGCACGGCACAGATTTACCGCGAAGCCATCGACAACGCCACCGCTGGCAAAGACTTTGATTTTAACCTAATGACCCAACTTGATAACCTTGCTAACCGGGGTTATACCGAAGGTTTTTACCGCCGCCATGTGCCGAAAGAATATCAAAATTACGAACAAGGCGCGTCATTTAGTGATAAACAACAATTTGTGGGTGAAGTCGAAGCCCATGAAGCCGATACGGGCTGGGTAAAAATTGCAGTGAAAAACCATTTTCGCGTTGGTGAACAGTTTGAATTGATGCGCCCTGAGGGCAATTTACATTTTCAACTCGACGCTATGCAAGATAAACAGCGCCAGCCTTTAGACATTGCCAAAGGCTCAGGGCACGAAGTCTGGATTGCGCTACCCCAGCAAGATATTCCCATTGGCGCTTTATTGCTGCGTAACTTACCTAAAGAGACGTAATCCTTATGCATAATGCGTAGATACATACTCCTTGCCTTAATCAGCGCTTTAACTTTAGTAAGTTTACTTGGTTTTGTACCTGCTCATTGGTGGTGGGGTTTTGATTTACTCAGCCACCCACGTCCACAATATAGCTTGGGTTTAGCGCTGGGTTTAGGTTTTGCCTTAATGCTACGGGCTTGGCGGCTCGGCTTATTTGTGCTGCTTGCGTTAGGACTGAATATAAGCGTTTTATGGTCTTGGTATGTAGAAAAACCTTACGTGCTACCGACCCATAAAAGCTTATCTATCACCCATGTAAATTTGGATAAAGGGCAAATTGATAAACTGCGTTTATTCAAACAATTGCGCCAACGCACCCCTGATTTGCTGTTTTTACAAGAACTCACCCCCACTTTTCTGGCAACATTACGCCAAGATCTACCTCATTATCAAATCCTGCTGGCAAAAGCTTTAAATAATACTCATGGGTCAGCGATTTTGGTGCATAAACAAGCGGGATTAAATATATTGGCTGCCACAGAACTACATCTACCGAATCATGCGACACGTCCTTTACTGAGCGTCAGTTTGAATTGGCAGGGACAAGTTTTACAGCTATTGAGTTTACACACGACACGGGTAACGGATGCCAATAACTTGGCTTGGCAAGCAACAGAATTTGCAGCCGCTGCCGCTTGGAGTCGCACACAGCAGCAAGCGGGTGTACAGGTGTTGGTTATCGGTGACTTTAATGCTACCCCATGGTCAAAAAATTATCAGGATTTTGCTAAAGCGGCACAATTGGATGGTCTGCTTAAGCATCGTGGCACATGGCCAGCTTATTTGCCCGCGTTTTTGCGTATTCCCATTGATCACGCTTTAGCCAGTCCGCGCCTACACATCAGCGAGAAAATCACCGGAGACTCCATTGGCGGTGACCATTTGCCCGTGCATATTTTGCTTGATTTTATCCCCGAGGCAAATTCAAGCCCTTGAAACCTCAAGCCCCGTCGCCATTTTAACAAGGTCTCTGGCTTGATTAAGCAAGCCGAATATCAGCTACTCACTGGGGATTGGACATTTCATGCTGGATCATAATGCCGTTTTTGCCGCACTCGATGCTTTAACTTCCACAAAAACTGATACCGATTTTTTTACCGTGTTAGAACAGCATCCTATTTTGCTTGATCCAGCGCTAGATAATTGGTTGGATCAATTCATTATCCAAGCCAGAAGCGATGGCAATGCTGAGGTGGTGGCACAGTTTCAGCAAATGCAAACGATGCTAAAAGACATTCGTGAGCAATGCTCAGGGGATTTATCCGAGACCCAAGAATTGATGCAGGCTGTTCATGCGTTGGCTTTGGTCAGTTCTGAGGAAGAAGCCCTAAACATATTATCAGCCCATCCCATATTACAATCGCCTGATACCTATACTTTTATTGATAAAGTTATTCCCGAAATGGAAGCAGCGGGCGAGGTGGAACAAGCGAATTTATTTAAGCAAGTCAAAGCTTGGCTATTAAGTCGTCCGCAAATGGCAAAAGTGCATTAGCTAGAGACACCTTGGCAGCTCTATTGTGACAAAAACTGCCTTAGTCGGTCACATTCATTGGTTTGATAGGCTATATTTTTCTGTTATCGCCCCACAATTCGCGTTAAGATAAGCCCCAGGTTCTTCGGCTTGATAGGCTCTTCTTATGCGCCATGACACACAACTTTTTAATCTGGCTTTTATTGATAATCTTTATGAGGATTATCTCGAAGACCCTATGCAAGTGGGGGAAAAATGGCGCGCTTACTTTGATAGCCTCAAAGAAACCGAAGTTAATGAAGACACTTCACACCGCCCGATTCAAGCGCGTTTTTTAGCCCACGCGAAACAAAGCGGCAAACCCAGCGCCGCTTGCCAAACCCCAGAGCAAATCAAAAATCAAAATGCGGTGTTGCGCCTGATTAACTATCACCGTTATCGTGGGCATCAAGCCGCCGACCTTGACCCCTTAAATTTGCGCCAACGCTTGCCACTGCAAGACTTACATTTAGCCACGCACGGGCTTACCCCAGCGGATATGGACACGGTGTTTAATACCGGGAGTTTATTCACTTTTCCGAAACGTAAAGCCAAACTCAAAGAAATTTATCGGGCGCTGCGCAATGTTTATTGTCATCATATTGGCATCGAATACATGCACATCACCGACACGCCGCGCAAGCGTTGGATTCAAAAACGGGTAGAAACGGACCTTGCCGGACAACGCACCGATCATTATTTGACCACCGCCCAGCGCTTAGAAATCCTCGACCGCCTCGCTGCTGCCGAGGGCATTGAGTATTATTTAGACCGACATTATCCGGGACAAAAACGCTTTTCTCTCGAAGGCGGCGAAAGTTTAATTCCGCTATTAGATACCGCTTTACAGCGCGCGGGAAAATACGGCGTGCAAGAGAGCGTAATCGGCATGGCGCATCGCGGGCGCTTGAATGTCTTGGTCAATATCATGGGACAAAATCCCAATGATTTGTTTACCGAGTTTGAAGGCGGCAACCCGCATCCCAACGCGGAAATCACCGGCGATGTCAAATATCACAAAGGCTATTCTTCCGATATTGTCACCAATCAAGGCGACCCCATGCACTTGGTGCTGGCGTTTAATCCCTCGCATTTAGAAATTATTAATCCGGTGGTTGAAGGCTCAGTGCGGGCGCGCCAAGAGCGTCTGGGCGATGCCGAGCATCAAAAAGTCTTGCCTGTGTTGATTCATGGCGATGCAGCGTTTTCGGGGCAAGGGGTGGTGATGGAAACCTTGAATTTGTCCGATACCCACGGCTATAACACCGGCGGCACGCTGCATATTATTATCAATAATCAAATCGGTTTTACTACCAGTGACCCTTGCGATGCCCGTTCAACTTATTATTGCACCGACATTGCCAAAATGGTCGAAGCGCCGATTTTCCATGTCAACGGTGACGACCCCGACGCGGTGGTCTATGCCACCCGTTTAGCCTTAGATTTTCGCATGACCTTCCATCAAGACGTGGTGATTGATTTAATTTGCTATCGCCGTCACGGGCACAACGAAGCCGACGAACCGGGCGCAACCCAACCGTTTATGTATCAGGCAATTAAAAAACACCCCAGTGTGCATCAAATCTATGCCGAGCAATTGATAGCCGCAGGCGTGATTACCAGTG
Source organism: Thiotrichales bacterium (assembly GCA_016745035.1). GTDB lineage: Bacteria > Pseudomonadota > Gammaproteobacteria > Beggiatoales > Beggiatoaceae > BB2. The sequence continues at coordinate 872,923 of JADGDE010000001.1, forward strand.
CCGAGGCAGAGAGCATCGCTTACCGTTATCGCGCCGACTTGAGCGCCCGCGATAAAATGATTCAGCATACCGTGACCGCTAGCCCACACCGCACTGAATGGAAAGACTTTGTTGATAAGCATTGGACACTGCCTGCACAAACCCATCTCAATCCTGAGCGCCTGCAAACTTTGGGTAAAGCCCTGTTAGAAATTCCCAAAGGCTTCCAATTGCATCGGGTGGTGAAAAAAATCATGCAAGCCCGCGCAGATATGCTCACAGGTGAGCGTTATTTGGATTGGGGTATGGCAGAGGCGTTGGCGTATGCCTCTTTGATTACCGAAGGCTATGGCGTGCGCCTCTCAGGGCAAGACTCAGAGCGAGGCACATTTGCCCACCGCCACGCCGTGCTACACGATATTAACAACGGGCTAACCTATACCCCTTTGCACCACGTTGCTCCTGACCAAAAGCCATTTCGGGTTTATAACTCCTTGCTTTCGGAAGAAGCGGTGTTGGGATTTGAATTAGGCTATAGTTCTTCAGAGCCGAATATTTTGACACTATGGGAAGCGCAATTCGGTGATTTTGCCAATGGCGCGCAAGTGGTCATTGACCAGTTTATCAGCTCCTCAGAGGCTAAATGGCAACGCTTATGCGGTTTGGTGATGTTGTTACCGCATGGCTATGACGGACAAGGCCCGGAACATTCCTCCGCCCGAATCGAGCGTTATTTACAACTCTGCGCCCAAGACAATATCCAAGTTTGTATGCCCAGCACCCCCGCGCAGTTTTTCCACTTATTACGGCGACAAATGCTCAGACCTTACCGTAAGCCTTTGATTGTCTTTACCCCGAAAAGTTTATTGCGCGACCAGCGCAGTGCTTCACCGTTGGCCGCGTTTACCGAGCATGATTATCAATTATTGGTCGATGATCGTTATGTTAAAGACCCAAAAACCGTGCATAAAGTCTTGCTTTGTAGCGGACAGATTTATTACAAATTGCGCGAAACCCAACAACAACGCGAACAAGAACAAAATGTTGCCATTATCCGCATTGAGCAGTTCTATCCTTTCCCCGAAGAGGCGATAGAACAGATGATTAAGCGTTATCAGCATGTACAGCGCTGGTATTGGGTACAAAACGAGCCACGCAACCAAGGCGCTTGGCAATTTATCGCTATTAAAATGCAATACTTACTGATGCAAATAGACTGTCGTTTGAATTATATCGGCAGGCCGCTAGCTGCCTCGCCTGCGGCGGGTTCTTTGCGTTTACATCAACAACAACTCGAGACCTTGCTTGATGAAGCTTTCGAGGGCTGAACAATACAAAGGCTTGCTGCTAGGCACGGTGGTGGGTGACAGTTTAGGTTTACCCGCCGAGGGTTTATCCAAACGCCGTATTGCTAAACTGTATCCCAAGGCGTGGCAACAACGATTTTTTTTCCACACTGGCTGGATTAGCGATGACAGTGAACACAGCTTGTTTATAGCCCAATCTTTGCTAGCCCACCCTGATGATGTCAACGCCTTTAAGCGCCGCTTTGCCTGGTGCTTACGCGGCTGGTTATTAGGGTTGCCCGCAGGCGTGGGCAAGGCCAGTTTATTATCTTGCCTAAAACTTTGGCTAGGACTGAGCAACACAGGCGTGTTTTCGGCCGGCAATGGCGCAGCGATGCGCAGTGCGATGATTGGTGCGCTGTTTTATGACGAGACAGAAAAACGCCGCACTTATGTCAAAGCCGCGACTGAAATCAGCCACAGCGACCCCAAAGCTTTAACCGGAGCGCTAGCACTGGCAGAAATCAGTGCATGGGCTATTCGCAACCCACAAGCCCCGCGCCCCGAGTGGCGCAGTTTTTACGAATTATTGCAAAGCTGTGGCATAGATAAAGATTGGCAAGCCTTACTGACCGAATTAAAACAAGCCCATATAGCCAACTTAAGCGTGGCTGATTTTGCTGCTAAAGTGGCAGCGCCACAGGCAGTCAGCGGCTATGTCTATCACAGTGTCCCCGTGGTGTTATACGCTTGGTATCAACATTATGGTGATTTTGCCGCAGGACTAGAGGCAATGATGCGCTGTGGTGGCGATACCGACACCACCGCAGCGATGCTCGGCGCGATTTCGGGGGCGGTGGTCGGTGAGTGCGGTATCCCTGCAAAGTGGCTTGCTGACTTTAAGGACTACCCGCGCAGTCGTACTGTGTTCACCCAAGTAGCAGAGCAACTCGCCCAAGTGGCAGAGGATAAACAGCCTCGCGCGCCCGTAAGCTATGGCTGGTGGTGGTTGCCCTTGCGCAACAGCTTGTTTATGATTTGGGTCTTGCTGCATGGCTTGCGGCGTTTGTTGCCGCCCTATTAATATTTAGCCGTGAAGCAATGGCGGTTTTTTGGCTTAAAAAGCCAAAAAGAAGCCTTTGCGTAACACCTACTCAAGGACACTTATGATTACTGTTCGTTATTTTGCCCAATTAAAAGAAAACCTCGATTGTGCTGAGGAGCAATTAAAGCTCCAAACAGAGATTACTGACGTGCAAAGCTTACAACATTTCTTGGCTGGACGAGATGAACACTGGCAACGGAGTTTTGAGCAACGCTTGATGGCAGCAGTCAACCAAGAAATGGCGCAAAGTGATACGCCGATTAAAGCGGGGGATGAGGTCGCCTTTTTTCCACCCGTTACTGGCGGTTAGCAAAACGCAACTCTAGGTTTAATAAGGTACGTCCCAAAGCGCTATAACATAGCAGCCAAGCGACCACGACTCCTGTCGTATTGGCGAGCATATCCATCGGATCAAACTGGCGCAAACCGCTGATGCCTTGCAAGATTTCCAAGCCGATGCCCATCAAGGTAAACACCACAGCCAAACGCCAAAAATACTGCCGCTGATGCCACTGGGCAAACCAGCCCATCAACACCGCATAAGCGAGAAAATGCCCGAGTTTATCCGAGGGTAAGACATCTATGGGTAATTGATTTAGGCGTGGTTCTAAGGATAAATACCAAATCAAGCCCAATAACAACCAGCCACAAATGCGCCAGAAAGTTAAATACGTCAGGTCTAGCGGTTTAGAGAAAAAATAGCTTCGCATCACTGGCGCATAAACATGCGAAAATAGTCTTGATTGGCTTGTTCAAATTCGGGCATTTGCCCAATATCGAGCCAATACTCATGAATAGGAAACATGCTCACGGTGTTTTCGGTGTCAATTTGTTGCTGTAACAGGGTCGGCATATCCAAGACTTGATTTGGCGCAACGCCTTGGCGCAATTCTGGCTCTAAGACATAAATCCCAGCATTAACAAACATTTTTTGAATCGGTTTTTCTTCGATATTGGTGACATAATGATGGTCTTTTCCGGCGCTAATCACGCCATAGGGAATCTGAAAATCATATTCACGCACGCACATGGTCGCCACGCTTTGATGTTCTTGATGAAATTCTAGTAATTTAGCTAAATCGACTTTGGTTAAAATATCGCCATTCATCATAATAATCGGTAATTTAGGCAAGTCTTTAGGCAACAAACTCAAAGCCCCTGCCGTGCCTAAAGGATCTTCTTCATGGACATAGTTAATATTGACGTGCCATTGCGAGCCGTCGCCGAAGTGGGCGCGGATTTTTTCAGACTGGAAATGGGTGGAAATATAAAAATTATAAAAACCTGCCTCGATAAATTGCTCTAAAATGGTTTGTAATATCGGTTTATCGCCAATTTGCAGCAGAGGTTTGGGGGTTTCATCGGTCAAAGGGCGCAAGCGTGTGCCAAAACCCCCTGCCATCAAAAACACCGGATTATCATAATAACGGCGTTTTAATAAGTGTTGTAAAGTTTCTAGCCCTGCGACCCGATTATCCCCATCTATCAAGGGCATTTGATAAAATTGCTGGGCTTGCATCTGCTCTAAAATGTCTTGTTTGGATTCGCTGATCAGCATGGTGGTCGGTTTTTGATTCATGCACAAACTGACCTCAGCATCGACACCGAGTTTTTTTATCAAACCGCGACGAATATCACCATCGGTCACCGTGCCTAATAAATAGCCTGCATCATCGGCGATTAAGACAATCCCTAAACCAGTTTGATTTAACAGTTCAATGGCAGCTAAAATACTCGCAGAAGGGGCTAATAAGCAGGCTTTCCAATCCATAATTTTTCCTAATCTATCAAATCTTCCGCAGCATAATCACGCGGGCTGCTTGTGCCTAATATATCGTAATAATCCAAGGGGCTACGTCCTGTGCCGGGGCGCTTACAAATGAGATTGTTCTCACTAAAAATGTCGCCTTTGGCTATCGCTTGCGCTGCCATCATGCTCTTACGCGCCACGTCACGGTTGGCGACTTCAGAGGCTTGTAGACGTTTTTGTCCCTGCCCTAATGCCTGTTCGGTAATGCGAATGGCATCGACCATTGCTTTTAACTCTTCTGGCTCTAGTGATGCTTTATGGTCAGGACCTGGCAGGTTTTTATTCAGGGTAAAATGTTTTTCAATCACCCGCGCCCCCAAAGCCACCGCTGCAATCGGCACGCTAATGCCATCAGTATGATCGGAATAGCCACAAGGCAGACCAAAACTGGTAGCTAAAGTGGGAATCACGTTCAAATTCACTTCGGCCACTGGAGCCGGATATTCCGTGGTGCAATGCAATAGTTGCACTTTTTCTCTTAATAGGCTTTGACCTGCTTCGGAATTAAACGCTTGTGCAAAGGCTTGTCTGCTGGGTTTTTTACCCAAATACCCGCAGGCAAGCACACCCAAAGCGGCTTCAATATCGCCTAAACTTGCCATGCCTGTGGACATCAAAATGTTTTTTCCGGTGCGCGCATGTGCCCACAATAAAGGTGCATTATTAATTTCGCCTGAGGGCAGTTTTAATTGCTCAAGGCGTAATTCATCGACTAAAAATTTTAAGCTGGTTAAATCAAAGGCAGTGGATAAAAATAAAATCCCTTGCTGCTGGCAATAGCTTTGTAATTGATGATGCAAGGCGTGAGGTAAAGCGAGGCGCTTGAGCATGGCATATTGTGATTCATCAGCCCCCGTGCTGCGCTGCTGATAATTGGCTTTAACAGCTGTTTGAGACACCAATTGTTCGGGGATAAATGTTTGAAATTTAACCGCATCTGCACCAGCGGCAACAGCGCTATCAATTAAAGCAAAGGCTTTATCTGGCTCACCATTATGGTTGACACCCGCCTCGGCAATCACAAAAACAAAAGACATTAAGGGCAACCTGCCGTTGAGAGAAAAAGCGAATCATAACATGGTTTTGACGCTGAGATTATGCGTCTAGCAGGCAAATCTGGTATATTGTGCGGCAAACTATCTAAAGCGCCTTGCGTTTATCCCTAAAATTTTTCAATTAAAAGTGAAATTCAATGGCAGAAAAAATCCTTTTTACCTCTGAGTCCGTCTCTGAAGGACACCCTGATAAAGTCGCCGATCAAGTCTCTGATGCCATCCTTGATGCGATGCTCGAACAAGATAAAAACTCCCGTGTTGCTTGTGAAACTTTGGTTAAAACCGGTATGGCATTGGTTGCTGGTGAAATCACCAGTAACGCCGTGGTTGATATTGAAGACATTGTCCGTAAAACCATTTTAGATATTGGCTATAACGATTCTGACATGGGTTTTGATGGCGAAACCTGTGCCGTTCTCAATGGCGTTGGCAAGCAATCTGTTGATATCGCCATGGGCGTAGATGAAACCGAAGATCATGAACAAGGCGCAGGCGACCAAGGTTTGATGTTTGGCTATGCCAGCAACGAAACCGACGTTTTGATGCCCGCCCCAATTATTTATTCTCACCGCTTGGTCGAAAAACAAGCTGAATTGCGTAAAAACGGCACCTTGCCTTGGTTACGTCCTGATGCTAAAAGTCAGGTGACTTTTATCTATGAAGATAATAAACCTGTTGGCGTTGACGCGATTGTTCTTTCGACTCAACACAACCCTGATGTCGATAACAAAACCCTTCACGAAGCGGTGATGGAAGAAATCATCAAACCTGTGTTACCTGCTGAATGGTTACACGCCGATACCCAATACCACATCAACCCAACCGGGCGTTTTGTGATTGGCGGCCCTGTCGGTGATTGCGGCTTAACCGGACGTAAAATTATTGTTGATACTTACGGCGGTATGGCACGTCACGGTGGCGGTGCTTTCTCTGGCAAAGACCCATCTAAAGTGGACCGTTCAGCTGCTTATGCTTCGCGCTATGTGGCAAAAAACATCGTGGCTGCTGGCTTAGCTGAGCGTTGCGAAATTCAAGTTTCTTACGCCATTGGTGTCGCTGAGCCGACTTCTGTCCGCGTTGAGACCTTTGGCACAGGTAAAATCGATGAAGCCCGTTTAACAAGCTTGGTTCGTGAGCATTTCGACTTACGTCCACGCGGCTTAGTTGCCATGTTAGACTTGTTACGTCCAATTTATCGCCAAACCGCAGCTTATGGTCACTTTGGTCGTACCGAGTCTGATTTGACTTGGGAACACACCGATAAAGCGGAAGCCTTGCGCGCTGACGCTGGCTTGTAATCAGCAAAAACCACACAAGATAATCAAAGCCACTCTATTCGAGTGGCTTCTTTACGAATAAACATTAGGAAACTCACATTGAGCGCACAAGCAATTGAAAATTTAACCCCTGATTATAAAGTCGCGGACATGGAACTTGCCGCATGGGGACACAAAGAAATCAGCATTGCCGAAACCGAAATGCCCGGGCTGATGGAATTACAAAAAGAATATGGCGAGAGCAAACCACTTGCAGGCGCACGCATTGCTGGTTGCTTACACATGACCATTCAAACCGCGGTTTTAATTGAAACCCTAGTTGCCTTAGGCGCAGAAGTACGCTGGTCATCTTGCAATATTTTTTCAACCCAAGACCAAGCAGCAGCGGCAATGGCTGACCAAGGTATTCCTGTGTTTGCATGGAAAGGCGAAACCGAAGAAGAAGCCATCTGGTGTATCAAACAAACCATTTTTGGTCCTGATAACTGGCGACCAAACATGATTTTGGACGACGGCGGTGATTTAACCCAAATCATGCATGACGAATACCCAGAGTTGTTAAAAGATGTCAAAGGTTTATCCGAAGAAACCACCACTGGTGTCCATCGTTTATATGAAATGATGAAAGATGGTAGCCTCAAAGTCCCTGCAATCAACGTTAATGATTCGGTCACCAAATCTAAATTTGACAACCTCTATGGCTGCCGTGAATCTTTAGTTGATGGGATTAAACGCGCAACTGATGTGATGATCGCGGGTAAAATTTGCGTAGTCTTAGGTTATGGCGATGTCGGCAAAGGCTGCGCCCAAGCATTCCGTGGTCTTGGCGGCACAGTAGTTGTGACCGAAATCGACCCTATTTGTGCCTTGCAAGCCTCTATGGAAGGCTACCGTATTGTGACCATGGATGAAGCCGCTAGCATGGGTGATATTTTTGTCACCACCACCGGTAACGTCGATGTCATTAACCATGAACACATGAAAGCGATGAAAAACGAAGCCATCGTTTGCAACATTGGTCACTTCGACTCAGAAATTAATGTTGCCAGCTTACGCGAATACAAATGGGAAAACATCAAACCCCAAGTCGATCACATCATTTTCCCTGATGGTAAACGCTTAATCCTCTTAGCTGAAGGGCGTTTGGTCAACTTAGGTTGTGCCACAGGTCACCCTAGCTTTGTGATGTCTAACTCTTTCACCAACCAAGTCTTGGCACAAATGGAATTGTGGGATAACGCTAATAACTATGCTAATGAAGTCTATGTTTTACCTAAACACCTAGACGAAAAAGTGGCGCGTATGCATCTCAAACGCATCGGTGCACAACTCACCGAAATGACCTCAGAGCAAGCAGAATACTTGAACTTGCCGGTTGAAGGCCCTTATAAGCCTGAGCATTACCGCTATTAAAAACTTCTTTTTGCGCCTTAAGGGCGCAAAAAACCGTCAGTGCGCCAGAGCTATCTAAGTACATCACCTCAAAATTTGTATTCCCCATAAAGCCTTTGTGGGGAATTTTTAACTAACGACCATTTTGGTATTTCCCTGAATTTATATCTATGTATATCGACTTTAGCCAACTCAGTGCGAATGCCGCCTATTTCATTACCACCCAAACGCTGATTCCGCGTCCTATTGCTTGGGTATTATCTGAACATGAGCCGGGACAATTTAATATTGCGCCATTTTCTTATTTCACCTCCATTTCTAGCAATCCACCATTGTTATTGATTGCGGCAGGTAAAAAAAATGATGGCAGCCCCAAAGATACCCGCGCCAATATCGAACGCCGAGGCAAATTTGTGATTCATATCGCTAGCATGGAACAAATGCAGGCACTGAATGACAGTGCTGAAACCTTGCCAGCCGAAGTCTCTGAAGTGGATAAATTTAATATCGAACTGACCGATTTTGATGGCTTTGATTTACCTCGCGTCAAAGACTGCCCCATCGCTTTTGCCTGTGATTTATACGAAATTCAAGAAGTAGGCAACACCCCGCAAAGCTTGATTTTGGGCGAAATTAAACAAGTGTATATCAGCGATGATTGTGCTGAACAAGATGACAAAGGACGGGTGAAAGTTCATGCCCCTACAGTGAACCCTTTGGGACGCTTAGGTTCAGGAGAATATTGTGATATTGGCGAAATTATCACGCTAAAACGCCCGCTTTAACCAAGGATGAATATGTCAGACAAGATGGATCGCTGGTTGACCTTGCCGCAATACCTATTGCCTCAACACCTATTATCCAAAGGCATGTACCACCTGACACGTACCCCGCTAGGTGCACCGATGCCGTGGCTAATTAAAGCATTTATCAAGCAATATGGCATTGATATGCAGCAATATGCCGAGCCTAATCCAACCGCTTATCCTACCTTTAATCAATTTTTTACCCGTGCACTGGCAGAAGGTGCACGCCCGATTGAAAAAGGCGTGGTTTCACCCGTTGATGGTGCAATTAGTCAAATTGGTAGTATTTTAGGCGATAAAATTTTCCAAGCCAAAGGGCATAATTTTGACTTAAACACCCTGTTTGGTGGCAAAACAGCGTTAGCCAAACCTTTCGAGCAAGGCTTATTTACCACCATTTATCTCTCTCCCAAGGACTATCACCGCATTCATATGCCCATCGATGGCACAGCCACCGATATGATTTATGTCCCCGGACGTTTATTTAGTGTGAATCCACGCACGACCCGCGCGGTTCCCGGTCTTTTTGCTCGTAATGAGCGCTTAGTGTGTGTGTTTGATACCGTTTTAGGCCCAATGGCAATGGTGTTAGTCGGTGCGATTTTTGTCGGCAGCATGGAAACCATCTGGCAAGGTGAAGTGACCCCTAACCAGAAAAAACAAGTCGAACACTGGCAAATGCCTGACAGTACCGAAATAGTCTCCAAAGGTGAAGAAATGGGACGCTTTAACATGGGTTCGACTGTGATTATGTTATTTGGCAAAGAAATGATGCAATGGCTACCCCAATGGCAAGCGGGCAGCAATGTACGTTTAGGTGAACAATTAGCAAAATAGCTCCAAGATAGAGGCAGGGTTGTTGTCCTGCCATGTCTCCCTCCTCTCAGAAAACACAACTTCCCCTCCAAGATCTCTTTTTGCCATAAAAAAAATTAGGGCTAAACAGAAAAAATAATAATATCTAGCTTAAATAATACCTGATGTTTTTACTGGGTTTTATGCCGCAGCGCTTGATTTTACAGCCATAAATCCCTAGATGGGGTCTTGATAAAAACAATTTATAAGCACTAAGAATAAATCAGCTTTTTTTTTCGCCCTCAAATGCTGATAATGTCCCCCAATTCGCAAGACCTGATGTTTTAGATCTTACGTTTTTTCTAACTCGGCAACTGCTGTTAGCTTAAAACCGTCATAACCATGTCGGCGATGGCGGCTTTATCTGATGCTTTCCAAGCTCGCAGTAAGCATACTATAGGAGAAATTCATGCCTACTTTTGTACGTACTGATAAATGCGATGGCTGTAAAGGCCAAGATAAAACCGCTTGCATGTACATCTGTCCTCACGACTTAATGAAGTTGGACAAAGATGGTTCTGAAACCGGTCACGCGATGAAATCTTATAACCAAGAGCCAGAACAATGCTGGGAATGCTACTCTTGCGTTAAAATCTGCCCTCAAAACGCTATCGAAGCACGTCACTACGCTGACGTTGTTCCTTTGGGCGGTTCTGTACAACCTTTACGTGGTACTGACTCCATTATGTGGACCATCAAGTTCCGTAACGGCACCATGAAACGTTTCAAATTCCCAATTCGTACCACTCCTGAAGGTTCTATCGATCCTTATGCAGGTAAACCTTCTGCTGACATGGCTAACATTGCTAAACCTGGTTTCTTCAACCACAACGAGCAAAACGGCTATCGCGAAGGCGACAAGAGCGAACTGATCAACTTATAAGTTGACTTCTTCAGTTTTAGATTTAATTTTTAATATTTAAGGAAATATAGAATGGCTGAATTTGGTAATCCAGATGTCGTCGAAGAAGAAGTTGACATCCTCCTCATCGGTGGTGGTATGGCTTGTTGTGGTGCTGGTTTTGAAATCATGCGCTGGATGGAAGGCACCGACTTAACCGTAAAATTGGTTGATAAAGCAGCAATGGATCGCTCTGGCGCGGTTGCTCAAGGTTTATCAGCAATTAACACCTACATTGGTTCTGAGCAAGATCCTGCGGATTACGCTCGTATGGTCTCTAATGACTTAATGGGTATTACCCGTGATGACTTAGCATATGACTTAGGTCGCCACGTTGACGAATCTGTACATTTATTTGAAGAATGGGGCTTACCTATTTGGAAATTAGACGAAAACGGCGAACGTCATGATGGTGCTCAAGGCATGACCTCATTGAAAGACGGCGGTAAACCTGTCCGTTCTGGTAAATGGCAAATCATGATCAATGGCGAATCCTACAAATGGATCGTTGCTGAAGCGACTAAAAAATCTCTCGGGATTGACCGCATTGAAGAACGTATCTTCATCGTAAAATTAATCAACGACAAAAATGATCCTAGCCGCATCGCTGGTGCTGTTGGTTTCTCTACTCGTGACCACAAAATCGTTGTCTACAAAGCAAAAGCTATTTTGTTAGCAGCTGGTGGTTGTGTAAACATCTTCCGTCCACGTTCTGTTGGTGAAGGCACCGGTCGTGCTTGGTACCCAGTATGGAACGCAGGTTCTACCTATTCTATGGCAGCTGAAGCTGGCGCAGAATTAACCCTGATGGAAAACCGCTTCGTACCTACCCGTTTCAAAGACGGCTACGGTCCTGTTGGCGCATGGTTCTTATTGTTCAAATCTCAAGCAACCAACGCTATCGGCGAAACCTACATGACCCGTAACAAGGAAATGTTGGACGACTACCCTCCTTATGGTCAAGCAGCGGTTCCAGCATCTTGCTTACGTAACCACTTGATGCTTAAAGAAATGAAAGAAGGTCGTGGTCCTATTTGGATGGACACCGTTACCGCTTTAGCTAACTTACGTGAAACCTTAAGTCCTCGTGAAGTTAAGCATCTCGAAGCTGAAGCTTGGGAAGATTTCTTAGACATGTGCGTTGGCCAATGCGGTATCTGGGTTGGTGAAAATATTGAACCAGAGAAGAAAAACTCTGAATTAATGCCTACCGAACCTTACCTCTTAGGCTCTCACTCTGGTTGTTGTGGTATCTGGGCTTCAGGTCCTGATGACATCGGCGCACCTACCACCGAAACCGAAGCTGGCGTACCTGATCACTTGCCTTCAGGCTGGAACTGGGGCTACCGTGGTATGACCACCGTAAACGGCTTATTCACCGCTGGTGATGGCGTTGGCGCATCTGGCCACAAATTCTCTTCAGGTTCTCACGCAGAAGGTCGTTTGGCTGCAAAAGCAATGGTTAAATATTGCTTAGATAACGCCGACTACAAACCTGAATTAGATACCCCAGTTGACGAATTAGTAGAAGCTATCTACAAACCTGTCCGTACTTTCTTAGAGTTCAAAGACTACTCCACCGCGATTGATGTTAACCCTAACTACATCACTCCAAAAATGCTACAATTCCGTCTACAAAAAATTATGGACGAATATGTCGCAGGTGTTGCAACCTACTACACCACCAACGAACACATGTTGGCTGTAGCAGAAGAAAAACTCGACATGCTGAAAGAAGATGCAGAAAAAATGCGTGCGAAAGATTTACATGAGCTGTTACGCGCATGGGAAAACTATCACCGCATCCTGACTGCTGAAGCACACATGAAACACATTCAGTTCCGTCAAGAAAGTCGTTATCCTGGTTTCTACTACCGCGCTGACAAAAACTTCGTTGACGAAGAAAACTGGCATTGCTTTGTAAACTCAATTTACGACAAAGAAAGCAAAAAATGGACTTGCTTCAAACGTGCACACGTTGATTTGGTTGACAAGTCTAAACTGTTCAAATAAGCCGAGTGCTTGTTAATGTGAAAACCTAGCTTGCTGGGTTTTTGCGAACAGAGATGAAAAAACCGACTTCCTTTGGGGGTCGGTTTTTTTTTGCTTATGGGAAAGTGATTTTATATCATGTGGTAGGGTGCGTTAGCGCAGCGTAACGCACCGCTTGAATACCAAGGAATGGTATAAAAACTTTGTTGACTTCGAGTAGTGTTGTTTAATAATGGACTTTGTGGATTTTATTGGTGCGTTACGTTTCACTAACGCACCCTACTTGCTATTTGCTACGTTTATGCTTAGAGCTGTGACTTGTTACAGCTCTGAACAGAGATGAAAAAACCGACTTCCTTTGGGGGTCAGTTTTTTTTTGCTTATATATTATTTGTTTAATATGGTTGTGAAGGGTTATATTAATACTTTTTAGCTATATAACTTATTATATATGTCACCTAAGACTCGTTCAATACTACAATCATTACTGATTGTCATAATAGCAATGATTTTTCTAATAATAACCATTGTTCTAGCATCAATTTATACTTCCGTATCCCTATCTCCATTAGAAAATACATTAGAAAATAGTCATAGAACTCATCCAAAATATATTGCTTGGAAACATAATAAAGCACCTTATCAACCAAGTATCGTTTTACGTTTTCTCAATATTGATACTGAATTTCGCCAATCTCTACATGGTAAAACAAAAATAGAAATAGCATCTTGGTTTCCAGATTTACGTCTCCCTATAGATGCTAGTGATAATCAAAAGTATTATCATAAATACCTTGGCAATAGTGACTTTCTTTGGATTGGTGCTTCTTCATAGGCAATTGAGTTTGAAAATAGTAAGCTCAAAAGGTTTCGTCTTATGAAAGGTTAAAATTTGTTGTGTTTTTTAGATAGAGTCATATAGAATATGAATTTAGTGATTTTTTTAAAACTTTATGAGTAACAATAAAATGAATAATTATCTATTTAAGCTACTATTAATTATATTTTTAATAAATACAGCCTCTTTAGAGGCTAAAGTAGCCCCAGAAAATCATAAACAAGCTTCTTTTAAATTGTCTGTTTCAGCAAAAAAAATGATCGATAATTATCAAACTAAAGAATTACTATCGGCTCAAAAATTTATTCAGGTAATGAAAAATATTTTAGATAGTCAATTAACAGAAAAAGAAAAAGTAGATGCCTTTATTATTTTACTTGATAAAATAAAATTTCTTTTTGATGGTACTGTTACTTTAGCTAAAGATAAAGATTACTTTTTTTCTTATACAAAAAAAATATCAAGGAATTTAAAGACACCCATGTAATATAACGAGCCGAAATGCTAGATGAAAAATACCTTGACCATCCATTGGCATGGGTTTCATAACTGCCATATCAAGCCTGATTTGGTTTTAATTTATTGCATTGTTGATGAGACGTTATAACTGTCTCGAATTAGATCGCATAGTGAATTGTTTTAATACGTATTGGGAAACTTTTAATTTTTAAGGTTTCTGAGTTATGGCTGGTACAGTGCTTACGAGTCAAAAATAATGTATCCCTCAAGCGCTGACCGCCATGGAAAGCGCGATCTCGCGAAGGCGTTTAGTCCGTGATAGGCAATGCCGACCGAGAAGGCGTATATGAGCGCTAGGGAATGTAGCCTGAGCGCAGCGGTATGATTGCCGTAAAGTCATGTGAGAGCCTTCATGCCGGAGGTGTACCGAGCAGCTTGTGCTGCAATGGTATACGTAGGCTGGGAGGTGACACGGACGAATCAGGGCTAAGATAACGTCGCGTTTGCGAGTAGTTTTTAGGTAGGGATACCTAAAAAGTCGTCACGAGGTAGCGACACCCTTGATTAAACAAGACATCAAGGCAAGGTGTTCTTTCTGCCACATCAATATTAAATGACTTTTCCCCAAATTTTTCAGAAAAAATCATACCTGAAATTGTTGCTGATAAACCTAAACTTTTTTGTTTATTATTGAGATAAATGAGGAATAAAGTCAATGAAGTTAATCGTTGTTGACCATCGATAATACTACGTTTGCCTGATTTTTCACTTAGAACAAATGGATCTAAGTAATAGCTATTATAATTAGCGACATCTGGACGTTGATGAGAACAATCATAATTATCAAGAAATGCATTATACAAGTCTGTAACCAGTTGAACTATGTGCTTTTGTTCCCAATTATATTCGCGCTGATAATAATCGACCGTGTATTTTTTATTGTCCAATACTTCTAAGATAGAGCGGTTATTTGCTTCAATTTTATTTTCTAAGTGACCCATATTTATTTTCCTTGTTAAGCATGTCTATAGCATACCTTTCCATTTTAACGTACTTTCTGGGAAAAGCACTTGAACTCAAGCAAAGCTTCGATATAAGCTGCTTTTCCTAACTTATACCGCAACGACCGAGTGGGACTGAAGTCCCGCCTCCAGAGTCGGATAATGATATTCTAAGAATGAATCGCTTAACGGGGGGAAATGGGCGTTATGAAACCAGCCTTATTATATTTTGTCGATGATGATGCGCTGGCATGTCGTTTATTTCAGCGCCATAGCAAGCAATTGGGCTATGCCTGCCAAGTCTTTAGCCAAGCGCCGGACTGTCTCGCTGCCATCGAGAAAACACTGCCAGCGATGGTGTTGGCGGATTTAACCATGCCGGGCATGGATGGCTTTGAGTTGATTCGCCGCATTCGTCAAAACCATAGCGATTTGCCCATTTTAGCCCTGACCGGACAATCGACGGTCGAACGGGCTGTGCAAGCGATGCAGGCAGGGGCATCGGACTTTTTGAAAAAACCCTATGAGCAAGAAGAGCTGTGTCTGGCGATTGAGCGTTGTTTGAGTCATGCCCAAATCGCCAGCGAAAACCGCGAGTTAAAACGTCAAGTGTTGGACTCTCAAGCAGGCTTTGGAATGCTCGGCGACTCGGAGGCGATGCGGCATATTTATGCCATGATTGACAAACTCGCAGCGGTCGATTGTCCGGTGATTATTCAGGGTCAATCGGGCAGCGGTAAGGAGTTGGTTGCTCGCGCTATTCATGACCGAGGCACACGCCGCGCTGAGCCATTTGTGGTGATTGATTGTGGTTGTTTATCCGATACCTTGCTTGAGAGTGAGTTATTTGGGCATAAGCGCGGGGCGTTTACTGGCGCAGACAAAGACCGCACAGGGCTATTGGAAATGGCGCGCGGTGGTACGGTGTTTTTGGATGAAATCGGTAATATTTCTGAGTCGATGCAGGCAAAATTATTGCGGGTGATTCAAGAGCATTCGATAACCCCTGTCGGCAGCAGTCGCAGTATTGAGGTGCGGGCGCGGTTTATTTGTGCCACCCATCGGGATTTGCCGCAAATGGTCGAGGCGGGTGAGTTTCGCCATGATTTGTATCACCGTTTGAATGTGGTCAGTATCGCCGTGCCGACGCTAAATGAGCGCCAAGGCGATATTCCCTTGCTGGCGCAGCATTTTGCCGATGAGTTTTGCCAAAAATATCAGCGTCCTAAATTGCAGTTTTCCGCTGCGACCATGCAGCAATTATGTCAGCGGCATTGGTCTGGCAATGTCCGCGAATTACGCAATTATATTGAGCGTTGTGTGATTATGAATGAGTCGGCATTGGCTATGCCTAGCGAGCCAAATCCAGCCGCCAATACGCCAGCGAGCGCCGAGCCTAGTTTACAAACCTTGCATGAGTTGGAAGTGGTGCATATCCAGCGGGTGCTGGAGAGTGTCGGCGGTAATCATCGCCAAGCGGCGGATATTTTAGGGATTAGCCGCACGACTTTGTGGCGTAAGTTGCGGGATTGATACCCACGCGGGTGCGTGGGTAGGGTCAGTTTTAGCGAGGGTGAACCAAAATGGTTTGACCTTGATAAACCGGATAAGGCGGGGCAATGCCATTCCATAACGCCAGTTCACGCAAACCTTGTCCATATAAAGCCGCGATGTTTGCTAAGCTCTCGCCTGCACGCACTTGGTGATAAATGCGGCTGCTGTTGGTGGTTGAGCGGTTAGGTTTCGCAGATTGAATGCCTTTGCTGGCAAAGCCAAAAGGATTAGCGCTGGGGCTTGGTGCAGGGGCGCGGGTTTGCATCCCGGCATTAGGTGAAATCCGCAAGCGTTGACCGATGAACAGGGTGTAAGGGGGTTGCAGATTATTCCATAAGGTAATGTCGCCAACGGTTTGTCCGTAACGCATGGCGATGTTGTATAAGGTGTCACCACGGCGGACATTATGAAATGCGCTGTTGTTGTTGCTATTAACCCGCATACTATTGCTGGTTTTAGTGGTAGCAGGGCTAACGCGCAGGCGTTGTCCGACGCTAAGGCTATACGGAGGCATGACGTTGTTCCATGCAGCTAGATCGCGGAAATTGCGATTATAGCTACGGGCAACGCCGTATAAGGTCTCGCCGCGTTGCACCGTGTGGTATTGCGTGCTAGCGCTGGGAACGGGTGCGGGTGCAACGGGTTGCGGTGCTGGCGCTGGGGTCACATTATTACGGCTGATTAAGATTTTTTGTCCAACGCTTAAGCTGTAAGGTGCGCCGATGTTATTCCAACTGGCGACATCGCGGAAATGTAAACCATAAGAGCGCGCGATACTATAGAGGGTTTCGCCCGCGCTGACGGTGTGGTAAGTCGAGCCGATGACCACAGGTGCAGGTGCATTCGGTGCGCTTGGTGGTACATAGGTCGGCGGTGCGACAGGAGCTATTGGTGGCGCTATTGGGCTAGGTGCGCCTGCTACTGGGGATAAAACCAAGACTTGTCCGGGGCTAATGGCGGTGTAAGGTGGGGCTACATGATTCCATGCAGCTAAATCCTTGAAATTTAAGCCGTAAGTTCTGGCAATGCCATATAAGCCTTCACCTGCCTGCACAACATGGGTATTATTGTCAGCCGTCGTTCCTGGCATTTCAGCTGGCTGAGTAATCACCGGGGGAACAATCACCGTACCCGGTGGCAGTGTATTAGGTACTTCTGCCGCAGGTGGTTGGTGTACAGGGGAACCCTGTTCTTCTTCAGGTACAACTTGCATACGGCTACAAGCACTGAATAATGTCACCGTGGCAAGTAATGCCGGTAGGACAATTTTTTTCTCATTGTGTGCAAATACCATGAGGGATACTCCATGCTCAGGCAATAGGTTAGGAACGAATGTTAATGTAGTTTATCACAAAACATAAAACTTATGACAGTACATATAAGCGCAATACAAATGGCATCGGGCCCAAACCTTGAAGCCAACTTAAATGAAGCAGCCCGTTTGCTGGAAAAAACTGCTGAGGCTGGGGCAAAGCTCTGCGTCTTGCCGGAGAACTTCGCCTTTATGGGCGCAGATGCCGAGCAGCGCAAGCTTTGTGAGCAAGCAGGCTCGGGAAAAATTCAGCAGTTTTTGTCGCAACAAGCGGAAAAACATGGCATTTGGCTGGTCGGTGGTACAGTGCCTTTACAAGCACAAGCCGATAATAAAGTCCGTGCGGCTTGTTTGGTGTTTGATGACAAAGGTCAGCAACAAGCACGGTATGATAAAATTCATTTGTTTGATGTTCAACTGACAGAAGATACGCCAGAAAAATATAAGGAATCGGCATTGCTAGAATCCGGCTCTGATGTGGTGGTGCTCGATACCCCTTTTGGGCGCTTAGGTTTGGCGATTTGTTATGATTTACGCTTTCCTGAGTTGTTTCGCTTGCTCTCGGCTCAAGGTGCGGAAATTGTCGCCCTGCCCTCGGCTTTTACCGCCACCACAGGCAAAGCCCATTGGGAATCGTTGGTACGCGCGCGGGCAATTGAAAATTTGAGTTTTATGATTGCTGCCAATCAAGGGGGTTATCATGTTGATGGGCGCGAGACTTATGGTGATAGTATGATTGTTGATCCTTGGGGGACAATCCTCTCACGTCATCCGAAACATGCAGGGCTGGCTTGTGCGAAATGCGACTTGACCAATTTAAAAAGTTTACGGCAAAGTTTCCCGGTTTTGCATCATCGGCGTTTGTTTTGCCAAGATGATCACTGAGGCACAAAGACTCTATCGCTCAGCAATGTTGATGCTCTCGGCGCGTGAACATTCGGTGGTCGAGTTACGACGCAAACTGAAACAAAAGGGCTTTGATAGCGAGGCGATTGAGAGCTTGCTTGCTGACTTACTCGACAAAGATTGGCTTAGTAATCAGCGTTATTGTGAGGCGTATATGCGTTCGCGAGTACAAAAAGGCTATGGTTTGCGTTATATTGAAAATGCCTTAAAACAACAGGGTATTACTCAGAGCGAAATTGCACAAGCCCTAACAGTCGAGCCGGTGGATTGGTATCAATTAGCCATTGAAGTCCGGCATAAGCGCTTTGGCTCGCATTGCCCGAAAGATTTTAAACATCGGCAAAAACAACAACGTTTTTTACAATATCGCGGTTTTGACAGCGATCAAATTCAAGAGGCTTTGGCACATAATGGAGACGCTTGAGCAAAAAATAAATATAACTGATGTGACGCACTCAGCCTGTTTTTGCCACAATAAGGTGCTTTCCACCTGCCTAGTGAAGCTTAGCTGTGCAGCAATGGCAGTTTTCTGTGCTCTTAAGGCACAGCACCTTTGCGTAACATCAGATCAATAAATATCAATCAAACCGATTACATACTAAAACCAAAGGAGAAAAAGTATGCATTTTAAATTACTAGGGATAGTCGGCGTATTGCTTGCCGGGCAGGCACTGGCCGATATTGGCAAACCCCCAGGCAGCCCGATGGCAGGGCCTAGTTCTCTGGGTTCAAAAAATCTAGCTATGCCTGCGCATCATTTAAGCGCTGAGGCTTGTCGCGAATGTCATCAAGAAATTTATCAGCAATGGCAATCTTCCATGCACGCCAACAGTACCGCGATCAAAGATCCGATTCATGGCGCGTTTTATAATGCTTTGGTTGGCAGCCCACATGAAGAGGATATGAAGCACAAAGCTTCAGGCAAATACCCGGTGTGTTTAAAATGCCATGCGCCTAATGCTGCACGGGATACAAAAACCAAGCTCGATGCCATCCCAGCTTATAACGAAGGGGTCAATTGTCTCACTTGTCATATGATTAAAGGCTATAAAGGCGTGTTACCCAAAGCTGAGGGCGAAAAAATGAAACTCGGTGTCGATGCCTATGAAATGAGCGATGTTCTCCAAGGCCCTTCCGGTAAAGTCTTCACCCAAATGCCAATCGCTACCCCACCACCTGAATCAGGGCTGGCTGTGCCGTCTTTCCATCCTTTCCCAATGGAAAGCAATACGGCGATTTTGCGTACCAGTGAAGTCTGTTTAGGCTGTCATGAGCAGCGCAATAACCCTAACGGTGTGCCTTTGTGTAATACTGGATCTGAATTCCGTGCCGCAGGAAGCTTCAATTGCCAACAATGCCACATGCCTGTGAACAAAGGCTATGCCGATCATTCGATGATGGGTGGTCATTCTGGGGCGATGCTTGAGCGCGGGGTAATTTTGACCTTGGATGCGAAAAAACAAGACGATAACATCAATGCCACGGTGACGCTGAAAAACATGCTGCCGCATAAAATGCCCACTGGTGCGCCGTTCCGCAATATGTATGTCAAGCTGGCAGCCTATAATGCTTTAGGTCAACCTTTATGGCAAAACTTCAAAAAACATCCGATTAAAGATGATCCCAAATCGATGTTTATGCTCAAACTCTTGGATGACAATAACAAACCTGCGCCACCGCCAAAAGCGACCAAACAGGGTAAAGACACCCGTTTAGAGCCACGCGAGACCCGCAGTATTGAATACAGCTTGCCTGCGAAAGATGTCGCGGTGGTACGGGCTGAATTGTACTACGATTTGTTATTACCGCCTTTGAAGAAGAAATTCCAAAGCATTCCCCCTGAGTTGAAAAAATCACGGGTGATTGCGCGTTCTGAAATGCGGATTCAATAAATCATAACGTAGAGCCGTAGCACTGCTACGGCTTTAGCGCTGCTACGGCTCTACGATAATTTGGAAAATACCATGTGGTTAGCTCATGTGACCGTTGCCGCTGTGATTGAAAACCCACAAGGGCAATTTTTGTTGGTTGAAGAGCACATTGACCAGCAAGCGCTGTTTAATCAACCCGCTGGACATTGGGAAGCAAACGAGAGTTTGGTCGAGGCGATAAAGCGGGAAGTCTTGGAAGAGACCGCACGTGATTTTAGCCCTTCACATATCGTTGGCATATATGACTATACCAGCGCTAATAATGACACCACGTATTTACGCATTGCCTTTGCTGGCAGTGTTTCCGAACAAATGGCGGGCAGAGCTTTTGACTCTCCCATCGTCGCCACCCATTGGCTAGATGTGCCACAAATTGCCGCAAGGACTCTGCGCAGCCCCTTGGTGCAGCGTTGCATTGCTGACTATAAAGCGGGTATCCGCTACCCTCTAGGATTGCTCCAGCATGTGGGTTAAAGGCAGCGGTTGTGCCAATTCAAAGCCTTGAACATAATCTATTTTTAACTGTTTCAAAATCGGCAAAATCTCATCGTCTTCAACCGTGGTCGCAATGGTTTTTAAGTTTAATTGCTGAGCTAATTGCTGTATTGCTGCCACCATGACTTTATCCACAGGGTCTTTGCTAATATTCTGAATTAATTGTCCGCTGATTTTAATAAAATCAAAGGGGATTGTTTTGAGGCTGTTGAGCATGATAGCCCCTGTACCGAACTGGTCGAGTCCAAAATGGCAGCCATAGGGTTTAAGGGTGTTGATAAAGTGCTGTAAACCACTGAGTTCGGTCGATAAGGCCATTTCATTAAATTCAAAATAAAATTGCGGCAAGGGCAGCGGTTGTTGTTGTAATTTCTGTACCACTAAAGCCGCGAATTGCCCATCGCCCAAAGTTTGGTTACAAATATTGATAAAAAATAGGGTATCTGTCGGCAGTGATTCGACGTGCATGGTTAACCATTGAGTTAATTTTGTGATCACCCAGGCATCGATTTCTGCTGATAACTCATAACGTTCGGCAGCGCTTAAAAAGGTGTCTGGCAATAACAGTTCTTCTGATTCTTTACGATAAAGGCGTAAAAAAAACTCATGTCCTCGCACACGATGATCTAAATCGTAGATTTTTTGTTGTAACAAACAAAACTTGTCTTCAGCCAAGCCTTCTTTAATACTGTTAAGCCAGTGAATGGGTTTATTTTCATCTTGGTCTTCATCATCTTTATAAAGCTGTACTTGCCCTCGACCTGCGCGTTTGGCCGCCAAACAGGCATGGTCAGCGGTGACCAGTAGTTTATTGTGGTTATGTTGTTCGGTATTAATTTCAACAATGCCGATACTAGCGCCAACACTAAAAACATGGTTATCCCAAGAAAACTTAAATTCAGCCACATGCTGACAAATTTGTTCTGCAATCCGTAAGGCTTGTTTACTGGGGCAATGTTGCAGCAAAAAACCAAATTCATCACCACCTAAACGCGCCACAATATCGCCTTTTCGCACTTGTCTTTGTAATAATTGACTCAGTTGCTGGAGTAGCACATCGCCTGATTTATGTCCGCAGGTATCGTTGACGATCTTAAACCGATCCAAATCTAAATATAATAAGCTATGCACCCGCTCTTTTTTTTCTGTTAATAAACACAATTGTTTGAGGTGTTTTTCAAATTCTCGGCGATTATATAAATGGGTCAGGGCATCGTGGCTGGCTTGGTAGGCAATACTTTCTGCCATGCGCTGACGCTCGGTGACATCATGAAAAACCAGCACCATTCCCAGTGTCTCACCATGACGGCTGCGCAGAGGAGAGGCATTGTGCTCTATGACGAAAGTTTGCTGTTTGTCTTTATGCTGTAGCAAGACCTGTTCGGCAATAACCTCGCTGGTATCGTTGACATAGGGTAAATTTAGGCGCTGTTTGCTGTCTTTATCAATCAGGTTAAACACATCTAAGAGAGCCTCTCCTTGTGCCTGAGCGAGTTGCCAGCCGGTGAGTTTGCTGGCGATGGGATTTAAGTATTCAACTTGCTGTTTAGCATTGGTGGTGATGACCCCATCACCGATAGATTCTAGGGTAATTTGGGCTTTTTCTTTTTCATCAAATAAAGCTGTTTCTGCACGCTTGGCACTGAGAATATATTCAATTCGATTCCGTAACACATCCCAGTTAATCGGCTTCATGACATAATCAGTTACGCCAGCTGCATAAGCTCTATCAACCCAATCGCGTTCTCCATAACCTGTCACCATAATCACGGGGATATTTTGCCCCAGTTCCGTGCTGCGAATTTTTTCACAGGCACTGATACCGTCTAATACAGGCATATCCGCATCCATCAAAATCAAATCAATCGGTTGATTTTTCTGAAATTGCTCTAATGCTTCTAACCCATTGGTCGCAGTTTTGACTTGATAACCCTGTTTTTCTAAAGAAAACTTAAGGGTCGTCAATAAAATAGGCGAATCTTCAACAGCTAAGATAGTATTGACAGGTTTACTCATTTGGAACAGGGTTCGTTATTTTTTCATTTTCGGCTTTGAGTGCTTGAATGACGCGTGATAATTCGACGCGCATCAGATCCAAATGTTTTTCCGCTTGTGCCAGTTCTTGGTGATTGGCAAAAGTTTCCAATTCTTTACATAAACTGCCCAAGGTTTCTGCACCAATTTGCATACTTTCCCCCTTGAGTTGGTGCGCTTTACGTCGTAATAAATCCAGATTTTTTTGCTCAATGGTTTCTGCTAACAAGTCAATTTGTTCAGGAAGATATTGAATAAATTGTTGTAATAGAACGGCAAGCTGGTTTCCCAAGGTTTTATTCAGATCTTGCATTATAGCGGGATTTAAAACCGGAGATCCATGTTTAACAGTCGGTGTTGATACGGTGTCAGTTGTATTTTTAACTTGAGTTTGTAATTTTTCTGTGGGCAAATACTGCGTTAATAAATCTTGTAAAATGCCCACTTTAATCGGTTTACTAATATGATCATCCATGCCGGCTTTTTTAGCCCGCTCTTTATGTTTACTCAAGGAATAGGCAGTTAGGGCGATAATCGGCGTATGATCTAAGTCTTGTTCTTGTTCTATTTTACGGATTTGCTCCGTGGTATGGTAGCCATCCATTTTTGGCATTTGGCAATCCATAAAAATGAGATCATAATGATTTTGTTGCCATAATTGCAGGGCTTCATAGCCATTATCGGCATAATCAGCTTGATAACCTAAACGCTGTAAAATTTTATTAATCACCACTTGGTTAATTTCGCTGTCTTCAGCAACCAATAAATTAGCCCCACTGTTAGATGCGGTTTTGAGTTTAGGTATTTTTGTCGCAGAGGCTAAGATTGGTCTTGCAGGAGAGGTGTCTTGTTCTAAGGAACTATCAGCTAAAACGGAATGATTGAAAGTTTGGCTGTGTGCATAATTGGTCGTTTTCTCTGATTGCTGTTGTGTTTTCCATTCTAAAAGCATCGCAATATAATGTGCATAAATATTGAGAATGACCAACAAATCAGGTGATAAAGTATTGGTTTCGGTTGCCATTAAACATAAGACACCCATTTGCTCACCTGTAGGGGAACAAAGTGGAATTGAAAAATAGCTTTGTGCTTTATAGTGTTGAATTAATTTTGAAGGGTAATTTACTAGGGCATCTTGGTAAATAAAGACATCATTTTCGATGCCGCCAGTATCTGGAAAATCTGTGATTGCCCAACTTCTTAGATGACAAAACTGTCCTTGCTCCCAACACATATGGGGTTGCAAAGCTTGTTTATTATCGCTAAAAGTGGCGATAAATATGACATCAGCGACACAATCTAAAGCTAAATTATGCGCTGTTTGGCGTAAAAAATAATCTAAACGTTGATGTAAGGCGTGAATGTTTTCTGTCGGAGTTTGATTTTTATCCAAATAATAAGCACGTTTTTGTTGTGACAAGGCGACAATATCTTTCTCTAAATCATAATAATGCTGCAAAATAACACGCATATGGCTATTTTCATATTGCAATTGTTTAAGTTGGGATTTATTACTGTTTTTACGCGCAAAGCATAATTCTAATAGCTGGGGAAAACGAAATAACCACCAAAAAGCCAAGCCTGCCGGTAAACTTGATAGCGTCAATAATAAAACTAACCAAGGAAGGTTAAGGCTATCCCATTCGAGTATGTGTTCTTGAAAAATAATATAAGCGGGTACCAAGCCTATGTAGACAAGAAAAGCTAATAAAATGGGAAAGATATACAAAATAGCAACAATGAGTGCAACTTTTGAGATAAATTGTGCTTTTTTATTATTTAATGCTTTCATAAGTGCCTATGATTCAAACGATGGTAAATCCTAAATGTGAACATTTATCCTGACCCAAGATACCGATATGCCTACGAGCTGCAAGCCGTTGCATACAGAGTAAGATAAGGAAAGGGATCAAGCAGTTATAAAGAGGTTAGGCAAGGGCACAAAAAATGACCTTTGCTTCACGCTTACCTATCCATGCGCAGGTAAAAAACCTGCTATATTGTGATAGAAACTGGCTTAGTGCTTCACATTTGTTAGTAATGACAAAGCATATATCTCCATTCAAAGATTATTCCATGAAGACGACAATGCCAGACATCCAAACAGAAATCAAACTTGGTGTTTTTTATGCTTATTGGCAAACACAATTGATAAAACTCTTAAGGTTACTGCTGATGAAAAAAATAATTTTTTCTTATGTAATGAAATGTCGCGGTGTGGCAATGACGGTTTTTTTACCTTTTAGGACAAAGAAGCACTGTTTACGTCACATCAGTTATGTATTATTTATGCTGCCAGTATTGTCTTTTGCCACTAATTTGACCGTGACACCTACAAAGGTACACATTTCACCCAAACAAAAAAGCGGTGTATTGAAAATCATTAATAAGCAGGATAAAGCGGTTAAATTACAAGTTTTTATCAAAGCTTGGGCACAAGATGAATCTGGAAATACGCAATTAAGCGACAGTAAAAATCTGGTGGTGTTTCCTAAATTGCTCTCAATTGCAGCCCAAAGCGAGCGCCCTATTCGTATTGGTTTTCAGGGTGAATTACCCGCAACCGAACAAGCTTTTCGGGTGCTTATCGATGAACTGCCCGATAGTGCTGTTAAACCCGGCATAGCCGTGGTCATGCCTGTGCGTTTGAGCGTGCCCGTGTTTTTGCAAAATACCACCGAAAAATCAGCGGCTCAGTTAGAGATATTTCAACTAAAAAAACAGGGTAAATATTTAAGGGTTGGAGTACACAATCAAGGCACAGAACATGTGATGCTCAAACAGATTGAAGCTGATTTATTTCAAGGACAACAAAGCATCTCACAGCTCAGTAAGGCCGCTTGGTATGTGTTACCCGATGCAAAAATCTTTTTTGATATCGCTTGGGATAGCAAACTGTGTACAGCGGCAAACCAAGCTAAAATTCGCCTTAGCTGGGCGCAACAAAGCCAAGTCTATGATTTAGCCCTCACTGAAGGAACATGCCAACTGCCTCACTGATGCGAACCCGGCAAGGCACACGGCTGTTGTTGTCCTTGTTATTATTGCTGTGCGCGCGCGCACAGGCAACAGAGCCGCTCGAGACAGTGATTCTCGGTTTGGTAGTGAACCAGCAAAACCTAGGGCAACAATTTTTTCAATTAGATACTAAGGCGCAAGTATTCAGTCATGGGCAAACCTTGCGCGATTTGGGTCTGAAAGCGGATTTGTGGCAGGGGCTGCCAGAGTCGTTTGCATTAGCGGCTTTAGCACCGAACTTAAGGTTTGAATTCGACTTAGATAAGGCGCTGTTGTCGATACAAGTCGCCCCACAATGGTTTGTTGAACAACAAGTCGGTTTAAAAAAAACCAAAACCTCGGTTCATGATGAGTATGTGCCCGAGGATTTGAGCTTATTGTTTAATTATCAACTCAACTTAAATGGCAATCGTAAACAAGGTGTTCAAAGCCTGAGTTTGCCGAGTGAATTGGCATTGCGGTTTAAAAACATCCTGTTTTATAGCAATTTTTATGGGCTGTATCAGCAGGGGCAAGGGGATTATAAGCGCTTATTAACCCAGTTTGTTTATGATCGACCTGAGGATATGTACCGGATTATTATCGGTGATTTTATCGATGCCGAGGTATTCGGTGGTATCTCCGTGCAGCGTAAATTTAATTTTAAGCCCCGGTTTCGTGCTTACCCAGAACTGAATTTAAGCTATTTGTTTGACACCGCCAGTTTGACCAAACTGTATATTAATAATGAATTTGTTGCCAAATGGCGTTTGCGCCCAGGGCGGGTTTTGTTTCAGGATTTATTGCCGCGCCCAGGTCATGGCGAGGCGGTGTTATTAATTCAAGACTTGAATCAACAACGTCTACGCTTTGTTAGTCCTTTTCGGATTAATAGCCAACAATTAAAACCCGGTGTGCATGATTTTCGCTATAACTTAGGTTTTAAGCGTCGTCATTTGGGGGCGAAAAATGTTGATTATGGTAAGGCGGTTTTTTCTGCTTTTCATCGCATAGGTTTATATCAAAATCTCAGTATTGGCGGACGTTTTGACCTAGAAAAACACTATGTGGGTTTGGATTTTTTTGCCGACTGGGTCGTCTCTGGGCGGGTTAAAGTCAATACCGGGATTTTAGTGAGCCGTGAAGGGCAGCAAAGCGCTTATGGCTTTTATAATAATAGCCATTGGCAGTGGTCACAATTTAATCTTAGTTTGGGCTTTGCCCAGTTTGATAAACACTATAAGCGCCAGTTAAATGATAATGAAGGCGTGCGCCAGCAACTGCAATTGGGATTGGGCTTTTTTCCGAAAAAAGTTTGGGGTTCTTTAAATCTCAGTTTTGATGAAAGCCGTTTTCACCATGGAAAAACGCCAACACGGCAATGGGCTTTGAATTATTATCAGCGCCTTTTACCGCATATGAATCTACTTATCAGCGCTAGAGAAGGTCAAGAACAAAACCAAAGGCAACGGGAATTATTTGTCGCGCTACAATATCATTTAGATAAAAAACCGCAGCTAGGCTACAGCTATTATCAACAAAATAAGACCGCACGCCATCAAATCAAAATCAGTACCCCACAAACGCGGGGGCAAAACTTTGCTTATGATTTACGCCTACAGAAACAAGCGAATAAAGCCACCGAACTCAATGCCCGTTTGCATTATCGCGGCACACATGCCGAATATGATGCCGCTTTACGTCATACCGGAGACAATGATTATCTGAATATGAGTGTTGCCGGTGGCTTGGCGTGGCTTAAAAACGAAGGCGTTTATATGAGCCGCCCAATTCATGACAGTTTTGCCCTAGTTAAGACCGGTATTGCTGATTTACCCGTGCGTTTAGGTGGGCAGATTTCGACCTATACCAATCAAGCTGGTAATGCCTTGTTGCCGGACTTAAATGCTTGGTATCAAAATCGGGTCAATATCTCCCCGGCGGATTTGGGTCTCAATTATCAAATAGATGAGCCGGTCAAATATGTTCGTGCCAGCCAGCGCAGTGGCTTACGTTTACCATTTAATATCTATCAATTTACAGCGGTGGAAGGACAGTTATACCAACGGACTGCCAGCGGCAAGCAAGCGCTGGAACATCGCAATTTTCAATTGTTGAGCAAAAATGGAGATATTGCTGGGTTTACGGCGAAAGAGGGCTATTTTTATTTAGAAAATGTTAAAGCCGGGGATTACCGTTTGCAACTCAAGCTGGAACAAGGGCTATGTTTGCTGCATCTCACCATAGCGGAAAGTGAGCAAATATTACAAAATTTAGGAGTGCTTTATTGTGAACAATAAATGGATGCTGGGCTTAAGCTATTTCATCTTTACGCCCGTCTCTGCCTGTGATATTTGGTTATTATCCATCGACTTTGGGCAATATGACGCGACCTATCCCGTACAAGCCTATGGCGAAATCCAACTCAGTGGCTGCGAACGTGAACCGGTGCGTATCAGTTTAGGAACCGGTGAATATACACAAGGATACAATCCCCGTTACCTCTCAGCCGGCGGAGAGAGTAAAATTGCTTATAATCTCTATCAAGATGCGCAACATTATATTATTTGGGGAGATGGGCAACAAAGTTCAAAGACTTTGTTGGCAAACGCGGGCACTTATCGTATTTATGCCAAAGTAGAGATGGGGCAATTTGTTGCACCGGGCTTGTATCGAGACAATGTACAAGTGGTGCTGGAGTGGTAGGCTAACATGGCACGGTGTCCATGCTAGCCTTGATACTCAGGAATTAGAATTCCAATGTCACCAAAACGGTATCGGTGTAAGTACCTGCCGCTTCAGCCCCGGTTAAGGTAAATTCTAAACCATAACCCCAAGCTTGCGCACTGCCGATGCCCGTGCCATTTTGGTCATCATAGTTAGTACCACCCCCATCGTTATTGTAGCTGTTATCTGCATTCACACCTTGACTCCCCCAAACCGCACTATTAGAGTTTTTAGTGATTTGGTAAGGAATGTCATTGATACCATCTGAGACGTGACGCACTCCGCTACCCATATGTGTACCTGCACCCATGGCAATTCTATAAGGATGGGTATTATTACAAGTCACATTGACATTACCAGAGGTAGCATGAACGCCTGTAAAACCCGTGTTCACGGTTTCATTCACATCATCAACACTGAGCACTGAGCAAGCTGCTTGTACAGTCAAACTGATGTCGAGATTATCAGTTGCTGTGTCAGCCCATACGCCGCTCACAGCTAGCATGATGGAAGCAGAAATGAGGCTTTTATGTAGCATGTTCATGACAAAATACCCTTATTATAGTAAGTGTTGAGTTTTTAAGCGGAGACACATTCATAAAGAAACTGCCGCCTTTTAAAAGTCACTTTTCAAATTGGGCGATAAAGCTGACTTGCTTAGATAAAAGCAAAATATGTTCCAACATTAAAATCGCATATTGCTAAAAAAATTTTAATGTTAAAAATAAATCTATTAAATTGAAATATATAGTATTTTTATAATTAAACATTTGAAAAATTGTTATTTATAATAAAATTAATTTGATTTTTCAAACTTTATTCGCAAAATACAAGCACAAATTAAGAAGGATTTCGATAAGTTAAAATCATATTGCAAAGCAAAGCGAGTAAAATACTCTTCACTGGTGTGACGCACTTATTGTTTTTTGCTTCATTATTCAAAACATAGTGAAGCCTAGCCTTTGTGTAACACCAGCTATTCAGGGCTTTTTAAGCTCAACACGCCCTCGGTATTGAGGTGATAATGGGCAAAATCCTCGGCTAAAAATAAACGTCCTTGATAATACTGCTGGGCTTCTTGGCGAATTTCTTCAATACTCAAACCGTTTTGGCTGGGATTGTGGCGATAACGAGGGCTAAAGTGAGTCAAAATGACGTTGGCTAAGGCGACTTGCTCAGCAAATAGAGCCACACGCTCGGCGGTGCTGTGTCCATAGAGATTGCCGCCAGCTTTTTCTTCAGCCGCACGGGTATAAGTGGCTTCATGGACTAACACTTGCGCCTTGTTTGCTGCTGTTTTTAAGACATCAGGACTATCATTATCGCCAGCAATAATCACTGTGCGCGGCGCGCGCGGGGATAACAAATAATCCGCCGCTGTTAATATTAGCCCATCGCTCAGTGTTACACGCCGTTGCTGTTGTAGCTGTCCCCAAATTTCACCTTGAGGAATACCCTCGGCTTTAAGTTTGGCAATATCAAGTTTTTGCTGTTGAACTTTTTCTTCAAATTGATAAGCAAATGAGGGCACGCGATGCGATAGAGGCACAGACTTGACCTGAAAATCCCGATCATTAAAATCCGCGCCTTGCTCGACACTATGGAAACGCACTTCAAAGGATAAATGCAATTCGGTGAAGCTTTGTATTTGCTCGATTAAATGCTGGATTGCCACAGGGGCGATAATATCCAAAGGCGCACGTCGTCCTGCCATCGACGCGGTTGCCAATAAGCCCACCAAGCCATAACAGTGATCGCCATGAATATGGGTAATAAAAACTGCCCGCAAATGTCCCAGAGCTAATGACGTGTGTAGCAGTTGATGTTGTGTGCCCTCGCCACAATCAATCAGATACCACGCTTTGCTATCGGCTTTTTTGATTGCCAATGCCGAGACATTACGGCTTTTTGTTGGCGCGCCAGCCGATGTGCCTAAAAAAATTAACTCCATGATGGTAGAATCCCCTGTTTTTTTAATGATTGAGAACAATATATGATCAAGCCCTATGTGCGGCGTATGCGTGGGCAAAAACGTGATTGTACACGTCATAGCCCCAACGAAATATTTTGGTCAGGTATCGGCGCATTTATCAGCATTTATGCCTTATATTTATTTAACCAATATTTAGGCTTTAGTAGTGCCGATCGCTTATACCTTATCTCATCTTTTGGTGCTTCGACCATCTTAGTGTACGGTGTACCGCAAGCGGATTATGCGCAGCCACGTAATGTGGTCGGCGGGCATTTAATTTCAGCATTTATTGGCATTAGCATCTATAACCTAATGCCAGAACAAGTGGAATTAGCCAGCGCCTTGACCGTCTCTTTATCATTGATGGCGATGCATCTGACCAGTACCATTCACCCACCAGGGGGCGGCACTGGTTTGCTGGCGGTGATCGGTAGCGGACAAATTCATAACTTAGGCTATCAATTCATATTTTATCCGGTGCTGACCAGTGTGGTGTTTTTATTGGCTCTGGGGCTTATTTTTAATAATATTTCCCGCAACCCTAATCGACATTATCCGAAGTTTTGGTATTGATGGCTGATGTTAGGCATTGAGAAGCCTTTGCGTAACATCAAAACTTAACAATGAGTCCTTCATGTTTGAAAACAAAAAAACACGTTATTGGGTTGTGATTCCTGCCGCTGGCATTGGTTCACGCATGTATAAATCAACCCCAGCAATGGCAAAGAAAAAATGTCCTAAGCAATATTTAAAACTCTACGATGGGCGTACTGTGCTTGAGCATACTATCGCTAAGTTTCAACAAATCGAAGAGATTAGCGGTATTTGTGTTTGTTTAGCCGCAGATGATGAATTTTGGCAAAAACTCCCAAACATGGACGGGGTATGCACCACTAATGGTGGCAAAGAACGGGCAGACTCGGTCTTAAATGGTTTGCGTTTTTGGCAACAACAAAACGCTAGTGCTGATGATTGGGTTTTGGTACATGATGCGGCGCGCCCAGCCATCGACACAGCCGATATTCGCCAGTTGATAAGCGGGCTAGCACCAGATGCTGATGGCGCTATTTTAGCCACCCCCGTGCGCGATACACTAAAAAAACAAAGGGACAATGCCTTAGATGTCGCTCAAACGGTGGATCGTCAAGGGCTTTGGCAAGCACAAACCCCACAAATGTTTCGCTTAGCGGCGTTGAAAAAAGCATTAACAACGTGGGTGGCTGCAAATGAACCGATCACGGATGAGGCACAAGCCATGGAAAAAATGGGACATAAAGTACAATTGCTTGAGGGTAATCCCAATAATTTAAAACTGACTCAAAGTGAAGATTTAGCCCTGATTAATTGGCTTTGCCAACAACAGGCGGATAATGCCCAGTGATGGCTTTGTTATCACAGCTACGCGGGCGAGTAAAAATCGCCCTGATGGCTTTATTGTTTTTATTGCCTTTGATAACCATCTATTGGTTGGTTATCATTCTCAATTGGGAAATTAACGCCAAGTTTTATCATGGTCAGCGCATTAACCCGCCACAAAAAGTCACCATCACGTCTTTAGTTGATACACAATCACATCTTGTCCACCAACAGTTAGAAGGAAAATGGGGCTTATTACTTTTGGATGATGATCAATGTCAAAGCTATGTTTGTCGCCAACGTTTACAAATTCTAGCCACCATGGCAAAAGGCTTAGGGGCTAAACTCAACACCTTATTATTGCTCAAAAAAGCCCCCGCTGATGGCAAACATTTGCAACGTTTAGAACAAAATTACCCTGATATTAAGCTGATAAGAGAACAGCGTGGTAATAATGTCCAATTATTTGCCCAGTTAGCACAGCTATACCCTCAACATAAAACTGGGCTATATATGCTTGATCCTTATCAAAATCTGATGATGTATTATAATAATAACGTCAGCAATCAAGGCATTCATGCTGATACGCATTATTTTATGCAGGAACCTGAACCAATACACTAAAACGTCAGCCTTTTTTATCTAACCCTAGGACATTTATGCGTTATTTGTTTAACCCTTACGTGGCTTTATTGCTGGTTTTGTGGTTTATCACCCGCGCATTTCAAGCCATTGATGGGCTATATGCCATCAGTTCGCATTTATTGAGTTTAGAAATTGTATTTATACTCTATTTGTATGCTTGGTTTCAGTTTCTCTTAAAGCCCGATGCCTATCGCCCGTGGCTCGCTGCTCTGCCCATCGTCCAAGCCTATTTGACCTTTGATATTTTCTTTGTCGCTTACGGGCGTTTTTTTCATCTCAGTGAATTTGAAGAATTGCCGGAATTATTGGCGGTGATGCCGT
Source organism: Thiotrichales bacterium (assembly GCA_016745035.1). GTDB lineage: Bacteria > Pseudomonadota > Gammaproteobacteria > Beggiatoales > Beggiatoaceae > BB2. The sequence continues at coordinate 905,929 of JADGDE010000001.1, forward strand.
GGTTTTATAGCCTCTTATTTGCCTTGCCCGTGGTATTGCCTTTGCTGTGGTTTTTCTCCCGGATAGACTATCAAAAAAGGCGTTTGAGTTTATTGGCAGGTGCGCCTTTATTTGCCCTGATTTTAGTTATTGCCTATGCGCCGCAAACTTTCTTGAAACTATACGGCAAACTCAACCGCCCAGCGGTCAGTTGGTCGGATCAATATCACGTCACTGATAATGGGCGCTTTATGGTCTTTATGCACCGCCAAGCCGTGCGTCGCCAAGCCCTACAAAGTAGTCGTCACCAACTTAATTGGAATGCCTTTCGCCGTGATAAGGCTGCAAAAATCAGCAAACTTGCGCAACAAGGCGGCGGGCAAAACATCCATTTAGTGGTCTTAGAGAGCTTTTTTGAACCCAATAGCCTCGCGGCAGTGCAATACGCCAGAGACCCGGCACATCCTGATTACCGTTTGTTATTTGGTGATAAGGTCAATAACAGCATCAGCCCGGTGTTTGGTGGCTCGACCGCCCAAGCCGAATTTGAAGTTTTATGTGGTTTCCCAGCGTTTAGTTTATATAGCAATGTCGAATTTAACGCTTTTGGGGGTACGAATGTCGCTTGCCTGCCGGGTGTGCTTGCCCAAGTGGGCTACCGCAGCCTTGCCAGCAACGCTTTTCGCCCTGATTTTTTCAATACTCTTGCGGCTTACAAAGGTATCGGTTTTGAAGAAATGTATTTTGCTAAAGAATTTAGCCGAGATAAGCCGAGCTATTTTTCCACTGGGAAACCGGATGATGACAGCTTTTTTATGAATGATGAGGACTTATTCAATGCCAACTTAAACTTGGTCGAGGCACATATCAATAGCAAGCCCGATACGCCCTTGTTTAACTATATTCTCAGTATTTATGGACACTTTCCGCACGAATTACATGACGGACAAAGCCCGCATACCGACATCACCCAAAGTCCCTACCAAGACAGCTTTTTAGACAATGTGGCGCAGCAATATTATTATCGTACCGAGGCGATTACGCGCTATACCCAGCGCTTAATGCAAATTGACCCAGAGAGCCTGATTATTTTTATCAGCGATCATTTACCGCCGCTAAGCTATGGCAAACGCAGTTATCAGCGCTTACAATACCAGCAGCCGATTTATCAAGTGCCTTTATTAGTAATCGAAGCCGGTGAAGTACGCCAATACCCGCTCTTACATCATTACGATATACCCGACTTGATTCAAAATTATCTGACCCAAGGCAAGCACTGCCAGCAACAGCCTTGTAATTTAGAACACGAGCAAAAACCCAAAGCCGCCTATGAAGCCGATTATAAACGCTTTATGGCACATGCCCTGTTTTAGCGCCATCGCAGAGTTTTAGCATGAATAGCAGTAAATTACTTACCTTTTTTCTTCTCTTATTTGCCGTTTGTATTGCGGTGGGAACCTTGTTTTTTCTCTGGGCGAGCATGAATGTATTTGGCTTAACACTGAAAGAAATTCGCCAAGAGCCTTTCTTGAACCCTTATACCTTGTATACGATTGGTGAAATCATTGCTCTGGTGGGTTTATTGAGTATTTGTATCCCGATAATTTTTCAATTAAGCCCCGCCAAAGCAGAAATATTCAAACGCCGTAACTTATTATTTTTATTGCTGATGCTGATTGTACTTAGCCTTGCCTATAGCGTCCGTATCCCCGCGCCCAATGTTGTTGTCGCTCAAGGCGCAACCCAGATAGCTGACAAACAGTCTTTATTGATTATTGGCTATCATGCCCAACTTATGTGGCAAGTGTTGATGGGCTTATTGGTCAGCGTGTTAGGTATGATGAGCTTGAGTAAAAAATGGCCTCGAACCTTGATTATTTTACTCTTAATGTATTTTGTTTATTTTAGTACGGGGACAATTTTATTAAGCGAACACCTGATTGCGGATATGACCAGTTTTGTGATTTTTGGCTTAATGATCGCTTTTATTTTATTGCTTAGCATCCTTGCTTTATCTAAACCTGATACCTCACCAACAGCAAAGCAACCTGCCATTGAAGCCTCAGAGGAGCGAGCTAAAATCGAAGCGGAAGCAAAAGCTAATAAGAATCAGAAGAAAACCGCACCGCAACAAACAGCGAGTAATGATAAAGAAGGCAACGATACCCATGTATTTGCAATGATGCATAATCTTGGGGATATGTTTGATATCAGTTCACAACTAAAAAGCAAGTTGGAATCCAATATCTCACAATTACAAAATTTGCGTACCGAAACGGAGCATGTTGAGGCGGATAAAAAACAACAACAAGCCAATCATGATGAAATCATGGAAAAACTCGATACCATTGAGAAGCACCTCCATAACCTGGAGTTATCACAATTATAATCTGATATTACGCACTAAGCTGGTTTTTATCACAATAGTGTGATTTCCCACCTGCCTAGTGAAGCTTAGCCGTGCAGCAATGGCGGTTTTTTCTGCCCTTAAGGCAGAAAAAGAAGCCTTTGCGTAACATCAGTTATAATCTGATTATGCCGACAACGAGGCGATACAATCCCGCCCTTTTTCTTTTGCAGCATAAAGGGCTTTATCTGTACGCTCAAACAAAGACGCATCATTATCACCGGCGGATAAAACAGAAATTCCAATGGTAATGCTAATTTTAGGTAAGGGTTGATTTTGATGATCGTTGACGGTTAGCGCCGCTATTTTCTGTTTAAGACGCGTCGCAATACGCCTTGCCACCGCTTCAGAACTATCATGCAGTGCAATCACAAATTCATCGCCTCCAAAACGGGCTAAAAGGTCGTCATGTTGAAGCGCTAAACTTAAGACATCGGCAACGGCACAAATGACCTTATCACCGGCTAAATGTCCAAATGTGTCGTTAAAATTTTTGAAATAATCAATGTCTACCAACAGTAAAGACAGTGCTTGTGCATTTTCTTGGCAGGTTTTAATTTTTTCTGCCAAACAAGCATCAAACCAACGGCGATTATGAATGCCTGTGAGACCATCAATAACGGCATGATGTTGTAATTGCCTTTGCAATTCAACATTGTCAGAAATAACGCCGTGATCATGGCGTAAACGTCGGGTTAAAACATAGAGGAGGTTTTTTGCAATGGTATGCGAAATATTTACCATCGCCCACAGAATGTTTTGTGATAAAACCAATAATTCTGCATCCGTGTCGGCAACAACATAGGCTGAGGGTTCTTGGCTATCAATAATGGACACCTCACCAACACATTCCCCTTCTTTAATATAATTTAAGACCGGATGCTCTAAAGAGTCCAAATGCACGCGTAATTTGCCTTGGAGCAAAATATAAATATTATCATTTTGCTGTTGCGGCGATAACAAAACCTCGTTAATAGTAATGTTTTTAGTGTCGCATTTTTCCAGATAAAACTCGATAGTGGCAATATCTACGCAATCAAACAATTGAATATTAGCTAATTTGGCACGGTTTTCTAGGAAGGACTTGTGTAACATGAATAACCCCAGTTTCACACATCGGCGGCGAATAAGCCCATATCTTACTGGAGCAGCTAGGTTTTATCTATCGGATGTGCCGCAAAGGCTTCTTTTTTACCCCAAAAGGTAAAAAAACCGCCATTGATCCACGGCTGTACCACCATGCAGGTAGAAAACCACCCTATTGAGACCCGTGTGTCACATCAGTTATTTATACTTAAAAATAGATAAAGAACAAGCGCTGAGCTTGGGGTTGAGCGGTTAGAGGTTAAGCCTTATGCATCAGATCAGGCAATTTGTTGATGCGGGGTTTGCACAAATTGTCCAACAATGTGATCCACTTGATATTTACCAAGCAAATGAATATTGGCAATATTGGCAGTAAAAGGCGAAATCACCGCTTTTTGTTGTTGATGTGCTTGCGAAATTAAATTGAGTAAAGAGTGTGACCTTTCTTGGTTTTGGCTTAAATTGCTCACCAAGTGGGGGCTGAGACGAATAAAATCGACAGGCAAGCGATTGAGTAATAATAAGCTATCTTTATTTGGTTCCATATCTCGAATACTTAAACGACAACCTAATTGGCGCAAATACTGATAGACATGGCTAGCGGTGGCAAAATGTTGATGAATGTCTTTGCGACTGAAATCAAAAATCAGTGCTCGGTTTTTTGCCAGTTTGGTAATACGCAGTGATTTTTCTAACCAGGTTAAAAAATGCGGGTCAGCTAAGGTATCTTCGGACAAGGTCAACAATAAGTTGACTTGGGTATTGGCTTGCTGTTTTAAGGTCAATATGGCTTGTTTGACCATCCAACGCTCAATGCGCTCACTTAAACCACAATACTCAGCAATGGGCAAAAACTCTCCAGACTGAAGTGTCTTTTGCTGTTGCTTGAGTTGTAATAACACTTCATAACAGCACATGCTATCGTTTTGTAAATTGCTGATAGCTTGAAAATGAAGCTGAAATTGGTCTTGTGATAAACCCTCGCGCAATTTTTTTTCCCAAGCCAAGGTTTTTATTTGCTGTTTAGCAAGGTGTTGATGATTAGAATGCCATTGAATCCGATTGCCCCCGTGTTGTTGAGCTAAACTACAAGCAGCGCCAGCATCGAGTAAAATTTGTGCTGGTGTTTCAGTTTCTGCGCTTACACCAGCAATGCCAATGCTACAACTGCTGGATAAATGTTGCCCATTGAGCTTAAATACATGGGTTTTAATTTCATGGCGAATTTGTTCGGCAAGATCTTGCATTTCCCCTAGTTGACGATCAAAACTTAAAATTGCGAAGCCATTTTCATGCGTGCGCGCAAGAATATCCCTTTTGCCAACCAGCTTTTGCAATTGTTTGGCACTGTTTTGCAATAAGGCATCGCTGGCAATCACGCCCATGAGGCTGTCAATACTGCGATAATTATCCAAACTGAGGCTAATGACAAATAGATTTTTTTCATCTTTAATCAGTTTTAGCGCATTGAGCAAATAATCTCGATGATAGAGTTTGGTTAGTCGGTCTTTATGGTGATCAATATCGGCTAAATTGACTTGAGTTTGTGGATTAATATGTTGTTTAACCGTATCAACCAATGCTTGCTCGCTAATATCTTCGGCTAAAAAATCATTGGCAACTTTATGCATTAAAGTGCGTCTAAACGTGTGATCAAAACGTTGGGCAAAAAACAAAACAGGCAATTTGTCATGGCTTTTGTGTTGACGAATCAACATCGCCAATTCGATGCTGCTTAAATGGTTTAACTGCGTATGAATCAGCACCACATCGGGTTGTAGTTGTTGGATGCTGTCCAGCAATTGTTGAGGTTTGTTTAATAGTTTTGCTTGAATATTGGCATTTTTTAGATATTCAACATACTTAAGTCCCAGCGTTTTATCTTCATCAACAATCAAGACTTGTACGTGCTGCATTTGTGTTTGTATCAATTTTTTTAGTTTATGTACCAAGGCTTTTACATCTATGGGGATAGAAAAATAGCCATCAATGTGTAAACGGTAAGCGGCGAGTTTATTGTCAATAGCGTCGTCTTGGCTTAACAAAATAATGGGGAAGTTGTTATCGCATTGTTCTCTCAAATTTTGCGCAATATGCAGTCCTAGCTGTGGTTCCTTTGGGCTTTGTACCGCTAATAATATTGCTTGAGGGGCTTGTTTTTGACATTGATTCATCAAGGTTTTTTCTTCGGTAATATTGCGGACAATATAGCCGCTAAGTTCTAGCTGTAAGCTGAGAGATTCACGCTGTTCTAAATCTGGCTCAAATAAATATATCAATGGTTTACTGATACTGCTGGCAAGTAAGGTCGGCGCTTGAACCGGCGTATTGCCCAGTTTTTGTACCAAATCATGTAAGCGCTGAATTTGGGTTTGAATGGTCACTTGTTGCTGGGCATTTGGCACAATGCCTTGTAGTTGAAATTGCTGTAACTGCATTTCTAAAGGCTTGGTATGAATGCTTAATTGGGTATAGCCTAAACGGCTGGCATCTTGGGTTAAGGTGTGGATTTGACGATATAAACAGGTCAGTTGTAAATGATGCCAATGTTGACATAACGCTTGCCATGCCGTTTCGATGGCACGCAGGTGATTACGGAGTTGGCGGTTTTGTTGTTTTCGTTGGCTTAAACCTGTGTGAAGCGGATCATAATTCATTTGCGGCAATACCCTTGTATCTAACGTGTACATCAGTGACTAAACCAATGACTAAGCGGGCTTTGATGTGGGACATCACTTCGCCATCAGGCTTGCGTTAATGTCAGGGGAAATCGCAATATTTATACCACTCCAGTCAATTTCAATCCTTGTCAGCCGCCTTGCGCGGAATATTTAACATATTGAGAAAGCCCGCCTTGACAGTGGCTAAGCTGCTATAATCCCGATTTTATTTGCTTGGGAGTTATTATGCTCGGTGCTGTGATGTTAGACATTGCCGGAACCACCTTGGACGATACAGATAAACAGATCTTAATGCGTCCTGAGGTCGGCGGCGTTATTTTATTTAGCCGTAATTATGAATCTCCCGAACAAATCAGTGCTCTTTGTGCTGACATCCATGCCCTGCGCGAGCCACCTTTACTTATAGCTGTTGACCAAGAAGGCGGGATTGTCCAACGTTTTCGTCATGGTTTCACTGAGTTGCCAACCATGGAAAGTTTGGGTGATTTATACGATGATGATAAAGAGGTCGCGTTAAAGTTGACCGAACAAGTTGGTTGGTTGATGGCTGCTGAATTGCGTGCAGTTGGGGTAGATTTTAGTTTTGCACCGGTCTTAGATTTACATTTAGGCTTAAGCACGGTCATTGATAGCCGGGCTTTTCATGCCAAACCCACCATAGTTGCCCGTTTGGCACAAGCTTTGATCAGAGGTATGAACGCAGCGGGGATGAACGCCGTTGGCAAACATTTTCCAGGTCATGGCTCAGTGGTGGCAGATTCTCATCATCAATTGCCTGTCGATGAACGTGATTGGGTCGATATTAACCACGCTGATTTACGCCCTTTTCGTATTTTGATTGAGGCAGGGATTCCCGCTTTGATGCCTGCCCATATTTTGTTTCCGAAAGTGGACTCAAAGGTGGTTGGTTTTTCTAAACATTGGTTACAAACGGTGTTGCGCGGACAACTGGGCTTTCAAGGGGCTATTTTTAGCGATGATTTAAGCATGGCAGGGGCGGCAAGTGCTGGGACGATAGAACAACGCACGCAAGCAGCGTTAGAGGCAGGTTGCGATATGTTGTTGGTCTGTAATGATAGAGCAGCTGCGCTTAAGGTATTGAATCATTTAATTGGTTATGAAAACCCTGCCGCACAGGCGCGTTTTTTGCGTTTACATGGCACAACACCTGACAAACAGGTTGAAAGCCTTGCGGGATTAAGCGCAGATCTACGTCGCAGTGATATTCGCGCCAGCTTAGCCAATTTAACCACCGATACGGTGTTAAATTTGAAAGATGATATGATGAGCTAAGCGCCCGCATTTTTGATAATTAAACGCAACACGTAACGAAAACACCATGGCTAGTAGTTTCCAAGCACATCATTCTCGCTTTTTTTGGCGTAGCACCGCGTTATTTGCGGTGCTAGACTCAGAGCTGTGTTTTCGTGAAATAAATAATGCGTGGGAAAAATTACTCAACCTTTCTAATGCACAATTATTGGCGCGTAATTTTAAGCATTTTATCCATAACGATGACAGACCCCAAGCGGCTTATAATCTTGAACAATTAATTGATAATGGACTTGCGACCCATTTCGCTTGTCGTTTCCAACACCGTAATGGCAGTTATCGCCATATTCTCTGGGAAATTACCGCTGTTGCTTCGCAAGAGCATGAATTTTATTTAGTCGGTATGGATATCAGCGAGCGCGAGCGCCCGTCGGTTGCTGATGAAATCCTCAGTGTTTTGCACGATGGCGTGGTGCTGCAATATGCCAACGGCACGATTGGCGCGTGTAACACGGGGGCTGAACGTATTATCGGTTTAAGTGTCGATAATATGATAGGTTGGGTACTGATTGACCCAGACTGGCAATTACTCAAAGAAGATGGCACGCCTTTTCCACAAGAAGCCCATCCCGCAATCCGTACCTTGCGCACCGGCAAACCCTATAATGATGTCATTATTGGGATTGAAAAAAATGATAATAGCCTTTTATGGCTGCGGATGAATACCTATCCCTTGTGGCGTGATGAAATGACCCCTTACGCGGTGGTCATGTCTTTTTCTGATATTACCCTGCAAAAAGAAACTGAACAAAAACTGCGCCAGCAACAAAGCTCGGATGCGCAAATTTATCGTGTGGATGGCGGTGAATTGTGGCAATGGGATGTCATCTCGAATGGAATCAGCTTTTCTGATAGCTGGAAAGCCATGCTCGGTTATGAGCCTCAAGAATTAAATGATCACTTAGATAGTTGGCATCAACGGGTTCACCCGATGGACTATAAACAACTCAAAAGTGATATTCGCCGCCATTTAGAAGGTGATAGCGAACAAATTGATAATACCCACCGCTTACAACATCGCAATGGGCGCTATTTATGGATCCATTGTCATGCCAAAGCCTCGTTTGATAAAAATGAGAAAGCCACCGTGGTGGTCGGTATGCATACCGATGTCACCGAACAGCAGGAAAAACAGCGCGAGGGCAAATACAATGAGTTGAAATATCAACAGCTCATGGACGCTGAAACCCAAGCGGTGATTTTAATCACCGTCGATAGTGAACGCATTATCGAGGTCAATAAGGCCTGTGCACAGATGTATGGTTACAGTAAAGAGGCCTTGCTGGAAATGCGTTATCAGCAACTCTCAGCCCAAAGTGAAAAAGGCTTTTTCTTTAAGCAGCGCCAACGCAATAGTTATCGCCGTCATCACAAACGCCAAGATGGGAGTGTCTTTTCGGTCAAAATGACCGTGAGCCCTTTTTATTTGGAGGGCAAAGACTTATGGTTATTGTTAATCGAAGATGTCAGCGAATACCAGCAAACTGAAAATGCCCTGTGGGAAAGCCAATCTAAATATCGACAATTATTTGAAGCCGCTTCTAATGCGACCATTGTCTTTGATACCAATACCCAGCAAATTTTTGATGTCAATAATGTTGCTGTAGAAATGTATGGTTATCATAAAGATGAATGGTTTAGCCTCACGGTCTATGATTTATCTGCCGAATCAGTCAAAAGCCGTGCGTTGCTCTACACCGGTAAGCGTCGCCAAACCATTCCTTTGCGTTGGCATCGGAAAAAAGATGGCAGTGTTTTCCCGGTCGAAATCACCACCGGTAGCAGTTATTTATTCCAAGGTCGGTCTTTGGTTTGTGCGACTTTGCGCGATATTACTGAACGCCGCGCCGCCGAGGAAGCCTTGCGCAGTGAACGCGACTTTAGCCAAACCTTGGTAGAAACCTCGCCGACTTTCTTTTTTGCCATGAATCCCGACGGCAGCATTCGGATGGTCAACAAAGCCATGCTCAGCAGCTTGGAATATGCTTTAGATGAAATTTTAGATAAAGATTTTCTCCATTGTTTAGTACCAGAGGCTGAAAAAAACCATATGCGTATTGCCTTTGATGAACTGGTTAAAACTTTAGAGCCACAAATTATTCATAGTGAAGTGATGGGCAAAGCCGGAGAAGTGCATCAAGTCGAGTGGCATAGCCGTGCGGTGATGAATATTGATGGTGAACCGGATTATATTTTTGCCGTCGGTATCGACACCACCGAGCGCGAAGAAGTACAAAAAGATTTACACCTGTTTAAAACCATTATCGAAGAATCTGCTGAAGCAATTAATATCAAAGATGTCAACGGTAAATTGGTTTATGTCAATCCGGCTTATAAAAATTTGGTACGCCATGTCGAAGCAGGTGCTGATAAGCAAATTAATTACACCGAAAATTCATTACAGATCATTGCCGCTGAACAAATGCCCGCATTAAAAGCTGGCAAGGGCTGGACAGGGGAGCTGGATATTCATAGCGCCTTGGGCGATGATTTTCCGATTTGGCAACGTACCGATGCCATTCGCGATAATACCGGCAATATTTTATTCATTTTTGAATTGATGCATGACATCAGTGAGCGTAAACGCATGTGGGAAACCTTGCGGGCGCAATGGCAACAATACCAACTAATTTTTAATAATATCCCCGTCATGGTTTGGCATCGAGATAAAAATAATAAACTCTTAAATGCGAACCAACAGGCAACAAATGCACTGAAAGGCATGGAAACGGTGCATGATTTTTATACTGAAAATCAAACAGTATTAAAAACAGGTGTGCCGCAAATTGGGGAAACTGAACTCTATTTACCTGCCTTGGGTGGCAATCGTAAGCTACGGGTAGGACATATTCCTTGTCATCATGTTGAACAGGGTTTTGATAGTGTGATTGTCTATGCTATTGACATCAGTGATTGTCATTCAGGTAGTTCACAATCCACAGCCACCGATCAAAGTTTACGGCATTTTATTTTACAACTGCCTTTATTGGTTCACGCTGAAGATGAAAACGGTAATTTAATTGCGTGGAATAAATATGCGGAACATATTACCGGTTATAGTGCCAAAGATGTGATCAATAACCCGCAAGCCCATGAGTTGCTATATCCACAAAATTTTGTAGAAAATAACAGTCCAGACGATACGTATAGCCAATCACCTCTACAGCATAAAGATGGCTCTGAACACATGGTGCATTGGGTCAATTTAAGTCAACAATATCCGATTGAAGGCTGGCATACATGGAAACTGGGCTTAAACTTATCGGCTGATGTGCATCATGATAATTTGCTGCTGGATAATATGGAAAGCGCACTGTTTCGCTATATCTTTACCAGCACTAAACAGTTGGGCATTTATATTACTGACGATAGAGGGCGTTTTGTCAAACTCAATAAAGCCTATGCCGATATGTATGGTTACCAAATCGATGAATTATTAAATCAACGCTTTACCCTATTAATGCCTCGTGAACAACAAGATGAGGCCATTCGGCGTTATTTCAGTTTTCTTATCAGTAATCAAGCACCCCGGTATCAGAAACGTCCCGAACAACATCATCGCTCAGGGCGACCATTTTCCATCGGTGTGCTAGAACATCGAATTGTGCTCGCTGAGGGAAAACGTTTTGTGATTGGGTTTGTCATTACTGAGAGCTAGTTTTTAGCTAGCAAAAATACGTATGATTAAAGTGGGTGCAATATGTGTGGCATTGTTGGAGCCGTTGCTGAACGGAATGTGGTGGCAATTTTATTGGCAGGCTTGCAACGCCTTGCTTATCGCGGTTATGACTCAGCGGGTTTAGCCGTCAGTGGTGAAGCCTTAGAACGTCGTCGTGTTGAAGGTAAAGTCGAGCGCTTAGCTGAACTGTTGGCTGAGCGTCCTTTGCGTGGACAAACGGGCATTGCCCACACACGCTGGGCAACCCACGGGGTCCCAAGTAAAAATAATGCCCATCCACATTGGTCTGAGGGCGATATTGCCCTTGTCCATAATGGCATCATTGAAAACCACGAAGCGCTGCGCCAATCTCTCAGTGAGCAAGGCTATGTGTTTAATTCTGACACCGATACCGAAGTCATTGTTCATTTAATTCATCGTTATTATCAACAAACCCAGGATCTGCTCAGCGCCGTACAAGAGAGCCTCAAAGATTTAGAAGGTGCGTATGCCTTGGCGATTATTTGTCGGCAAGAGCCAGAACGTTTAATTGCGGCAAGACGCGGTAGCCCACTGGTACTTGGACTGGGGATTGATGAGCATTTTATTGCTTCAGATGCCAGTGCCTTATTACCTGTTACCCAGCGTTTTATTTATTTAGAAGAAGGCGATGTGGTGGCGATGCAACGCCAACAAGCTGATATTTATGATGCGGATGGCAAACGGGTTGAACGCGAGGTGCATACCAGCGAACTGCAAGCGGATGCGGTTGAGCGCGGTGAGTATCGTCATTATATGCTCAAAGAAATTTTTGAACAGCCCAGTGCGCTAGCCGCCACTTTAGAAGGGCGTTTACAAGGACAATGCATCGACCCAGACTTATTGGGCGAGGGTTCAGCTGAATTACTTAAAGGCATTAAAGCGGTGCAAATTGTCGCTTGTGGCACCAGTTATTATGCCGGATTGGTTGCGAGCTATTGGCTTGAATCTTTAGCACATATTCCCTGCCATGTTGAAGTGGCGAGTGAATTTCGTTACCGCGAGCCATTGGCATCGCCGGATACCTTGTTTATCACCATCTCCCAGTCAGGTGAAACCGCCGATACGCTGGCCGCTTTGGAATACGCCAAAACGTTGGGCTTTGATAATACCTTAAGCATTTGTAATGTGGCTGAAAGCGCCTTAGTGCGCGCCTCAGATTGGGCGCTGATGACGCACGCAGGACCTGAAATCGGTGTCGCCTCAACCAAGGCGTTTACCACCCAACTTTTAGTTTTATTACTGCTATCCACTGTGGTCGGACGCTTACAAGGGCGTTTAAGTGCTGACAAAGAAACCGACATTGTCCAAGCATTGCGCAAACTACCGCATGATTGCGAGCGGATGCTTGAACAACACCAAGCCGTTACCGAACTGGCACAAACCTTTGCTGACAAGCAAAATGCCTTGTTTTTAGGACGTGGGGTACATTATCCCATTGCCAAAGAAGGCGCACTTAAACTCAAAGAAATTTCCTATATCCATGCTGAGGCGTACCCCGCCGGAGAACTCAAGCATGGTCCTTTAGCCTTGATTGATGCTGATATGCCCGTAGTGGCGGTCGCACCCAACGATCATTTACAAGAAAAACTCAAATCAAACCTGCAAGAAGTCCAAGCCCGGGGCGGACAATTATTGATTTTCACCGATCATAAAGCCTCGATGCCCAGTTCCGATTATGTCACCGTCATCGAAGTCGGCGCGGTCAATAATATCAGCTCGCCGATTTTATACACCCTGCCTTTACAATTGCTTGCCTATGAAGCTGCCTTGATTAAAGGCACGGATGTGGATCAGCCGCGTAATTTAGCTAAAGCGGTGACGGTCGAATAAGGCTCAATCATCACAGAAGAGATCAATAAATGGCAGACGAAAATCTCGAATATGATAGAATTGGGCTCGAAGATCAGATGATCGGTTTGTACCGTAATATCTTCACCATGTTAGCAACCACAGAAGGCGTGAGTATTCAATTTATTAGCTCACGTCCCGATGAGGGCAGTTCCACCCTTATTCGTGCTTTTGCCAATGTAGCAGCGATGAAATTAGATAAGACCGTCTTACTGATTGATGCTGATCCCAAAGGCAGCCAATGCGAATATTTTGATATTGAGCCGCATTATAGCTGGAAAGAAGTGATTCTTGGTGGCAAACCGATGGGAGAGGCACTATATCAAGTTGGGCGCTCAAGTCTATACGTGAGCCAAATGGCACGAAGTGCTGATGATTTAACTCAAATTGTCCATGTACAACGTACTAAGGCACTATTGCAAGCACTCAAACAAGACTTTGATTTAGTGTTATTGGATCCGCCTCCAGGGACAGTATCGGCCGATGGTCTGACTTTATCGCATAAAGTCGATGGGGTGATTATTGTGGTTGAGGCAGAAAAAACCCGCTGGCAAATTGCCCATAGCACTAAAGAAAAAATAGAAATGCGTGGCGGTGAAATTCTTGGGGTTATCTTAAATAATCGGCGTTATTATATCCCTAAATTTATTTACGATCGTATGTAAACATCACAGTTGGCATCGGCATAACTTTTAATCGCCTGAGTCACAGACAAAGGAGTCCTAAATTTTGGCAGGTTTCCACTTGACCCGCTATTGGCGGCGTATTAACCCATTTGCACAAGTACGTTTAGCCGAGCATGAAGAACATATTTATAATCAAAAAACCTTTCATATTGCCATTCAGCGCGAACGAGCGCGTTCTGATCGAACGGGTAATGGTTTTTCCTTGGTGTTATTTCATGTGGGGAGTGATCACGGAGTCAACAGCCTTGCAGGCAATTTGATTGAAATTTTAGTTAACCGCTTACGCTGTACGGATGAATTAGGCTGGTTCGATCAAAATCAAATTGGGGTTTTACTCTTTGACACCACCACCGAAAAAGGCGTACAACGTTTTGTCTCTTATCTTAAAGATGCCAACGAAAAAGCCCAACATCACGACTTGGATTTCCCTGATTACAAGGTTTATGTCTATCCAGACGATTGGAAGGGTAAACAACCTGAAACCCCTGAAGATAACGATGTCGATGAAAAGGATTTAGCCCAGCAGCATATGGATAGTTTTGCTATGCCGCCGGAACAAATCACACTGAACTTTCGTAATATCATGCCTTGGTGGAAGCGACCTTTAGACATTTTTGGAGCCAGTATCGGCATTTTAGTCCTAACGCCTTTATTTTTTATTGTTGCCTTATACATCAAAATCATTTCCCCTAACGGTCCGGTTTTTTTTAAACAAGAACGTATCGGTTTAAGCGGCAGGCCCTTTACGATGTGGAAATTGCGCACCATGAAACCGAATATTGATTCCAGCGCTCACAAAGCCTACCTTGCCAGCTTAATTCATGCTGAGGAAGATGTACCGATGACCAAAAATAATGACAAATCGCAGTTTTTATTTTTTGGACGGGTGTTACGCAAGTCTTGCGTTGATGAATTGCCGCAATTGATTAATGTTTTCAAAGGTGAAATGAGCATGGTCGGGCCACGCCCGCCCGTGGCATATGAAGTCGAAGAATATGAAAAATGGCATCATAGCCGCTTTGATACCCTGCCGGGTATGACAGGGCTTTGGCAAGTTAGCGGTAAAAACCGTTTATCATTTAACCAAATGATTCGTCTTGATATTCGTTATGGTCGCCATTTAAGTTTTTGGCAGGAAATTTGGATTTTACTTTGGACACCGGTGGCGATTCTTGGACAAATTAAAGACAGTTTTACTAAAAGAATTCCACGTTATTGGCAAAAAATAAAGGATAAACTCTCATGATCAATGTTGCTGTTGCAGGTTGTGGCTACTGGGGGCCTAATTTAATTCGGAACTTTAACGGTTTAGGCGATTGCTGTATGAAAATCGCCTGTGATCCCAGTACCGAACGCCTCGGGCATATTCAAAATCTTTACCCGAGTATAGAGACCGAAACGGACTATGATAAGGTGGTCAACAACCCCGATATTGACGCGGTCATTATCGCAACCCCGGTGCGTTTTCACTTCGAGATGGCGAAAAAAAGCCTCGAAGCGGGCAAACACACCATGATCGAAAAGCCCATGACCGCCTCGGTGGAAGAAGCGAAAATTCTGCGAGAGATTGCTGAGAAAAACAAACTCACCTTGATGGTTGGACACACCTTTATTTACTCTACCCCGGTGCGAAAAATTAAAGAGCTCATCAATGACAAAGACACCTTTGGTGACATGCTCTATGTTGGTTGTCGGCGTTTAAATTTAGGGCTGTTTCAAAAAGATATTAATGTGATTTGGGATCTCGCGCCACATGACTTATCCATTATTCTCTATACCCTGGGTGATAACCTTGAATCGGTCAACTGCCAAGGTAAAGCCCATATGGATCCGAATATTGAAGATGTCTGTAACCTATCACTCAACTTCAAAGGCCCGGGTTTTGCCACGGTACAAAGTAGTTGGCTAGATCCAAACAAAGTCCGCGAAATCACTTTTGTTGGCAGCAAACAAATGCTGGTTTATGATGATTTAGAACCGATGGAAAAAATCAAAATCTACGACAAACACGTCGATAGCCCACCACATTATGACACCTTTGCCGAATTCCAATACTCTTATCATTATGGCGATATGTACGCGCCTTATTTGCAATTGGTTGAGCCACTAAAAACTGAATGCCAGCATTTTCTCGATTGCATTAACAGCGGAGAAGAGCCAATTACGGGCGCAACAGCAGGCTTGCGTGTGGTGCAAATTTTAGAAGCGGCGAATAAATCCCTGAAACAACAAGGGGCTGCGGTTGAAATCGAGGCAGAATAAGGCCTAACTTAAGGCGGGGTTTGCGCCCTGCCTTATTCTTGTTGTTTAACTTTTTGCCAATAAATTTCCAAACTTTCGCTATCCAGCGTGCTGATGTGATGCTTATCGGCATGGATTAAATCTTCCACTGCTTGAAAACGGCGAATAAATTTGCGATTGGTTTGCTCTAGGGCTTGTTCGGGATTGATGCCGATAAAACGGGCATAATTAACTAAAGAAAACAAAATATCGCCAAATTCGGCTTGTGCCTCTTTTGGATTGCTTAGGCTATCATCGGCATTGACATGGGCTTTAAATTCGTCAATTTCTTCTTCAATTTTGGCAAACACATCGCTGGATTGTTGCCAATCAAAACCAACTCCGCTAACCTTTTGCTGAATCCGCCACGCTTTTATCAAAGCTGGTAATGCCGTGGGCACGCCGGCTAAAACGCTCGGTGGGCTATCGCTTTGGGGCTGCTCTTTGAGTTTTTGTTTTTCCCAGTTCGCTTGTACTTCAGCAGCACTTATATCCGCTTTATTATCTGCAAATACATGCGGATGGCGTTGAATCAGTTTATCGCACAAGCCATTGAGCACAGCGTTAATATCAAACAAAGATTGTTCGGCGGCAATATGGCTATAAAACACCACATGCAACAGCACATCGCCCAATTCCTTTTGTACCGCCTGCGCATCATTTTTTTGCAGGGCATCGGCTAGCTCATAGACTTCTTCAATGCTCAGTTGTTGCAACGATGCCCATGTTTGCGCTTTATCCCACGGACAACCAAGGCGCAAGGCTTGCATGACTTCGAGCAAGCGTTGCCAAGATTGACAAAAACGCGGATCGCTTAAATCGTATTCATAGGGCATCGTTGCTATCCTACTAGATTATTTGACTAGGCAGTATATAGTGGTTTTCCACCTGCCTAGTGCTATTTAGCCGTGAAGCAATGGCGGTTTTTTTACCTTTTGGGGTATTGAGAAGCCTTTGCGTAACACACAATTATTTCATCAAGGGCATGACTTCAACCAAGTTACAGGGCTGATGTTCACTGTTGAGTTGGTGAACAATGATATTATCCCAGCCATCTTTACAAGCACCCGTAGAACCTGGCAGACAAAAAATCACTGTGGCATTAGCCACCCCTGCCAAGGCGCGGGATTGTATCGTCGAGGTTTTGATAATATTATAAGAAACCCAACGGAACACTTCGCCAAAACCTTCGATTTCTTTATCAAATAAGGGACGCACGGCTTCAGGAGTAATATCACGCTTGGTCAGCCCTGTGCCACCCGTGCTAACGATATACTCGACTTCGTCACTGGCAATCCAGCGTGATAGTAATTCCCGGATTTGGTATTTGTTATCGGGCAAGATACATTTTTCCACCAGTTTATGCCCAGCCGCTTCAATGCGCTCTAATAATAATTGCCCCGAGGTGTCGGTTTCTTCGTTACGGGTATCTGAAACGGTAAGCACTGCGATATTGACCGATTTTGCCATGCGGTTATGCTCCTACTTGAAAATAAAGACTAAGGAGACTCATAATAACCCGAACGCGCGCCAAGAAACACTAAAAGAGGTTCCTTTGTCTGAAAATATCTTATTTCCCATGCACCAGCTCAGCCCAGCCCGCCCAACGGATAAAATTCCCTTGTATGTGCTCACAGGTTTTTTAGGCAGTGGTAAAACCACCTTACTCAATGGTTTATTACAACAGGAGCAAATGCCTAAAACCGCGATTATTGTCAACGAATATGGACAAATACCCATTGATCATTTATTGGTAGAAAATCGCGATGAGTCGATGACAGTGATTGCTGGTGGCTGTTTATGCTGTACCGTGCGCCATGATTTGCTCGAAGCTTTAGATACCTTATATCAGCGCCGAGATGATTTTGAGCAAATAATTATCGAAACCAGTGGCATGGCCGACCCTGCCCCGATTTTGCGTACCTTACAAACACATCCGAATTATGAATTGCGACAAATGATCACGACCGTGGATGCCAATAATGGCGTAGAACAATTGGCAGAACAAGATGAATCGGTACAACAAGCGGCGCTGGCAGGGCAACTGATTGTAACTAAAACCGCGCAAGTCAGCGAAGCTAAACTGGAGGCATTGCAAGCGAGCCTCAAACAACTCAACCCCGGTGCAGAATTCCATTATTCGCCTTCAGCAACACAGATTCCCAGTGCCAAAACCTTATTAAAACCGCTTAACGATCAACATGAATTGAGCATCCTGCCTACATTAAATGATAGCGCCAGTGCCAAACACCGTTATATTCAAAGCTTTTGTTTAGAACACGAGCAGCCTTTATCGTGGCAGGTGTTGGAGCGTTGGATTCAGCAAATGACCCGTTTACGCGGGCGGGATTTACTGCGTGTTAAAGGCATTGCCTACACCGAAGAAACCGATTTACCGGTCTTAATTCAAGGGGTGCAGCATATATTTCAAAAACCAGTGACCCTCGCCGCTTGGCCGCAGACACAACCTCGGACACAAATTGTCTTTATTACCCGTAATCTGCCACTGAATTTGCTCAAGCAAAGTTTAGAAGTCCTCACCCAAAGTAAAACCCCTGCCGATGTTTGTGCGGCAGCTTTATTATTTTTGCAGGGAATGGATGCTGAAGCTAAGGCGCTTTAACTGAGCCTGAGATCATAAAAACCGGGTCAGCATGAGGGCGTTGCTTGATGTATTTATCATCTAAAGGGCGGGCTAAGCCGCGCACAGTTTCCGTTTCTAATGGCTGAAAACAATCGCTTTGCCGATAAAAATCCAGCACCATGCCCAAACGCTCAAAGGGGTGCATTTCTGACCAAATGCGAATTTCTTTACCAGAGAACCAACGGTCTGAAAAGGTGGTGATAAACCGTGCCTGAGGTTTGGCTACCCTTGCCAACTCTTTGAACACCGCAATCGGATCACGCAAATATTCGATAGAGGCGCTGCAAAGCAATAAATCAAAGTGATTATCAGCAAAGGGTAAACGTGGATTTTGGTTTAAGTCTTGCACCTGATAACTAGATAAACGCGGGTTAGCGCTTAACTCTTCGGCATTCATTCCCAGCCCCACAACCTCACAATCAATATTCTGCGGTAAATGTGACATACAACTGCTCATCAAATCCAGCACGTTCATGCCTTGATCTAAATGGCGGCTATAGATGCTCTCGATTTGGGCGCGGGCGACCTGGTCTAAGTGTGCGACCATCCGAGGGTTTTGATAAAAAGCGGCATCGTCTTCTTGCTGACAACAAAAAGGGTATTGGGCATAAAACCCCGTATTGATCTGTGGATATGCCGCTTGCATCCCAGGACCATTTTCTAGCAACTGTTCGACAAATCCTTTGTCAGATTTAAGCGGCTGATCCAATGTAATGCGCTTGAAAGTCAAGGTTAAGGCTTTACCTGCTAAAGGATGATTGCAATCGAATGACCACAGCTTATCCATAGCGATGAGACGACAGGGGCTATAATCACGCCGATGTGTGCCCAGCGCGGCGGCAGCAAAGCTTTTGGGATAAAAGCGCCCAAGCTGCGGGCTTAAATTCAATTGGGCAGGGGGGCTGAATTGTTGTGCTTGGATTTGCTTCAGTGCTTGCGGGTCCGTATCGGCTAATAATTCACCAGCGGCAAAGATTTGCTGAACAGATTCCCCCACTTGCAATTGCGCCACCATTGCCTTGATTTTAGCAGGCAGCATCTCTTGCTCAAGGCTGAGAAACACACGTTCTTGGTGCTGAGCATCAACACTGTGCCATGTTAAAGCGCAGTCGAGATTTATTACTGTGCTCATGTTCCCCCCCCTATTCGCGTCAGCTTAATTAACTGAGATTGGGTCGTTTATATGGGAGTCAAGTCACCTTTTGAACTAGTGATAAATCTCCCTGATAGCGCAATAGCTGTCCAAATAAGGGCAAATTAATTTGCACCGAAAAACGGTATTGACCCGCAACAATGCTTTTATAAGCCAGTGTCTGTGGTAGCAGCCAATGGGGTAAAGTCAATCCTTTAAAACGCAATGCGTGTTGTTGCCAATACCAACCACCATTTTTAATTTTCACACCTAAATCTAGGCTTAACATCCCGGTTGTTTCTTGCCAATAACCATCAGGATAATGTCCTCTGGGCGTAAATTCAGAGGTCATGGTGTATTGTTTCGCAAAGCAACGTTGCCAAATTAATTGATTAGCCGTATGGCTGATATGCACATCTAAGCTATGGATGCCTGCTTGCGGCGGTAAGCCCAGTTTTTTTGCCACACGCCGAGCAATAAAGCCTGCAATGCGCCCTTGCGCATAATGCAAGCTGATATTGCCTGAAAGTGTGCCACCGTGCTGATGCAGTTGTTGTAATGCCGGGTCTAACTGGCTAAAAGCCGCACCAAACCAGTGGCTAACGCAAGATGACACAACTATTGAGTTGGGTTGCTTATGATTGGCGCAGGTGTGGGGTCTGTTTGAAACACTTTACGGTTTTGTTCCATGATTCCCAACGCACCAAAGGCGGAAATAATATCTAAATTACTGCTCATGCCGCCTTTGCCTTGTTCTCCGGTAGAAACGTAGTTATAAGGCATTTCGACATTAAAATGGCGCAAATTATTGTAAAGTACCTGCGCTATATCACGCTGCACTTCGGCGAGATAAATTTCTGAGTTTGCCCCCAGCGCCGCATATTTAGCATTCATAATATCCGCCTCAGCATTGCCTTTTTCTCGAATCGCAATCGCCTCAAATTTAGCCGCCTCGGAGTTGGCTTCTTGAATCGCACGGTTAGCTTCGGCAATTTCGAGTTCTTTTTGCTTATCAATCACAGCAATGTCTTTTTGTTTGTTTTTCTCTACCAATTCTTTCAGGGCGATTTGTTTTGCCACCTCAACTTCTTTAGCTTGGGTAATCACGGCTAGCTCTTTTTCTCTTTGGGCATCTTGCACTGCCCGCGTGCGTTCGATTTCTTTTTTCAATTGTTCGGTTTTGGCTTGGGCTTTAGCGGTTTCTTGTTCCTGAATGGTTTTAATTCGTTCAGCGACTAAAAGTTTTTTATCAATCAATAAGCGGTTGAGCTGATCTTCAGGAATCGGATCGCCGACGGTAACTTGAGTGACTTGAATACCGTAGGAGTCCAGCGGATTACTTTGGCGTTTAACTTGGCCATTTTCATCAGGAATCGGTACAGTTTTCCAAACCAGTTGTTTGGTACGCTGGAGTTTGTTTGATTCATCTTGATCAATGCCAACAGGGGCGAGATCAATTTGTTCAATTTCAACTTGTTTACGCTCGGTTTGATACACACCATTGCGTAATTGATCTTCTAGCTGTGATTTAAACCGATTTAAGCCGCCTTGAAAAAATTCTTCGCCAGTGTATTGCGTTGAGGTAATAACAATCACATTTTGTGAGTTTTTAATAATTAAGGCATCAAGTAAGTTTTCAAACGAGCGAAATTCCCGATGCATTTGGATGACTTTATCGGCATTTGGGGAGAGTTTATAGCGGAAAGTGGCAGGAATTTTACCCGTATAGGTATCGGCAAAACGCACGGTAACAGGGGGAAGCACACGGGTTAAATTGCTACTGCTGCCATCATTGCCTAAAGATAAGGTCATCACTTGTTTATAAGTGCTGACCTTTGAAAATCCCGGCAAACGAAAATGCACCCCCGGTTCGGTATAAACCGTTAGTTGTCCGGTGATATTATTTTGGTATACATAGGTATAACCCGCATCGGTTTGAAACCAAGCATTCCAAAAAAAGATAAATGCAAATAGGGCAATCAGGACATTGATTGCCAGCTTGACCAGCGAAAGAGAATTGAGTTTATTGGGTATTTTCATCAGAATGACTCCAAAACTTTAAGGTATAGACTCGGACTATAACGCAAAAAGTAAGCCCTTGTCGTCAAATATCGATAAAAGGCTGAAGTCTTAAACCCAAGCTATTTTTGAGCATTAAGGCATAAAATTCCTACCAACTTGGTGCAACACCGGGAACATAAGCCATTGGCTGTATAGGCTGTTCTACAACAGCTTGTTTGGCTTGTTGTTTAGCGAGTAAGCGCGCTTCAATTTCTTCAGGCGAAGGACGGGCTTGTTGTAAAACTTCGGCAATTAAATCACGAATTTGCTCAAAATACATGGCTATCAATATATTCAAATGGGCATAAAAGGCAGTATCACAACGGCTAGCCACGCGCTGGGCAAAAGATGGCAACCAACGCAATAAATGTTCATCTAAAAAGGTCGCGATGTTGGCAAAATCCTCTTTAACGATACCTGCGCTATTTTTTTCCAGCACATAAGCGACAAATAATATTTCATTGACCAAATGATCATCACTGCGTTGCCGCCAATCAGGGGTGCTTAAATCGTATTCAGCATAACATGCTCGGACTTCAAACATCGGATCTTGACAAGTTAAGCCCTCATCATCAATCCAAACAGACTCTTGTGGACAGGCATGATATGCACCATTGAGATAAATAGCGGCATAATCGCTGGCAAGCTCATCTAAAAAAGCCTGGTCTAGTGAACTAGACCAGGAACACACAAGGTCATAAAGCTGTTTTTGTAGGGTTTCTGCTTCCACGCCCACAGGAATTAACCCTAAGTTTTGTGGAAAATCATAGTCTTTGAGAAGCATTAGCTTTTCTGTATCTAACTCTTTGGCATGTAAATCAGCGAGTAAGCGCAAATCTTCCGCCGTAGTTTTTGTAAATTGTTGTAACAAACCGACCGTAATATCATCCATTATGAAGCCCCTTTATCATCAACTTTACCTTTGCTATGCGGTACAAAGACAATAGAAGGATTAGTTAATTCTGGGTTTGCCATACTTTTGACTTGGCGTACAACACTTTCATGCGGCGCTAAGGCTTTGGTTTTGTGTGTCCCATCGCGCAGTTTGTCGATAG
Source organism: Thiotrichales bacterium (assembly GCA_016745035.1). Lineage (GTDB taxonomy): Bacteria > Pseudomonadota > Gammaproteobacteria > Beggiatoales > Beggiatoaceae > BB2. Next base: position 928,820 of record JADGDE010000001.1, read on the forward strand.
GGCCAATATCCAATACCCGCATCATGCACGCCATCACGCAGTAAGGCTTACGCCCTGCGTCAATTTCATCAACGCAAAGGTTACATTTTTTGACAATCTGATCAATCGGATCAAATTGTGGCGCACCATAAGGGCAAGCCGCTTCACATTTACGGCAGCCAATGCACAAGGTGGAATCAATATCAACAATCCCATCTTTTTTGCGTTTAAAAATCGCCCCTGTGGGACAGGTTGGCAAACAGGCAGGCTCGGCACAATGGTTACAAGACATATTGACCTTGTAGGCATAGACATCGGGATAAGTGCCGCCCTCGACATACATCACGCGGCGAAAACGCGGACCCGGTGGCAAGCCATTTTTATCTTTACAAGCAATTTCACAAGCACGACAGCCGATACAATCGACATTGTTGTGAATAAAGCCCCATTGTTTTTCGGGAGTGACGGGGGTATACGTCTCGGTTTTTTTCCGTTTAATTGCGGCTTTTACTTTTTGCTTATCTACTGCATCAACCATAATATATTGCTCCGATTATCACAGATCACGACGGAAAACATGACTACGGGCGGTGGCTAATTTATCCCAGCCCGGTTTGTGTTCCAAATCGGTTTTTTTGATGTCTGCCAGTACCGTATTGTAGGCAAAAGACCCCGCAGGGCTTGGATCATCCAAGGTCAGGAAATCAGGGTTGCCCGATCTATCCACACCCTTATCATCCAAGTCCATCCATGCGCCTTCATGTAAGACCAAAACCCCCGGCATACAGCGCTCGGTGACGTAAGCGGGCACGACCACTTTGCCGCGATCATTCCAAATTTCCACCGTGTCGCCGGTTTTGATTTTGAGTTTTTTCGCATCAGCCGCATTGATGGTGACTTCTTGCTCGTAGGTTTCCCGCAACCAAGGGATGTTATTGAAAATACTGTGGGTACGCCAGCGGGGATGCGGTGAAATCAGGTGGAAGGGATGAGTTTTGGTTTTAATCTTATCGCCTAAGTATTCCCAAGGCTCGATCCATTTGGGAATCGCTGGGATTTCATAACCATAGGCGGTTTTTGTCCAGTCGTCGTATTGCGCCAAGGTGGTGGAGAAAATCTCGATTTTGCCTGAGGGGGTCGGCCAAGGCATACCTTTTTCAACATTGTCTTTAAAGGCGACATGCGGCTCATTCAAAATAAATTTATATACGCCACGCTGTTTGAATTCTTCCCAGCTCATCGTCACCCCTTGATGCGCCATGACTTTGTTATGCCACCAATCGCTGAGATAAGATTCATCTACGGCATCATTGTGCTGGAAATATTCCCGGTTGGCTTTGGGGTTAAAACGCTCGCCAAAGCCTAAACGGTAAGCCAGTTCGGTATAAATTTGGAAATCAGTTTTACTCTCACCCATCGGCTCAATGACTTTAGGTCTGTGAATATAGTAGTGACCTTTGTACCAAGGCAGCGCAACATCGTGACGCTCAAAATGAGTGGAGACAGGCAGTAACACATCTGCCCATAAGCCTGAAGGCGTGATGGTGGAGTCATTACAAACTACCAAATCGAGTTTTTTAATCGCTTCGAGGTCTTTGTTGATATTGGTGAGTTGGTTAAGCCAATCCGAGCCTTGCCAGAAAATCCCGCGAATATTGGGAATCACACCATCGCCAGCACGACCGCCTGGCCATAAGCCCAGCTCTTCACGTTTTAGATTGGGGTAATTAAGCACCGCATGTGCCCAACGATCAGATTTGAGTGAGGCGTACCAAACATTGGCATATTCATCATAGGGATAAGCCACACCTTCAGCGTGCCAAGCTTTACCAATGCCTTCACTACAACCGCCGAGTTTGCCGATATTGCCGGTCATGGTTTGTAAAGCCGCTGCCATGCGGTTGTATTGTTCGCCATAAGCATTACGGCCAGGTGCCCATGAAGCTTTTAGTGCCGCAGGTTTGGTGGTGGCATACATGTGTGCGAGTTTTTTAATATCGCTGGCAGAAACGCCGCAAATGTTCGCCGCCCATTCAGGGGTTTTCGGTTCATTGTCGTATTTGCCCATGATGTAATCACGGAAGTTTTCTTGCCCTTTAGCCCAGTTAGGCATTGTGCTCTCATCCATGCCTTGCGCAAAACGGTTAATAAAGTCTTGGTCTTGGAGATTATTGGCAAAAATATAATGTGCCATCCCCGCCATCATCGCGGCATCGGTGTTGGGGCGAATCGGAATCCACCAACCATCGTAAGCCGAAGCCGAGTCGGTATATTGTGGGTCGATAATGACAAATTTGCAGCCACGCTGTTTTGCCATACGCATGTAATAGAAGGTATTACCACCGTGGAAGGTATAAGCCGGATTCCAGCCCCACATGATAATCAGTTTTGAGTGGGCGTAAGCATCATCTTCGTTGCCATCTTCAATGGTGCCAAAAGTGGTGCGGGAGCTGAATTTCGTCCCCTCATAAGAAGGCACTGACCACGAGCTGGTGCGGCAGCCAAACATACCGAGAAAACGCGCTTGCAGTCCTTCGATTTGATCAGATTTATGCAAGACCCCATAAGATGCGCCTGCATAAGCTTGGTCGAGTAATGCGGTAGGACCGTACTGCTCTTTGATTTTGAGCATTTTTTCAGCCACATGATCAAGTGCTGTTTCCCATGAGGCACGCTTAAACTTACCTTCACCACGCGCACCGGTGCGAATCATCGGATATAACAAGCGTTCAGCGGAATAAATTCGTGAGCGATAAGAACGACCACGTAAGCAAGCACGTAATTGTGGCTCGGCTTCGGTGTCTTTGCCAAACTCGCCGCCTTTTTGATAGCGTCCATCATCCGAGGACAAACGCACAATCACATCACCTTTTTTATGCGCGACCAGCATATGACGCGAGCCGCAGTTATGCGCGCAACTGGTGACCACGGTTTCTAGTTCGTCATCTTTGGGATAAGGCTCATAAGCAAAGGCTTCAGCTTTTTTGGAGCTGACCAGCCCGCCTGTGGCAATAGCTGTGGAACCGAGGGCTGAGGTTTTTAGAAAACGCCGCCGATCCATTTTTAAAGCTGATTTGAGTAAATCACTTAATTTTTTATCAGACATGGGAGATGGCTCCTGCCGTTTAAGGTTTTTCTAAAAAACGCGGATTCGATTCAGTGGGGCGATCTTTTGCCCATTCGGGGACGGCTTCTGGCATATATTGCCAAGCATGGCGCGGATAAGGATAAGCAATTCGATACCAAGCACGTCCACCGTGGCAGCCGTAGCAAGAACTGCTATTTTTTTGTCCGGCTTTTTCGATAGCCTCAGGTTTTAGGAAATTGACTTGATGACGATTGGTACGGATATTGGCATGACAAATCAAACAGTTATCTTGAAACATGGCTTTACTTTCAGGCCAGGGCTTAGGCAGTCCCATCGCTTTGATATTCATTTTGCCGTGGCACATCAGACAAATATTGGGGTCAACCATTTTGCGCATGGTTAAACCCGTTTGGGTATCTTTGGCGCTGTCTGAAACTTCATCACGGGGATCGTTGCCTTGATGGCAGGTATTGCAGCGCATTTGCATCAAGTCTTTGGCTAGGTCCGTTACCAAGTGGCGGCGGTGAAAGGTGTCTTGTTCGCCTTCATAGCTGGCTAAGGTTTGATACCAAGCCAAGCTCTCGTCGCGCCTAACACCGGCGCTGGATTGTTCTTTGGGTTTATCTTCTAAAATATTTTTGTGACAAGCTAAACATTGCTCATCGCTTGCCGTGGCAATTTGAGGTTGAAAATGAATGGGATCCCAACGGGCTGCATCATAGGAGGGTTTGGATTCGGCTTGAGCTAAGCCAAAACTTAAGCTGCTGATAAACATGATAGAAGCAAATGTTACTATCATGCGTCTGATTTGATTTTTCTGCATCCCTATACCTCTTCTATCCATCACCTCTTGCGGATAAATAGCAGAACACGCGGCGGGGAAACCTCGTGTTCTGCTTAACCCAATGAGGAGAACTCAACAAACCCAACGCTTGTTTGACAAAGTTAGTCGGATGCTTTGTCAAGCTAAGGGTTTGTAAATCATCAAGCTAAGGCATATGTGTATTGTGAACTTAGCTTGAGGTTTTGGTCTGATTATTTGCCGCGCATACCAGACATACCACCCATGCCGTTCATGCCAGACATACCGTTCATGCCAGACATACGGTTCATACCGGACATACCATTCATACCAGACATGCCGTTCATACCGGACATGCCATTCATGCCGCCCATGCCGGACATACCACTCATACCACCAGAAGCCCAAGCGGTACAAACCCAACCGCTGTTACCGCCACTCATGCCAGACATGCCACCCATGCCGTTCATACCAGACATACCATTCATTCCTGACATGCCACCCATTCCATTCATGCCAGACATACCGTTCATGCCGTTCATGCCGTTCATGCCGGACATACCGTTCATGCCAGACATACCGTTCATGCCGGACATACCATTCATTCCTGACATGCCGTTCATGCCAGACATACCGTTCATGCCGGACATACCGTTCATGCCAGACATACCATTCATGCCGGACATACCGTTCATACCAGACATACCGTTCATACCAGACATACCGTTCATACCAGACATACCATTCATGCCGGACATACCGTTCATACCAGACATACCGTTCATGCCGGACATACCGTTCATGCCGGACATACCGTTCATACCAGACATACCGTTCATGCCGGACATACCATTCATGCCACCCATGCCGCTCATACCCGACATACCGGTCATGGTGTTATAGCCTCTCTTAGTCCACTGTACGCAGGTACTGCCACCTGCCATCCCAGACATACCATTCATCCCAGACATACCGTTCATACCTGACATACCATTCATACCTGACATGCCGTTCATACCGGACATACCATTCATGCCTGACATACCGCCCATGCCGTTCATGCCAGACATACCTGCCATACCACTAGCGGCTACATTAGCTGCGAATACGGTACCGATTAAGACAGCGAGGGTTCTTTTTTGTAATTTATTGCTCATTGATGACTCCTTGAATGGAAAAGATAAAGTTCAGATTGCTAACAAGCTGAGACTTGAGGGGGCGGCGAACATTATTTGCGCTTATCACAAGGCGCACTCTCCGAATGCCACTGCCGAATATCGTAACGATCAACCATGCCGGGCTGGGTAAATGGGGTATACCAAGCGCCTTGGTTATCGAGGAAGAACAAACTTTTGGGATAAGGCTTATCGACACCCGTTAAAGCTTCGGTATACCAGTCCGTGTTTTTTTCAAATTTGTCGATACGCGGTGCGTTACTGGGACGCTCGTAAGGAACGGTTCCTGCGATATAGCCCGAGGCACTTGATGAGCTTGAGAAAGATAATGCACTGACCAGTAACAGCAGCTTGAACATAACAGGCTTTGACATAAACACAGTCCCACAAAGTTAGATTGTTTGAAACAAATGAAGCATGTACTTCATCCGTAAAACACGCTGACAAAATGGCAATTTACAAGCCAAGCTGAAATTAAAGCTTATAACTATTTGTTTTTATAGTTTTTATAATGTTTTTTTGTATTTTTTTAGGTGCGGGCTTTTCTAAAAATACAGTGTTTTCATGTCAAAATGGCATGGATTAGTCATGACTAAAAGACAGTTAGTTTATTAAGCTATTGAAATACTTTAATAAGCTAATATAGATTCAATCTAATTTAAGCCTAAAAAATAAATTATTCGCAATAATTGGTTGATTATTAATAATAGTTTTTTATTTTCTATTTTTATTATAATGCTTTGTATAAAAACACGGCTGACATTCAGTGACGCAATGTCATAGAATGAGGCTAAGATTTTTTAAATGTCTTAAGGATATCCATGCTTGTAACTGCAAAAATTTCACATTGGCAACAACTCAGTCGCCGTTTTTCTGTGTTTTTGTTCAGTGTTTTGGGGGGCGCTTCTTTAGTATTTTTAGCCTTATTTATGTATTTATATAATGAGGAAATTGCTGAAGAACGCAGCCAAGCCTCTCATTCTGTCAGTTTATTGCTCAAATCTTCTTTAGAGTTGGCGATGCTTAAACGTGATTTAGAAGGGTTGCGTAGCATTATTAATGAGTTGGGTAAACAAGCTGAAATCGAAGAAGTGCGGATACTCAACCTCAAAGGACAAGTGCGCTTTGCCTCACGCCCCGAGTCTTTAGGACAAGAAGCGATGAATATTATTCGCCCTTTTTGCGGTGATTGCTTACCCGAAAACTTAGGTGCAAATCCGATTACCCGTTTTATTCAGCGCCCTGATGGCAAGGAAGTCTTGCGTACTTTTAATCCCGTGCCCAACAAACCCGATTGCAATATTTGTCATGGTGCGGTTGAGCGTAATCCCATTAATGGCATTTTGGTGGTAGATTATGATGCCGCCCCGATTCGTAATAAGGGCAAACAAAGCCTGTTATTGCTGATTTTAGCAGGTTTGGTGGTCTTGTTTGCCAGTGCCTTGGGCGCTTGGTGGTTTATGCGAAAATATGTGTTAACTCCGATAAGCAAACTCAATCACGCCAGCCAAGCCCTATCGCAAGGTAAACTCCACACCCGCATAGAATTAAGCCATCACGATGAAATTGGTTTATTAAATCAAGCTTTTAATCATATGGCGGCAGAAATAGAACAAAGCCAGTATGACCTGAAACAACGTCAGCAATTTTTACAAGGCTTGATTGATGCGATTCCTGATGGGGTGCGGGTGATTGATGATAAGTACCAAATTGTGGCAGCAAACCAGACTTATTGTCAGCAACTGGGGTTTAAGCAACCACAAGAATTGCTGCACAAAAACTGCTATGAAGTCACCTACAAGGCAAACAAACCTTGTCCGCCCTCCATGCGTACCTGCCCTTTACAAGCCTTATCTAAAGACAATAGCAGTATTAAATTTGTTGAAACCCAAGAGCGCCACGATAATACCAGCTTACCCACGGAAGTTTATGCCGCCTTGTTGATTCAAGAACAAACCGCCCCGTGGGTAGTGGAATCTGTACGTGATTTATCCAAATCAGTCGCTATTTCACACGAGCAAAAACTTTCCTCTTTAGGGCAACTTGCTGCTGGGGTTGCCCATGAAATTCACAATCCACTGGCCTCGATTCGCATCGCCCTGCAAGCTAGCGATACGCTGCTACGCGAGGATAATCCTGCCAGCGAAATTGATGCCCTGCAAGGTTATCTCAAACTGGTGGATGAAAAAGTCGATCAATGCCTTGAAGTCACGCGCCGCCTGCTCAAGCTTGGCAGCCTTTCAGACCATCAACCGGAGGTGGTGGAAGTCAATTCCGTGATTAAAGAAACCTTATCGTTACTAAGCTTTGAGCGCGAACAACTCAAAATCCGTCAACATTTAGATTTAGATCCCAATAATCCACGGATTCTTGCCAATGATAGTGATTTTCGCATGATTATTATGAATCTGGCGCAGAATGCTTTTCATGCCATGTCAGAAGGCGATGAACTGTGTATCAAAACTCGCTCGGCGGATAAATACCTTAGCATCGAATGCCAAGATACGGGGATTGGCATAGACCCCGATATTTTACCGCATATTTTTGAGCCATTTTTTAGTCACCGCCGCGATGGGCAAGGCACAGGGTTGGGGCTAACCATTGTCCGCTCTTTACTGCAACAATATTTAGGGCATTTAGATGTCAAAGCCAATTTGCCCACTGGCACAGTATTTATATTGCGTTTTCCCGATGCCGATCATAATGACGAGGATATTTTAGGGCAGATTTTGGCGCAACAAAGTGAAAACAAGGATAGTTTATGAGCCACCGCATTTTAGTCATTGATGATGATAAAGTCCTAAACCAATTGATTGTGACCCAACTCAGTCGCATAGGCTACATCGCGTCCAGCGTGCATTCTTGGCAAGAAGCAAAAGTGTTTCTCAAAATCCATGAACCTGAATTGATTTTGCTGGATTGCCGCCTCCCAGATATGGATGGCAACAGCCTTGTACCCAAATTAGCCCCCGATTATCCCGTGGTCGTGATTACAGGCTATGCCAGTGTGCCAAAGGCGGTGAAAACCATGCAAGCGGGAGCAGCTGAATATCTGGTTAAACCTGTGAATATGCAAGAACTAGAAATGGTGGTGAAAAGAACCCTAGAAGCGGCAGAAATGCGCAAAGATTTTCAGTTTCTCAAAAGCCAATTGAGCCAAAATAAATCTTCGATGATTGGTGATAGTCCTGCCTTTCAAGAAGTGATGAAAATGATTCAAATGGTAGGACCTAGCCCGATGACGGTTTTAATTCAAGGCGAGAGCGGCGTGGGTAAAGAATTGGTTGCCCGTGAAATTCACGAACACAGTGAACGCTCACATCGGCATTTTGTTGCACTTGATTGCTGTACCATTCAAGAAAATCTGTTTGAATCGGAATTATTTGGGCATGAGCGTGGTGCTTTCACGGGTGCTGATAGGCAAAAAAAAGGGCTGATAGAAACAGCCGAAGATGGGACGTTATTTTTAGATGAAATTGGTGAAATCAATGCTGCTGTACAAGCCAAACTACTCAGGGTATTAGAAACCGGTAAATTTCGCCGTGTCGGTGGCACAAAAGATTTGGACTCTAATGTTCGTATTGTGGCGGCAACCAATCGTGATTTGGCGCAAATGTCTCAAGAGAAAAAATTTCGCCTCGACTTATATTATCGCCTCAATGCTTTCACAATTTACGTGCCGCCCCTGCGCGAGCGTCACGAAGACATCCCCACCCTCATCGCTCACTTTATCGAAAACCATGATTTTTCCAGACGGGTGAATAAATATCCTACTGACACCGCTATGCAAAAACTCAAAGCCTATCATTGGCCGGGGAATATTCGTGAGCTAAAAAACATGGTAGAACGGGCGATTATTCTCTCGGGTGATGTTGAGCAAATTGAATCAGAGCATTTTACCTTGCAAAGCAGCAATGGAATACAGCCAAGCAGTCTTGACAGCGACGAGGTCATTTTACAATTTAAACAAGAACCAACCTTAGAGCAGCTAGAGCAATATTATTTAGAATTATTGTTAAAACGTGTGGATGGACACCGGGCTAAGGTTGCTCAAATCATGGGGATTAGCGAGCGTAATGTCTATCGTTTGGTCAAAAAATATGATTTAGGGCGTAAACGTCAGTTTTAAACGAAATTCACGATTAATATTTAGATGTGGAATTAAGAGAAAAACTTATATAAGCAATTGATTTTTAATTTTATTATTTTATTTTCCTTTCTTAATCTGCTCTATGCAATTCTGAAACTAAGAATAAAAAAACATTAATTTTCAATCATGTGAACATTTCCATTAGAAATTTTTAATCATTTGATTTTTATTTGTTTTTTATCTCCCGCCTAGCCTCTTCTTACATATTAACAGCCGAGTTGAAACTGGTGATTTATGATGGTTGATAAACAAAGATTGCCATTATCCATTAATTTATGCCAAACTAGAACTGTGTAATTTGGGTTTAATCACTTTTAGTGAATATGTGAAGCTTTCATACAGCGTTAGCTCGAAAGTCCATGTAAAAACTCAGGTTTAATTAAAATATGACCATTAGCTTTCCCTCACAGTTATATCATTAAACACTAATATTTGTTTCGATTTTGTCAGCAAAAATGAGCCAGGTTTAAAAAAATGCTTGGATTAATATTGTGTTGATAATCTTATTTTGTACACAATATTATTTGTGTGACAAATCAGTTTATTAACTTCATTATTTTGTTGATATTAAATTGTGATTTTTGTATTTGTAGCTATTTAAACATTTTTATACAAATATAAAGATCTTGTTCGTTCATTTATTAGGAGTCAATGATGAAAACCATCCTAAGTCTCATTTTATGCACTTGCTTTGGTTTGCAAGGCGCTATAGCTGCTGATACCCCTCGTACTGAACCTCTAATTTTTGGAGTTCACCCGTATTTATCACCGAAAAAGATTTTTGATAAATTTAGTCCTTTGACTAAACGCTTGAGTGAGCAGCTAGGACGCACCGTTAGTTTACAAATTGGCAAGGATTATGCCGAGCATGTCGAGCAGTTTAAACAAGGCAAATTGGATATGGCTTATTTTGGTCCGGCAGGCTATGTTGAATTAACGACACAAGTCAATGATATCCCCTTACTAGCGCGCTTGGAAATCAATAACAAGCCGACATTTAGAGGCGCGATTGTGACAACAGACATGGCAAAACTGAAAACCTTGACCGATTTAAAGGGTAAGCGTTTTGCTTTTGGCTCTAAACATTCAACCATGAGTTATTTGGTTCCACGCTATACATTGGAGCAAGCAGGTGTCAGCATGGACAGTTTGAGTACCCATGACTTTTTAGGTAATCATGATGATGTTGCACTGGGCGTTTTGATTGGAGACTTTGATGCCGGTGGTGTTAAAGAGGCGGTGTACCATAAATACCAAGCCAAAGGTTTACGCCTTCTAGCTTGGACTCCTGAGATTTCAGAACATGTATTTGTTGCCAAAAAAGGGATGGCAGCGGCGCAAGTGAAGGCGATTCAAGACGCTTTGTTTGCTCTAAAAAAATCTGAAGTATTAACGAATATCAAGTCAACTATCACAGCTTTAGTGCCAGTAAAAGATAGTGATTACGATAATCTTCGAGCAATCATAAAACAGGTTAAATAACCTCGATTGCTTTGGCTTAAGGTGTTTTCACCTTAAGCTAGAGATAATCTGGTAAACAATCATGCAACAATTTTTTTCAAACTTAAGTCTGCGTAAACGTCACCAGCTATTGCTAGCGGTGTTCTTGATGATTTTGACTACCTTTTTGGTTTTAACTGCGTTGTCGATGTCTTCACATTTGCGAGGGCATTTACTTAAGCTGGAACAACGGCAAGCCAGCCTTGAAATTAGTATGATCCAAGGTTTTGTGTCTGAGAATTTTTTACAACGGGAATATGCGCAAGTAGGACAATTTTTACTCGATTGGAGTCAACGATACAAACATACCAGTCGTTTGCGAACAGAACTTAAAAACGGTTATGAATTAATTGATTATCAACGTTTGGAACCGGCACAAAGCAAAATTAGTATCGAAAGAACCTTAAACTTTGAAAATGGCAATGCCATGAAGTTGTTGATTGAACGTGATTTGGCTGAAATTGAGCAATTAATTTATGAACAAAGTGTGCAATCATTTATTATTGTTTTACTGATTCTTATTTTTATTGGCTGGATGTTATGGTATAGCCTCAATACCATTGCACTAAAACCGATGGAAGCGGAAATTAAGCGTAGAGTTGCGGCATTACAAGTAGTCGAGGCAGAAAACGCCCGTATGGGGGCAGAGCTTGATATTACCAAGCGCTTACAACAAATGATTTTACCCTCGGCATGGGAACTCGATTCTATTGATGAATTGGAAATTTGCGCCTATATGCAACCGGCCACTGAGGTCGGTGGTGATTATTATGATGTGCTCCAACGGGGCGGACAAGTTAAGATTGCCATCGGAGATATTACGGGGCATGGGCTTGAAAGCGGTGTATTGATGCTGATGCTACAAACGGCCGTGCGTACTCTATTGGTCAATGAAATCAGTGACCCGAAAGTGTTTATCCAAGTGCTGAATAAAGTGCTATTTAAAAATATCCAGCGTATGGAGATGGATAAGTGGCTAACCTTGTCTTTATTGGATTATCATGAAGGGGAACTAACCCTCATTGGTCAACATGAAGAAATTTTGTGGGTACGCGAAAATAAAGAAATAGAGCGCATAGATACCTTTGATTTAGGCTTTATGATTGGGCTTGAGGAAGATATTCATCGCTTTGTGAATAGCAAAAAAATTCACCTAGAACGAGGTGAAGGCATTGTATTATATACCGACGGTCTGACTGAGGCGCAAAATGCGCAGAAACAACAGTACGGTGTTGATAGACTTTGCCATATTGTACATAAATACTGGGATGAACCACCTGAGCAAATAAAGGCTCTGATCATCTCAGATTTAGAGCAACATATCGGTAATTGTCAATTAAGTGATGATGTGACTTTATTGATTATGCGGAGAAAATAGGAGGAAGGAAATGGTGGAGACTTTTGGCACCTTTATCGAGCAACCTTTAGAGCAAATGGAGTATTTGCTGATTGGTTTTTCTGCCAATTCATTGCCTATTCAGCAACGCTGGAAAACCAATCGCTTATCAGCTGATTTTATTTCAGATTATTTGCGTAATTTTTTTACTGGCATTGATGCGGCAGATTCGAATCAAGATTTTATTTCAATACATAGTGATAATGCTGTGAAATATATTTCTAATGAGTTGTTAGAAAATGCAATGAAATTTCATGATGATCAAAAAGCTCGTCAAACCCGTATTGGTTTTTATATTAGCGGTGATCATTTAATTTTTTTGCTACAAAACATGGCAACTTTAGAAACCACGACCCATTTACGGCATTTTATTGAACGTTTATTGGAAAATAACCCTTATGATCTCTATATAGAACAAATGGAAAAAAATGCAATTGATGAGTCATCCACACACTCAGGTTTGGGTTTATTGAGTATGATTTGCGATTATGGTGCAAAACTGGGTTGGCAACTCGAACATTCTGATGTAGAAGGCACTGATTATCACATCAGTACCATGATAAGCTTGCCCTTAGCGGTTAAAAATTAAGGAGGATTTAAAATGGACAACAACAATCTGACAATCCTTCATGAAGATTATCAAATCAAATTTGACGATGCCACGCAAATGGTATTTTGTTCTGGCTCATTAATGCTCAATGGTTCACAAGAATATGAACCTATTTTTGCTTTACTCAAAGATGCCGCTGCCATTAATAATGAAACAGCCTTATCCTTGGATCTGGGGCAATTAGAATTCCTGAATAGTTCGGGCATTAATGTTTTTACTAAATTTGTTATCCACATTCGCAATTTAAAAACCAAACCTTTGAGCGTGATTGGACAACAAGACATCGCTTGGCAAGTGCGCTTACTGAAGAACTTACAGCGTCTTATGCCTAGTTTGGATGTGCAATTGCAATAAGTAGAAACTGATGACGATGGATTTAGCTGCCAAAGTAACTGCGCTAGAACAGCGTATAGAAAGCTTAGAGCAAGAAAAATTGGATCTTGAGATTTCTTTGGAAGTCACAACCGAACATGCTGATGCTTTCGAGCAACAGTTGCTCGCTATTCGGCTTACCTTAGAAGAGAAAGTCAAAGAACGGACTCAAGCGCTGGCAAAAAATAATTTGCACCTAAAACGAGAAATTCAAGAACGTAAGCAAATTGAATTAGCTCTTTTAGAAGCTAAAGAATTATCTGAGGCGGCTAATAAGGCGAAAAGTGCTTTTATGGCAAATATGAGTCATGAGTTGCGCACGCCTCTCAATGCCATCATTGGCTATAGCGAACTCTTAATGGACGAATGTGCTGATCAGATGGATAGCGAAATGTGTGTGGATTTAGAGCGCATTCATCTATCGGGGACACAATTGTTAAGCCTAGTCAATGATGTCCTCGATATATCAAAAATTGAAGCGGGCAAAGCAGAAATTTACTTGGAGAAATTTGATTTAATTCAATTGCTCAATGATGTCCTTGCTTTATTGGAGCCATTATTACTCAAAAGTTCTAACCAATTGATTTTGGAGCTGCCTAAAGATAGCTTAATGCTCAACAGCGATATGACTAAAATTCGGCAAATCCTCTTCAATCTGTTGAATAACGCGATTAAATTCACCGACAATGGTGAAATTCGGATTAAATTGAGTCTGACTGAAGATCAAAAGGTACAAATTGACATCAGTGATACGGGGATAGGGATTTCTGCTGCACAACAAAAACACCTCTTTATTCCCTTCAACCAAGCAGATAATTCAACCACTCGGAAATATGGTGGTACGGGATTGGGTTTGGTCATTTCCTTACGCTTTGCAGAAATGCTCGGTGGTACGATTAACATCAGTAGTACTATGGGGCAAGGCAGCACCTTTAGCCTGATTACTCAGTTAGATGCTACTGATTGTGAAAAAAATATCTCCTGAAGTGACTTCATCTATGATTTATTTTTACGCGGGCGCTGCCAGCCAGAGATACTTTTTTGCGGTAAGCGGCTGATGACCAGTTTGTCGGCTTCAATATCACGAGTCACCGTCGTCCCTGCACCAATGGTTGCGCCTTTTTCTACCGTCACTGGCGCAACCAATTGGGTATCTGAGCCAACAAAAACATCATCACCGATGATGGTTTGATGCTTAAATGCGCCATCATAATTACAGGTAATCGTGCCTGCGCCAATATTGACCCCTGAACCCATGGTGGTGTCGCCAATATAGCTTAAATGGTTAATTTTACTGCCTTTGGCAATCTTGGATTTTTTGATTTCAACAAAATTACCGACTTTCACTTGCGCAGCTAAGACCGTATCTGGGCGGATTCGAGCAAAGGGGCCAATCTCACAGTGCTCGGCAATCACGGCGTTTTCAATCACGCTGTTAGGATGCACGACCACGCCATCGCCTAGCTCGCTATTGCGAATAATGCTATTAGCACCGATGCTAACTCGACTCCCCAGCGTCACTTTACCTTCTAAAATGACATTAATATCAAACCTATTATCTTGCCCTGTGGTCACTGTACCACGAATATCGACACGATTAGGATCAGCCATGCTCACCCCTTGGCGCATCAAGGCTTGGGCTTGCTGAAGTTGATAATAACGCTCTAAATTGGCTAATTGAACTCGGTCATTCACCCCAGCGACGTGTTCGGGACATTCGGCTTTGAGACTGCTGATATTTTGCCCGGCATGGGCAGCAAGAGCGATAACATCGGTGAGATAATATTCACCTTGGGCATTATCGTTTTTAAGCTTGGCAATATGTTGTTTTAAGTCCGAGGCACGGGCAGCGAGAATCCCGGTATTGACTTCCTTGATGCGCTTAATTTCGGCATCGGCATCTTTTTCTTCGATAATCGCGCTGACTTGAGCCTTGTCGTCACGAACAATGCGCCCATAGCCTCTGGGATTGTCTAAATCCACGGTTAATAAAGCCAAATCCGCTGCACTTTGCGCTTCGAGTAAGGCTTCGAGGCTGCTAGTGGGAATCAGGGGTACATCACCATAAAGAATCAAGACCTGATCGGCAGCATCAATTTGTGGTAAGGCTTGTTGTACTGCGTGTCCAGTGCCTAATTGCTTAGCTTGTTCAACCCAGTAAATATTGGGGTCTTGAATTTGGGCTTGGACTTGTGCGCCTTCATGTCCGTGAACGATATAGCAATTCACTTTTAGTGGTGCAATGCTATCAAGGACATGTTGTAATAAGGCTTTGCCTGCTAATGGATGTAGGACTTTGGGGATTTGGGAACACATCCGTGTCCCTTGTCCTGCGGCAAGTATGATCACGGATAATGCCATTGGGGTATTCCTTCTATTTAATGGAGACTGCCTGCACCTGCACTACTATCATCGAGTTCGGCAGGTTCGCCACGTTCGAGTTCTTGTGCAGTGGCTTCACGCACACCGACAACGCGAACATGAAAAGTAACCCGTTGTCCTGCTAAAGGGTGGTTGCCATCAATGGTGACTTTGCCATTTTCAATTTTGGCAACCATAAAGGTTTTGACATCACCTTGGTCGTTTTGAAATTGCACCTCTGCACCGATTTGACGGAATTGCTCAGGGACATTGTCCAGATCGTCTTCAAAGGTCAATTCAGGGTCGTGTGCGCCAAAGGCTTCGCCTGCTTCTAAGGTTTGCGTGGTTTCATCACCAATGGTTTTACCTTCTAAGGCCGCTTCAATACTATTGAATAAACCCCGGTCAGCCCCTTGAATATAACCCACAGGCATATCAGATTGCTCAAAGAATTTACCTTCTTGATCACGGATACTGTAGGTAATGTATACCACTTTACCTTGGCTGATAGGGATGTCTTGACTCATAGGGATATTCTATTTGTGGTGAATAAGGTGGGCGGGCATAACAGCCATTGGACAGTTTATTAAAGCTGTTTCCCCCGGATAGAGAAAACAGCTTAAAGTGTTTATCTGCCTTTGCGAATACGTTCAATAGAACGCAATTGCGCCATCGCTTCAATCAATTCAGCTTGGGCTTTAGCATAATCAACATCAGCTTTCTTATCAGAAAGCAGTTTTTCAGCACGTTCTTTGGCTTCTAGTGCAGCCGCTTCAACCAAATCATTTGCACGCACAGCTGTATCAGCTAACACACTGACTTTATGAGGTTGTACCTCTAAAATGCCGCCAGAGACAAAGAAACTTTGATCTTCTTTATTATCAATATGCGTGCGCACTTCACCAGGCTTGAGGCTGGTGAGTAATGGACTATGGCGAGGTGAGATACCGACCTCGCCCATGCTCGCTGGAGCAAAGACCATTTCTGCTTTACCAGAAAAAATCGTTTTCTCAGCGCTCACAATTTCGACTTGTATCGTCATCGCCATGATGTTTCTCCGTCTATTTAGACTGATTTAGCGCGTTCGACAACTTCGTCAATGCCACCAACCATGTAGAAAGCTTGCTCTGGAATATGGTCATATTCGCCAGCTACAATACCTTTAAATCCGGCAATGGTATCTTTCAGGGAGACGTATTTACCCGCAGTACCGGTGAATACTTCTGCAACGAAGAAAGGTTGCGATAAGAAGCGTTGGATTTTACGTGCACGAGCAACGGTTTGTTTATCTTCTTCAGATAATTCGTCCATACCCAAAATTGCAATAATATCTTTCAGCTCTTTATAGCGCTGTAAAGTTCCTTGGACGCTACGGGCAACATCATAATGTTCTTGACCGACAACTAAAGGATCTAATTGGCGACTGGTAGAATCCAGCGGGTCTACCGCAGGGTAAATACCTAATTCGGCCACTTGGCGCGAGAGTACCACGGTTGCATCCAAATGCGCGAAGGTGGTCGCAGGAGAGGGGTCAGTTAAGTCATCCGCTGGGACATATACCGCTTGGATAGAGGTAATAGAACCCGTTTTAGTAGAGGTAATTCGCTCTTGCAGTGCACCCATTTCCTCAGCCAGTGTAGGCTGATAACCTACTGCTGATGGCATACGACCGAGAAGTGCTGATACTTCAGTCCCTGCCAAGGTATAACGATAAATATTATCAATGAATAAAAGGACATCACGGCCCTCATCACGGAAATTCTCAGCAATGGTAAGACCTGAGAGCGCAACACGTAAGCGGTTCCCAGGAGGTTCATTCATTTGCCCGTAAACCAAAGATACTTTGTCAAGTACGCCGCCTTCTTTCATTTCGTGATAGAAATCGTTACCTTCACGAGTCCGTTCACCAACCCCTGCAAATACGGAGAAACCACTGTGTTCCATGGCGATGTTACGGATAAGCTCCATCATGTTAACGGTTTTACCCACACCTGCACCACCGAACAAACCCACTTTACCACCTTTAGCGAAGGGGCAAATCAAATCGATGACTTTAATACCAGTTTCGAGGATGTCGTTACTGGCAGACAGTTCTTCAAAGCTAGGTGCTGGACGATGAATCGAGGAGAAAGTTTTGTTTCCAATATCACCGGCTTCATCAATGGGATTACCTAATACATCCATAATCCGTCCTAGGGTTTCTTGTCCCACTGGCATTTGGATAGGTTTTTCAGTATTGGTGACTGATAGATTACGTTTTAAGCCATCAGTGGTACCCATGGCAATGGCTCGTACTACGCCATCACCTAATTGTTGTTGCACTTCCATGATGAGACCTGCCTCATCAACGACGACTGCATCGTATACTTTAGGCATGGATTCGCGTGGAAATTCCACATCCACCACTGCCCCGATAATTTGTACAATGTTGCCCGAACTCATGTATTTTCCTTACTCTGTTACTCTATGTCTGTTGGCTGCGTCTGTTTTCGCTACCTCTAAACGGCGGCGGCCCCTGCGACGATTTCCGATAATTCTTGGGTGATAGCAGCTTGTCGTGCTTTGTTGTAAACCAATTGCAGCTCGTCAATAATATCACCGGCATTGTCAGAGGCGCTTTTCATCGCAACCATCCGTGCAGATTGTTCACAAGCGATATTTTCAACCACACCTTGATACACACGTGATTCCATGTAGCGCACTAATAAGCCATCTAATACTTCTTTAGAATCGGGTTCATATAAATAATCCCAATAATGTTTTAATTCATCATCATCGACAGGCTCTAGAGGTAATAGTTGCTCAACTTGCACTTCTTGTGTCATGGTATTGACAAACTGGTTATAAACCACGTTAAGTTGATCAATCTCACCTTTTTTATAAGCATCTAACATGACGCTGATAGCACCAATTAGCTCTTGCAAATCAGGCTTATCACCAATTTGATCGGTGGCGGCAATGATATTAGCACCGATGCGTTTGAAAAAGCCCATGCCTTTACTACCGATTAAGCACACTTCAATTTCATGACCAGCTTGTTCCCAAGCTTTCATATTTTTCAGCGCGTTTTTGAACACATTGGTATTCAAACCACCACACAAACCCCGGTCTGAGGTAATAATAATCAAACCAATACGTTTGACCGGGCGCTCTATCATGAAAGGATGTTTGTACTCAGGATGTGCATGGGCAAGGTGACCGACAACGGCACGGATTTTATCCGCATAAGGACGGCTTCTTTCCATTTGTTGTTGTGCTTTACGCATCTTGCTGGCAGCCACCATTTCCATCGCACGGGTAATTTTTTGCGTGCTTTTAATGCTGGAAATCTGCGTCCGAATCTCTTTACCGCTCGCCATCTGTCTTGTCCTTATTTAGAGGCAATGAAGTGATTGGCTTTGAAATCTTCTAAAGCCGCTGCATAGGCTTTTTCGATGTCATCGTTATAATCACCGCTATCATTGACTTTGTCTAAAAGGTCTTGGTGTTGGTTGTTCATGAAACTTAACAGTTCATGTTCAAAATCGACAATTTTATCGACATCAACGTCGTCTAAGTAACCTTTATCCGCTGCAAACAAGGAAACGGCCATTTCAGCAACACTCAAAGGACTGAATTGTTTTTGTTTCATCAATTCGGTCACACGTTGACCCCGTTCGATTTGTTTACGGGTATTTTCGTCCAAATCAGAGGCGAACTGTGCAAACGCGGCTAATTCACGGTATTGCGCTAAGCTTAAGCGAATACCACCACCGAGCTTTTTAATGATCTTGGTTTGTGCTGCACCACCAACACGAGAGACCGATAAACCCGCGTTAATCGCCGGACGAATGTTAGCGTTAAAGAGGTCGGTTTCAAGGAAAATCTGACCGTCAGTAATAGAAATCACGTTGGTGGGTACGAAAGCGGATACGTCACCGGCTTGGGTTTCAATCACAGGCAATGCGGTGAGTGAGCCAGTTTTCCCTTTGACTTCACCGTTGGTCATGCGCTCGACATAATTGGCATTGACGCGTGCTGCACGCTCTAACAAACGCGAATGTAAGTAGAATACATCCCCTGGATAAGCTTCACGGCCTGGTGGGCGACGTAATAACAAGGAGACTTGACGATAAGCCCAAGCTTGTTTGGTTAAATCATCATAAACGATTAAGGCATCTTCACCCCGGTCACGGAAGTATTCACCCATGGTGCAGCCAACGTATGGAGCGATGAACTGCATAGCCGCAGAATCAGACGCTGCCGCTGCGACAACGATGGTGTGTTCTAAGGCGCCGTATTCTTCCAGTTTGCTCACTACGTTAGCGATAGAAGAAGCTTTTTGACCGACAGCGACATAAATACATTTAACGCCCGTGTCTTTTTGGTTGATGATGGCATCAACAGCAACAGCGGTTTTACCGGTTTGGCGATCACCAATAATCAATTCACGCTGACCACGACCGACAGGAACCATGGCATCAATCGCTTTAACACCAGTTTGTACGGGTTCATCAACGGATTGACGATTAATCACACCCGGGGCGATTTTTTCGATAGGAGAGGTGCCATCATGCTCAACCGGCCCTTTGCCATCGAGTGGATTGCCTAAAGCGTCAACCACACGACCTAAAAGGCCTTCACCAACGGGGCATTCTACGACTTTACCGGTACATTTGACCGGATCGCCTTCACTTAAGCTTTTGTAATCGCCTAAAATCACCGCACCGACAGAATCACGTTCTAAGTTCAGCGCCATACCGTAAACGTTGTTTGGAAATTCTAACATTTCCCCTTGCAGTGCATCAGCCAGACCGTGAATACGGACAATGCCGTCGGTTATGCTAACGATAGCACCTTCGCTGCGTGCTTCTTCTGATATTTCGTAATTTTCAATTTTACTTTTAATCAGTTCACTGATTTCAGATGGATTAAGGCTCATGTTTTATGGCTCTCAGTCTTTAATACTATGGTTCTGGTTTAGGTACGCAATTCGTTGGCGAGGTTAGCTAAGCGACCTTGAATCGACATATCGATCACTTGATCCCCTGCGCGCACGACCCATCCACCTACAAGCTCTCTGTCAATAATGATATTGAGTTCGACTTCTCTACCAAAGCGCTCACTTAGCGCTTGGGCAATACTACTTTTTTGTGCTTTAGTACGCACAGCGTAGGCGGATATTAAATCAACGTGTAAGCGTCCTAGCGCTTTGGCTTTGTTCGCTTCGTACTGTTCTGATAATGCAGGCACGACCCGTAGGCGCTGGTTATCTGCTAAGGTCTTAATCAAATTAGTGGCTTTATCGCCCAATTGATGTTGACCTTCACAGATATCCTGCACTAAGGCTGACAGTTTTTGATTGCTCATGTTGGGATTGCCGAACAGAGCAACCATTTCAGGCGCTTGCATGACGGTGCTCAAAAAGGAGAGAAATTCACTCCATTCATCGAGTTGTTCACTGTCTTTTGCTAAACTGAACACTGCGTCAGCATAAGGTCTTGCTAAGGTTGCCTGTTCTTCTGCCATGATCTTTGCCTATAGTTTGTCTGCTAGCTTTTCAACAAAATCAGCATGTGCTTTGGAATCGATCTCACGTTCTAAGATTTTTTCCACACCAGAGACAACCAAGTCAGAAACCTGTTCACGCAATTGCGCTTTAGCACGGTTCATTTCTTGTTCGATCTCAACGCGCGCAGCTTCAAGTTGACGTTGACGCTCTGCTTGCAAAGCGACATTGTTCTCTTCCATCACTTCGCTGGCACGTTTGTTGGCTTGTGAGACGATGTCAGCCGCTTGCTGTTTTGCTTCTTTGAGATAGTCAGCAGATTTTTTTTGCGCTAGCTCAAGTTCGTTACGCCCACGATCTGCAGCTGCCAGCCCATCACTGATGCGCTTTTGACGATCTGCCATTGCAGCGGTCATTGGCTCCCACAAATAGCGCATAACAAACCAAATAAGTACCATAAAAGTACCCATTTGACCTATTAATGTAGCGGTTACATTCATGCTTTATCTCCTATTCTGGATTATTAGGATGCTCGAAAAGCAATTAGTGTGCGCCACCGCCAGCTTGGCTTAAGAATGCACCGACAAAGGGGTTAGCGGTCACAAACCACATAGACAGGCCTAAAACGATCATTGGGAATGCTTCCATCAAACCACCAGTGAAAAGCATTTGCCCCATTAATTGAGGACGCATTTCTGGTTGGCGTGCAATGCCTTCTAAATATTTAGCACAGATAAGACCCCAGCCTAATGCAGAACCTAAGCCAGCACCGGCCAAAATCACGCCTGCACCAATTGCGGTATAAGCATAAATGGTACTGATAGCTGCCAAGATTTCGTTGGTCATTTCCATGGATACGTTCTCCTTGAGAGTATGTATAAAAATTAAAGTGAAAAAGAGTGTATTAATGTTCTTCGTTTTGATGCGCCACGCTCAAATAAGCGATGGTCAACAGCATGAAGATATAAGCTTGTAAGGTAATTACCAAAATATGGAAAATTGCCCAAATGCCACCGGGTACGAACTGAACCCAGAAAGGCATCAGCGCGATCAACATAAAGATTAATTCGCCTGCGAACATATTACCAAACAAACGTAAGCTCATACTGACGGGTTTAGATAATTCTTCAATGGTAGTCATCAGCATATTCACCGGCATTAAAATGACTTTAACGATAGGGTTGCTGGCGGCAAAAGGGTGGAATAAAAACAGTTTGGCATAGCCCCATGCGCCTTTTACCTTAATATTGTAATAGACAATCATGGCAAATACGGTCAATGACATCGCAAAAGTGGTGGCTAAATCAGTGGTGGGAACGACTTTGACGTATTCGACACCGACAAAAGATAATAATAAGGGAATCAAATCAACAGGGATTAAATCCATAGCATTCATGAGAAAAATCCACACAAACACCGTTAAGGCTAGCGGACCGATAATGGGGTTATAGCCATCAAACATTTCTTTAACTTGTTTTTCAACAAATTCAAGCAAGCCTTCTAAAACATTTTGCAGTCCGGTGGGCTTGTCAGGGTCGATGTTTTTGCCAGCAATATAGCTGACGAACATGATAAGACCTGCCAACAGTGCAGAAATAATCAAGGTATCCAGATTCCATGTCCAGAAACCTTCACCAATGCTGTTATTGGTCAAGTGATGGGATATATAGGTTGTAGGGTTTGCTGTTGCCGGCTCTAGTGACTGACTCACGCTAAATAACTCCGATATGTTTACACTTAAGTCGTTTTAAATAACAAACCCAGCTGTGCGATAGCAAAGGCAGCCAAAAGTACCAAAGGTATTAATTTTAGCCACCACATACCTAGCGCAAACAAGCCTAAGGTTGTGACAAAACGTTGTACTGCCCCAATATAAAAGAAGCTTATTTCGCTTCCTGGTGCTGTTTTAGAAACTTCGGCAGCTTTTCTTAAGAGTAGGTAATTACTCCAAAGGTTAAGCAGTGCAATACTCCCCCCAAAAAGGGCGGATTGTGCGGCCAAACTTCCTTGATAACCATAAAACCCTGCTGCTACAACGAGGATAATAATCGCTTGTGCCATCATCATGCGTGGCGCATTCGACAAGGTTGCGATGTCGATACTTGTCGCTTGTGAGCGTTTTTCGTCCATGTTCATTCTCGCTACAAAGCGGTAACAGCAAAGTATGCAATTATACTAATATTCGCCCAAATAATCAATCTAGCAGCTCTGCTTTTAGCGCTTTTTTTTCTTTGCCGTTTTCTTAACATGCTGCACCATCCGCCGACGTTTCTTCTCTTGGTGCGGGGTGAGTTTATTGCGCTTATCCTTATATGGATTTTCGCTTTGCTCAAAATCCAGTTTAATCGGTGTGCCAGTGAGTTCTAAAGCTTTGCGTAAACGGTTGGCGATATAGCGCTTATAGCTGTCTAGTAAACGATTGACTTGATTGCCGTGAATGACAAAGCGAGGCGGATTTTGCCCAATTTGATGAATATAACGTAATTTCGCCCGTCTACCGTTTGTTAAAGGAGGGGGGTGTTGCTCATAAATCATTTCTAAGATTTTATTTAAGCGTGAGGTGGGTGCGGTGATAATGGCAGATTCCCAGGCTTTTTGAATTAAAGGAAATAAATCCCCCACCCCTGTGCCGTGTTTGGCTGAGATAAATTTAATCGCGGCATAATCAATAAAATGTAATTTGCGCTCTAAATTGTATTTAACCCGTTCCCTGTCATCATGGCTAAGTCCATCCCATTTATTCACCGCAATCACCAAAGCCCGTCCACTCTCAAGCGCCATGCCTAATAAATTACTGTCTTGGTCAGTCATGCCCTCTTGTGCATTTAACACCATAATGACTACGTTAGCCGCTTCCATCGCTTGCAAGGCTTTAATGACACTGAATTTCTCGATGGTTTCATGCACTTTTGCACGTCTACGTACACCAGCGGTGTCTATTAAAGTGTATCGTTGATTGTCACGCTCAAAAGGAATAGCAATACTGTCACGGGTAGTGCCGGGTTGATCGTAAGTTAGTTGGCGTTCTTCGCCTAAAATCCGATTAATAAGGGTTGATTTACCCACATTAGGGCGACCCAAGACCGCGACTTTAGTCCCCTTGTCGGTTTTTTCTTTAGGGGCATCACTTAAGTCAGGTAAATCAGCCAATACGGCTTCCATCAATGTATCCAGACCCCGACGATGGGCGGCTGCAATACTGTGTACGCTGCTAAAGCCTAAGCGATGAAAATCAGCATGTATTAAGCTGTCTTCAAATCCTTCAGTTTTATTAATCACCAAATGTACTGGTGTGCCAAAGGTACGCAAACGCTCGGCAATGCCCTCGTCTTGTGCGCTTAAACCCTCACGCCCATCGACCATGAATAAAACCCGATCCGCTTCAGTTACCGCCAACAAGGCTTGCTGCTCAATGCGGCTGATCATCGGATCTTCCTCATCATCCAAGCCTCCCGTATCAATGATTTGATACGGTCTATCGCCGACCAAGCCAATACCAAAACGCCGATCACGGGTAAGCCCGGGTTGATTGGCTACCAAGGCATCACGTTTTTTGGTCAGGGCATTGAATAAAGTTGATTTGCCTACATTAGGGCGACCCACAATGGCAATCAGTGGCAAACTCAGCATATCGTTCATTTAATAAGCACTCAGCTCAAAAGTTGAGAAAGGATCGAGCATTATAACTTAATTCCATTTTTTTAGGTGAAAAATAGATGAGCAATTATCGCCAATGATATGGGTTTTTATTTCGCTTAGACACTCAACGTGATGAGAGTTAAGTTATCAACAATTGTTGTAGCTCAGGAATACACGAACCACATTGCGTTCCTGCCTGTAAGCATTCACCTATCGCCTCTACACTGCTCAAGTTTTGCTTTTCTATCGCCTCTACTAAGGTGTTTAAACCCACATTAAAGCAAGCACAAACCGTTTTGCCTTGGTCTTTCGTGCCAATAGGGGCGCTGGCTGAGAGTAAGCTTTGGCGCTCGGCGCTGTTTAACTGGTGTTCGCTATCGAGTTGTTTTAGCCATGAGCGTGAGGGCAGTTGCGGGCTGGGAGCAATGAATAAACAGGCTTGTAGTTTAGCGTTGCTTAAATTGGCAGCGCGATAAAAACCTAAGGTTTTGTCTTCATAATCTAGCCATTGTTGCCCACCTAATAAAGCTTTTGCTTGTTCTTCCCAAGATTCAGGGCTTGCTAGTCCGGCAATTTCATATTGCCACAAATTTTTGCTGCGGCTTTTGCTCCAG
The DNA here is from genome assembly GCA_016745035.1 of Thiotrichales bacterium. Lineage (GTDB taxonomy): Bacteria > Pseudomonadota > Gammaproteobacteria > Beggiatoales > Beggiatoaceae > BB2. The sequence goes on from JADGDE010000001.1 coordinate 953,994, forward strand.
TAGTCTATCCATGCGGGTATTTCTAAAGTCTGTTTGCTAAGGATAAAACCGTACCAGCGTGCAGGATAGGGGCGGATGTTTATCGGTGTGTGTTTAAATTCCGGTTGCCCTGAGAGTGGGTCAGTCAACGCGGGGATGAGTTGGCAAACTTTGGCGTTGGCAGCATATTGCGCATTCCAGTGAATCGGCATAAAAGCTGTGCCTTGGGTTTGTTTATCTGTCAGACGAGCACGGACACAGACTTGCCCTGTTTTGCTGCTGACTTGTAATAATTGCTGGTCGTCAATTTTCGCTTGTTTAGCATCCACGGGATTGATTTCAATAAAAGGCTCACTACGATGGGCAGAAAGTCTGGCTGAAACACCTGTGCGGGTCAGGGTATGCCAATGATCCCGTACGCGCCCACTGTTGAGGCGCAGGGGATAGTCCGGCTCTAGCGCTTGTGCGGGTAAACGGGGTTTGATCGCGATAAATTGCGCTTTGCCGGTGTCAGTATAAAATTTTCCATCAGCAAATAAACGGCTGGTATCGTGATAAGTGGATAAAGGCCATTGGCGTGGACTGAGTTGCTCATAGTCCTGATGGCTTAAGGCGGTTAGCGCACTGAGATCAAAATCTCGCTCATTCTTATTTTGAAAGGCTGATAATAAGGCATGTTCTTGGAAAATATCCGCTTCCGTTTTAAAATTAAATTGCTCGCTAAACCCCATACGTTGCGCCACTTGTTGAATTATCCACCAATCTTCTTTAGCTTGCGCAACGGGGGATAAAAAGGCGCGTTGTCTGGAAATACGGCGCTCGGAGTTGGTGACTGTGCCGTTTTTCTCCCCCCATGTCTGTGCCGGGAGTTTGATATGGGCATAGGCGCTGGTGTCGGTGTCGGCGATGCAATCGGAGACGATGACCAAAGGGCAGGCTTTAAGGGCGCGTTTGACTTGTTCGCTATCGGGCAGGCTGACGGCGGGGTTGGTTGCCATTACCCACAGGGCTTTGATTTTACCTTCTTCTATCGCCTTAAATAAATCCACCGCTTTTAGCCCTTGTTGTTCGGGGATGTCGGGGGCGTTCCAGAAGGTTTTCACCAAGCTGCGGTGTTTAGGGTTCTCGATGCTCATGTGGGCGGCGAGTTGGTTGGCAAGGCCACCGACTTCGCGCCCGCCCATGGCGTTGGGTTGACCTGTCAAAGATAAAACCCCTGTCCCTTCGCGTCCAATGCGTCCGCTGAACAAATGACAATTAATTAAAGCATTGATTTTATCCACGCCGCTGCTGGATTGATTGATACCCTGAGAGAAGACGCTAAGGGTTTTATCAGTATTGGCAAAGCGTTGGAAAAATTCACTTAAGTCGGCATAGCTTAAGCCACAAAGTTCCGCCAGTTGTTTCATATCTGGGCTAGACTCAATCGCACTGATAAGCGCCGCCTCTAAACCTTCGGTATGTTGTTCGGTAAAATCAGTCGCTTGTTTTTGTTGTTGGGCAAGGTAATGTAGCAAACCATTAAAAAGATAAGCATCCGTGCCGGGGTTAATCGCCAGATGCAAATCAGCAATCGCCGTGGTTTGGGTTTGACGTGGGTCGATAGCGATAATTTTAAGGGCTGGGCGTTCTTTTTTGGCTTTGACGATGCGCTGATATAAAACCGGGTGACACCAAGCGGCATTAGTGCCGACTAGAATAATTAAATCGGCCAGTTCTAGGTCTTCATAGCAGGCGGGGACGCTGTCGCTGCCAAAGGCGCGTTTGTGTGCCATGACCACGGAGGACATGCACAGGCGCGAATTGGTGTCGATGTTGGCTGAGCCGATAAAGCCTTTCATGAATTTGTTGGCTAAATAATAGTCTTCGGTTAGCAGTTGTCCTGAGACGTAGAAGGCGACGGAGTCTTTGCCGTGTTTTTTTATGGTTTGCTCTAGGCCATCGGCAACGGTGTCTAGGGCGGTGTCCCAATCGACAGTTTTGCCTTTGATTTGTGGGTATAGCAAGCGTTTGGGGTGTTCTAGGGTGTCGGCTAGGGCTGCGCCTTTGGAGCAGATGCGCCCGTAGTTGGCGGGGTGTTCTGGGTCGCCGCTGACTTTGTAGCCGTCTTCGCTTTGGCTGATGATAAGGCCGCAGCCTGTGCCACAATAGGGGCAGGTGGTTTTGGTCATGGGAACTGTCCTTGTTTAGACGCGCCAAGCCCCAACGGGGCGCAATCCATATAGCCTAGGGCAACGCCCTAGGTGTTGGGTTCAACGGTTTAAGCCCTGAAAGGGCGATATATAACGCCATTTTATTACGCCCCTTCAGGGCTTGCCTCTTATTAATTATCTCAGCCCTAGGGCGTTGCCCTAGGCTGTATAGATTACGCCCTTTCAGGGCTTTATATCACGCTTTAGCATTTACAGCGCGTAAGAAAATATCTTCCCCGACCACCTTCACTTCAAAGCGCTCAGTACAGCCCGTATCCGCCCCCTGCGCCTCGCCAGTCGCCAAATCAATCTGCCAATTATGCAAAGGACAAGTCACTTGCCCACCGTGGACAATGCCCTCAGACAAAGGCCCGCCTTTGTGCGGACAACGGTTATTCAAAGCAAAGACCTTATCCTCAGCGGTACGAAAAATTGCAATCTCGCCCTCGTTGTGACGATAAATCCGCGCTCCCAAGACTGGCACATCGGCAAGCTGTGCGACTTTAATCCAATCATCCATGTTTATTCTCCACTCAAGGGGGTAAATTCGTGCGCTTGTGACCCTTCTGCCCGAGGTTGCCACGGGTCGCGCTCGGTGTTTTCTTGCGACACATCAAAACGTTGTGCCAAAGTTTGACGCACCGTATCATCCGCTAAGGTATCTTTGATATAGCTCAAACCCGCCCGTTCAACCCAAGGCGCAGTGCGCTCTAAATAGCGTGCTTGCTCGCGATACAATTGTACAAAAGCGGCGCAATACTCTAAAACTTCTTCTTCAGTTTTGACCTTGCAAAGTAAATCCGTTACCCGCACTTTCACACCGCCATTGCCGCCGATATGCAGCTCAAAGCCGGCATCAACACAGACCACACCGAAGTCTTTAATGGTCGCCTCAGCACAGTTACGTGGACACCCCGACACCGCCAGCTTGAATTTGTGCGGCATCCAAGAACCCCACGTTAATTGCTCCAGCTTCACGCCCAAGCCGGTCGAGTCTTGTGTACCAAAACGACACCAATTTTTGCCCACGCAAGTTTTCACCGTGCGCATGGCCTTACCATAAGCATGACCTGAGACAAAACCCGCCGCGTATAAGTCTTGCCACATGGCAGGCAGGTCTTCTTTTTTAACCCCAAACAAATCAATCCGTTGTCCGCCAGTGACTTTCACCTCGGGGACATCAAATTTCTCCGCCACATCAGCAATGGCGCGCAGTTCTTTGGGATTGGTCAGCCCACCCCACATACGTGGTACAACCGAATACGTGCCATCTTTTTGGATATTGCCATGCGCCCGTTCGTTGATAAAACGCGATTGTGGGTCATCTTGATAGTCTGTTGGCCAGTTCGCCATCAGGTAATAGTTCAAAGCCGGACGGCACACATGACAACCATTGGGCGTTTGCCAAGCCAATTGCTTAAACAGCGTATCCATAGATTTTAACGGCACGGTTTTAATCGCTTGTATGACTTCATCATGGCTGTGTTCGGTACAAGTACACAGCGGTTTTTTGCTTGGGGTTTGAGAATAATCACCGCCCAAAACATGCGCCATCACCGACTCGACTAAGCCCGTGCAAGAGCCACAAGAGCCAGAGGCTTTGGTATGGCTGCGGACTTCATCTAAAGTAAAGAGTTTTTTCTCATGAATGGCTTTGACAATATCGCCTTTGCAGACCCCGTTACAGCCGCAAATCTCAGTATCATCGGACATATTGGCGATGGAGCTAACCACGCCATGCCCGGAATCACCGATATGTGCTTGTCCAAACAAGAGTTTATCGCGGTAAGCACTGATGTCTGTGCCCTCACGCATCAGTTGGAAATACCAAGCACTGTCTAAGGTATCGCCATAGAGTACCGCGCCGACGATCTTATCTTCTTGCAAATTGAGCTTTTTATACACGCCAGCGCTGGGGTCACGAAAAACAATGCTCTCGCTGTCTTCGTTGCCGAGAAAATCCCCGGCTGAGAATAAATCAACCCCCGTGACTTTGAGCTTGGTTGAAGTCACCGAGCCTTCATAGCGGGCGATACCAAATTCGGCTAAATGGTTGGCACAGACCTTGGCTTGTTCAAACAAAGGCGCGACCAGCCCATAGCCCATGTTGCGGTGTTGTACACACTCGCCGACCGCATAAATGCGCGGGTCGTGGGTTTGCAGGGTATCGTTAACGACAATCCCGCGTTCGCAATAAATACCCGCCTGCTGCGCCAGTTCAATCTCAGCGCGAATCCCCACAGCCATGACCACTAAATCGGTCTCTATGCTGCTGCCATCACTAAATTGCAGGGCTTCGACTTTGTCCTCTCCTAAAATCGCGCTGCTTTGTTTTTCTAGTAAAAAGTGTAGGCCTTTGGATTCTAGCTCAGCCTGTAATAGCCCAGCGGCGGGTTTATCGAGTTGCCTTTCCATCAGCGTGTCCATTAAATGTACCACGCTGACATCCATGCCTTGTTTCATCAAACCATTGGCGGCTTCCAAACCTAATAGCCCACCACCGATGACCACGGCGCGTTTACCAGTTTTAGCCGCATCAAGCATGGCGTTGACATCGTGAATATCACGAAAGCCGACCACGCCGTTTAGCTCAGCGCCAGGAATGGGGATGATAAAGGGCTTCGAGCCTGTGGCAATCAAGAGGCGGTTATAGTCGGCAACCTTGCCGCTTTGGCTAATGACTTCGCGTTTAATACGGTCGATTTTAACCACCGGATCGCCGGTGATTAAGTCGATATTGTTTTCTTCATACCATGACAAAGGGTTGCTGATAATTTCATCAAACTGCTTTTCTCCGGCTAAAACTGGGGAGAGCATGATGCGGTTATAGTTCGGGTGTGGCTCTGCGCCAAAAACCGTGATGTCGTATTGTTTGCCTTTGAGTTTGAGCAGTTCTTCTAAGGCACGAATGCCTGCCATGCCGTTGCCGATTAGGACCAGTTTATCGTTCATTATGTTATTCCTTTAATCATCAGCTGGATTGCGCTGTTTTTGATATAAAAACTCAACCACCGCTGCCCGACAACGGTTGTACTCATCATTGGTCATCAAATCGACCCGATTGCGCGGGCGTTCCAAATCCACTTTGACAATCTCGCCAATAGTCGCCGCTGGCCCGTTGGTCATCATTACAATCCGATCCGAGAGCAATACCGCCTCATCAACATCATGGGTAATCATGATCACGGTGTTATTCAGATCGTTTTGAATTTCCATCAAACTGTCTTGCATATGCGCCCGTGTCAGCGCATCCAGCGCCCCAAACGGCTCATCCATGAGCAACACGGTTGGCTGCATGGCTAAAGCGCGGGCGATCCCTACCCGCTGCTTCATTCCCCCCGAAATCTCATCTGGTCGTTTGTGCATGGCGTGATCCATGTGTACCAAATGTAGATTATGCTCAATCCACTCCCTCATCTCTTGGCGGCTTTTTTTATGTTTAAATACCCGTTGTACCGCTAATTCGACGTTTTCATAAGCACTAAGCCACGGCAATAGCGAATGGTTTTGAAATACCACTGCCCGCTCAGGGCCAGGCTCATCGACTTCGTGCCCATTTAAAACCACCCCGCCTGTGGTGGCTTGGTGTAAGCCAGCGACGATATTTAATACTGTTGATTTACCACAGCCAGAGTGCCCGATTAAAGATACGAATTCACCTTGGTCAATTTGTAAATTCACCCCATCCAAGGCGATATAATCCCCACTGGGGGTCGGAAAAACCTTCGAGACATGATCGATATGTAAATGCGATAACATGCAATGCTCCTAGCGTAAAACCGCGCTTTTATCCCAAGAAAAAGCCCGTTGCAACATCAACATGCCCCTATCGAGAATAAAACCTAAAATACCAATCACCAGCACAGCGACCATGATGCGCCCTAAAGAATTAGAACTGCCGTTTTGAAACTCATCCCAAACGAATTTGCCCAAGCCGGGGTTTTGCGCCAACATCTCAGCGGCGATTAAAACCATCCAGCCGATACTTAAGCTCAAACGTAAACCGGTAAAAATCATGGGGATTGAAGAAGGTAAAACGATTTTGCGCACATGGGTAAACCAATTCAGGCGCAAGACTTGACTAACATTAAGTAAATCTTTATCAATGCTCGAGACCCCAACGGCGGTATTAATTAGCGTCGGCCACAAACAGCACAAGGTCACGGTAATCGCCGAGGTAACAAAGGATTTGGAAAACATCGGATCTTGGCTGACATAGACGGCACTGACCACCATCGTCACCAAAGGCAACCACGCTAAGGGCGAGACCGGTTTGAATATCTGCACGATGGGATTGATGGCGCGGTACATGGTATTGCTCAGCCCAGAGACAATACCTAAGGGAATCGCAATCAAAGAGCCAATGATAAAGCCGACGAAGACCGTGCCCAAGCTGGTGAAAATTTGGTCAAAAAAGGTCGGTTTGCCTGTGTACTGCCGGATTTTGATTTTTGCATTCGGATCCCGTTCTAGTTTTTTGGCATTACGTTCAGCTTGGCGCTGATAAAAAGCGGCTTCTTTTTCTCGCTCATTATTGTGTTCTGTCACCAAGCCTTTAAATTGCCCCCAAACAGCGACAGGACCTGGGATTTGCCCTAAGGAAGTCTTAATTTGGCTGGCGGAAAAATCCCAGATGGTTAAAGAGAATAAGATAGCGATAAAAGGCACAAATAGGCTGTGTAATATCGCGGCGGGGCGCGTGTTTTTAAGTGCCGTCAATGGCATGTTTTGTCTCCTTATAGCCCCAACGGGGCGGTATTCATATAGCCTAGGGCATCGCCCTAGGTTAATTGAATGGCTATTGTTAAGCCCTGAAGGGGCGAAATAAGATGCGATATGTCGCCCTTTCAGGGCTGAGACTTTGTTATATCGTTTTCCTAGGGCGTTGCCCTAGGCTTTATAGATTGCGCCCCTTTGGGGCTATACATCAAAGTTGATCTTTCGCCTTCAAACCAATCGGGAACGACTCCAAATACTCGGTTGGTTTAGAACCATCAAAGGTAATCTCATCGATAAACTCAGACTGCGGCGCACGAAAACCACTTTCTTTGTCAAAATCAGGGAAATCTTCTGCTTTCGCTTTGCCCTCTGCAATCAACTCTTTAGCAGCAAATGCATACAAATCAGGACGGTAAACCGATTTCGCGGTTTCCATATACCAATTATCATCTTTATGCTCAGCGATTTGCCCCCAACGGCGCATTTGGGTCAAATACCAAACGGCATCAGAGTAATAAGGATAGGTGGCGAAATAACGGAAAAAGACATTAAAATCAGGCACGCTGCGTTTATCGCCTTTTTCATACTCAAACGTCCCGGTCATGGAGTTGGCAATGACCTCATAATCCGCCCCGACATACTCCGAGCGAGACATGATTTTCGCCGCCTCTTTGCGGTTCTCTAAACCGCCTTGATCCAACCACATCGCTGCCCGAATCAAGGCTTTCAACACGCCTTTATGGGTATTAGGGTTTTTATCTGCCCAAGTTTTAGAAACACCAAAGACTTTCTCAGGGTTATTTTTCCAGATTTCATAATCGGTAATCACGGGCACACCGATGTCCTTAAACACCGCTTGCTGGTTCCATGGCTCGCCAACGCAATAACCCAAAATTGTCCCCGCTTCTAAGGTTGCGGGCATTTGTGGCGGTGGGGTAACAGACAAGAGCGCATCAGCATCAATTTGACCGCTGACATCGCCTTTATGGGGGGCGTAGAAACCAGGGTGAATGCCACCAGCGGCGAGCCAATAACGCAGCTCATAATTGTGGGTAGAGACAGGGAAAACCATGCCCATATTAAAAGGCTTGCCCGCCTCTTTAAATTCCTCAACCACAGGCTTGAGGGCATCGGCCTTAATCGGATGCACAGGCTTGCCATCTTTAGTTGGGATATGTGGCTTCATCGCCTCCCAAATGGCTTTCGAGACCGTAATCCCATTGCCGTTCAAGTCCATCGAAAAGGCAGTGACAATATGCGCCTTCGTACCATAACCAATGGTTGCGCCCAAAGGTTGCCCGGCGAGCATATGCGCTCCGTCCAATTCCCCATCAATCACCCGGTCAAGCAAGACTTTCCAATTCGCCTGCGCTTCTAAAGTGACGTATAAGCCCTCATCCTCAAAGTAGCCCTTTTCATAGGCAATCGCCAAAGGAGCCATGTCGGTGAGCTTAATAAAACCAAACTTGAGTTCTTCTTTTTCCAAATCGAGGGTTTCAGCATGAGCGGTAAAACTTAAAGCGCCCAATATGGCCGAAATTAACCAAGGCTTGCTAAACCCAGCTAAGGTGATTTTTTTTAACATAACTCACTTCCTGTGCAGTAAATAAGGTAGTGCTAATATGTCAATTAGTGTGCCAAGCGAAAATTATTTTTTTATTATTAAAAATCAATAAATTATAAATTTAAGTAGTAAGATCGCTTGCATCATAACAGCGCATCAGACCTCAATGTATGCACTAAAAATAAGCAAATTTTTGCAAAAAACACCAATATGACGATGAGAATAGATTTTTATCCGCTCTGATTTCGAGGTTTGGTTTATACTGCGCCGATGACTGAGCAATCCGATAACAGTTGGGGGCACATGTGGCGAGATATACTCGAATACCTCAACCTTTTAAATCTTTGGCAAGATAGCAGCTTTACGACTCCTAGCAGTGTTGAGTTAATGTTGGGAGAGCCGTGGTTTAGTAATGGATTGTTTGTGCTATTTGGCTTTCCTATCGCCTTGTTGATTAGCACTGAAATTTTATTTTGGTTGCAACGTAAAAACTCACCTTGGTTGAGTTTTACCCGCCATATTCGTAATTGGCTAATTCCAAGTTTTTTTGCCCATATTCTCTTACTTCATGTCTTAAATTTTTCCAGCGAATCGGTCAGCGTACGCTTGGTATTGACCTTATTTTGGGTGGTGTTTATCTATAGCGCCCTTAAATTGCTCGATACCTTAATTTTTTCCAAAAATAGCCAATTTCAATTACAACAACAAGTGCCAAAATTATTGATTGATTTTTTGCGCTTGTTTTTGGTGCTCTTGGGTGCAGCTTTCGTACTCGCCAAAGTTTGGCATTTAGATCTAGCACAATTACTCACCGCCTTGAGTGTCGGCTCTTTGGTGCTCGGCTTAGCATTACAAAATGTCATGGGCAGCTTGTTTTCTGGTATTGCCCTGTTATCCTCGCGCCCGTTTTCGGTCGGTGATTGGATTAAAATTCGGGAAATAGAAGGGCAAGTGACCAGCATGGACTGGCGCGCAGTATCGCTTAAAGACCGTCAAGGCGATTTGGTGGTGATTCCCAACGCCATGATAGCCGAGGAGAGTTTTCATAATTATAGCCAGCCTAGTATCCGCCACATCGAAACCTTGCTATTGAATTTCTCTTATGAGGACCCGCCCAATCAGGTAAAAGCCTGTTTAATGGATGCCGCCTTGGCTTGCGAGTTTATTCTCAGCGAGCCTAAGCCTGAAGTTGAACTCGAACATTATGGCGACTTTAATGTCAGCTATCGGGTAAATTATGTGATTGAAGATTATGCCAAACAGCCAGAAATTCGCGATGATTTTGTCAGCCGCGTTTGGTATATCAGTCGCCGTTATCAGCTACGTTTTGCCGCTCGCCCGCATATGCGCACAGGTAAAACCGAAACAGTATCGTTGGCATTATTTGAACAATTAGACAAACTCAGCAATTTGGATTTGCCCAAAGCTGATCAAGAACAATTACTCCAACACGCACACATCGACAATTATGGCAAAGGTGAAATCCTGCTTAACAAAGGTGATTTAGCCAAAGCCTTTTATATGCTGCTGGAGGGCGAGGCGGTGGAGTTAATTCAAATAAACCACAGCGATGAGCCGCTAAATCATTTGCGTCAGGGCGACTTTATTGGCGCGGCGAGTATGATTCGACGTATGCCTAGCAATGTCAGTGTTAAAGCCTTGTCGGACTTAAAAGTCTTGGCGGTAGACATCAACGCCATGCAGCAGGTGTTGCAACACCATGTCCACATTGCCCAGCACCTTGAAAACCTTGTTGAAATGCGTGAAAACCGTATTCGTAAAATCTTAGAAAACCGATCTTAACCATGCCTCAAATTCTCATTGCCGCCGCGCATAAATCCTCTGGTAAAACCACCTTAAGCATTGGGCTGTGTGCTGCCTTAACCCGCCAAGGTCAACAGGTGCAGCCATTTAAAAAAGGCCCGGATTATATCGACCCCTTGTGGCTTGCCGCTGCCAGTGATACCCCTTGCTATAACCTCGACTTTTACACCATGTCCGCGCCCGAGATTCAAACCAGCGTTTATCAGCATGGACAAGCGGCGGATTTATGTTTGATTGAAGCCAACAAAGGCTTGCATGATGGCTTGGATTTGGAGGGCAAAGACAGCAATGCCGCGCTAGCGACCTTACTCGATAGCCCCGTGGTTTTGGTGCTCGATAGCCGTGGCACAACCCGTGGCGTTGCGCCCTTGCTGTTGGGTTATCAAGCCTTTGATACACGCTTGAACATCGCTGGGGTGATTTTTAATCAAGTCGGCGGCGCGCGCCACGCGAGCAAATTGCGGGCAGTGACCGAGCATTACACCGATATTCCCGTGCTGGGCATGGTGCAAAAAAATCCTGATTTGGTGATTGAGGAGCGCCATTTGGGTTTGATGCCCAGCAATGAAAAACAAGAAGCGGCAAAAATCATCGACAAAATTGCCGATGCGGTTGCAGCGCAAGTCGATTTAGCCCAGTTTCAAAGTTTGGCAGGTGAATTGACGGCGGTGGAAGCTAGCGCGCCAGCAATCCCCGCAGCCCGTTTACGTATTGGTGTGCTCAAAGATGCGGCGTTTGGGTTTTATTATGCCGGCGATTTGGAAGCTTTAGCCCAAGCAGGCGCGGAATTGGTGTTTATTAACGCCCTGACTGATAAGCAACTCCCCGCCATTGACGGGTTGTTTATCGGCGGTGGTTTTCCTGAAACCCAAGCCGACAAACTGGCAGCCAATCACAGCTTGCGGGCGGATATTCGCGCCAAAATCGAGCAACATTTGCCCGTGTATGCCGAATGCGGCGGGCTGATGTATTTGGGGCGCAAACTCAGTTGGCAAGGCGAGGATTACCCCATGTGCGCGGCTTTGCCCTTTGATACCCGCATGGGCAAACGTCCACAAGGGCGCGGTTATATTCGCCTACAAATCGAACAAGACTGCTGGCTGGGAGCAGTTGAAGAAGAGATTGCCGCCCATGAGTTCCATTACTCACGGGTCGAGAACCTCAGCGCTGATGTGCAGTTTGTTTATAAGGTCTTGCGCGGGCACGGCATTGATGGCGAGCATGACGGCTTGCTATATAAAAACACCTTGGCGTGCTATACCCATTTGCGCCATGTCGATAAACACCCGTGGACACAGCGCTTTGTGGATTTTTGTTTAGCGCACAAGCGTAAGTAAAGCCACCTCGTCTCGCACTTCCACGCCCAGGCTTTGGGCTTTGTCGAGTTTGCTGCCCGCCTTCTCGCCTGCAAAGACTATATCGGTATTTTTGGAAACGCTGCTGCTGACTTTCGCCCCCAGCGCTTGCAAAGCGGTCTTGGCTTCATTGCGTTTAATCTCGCTAAAGCTGCCTGTAAGCACCACGGTTTTGCCATTTAAGTCTGATTCTTCGCTCGGCTCAGGGACTTCTGGCGTTTGCCAGTGAATCCCTTGGGCTAATAAAGCTTCAATCGCGGCTTGATTGGCTGGGTTTTGGAAAAACTGCACAATGTGTCCGGCGACGACTTCACCGATGCCGTGAATCGCGCTTAAGTCCTCTAAGCTCGCCGCGCGCAAACGCTCAAGCTCAATAAATTCCAAGCTTAATAAATTAGCCGTGGTCTCGCCGACTTCAGGGATTCCCAAGGCATAAATAAAGCGGGGCAAAGTGGTCTCTTTGCTTTGCTCTAAGGCCTGCATCAAATTAGCGCAAGATTTTTCCTTAATCAAATCTAAACTAAGCCAATCCTCCGCTTGTAAACGGTACAAATCCGCCGCCGTGGTGACTAACTCGCGCTCGACCAATTGCACGACAATTTTTTTCCCCAAACCATCAACATCCATCGCTTTACGGGAGACAAAATGCTGCAAATAACGTTGCCGTTGCGCCGGGCAAGTTTGCCCGCCTCCACAGCGGCTCACCGCCTCGCCTTCAATCCGCACCGCTTCTGCGCCACACACGGGGCAGTTTTTTGGCAACACATAGGGCTGGGTGTTTTCAGGACGCTCGTCGACAATCACTTGGACGATTTCGGGAATCACATCACCGGCACGGCGGACGCTGACCGTATCGCCAATACGAATATCTTTGCGCTTGATTTCGTCTTGATTGTGCAAAGTGACGTTGGAGACTACCACGCCCGCGACATTCACAGGTTTAAGCCGTGCCACCGGGGTCAGCGCCCCTGTGCGCCCGACTTGCACGCTGATGTTTTCGATTTGGGTCAGTTGTTCTTGTGCGGGCAGCTTGTGGGCGACTGCCCAACGTGGGGCGCGGCTGATATTCCCGAGTTGCTGTTGCTGGGCTAAGTCATCGACTTTATAAACCACGCCATCAATATCAAACGGCAGTTGTTCACGCTTGGCGAGCATGGCCTCGTAATATTGCAAGCAAGCGCCAGCACCGGTGACTTGTTGAATTTCGTCACTGATGGGCAAGCCCCATGCTTTGAGCTGTTGCAAGGCTTGGTAATGGCTGGAAACCGCTAAAGGTGTGTGTTCGGCAATGGCGTAGCAATACAGACTCAAGCCCCGGCTGGCGGTGATTTCTGGGTCAAGCTGGCGCAAACTACCGGCAGCGGCGTTGCGCGGATTAGCAAAGGCTTTTTTGCCCAACTTGGCTTGTTGTTGGTTTAGGGCTTTAAAATCGACATGGGCGATAAAAATCTCGCCTCGGACTTCTAAATCCGCTGGCACAGCGCCTGTGAGTTGTTTCGGAATCGAGGCAATCGCGGCGATATTGGCACTGACATCCTCGCCGGTTTTGCCATCGCCTCGGGTCACAGCGCGCTGAAACCGCCCTTGTCGATAAACCAAGCTAATCGCCAGTCCATCGAGCTTGGGTTCAACACAAAAATCCAGCGGCTGCTCGGTTTTTAAGCGAGTTTGTAAGCGCTGCTCAAACTCGGCGACATCCTCAGCGCTAAAGGCATTGCTGAGCGAGAGCATCGGGCTTTGGTGAGCCACGGGGGTAAATTGCGCCGAGGCTTTATCGCCGACTTCTTGGGTCGGTGAGTCGGGCGTAATCAACTCGGGATGCTGTTGCTCTAAGGCTTCCAGCTCGCGCCAGAGCCTATCGTATTCACTGTCAGGCACTAAGGGCGCATCAAGGACATAATAGGCGCGGCGATAGCGTTGTAGTTTGGTGCGGAGGTTAAGGATAACACCCCTTAGAGGGGTGTTATCCTTCTGCGAAATACCCATCAACTAGAAATTAAAAACTTTTTGCAAAATTTCAGTGCTACGTGCCGCAGGGTTGGCACGAATACGCTGCTCTTCTTCGGCAATACGCGCAAACAAAGCATCCAAGGCTTCTTTGGTGACATATTCGTCAATATTTTGGCTATCATCGCCTAAAAGATTACCTAAAAGTGCGCCACCGTTACTTTTTGCCGTTTCCATCAGTTTGTTATAACTGGCACTCACGCCGTTAGCATCCATTGCCTTTTTCACCACAGGGGCGATTTTAGCCTTGAGATCGGATTCGGTATTGTCTTGGAAATAGCGGGTGGCGGCTTTGTCATCGCCTTTGAGGATATTTGTCGCATCTGTGACACTCATGTCATCAATGGCTTGGCTAAAAATCGCTGTTGCCTCGGGCACGGCATCCTCAGCGGCTTTGTTCATGCTGCTAACAAAATCATCGACGATTTTTTCTTGTCCGACCTTACGCAGAATTTGTTCCAACGGCGCAAGCCCTTTGGGCACTTTGATTTTATAATCGCTGTTAGCAAAGCCGCCTGTGGCACTTAAGGTTGAGACAGCCGCTTGTGTGCCTTGTTTTAAGGCTTCTTTTAAGCCGCCATCAATTTCGCCCAAACTCAGCTTATCAATAAAACTGGTATCGGCTTTGGCGGCGGTGCTGGGCGCAGCTTCTGTTTGTTTTTGACTCTCCGCCGCTTCTTTGGCTTGCGGTTCTAGGGCAACGGCTGCCTCGGTGGCTTGTTTGAGTAAATCATCTAAACCTGCTTGCGCACTGAGAGGTAAGCTTAATAATAAACAAGGTAATAAATAACGCATAAGAGGATTCCTGTAGCCAAAGAAAAAAATAAAACAGCCTCTATTGAAACAAGCTTATCTACATTTGGCAACTGCTTGAGTTGATTATTGTGCTGGCTTTAGGTTTTCAGCTTTTTCTTTTTCTAAGGTTTCTTGTGCCTCGGTGTCTGATTCTAGCAAAATCGCCAACCAACGGGTGTTGTCACTGGTCTCTAAAATCAGTTTTGCGGTCATGGTCAGGGGAATCGATAATAACATGCCAACAGCGCCTAACACCCAGCCCCAAAACAATAAGGACAAAAACACCACCAAGGTGGATAGCCCCAAGGTGCGTCCCATAATCCGTGGCTCTATCATGTTACCAAGGACATTATTCACCAGCACATAACCCATTGCTGTATAAACCGCAAACCAGCCGCCCAATTGTAAAGAAGCCAATAACACCGCTGGAATCGCCGCTATCAAAGAGCCGATATTGGGCACATAGTTGAGGAAAAATGCCAACACGCCAAATAACAGCGCATAGTCCACGCCTAAAATCATCAGCCAAAAGGTGATCAGTAAACCTGTGATTAAACTCATCACGGTTTTAATTGCAATATAGCGTTTTATTTTTTGCACCACATGACTTAATTTTGCCAACGATACATCCGGTTTTTTAAAAATTAAACGCAGTTTGGTTGGAAAACTGGCGGCTTCTAGCAGCATAAAAATCACCAGTAATAAAATTAAAAAGGTATTGGATAGCACGCTGCCGACACTGCCCAAGCCCTTGGCAACTAAATCGATAATGGTTTCGGGGTTAAAATAATTGCCAATCACATTTTCGCTCATATCAATACCATAGCCATGTAAACGCTGATTTAAGGCATTGGTATTATGGGTTAGCCGTGCTTCATAACTGGGCAAGGCTTGACTAAAGTCTTGCAAACTGGCGCTGACTAAAGAGAAAAAGGTCAGTTGTACCAAAATAATGCAGCTAATGACTAAGCCCAAAGCAATAGCGGTGGGAATATTTTTGTCTTGTAACCACATTAAAGGTGGGGCAAACATAATGGTGAAAAATATGGATAATAAAAATGGGGCAATGATTTCTTCAGCAGCACGCATTCCCGCAATAATGATCACAAAGGCAGCCAAAGATAATAAAATCCGTAAAGTGGTATTTTGCGCAAGTGTATTTGACATACTAAGACCTAGAAAATGGTATCTGGGTGAATAAACCGTATAACCAATAATAATGCTGATTCTTCGTGTATCTTACCTGTCATTATGCCAATAGCAATATTTATTGATGTGATGCAAAGGCTTCTTAATGCCCCAAAAGGCAAAAAACTGCCTTTGCGTCACATCAGTTCATAGGCTGCCTTTTTTAATCCGTCAGCGGGATTTTTACCTCATCCACCGCACTCATTTGACTAATTTCGGTTTCAATATCAATTTGATCGGGGTTTTGGGTGTCTTGCTGTAATAGCTGTTCTATCAAGGTTTGTTGTTCTAAAATTTGCGTATGACCTTGACCGTCTTGGAGATAGGCTGCCCACGGAATACATTTGGTTAATGGGAACAATTGCCCCTCTGCTGGAGATATATCAATATGCAAGCAAGAGATAAACAATAAGCGTTTATTGTCATAAGCCGGGTCTTGACTGATGCTACGAAAACAACGGTCAAATTCGGCTTGAGTGTTGACTTGTGCTGCGATTAATAAGGGGTTTTTGGCGGTGACAATCCAAGGCATAAAATTGATTAGATTATGTTCCATGTGATTGGAATTTTCGGGCACATAATCAATATCACGACGGTATTGGAATAAATCAGCAGCTAAGTTTGTCCCAATAGGCACCGATTGCTCTGGTGCTGACCATTGTGCTTTGAGTTGTTGATAAAATTTAGGCGCAGCAACAAATAACCTTGAGGTGCTTTGTACGCGGAGTAAATACGGTTGTCCGGCTTCGGTTGCGATCATTTTTTCAAGATTGAGGAACAGACCTTGTTCACGGTTATTATCTAATAGCTGATTATCAATGCAGACCGTCGGCTTGCCTTTCTCCCAACCTAAGTGGATGTTTTTACCGGCGAAATGATAGGCTTGTTGATACCAATGTAAGACACCGCCAATTTTGCCACAGGTAGTGGTTTTATCGTTATTGCAGGTGTGTGGACGGGTATATTGTCCAAATGCTTGGGTTTCGGGGTCAAAACCCACATGGCTGGCTTGAATAATCATCAAGTCTTGACCATGATGCGAATGAGGGCCATGCCTGTCGGTAGCGACAATCCCACCGACCCGTCCGTGATTAAAAGGGAAAGCCCCAAAATGTTTGGCTATCAGCATAATAGGATAGCCTTGGTTTTCATCAGAGCAAAATGCCCTTGAGGGCATAATATTACCCGCTTGCATCCCGAAAGCACGGCAAAGGTTATACAAGCGGGGAGCAAACAAACTGTAGCGCATCATTTGATCTAGGCGAAAATCATGCACAATGGATTGAATCGTTGGGGCAGATGAAAACATGGGCTTCCTCAGCGTCTATTAAGATAACCAATAATATACTGCAAATAAGGTCTTTTTTCTCGCCGAAATGTGTTTGATAGGTATCGATTGTTACCCCTGTTCTCAACGGGTGTGATGCACTGAGCCCGTTTTTTCCGTAATAAGGCGCTTTTCCACCTGCCTAGTGGAGCTTAGCCGTGTAGCAATGGCGGTTTTTTCTGCCCTTAAGGCAGAAAAAGAAGCCTTTGCGTAACACCAGTTATTTAAAATTGCCAATGTGTTTGCAAATACCAAGCACGGGGCACTTCGTATTCACTGCGCCCACTTTGTCCGCCACGAAATTCAGGATGATAAGGGTCGAGTAAATTACGCCCGCCAATACTCAGTTCTAGGTTTTTACTCATGTGCCAAGCTAAGCGGAGATCAAGACGGGTGTAGGCGGAGATATTTTGGTTGGGTAATTGACTGTTGTAGTACAACATCAGATCCAAGTCCCAACGGGGGTTAATATCCCACATCGAGTGCAAGGTGATTTGTTGTTCGGGGTTATTGCCTGCAATCGCTTTGGCAAAGGGGTCAGTGCTGCCTGCTTTGAGTTCTAATTGAGTTTTGGTATAGCTGTAGTTAAAACGCAGTTTCCAATTGCGTTTTACTTGCCAGTCACTGGATAATTCTAGCCCGTACACGTCACCATAAAGTTGGTTATCTAACTGATTAAAGCTGGTGGGTACAGGAAAGGGCTGAAAATGTGTTTGGGTAAAATTACGTAAATTGTCGTAATCATTATAAAATAAAGATAAATCAATCAGTAAGCGATTGCTTAAATTAAAACGATAGCCCAGTTCATAGGCTAATAGTTCTTCTGCTACCAGCTCTTTATTGCCTTCTAAAATAAAATTAAACACAGGGCTGCTATTATTGACATACAGGTCTTCTTCACTACGGGAAGGGGTGCGTACTGCCCTTGAAATACCTGCCCATAAGCTATGCTTTTTATCCTCATCAAAGTGGTAAAGGCTACGCAAAGAGGGTTGGTATTCAAAACCAGAATAATCGTTATATTCAAATTTACTCCCCAAGGTCACGCGCCAGCGTTGAGTGAGAGCAAACTCACCTTGGATAAAGGCACTGAACAATTTATCTTGTCGCTTGATGGGGGTATAACGAACTTGAGAATCATCTGAGGTCGATTTGCTGGGTAAATCATCATAGGTATAACGGAAACCCAAGCCCCATAACAGTTCTGTGCGCCAATCAAAGATTTTTCGATGTTGAAAATCTAAATCAAACGTCCCGCGAAACTCATCAAAATAAAAATCTTCCCGCTGCAATTGGGTGTAATAGCCTTGTAAAATATATTCCCCATCTTCAAGGTCACGCTGCCAACGAGATAATAGGTTAAAACCTTGTACTTCTGAGGGTTTATCAATGGTGATAATATTACTGCTGGTGGGTAAGGTTAAAGTTTCGAGGTTATTTTCCGTGCCGGTGTAGACATTGCCTTGTAATTGAAATTGTTCGCCAATCTCATTTTGCCAATCTGCTCGAAAGCCGCCTTGTAACATCTGCCAATCATTGTCTTGTGTTGTCCCGGATTTATCAAAAAACCCCCCATGTTCATAATATTTGGCATAAATACGATAATGCCCGTTATCAACAAGCTTACCGCCGTGGCGAACGCTGGCAATGATTTTTTCTTCGCCATTACCCAGTGTCAACTGTGCCTTATTGTTTTGCGTATCGGCAGCTGATTTGGTGATGATATTAATAATGCCATTGACCGCGTTAGCTCCCCAAAGGGAAGCACCAGGACCGCGTACCACTTCAATGCGATCAATGTCATCCATCATTAAGTCTTGCAGATCCCATTGCACTTCGGAGCGCAACGCGCTATACACCGTGCGCCCATCAATCATTACCAGCAATTTACTGGCGTTTTCTTCATTGAGACCACGGGTGCTGATGGCCCAGCGATAAGGGCTAATGCGCGCCACTTGTAAACCAGGAATGAGGCGTAAAGCCTCGGCTAAACGTGTGATGCCAGCTCTATGAATCTCTTCACCTTTAAGCACATAAGCTGCGGCATCGGTGTCTACTAAAGCGCGTAATTTGCGTGCGGATAAACCCGCTTTAGGGTTGAAGGTTTCCACTTCGCTCAACTCTTCAGGACTGAGTTGTTTGAGCATTTCTAAAATTTCACGCCGTTGGTTATCAGCTTCGATTTTGTCCACTTCTACGGCAAACAAGCTGGTGGTCAACCACAATAAAAGTAGAGAGCAATGGCTTAAAAGCGTTTTCATCAGTGCTACTCCTCATCAATAATAGTGGCAATGCGCAATAAATTGGCGCTCATTTGCAAGCTTGCATTTTTTACCACTGAATGAGCTATATAAAACCGAATTTTATTATTTTTTTTATAAAACTCGATCATGCCACCTTGGTGTTGAGCAAAGTCTTTTATTTCGCTGACCGTTAAAATCGGTCTGCCAAACAGATAATCGAGGATATGAGGAATGTTTTCCGTTTCGGATTTCCCGATAAATAACATTTGGCAATGATCGCTATCTTGAATCTCATTCAGGCGTTGTACTTGAATCGGGTGTCCTTTGTGTTGTTCATTTTCAACCACAAGATCCAACTCAGCATTGACCGGATCCTCGCCTAATAAACACAGGTTGAAAGGGGCATCACTACTGGTAAAGGCATAGACAGGCCATGCAGTAAAACGACTAAAATTATAAAGATACACGGCCTTAACTTGATGCTCACTGATGCGCTCATATTGTTGTGCGTTGGTGCTCAGACTCAAAGTACACAAACAGACAGCCCAAAACCAAAACCTTTGTATTCGTTTGCGACATTGCTTGGTTAGCGTTTGTTTTTTCATGCTAAATCTTCTTTAAAAAAAGGGGGGGATACCCATGCGCAATATTATCTATTCCAGTATACTTGAGAAATGATTATTTTTCTTTGGCTATTTTTCTAAGAGGGGGTGTTTAACTTGTTGTTTAATTTTAAGAAACTTCCAATTAGAAATAAATTACGTTTAATTATTTTAGCCACCAGTACCGCTGTTTTATTGCTGGCTTCTAGCAGTTTTATTCTGCATGACGCTTACATTTTACAGCGTGATTTACTCAATGAAGTCAAAATATTAGCTGATTTGACCGGACGCAACAGTGTCGCCGGCTTACTTTTTGATGATGCCCGCACCACACAAGAAAATATTGTCGCGCTCAGTGCCAATCCACATATTGAATTTGCTTATATTATTGATGGCAAGGGCGATCTATTTACCCATTACCAGCGTGATGCTGAACATCTATGGCAACAAGGGCAGCATTTGCGGGATTTTTTACCTCAAGGAACCCGCTTAAATAGTGAGGGAGAAATCAAGGGGAAATTACATCACTTTTCTTGGTACAGTCTTGATGTGTTTCATCCCATTTATATTGATAAAGATTTTGTTGGCACGGTGTATATTCGTTCTGATATGAATGCCCTCTATGCCCGTTTAGGCAATGTCGTCAGCATTTTTCTGCTTATTTTATTATTTTCCTTACTCTTAGCATTTTGGTTAGCATCACGCCTGCAACGTTTAATTACGCAGCCAGTATTCTCTTTACTGGCAACCATGCAACAGGTTTCAGAACAAAAACAATACCATTTTCATGCAGAAAAACTCAGTGAAGATGAACTCGGTTTACTTGCGGATGGCTTTAACCGCATGTTAGAAAAAATCCGCGAGCGTGATGAGGAATTGAGTAGTTATCACAACCATTTAGAAGAAAAGGTGGTGCAGCGTACGCAAGAATTGACCGATAAAACTAAAGAATTGGAAATTGCCCGAGATCAAGCCATGGCAGCGAATAAAGCTAAAAGCGTGTTTTTAGCCAATATGAGCCACGAATTACGCACGCCGTTAAATGGCATTTTAGGCTATACACAAATTTTGCAATACAGTGAAGATTTCCCCGACAGCGAACGCGAAGGCTTGGACGTGATTTATCGCAGCGGTGAATATTTATTGACTTTAATCAATGATATTTTGGATTTATCCAAAGTCGAGGCGGGGCGAATAGAATTATTACCAGAAAGTTGTGCGCTACCTGGTTTTATTCAAGAATTGGTGGAAGTGTTTAAAATTCGTGCCCAACAAAAAGGCATTCAATTTCATTACCAAACCAGCGCCTTGCCTGCATGGATAGAAATTGACCCCAAGCGTTTACGACAAATTTTAATGAATTTATTAGGCAATGCGATTAAATTTACCGATGAAGGCGAAGTCCTGTTCAAAGTGAGCTTTAATGCATCTGTGCTATATGTCGAGGTCAATGATTCAGGGATTGGCATTCCAGAGCAAGATTTGGAAACGATTTTTCAACCCTTTAAGCAATCGGGTGATATTTTACATAAAGCAGAAGGCACAGGCTTGGGCTTGAGCATTAGTAAAAATTTAATTGATATGATGCAAGGTGACATTAAGGTCAACAGCGTCTTAGACCAAGGCAGCTGTTTTTCCCTTAAGTTACCAGTAAGTGTCAGCCATCATCATGACGAGGCATTAAACTCACCTGTTTCTAAGCCGGTGATTAGTGCTTATCAGCTTAAGGCTGATGCGCCTGATTTTATCCATAAACGTGCTAGTTATCGCATCATGGTGGTCGATGATAAAACGGAAAATCGTCAAGTTTTGCTAAGTTTATTACAGCCACTTGGCTTTGATTTGAAAGGCTTAGAACACGGTAAAGCGGCCGTGACCGAGGCAGAAGATTGGCAACCGGATTTGGTATTTATGGATTTGATGATGCCGGTGATGGACGGCTTTAGTGCCACCAAAGCGCTAAAACAACGCTTTCCAAAATTACCCGTGATTGCCATTTCTGCCAGTGTTTATGGTGAACACCGTGAAGATGCATTCAAAGCCGGTTGTGATGATTTTGTAAAAAAACCGTTTCAATTAGAAGAAATCTTTGTTTGTATTGAAAAATATTTAGCTTTGACATGGCTGTATCGGGGGAATGATAACACCGCTTCCAAGCAAAGCCTACCCATCCCAAATCAAAATGATTTGTTTCAATTAGCCACACTCAATACTCATGGGGATGTGGTTGGTTTAATTGATTATTTACAATATATGGAAGCACAACACATTGACTTAAAACCGTTTTGCCAGCAAGTCATGGGGTTAGCGAAACAATTCGATGAACAAGCGATTGAAAAACTACTCAATGAATACCAAGGACAAAACCACAGCCCCCCTAAATCTGAGCCTGAAAAACCACCACTACCATCTGTCATGGCATTAGAACAGCTACAACAATTGAGCTTACAAGGTGACATTGCCGCCATATTAGACTATGCCGATGACTTAGAACAACAAGACCCAACATTAAGTGATTTTGCCCAGCAAGTACGCCGTTTAGCTAAAGCTTTTGATGAGTCTGGTTTAGAAAAATTAGCAAACAATTACTTGGAAAATTGAGCGACCATAACGTGCAAAAAACCGTATTAGCCATAGATGATAACCCCATCAACTTAGACGTATTATTTCAATTATTACAGCAAGCTGGCTATAAAGTGCTGGTTGCCAGAGATGGGGAGCGCGGCTTAAAAAAATTAGACTACGCTGCCATCGACCTGATTTTACTCGATGTGATGATGCCGGTGATGGACGGCTTTGAAGTCTGTGCCCGTCTCAAAGCAAAGCCACAATACCAAGATATTCCGGTGATATTTATGACGGCTTTGAGTGATTCGGTGGAAAAAGTCAAAGGCTTTGAATTGGGCGCGGCAGATTACATCACCAAACCTTTCGACAAAGATGAAACACTGGCGCGGATTAAAACCCATATTCATTTGTATCACCTCAAGCAATGCCTCAATGAAAAAAATCAGGCGTTAGAGGAAAAAAATCAAAGTCTGGAAAACATGATGCAGGCACTCAACAAAGCCAAGCAAGCGGCAGAAGAGGCCAACCAACTCAAAAGCCGTTTTCTTGCCAATATGAGCCACGAATTACGCACGCCGATGAATGCGATCATCGGTTATAGCGAAATGCTCAAAGAAGACGCTGAGGAAGAAGAGACAAATAACGAATTGACTGATGATTTAAGCCGCATTAACGCGTCTGGTAAACACTTATTGGCACTGATTAATGATGTCTTAGATTATTCTAAAATTGAAGCGGGCAAGATGGAATTGTACCGACAACGCTTTCCAATCGATACCATGCTCAAAGAAGTGGTCGCCACCACACAAGCTTTGATTGATAAAAACCATAACCAATTTAGCTTGGAAATAGCCGCTGATTTGGGAGAAATGTATGCCGATGAGACCAAATTACGACAAATTATCATCAACCTGATTAGCAATGCCAGTAAATTTGCCCAAGACAAAGTCATTGTGTGCAAGGCAAAGTTAATAGAAATTGAACAACAGACATGGGTGCAATTTAGCGTCAAAGATTTTGGTGTCGGCATGAGTGAAGCTCAACAAACAAAACTATTTCAAGCCTTTAGCCAAACCGATGCTTCTATCGCCAGTCAATACGGCGGCACAGGGCTAGGGCTAAATATCTCCAAACGCTATACCGAAATGATGCAAGGGCAAATACAAGTTAAGAGCAAACTGGGAGAGGGAAGCTGTTTTTATGTGCAAATACCTAAAGAACCCAATACAAATACGAATTAACTGATGTGATGCAAAGGTTCAAGCAGGTGGATGGTCATCCTAAGGGTGATAAAAATGGGTGTCTCGCATTGGAATGAAAATTTTATAGACACCTATTATTTAAGTGGATGTCCGGTTTCTTTGTCCGGTTTCTTTGATGTCCGGTTTCTTTATCAATATGTAGATGATAATGGGACGGTTGTTTTCACCGATAAGCCACAATAGCTAATTCCTTGTCATAGGCTGTCGTAATAGAAATCTGCGGTGATATTTAATTTCTTTTATGACCATACCACGCTCTTTCCCCCGTCATTTTTCAGACTTCGAACCGGAACTAGATACCGAATGAAATAGTTTACTAAATTACTCTATTATTTATGGGTGTCCAGTTTCGGTTTTCCAGTTTCGGTTTCTGTAATTTTGTTGTATATAATTCTCTATTAAGATAATCTAGGCAAACTATAAATTTACGGGTTAGTGTGAGAGGCTGTCTCCTTTTTACCTGACATGATGAAACAGAGGCAAAGTATCTGGATACAAAATATGAAAAAAACACTCGATATATCTTTTATTTTTGGTTTATTGGCTGCGGGTACGGTTGGAGCAGCGTCTATTGTAGAAGTAGATGTGGATAGTGGAGCAGAAGTTAAATCATTTGACCAAAGCAAACTAAAACATGTGGAAACAGAGGGAAAAAATCCCCTTCCAACCGCAGACATCCTCAAGGCAGAAAGTGCGGATAATCGAGCAGAAGTTAAATCATTTGACCAGAACAAACTGAATCATGTAGAAACTCGGGAAAAAACCCTTCTTCCAACTGTAGATACCCTCAGCACGGAAAATGTGGACAGTCGAGCAGAAGTTAAATCATTTGACCAAAGCAAACTAAAGCATGTGGAAACAGAGGAAAAAAATCCTCTTCCAACCGCTAATATAGAAATCAAATGATATAGAAATCAGATGCCCACTAAAATTTTAAGATAAACTAAACAAAGATAATTCAGTGGCTGCCCTTAGTCCTCTTTATTTAGTCTATTATTTAAGTGGGTGTCCGGTTTCTCTTTCACGGTTTCTCTTATCCGGTTTTGGTTTCTAATTCCTTGGTTATCTTAACTACTTTAGGGGGGGGCTGAATTGCTAAAAAAACATATTTTTATTGTAAATATCAATAGGCGCTGTAAAATACTCAAAATAGTTAAAGATTGCTTATAGAGGCAAACATAAAAACCCAGAGGAAATTCTTGTTGAGTATTGATAAAACACCATCATGCCCGGTTAATTCATTCACTGAATGGGGCTTATTAGAAGAAGTGATTGTCGGTAATCCCAGTAATGCGTTCGCATCGTTTTGGGATCCTGCTGATAAATTGGTATTTAGCGATGCTGAACTTGCTGAAATTGAACAATATGTAAAATTAGGGCAACCTTACCCCCAATCATATGTTGATGCTGCTGGCTCTGCTATTCATCGTTTAACAAGCTTGCTCAGATCAGAAGGTGTGATTGTTCGTGAAATTAATGAAGTGGCGCACAGTCAGTCCTTTTCTACACCCAATTGGAAAACAGAAGGCGGGTTTTGTGCTGCTAATCCGCGTGATCCCTTTTTGGTTATTGGCGATCAAATCATTGGAACACCGATGAGTTCACGTTCACGCTATTTTGAAGCCCATGCCTATCATGATTTATTTAAAGAATATGCCGCTCAGGGCGCGCGCTGGGTTTCTGCACCTAAGCCACAATTATTAGATGACTTATATAATGAAGCCTATACAGAGGCTGATTCGTCCACGCCTTATATATTGACCGAATTTGAACCCGTTTTTGATGCGGCTGATTTTGTTCGTTGCGGACGGGATATTATTGGACAGCTCAGCCATGTGACCAATCAATCGGGGGTTAATTGGCTACAAAATCATTTGGGTGATGATTATACCATTCACCTTATTCAAAGCCTTGATCCGAAACCTGCACATATTGATACGACATTAATGCTGCTTGCCCCCGGTAAGGTCTTGGTTAATCCTACCTTTACCGACATTAATAAATTACCTGACTTTTTCAAAAACTGGGAAGTTTTGGTCACCCCTGAACCTATTCCCTATAATACCCGCCCAAGAATGATGAGTGACTGGATCAGTATGAATACGTTGATGTTGGATGAAAAACGTATTATCGTTGAGGAACGCCAAAAACCCTTAATTGGTGCTTTAAAAGGTTGGGGATTTAGCCCTATTCCTTGTGCTTTTGAAGATTATTACCCTTTTATTGGTGGTTTTCATTGCGCTACATTAGACATACGCAGGCAAGACCAACTTGAATCTTATTATGAAATAAGTACATAAACCTCTTTGTGGCATGAAGATTAAGAAAAATAAGTCTTTTCCCAACGTTTTAAAGAGAAAAACATGAAAACACAGTTTGTCTTCACAAAAGCTGAAATCCAATCCACACAAACGTTATTAAATGAGCTAAGGCAACAGTTTAATAACCCAGAAGATACTCAATTTATTCATAATGCAACGGTATTTGCACATAATTTACCGTTACGTTTGCGGCAATATTTAAATGATTTTCGTTTATGCGCAACTGAGATTCCACCTGTTTGTCTTATTTCTGGTTATCCCATTGATGATGTGAAAATCGGTGCAACGCCAAACAATAGAAAAGAACGCAAGGGTGCGGAAAAAACCTTTGAGATACAAGCTTTACTTGTATTATGTAGCTCATTATTAGGTGATGCGTTTGGGTGGTCTACCTTACAAGCGGGTTATCTTCTTAATGATATTTTTCCTGCTAAAGGGCAAGAACAAGAACAAATCGGCTTAAGCAGCAAAGAAGCCTTAGCATGGCATACTGAAGATTCTTTTCATCCTTATCGGGCAGATTACCTTGGTTTTCTCTGTTTGAGAAACCCAAGCAACACAGGCACGTGCATCGCAAGCAATAAAGTGGTTTCGCAATTAAGTGAAACACAAATCAATATTTTGTTTGAACCACGTTTTGTATTTCGTGCCGATGACAGTCATCTCCATCAACATAAACCAACATCGTTTGGCGGCTCTACGGACAAACACATGCTGGATTTATTAGAAAAATCCTGTGATAACGTTAAACAAATGAATGAAACACCGCAAGCCATGCCGGTATTATTTGGTAGCAAAGAATCACCGTATTTTTGTATGGATGAAATTTATGTCACAGGCATTGATGATGAAGCAACGGCTGCCGTACACGCACTCATTGATATTATTAACAACAACTTATCTGATTTGATATTACAACCAGGTGATATATGTTTTGTTGATAATTACCGTGCCGTACATGGTCGGCGATCATTTGCAGCACAGTATGATGGTACTGATCGTTGGCTAAAATTGATTAATATTACCAAAGATTTACGTAAATCAAGAGACATGCGAAAAACAGATGGGTCTCGTTTTATTTAACTGATGTTACGCAAAGGCTTCTCAATGCCCCAAAAGGCAAAAAACCGCCATTGCTCTACGGCTAAATACGACAAGGCAGGTGGAAAATCACACTATTGTGATAAAAACTGGCTTAGTGCGTCACATCAGTTATTTAACTATTTCTTCATGTTCTGCCGCACTAAGCGTCCGTTTAGAATCTAATTTCATCCTCAATCCTAAGATTATGGATGTAATGTGCTATCTGTACCATCTCCACGTATTTATCTTTTAATGCTTGACTGGGTAAATCAATATTGTATTTCCAAAAACGCCAGCAAGCCGTGGCTGTTGCTGCATATTCAATAAAAAAGCTTAATGATTCTTTTTCTTTTGCAAGCAATGGACGCACTTGTTCATACCCTTGTATAACAGCATGGGCTTTGAGTAAGTCAATTTTCCCCTTTATTTTGCACAAGCCCACGATTGCCATGCCTATATCAAACATTAAATCGTAATAACAAGCCTCTTCAAAATCAATAATTGCGCTAAGTGTATCGCCCTCAAATAAGACATTATCAAAAAAAATATCCGCATGGATTAAGCCTTTAGGTAAGTCCTGTGGTAAATTTTCAGATAAAAATTGAATTTGCTTTGCCAACCACGCCATACAGTCATGTTCAATATCATGCTCAAGCACCATGGCAAAAAAGGGTAAGCCAGAAGGATAGCCTTTTGGTATAAACTCAGGCACCGGCACTTGGTGTAATTTTCCTATTTGTTGACCAATTTGTCGCAACATATCCGTACTGAGGTGTTCATTAACAGCACCAGAAACCCACCTTTTAATTAAGACGGGTTTATCTTTGTAGTGTGTGATCATTTCACCATCGTGAGACAAAAGAAGATCAGAGCTTGTAAAGCCATGCTGTTTTAACCAAAGCAGTAAATTAGCCAGAGCCTGCATGTCAGATAAAGACTTTTCTTCTGCAAGGGTGACAATATACCCACTTTCTTTTGTATGGATATGATATGTCGTGTTTGCATTGCCCAACACCATCGGTGATAAACGGATGATGTTAAGACCATAATGTTGACCTATTTTTTCTAATTCAGTCAAAGAAAGTTCGGTATATGTTGCCATTAATAAAGGTATTTCCGTTTAAAATTAACGTGCTATTTTATTTTGTGCCATCGGTAACATGGCATTCACAATATTTGCACTCAAGCTGCTGTAGTACAAAACCATTGCCCCACTGAAACCTAACCCTAAAAATAACACGCTACTAATGCAGAGTATGCCCGATCCTGTATTAATCACCATGCTATTACTCATCCGACGATCCAATTGATGCGACATCGTTAAAATTTCTGACAGCAATAATAAATTAGGTTGCAGTAATACAATTTCAGCCGTATCCATTGCAATGCTGGATGCCCCTTTCAAGGAGATAGAGACATCTGCTTTTTGTAAGGCAATGGAATCATTGATGCCATCACCGACAAAACAGACCTTATGTCCTTTGCTTTGCAAATCAGCAATGATATTTGCTTTGTCTTCTGGCAATGTTTCAGCAAAATAATCTTCAATACCCAGTGAGTCAGCAAGGTGGGCAGTAGCGGCTTTTTGATCACCTGAAATGATATAAATCGTTTTACCTTGCTCTTGTAAGGTTTTAATTGCCAATTGTGCATTGGTACGTAAGGTCGGCGATAATTCAATCACGCCCATTAAGCCCTGATCTTTTTGCGCAATATAAACCAAAGAATGACCATTTTCTGCGCATTGTTGTTCTAAAGTCTGTATTTCATGACTAATGCTTATATCCGATTGTTGCATGAAACGCGCACTGCCCAAGAGAACCGTGATGATCTGATTGTTTTCATCCCGTAAACTGACACAAATACCATGACCAATGCGATAGTCAGCATGTTCTAAGGCTAAAAATTCTAGACCTTGTTGCTGTGCTTGTGCACAAATAGCCAATGCAATCGGGTGTTTTTGATGTTGTTCAGCCGTTGCAGCATACTGTAATAACTGTGTTTTTGAAAAACCACGGCAACTGATCATATTTTCTATCTGTGGTACTTCTTGTGTTAATGTGCCTGTTTTATCAAAAACCACAATATCAATATCGGAGATGTTTTCTAACGCCCGTCCATCTTTAATTAAAATGCCATTTTTAGCCGCATGTTTTAAGTAATTAAAAACCATCAAGGGTGCTGACAAACGCATTTGATAACCAAAGCCAGCATACCCCAAAGCCAACGCATGGTTTAAACCAATAAAAGGCAATGCCGCCACTGTGGTTAGGTTCATCTTTTGTGCCCCTTTTTCCACAATCAACTCACCACGCGATTGCATTTTATTTTTAAAATTAGCCGAAGATTGCAATACTTTGGCTACTTGTCCGGTGATGGTTTCTTCCCCTTTTTTTTCAACTTGGATACGCAAATAACCAGAAATTAATACCGTTGAGGTGAAAACAGGATCCGCTTCAATTTTTTCTAATGGCTGCGCTTCTCCAGTCAACATGCGTTGATCCACAACCCCATGTCCCGAGACAATCACTCCATCAATCGCAATCATTTCCCCCGCATGAACCACTAAAATATCGTTGATTTGGACATTATCCAGCATTATTTCCCTTTCAACCCCATCAAACCATAGCCAAACGGTTTTTGGCAGTTCTCCAAACACTTGGCTAAAGTTTAGCTGTGTATCACGTTCCGTTTTCATGATCAGTTTACGGGTAGTAAAATACATGCTAAATAAAAATGCCATAGTGAAATAGCTGGCTGTGAATAAAGCAAAGGTGACGCTGGTCAATTCAGTAATACCCAATGCCCATTTTTTTTGTTTAAAAATAATATGGTGTGATTTTTTCAAATAATGTGCATAATTGTAAATTAACAAAGGGATAGCAACAAAAGTTAACGGTGGATATACAAACTTACCCAAGCCTGTGAGTCCAAAAGATAATAATGCCGTTTTTTGAAAATGATTAACTTCTACCATATCCGATAGTACATCGGTTTTGGTTGGTTTTTCCTTATTGATAAAAGGAATGATGGCTTGTTTTGATGCTTTAATTTTTTGTTGGTACTTTTTATTTCTACGGTATTTTTTTTCTAAAAAAACCATTGTTATACTGCCAATAGCCAACAAGGAAAATATGGGCATAAAAAACCTCTTTTGATTAACAAGCTGTAACAACATCTGTTTTTTATTATACTGAAATCTCGCAAAATAAATTAAAATTATGGGTAACTACAGGTGTGATTAAAAGAATTTTATAGACACCCACAACATTTCTTAAAAACGAAAAATTGCAGATACCCATATAAGTAGCATATTAATTTAGTCTATTATTTAATTGATGTTACGCAAAGGCTTCTTAATGGCTCAGAAAACCGCCATTGCTTTACGGGAAAGCGCCTTATTGCGGAAAAACTGGCTTAGTGCGTAACATCAGTTATTTAAGTTGGTGTCTGGTTTTTCTATACCGAAATGATGCAAGGGCAAATACAAGTTGGGAGCAAACTGGGAGAGGGGAGCTGTTTTTATGTGCAAATACCTAAAGAACCCAATACAAATATGAATTAACTGATGTTACGCAAAGGCTTCTTTTTGGCTCCAAAAAGCCAAAAAACCGCCATTGCTGCACGGCTAAATACCACTAGGCAGGCGGAAAATCACCATGTTGTGACAAAAACTGGCTTAATGCGTAACATCAGTGAATTAACTGATGTTAATGCAAAGGTTTAAGCAGGTGAAAGGTCGTCTTAAGGGGGGATAAAAATTGCTGCATCGTATCAGGAGCAATGAAAAATCAACAACATCAATGCCTAACGGTACTTTAGTTTATTGATAATAAGAAAAATTATGGGAGATATTGATATGGGGACTGACTAAGATTGAATCGACATTCGGATTTGAAAGAAAATTGGTAGCGGGGGCAGGATTTGAACCTGCGACCTTCGGGTTATGAGCCCGACGAGCTGCCAGACTGCTCCACCCCGCAACAAATACTTGTGAATGTCTGTAAGTAAGAGACCCATTATAGACCCTTTAAATAATAATGCAAGCGTTTTTTTAAAATGATTAGCGATTTTTTAAAATACTCAATAAACTCAATAGACTAAAACGCGCCCAAACGCTGAGTTTTACCAACCACCACAGCGGCAGCGGATATTGCTGGCGGAAAAATTTTTGATAAAAAATAATCATGCTTTGATGTTTGTACCATAGCACCCGAATCGGGGTTTTCTGGCTGCACCAGCCGTGCAAATGGGTGACGACAATATGCGGGGCAAAGATAATCTGCCAACCTTGCGCACGAAAACGCATAAACCAATCTAAGTCTTCACAATGAAGAAAATAACGTTCATCTAAACCGCCGACCGCCTCCCAAGCATTGCGACGGACAAACATACACGCGCCAGAAATGCCCTCGACTTTGATAGGTTTGCTGGGCAAGGCTTCTGCAACACCGACATTAATATGATGCTCAGCAAAACGGCTGGGCATGAGTTTATCCAGATGTAAGACCCGTACCAAGCTGCGCGTAGGGGTCGGAATGCGGCGGCGGCTGCTGCCTTGTTCGCTGCCATCGGGGTTTTGTACCAACGCCCCTATCATCCCCGTCTGGGGCTGTTGCTGCATCAGTTCGACAAACTGAGTGATGCTATCGGCTTCTAGCAAACAATCGGGGTTAAGTAATAAAAAATACTCACCTTGTGCTTGGGCGAGGGCTACATTATTAGCAACGGCAAAACCGCCATTATCTACGCGCTGTTGCAAGTGTAGGCGCGTGTCTGCGCCACAGGCGTATTTTAGCTTTGCCATGCTCTCATCGCTAGAGGCGTTGTCGATGACAAAAACTTCCAGCAGCGCATCAGATTGCAATACCCGCGTGACACAATCCACCAGCACGTCCCCGGCGTTGTAATTAACAATAATCACACTGGTTAAAGGCAAGGTGTCGGACATTATTGGGTAACCTGTGGCAACTTAAATAAGCTGGTTTGATTCACCCAACGGCGAAAGCGTTGCCATAAGGTTTGTTCGTGGCTATCAATCAAAACGATGCCGCGCTCGCCGCTGTATACCTGTGTGGCTAATTCGCTGGGCAAGTGCGCCAAACCCCAAAATCGCGGTTCGACAAATTGATAAGGATCTTCCTCCTTGCCTTGTTGTTTGTCTTGGCGCGGGATGACCATCAATTCACCGCCCGCTAAGGCGGTCAGCGCCGGATAACGAATATCAATACTCGCCCCCGGTTGCACGCTTTCGAGTGCGACGTTTTGTAGTTGTAGGGCTTGTCTGTCTAAATATAAATCAATCTGTTGCCCTTGGAGAGTGCGAAAAAAATCGACATCAGCAGCGGCGATACTGATATGGGCTTGCAGTTGTTCTGGGTCGCCAATATTCATCATCACGCTGCCCTGAGCTAAATAGGCATCTTGCAAGTCGTCCAAATTACTGGCAATGATTTGCCCCGAGGTTTGCGCGTACACGGATAAATCGGCGACTTGTTGGCTCAGTTGCTGCCATTTACCCTCGAGGTCTTTGAGTTTTTCTTGTTCGACTTGATACAAAGCGGGTTCGTTTTTATCCAAGGCTTGTTGTTGTTTGGCTTGGTGGATTTGCCGTTGTAAGTCGATGTTTTTTAATTCGGCATGGAGTTCACGGTTATTCAAACGCAGCAATACATCACCTTGCTTGACCATTTGCCCATTTTTAACCAAAATCTTGGCGACAAAGCCCTCGGTGCTGTTGCGTACCCAAGTCGAGCCGGCATAATCCAACACTGCCGGGGCGCTAACGGTGTACGTCCATTGCCATTGGGTAAACAAAGCGAATAACAGAGCGCTGGTGGTGAGTGTAATCAGTCCTACGCGCATTAATACCCGTCCTCTATCTGGTGCTTTGCGGATATTGACAAAAAAACTGAGAATTGGCACGCCCAGCCATGAAAAAATCCCTAAACCCGCCAATAATAAACCCACGCCTTCGAGTAGGTGTGAGGCCAAAAAAATTAAACTGAGCATGATAAAAATGCGCCAGAACAGCGCCAAGATACCATAAACTTTAATCCAATTGGGATGCGCCCACGCGGGCAAAGTCATATCCCGTCCTTGAATGTAGTAACGACTCAAATATTGTAAATAGCGCTGTCCGGCTGTGCCCAAGTTTGGCAAGTTAAGCCAATCGGAGAGAATATAATAGCCATCAAAACGCATCAGTGGATTAGCATTAAATAATAGCGTCCCAATCCCGGCGATAATAATAATGTTATAGGCTAAAAAATTCAGCGCTCCGGTATCGGTATAAACCCAAATCCAGACCGCTAAAGCAGCAAGCAAGACTTCAATAAACATCCCCGCTGAGGAAACGTGGATGCGCTGCCATTTGGAGGTAAAACGCCAACTAGATCCGGCATTGACATAGCCGCCAAGCGGCGCGAAAAGAATAAAAAACACCCCTGCTTCGGGAATTGTGCCGCCATATTTTTTGCACACCAAGCCATGAAATACTTCATGAATGGTTTTCACCAACACCCACGCCAATATCAGCCAAATGCCATTATAAGGGCTGAGCAGCCCCATCGCCGCTGCGGCAAAACGCTCGGTATGGCTGGCAAGCAAATACACCGCGCTGATGCTGAGCGCCAACCAGAGCCAGAAAAAACCCCAACCGAGCATCCAAGCAAACCACGGATAAGTCCGTTCCAGCAAGCCATCAGGATTGCCTAAGGGGAATTTTAAAAATAAAGGATTGAGCTTTTTAGCATTTTTTTTCAGTTGGTCATCGGTTTTGGGCGGCAAGTGCCAAGAGTGATACTCAGGATGCTGGACATAGACCAATTGCGATTGCAACAGCCATTGCATCAAGGTTTTGCCCTCTTCCTCGCTGAGTTCATTGTTGGACTTTTCTAAGGCGCTAGCTAAATCCGCTTCGCCATCCAAGCACTGAATAAAACGGTATTCTTTCAGCCCGATTTGAAAATAACTGCCGTGGGCGGGGTCTTCGAGCAAATAACAGGGGCGATTGCCATAGCTTTGGTAACTGAGTAATAAATCATCACGGAGTTTGAGCGTGGGCAAATCAGGAGCGTGGGCAGGTGCTGCCTCGGTATCGGACACGAATAAAACCTATGCAAAAAACAAAAGGCGATTTTAACCTAAATCGGTGTGCTTTTCTCGCTTGCCTTGTGCCTGCACTTATGCCACGATTGAAGCTCCGTGCATCAATCATAGGGATAATCCAAGATGAGCAATAGCTTCGATCAATACATTGAGGCGCAACGGCAGCGCTTACAGGTCTATTTGAGTGTCGCAATGGAGAGCTTGGGAACAACGACGCTGCAATCATGGCAAAGCGACACACTAAGTCACAGCCTACAGCAAAGCCTAATGGACGAATCTAACCTCGCACAATGTCAATGCCTCTATGTCGTCGATGCTGAGGGACAACAGATCAGTGCCAATATATCCGCACAAAGCATTGATAGCAGTGCAACAGGGCAAAACTTAGCCAAACGTCCTTATCTACGCCATACTCCTAGCACTAGTGGTTTAAGCTTATCTTCTGTGTATATCAGCCGTCTCGATGGGCAAAGTTGTATTAGCGCCATTCAAAGCGTTAACCAAAGTGATGGCTTATTGCTTGGTTATGTCATTGCGGATTTTTCTCTGTTATCTCTGCCTGCTAATGCCTCTGGGCCTGAAGATAGGCAAATGTGGCTGCAAGCCAAAGGTGACCCTTCGATTCGCGGCACACTTTTCCAACAAACCCGCACCCAAAGTCCTTTGGACGACCATATTGATGATGTGATTGATATTGTTATCGAGTTGTTACTCAAACGCGGGGTTTTCCATGCCAAGCTGCATTTTTCTAGCTCTCGGGTAACCATTTGGCTTTATAAAGATCCTTACCGTTATCGAGTACATTTAATTGATGAAATTAAACAAGCGTGTTTGGCGTATCCGCCATGTCAGTACCCCGAAGAAGCCACCATCTCCGAAGCACAAATTCGCGAGGTTTTCGGGCATTTCAAAACCCTGCGTTTTATCGACGAAACCTTGTATTTGCGCTCAGCTTCGTTGAATATTATCAATGGAATGGTCGCCTTAAACTTCTCCTGTGATGGCACGCATTACTTACCGACTGAGAAATTTTTAGCTAATCCTGAAATGTACATGGGTTAATAGGAGTCGATTATCACTATCTATGCAGTGACTACCACTGATATTACGCAAAGGCTAAGTTTCACTAAGCAAGGAAAAATTTGAATTATGAGACAAAAAATGCGTTGTTACAAACATAAAATCTAAGCGGTTTTATTCAAAAACCCTATATAGCCACAAAAAATTTAATAGCACTATGAGCATAAACCATTTGCCGATTTCCCTAGAGTGCGCGAAAATGGCGGCTATTTTATTGCTGCAAGTCTCCCCCAAAGAGGCTCGGCTTAATCTAACCTATTATTCTTATTCTGAGGAGTGAATGCATGCCATCACGTAGAGATCTTGCTAATGCTATCCGCGCATTAAGTATGGATGCTGTGCAAAAAGCCAATTCTGGTCATCCAGGTGCCCCTATGGGTATGGCTGATATTGCTGAAGTATTGTGGAATGACTACATGAACCACAACCCAGCAAATCCTAACTGGGCTGATCGTGACCGCTTCATCTTGTCCAACGGCCACGGCTCTATGTTGATTTACTCCTTGTTACACCTAACAGGGTATGACCTCAGCATTGACGATTTGAAAAACTTCCGTCAATTGCATTCTAAAACCCCAGGTCATCCTGAATATGGTTATGCCCCAGGTGTTGAAACCACCACAGGTCCACTCGGTCAAGGTATCACCAACGGTGTTGGTATGGCTATCGCTGAAAAAGCACTAGCCGCTCACTTCAACCGTGATGGTCATGATGTCGTTGATCACAACACCTATGTCTTCTTAGGCGACGGTTGCTTAATGGAAGGTATTTCCCACGAAGCTTGCTCTTTAGCTGGGACTTTAGGCCTCGGTAAATTGGTCGCTTTCTATGATGACAACAACATCTCTATCGATGGTGAAGTTGAAGGCTGGTTTACTGATAACACCCCACAACGTTTTGAAGCCTATGGCTGGCACGTTGTGGCTGACGTTGACGGTCATGACGCTGATGCCATTAAAGCGGCTGTTGATGCAGCTCGCGCAGAAACGGGCAAGCCTTCTATCATTTGCTGCAAAACCACCATCGGTTTTGGTTCGCCAAACAAAGGTGGCAAAGAAGATTGTCACGGCGCACCTTTAGGCGCTGAAGAAATCGCGCTGACCCGTAAACAACTCGGTTGGGAACACGGCGACTTTGAAATCCCATCTGACATCCAGTCTGGTTGGAATGCAAAAGACGCAGGCGCTGCAAAAGAAGCGGCGTGGAACGACAAAATGGCGGCTTATAAAGCAGCTCACCCAGAACTTGCTGCTGAATTTGAACGCCGTATTGAAGGTGGTTTGGTTGATGGTTGGGAAGCGAAAGCTGATGCCTTTATTCAATCTGTCGCTGACAATGGTGCAACCATTGCTTCTCGTAAAGCTTCTCAAAATGCTATCGAAGGCTTATCCAGCTTCACCGATTTCATGGGCGGCTCTGCTGACCTCGCAGGTTCCAACTTAACCATCGTCTCTAATTCTGTACCTATGCGTGCTAACAATGCCGATGCGAACTACCTCAACTACGGTGTCCGTGAGTTTGGTATGGCAGCAATCATTAACGGTATCTCCTTACACGGTG
This sequence comes from Thiotrichales bacterium, assembly GCA_016745035.1. Taxonomy (GTDB): domain Bacteria; phylum Pseudomonadota; class Gammaproteobacteria; order Beggiatoales; family Beggiatoaceae; genus BB2. Next base: position 990,773 of record JADGDE010000001.1, read on the forward strand.
GCTTTGTCCCTTACGGTGCGACCTTCTTGATGTTCTCTGAATATGCCCGTAACGCGTTACGTATGGCAGCATTGATGAAAATTCAACACATCGAAGTCTTCACCCATGACTCTATCGGTCTTGGCGAAGATGGCCCAACTCACCAACCAGTTGAACAAACCTCAACTTTGCGCATGATTCCTAACATGAGCGTTTGGCGGCCTTGTGATGCGGTTGAAACCGCAGTGGCTTGGAAAGCATCCGTACAAAAAACCGACGGTCCTAGCTCTTTGATTCTTTCGCGTCAAAACTTAGATCATCAAGATCGCTCTGCTGATCAAATCGCTAACATCGCTAAAGGTGGTTACATCCTTAAAGACAGCGACGGTGCACCAGATGCTATCGTTATCGCTACCGGTTCTGAAATGGGCTTAGCGATGGCAGCAGCTGAAGCGTCTGGCAAAAACGTCCGTGTGGTTTCTATGCCTGCAACTGACGTATTTGAAGCGCAAGATGCAGACTATAAAGAATCTGTCTTACCTGCAAGCGTTAGCGCTCGCGTAGTCGTTGAAGCCGGTGTGACCAGCTTCTGGTACAAATACGCAGGTCTGAACGGCAAAGTGGTCGGTATCGACACCTTTGGCGAATCAGCGCCAGCAGGCGATTTGTTCAAACACTTTGGCTTTACCGTTGACAACGTTGTTGACGCGATTAACGCCGTTAGCTAATTTTAGCAAGCAGGTCTAATGGCCTGCTTTCCAAACTTTTTTAATCATAAAATATTCAGGAGTTGAATCTATGGCAATTAAAATCGGTATTAACGGATTTGGTCGTATTGGTCGTATGGTATTTCGTGCAATCAGTCAAGAATTCACCGATATGGAAGTTGTTGGTATCAATGACTTATTAGACGCTGACTACTTAGCTTACATGCTGAAATATGATTCAGTACACGGTCGTTTTGACGGTGACGTATCTCACGGCGAAGGCAAATTAGTGGTTAACGGTAACGACATTCGTTTGACCGCAGAACGAGATCCTGCTGATCTCAAATGGGGCGACGTTGCTGCTGACATCGTTATCGATTGCACCGGCTTCTTCTTAACCGAAGAATCTTGCCAAAAACACATCGATGCTGGCGCGAAGAAAGTGGTACAAAGTGCCCCATCTAAAGATGGCACCCCAATGTTCGTTTATGGTGTAAACCATGAAGAATATGCAGGTCAAGCGATTGTATCTGCGGCATCTTGCACCACCAACTGCTTAGCACCTATGGCTAAAGTTGTTAATGACAAATGGGGCATTAAACGTGGTTTGATGACCACCGTTCACGCAGCAACTGCTACTCAAAAAACTGTTGACGGTCCTTCTATGAAAGATTGGCGCGGTGGTCGTGGTATTTTAGAAAATATCATCCCATCTTCAACTGGTGCGGCTAAAGCGGTTGGCGTTGTTTTACCAGAACTCAATGGTAAATTAACCGGTATGGCTTTCCGCGTACCTACCTCTGATGTGTCTGTTGTTGACTTAACCGTTGAACTTGAAAACGAAGCCAGCTACGACGACATTTGTGCAGCGATGAAAGCGGCATCTGAAGGTGAAATGGCAGGTACTTTGGGTTACACCGACGAAAAAGTCGTTTCTACCGACTTCCGTGGCGTTGGCAACTCATCTGTATTTGATGCAGGCGCAGGTATCGCATTAGACGGCACTTTCGTGAAATTAGTTTCTTGGTATGACAATGAATATGGTTATACCTGCAACATGATGCGTTTCGTACGTCACGTTGCTGCTAACTAATTAGCCTTGCACTCTTTTTTATCTTAAGAAGGGTGTCAAACTCCCACTTTGTGGGAGTTTGCTTAAATGACTTTCTATCAACATCACCTGCATATTTTCAAAACCAGACATACGCGTCGTTGGCGCAAACTATAGATAAAAAACAGAATCAACTTAAGATGTTACGCAAAGGCTTCTTTTTGGCTCCAAAAAACCAAAAAACCGCCATTGCTGCACGGCTAAATATGAATAGGCAGGTGGAAAAGCACCTTGGTTATGTCAAAAACAAGCTTAGTGCGTAACATCAGAACTTAATTAAATTTACAATACAGCATTCAGAACACAGGAGTTTATGTTCATGGCAATTACCAAGATGACCGATTTAGACCTAAAAGGTAAACGGGTATTAATTCGTGAAGATCTCAATGTGCCAATCAAAGACGGCAAAGTCAGCAGTGATGTGCGTATTCGCGCTTCTTTAGCTACCATTGAACACGCTATGAACGCAGGCGCACAAGTGATGCTCATGTCTCACTTAGGTCGTCCTACCGAAGGTCAGCCCGAAGATCAATTCTCTTTGCAACCGGTTGCTGATCACTTAGGTGGTTTACTCGGTAAAGACGTGGCATTAGTCAAAGATTATTTAGACAACGCTCCGAGCATGAACGATGGCGACGTGGTATTACTCGAAAACGTGCGTTTCAACGCTGGCGAGAAGAAAAACGACGAAGCCCTCTCTAAACAATACGCAGCACTTTGCGATGTCTATGTCATGGATGCTTTCGGTACCGCTCACCGCGCTCAAGCCTCTACCCACGGTGCAGGTCAACACGCTCCGACCGCTTGTGCAGGTCCTTTGCTTGCTAACGAACTTGAAAACTTAGGTAAAGCCTTAGACAACCCAGCCCGTCCTATGGTGGCTATCGTCGGAGGCTCTAAAGTCTCTACCAAACTGACCGTTTTAGAATCTTTATCTAAAATCGTTGACCAATTGATTGTTGGTGGCGGCATCGCTAATACCTTCATCGCCGCAGAAGGTCACAACGTCGGCAAATCTTTATATGAAGCAGATTTAATTGACGAAGCTAAACGCTTAACCGCAGCGGCAAAAGCTAACGGTGGCGACATTCCTGTCCCTACCGATATTGTCACCGGTAAAGAGTTCTCAGATTCTGCTGAGGCGACCTTAAAAGATGTCTCTGAAGCCACTGATGACGACATGATTTTTGATATTGGCCCAGATACTTCTAAAGCTTTTGAAGAAATTCTCAAAAAAGCCGGTACTATCGTCTGGAATGGCCCTGTGGGCGTATTTGAAATCGACCAATTTGGCGAAGGCACTAAAGCCATGTCAATGGCGATTGCTGAAAGCCCAGCATTTTCTATTGCAGGCGGTGGCGATACCTTGGCGGCTGTGGATAAATACGGCATTAAAGATAAAGTCTCTTACATCTCTACTGGTGGTGGTGCTTTCCTCGAATTCTTAGAAGGCAAACAATTACCAGCCGTTGCCATGTTAGAAGCACGGGCGGCATCCTAAGGACGACGGTAAACATCGACTGATGAAACAACAAAAACGCACAAAAATTGTTGCGACACTTGGCCCGGCATCTGATAAACCTGGGATGCTGGACAAGATGATTCGTGCTGGCATGGATGTGGTGCGTCTTAACTTTTCTCACGGCGGTTATGAAGATCATAAACACCGTGCAGATATGGTGCGAGAACGCGCACGAGCCAATGGCCGCCAAATCGGGGTTATCGCTGATTTGCAAGGGCCTAAAATCCGAATTGCCTCTTTTAAGAACAAAAAAGTCTTCTTAGCCGAAGGCGGCGCTTTTACTCTCGACATGAGCTGCCCAGATGATGGCGGCGATGAAGAACGTGTGGGGGTGACATACAAAACCCTCGCTCAAGAAGTATTCACCGATGATGAATTACTGCTTGATGATGGACGCATTGTTCTCAAAGTCAAAGAAATTGAAGGCGATGAAATCCGCTGTAAAATCACCGCAGGTGGTGATTTATCCAACAGCAAAGGCATTAACCGCAAAGGTGGAGGATTATCCGCTGCTGCTCTGACCGAAAAAGACAAGCAAGATATTAAATACGCCGCCATGATCGATGCGGACTATCTAGCGATTTCTTTTCCACGCTCAGCAGCTGATGTGCATCTAGCTCGGCGCTTACTACGCGAAGCGGGTGGCTCAGGTGGCATTATTGCAAAAATCGAACGTGCCGAGGCAATGGAAGACCTTGAAAATATCATGATGGCATCGGACGCTGTGATGATTGCTCGGGGTGATTTGGGCGTTGAAATCGGTGACGAAGCCCTACCACCTGCACAAAAAGACATTATCAACAAAGCCCGGGATATGAAACTGGCGGTGATTACCGCGACCCAGATGATGGAGTCGATGATAAGTAACCCCATTCCCACCCGAGCAGAAGTCTTTGATGTTGCCAATGCGGTTTTCGATGGCACAGATGCGGTGATGCTCTCAGCCGAGACGGCTGCTGGTAAACATCCTGATGTCGTCATTGGAGCCATGACTAGAATTTGTGGCGGTGCTGAAAAACAAACCATCACCAAACGCTCTAGCCATCGATTGGATACTAGCTTTTTAAATATTGACGAAGCGGTAGCGATGTCAGCGATGTATGCAGCCAACCATTTGCATGTAAAAGCGATTGCTTCCTTGACAGAATCCGGTTCGACCCCACTATGGATGTCACGGATTCGTTCCGGTATCCCTATTTATGCCCTGAGTTGCAATATAGCCACCCGACGTAAAGTGACCCTTTACCGAGGTGTTTACCCGATTAGCTTTGATATGAATATCGATGACGGTAATCCGATTGAAACCAATCGACGGGTGATTAACGAATTACGAGCCAGTGGTACGGTCACCGAAGGCGATTACGTCATTATTGCTAAAGGGGATCGCATCGGTGTTGCTGGCGGAACCAATACGATGCAAATTGTTCGTGTCGGCAGTATTCCCGAGAATACCGATATTAGCCCTGATTCAGACAACGAAGACATTGCTAACTGATGTTACGCAAAGGCTAAATATCCACTAGGCTGGTGGAAAAGCACAATATTGTGATAAAAACTGGCTTAGTGGGTAATATCAGTTACTAACTAAAGCTTAACATTCTATAAAGAGGAGTCTTTTAATGCTTATTTCTATGCGCCAACTCTTAGACCATGCTGCCGAAAATGGCTATGGTTTACCCGCGTTTAACGTCAACAACATGGAACAAGTCCACGCTATTATGCAAGCGGCTGAAGCGGTTGACAGCCCTGTTATCATGCAAGGCTCAGCAGGTGCGCGCTCTTATGCTGGCGAACCTTTCTTGCGTCACTTAATCTCTGCTGCTATCGAAATGTATCCACACATTCCTGTGGTCATGCACCAAGATCACGGCTCAGAACCCGCAGTTTGCTTGCGTTCTATCCAAAGTGGTTTCAGCTCAGTAATGATGGACGGCTCTTTAATGGCTGACATGAAAACCCCATCTAGCTTCGAATATAACGTTGATGTCACCAAAGAAGTCGTGAAAATGGCTCACGCAGGTGGTGTTTCAGTTGAAGGCGAACTCGGTTGCTTGGGTTCGCTCGAAACTGGTGAAATGGGCGAAGAAGACGGTCATGGCGCTGAGGGCAAACTTGACTTAGACATGTTGTTAACCGACCCAGAAGAAGCGGCTAACTTTGTTAAACAAACGGGCGTAGACGCGTTAGCTATCGCGATTGGTACTTCTCACGGTGCTTACAAATTCACCAAAGAGCCAGACGGTGACGTGTTACGTATTGACCGTATCAAAGAAATCCACGCTCGCATCCCAGATACCCATTTGGTTATGCACGGTTCTTCTTCAGTACCTCAAGAATGGCTTTCTATCATCAACAACTACGGCGGCGACATGGGTCAAACCTATGGTGTCCCAGTTGAAGAAATCGCTGAAGGTATCAAAAATGGTGTGCGTAAAGTCAACATCGACACCGACTTACGTATGGCATCAACTGGCTCTATCCGTCGTCACTTGGCTGACAACCCAGCTAACTTTGACCCACGTAAATTCTTAAAAGAATCTACCAAAGGCATGATGGAAATCTGTAAAGCCCGCTTTGAAGTCTTCGGCAGTGCCGGTAACGCTTCTAAACTGAAATCTATTTCTTTAGATGACATGGGTGCACGTTATTCTTCAGGTGAATTAGATCCTAAAGTAAACTAAGTTTTAGCGCTTGGTTTGCTGCGTTAGCTTGATGCTAGCGCAGCCGAAAACCCCCAACAGGTGTTAACTTGTTGGGGGTTTTTGTTTGTAAGGGAGATTAATTGTTTTAGGTTTGTGTGTTGGGTGAAAATATTTATTGTTTTCTGCACTACTTGCATTTTGCTATGATAGCCTACTAGATAAACAAGATGTTTTTGGCTTTTAAAAGATAGTGATAGCATGGAAGAAGTAAATTTTAGAATTATGTTCAGGAGCCCTGTGTATCCTGTAGTTATTATCACCCCTGAAAAATTGTATTCTGCATTTAATCTTAAACAACTTGCTGAAATTTGTGTCTCTGTTTTCTCTAATAGAACTGAAAATAAATATCTGGTTATAGATTCAACTGGTAGTGAATTCTGGTATGTAGCCGAAGAATATATTTTATCTCCTGGATTTGTCACTAGAAAATGGACTAAAAAGAGGTTGATCGAAACGTATAACAATCATACCAAAGATACCGAATAGCAGTATTCCATAAAATCTTTGTCGAACAAAAGATTAGATAAAATAATCGGAGATATTTGCAGAGATTTAAATTCAGAAGCAGAATAAATCCTAATTTTAAAGTGATAACTCACCGCCCCACTCATGAGATATATAAGGCTTTGCCGCCATATGCGATACACAGATGAAATGTATTGTTTAATCAAAAAATTAATGGTTTTTACAACGTGTAAATTGGGTGAAATTTGTGGTCAACCAATATGCACGAAGTAAGAATATTCAGTCAAGGGGGGTGCTAAAATATGAAAATCAGTTCTCGATTTTTTGCGATAATTTTATTCTTGTTAAGTGCTGGAGTACCTGTAATCACTTACTATCATTCATCATCCTTTTGGGCAGCTGGGATTTCATTACTTATCATTTGTATCGTGGGCACTGCGATTCCTATCGCACATGCCATACTGAATAAAGTAGATATAAATGCTGCCCCTATTTGGATTGAAAATACGGTAAATCTTGGAGAACAACACGATCGGGTAAAAGAGCATTATGGTCGTATCAAAGGAACTCTCATATACTGGAAAAATGAAGCGGCTGCCTATCATAGATTGGATACTGCACGAGTTATTTGGAGTTTAGTTTCCGCTGTCGCATTACCAGTTCTCATTCAGTATTACGATCAAAAAGACATCTTAGCCAACGCGTTCCTTACAATATTGACAACTTGGACAGGGTTAATAGTTTCGCTTGCATATACTCTGAAGGCTGAACAAAGATATCAAGGTATGCGTCAACAAGAATCTGATTTTTATGATATTGCTCGGAATTTACTTGACAGTACATCTCCCGATGATCCGCAACTCAAGGAAAAGGTAGACAACTACATTAAAAAGGTTGAGGTAATACGTCGCACAGCTCGTAAAGTAGAAACAGCCGCTCCCCCGTCTGCCCTAGATATTAGATAAAAACTATAGAAACATTTTGAATATCGAATTTGAATGTTAGTAACTTGCAGGTGTATAAGTACAACTCCATACACCATAAACAAAGCCCCAAAACTGAGTATATTCCTTAAGTTTTTAGGTTTCGGTATGGCGAATGGCACGATGTTTATTCGTCCGACGAGCTAAAAACCCCAACAGGTGTGAGCTTGTTGGGGTTTTTTCGTTATGAGTGGGAATTGTTTTTAGAGTGCTTTCACAGTCTTCTGAGCGGGACTAAAGTCCCGCCTCCATCAGTCTGCTAGAGCAAAGACACATCCGCGACTTCAAGGAATAACTGCCGTAACTGCCCGAGCAATGCCAAACGGTTTTGCCGTAGGGCTTTATCCTCTGCCATCACCATCACCGCATCAAAGAAATTATCCACAGCTTCCCCTAGCCCCGCCAAGGTTTCTAAAGCGGCGGTATAATCTTGGGTTTTGAGCTGTTTTGCTAATTGCGGACGACATTGATCCAGTGCTTCATATAAAGTGGTTTCTGCGGCTTCTTCAAATAAGCTGCTATCGACCGTCTCGGCAATCGCTTCCTCGGTTTTTTTCAGCAAATTATGAATACGCTTATTCGCCGCTGCTAAGTTTTCAGCCGCAGGCAGTTCAATGAAGTGTTGCACCGCCACCATACGTTTTTGCATGTCCAAAGGCGTATCACGCTCACAAGCATAGACCGCGTTGACAATCTCAGCGGCAAGACCATTATCGGTGTAATAACCGCGCTGGCGCTCAAGGATATAAGCTTGGACTTGTGCTGCGGTGTCTTCGGCTAATAAGCCTTGAGGATAGGCGGCAATGGCATTATCCAACAGTTCCGAGAGTTTTAAGGGACGCTGTTTTTCCAACAAAATCCGCAAGACACTCAAGGCCGCACGGCGCAAACCAAAGGGGTCTTTGTCGCCTGTCGGTGCTTTGCCGATGCCGAAAATACCGACCAAACTATCGAGCCGGTCAGCCAGTGAAATAATTTGCCCTAAATCGCTTGCAGGCAGCTCATCACCCCAAAAACGTGGTTGGTAATGGCTTCTAATTGCCTCGGCAACCGCTGGGTCTTCGCCATCGGCCTCGGCCTCGGCATAATATGCGCCCATAATCCCTTGTAATTCGGGAAACTCGCCGACCATATCACTGTTCAAATCGCATTTACACAATAAGCCTGCACGCTCGGCAAGCTGGCTGTCTGCACCAAAAATCTCTGCGAGTTTGCTCGCTTGCACGGCAATCCGGCTGGACTTGTCAAAGACACTGCCCAATTGTTGCTGGAAAATCACTTGTTTTAAACGCTCAGCACGACTGGCTAAAGGATGTTTTTTATCTTGTTGCCAGAAAAACGCCGCATCACTCAAACGCGGACGAATCACGCGCTCGTTGCCTGCTTGCACAGCACTGGGGTCTTGGCTATCAATATTGCTCATGGCAATAAAATAGGGCAGCAAATTGCCGTCAAAATCCTGCACCGGGAAGTATTTTTGATGGTCTTGCATCGAGGCGATTAAGACCTCGGCTGGCACTTGCAAAAACTCATCATCAAAACGCCCAGTGATGGCGGTGGGATATTCGACCAAATTGGTGACTTCATCGAGCAAATCTGAGTCAATCACCGCTTGTCCATCACACTGCTCGGCGGCATCTTCGGCTAAGAGACGGATGCGGCGCTGGCGTACCGAGATCACAGGCAATACATGTCCTTCTTTTTCCAAAGTTTTGCTGTAGTCTTGCGGCTGGCTGATACTTAAGGCTTCAGGATGATGGAAACGATGCCCGAAAGTTAGGCGGTCGCTTTGTAGCCCAAATAATTCCATCTCCACGACATCGCTACCAAACAAGACCAATAACCAATGCACAGGGCGGACAAATTCAAAATCATGATTAGCCCAGCGCATCCGTTTAGCAATCGGTAAACGGTTTAAGGCCTGCTCGATAATATTGGGTACAAGAGAGGTGGTACTTTGCCCTTCTTTTTCAGCACGATAATATAGCCAAATGCCTTTGGGGGTTTCTTGCTGTTCTAAGTCGCTGACTTCAATGCCACAAGAACGGGCAAAACCTTGTGCCGCCTTGGTGGGATTGCCATCTTTATCAAACGCAGCTTTCAGTGCAGGACCTTTGCGCTCTACTTGTTGGGTCGGCTGGGCGCTATCCACGCCTTTAACCAATACCGCCAAACGCCGAGGAGTGGCAAACGGGGTGGCGGCACGGTAATCAATTTGTGCTTGCTCCAAGCCCTGACAAATACCGTCTAAAAAGGCTTCGGATAAACGGGTTAGGTGTTTTGGCGGTAGTTCTTCAGTACCAATTTCGATGAGTAAATCTTGCTTATCCATGCGCTTAATCCTCTGCTTTACCAATGGGGAAGCCCAATGCTTCGCGGCGTTCGTAATAAGCCGTGGCAACGGCTCTGGCAAGGCTGCGAATCCTGAGGATAAAGCGTTGGCGCTCGGTCACGGAGATAGCATGACGGGCATCTAAGAGATTAAAAGCGTGCGAGGCTTTCATGGTCATTTCATAGGCAGGCAATGGCAAACCCGCTTCGATGAGTTTTTGACTTTCGCGCTCGTAATCGTCGAAGTTTTTAAACAAGGTGTCCGTATCGGCGTGCTCAAAATTATAAGCCGACATTTCCACCTCGTTTTGATGGAATACATCGCCATAGCGCACCGTGGCATCGGGGCTTTGTGACCACACCAGGTCATAGACGCTATCTACGCCTTGTAAATACATCGCAATACGCTCTAGCCCGTAGGTAAGCTCGCCCATGACCGGTTTACATTCCAGCCCACCGACTTGTTGGAAATAAGTAAATTGCGAGACTTCCATGCCGTTGAGCCAGACTTCCCAGCCCAAGCCCCATGCGCCCAAGGTTGGCGATTCCCAATTGTCTTCAACAAAGCGAATATCATGCACCAGCGGGTCTACGCCCAAGACTTTTAGCGATTCTAAGTATAAGTCTTGGAGGTTTTCAGGCGAGGGCTTGAGTACCACTTGGAATTGATAATAATGCTGCAAGCGATTGGGGTTTTTGCCATAGCGTCCATCCGTCGGGCGGCGCGAGGGCTGCACATAAGCGGCGCGCCAAGGCTCAGGGCCGATGGCGCGTAAAAAAGTCGCGGGATGAAAAGTGCCTGCGCCCACTTCCATGTCGAAAGGTTGCACCAAGGTACAGCCCTTTGCGCCCCAATAATGTTGCAATGACAAGATAATATCTTGAAAAGTATGCGGTTTTTCTTGTTTCACTAGCCCGTCCAAAACGCTGTCAAAAAGTCAAAATCAAAGGAGAAAGATTATCAAGTATCTAAGGGCTTTTGGCAAGTTGAGGCTTGTATTTATAGAGGCTATTTTAAACTCAAGCCATTCAGTAAATAAACCGCTAAAAAACCAGACTCTTCAGCAGGAAAAACAAATTCCAATAGAGCATGTTAAACTGCATTAAAGCACATGATAGTGATTATTTATCACCGCATAGGCATACATATCGATACAAGGCACTCCCATGCTCACAATCAAAAAACCTATTTCCGTACTCAATCAACCGATTCTATTTAACTGATGTTACGCACTAACATCATTTTTGTCACCGTAGGTGGGTTTTCCACCTGCATAGTGATATTTAGCCGTGCAATAATGGTGGTTTTTTTGCCTTTTGGGGCATAGAGAAGCCTTTGCGTAACATCAGCTATTTAAACCTAAGCAATTCTCTTTGCCTTTTGGCTATATCGTGAGCAATGCCATATGTTAAACAAAATTTTTTCCATCTTTAAAAAAACCAACCTCGAACCTGCTGATAGCCAAGAACTTCATGCGGGGTTTGATAAAGAAAAAGGTTTTTCTGATAATTCAATAAGGCTCATTGCGCCTTATTTTTTTGAGGGAACATGGGTGTTTGATGATGAGTCCGTGAATCTTGTGCGAGAGCCTTTTGTCATAGGTGTGCCTGAAATGATAGATGAGATTGTGAAAGATATAGCGGATGCGCAAACAGGGTTCAGGCTGTTATTTTCCACCACAGCATTTCCAGGCTATCAAGCAAAACTCTTATGGCTCAGGGCTGAAACGGGCGGTAATTGGTACAAAATGGAAGGGTCTAACAAGGAAGGTTGGTTATGTCCTGCGCTATTCAAGTATTACAAAGATGCTCCCAAAGCAATTTTTCTTAAAGCCGAGCCAAGACAGCGAAATTAATCATATCATTTGATGCGATTACCCTAATTAAGCCTTTGCGTCACATCAGTTAATATAAGTCCAAACTAAGAATTGCTGCGCTATCTTGACTTAATAGGGGGACTTGTAGGCTGTGGGAAACAACTCACGTATTTAGATCACATTATTTCGATCTTAAACAGACGATGAATATGGTTTTTTTAAAAATTCTATTATAAACTGTGCGGTAATAAATGTAACCTGAGTTAATACGATGATGTCTATACCTAAACATTTAAGCCATGCCATTGCTAAGATTTTACATCCAGCTTCTCTAAAACCACTTTTGCTTGGCAGTGTCATTGCCAGCACGACAACAGCAGCATGGGCAGTGCCCACTATTTCCTCACAAACCCCGCTTCCCTATAGTAACAGTGCCGCAACACAAACGCCTATTGTGGTGAACTTTAATGAAAGCATAGATATAAGCAGTGTCGATGCGCAAAGCTTTGTAGTAAAGGGGGCGTTTTCTGGTTTACATACAGGCGAGTTCAGTGTCGATAATCAGCAAGTTACTTTTATCCCAACCGAAGCTTTTCGTGCTGGCGAACAAGTCACGGTCTTGTTAAGTGCTGATATTACTAACACGCAATCAGAACCTTTAGCCGCAGCTCAAACCTGGGAGTTCGCCATTGCAGTCAGTCAACTTGCAGGTTTTTTTGTTGATACCAGGCAACAGCTTGGGAATGGCGCAACAGTTTCTACAACATTGGTTGACGTTGACAATGATAATGATTTAGATGCAATCATGGATGGTGCAATTTGGCTCAATGATGGTTCGGGGCAATTTAGTGTTTCACCACAATCTCCGGTCTTAGGCCGTTATTCTTATGTTGATGATATAGATAATGATGGTGATATAGATATTGTCGTCTCACATTATGATCGCGATAACCACATTTGGATAAATGATGGTTTAGGGAATTTTACGCTTATCGTACAAGCTAACAGCAGTCAGATGACTTTCATTGGTTTAGCTGATTTGAATGGTGACGGCTACAGTGATATGTGGGGGGTAAACAAGTCTGATGACCCCTCGGCGCTTTCAGGGGATTCTAGCCATATCTGGTTAAATCAAGGTGATGGCAGTTTTGCTCCAACACAAGATTTAGATCTGGTTACAGCGTGGATTAAATTTGGCGATTTGGATAAGGATGGCGATATAGATGCGATTTTATCGCCACTTTATGATTCACCATCCTTTGATTTTTTACGTATTTACCTCAACGATGGGGCGGCTAATTTTAGTTTAAGCCCACTTACCATAGGTACTCCGACCACTCAAGATGTGTTGTTGGGAGATATTGATAATGATCAAGACTTGGATATCATCAGTTTAGAACTCGATGCGCCTAATAAGGTATGGCTCAATGATGGCTTGGGCAACTTTAGCTTAGGGCAAGATGATATTGGTCAAATGCACACTTTTGGTGGTGATTTAGTTGATGTCGATGGGGATAATGATTTGGATATGGTGATCATCAACGAAAAAGTAAACGGTGATCCATATAGTTATCCACCGAAACCCGCCTTAGAAAGTCGTCTTTGGCTTAATGATGGCTCGGGACATTTCAGTAGTGCTGAACAATATTTTGGCCATTACACCCTTTCTCACGCCAGCTTCGGTGATTTGGATGGTGATCAGGATATGGATGCTTTTATCTCTACTGGCAAAGGCTGGTGGGACGGTGGGATTGTTACTGAATCAGCCAATCATGTCTGGCTTAATAAATCTTTTGTCCAAGTCAATGATTTTTCCCCTGCTGCCAATAGCAATAGTGTCAGCCCAACAGAAAGTATTGAGGTGACTTTTAGTAAGCCTATCGATCCCGCTAGCATTAATAGCGATAGCGTTGTCATCACCGGTAGTTTATCTGGGCTGATTGCAGGGCAAGTTAGCAGCGCAGACAATCGCCTCAGTTTCCAAGCCAATCAAGCGTTTATCGTCGGTGAGACCATTAGTATTACTCTTACTCAAGCTATCATAGCAAGTGATGGTTCACAGATGCAAAAGCCTTATGTCTGGCAATTCCGGGTTAAAACAGCACCCAGCGCTTCAGGCACGGAGCAATTTGTCGATAGTGGGCAGCGGTTTTCCGAGGGGGCATTCGGGCTTGCTATAGCTGATTTGAACAATGACCAGCATTTAGATGCATGGATAAGTGATGATAATTTTTCTGATACTATCTGGGTAAATGATGGGAAGGGTGTTTTTAGTAGTCATCCATTAATAATGCCGAGCAATTTTATGAGGCTTTATGAGGTTCGATTCACTGATTTAGATTTGGACGGACATGTGGATGCGATGCTCACAGACACCCCTTTTCCTCATCAAGTTACTTTTCCTCTATTTGGTGATAGTGCCTTAAATTTTGTAGATATCGAAGAGCATAAATTTGGTACTGCTGGTAGCTTGAATGAAAAAGACACAGGTATGAGCCACGATTTAGGCGATTTGGATGGTGATGGTGATCTTGATATGTTATTTGTAGATAGTGATATGCAAACCATTAAAGTCGGTGTTTCCTTTAATGATGAAGGATATTTAATGTCCTCTTCACCTGTGTTAAGTCCTTACGATGGCTATATTGAAGCCATCAAATTAGGTGACTTGGACTCTGATGGCGATTTAGATGCCTTTATGGCAAATTCTGGTGATAACAACGGTAATTTAGTTTGGTTGAATGATGGTACTGGTAATTTTGAATCCAGTGGACAGACAATAGGCAATCGTCCCAGTGTGGATGTTGCGCTCGGAGATTTAAATGCTGATGGACACTTAGATGTTTTCGTTGCCAACGCTTATGGTAATGCAGCTGATACCATAGAAAACACGGTTTGGTTTAACGATGGCAGTGGACAATTTTATGATAGCGGACAAAATCTAGGGGGTGATGCTTTTAGCATTGAAGTAGATTTAGCTGATGTTGATGGGGATGGCGATTTAGATGCTTGGCTTAATCAAGATGGTGATTTGAGTCAACTATGGCTAAATGACGGACAAGGTTTTTTTACTGAAGCGTATGCCGAGGGTATTGGTTACTTATCTCCAGAGGCACAAGAACAAGCTTTAGATGAAATGGATCAAGCTTTAGCTGAAATAGACCTAGCTTTATTTGATGATAATGTCCCTAATGAGCAAAAATTAGCTTTATGGGATGAGGCGCTTAGGATTGAAGAGCAACGCGCGCAACTTGGAAGTTTTGCCAACAGCAGAGCACTTGAAACCCGCCTTGCCGACTTAGATCATGATGGTGATCTGGATGCTTTCGTTATCTATGACTCGATTCCTGCCCGTGTGTGGCTCAACCAACAAGTCGCTAAAGATTTGCTTATCAATGAAATCAATTATGCGATAGTTGCGGGTGGCAATGCGTCTGAATTTATCGAATTAAAAAATATCAGTGATAAAACCCTCGATTTTAGCCAAACCTCTTATCGATTAGCACTTATGAATGCCAATGGTGAATATACCAGCATTGATTTAAGTGGCACAATCTCAGCGGGGGGCTACCATGTTATTTGCAGCGAAAATAGCAACTTTGCCACTTGCCAGCAAACCATGCCAGCAGATACGCTTACCGATGGCATGGCAGCAATTCAATTATTAGCTGGTGATACACCTATTGATACCTTGAGTTATGGCGGTACGCTCGCAGACTATCATGAAACCCTAGGCACAATGCCTGAAAACCCGCTTGAATCATTACAAGGGTTGTCTCGCTCGACTGATAGCATCGACACCGATGATAATAGCGCTGATTTTAGCCTGCGCTGTATCACTCCGGGTCTTGCTAACAGCTTAAGTGCCTCCAGCGATTGTTTCCAAGTCAGTATCAGCGATGCTGAAATCACTGAGGGCAATACTGGCAGCAGCTTACTCAGCTTTGATGTTAGCCTCAATCACCCCAGTCATCAATCCGTGACGCTGGACTATAGCACAGCAGATGGCACAGCCAGCAGCCCAGCAGACTATAGCAGCAAAAGTGGCACAATTACTTTTCCAGCGCTGAACAATACAACGCAAACCGTGCAAATCATCATTCAAGCCGATACAGAAGATGAAGGCGATAGTGAAAGCTTTACGCTGGATTTGACCAATCTCAGCACCAATGCCACCTTTGCCAGTGACAGTGCCACGGGACTTATCAACGATGATGACTCAACAACCACGCTCCCTGTGAGTCCACCGAGTCAACCTAGCCAGCCAACAGCAATCAATTATGCTCCAACAGCTGAGCCTGATAGCGTAGAAACCTTGCAAGGGCAAAGCATTGTTATTTTGCCTTTAGATAATGACCGTGACCTGAATAATGACAACTTAGAGATCGTGGTTGTCTCTGGTGCAGTCAATGGGCAAGTCAGCTTTGATAAGAAAAGCATTACCTATACACCAGCGGCGGGTTTTACTGGTACAGAAAACTTGAATTATCAGATTAAAGATGTGCATGGCTCTGTTGCTAGCGCTGAGATTAACATCAGCGTGAATGCGCTTTTGCCAGCGTTGCCCATAGCCGCAGATGATAAGTTTAGCCTTGAGCAAGACCAAAGCATCAGCATTCGTGTCTTAGCCAATGATAGCGATAATCTCAGCTTAGCCAGTTTTACACCTACAAGTCATGGAGATTTAACTCAACAAGCAGATGTGCTTTTATATACGCCTCATAGCGGTTTTGTTGGTCAAGATAGTTTTAGTTATCAAGCCCGCGATAGCTATGATCGTCTGGTGACAGCTCAGGTAACGATGGATGTCAGCGCTAGCGTAGCACCGCCTCCAGTCACACCGCCTGTCCCTATCAATCAAGCCCCCATCGCTAAAGATGATAATGTGCGCTTATATGCTGGGGAAAATATTGAAATTGATGTATTAGCCAATGATGAAGATGATGGTGGTCAAGCTAAACTGAGCATTGTCTCCCATGCAGATAGCCAAATGGGCTTATTAACATTTAATAGCGCTGCCAACACCCTCACCTATCAAGCGGATGCAGATTTTATCGGCACAGAAACCTTGAGTTATCGCATTGCTGACAATGACGGCAAAACGGCTGAGGCAAATATCCAAATCAGTGTTATTGAGCCACCAAATACGCCACCTATAGCTAAAGATGACCATGCGACAACGGACCGTTATACACCGATTACGCTAGAATTATTAGCAAATGATACCGACGCGGATCAAAATGTCCTCACGCTGAGTCAAATCGACACCCCAGCGCATGGGCAATTGCAACAACAAGATAATCTCATTACCTATACCCCGGCATTAGATTTTGTCGGCACGGTTGAATTGGCTTATCAGGTCAGCGATGGCAAAGATACAGATAGCGCTATGTTACAAATTCAAATTGAAAATAGCTGTTATCAAAATCGTCTACCCGGCTTTTCTCTGACAAAAGTGCAAATCGAAGAACAAGCCTGTTTTAGCCATTTAGCACCGCAATGGTTTCATCAAACCGATAGTGATTTTTCTACGCTGGAGATTCAAACCAAGCCTGAACATATCCATACTGAAGGTAATACCTTTATCGCTGCGATAAAACAAAGTTTAGATGCGTATGGTATTTACTATTTTGATGGTGCGACAAATGAATGGATCAATGATTATTATATTGAAGGCAATAACTTCCCCAGTGCTGCCCAGCATCATACCTTATCTGATGTGCTAACAATCGTGCCGCCACTCGATCTCTTAGGTGCAGGACAATACGATGTGATCACGGCTTATCGACATCAGCCATCAGGGGATTTCATAGTTCAAGACTTAGGCAAGCCCAACCGCTTTATGCTCGGTAATGCCTCACGTTTGGATTATCCAGCCCTAGAAGAACCCAAAACACACAGTCAGGTTTGGTTTGAGCAACAATTCTGCACTGGCAAATACTGTGGTCAAAATTTAAAACTCGCCTATAACGATGTCTTGAATGTGCGCAGTTTGATTCATATCCCACCTCATTATCAGGACAAAACCGCCGACGTATTATTACTGGCTATTGTCAATAGCACGGCAGGTGTGCAACTCTATTTATGGGATGGCAGTATTTGGCAGCCACAAGCTTTAGCCTTGACTATGGATAAACTAGCACAGCTACCAACATCGAAACATATTGAAGCTTTGCCGGAGCAGATTGAACAAAGCATTGAAGCGCCTAATCCCGTCTCTGGTGCAGCAGAATTTCAATTATATAGTGCGCTCTTATTAGACAAAACCGATGATGAGGGCAATCAAGTGGGGTTTGAGTTGCTCTATAGTCCAGCACTTAACTTTTCGATGCAAGACTAAGGCAGGCATCATTAGGTTTGTTTTATGGCAGCGGGACTGAAGTCCCGCTGCCGTGCGGTGACACAAATAAGCGCAAGATTGCTATTATATGCGCTAACCTCCAGCATCAAACGCAAATAAAACCCTATGACCAGCGCCACACAATTCCCCGTTTTCGACCCCATCAGCGCGCCTTTATTTGGCGTAAACTTGATTGAAGCGGGAGCGGGCACAGGGAAAACCTACACCATTGCCAGCTTGGTGTTGCGCCTCTTATTACAGCGCGACATGGGCATAGAGCAAATTTTAGTCGTTACCTTTACCGAAGCGGCAACGGCAGAATTACGCGGGCGCTTATACCAACGCATTGGCGAAGCCCTAGCTATTTTGCAAAACCCTGAGTTATTAGGCGATGCCGATCCCCTGCTACAAACCTTGCTCAAAGATGAAGTGGGTAATGCTTTGGTAATTAATCGCTTACAGCAAGCCTTGCATGGCTTTGATGAGGCGGCGGTGTTTACCATTCATGGCTTTTGCAAGCGGGTTTTAGAAGAAAATGCCTTTGAAAGCGCGGTGCAGTTTGATCTGGAATTGATTAAAAATGAGCAAGGGCTATTTCAAGAAATCGTCAATGATTTCTGGCGTTTGAGTTTTTATACCGAAGCCGATTTGAGCGTACAAACTGCGCTAAAGCAATTTATTCGTAGCCGTTACAGCAGCAATCAATTATTAAGTTTAGTCAGTAAATACAGCAATCAGTTGTTTTTACAACTCAATCCCGCCGCACCTGCTGAGCCAGATTGGCAAGCCTTGGAGCAACAATATACACAAATACAGCAACAATTTAAGGCTTTGCAAGCCTTATGGCAGGTGGAAAAAACCGAGATTGAAGCGACCTTGAGCGCAGCAATTAAAGACAAGTTAGTCAATGGACGCTCATATAAACTGGAAAAACTGCCCGAATATATGCAAGCGTTGTCAGAATTTTTACAAACACCGGGGATGCCGATACCGAAACATTTTCGTTTATTTTGTGCCGATGACATGCCGCTGAATAAAAATAAACCGGTGCCAAAACATGCGTTTTTCCTCGCTGCACAAGCCTATAAAGATGCTCAAACAGATTTAGATGCCGTCTTCGAGCAAGGCTTGTTACGCTGGCAGCATCAAGCCTTTGCATATGCCCAAAATGAACGCGAACGCCGCAGCCGTCAGCGCGGACAGCAATCGTTTAATGATTTACTTAATCACGTCTATTTAGCCTTACAAGGGCAAGGGCGCGCGGTATTGCTCGAGCGTTTGCGACAAAAATACCACGCCGCTTTGATTGATGAATTTCAAGACACCGATATATTACAATACCGCATTTTTTCGGATGTCTTCAAAGCGCCCGCACAACGCGAAGATAAGTCGCGGAGTTTATTTTTTATTGGTGACCCCAAACAAGCGATTTATGCTTTTCGAGGCGCAGATATTTTTACTTATATCACGGCCGCCAAACAAGTCGATCAGCGCTACACCTTAACCACCAATTGGCGTTCACAAGCGTATTTACTCACGGCAATTAATGCCCTGTTTGCCCAACATGCCCAGCCTTTTTTGCTCGATGATATTCAATATCATGCCCTCAGTGCTGCCAAAGAGGGCGACGCGGGGCAGCAAGCGGCTTTACAGCTACATTATTTAGATCGCCAAATCCTCGGCTACGATAGCCACAAAGGCTTAGCCAGCGGCACACTCAGCCCACGGATTCCACATTTACTCGCTCAAGAAATTTTACAGCAGCTAGAGACCGACCCGGAGTTAAGTCCGGGTGACATCGCCGTTTTAGTCCCCAGCAATCGCAAAGCCGCCGAGGTACAAAAAGCCCTACAAGCCCAAGGGCTGCCCGTGGTGCTTTATAGTAAACAGTCGGTATTTGAAAGCCATGAAGCGGGCGAAATGCTGATGATTTTAGCGGCGGTGATCGAGCCACAAAACGAAGACGGGCTGCGCGCGGCTTTGGCGAGTGATTTACTCGGGCTAACGGCGCTGGACTTGGAGCAATTAAGCCGCGATACCCTCGCGTGGGAAACGTGGTTATTTCGCTTCCAACATTACCAACAAATCTGGCAACAGCGCGGTTTTCACTTGATGGCGCACCAGTTGATGCAAGACTTAAATCTATCGGTGCGTTTACTCGGATTGACCGATGGCGAGCGGCGCTTAACCAATCTATTACACTTAATCGAAATTTTGCATGAAGCCCAACAACAAGGGCAAGGGATGCGCTATTTGCTGAAATGGTTGCATGAGCGTTGTGAATTAGCCGTTTTTGAACAAGACAGTTATTTGTTGCGCCTCGAGAGCGATGCCCAAGCGATAAAAATCAGCACCATTCACCACAGCAAAGGCTTGCAATACCCCGTGGTGTTTTTGCCCTATGCTTGGCAAGGGATTAGCAAACGCTCAGGCGCTTTTGAGCCATTTACTTATCATCAAAACCAAGAAGCCGAGCGGGTCTATTTGCAACTGAGCAAACAAGAAAGCGCCGAAAAAGCCCAATTGGAAGAAAAAGCTGCTGAAAATTTACGCTTATTTTATGTCGCTGTGACCCGCGCCGAGTCACGTTGCCATCTTTTTTGGGGCGCACATCAAACCTTATACAATCCCATCGCCTATTTATTGCAATTAGACAAAGCCTATTTTAAACAAGCCGATAGCGATCTGATTGCACAGCTCAAAGCCGCCTTTAATTTGCCCGCTGTGAACATTCAGCCGCTGCAATTACATCGATATGCCGCCTATCAGCGCTCAGCGGTTGCCGGCGAACAGCTAAATGCACGGGCATTTAAACGCTATGTGGGTTTGCCGTGGCAAATTATCAGTTTCAGTGCCTTATTAAAACAACAAAACGGACACCAATTTGATGCCCGGATACAGCCTGCCGGGGTTGATGCGCTGTACGATAGCGCCATCGGTCGTGAACTTAACCCGATATTGCCCTCCGATGCCGATTTACAAGCCCATTTTAATTTGCCCGCCAGCGCCCATATGGGTAATTTTCTCCACGAAGTGCTGCAATATTTGGATTTTCAAACACCAGATTACTCTCGTCTTGAAAGTAAATTGCAGACTTATGGCTATGAAACCGATTTACAAACCCCGGTTGAATCTCTATTAAATGATGTCTTGGCAACCGCGCTTAACCCTGAATCGAGTTTGCGCCTAGCTGATTTGTCCCATAGACAACGGCTCAATGAGGTCGAGTTTTTTTATCCGCTCAAGCGTTTGGATGCCAAAGCCTTTAATCAACTATTACAAAGCTACCCACCCGCCGCTGCTAGTGGTGCTTTACAGTTCAAGCAATTGCAAGGTTTTATGCGTGGCTTTATTGATTTGGTGTTTTATTGGCAAGGTAAATATTATTTACTTGATTATAAATCTAATCGTTTAGGTTTTAGCTTAGCGGACTATCAAACCGAGGGGTTAAATCATGCCATGCAGCAGCACCATTATGTGTTGCAGTATTTAATCTATAGCGTCGCCTTGCAGCAGTATTTGCAAAACCGTTTGCCGGATTATGACTATGAGCAACATTTTGGCGGCATTTATTATTTGTTTTTACGCGGAATGCAGCCAAGTTTAGGCAATCAAACCGGGGTGTATTTTGACCGCCCACCGCAAGCGTTTATCGAGCAATTGAGTCAGTTATTAACCGGGTAATGTTTTCAAAATAACAGGCTTAACAGCTATCGATGGTTAATGCTACACTTCTTTGGTCTGTCGCCCTATTTTGGAGAAGAACTATGCTATATCGTCACCTGCGTGTGTTGGGACTGTTAGTCATTTTAACTGGTTTATCCGGTTGCTTGGTCTTTACTGCCACCACCGCCCTTTTGAGCACGGGTGTTGCGGCACTCAATGATCGTCGCCATTTTGATATTGTCGCCGTTGATGCCCGCATTATTGATAGCATTGAAGAAAAACTCAATAAAGACAACAGCATCGAGCAAAACGCACAAATTCAGGTGTTTAGTTATAATCAAAACGTCTTATTGCGCGGTTTTGCTCCCAGTGAAACCTTACGTTTGCGGGCGGTTGAATTAGCCTTAGATACCGATAGCGTTCGCCAAGTTTATAACCAAATTAAAATCGGTGACAAACTCAACGATAGCCAGCGCGCCGATGACATGCTGCTCAGCACCCGCATTCAGGGCACGTTGATTTCAGTCGCGGGCATTGATGCCACCCATCCGCAAGTTTTGGTCAGCAATGGGCATGTGTTTTTGATGGGGTTACTCAGCCGCGAAGAAGCCGCGGCGGTTGTGCCGATTTTGCAACAAGTCGAGGGCGTGCGTTCGGTTTCGCCCTTTGTCGAATACGTCAAACTGTTGCCCGCAGAATAAGCCCTTGCCTAACTGTGTGATGGTCAGCGGCGGGCGCAATCAAATTGCGCATTTTTTGCTGCCGCGCTTATATGCCAGCGGGGCAAAAGTCTATGCTATCAGCCGTCAGGGTGCGGCAGATACCAAGGCGCAGTGGCTGCAATGGGATTTAAGCAGCGATAGCCTCTCCGCCACTGAAGCCCAGTGCCTTTACCATATCGCGCCCTTAAAGCTTGCCATCCCTTTACTCAAAAGCCAGCCGCAGATAAAACAGATCATCGCTTTTAGCTCCACCAGTCGCTTTAGTAAAACCGACTCTTCTAGTGATAAAGAGCGCACAGTTGCAAACGAACTGGCAGCAGGTGAGGCGGCTTTAATTGCCTATTGCCAACAAGCGGGGATTAACTGGACGATTTTGCGCCCAACTTTAATTTATGGCTGTGGCTTGGATAAAAATATTTATTTAGTCGCCCAGTTTATTCGCCGCTTTTCGGTGTTTCCGCTGGCTTTCCCTGCTAAAGGCTTGCGCCAACCCGTTCATGCTGATGATTTAGCCAAAGCTTGCTTACAAATCACGGCTAATCCCCAGTGCTTCGGGCAGAGCTATGCTTTGAGCGGCGGCGAGACCTTAAGCTATAAACAAATGATTAAGCGGGTATTTAAGGCCTTGGGCAAACCTGCGCTGCTTTTGCCCTTGCCTTTGTGGCTGTTTAAGGGCTTGTATCAAATCAGCTCATGGCTAGCGCCTTTGCGCCGTTTTCAAACACAACTCAACCCCGCCATGCTTGAGCGCATGAATCAAGATTTGGTTTTTGAACACCAAGCCGCTCAGCGTGATTTTGGCTATCAACCACGGGGATTTTATCCTGATGCAGCCAGTTTAAACCCGCCAAAAAAATCCCCCGCACAGGAGTAAAATCCCCTATAATGCGCGGCTCTCAAATACTAGGGATAACACCCCTTGAAGGGGTGTTACCCCTAAAACATGAACTCAGGCTAAAACAATAATGATACCCATCCTAGATTTTACCGCTCCCACTCGTTCCCAAGCTCTAGCTTGGGAATGCGTACTGCGTCGCTCCAGCGGCGCGTAAAATTGGTATGACAAAACCATGAGCGCACAACCTTTTTTAAAATGGGCAGGTGGTAAACGCCAACTGTTAAGCCAAATCAAGCCGCATATTCCCAAGCAATTTAAGCGCTATTTTGAGCCATTTGTCGGCGGTGGCGCGTTGTTGTTTGACTTAAAACCGCAGCGGGCGGTTATTAACGATGTCAACGCCGAAATCAGCAATGTTTATCAAGTGATTCGCGATGATGTCGACGCTTTGATTCAAGACTTAGAACAGCACCAAAACAACCCCGATTATTTTTATGCCCTGCGCGCCCTAGACCGCCAGCCGGATTTTATCCATTATTCCGCGCTCAAACGTGCCTCGCGGGTGTTGTACTTAAATAAAACCTGTTTCAACGGCTTATATCGGGTCAACCAAAGCGGACAATTTAACGTCCCTTTTGGGCGCTATAAAAACCCTAATATTGTCAATGCCGATAATTTACGTCATGTCAGCTTATTTCTGCGCCGCCATCAAGTCAAAATCCTTAACGAAGATTTTAGCCATGCCGTTAAAGGGATGCGCAAAGAGGATTTTGTTTATTTTGACCCGCCTTACGACCCATTAAGCGACAGTGCCTCGTTTACCAGCTATGCCGCTGGGGATTTTGGACGCGAACAACAGCGACAACTACAACAATTATGTTGTAGACTCGACGAGCGTGGTTGTCGGTTTTTGTTATCCAATTCGGCAACCGACTTTATCAAAGACTTATATCAAGATTTTTCCATCAGCACCGTGCAAGCCAAACGCAGTATTAATTCCAACCGCAAAGGGCGGGGGCAAATTGCCGAGGTGTTGGTGAAAAACTATTAGAGGGACGAGCAATGGCGATTGCCTTAGCAATGACGGGCGCATCCGGTTCTGCCTACGGTTTTCGCCTGTTAGAGCAGCTATTACAACAGGATGAAGCGGTGTATTTGCTGTTCTCCAAAGCGGCGCGCCTTGTGGTGCATACCGAAACCGATATGCGCTTGCCTGCCCGCAATCACGAGATAGCCGACTATTTAAAAGCCCATTACCAAGCCCCGAATGCCAAGCTCTATGTTTTTGGCACATCCGAGTGGACTGCGCCCGTTGCCAGTGGCAGCCACGCGCCCCGCGCCTTGGTGATTTGCCCTTGTAGCAGCGGCACGCTGGGCGCGATTGCTAACGGACTCAACCGCACCTTAATCGACCGCGCCGCTGAAGTGGTACTCAAAGAACAAAAAAAATTAATTCTCGTTCATCGGGAAACGCCTCTATCAACGATTCAACTAGAAAACATGCTCAAACTCGCCCAAGCAGGCGCAGTAATCATGCCCGCCAACCCCGGTTTTTATCAGCGCCCCGAGACGGTAGAGGATTTGGTTGATTTTATGGTTGCACGGCTATTAGACCATTTAGACTTGCCGCAAACCTTGCTCAAACCTTGGGGGGAATAATACCAATCCTAGATTTTACTGCTCCAACTCGTTCCCAAGCTCTAGCTTGGGAATGCGTATTGCGTCGCTCCAGCGGCGCGTAAAATCGGAGCGATTAATATTGAAATTGGTATAACACAGATGTTACGTTTTTTTCTGCTGTTCGTTTTGATTCAAGCGCTGCTATTTGGGCTGGAAATCACCAACACGGTGCAAAACGCCTTTATTATTCCCTTTACGGCGGGCATCGCCGCCATCAGCGCCAGTCTAATTCAAAGCCTCGACCCGCAAGTGGTCGCCGAAGGGGTGATTATTTTTAACCCTGAGACTAATTTCGGAGTCGCGATTCGCTCCGGCTGCAATGGCGTGGAGGCGGTGATTATTTTAGTTGCTGCCTTGCTGGCATTTCCGCGTGCGCCGTGGCTGTACCGACTCAAGGGCATCATCATCGGCAGCATCACCATTCAAGCGCTGAACCTCGTGCGTATTATCAGCCTGTTTTATTTAGGGCAATGGCATCGCCCCGCCTTTGATTGGGCGCATCTGTATGTCTGGGAAGTCTTGATTATGCTCGATGTCTTACTGGTGTTTTTATTCTGGCTGCATTACCTGCCCAAACGCCATGCACCAGCCTAAAACCCTGCTGTTTTTTGCCCTCAAAACCCTGCTGCTGTTGCCGCTGAGCTTTGGCGCGTGGTACTTTTTTTCTTTGCTGTTAAGCGTGCCGGTGATGCACGGGCTAGAGTGGATTTTGGGCAGCTTTTGGGGCGAGTGGCTTCAAGGCGTGAGCCGTGCGGGGTATCAGCTCAATGTGTTGCTGACGATTCCCATCGCTCAAAATGAAGCGAGTTTAGCGCTGGAACTCAACCCCCTGAGCTATGGCTATGGGCTGCCGTTTTTTGTCGCCTTGGTGTTTGCTGCGCCGGGTGAATTTGAAACCAAAGTCGGGCAAATCCTGCTGGCTTGGGGCTTGGTATTGCTGCCAGTGCAATGGCTGGGTTTGACTATACTCAGCCTCAAAACCTTGGTATTCGACATTCATCCGGCGATTGCCGCGCTAATCGCCCCAGAGCCGTGGCAACAAGAGGCAATCGCTATCGGCTACCAGTTTTCCAGCTTGGTATTACCGGCGCTTAGCCCCCTGCTGGTCTGGGTGTATTTTTACCGGGATTTTTTACAGGATTTGCTACCGGAAAATCACGCGCTTCAATCAAACAAAGACGTAGATAACTCCTGAATCGCCAGCAACATTTCGGCATCATCGGTCAGCGCTTGCGCAATCGCGCTCTGGGTCGCTGAAATCGGTTTAATCCCGGTGCGAATCAGCTTGGCGGCATGAACCAATAAGCGCGTGCTTGCGCCTTCTTCCAAGCCGCTGCCTTTGAGGTTACGGGTCATATGGGCAAATTTAACCAAGCGCGTCGCCATCGTCGCATCAATCCCGGTTTCTTTAGCAACAATTTGCTGCTCTAATTCAGCGCTGGGATAATCAAATTCCAAAGCAACAAAACGCTGGCGGGTGCTTTGTTTTAATTCTTTCAGCACGCTTTGATAACCGGGGTTATAAGAAATAGAAAGCCCAAATTCGGCGGCGGCGCTGAGTAACTGCCCGCGTTTTTCCATCGGCAATACCCGTCTATCATCGGCCAAAGGATGAATCACCACCATGGTATCCTTGCGCGCCTCGACAATTTCATCCAGATAACAAATCGCCCCATGCTGCACCGCACGGGCAAGCGGGCCATCAATCCATTTCGTCTCGCCGCCCGTAATCAAATAACGCCCAACCAAATCCGAGGCAGTCAAATCATCATGACAAGAGACGGTAATCAAAGGCCGCTTAAGCCGCCAAGCCATGTATTCCATAAAACGGGTTTTACCGCAGCCGGTCGGGCCTTTTAATAACACTGGTAACTGGTTATGGTAAGCGGCTTCAAAGATTTCAATTTCATCACCACAAGGCTGATAATAAGGCTCGGTTTCAATATGATAGTCTTCAATAGCTTGAATCAGTTCCGACATGCGTTGTACTCTGCTCGTAAGTTTGGAATGGATATTAGCAAGATAAGGTTGTTTTTTTATATCGCAAGGCAGGAAAGCTGCGTACAGGCTGCTGAATAAAACTGCCGAGCTGGTGATGGGGCACATCCACCTGCAAAAACCTTTGCCTATGCCGATTGGTAAGAGTTTTGAAATTCAGCTGTTGAAAAAAGGGGCGATAATAATGAAATTTAGCCCGCACTTTTAGCGCATTAGTTGGATTTATCTTGATTTGAAAGATGGTATCTATGTATTGAGTTTACTACCATTCTTACAAGAATCCACCAGGCATACACAGGCGTTACTGAATATGCCATTTCATCAGTCATTAGACCATGTGCAACTTCATTTCTTAAATTTGGCCCTACAGACTCAGAAAATACCGCCTTTAGTTCAAATACCACATCATCACCTAACGCGGCCTTTGCTTCTGTCATCTTCAGAAGTGTACTCAACCCATTTTCATGCTCTATTCCATCGCTATCAATGGTAGTCGTATGACCACCTTGATCTTTAATTAGCCCCCTTACTATCTTTTCAATTTGGGGGGCTACTAAATGAATGGCAGTAGAGAAATCATACTCAAAACCTAGCCATATAGCTCTAGCAATCAAATTAATATTTTCTTTAGGAACAATCGGACTACGGTCACACAACTCAAAGATAAAATGGGTATCCACTGTGTGCTCTTCGAGTATTTTATCTAGGGCAGGTAGAATTACCAAGCGGACGTTGATATCGACTTCATGGTTAAATGATCTAATCATCTTGTCTTTTAAAGCCGCTTCGTAGCTAGCCTCATCACTATCAATTCCTACAGCAGGTGTTTTCGCAATGACTCTGCCATCACTCGAGTATTGAGAAGAAGAAAATAAAGAACTAAGGAAGTATTTACTCATACTCTCCTTTTCCCTCTCTCTCATTTCCTTATAGTTTGGCGTTGTACATACGCCCGAGAAGAAAATTAATGCTTCAATTTTTAATACTTTTCCTGCAACGTGCTCTTCTGAAAGCCTAATAATAATTTCGTCGTTTTCTCCAAACGGAGTTTTTATTACACCCATTTCATCCAAAGTGCATCTGCCAGCCTCGTTTAATTTGATTCTAAGTGCAGCGATCTTTCCTTCCACAGAATACTTATCCCTATGTTTTGTAGGAATCCTTCTATATGCGTGAATGGCCGTTTCAAATAACGAGCTTGAAATTAATTTCCCCCCTTTACCAGAATCAAATTTAATCTCAGCATCTAGTGAATAGCACTCAGCTACTTTTACAAGCATTAGAATGTATTTTTCTTCGTCTGTTTTCTGTAAGTATTTTTTCGAGGCCAATTCGAAAAATTGAACCGCGGAATCTGGCTTATCCTCAGCCAACTTCTTTTCACCATAATTTTCAAGGTTTGATGCAATTTCTAAGCAATCATCTTCCAATATATCTAACTCATCAATAAGGTGTGCGATAGAGAGTTTTATACTTTCTAAATCTTCCTTTTTCGAAAGTAAGGCAGTCTTTAATTGACTTTCTATTGTCGAAATTCGCTTTTGGTCTTTAAGTAAACGAGCCAGTTGATATGCTCGGTGAAACTCATTTTTTCCTTCAAGTTGCCATGATTCAGAATCTATGCCACCCGCTATATAACAGTCTATAGCTCTTCTTGCGTGATCTGGATTCTTAGGTCGGTTGCAAATCCATAATACATCTCCAATTCTAGCTAACAATGGTATATACAAAATTTCCTCAAATACTCTTGAAAGAACGTCTAAATCGTTCGGAGTGAAATCAATAGGTAATGCTGTTCGCCTTCCATCAGCAAAACGCATAATAGGTTGATATGGCTCATTCAAACTTGTAGGTATCAGCATCATTGATGTGACATCCTTTAATAAACTCACAATTTTTCGAGTATTTTTAGACAGGCTTTCGTCGTTGATTACATCAGTTGTGGCAAATAGATTAGATAGATGTTTTTTTCCGTCGTCTTCTTTATCATTGATGATGCGATCAAGTAGGTTCTTTTCCAGATCCCCCCAGACTAAGTCATCTTCTTGAACATTATCTTCACTAGACATGAAACACATTACCTTGTTTGAAACTCTATTAACACTAACACCTGAGCTAAGCCAATATCCGTCGCCACAGACCTAAAATTAAACCGCAAAAGCCCGACGGTGGGTGATCGACCTTGAACGACAAGTTATGCCTTATTGCCGTTTTCATGGGTTTCACAATATTGTCCTGTCATCTTCTCCCATATATTTGGGGTGACATTTCTACCGCCTGTAACAATATTTTTACATCTTTTATTTTTTGCCGTTAAAGCACTACACCTAACTGAAAATTCCTCTTCTTTCCAAAGCAAATATGCTCTTAGGGAAACTCCAAGGCTTTTAGCTATTGCTGAATCTGGGTTTGTTTCATATTCCGCAAGTTCAGGAGATAGATATGTCATTCCAGCTCCACACCTTGTTGTATAAGAAGTGTAAAAGACAACTCCTTTTTCGTTTAGGGATTTCAAAAAAGCTAATTTATCCATGTTTCAACCAAAAAATTTCACTCTAAAATATACTACAGCCCGTAGGTTAGGCTGGCGAAGGAAACCTAACACAACCCAGCCCTAAAACTGTGGAAATATAGGGTTTCGCCAGCCTCAATCCCATTTACGAATGGTTTAGCTTATTTTCACGTTCCATCCGCCAGCCAATGTAGGGAAACTGAATCCAAAATAAGAAATAGAAAAAAGTTAAATACCAATAAGGCACAACAAATTGAATCCCCAAATCTTTGTATAACGCCAGCAATAAATAATTATAGATAAACAGCGGCAACGTCAGATAAAACGCCAGCCAACAAGCGTTCATGATATGCCTGCCATTACTCCAATATTTCTCTAATGTGTAGCGTGTCACAGGAAAATAAATTGCAGTTACTAACGGGAGAATTGCCAATTTAGCCCAAAGATACCATTGCTGGTAATATTCAGGTAAGCCTATCAGGTAAAAGCTAAGCCATGTCACAAAACTGTAAACTAATAATTGAAGGTGTTTTTTTGGAGTCATATGAATTATCTCGCTCATGTATTTTTCGCCCAAGCCACGCCTGCATCAATGTTGGGGAATTTGCTGCCGGATTTTAGCAAAACTTGCCCGCATCCGCAGTTTGCCGCTGGGATGGCAAATCATCGCTTGGTTGATCAAGTCACTGACCAAGATCCGGCGGTTTTGCAGCTCAAAACCCAGATTCAGCCTAAGTATAGGCGCTTTGCGGGGATTATCATCGACGTGAGTTTTGATTATTTTTTAAGCAAACACTGGCAACGCTATCACCACATGCCGCGGGCTGAGTTTATTCAGCACAGTTATGCTTTATTAGCCCAGCAACAAGCGCTGATGCCTACTCGTATGCAAACGGCATTAAGTAATATTATCCGCACCGATGTGCTGGGCAGTTACGCTGATTTGCAAGGCATCGACACCGCATTTCAGCGCATCAGCACACGGATAAAACGCGATAATCCCTTAAGTAGCGCTATTGAAGAGCTAGAGCGACAATATACCCTGTTTGACCAAGCCTTTTTACAATTTTTTCCAATACTGTGTATGCAGGTTCAACAAGCACGGATAGAATAGGTTTTTTACAAAGGGTGATGGTAAATGAGCCTCTTATTTTTAATACTTAGCACTATTATTTTGGTAATTTCCATCGTTTGGTTTATTCGCCGGGAATCATCTGTGAAGGTCAGGAAAATACTAGAAACATTTTCGGGACGTGAGTCTCTTACGCCAGCAGCATTTTATCAGCGCTACTTTATGAAGCTAGGTATTGCCGAAGAAATCGTTATAGGTGTTCGAGAAATCCTTGAAAAACAATTTGATGTCGATATGTCGCGCCTTCAAGCTGAAGATGATTTTTCCAAAAATCTTAGCTTTTTCTATGATTTTGATTCAATGGCGGATGTTGAACTGGTGTTGGCAATCGAGGCGCATTTTCACATTAAGATAAGTGATGTGGAGGCTGAGAAAACACATACGATATATGAGTTAATTCAGTTGATATCCAATAAAGTGGAGTACTCAGATGGACTTTAAGCCTTCACTAAGCTTTCTTTTAACGGATGTTACGCAAAAGCTTCTTTTTTATCATTATGAATAGACCTTTTTTATCAATTATTATCCCGGTTTACAATGAAGCCGCTCTGATACCCTTAGCCTTATCGCGTTTGCAAATATATCGGCAGGCAGGGCATGAATTAATCGTTGTTGATGGCCATAGTGAGGATAATAGTTTTACTGAGGCGCAAGCATGGGCAGATAAGGTCGTTAAAAGCCCTAAAGGTCGTGGCAAACAATTACACAGTGGCGCTTTGGTGGCGCAAGGGCAAGTTTTATTGTTTTTGCACATTGATACTGAATTACCCCAAGATGCCGATGCTATATTAAAACAGCAGCTAAATGCCTCATCTAAACATTGGGGAAGGTTTCGTGTCCGCTTGCAAGGCGAGGATTGGCGTTTAAAGATGATTGCGCACATGATGAATTGGCGTTCTTGTTTGACGGGAATGGTTACAGGCGATCAAACCTTATTTGTTCGCCGCCAATTATATTTTGAAATCGGTGGTTTTCCACCATTGCCTTTGATGGAAGATTTGGCTATCAGCCGTTTATTAAAGGCGCAAGGGCGGGCTTTGTGTTTATCGGCAAGCGTTAAAACTAGTGCTAGGCGTTGGCAACAACAGGGGCTTGTTAAAACAGTCTTATTGATGTGGTTATATCGGTTTTTATGGTGGTTGGGTTTGGATGAAAAAACCTTAGCACGCTGGTACTACGGCAAATAAATATTTGCACTGTTTTTGTGCATTTACCTATCTAAAAAGCACTATTTTAGTGCAGATAGATATTATTTGAATTTTACTAGAATAAAAAATGCTTTTATTTTGATTACTTAGGGGCTAGTGTTAAAATGGCATGTTTACTGCGTTATGCAGGCGCATATGATGCACGATAAACCCTTGTGTTTATCAAGCAAGTAACGCTTGCTAAGCTTAGTTTGACCGAATGTCTTAAGCCTTAATGGCTTGATTGCGTTTGGTCGTCTTAATTGAAGGAGTCAAAAATCTATGTCTAGCGATAAAGTGCTGAGCATGATGAAAGAAAACGATGTTCAATTTGTGGACTTACGTTTTGTCGATACCATCGGGAAAGAACAACATGTGACCATGCCCGCTCACATGGCAGATGAAGATTTGTTCGAAGAAGGTAAAATGTTTGATGGCTCTTCCATCGCCGGTTGGAAAGGCATCAGTGAATCAGACATGATCCTCATGCCTGACCCTAGCACCGCTGTCATGGACCCTTTCACTGAAGAAGCGACCTTAAACTTGCGTTGTGACGTGGTTGAACCGACGACTATGCAAGGTTACGAACGTGACCCACGTTCTGTCGCTAGACGTGCTGAAGCCTACATGAAATCGACCGGTATCGCAGATACCGCCTATTTCGGCCCTGAAAATGAATTCTTCGTCTTTGATGACGTGCGTTGGGGCGCTGACATGAGTGGTGTACACTACTCTGTTGACTCTGAAGAAGCCGAATGGAACGCGGCTAAATCGTACACCGATGGCAACACAGGTCATCGCCCTGGTGTTAAAGGTGGTTACTTCCCAGTGCCTCCAGTTGACTCTTTACATGACTTACGTGGTGCGATGTGTCAAACCATCGAAGACATGGGTCTGAAAACTGAAGTACATCATCACGAAGTTGCAACGGCTGGTCAGTGCGAAATCGGTGTGGACTTTAACACTTTAGTTGAAAAAGCTGACGAAGTCTTATTACTTAAGTATGCGATTATGAACGTAGCCCACGGCTATGGCAAAACCGCGACTTTCATGCCTAAACCTATCGTTGGTGACAATGGTAGTGGTATGCACGTTCACCAATCTTTATCTAAAGATGGCAACAACATCTTCTCAGGTGACCTCTATGGCGGTTTATCTCAAGAAGCCTTGTACTACATCGGTGGTATCTTAAAACACTCTCGTGCTCTCAATGCATTTGCCAACGCCAGTACCAATAGCTATAAGCGTTTGGTTCCCGGTTTTGAAGCGCCTGTGATGCTCGCATACTCAGCACGTAACCGTTCTGCCTCTATCCGTATTCCTCATATCCCTAATCCTAAAGGTCGTCGTATCGAATTGCGTTATCCTGATTCGACTGCGAACCCTTATTTGGCGTTTAGTTCTATGATGATGGCAGGTCTTGACGGGATTCAAAACAAGATTGATCCAGGTGAAGCCATGGACAAAAACTTGTATGACTTACCCCCAGAGGAAGGCAAAAACATTCCTACCGTTTGTCATTCATTAGATCAAGCTTTAGAAGCTTTGGATCAAGATCGCACTTTCTTAACCGCTGGCGGCGTATTCACTGATGATTTGATTGATGCTTACATCGAATTAAAAATGGAAGAAGTCACGCGCTTGCGTATGACCACCCATCCAGTTGAATTTGCGATGTACTATAGCTTATAAAATTAGGGCGCTTTAGCGCCTTGAATTTTTAGCTATCAAAAGCCCTGCTATGTGAAACATAGCAGGGCTTTTTTTATGTGGAAGGGTACAAAGTTGCCAATGTTTCTGTTTTGAGTGTTGGGGTCTGTGTTTTTGGCGACGCTTTGCTCAAAGGTTTGAAAGTTTGCCAAAATACCTGCCCCGACCAATTAGCATCATCAGCCGCATATAAGTATTGCTGTAAGTTTTGTATTTGCTGCTCAAACTCTTTGTGATTTAGGCATTGGGCTAATTGTTGCAGATTGTTTGGTGGTTTGTCACAGAAAGTCTTGCCCCAAAGCAATAATTGTTGTGCCAACATTTGTGCATCTTGTGTCTGGCAGGCTTGTTTAATTGCTTGACGGCTTAAATATAAGTTTTGTTGCGGTTTCTCAGTGACAGGCATGAGCAAACGATGAGATTGTTTATGGCTTTGCCGCCACCATAACAAAGCCGTTACTAACCAACCTAAAGCACATAAGAGGCTGATGATAAACCAAGTATTGCTAGTATCTGTTTGCACAAGTGCGACATCAGAGAGCTTAGGTGCAGCCGGTAGGGTTTTAGGCGTGCTAAGCACAGGGGCAGGATCAGCAGCGGCCTCTGGGCTGAGTTCTGCCACTTGAACTTCAATGGTTTCGGCGGGTAGTTTTGTATAACGTTGTGTATCGGTTTGAGTATCCCACCAGGGAATAATCATTTCAGGTAGCGTATAAGTACCCGCTTGAGCCGGGCGCAAGGCGATTTTTTCGCCGCGCAAACCAATCAGGGTATTTTTTTGCAACTGATTATGCTGTTGGGCTTTATCAGGATAAAAACTTAAGCCATCAATTGGCTCTAGGCTTAAGGCGGGTAGTTGTTCACTGCGCAAGCCTTGAGCTTGTAAGGTTAAATTACGGGTGATCGGTTCGCCAACCTTAAAAACAGGGTTTTGCGGCTGCCATTGGCTAAAAAGTTTAAGATTTTTTGCTGGCAACCAATATTTACCCTTAAAGGCAGCTGGCTGTGGTTTGACGGTAATTTGTAAAGATTTACTCCGCACCCGCACAGTTTTGAGGTTGTCACTAAAGCCAAAAAAACCAAAATCATTCAAGCGATTGCGTTGCCGCTTTTCGTTGTTTTGTACTTGTCCTTCAAATAATAAGGCGGGGATAACTAATTCACCACTGGTCTCAGGGAAAATGGCATATTGACGCTCTAAAACCTGATAGCGCTCACCGTTGAGTTCTGCCACGGTTTGTTTATCTTCCCCCAAACGCACCACTTGTGCATTTTTGGGGCTAGGGTCACTTAACTGCCCGCTTTGTAAACGGGTTTTATAATGCAAGCGCAGGGTTAAATTCAGTTGCGCTTGCACATAAACACTAGGTTTATCCGTTTCTAGGCTTAAAAATAAATCTGGGCTTTCCCCCGCTGCCTGTTGTTCTTTGGCAGTGCGCACTTTTAAAATCAAAGGCTGGCTTTGTTGTTTGCCTGCGCGAATCGGCGGTATGCTTAATTGTCCTGTACGTTTGGGTGCGAGACTGATAATCCAGTCCATATGCGCTGTTTTCTCACCGTTAATGATTTGTAATTGACTGCGTTGTGAGCGGTTTAATATCTCAAAATCTTTTTCTAATACACTCAAATCGGGTTCTTGTTTTTGCTGCTCGCCACTTAGACGGACAGTTAATGTTACGGTTTCATCTTGATTAATTTGTAAGCTGTCCAAACTGGCTTCGATTGCCCCAACCGACAAGGTGATGAGGTAAACGCTGAATGCAATTAATAATTGTCTCATTGGCTAAACCATACTTTTCTAAGTTCGTCATAACGCCCTGATTCTTTCACCGACAGCAGAGCCTGATTAATTGTTTCCATAATAGGGTTTTGATTTAGACTTGCAAATGCCAAAATCTGATAATCAAAACGATTGCCCACAATTCGCAAGCCCTCGGCGCTAGGATGATGGTGGACAAAATAATGTAGATGGGGAGCATCATAAATTATCGCGTCGATTTCATGCCCTTTTAAAGCTTGTGCCGCCGAAACTAAATTAGGATAGGTTTGTGTTTGTAAATGGCGTTTGTTGGCGCTGTCTTCGCTGGTGGTATTGATGACTACGCCTACTTGTTGTTTAAATAAATCCGTAGGGCTTTGAACATGCCCATGTAGTTTCATGGTCGTCAAGCTTGAGGAAAGTTCAGAAATGAAAATACCAAATAAAGGCAAGGAGAAAATAATAATAATAATGGTGACAAAACGCCCAAAGGGTTTGGCAGGTGAAAAATCCCCATAGCCAACGGTGCTAGCGGTGACAATGACCCAATAAATGCCTTGCCCTACACCTTGGAAATAATTATCGCTAAAGCTGTCTTTGCCTTTTTCAGCAAACCAAATAATATGCCCAGAGACGATGATCAAAATCACCACACTCAGCAGCAAACCTTTAAACAAAAACTGACTGCCGCCAGCAAACACGCTTTTTAACACACTAAATAAGCTAACCTGAGTTTGTTCCAGCAACAAAATATCCAAACCGCTGTAATAACTCGGGTGGGAAAAATCAAAAGTTTTTTCGCGTTTAGCCGTTTGGCTAATGCCACCGATGGCTAAATCCACTTCCCCATTTGCTAAGGCATCGAGCTTAGTTTGCACGCCTTCATAAATTTTAAATTCAAATTCCAATTGGGCTTGCTCGGCGAGTAAATGCCATAAATCAATCGAAAACCCGCGTGGTGCTTGTCCCTCGGATAAAATCACAAAGGGGCTAAAATCACTGATAGCAACGCGCAGCTGTCTGGGCGTATCACTTAATGCTATGCTAGAAAAGCTGAAAAATAGGACTAAAGAAAGGAGAAAGCGCATAGACAAATAAGCTTAGCGCATGGCTTGGCATTGAGGGCAAAAATAACTGCCCCGTTGCCCAAGACGTATTTGCTCTACACTTTGCTTGCAAATAAGGCAAGGTTCGCCAGCACGACCATAGACCTGTAAAGACTGTTTAAAATACCCCGGCTTACCATCGCTTTGGCGAAAATCACGCAAACTCGTGCCACCTTGTTCAATCGCGGCTTGTAATACCGCCACGACAGCAGTGACCAAACGCTGGTACGCGGCCTCAGATACCGTACCTGCCGCTTGTGCTGGGTGAATTTTGGCTTGAAATAGACTTTCACTGGCATAGATATTCCCTACACCAACAACTTGATGACTATCCATGAGAAAATTTTTCACCGCTTGGCGTTTATTCTGCGCGCGCTGATATAAATAGGCAGCATCAAAGTCTGTACTTAATGGCTCTACGCCCAATCGGGTGATTAATTCGTGTTGTTGCCAGTCATATGTGGATAAAACCGCGCCAAAACGTCTAGGGTCGTGATAACGCAAAATTAAACCATTGTCTAAAACCCAATCAATATGATCGTGTTTTTTTAGTGCAATACTTTTATCCACTAAACGCAAATTGCCTGACATACCCAGATGGATAATTAAAAAACGGACATCAGCTTCGCGTTCACATGGCAAGATAAGATATTTACCTCGACGTAGCACATCAGTGATACGCCTGCCTTCAAGCTGTTGGTTTAAATCAGCAGGCACAGCCCAACGCAAACGTGATTCACGCACGACAACTTGTGCAATATTTTGCCCTTGCACATGCGGAAAAATACCACGACGGGTGGTTTCGACTTCAGGTAATTCGGGCATCAGCGCTGGGCAATACGACAATAAGGTGAGCGGCGTAAACGTCGTCTAGGTGGTTTGTTATGTTGTTCCAGTAAAGGCGAGAGTTCTTGCAGGGCTTCGCGATAAACTTGGCGTTTAAAAAACACCACTTCACGCAAAGGATACCAATAATTGACCCAGCGCCAACTGTCAAATTCAGGAGTGTGCCCGTGGTCTAAACAAAGTTTATTTTCATCACTGATCAAGCGCAGCATAAACCAACGTTGTTTTTGTCCAATACAGACAGGTTTTTTGTGTTTACGGATTAAATAATGTGGCAATTGATAATACAACCAACGCTGGGTGCAACCAATCACTTCCACATGTTCAGGCTTAAGCCCGACTTCCTCATCTAACTCTCGAAATAAAGCCTGTTCGGGGGTTTCATGAGCTTGAATACCGCCTTGAGGAAATTGCCAAGCATTTTGCCCGATACGTTTAGCCCAAAGCACCTTGCCTTGCTCATTGCTGAGAATAATGCCCACATTGGGACGAAAACCGTCACTGTCGATCATGATACAACTAACCTTTTTTAACATCTGTAGGCTAAGTTGAAAAATCCTCAGTACATAGAACACCGCGCCAATATTTTTATTAAAGTGGCGACATGATAGTGAAACAATGAAAGTGACTTAAATCGCTAAGGAACTGCATTCAACTTCAGCTCAGATTGTATAAATTTATCCATTAACGATATTATATGCGATCTGAGCCAAAAAGGGGCTGTCATCCTTTATCATTTTAACTGATGTTACGCAAAGGCTAAATATCACTAGGCAGCTGGAAAATCACGCTATTGTGATAGAAACTGACTTAGTGCATCGCATCAGGCTTTAATAAATTAGAAAAAAACAAATATAAATCCACAGCTTAGATAATAACTACTTACCATAAACTTGTCCGAATTTAATCTTGATATGGGGTATGTGTTCTCTTTTTTAGCAAGCTGTCTTAAGCGTTTTTTCTAACCGTGCAATTGAGGCGGGGCTGCAATTTGTTCTTGATACAATTCAAAGGTTTTTTCTAATCCGTTAATTTTAACCGTATAAGC
The DNA here is from genome assembly GCA_016745035.1 of Thiotrichales bacterium. Taxonomy (GTDB): domain Bacteria; phylum Pseudomonadota; class Gammaproteobacteria; order Beggiatoales; family Beggiatoaceae; genus BB2. The sequence goes on from JADGDE010000001.1 coordinate 1,028,934, forward strand.
ACCAGCTTTTAAACCCATCAATGGCAGAGGAATAATATGTTGTTGTGCACAAGCGCTGTGTTGGGGATGGTTTTCATCACTGCGCAGTTGAATTTGAAATTCGTGTTCGATTTGTTCGTGCAAGACTTCAACGACGCTGCGGCAATCATTACTGCTGACAATTGCATTGATTTGCGTAGGAAATCCGGCACTTTCTTGTAAAGATAAGCCTTGGGGAATAATTAATTTATCGTCAACAGCTTTAGGGACTTGTTTTGCTGTGTGACTAAGGGCGATTTGTGGGCTTGCAAGGGAGGTTTGATTTTGTGGTGCGTTTTGGATCTGGTGCGGTGAAAATGCGGCGGCGGCTTTGGTGTTGGTGTTTGATGAGGCGCAGGATAAACTGAGCATCGCCCAAGCTATCAAGAATAAAAAACGCAATTGCAATATCATATATCTCCCCCAGATATGGTCGGATCAGGCACGACCTCATAGGTGTTTTGTGCCTCATCGTAATCTATAATTAAAGCGCGGCTGCCTTTTTTTAAGTTATTCGGTACATCTGCCTGTACGTTAAGTAGTAAACCTGCGCCTTTGTCATCATAACTCGCTTGCCCAAATTTATTGTCCACACGAGTTGTGGTGATAATACAGATTTTTCCACGTAAAGCAAGCCCTCCAACAGCGCCTCCACTGACACCTGTTAGTGCAGAAAGTTGCTTTTGCCACGGCTTTAAGGTGCGTAGTGTTAGCCATGATCCTAGCCCAAAGCCGAGAGCTAGGGCGATCATGCCAAGCAACAGCTGTAAGCTAAAAATATCTAATGGAATAATGAGATAATGGGTTGCTAGCATTAATAGCAGCCAACTATAAAAACTGAATAGCGTTAACGAAATCGCAACGGGCACACCCGCTATCCCTAAAAATCCCTCGCCTTCACCAAAATCAGGAATACCATCAATATCCAGTAAGCCTAATAAAACTACCAACCAATATAGCAAGACCAATGCCAGCAAGAAGCTGGCAATATTGGCAGGGAATGTCAGCAAGGTGGTAAACATTAGCGTTGTTGGTTAATGATCACTTCAACAACCGCATCGAGTTCTTTCCAGCGTACAGGCGGGCTTTGTCCAATCAAATCACCTGATTCTGGCATCGCTTGTCCTGAGGCAGAGATGCGCGCGAGTAAAACCACTTCATCAAATTTATCCAAGGACATGGTTGGCATCATTGCCATGCTGCTATCGAGGCTCACTTGTACAGGCAAATCCTTAGCTTGTTTGCGCACGATAGCCAGTGGCATTTTTGGCCCTTGCAAGGCTTGTGCGTAGACAAATAAGGTATGTTCAGGGTTCATTTTAGCTTGCATTTCTGGGCTAATGCTCACCGATACATGCACCGCTTTGGTCTCGCTATTGTTGTCAGTCGTTGCTGTTGTTGCCGCTGTAACTGGGCTAACAGCAGTATTGGTGTTGGCAACTGCATCTGCTGGTGTATGTTGTCCTAAACGCATTTCCAATTTTGCAACTTGTGCAGCCAAAGTTTGGTATTCCTCAGAGCCTGGAGGCGCATTGTCCCGGGCTTTGCGCCATAAGACAATCGCTTGGTCGAAGTCCTCAGCTTTGTAGGCGGCAACACCGCTTAACCATAGGGCATTGACGTTTTTAGGTTCAAGTTTTAAGGCACGCGCCAACATTTCAGAGGGTTCACCACTCAAGTCAGCATCACGACTGAGCGCAAGTGATTCGGCATAGGCAACTAACAAATTAGCATCGGCTAAAGGATTCCTATCAATGGATTTTTTGTAAGCTTTGCTGGCCTCTGCTTGTTTGTCCATCATTTGATAAGCCCGCCCCAGCATCATCCAGCCTTCAGCATCATCAGGTTTTTCGGCAAGACGTTGTTCCAGTTTGAGGATCATTTCATCCATACTCGGTGCGGTGCGTTGAGAGCCGCCCATGTTGCCAGCACTATTGCCGTGTGCTGCTTGTTGCTCAAAGGCTTGTGGTGAGCCAATTTCTTGATACAAAAAAATCGCAAAAACCGGTAGAAGCAACACTAACGTCCAGACAACCACAGGATGGCTGCGACGTTGGCTTAAGGTCTCAGGGCGATCGAGCTCGTGTAATAAGCGCCGTTGTAATTCATTTTTTTGCTCAGTTAAGGCATTGCGCTCCAGTTCGGTTTGCGCTTTTTCTGCTGCGTTATCGAGTTCACTCAAGCGTTCTTTATATAAGCTGATATTAGCTTTGCGCTGTGCATCTTCGCCAATAGGTTCAAGGTTTTGTTTGCGTAGCAAACTCGGCATCACAAATGCCAATGCCAGCAAGGTCAATAAAGTGGCTAAAATCCAAAATGTGGTCATCAGGTTATCCTTTTATTTTTTGTCGTCGTCTGCAAGCAAGGCATCTAGGCGCTTTTGTTCATCTTCACTGAGGCGAGAACCCGATGTGCGGGTTTCTTGTCCGTGGCGACGCAGAAAATACATCAATGCTAAGAGGGCTAAAATCAGCAACACATAAGGACCTATCCATAGGGGATAGGTTTTTTCTTCCATCGCTGGGCGGTATAAAACAAAGTCACCATAACGTTTGACCAGAAAAGCTTTAATTTCTTCATCACTTTTACCCGAGACAAACAGTTCTTTGACCTCGTCACGTAAATCTTGTGCCAAAGAGGCATTTGAGTCGGCTAAGGACTGATTTTGGCAGACCACACAACGCAATTCAGCGAGTAAGTCCCAAAAACGAGCATCGGCTTCGGCAGTGCCTAAATCAGTTGGGTTTTTATCCACGGCAGCAGCCATTGCACTATAAAAAAGCGCAATGAATAAAATCCAGTGTTTGATAAAACGCATGGTATTCCCTAAGGTTGATAAAGTTTGAGGAGTCGGTTACTTTGGCGCATATCTAAGCGTCCTAAAAAGCTCATACCGAGCAATAATTCATCATTGTCATAACTGGCTTGTACCAAAGCCTCGACCCGTTTGAGGGTAATATGACCAATTCGGACACTATCAAGTGTCACCACATAGGCGTGAACCGTGCCATTAGCGGTACTCACAGGCACAGTACGCGCACCATCAATGCTGACACCAAAATGTTTAGCATGGGAGAGATTCATCGCCACACTGCTCGCGCCGGTGTCAATTAAAAAACGGGTGGGAAAACCATTGACCCAGCCGTGGCTGCTATACATACCGCCACGATCGGCCGAAATCACCACAGCTTGTTTATTTTTTGCCGCTTTGTGATGGGCTTTAGTGCGATTGTCTAAGTATAAAGGCTGCACTTTGCCCTCATAACGGATCACGGCTTTTTCACTGTCGGCTTTTAATAAGGTCACGCCTGCTTTGGTTTGTCCACGTTTAAGCATGTGTTGTTTGCCATCAATTTCTAATAAAGCTTGTTTATCAAACAAGGCTTTAACAAACACGCGCGGGGCGGCGACAACACTGTGACTCAGCGTCGATAATAGGTATAAAGATAATAATAGCGCTCGAAAAAACATCCGGCTATTTTGCCGTGTTTTGTGGCGTTTGACTAGAGGATAATCAGGCATTACTAAAAAACAGCTATATTAGGCTTGATTTCATGGCACTTTGCTATAAGCTTAAGCACCTGATGTTACACACTAAGCTTATTTTTGCCACAAAAGGGGGTTTTCCACCGCCCTAGTGATATTTAGCCGTGGAGCCATGGCGGTTTTTTGTGCCTTTGCGTAACACCTAAGTACTTATTTTTTGTAGGTAGTCTCATGTTAAAAATTTATCGACCATTCTATTTAATACTCGGGCTGATGTGTTTATTACCCAGCTATGTCAGCGCCGATTATGCTGTGGCTTTGGGTAACAAACCCAAATACCCCGCAGGCTTTAGTCATTTTGATTATGTTAATCTCAATGCCCCCAAAGGTGGCGAACTGACGCTCTATGCCTTGGGTGGTTTTGATAGCTTAAATCCTTATCTATTAAAAGGCATCAGCGCTGCGGGCTTAAATTTGGTGTTTGAAACCTTAATGACCGAAAGCCAAGATGAGCCGTTTACTGCTTATGGGCTGCTTGCGGAAGATATTGCCTTAGCGGAGGATGAGTTATCGGTGACTTTTAAACTTAACCCTAAAGCGCGTTTTTCTGATGGTACACCTGTGAGCGCTGAAGATGTGAAATTCTCTTTTGATACCTTAACCAGCGAATTGGCACACCCGCAATATCGGATTTATTGGGGCAGAATTAAAAGCTGTGAAGTCTTAGACCCGTTAACCGTGCGCTTTAATTTTAAAGAAAAAAACCGCGAACTGTTTATGATTGCCGGACAAATCAATATTTTTCCTCGGCATTGGGTCGGCGATAAAGCCTTTGATAAGCTTACCAATGACACGCCTATCGGCAGTGGCCCTTATATCTTGGATGATTATGATTTAGGTAAAAATGTGAGTTATCGCCGTAATCCTGACTATTGGGCAAAAGATCTCAATGTTCGCAAAGGGCAATACAATTTTAATAAAATCCGTTATCAGTATTATAAAGATAGCACCATCACCCTAGAAGCACTGAAAGCGGGTGAATTTGATGTTATGGGTATTTATAACTCTAAACAATGGGCACGGGATTTAGTCGGTCCTGCGTTCGATAGTAAAAAAATTCTCAAGGCGAGTCTATCGCATCAAAATAATGCAGGGATGCAAGCGTTTGTATTTAATATACGCCGCCCCTTATTTCAAGATATGCGCGTTCGTCAGGCACTGAATCTAGCCTTTGATTTTGAATGGACAAACAAGCACTTGTTCTTTGAGCAATATCAACGTTGCCACAGTTTTTTTAGTAATAGCGAATTGGCTGCCACAGGATTACCTAGCGGTAAGGAAAAAGCCATACTCGAAGACTTACAAACGCGCTTTCCAAAGGATTTCCCTGCCAGCAGTTTAACCGAGAAATGGCAAGCGGTGAGTACCGCAAAACCGCACAGCCTACGGCAAAACTTACGCCAAGCCAAAGGCTTGTTAAAACAAGCCGGCTGGTCAGTTCCCAAAGGCAAGCAAGTGTTGGAAAATGCCAAGGGTGAGCGCTTTGAATTTGAAGTGATTTTATCCCAAAAAGCCTTTGAGCGTGTGATTGCCCCGTTTGCGCGTAACTTGAAAAAACTCGGCATTGCCGTGACTTATCGCACCGTTGATACCGCTTTATATAAGCGTCGCAGTGATAATTTTGATTATGACATGCTTGTCGATAGCTTCCCGCAATCCTTATCACCAGGCAATGAACAATTCAATCTTTGGCATAGTCGCAGTGCCGATGAAAAAGGCTCGCAAAACAGCATTGGGATTAAAAACCCGGTGGTCGATGCCTTATTAGAACAATTAATACAAGTACCTGACCGAGAGGCATTGCTGACGCTAACACATGCGTTAGACCGCGTGTTATTGCACGGTCATTATTTGATTCCGCATTGGTTTACGCCCGTACATCGTGTGGTCTATTGGGATAAATTTGAACGACCACAAACCGATCCCTTGTATTACCGTAGTGCGCAAGACCGTGCTTTGCAAAGTTGGTGGTTACGCCCATGAGATGTTTACTGATGTTACGCAAAGGCTTCTTTTTTGCCCCAAAAGGCAAAAAAACCACCATTGCTTCACGGCTAAACTTAACTAGGCAGGCAAAAAATAGACGTATTGTGCACAAATATAGTCAAGTACGTAACATCAGATATTTGCAGATGTTATGGCTTTTGCCCTTGTTGTTTGGTGTTGAGGTGATGGCTAAAGAAGACTTTAGCTTGTTTGATAAAGATAGGGGGAAAGTACAGGAAAAGCCTGTACCGCCACCACCGCCGCCACCTCCCCCTCCACCACCTCCTCCTAGAGATGAAGACAAACCAGCTGGGAAGTTAAAACCCCAAAAAGATTTTTCCCTGCAAGGCTTAAGTTATTTGGGTGGCGCTTATCGAGTTATTTTACAAATGCCCAATGGTAAACAACGCGCTTTTGAATGGCAGCCACAACAAAAACGCCCGATACCGGGATTTCCGCGTCATAAACTGATTGCAGTGGATGTAGAGCAACGTGAAATACAAATCGCTTATCCCAAAAATGCCCCTTGTCGCCAAGACAATGCCAGTAAAGGACTCAGTTGTTTGTCAAAAGAAGTGGCTAGCGTTAATTTGATTCATGGCGCAAGCACTGTTGCCAGCAGTCCTAAACCTACGCGCTCACGACCTAACCCCAAAACTCATTAATATGTTTGTATACCGCTTTTTTATCCTACTCAGTTGTTTGAGCTTAACTGTCAGCGTCCAAGCAGAGGTGTTTGATTTATTTAATCAAGACCGAGGCAAGCCACCAGAGAGCACCGAAGTCAAACCCAAGCCGACACCTGTGGTTAAACAGAAACCCAAGCCGAAACCAAAAGTGGCGAAAAAACCCAAAGCGCTCAAACCCCAGCAAGACTTTATGCTCAAAGGCATCAGTTATTTAGGCCGAAAACACCGGGTAATCTTAAAACTTCCTGATGGTAAAGAACGTTTGGTGACTTGGAAACCAAAGCAAAAGCGCCCAATCCCCGGGTTTGCCGCCTATAAAATTACCGATGTTAATGTTGATGATCGAGAGGTGAAAATCGCTTATCCTAAAATTGCACCATGTCGTAAAAACAACGAAAGCAAAGGCGTAAGCTGTGAGAGTGAAACCGAGGCAAAAGTTGCCTTTGTCTATGGCAAACCCAGCGCTATGCCTGTGGCAGCCAAACGTCCTGCGGGTAATACAAAAAACAAAACGAATAATAACACCCAAGCTAAAGGTGGTACGGACTTAGCAAAACGTTTTGAAAAACAATTAATTGGTGATAGTGATATTCCTGAGGGTATGCGCCGGGTGCGGACACCTTTTGGCGATCGTCTCGTACCTAAAAAACCATAATGAGGATGACTATGTGGTGGGGTAAAAAGAAAAATAAACGCATTACGAAAATTGATTCCTTGATCGGCAAACAAACAGAAATCCAAGGCGATTTGACCTTTAAAGGTGGCTTACATATTGATGGGCGGCTCAAAGGCGATATTTGCGCTGATGAACAAGATCACGAAGCGGTCTTAATTCTCAGTATTGAAGGTGAAATCATGGGAGATATTCATGTTCCTCATGTGGTAATTAATGGTAAAGTCCACGGTGATGTTCATGCCACGGAACATTTGGAACTCGCGCCTGAGGCGCATGTCACCGGTGATGTTTATTATAACTTGCTGGAAATGACGATTGGATCTGAGGTCAATGGTAAACTCATTCACCATTATCCACCGGAAGTGCGTGAGCAAGATAGCAGCGATACCGTTGAATCTATTTTGGCAAAAAACCCTGCTACTTAAGTCTCTGTATTCATGTCAACATTGCCTAGTATTAAGCTGCTCTCCAGCCAATTATCCAATCAAATTGCCGCTGGAGAAGTCGTTGAGCGCCCCGCTTCCGTATTAAAGGAATTGCTTGAAAATAGTTTAGATGCGGGTGCAACACAAATTGACATTGATATTCATCAAGGTGGCATTGGTCTCCTTAAGGTCAGAGATAATGGTCATGGTATTCGCCCAGAAGAACTGAGTTTAGCTTTAAGCCGTCATGCCACCAGTAAAATTGCCAGTTTAGATGATTTGAGTCAGATTCATAGTTTGGGCTTTAGAGGCGAGGCGCTTGCCAGTATTGGAGCTGTCTCCAAATTAAGCTTAAGTTCCCGTTTCAAAGACAATGACACCGGCTATCAAGTGTATTTAGCAGGACGCGATAGCGAGCCAGAACTCAAGCCCATAGCCCATCCAGTGGGCACAACCGTGGAAATGCGGGATTTATTCTTTAATACCCCAGCCCGTCGGCGCTTTTTGCGCACCGAAAAAACCGAATATGGTCATATTCGTACCGTGCTGCAACGTATTTTACTCAGCCGTTTTGATGTTGGCGTGCAGCTTAAGCGCGGGCAAAAAACCGTAGAAACGTGGGAAATTGCCGCTGATAAAACCTCACAACTCGCCCGGATTGCCAATATTTGTAGCACGGGCTTTAGTGAACAACATTTAGCCGTTGATCAATATGATAATGGTTTGCATTTAAGTGGCTGGATCAGCCAGCCAAGCTTTTCTCGTGCTCAAACCGATATGCAATACTTTTTTATCAATGGGCGCGTGGTGCGGGATAAACTGATTAACCACGCGATAAAAGGCGCTTATCAAGATGTGCTCTATCACGGACGGCAAGCGGTTTATGTCTTGCACTTGCGTATGGATGCTGGACAAGTAGATGTTAATGTTCACCCGAGTAAATATGAAGTCCGTTTTGCCCAAAGCCAACATATTTATCAATTCTTACTCAAAAGTTTAACTCAGGTACTGGCTGCGACTAAACCCAGTGCTCCAGCAGCTGAGCCACTAAAAAAACCACAAGTAGAAACGCTCGCAAGTGCAGTCAACTATCCAACACCCGCCCCGACAAATCACTGGCAAGTGAACGAAAGCCAGCAATCAAGACCTGTAGATGCACGGGATTTATATCAACAATTATCTCCTTCTAGTATCGCCCCAGCAGCAACAAACTATTTACCTTTGGAACATGAATCGACATACGAGAGTAAGACTGAGATCCCGCCTTTGGGCTATGCCTTAGCCCAGCTAAAACAGATTTATATTTTAGCTGAAAATGCGCAAGGGCTGGTTTTAGTTGATATTCATGCCGCCCATGAACGTATTACTTATGAACAACTCAAACAAGCCAAAGGCAAACAAATTGAACAACATTTGCTTGTCCCCATTGAGTTAGAACTAAGCAGCAATGAGTTAAATATCGCCAAAGCCCAACGCCCTTTATTGGCACAACTGGGCTTTGGCGTGGAAATAATCCGTGCAAATTTATTGCGTTTGAGTCGTGTGCCGCAATTATTAGCCAAAGCAGATACCGGGCAATTATTTCGTGATGTGCTCTCAGATTTAGCTGAATATCAACAAAGTGAACGGGTTAATGAGCAAATTGACAAAATTCTTGCCACAATGGCCTGTCATGGCTCAGTTCGTGCAGGACAAAGCCTCAATCGTTTGGAAATGAACAGCCTATTACGGGATATGGAAGCCACCGAGCGTAGCAACCAATGCAATCACGGTCGCCCGACTTGGACGGCGATGTCGCTAAACGATTTGGATAAACTCTTTCTACGTGGTCAATAAATCCTTGGCTATACTTTAATAGTATAGTGGGCTGATACGGCAGTTTTTGAGCAGAAAACAACAAGTCTGTTGATAGGCTTTTTATCTGTGGTAGATGAACAACAATTTTCGCCAAAACCGGACTGAAAAGTGACGCTTGTTAGGTGGGAAAAATGGAGCCTAAGCTCATAAATTAGGGCGTTTAGCAGCTACTGTTGTAACATTACCACATATTTGAGGTTTTGTTGTGTTTTAGTGTTGTACTTTGTTCCTAGAATGTGCTAACCTTATGCCCAGTTGGATTTGACGACGAAAAGAATTAAAACGGAAACGGGATCTTAAAGTGCTATTAAGGTCAGTGTGGTTCAAGACTACATTGACAACAAGCCAAAGCCTGTACCGCTTCAGTTAGCAACTCAATCAAGTAGAAAACGCTTAAGAATTTTATCAAAATTTTAAGACTGCCTACTTGTGGAAAGTAACTGAATTTTGTATGCTTACGCGCTGTTATAGCAGTGAATTCTAATCTGTAGTAATCCAGTGTTGATTTTTGTCTAAGGAGTGTAAATATAATGATGAGTTATACTTTGAAAAAGAAAGTATTGCCTTCAGCAATGGCTGTGGCAATGGCTTCTGGAGCATTGCTCAGTGGTAATGTATCCGCCATCCACCTCAGTGATGAAGGTACCGGTCAGGTACTTTTAGCGCCTATGTATTGGGCTGGCGACCCTGAAAATGTTGGTCGTACTAACGACACCGAATTTGCCATTACCAATACCCGCACAGATACTGCGGTAAAAGTAAAAGTTGTATTCCGTTCACGCGTTGCCTCTTCTGAGTGTCTTGACTTTATCTGCTACATGACCCCAGGTGACGTATGTCGTTTTAACGCAGGCGTATTAGACAACGGTAAAACCGGTGTCTACTCTACTGACGACTCAGTTAAAGCTGGTGTACCTTCAGGTTCTGGTGAAGTTGATTCTTTAGCTGCTGCTGAAGCAACTTTTGCATCAAAAGTAAAATTTGAAGCTGAATGGGCTCCTGTACAATTAGGTGCTGGTGATAGCTGTGACATGGGTCACGTTGAAGTTATCGGTGCTTATGGTGTACAAAACTCTGCGATCGGTTATAACGCAGCTGGTAACCAAGAACGTATCATCATTCAACCTCCTATGAGCAAGTTTCAATTAGCGAAAATTTTTGATGCTCCTCGTACCATGGGTGATACCTCTACCTTCCCACGTCGTTTACATCGTCCAGTTACCACCGGTAATGACGTTGCTCAAAACAGCGCTGACGATTTGACCTTGGCATTAGCTAACAACGCTACCAATGGTTCTACCCGTGAGCAAGACGTTCGTAACGCAATCACTGGTTCTGAGCCATTGTCAACACTTGCTGTTGCTGCTGCTCCTAACATTCGTTCAACCGATCCTACTTGGGTTCAGTTGACTGGTACCGCAACCATCAGCAATGGTAGCGACCGTATGTCTTACCAAATTCCTGCGTTAGACGGCGCTGTTGGTGACATGGTTGCAAGCCCATTCGTTACTCCAGACGGTCTCGTAATCGTTGGTAGCGATAACGTTAGCGAATTAAACACCAACATGGCTATGTTTGATGGTTTAGTTATCTCTAACCCAGCTTATGATGACAGTGTTGCTTTCGAAAGCTCTATCGGTGATCGTTTTGGTGTTCGTCCTTTCGGTGGCGTATTCCCAGGCTTAGGCTTACCAGGTTCAAGCAAATTGGTTGAAATTGAAGCTGCTTTAGCAACTACTCTCCAAAGCGGCGAGTATAGCATCTCTGGCAACAACATGACCTTCTTGCAAACCACCTTCCCAACTCGTTACACTCACGAAGGTCGTGATCCTTGTAATGTTGGTTTCCCTGCACCTGCAACTGGTAACTTCACCTCACCATTTGCTCCAAATGGTGTAATGCCTATCTCTGTCAACATTTATGATGACTTCGAGAACACTAAAGTGGCAACTGGTGGTGTATTTGTATCTCCTGCACCTATCGTCATTCCTGACGTAATCAACTTGGTTGAAACCAACTACTACATTCCTAATTGGATTAGCGAATTCGAACGTGGTTGGTTCAATGTTGTATTTGAAACCACTGCTAATACTGTAGCTGGTGACGTACGTAATTGCCCTTACGCTGGCGCACCTGCATTAGGTAATGTTCACAAATTCATTACCACCAGCACTGGTGCTCCAAGTCAATCTTTGATGGTACCAATGGTACATAACTAAGATTGCTTAAGAAATAATAGGGTAGCAATACCTTATTGTTTCTAAAAGTGCTTAAAAAGCCTACTTTCTTATGAAAGTAGGCTTTTTTTATGCGTGCAATCTTCGTTCTTTTTGAGCTTAATTTAAAGACCCATCCCTTTTATCGAACACCTATTTCACGCCAACTATTAAAAGTTGCGTATTGTCATAAAAAGTGATAAAAAGGAGCGGACTTAAAGGGGACGGGCATATTTGTGTGAATAGCTGTTTTTTAGCTTTTTAAAATATGACAACATGGTTTTTAATTATTTTCGTTGTATCATATTCGATGATATCTTTTGACAGAAATAATTATTAACAAGTCCCCTCCTAAATTAACCTATTATTTTCTCAAACACCAAGTTTAATGAAAATGAGTAAAGGTTTGTTATCTTAATTTTTCAAGGAGAACATAGTGCCTGTTTATCTAAAGAAATCAATCAATAACTTGATACGATTGGGGGCAATGACGCTATGCTTTAGTCAGCTAGTGCCTCAAGTACTGGCTGAAGAATGGACTTATGTTCAGGAAATTGATAAATCGTTTTTTACAGCCTATGATGGTTCGCAGTCTCAAGCTTTAGTTAATGCCGCCATTGCTATTCCAGTGATTCAGCGTCCGGGCGAATCACTCAAAGTCCCTGTCAGAGTTCCAGCGGGTGTTTCTGCGATTAATGTCTCTACCCAAGGGGTTTTTGGTGGTATTACTGGCGGTCGCCCATTGATTGCACGTTTTGATTATGATCCCGCAACCATTTGTATCTCTAACCCTAATAATTGCTCCGCAAATAGTGCTCCGCTGTTAACGCCTCCGTTTCACACTGCGAACTCAAGCCTGAGTGAAACCATTTATAATAGCGATATCTTAAGTGTTGAAGAAGCAAATCTTAACGGTGGTAAAACCGTTGCTGTGACCATTTATCATGGTGCGGCAGCTCCCTCTGATTTTGCTTTAGGCAAACTTTCTATTTCATTAGCCGTCAGTGATACAGCCGCTTATAACGCTTGGATTAATAATACTGCCGTTAACCCAACTCACTCTTTGAGTATTGCTACAGAGGGTGCAGGTAGTGTCAGTAGTTCACCTTCAAATATTAACTGTGGTGTTGGTCTGCCCAGTTGTACTGCAAAATTTAATGAAGGCTCAGCTGTGACTTTAACCGCAACGCCAGATGATGGTTTCACCTTCTCCAACTGGGGCGGCGATTGTTCAGGTACGACGACTACCACAACGGTAGCGATGACCAGTGCTAAAGGCTGTACGGCAATCTTTGCTAATGATGCCGTTCTTAAATTAAACATTGGCATCAATGGTAGCGGCTCTGTCAGTAGCTCAGGCATTAATTGCGGTAGTGGCGGTAGTAGTTGTGAAACCACAGCCTTAAAAGACCAAGCCTTTACTTTAACTGCACAGGCAGCAGAAGACAGTGTTTTCGATAATTGGTCAGGTGATTGCTCAGGTACAGACCCTGTTGTCGCTATTGCATTAAGCACAAACAAACAATGCACAGCAAATTTCAGTGCTAAACAAGTTGTGGTAACTCCCCCTCCAGCAGCAGGTGGCAATAATATGGATCGCCCTGCTTTCATTTTGCCCGCAGGCACTCTCGCTGGTTCTACTAAAATGCAATTAGCTGGTCGCATCGATGAATATGAAGCCTTGCCTTATCTGTTAACCAATGCTGATGATGGTGCTCAATTCCCACTTGAAGACAGTATTTTAAGTTTGAATTTAAATATTACCCCAGATAGCACCTTGGTTAATTCAAGTGCCATGGATATTTTATTATTAGCCAACTGGGTTGATGATGCAGGCAATGCAATTTGGTTACAAAAAATCAAACCTCAAGGTTCTTTTGACTTTAATGACAACAAGGTTTGGGAGCGTTTTGAGTTAGGTGATGCGATGGCAAATGGTTTTACCACTTATCGCTCTAACTTGCCTGTCGACACTGGTTTTTCAACCAGTATTGGCTCTGGTAAAGTAGTTGCTCCAATGGGCTTAGGTACTAAAGGGCGTACATTGACTTTCTACCCAGCTTATCAACAGCAAGCAGCTGGTAGCAATAGCATGTCGTTTATTGTCACTTTGTTCTCTTTTGTATTACCTGATAGCTTTTTAGCTTCAGAGTACAATGTTGCAGCCAATGCCAATATCTCTATTTCTACTGATGTCAGCAATGATCCTGAATACATTGCCAATGACAGTTGTGTGATTGCTGATAGCAATGTTGCGACAGCCACCTTTAACCAAAGTATCGGCTCTGCAAACAATGTACTCAATACTTGTAATGTAACAGGCGTTAGTGCAGGTCAAACTTATCTGACAGTCACCACCAATACTGGTAAAGAGGTGACCACCTCTATTGTAGTCAACTAAGTTTATTTCTTAGTTAAAGGTCTAAACCAGGTTAAGTAGCGGTTTTTTATCCGCTGCTTGATTTGGTTTTTTTATTTTTCTTTCACAATCAATAACTGATGTTACGCACTAAGCCGGTTTTTATTACAATAGTGTGATTTTCCACCTGCTTAGTGAAGCTTATCTGTGCAGCAAGCGGTTTTTTCTGCCCTTAAGGCAGAAAAAGAAGCCTTTATGTAACATCAGTCAATAATGGTCTTTTCAGACGATTAAAAGCATTTACCAAGAATTCATCTTAGTCATGATTGATTGTAAAACCATTAAAATATTTAGTTAGATTAGGTAGACAAACATGAATATTGATACCGTTTTGGAGCGACTCAATACGTATACCCCACCTGAAGGCTGGGGCGGGCATATCTTTCTACTGCCAGAAGCGGTTATGCGAGATATTTACCAATTAGTGATTGATAAAAAGCTCACTAACTGTATTGAATTAGGTACAGGCTTTGGCGCAACCAGCTGTGTAATTGCCGCGGCATTTGATGAACTCGGTGAAGGACAGCTAACCACCATAGATCGTTATTTACATCAACCGGTGAATGTACAAGTATTAATGCAACATGTGGGCTTGAAAGCAGATTATTTGAATGTTGTTGCCGATGAATTAGGCTATAACTGGCATATGGCTGATGTGTTAAGCAACACCCCAGAAGAGGCGCTTGAACAATATGATTTTTGTTTATTAGATGGTGCGCATGAATGGGAACCAGATGCTTTGGCATTTCAATTAGTGACCAAAATGCTCAAACCAGAGGCTTGGTTATTGGTCGATGATTTAGATTTTAATTTACGTATGATTCCTGACTGGCAAGTGAGTCATGGTGATTATAAAGATAAAGAATTAGACAGTTTTCAAATGCGTATGGTTTACGACATTATGGTTAAAAACAGTGTTGATTATGAAAACTTTGATGTCACACATAATGGCCGTATGGGCTGGGCACAGAAAAAACCCACAAAATCATGGTTACAAAAATGGCTGTGTGCTTAAGTTTTCTGAGTATATTTTATTATCTGATGTTACGCACTAAGCCTGTTTTTGTCTCAATATTGTGGTTTTCCACCTGCATAGTGGTGTTTAGCCGTGGAGCAATAGCGGTTTTTTTGCCTTTTGGGGCAAAAAAGAAGCCTTTGCGTAACATCAGTTATTATCCCCAAAATATAAATAAAAACCTATGAGTACAACACCAAGTTCTTCTTACAAATCCAAACAAGGTTTACGCCGTATTATCAAAGCGGGGCAATATTCTCTACAAGGATTTAAAGCCGCTTGGCAACATGAAGCGGCTTTTCAACAAGAACTGATCTTAGCCGTACTATTGTTGCCCCTAGCTTTATATTTAGGTGATAATGGTCTTGAACGTGCACTATTAGTTGCCAGTGTGTTATTGGTTTTAGTTGTCGAGTTACTCAATTCTGCGCTTGAAAATGTGGTGGACCGATTTGGCGATGAGTATCATGTCTTAGCTGGGCGGGCTAAGGACTTAGGTTCAGCAGCCGTGTTTATGAGTTTGAGTTTATTGGTTTGTGTTTGGGTTTTAGTCTTGTGGTAAAACGAGATTAAAAATTAATAGCAGCTATAACTATACGCCAGACTTAGGATTTTATTTCTTCGCATCACATTGATAACGGTAATTATGGCGGTATATCCAAGCCCAAATGGTTCGGCAGATAGAGGGCGACCTCGACAACGGCGTGGGGCAGGACAGTTTCAACAACGAAACTTAACGCATGCGTGGTTAAGCCATCATTTACAAGTGCTGTTAAGCAGCTTAGGGCAATTAATACGCACACCTCTCCCCAGTTTAATGACCGCTGCTGTGATTGGTATTGCACTTGCCTTACCTGCGGGTTTATATGTTCTGTTAGAAAATGCCCGCCATATCAGTGAAGGCTGGGATGGTTCGGTACAGTTATCCTTATTTTTAAAACCAGATATTCAAGCAGCAGAAACCGAACAAATTGCTGCCCGTTTGCGCTTACATCCAGATATTGCTCAAGTGCGGCTTATTAGCCGTAATCAAGCTTTAGATGAATATAAACAATTATCAGGTTTTAGTGATGTGCTCGCCAGTTTGCAAGCGAATCCACTGCCTGCGGTTTTGGTGATTCAACCTCGCAGCAATAGTCCTGCACAAGCACAAAGTCTTGCCAAAGAACTCAAACAAGATGCCGCTGTTGAAATTGCACAATTTGATATGCGTTGGCTCAAACGCTTATTTGCCATCATGGCAATGGTACAGCGGGGCATTACTATATTAGCAGCTTTGTTGGCGTTGGCTGTTGTGTTAATTATTGGCAACACCATTCGTTTAGCGATTTATAACCGTCGCGATGAAATTGAGGTGAATAAATTATTTGGCGCAACCGATGCCTTTATCCGTCGCCCATTCTTATATAGTGGCTTATGGTATGGTTTTAGTGGTGGTTTGATTGCCTGGCTATTATTGCAACTGTCTTTTTGGGCTTTACAAACTCCTGCAAGACATTTGGTTAGCCTCTATTACAGTGATTATCAAATCATTATATTAAATTTTCACGAAACCTTACTATTACTCTTAGCAGGGACTTTATTAGGTTTGGGCGGTGCTTGGTTAGCTGTTAGCCGCCACTTGCGAATGATTGTGCCGCAATGATACTTCTCAGTGCTCGCACTGAGTACCTCAATTTAAGAATGCTAAAAAATTAAAACCTAGCGCCGTCAAGTAACACCCGCTTGTGTTATGCTTCAACTTTTAACTTTTGTAGCAATTGGCTTTATATATGACGACTAAGGATGGCGGCAATCCCACGACAGAACAGCCTGTCGAGGCAACAGATACCACAGAGCAAAGCCCCGCAAATACCGCTGAAACCTCAGAATCAAGCACCATACCATTAAAACGTAAAAAACCGCACAAAAAATTTCGTTTATTACGTTGGTTGATTGTTTTTATCTTAATTATTGCCGCTTATCTATTGTGGCAAAGTAAACCATGGTCTGATAATACGCCATCAAAACCCAGCCAAACATCTATTCCACAATCTCAATTAAACACCGAACAAATGCCTACAGCCGACAATGATTGGCAACAACAGTTAGATCTACTTAAAGCTCAAGTAGATGCGCAAGATAGTAGCCCTTGGCAAGCGGCGCTATTGGCGTTACAAAACCAGCAACAACAATTAGTACAAAATTATCGTTATTTGTACCAGCAACAACGCCATTTAGGCGATAAAACCGATGGTTTTTTGGCTGAAACAGGCTATTTATTACGGGTCGCACAACAACGTTTGTATTTAGAGCAAGATGTCTTAAGTGCTATCAAAGCCTTAGAAACCGCACATTTACGCTTAGGTCAAAGTGATGATCCACATTTATTACCCTTGCGTCATGCCATTATTCAAGATTTACAGCGCTTGCAAGCAGTTCCCGTGGCAGATACTCATGGTATTGCCTTGAGTTTACTCAATTATGCCACCCATGCCGATAACATGCCTTTGGTTCAAGGTGTGCGGCAAGTCGTTGAAGCCGAAAAACAAAAAAATAAAAAAGCTGAAAATATAGAAAAAACTTGGCAAGACTATTTATCTGATATTGCCGATAAATTCGAGCATTTGATAGTGGTACGCTATAACGCCAATCACCAAGCAGCGGTGTTATCGCCTGAGCAACGCTTTTTTGTGCAACAAAACTTAAAATTGCAACTAATCAGTGCGCGTTTATTGGTTCTTTATAAGGATGAGGCGGGTTTTAAGGCAGCGATTGCGATGTTATTAAGCTGGCTTGCAGACTACTATGATCAAAGTGACAATGCCGTTAAAGCTTTGCAAAAAGATTTACGTCAGTGGCAAACACGCGGCTTAATCCCTGAAACTTTGGATTTGGCCAATAGCTTACAACAATTTAAGCGCCTAAATGCCTTGGGACATTACAATAGCTTGCCACCAAAAGTATTGGAGTTATCACAATGAAGCGCGTGATTGTTGGGATTATTCTCTTTTTTCTCGGCATCATCCCCGCCTTATGGTTACACGCCGATCCGGGCTATGTCATTATCGGTCGTGGGGTTTGGTCAATCGAAACCAGTGTGCCGATTTTTGTCTTATTGAGTTTTTTCGCTTTATTCCTGTTTTATTTTCTCAGTCAATTTGTACACTGGTTTTTTCACCTACCTGCTAGGCAACGACAAAAACAGCAACAGCAACAGATTCATTTCCAACAACACAGTTTGCAACAAGGTGTAGAGCATTTGTTAGCCGAGGACTGGGCGGCTGCACAACGCACATTGATAAAGAAAAAGCCGGGGTTATTGCACTGGCTTGCCGCTGCTTATGCGGCCCAACAACAAGGCTTGGAAGGGCAACGCGATGATTATTTGGAAAACGCTTATGCACTGACCCAAAAGTCGGAACGAGAATTATTGCAATGGTTCCAACTGCGTTTGCGTCTTGCCCAAGGACAAGACAGTTTTGCCTTGGTACATTTACAAGCTTTATACCAAGATCACCTCGGTCATCCTTTATTACTCAATTGGCTGGCACAAATTTATCAACGCCAACAAGACTGGGATGCGTTATGGCAGCTTTTACCAGCTTTGCGTAAATATAAAGCACTCACACCAAATGCTTTAGCTCAACTAGAGCAACAAACGGCATTGCAGCGCTTGATGCATCAAGCTGAACAAGAAGGTAAAGAGGCGAAAAAAGAAGTCATGCACACGTGGAAAGGCTTGCCTAAGCCCGTGCGTTTGAGTCCTAAACTCAGCCATTGGTATGTGAAGTTTTTACAACAACAAAGTGAGTTTCAACAGGCAGAACGGCATTTACGCCAGAGTTTGGATCAGCATTGGCAGCATGACAACCTCTATTTATATAGTGAGCTAGAAGGTGATGCTAAGGCGCAGTTGGAACAGGCAACAGGCTGGTTAAAACAACATTCAGAGGATCCAGATTTACTCATTGCCCTAGGACAATTGGCCGCTCGCAATCAACTTTGGCACAAGGCACAAGATTATTTTGAAAATAGCCTCAAGCTCAGTGCCAAACCCTTGGCATGGCAAAACTTGGCCGAACTTTATACCCGTATGGGCGAACACAACAAAGCTGCCTCTTGTTTCAAACAAGCCTTATCACTCTTACAAGAACAATAAGGCTCACAGGTAAGTGCTGGTTTATATCTCAGTGTTTGGCTCAGTCTTGCTTTGTTGTGACAACTGGCGTTATCCAAGTAAAACACTTCCGTGAACAATTTACGGCGATAGCCCGCCGTTCTTGTATAAACACGCCCAATTCTCTTCCGCTTTTTTCGTTTGTAAATCGCGTCTTTGTTGATTTTACAACAGACGAACGGGATCTTTGAGGTGACAAACACAAAGTTGTATCATTTTAGCTACAATTTTCAATTTGTGGTGTTTTTGCAGAAAAGTGTTGCGTTTTTTTCTGTAGTGGGCTATATTAAACCCCGTGTTGATGGTGTGGGTAGCGATACTCGCAGCGAGTTTCAAATGGATACGATAAAAATAAGGCACGAAAACAACAGTTGTATCCAATGAAACAAAAAAACTTTGAAACGTTTTATACCCTTGACAAGAAGGGCATAAAACGCTGCTAAACATAAAGACTTCTTGTAAGCTACTTTGGAGATTCAGATGAACAATAAAATTCTTGCTCTTTCAATTGCAGCAGCTATGGCTATGCCAGTAGCAGCTCAAGCCGATATCAAAGTTTCAGGTGTATTCCAAGCTGAAATCGGTAGTATTAAAAATGGTGGTGGCGATCGTGTTACCCAAAATGGCGGTAGCGCTGGTGCTTTGATGAACGGTGGTTCTAACACCTTACGTTTCGACATCAACGAAAAATTAGGCGGTGGTTTAACAGCTTTCGCTCGTATCAGCCAATCTTTCAGCTCTTTCTCAGCAGAAGGCTTAGGTGATCGCGAACGTTATATCGGTTTAAAAGGCAGCAATGCTCACATCGCTTTCGGTCGTAACTCAAGCTCTTATAAGAGCGTTAGCTTAGGTTATGACAAATGGAAAGGCACTGGCTTGCAAGCACGTAACGGTGGCGGTGGTATGTCTGGCAGCGCTTTCGGTCACAGCAGCTATGCACCTGACGCAGTTCAACTTGGTTTGAATGCAGGCGGTGTTGAGGTTCAAGTTCAAACCATTACTGACGAAGGCACTGGCCTTGACGGTAGCTATGTGGGTTCTTTGAAATACAAAGGTGGCAACTGGGAAGTCTTCGCAGCTGCATCTCACATGAACACTGACACCACCGACGCTGACAACTTCAAAGTTGGCGGTAAAATGACCATGGGTGGTTTAACCGCTGCTATCCAATATGAAGACACCGAAATCGGTACTGCTGCTATGGGCGGCGGTGAAGCTGAATACTTATTCGGTTCTTTAGACTATAAAGCTGGCAACGTAAGCTTCGGCGGTTGGGTTGCTCAACGTGACGGTGAAGACGATGCTACCGACGCTATGAGTTATGCTTTAGGTGTTCGTTATCACTTCAGCGGACGTACCCAAGCTTATGCTGGTTATCGTGACACCAACAGTGACACCGATGCATTCGACCAAGACGTATTCTTGGTTGGTATGATGCACAAATTCTAAGCATCAGCAAAACAGTATCATAATAATAATATGATTTTAGGGGTATATACTTTGGTATATGCCCCTTTTTTTTGCGTGAAATATGGATAAAGAACACGATTTATATACCCTAGCACAACGCTTAGGGCAACAATTGCAACAAAAAAACTGGTATGTTTGCTGTGCTGAGTCTTGCACTGGTGGCGGCTTAGCCCAAGCGCTTACCGATGTTGCCGGCAGTTCCGCCTGGTTTGATAGAGGCTTTGTTACCTACTCCAACGCGGCCAAGCAAGATATGTTAGGCGTGATGCCAAACTTAATCGAACACCAAGGCGCAGTGAGTCTTGCTGTAGCAGAATCTATGGCCAAAGGCGCACTAATGCACAGTCAATCTCAGTTAAGTGTGGCTATCAGCGGCATCGCAGGACCTGGCGGTGGTAGTAAAGAAAAACCCGTTGGCACAGTTTGTTTTGCTTGGGGCTGCCCCAGTCATTTAGAAGAAATGGGTATTTATTCCGAACAATGTCATTTTGCAGGTGACAGACAAGCCGTGCGTCAAGCAGCGATAGTTCATGCTTTAACAGAGCTAATTGCCTTAAGTCAACCGACAGCAGAAGCCGTTTAGAAATTTTACTTTGTATCTTTTTGTGTTTGCGCTAATATGTGGTTAGACGACAACAATAAGGTGGCGACATGAATCATCCGATAGCCAAACAAACACAGACTGAGCAATGGACAGTTTTGATAAGCATGGTGATGCTTGCTTATCTGATTGGCTTTACACAAAACAGTGTTGCTGCTGATGATGCCATTGAATTACTCGAATACAGCCCCCTTGATAAAAATGCCATCCCTCGAAGGCGCGAAGCAGGCTTGGTCGATGACAGCATTTTAAGCGGGGGACAATCTCGCGGGCTTTCACGCGGTTTGTCCCGGGGTCTATCTCGTGGACTCTCACGCGGTTTATCCCGTGGCTTATCTCGCGGACTCTCGCGCGGTTTATCTAGGGGTCTGTCGCGTGGACTCTCACGCGGCTTATCCAGAGGGCTATCTCGTGGACTCTCACGCGGTTTATCCCGTGGCTTATCTCGCGGGCTTTCACGCGGTTTATCCCGAGGTTTATCTCGTGGACTCTCTCGCGGCCTATCACGTGGTTTATCCCGCGGCCTATCTCGCGGACTTTCGCGTGGTTTATCCCGTGGTTTGTCTCGCGGACTTTCACGTGGTGCCACAGTTGATGCCGCAAAAACTGATGAAGGTGGGCATGGCGATGAAGATTTGATTGCTTTACCCGAATTGATTGCGCCTTTTGCGCCACCACATACGGGTTTGACCAGCCAAGCAGCACCCCGTTTGTATTTTTATATTTCTAGCGACTGGCCCGTTGAATTAAATTTCACCTTAAACAAACCCCATGCGCCAGAACCCATCATCGCTTTAGAAATTCCCGCACCTGAAGGCGGATTCAAAAAAGGTTTTCACGCTATTGACCTTGCTCAACACGGTGTGGCATTAGAGCCGGGTATTGAGTACGAATGGTTTGTATTTATCTCGCCAGACTTAGAAGAGCGCACCGCTGACTTGATTGCCAGCAGTACCTTAAAACGTATTGTCATGCCAAAGACTTTAGCACAAGCTTTAGCACAACAAGCACAAAGCCGCCATTATGCCCTGTATGCTCAAGCTGGTTTTTGGTTTGATGCTGTCGATAATCTGCATCAAAGTTTGGCTGCTAATCCCACACTTTTACGCCAGTATCGCGCAGCTTTAGCCACGCAGGCAAAAATGCCTAAAGTTGCTCTATTTGACGTGCCGAGTTCTTAACCGCATTTATGTGATTGATGTGGCGCAAAGGCTAAATACAACTAAGCAGTTGAAAAATCACTCTATTGTGACAAAAACTGGCTTAGTGCGTCGTATCTGTTATTTAAGCTTATGCTTACTTTATGGTCACAGCGTTTTTGCTGATGAGTTCTTATTCACACGCAGCTATGTAGCGCATTTGTCACCGGAACGTCAGTTAAGAATTTATAGCCCTGTCGAGGGCTATGCCCGAAAATTTCCTTGGCATTTAGGTGATAAAGTTGAGCAAGGTGAGTTGTTGTTTCAGCTTGAAAATAATTATCGCCAACTGGATTTGCGTAAAGCCAAAATACAACTGCAACAACAACGTTACCAATATCGACAAACCCAGAAGTTGCAAGCTCAACAGGCTATCAGTGACGCACAAAAACAAACCGATGCCACCGCGTTAGCCTTGGCCAAGCTAGAATTAGAAACCTTGCGCCAACAAGAACAAGACAGCATGGTCTCTGCGCCTATCAGCGGTATTATCAGTTGGCAGCAAATGGAAGAGGGTGATTGGCTAACAGCACATCAACATGTCTTAAGCGTGTTTAGCCTTGATGAATTGCGTTTAGTCGCACATATTGATGCTAGATTGCTTAGACAATTACAATACGGACAAGTGGTTAAGATTCAAGCGCTAGAAAATGCGCCCCGGGCTTGGGTTCAACGGGTTTATCCTGAAATTAACCCTAAAACCCAGCAAGGACAAGTTGCCATCAAGCTCGAATTTATACCCAAAAACTGGTACAGCGGTCAAGCAATTACGGTACAATTTGGCAGCACGTTTATTGCAGAACAAAACTGACGTTTGTCACTTGTTTAAGTGGAATCTGTCTATAGTCAAGCTAAACCCGATATTATCTCTAATGTGTCTAAGGCCAATCAAATGACTGCCACCTCTTCTAAGTCACAAATAAAAACAAAAGCCTTTGCTGGTCGGCGTTCTTTGCGCACCATTTTAATCATCCCTTTTGTGATTCAAATGATTGCTATCGTTGCTCTCATTGGTTGGTTATCGTTTGAAAATGGCAAACAAGCCGTGAATGATTTAGCCAGTAAATTGCGTAGCGAAGTTACCTCACGTATCGCTCAGCATAGCCAAGAGTATTTTCGTACCCCACAACTATTTCAAAAAATTAATAAAAAGTTGATCGAAAGTGGTGAACTGGATTTGGATAATATTGCCCAATTACAACAACATTTTTGGCAACAAATTCAAGTTGATCAGGCGATTGATTATTTATTTTATGGCGATGCTCAAGGGCGTTTTATTGGTGTACAAAATTTAGAACAACATACAGTGGCAAAAATTCGTGATTTGGACACCGATGGCAAGCGGCATATTTATCGTTTGGACGATCAAGGGCAACAAATAGAATGGCAAAAAGAAAAAACCAAAGCCTATGATCCGCGTCAACGCCCTTGGTACCAAAGCGCAGTAATGGCTGGCAAAGCGACCTGGTCGCCTGTGTACCCCTCAGCGCACCTCAATGTCTTACAAGTCACGCCTGTACAGCCAATTTACCACTATAAAAATAATGAAAAAGTCCTACAAGGGGTATTAGCGATTAATTTACGCCTTAGTGAAATTAATCAATTTTTAGCTGAACTCGATATTAGTCAGCGTGGTGAGGCCTTTATTATCGAGCGTAACGGCGACTTAATTGCCAGCTCAACCAAAGAACAACCCAGTCGTACCAATTACGATCCGAAAACAGGTAAAGATAAACGCCAACGTCTCAATGCCCAAGGTAGTCAAGAACCTTTGATTCGACAAACAGCAATGTATTTACAGCAATATTTTTCTGACTATAAACATATCCAAACCCGCGAACAGCTTCGCTATGAATATCAAGGCGAAGATCAGCTAATCGAAGTCATGCCCATCAATAATGAGCAGGGTTTAGACTGGTTAATTGTGGTAGTGATTCCTGAAAATGATGTGATGGCTAGAATCAATGACAATACCCGCACAACGATTTTGCTCTGCATTGTCGCGTTGATAGTGGCTTTACTGGTAGGTGTGCTCACTGCCCGCTGGTTAATTAATCCGATTAAAGAATTGGAGCAAGCTGCCGAACGTTTATCGCTGGGTAATTGGGCTGAAAATGTTCCAGCTAAGCGTCAAGATGAATTGGGCAGTTTGGCACTGTCCTTCAATCGTATGGCAGCCGCTTTGCGAGATTCATTTAAAAATCTTGAAAAGAAAAATGCCGATTTAGAGGAAATGGATAAGCTCAAAAATGAGTTTTTAGCCAATACCTCTCATGAATTACGCACCCCACTCAATGGCATTATTGGTATTGCCGACTCTTTAATCGATGGTGCAACCGGAGAATTGCCCGAGGAAACTGCATATAATCTACAAATGATCATTGCCAGCGGCACACGCTTGACCAACTTGGTTAATGATATTCTCGATTTTTCCCAATTACGCCACAAAGCGATTCAACTACAACTCAAACCCGTAGCACTGAAAGAAATGGCTGAGGTGGTTTTAACTTTTAGTAAGCCTTTATTAGATAACAAGCCGATTGAATTGATTAATCAAGTCAATGCTGATTTACCGGCCGTATTAGCGGATGAAAATCGACTCCAGCAAATTCTGCATAATTTAGTCGGCAATGCCATCAAATTTACCGCCAAAGGGCAAATTCACATCAAGGCTGAGCGGAAAAAAGAAGGGGTTTTAATTCAAGTCAGTGATACCGGTATTGGTATTGCTAAAGAAAAACAAAACCGTATTTTTGAATCCTTCAAACAAGCTGATGGTTCGACAGCACGCGAATATGGTGGCACAGGCTTGGGCTTAAGTATTAGTCGACAACTGATTGAATTACACAAAGGTTATATTGGCATTGAATCTGACCTTGGGAAGGGCAGTGTCTTTAGTTTTTGGCTGCCGGCGGCAAAACAAGCCGCAGAAACTTTAGCAGAACCATTGGTTAGCAAACCCCACGCGAATGATATTGATGCATTAAAAAATGCACCAAAAAAACGCAAAGCCACCAGCGTCTCTTTAGATATTACCGCCCAAGAATTAAATGAATTGCGCCAATCTGGACGTTTTACCATTTTGATTGTTGATGATGAACCCGTAAACCTGCAAGTATTAAGCAATC
The DNA here is from genome assembly GCA_016745035.1 of Thiotrichales bacterium. Classification (GTDB taxonomy): domain Bacteria; phylum Pseudomonadota; class Gammaproteobacteria; order Beggiatoales; family Beggiatoaceae; genus BB2. Next base: position 1,054,338 of record JADGDE010000001.1, read on the forward strand.
ACTTGGCAAATAAAAATTATATTCTCGCCGAGGCAAGCAATGGCGTTGATGCCTGGGGGGCGATTAGCAACGGCTTTCGCCCTGATTTAATCCTACTCGATGTGATGATGCCGAAAATGACTGGCTATGAAGTTTGTCGGCGGGTGCGCGAATTATACATGCCAAATGAAATGCCGATTTTATTGCTGACAGCGAAAAACCAAGTCACGGATTTGGTTGAAGGCTTAGAGTCGGGCGCTAATGATTATTTGACCAAACCAATTTCTAAAAGTGAATTGCTCACCCGTATTAAAGTCCATATCCAGCTTTATAATATTAACCAAGCCTATGGGCGTTTTGTCCCCCATGAGTTCTTGCAACTCTTGAGTAAAAACAGTGTTTTGGATGTGGAATTGGGCGATCATGTCGAACAAGAAATGACGGTATTATTTACCGATATTCGTGGCTTTACCAGCCTGTCAGAAAAAATGACTCCGAAAGACAATTTCCGTTTTATCAATGGCTATTTGAGCCGCATGGAGCCGATGATCAGCACTTATCACGGCTTTATTGATAAATATATTGGCGATGCCATCATGGCGCTGTTCCCTACTTCAGCTGATGATGCGGTTCAAGGCGCAATTGCCATGCTCAACACCTTGTCTGATTATAATGAAGGGCGTAAGCGCGCGAAGTATGAACCCATCGCCATTGGTATTGGTCTAAACACAGGTCCATTGATGTTGGGTACAGTCGGCGGGCAAAACCGCATGGATGGTACAGTGATTGCTGATGCGGTCAATCTTGCCTCCCGCGTTGAAGGGCTAACCAAAGTCTATGGCGCAGCACTCTTAATTACCGAGCAAACCTATCTCAGACTACAAGATCGCAGCCATTATCTGATTCGGATTATTGACCGCGTGAAGGTTAAAGGAAAATCGCAGCCCGTGACGATTTACGAAGTCTTTGATGCTGACACGGCTGAGCAAAGCCAGCTTAAACAACAGACCTTACAATATTTCGAGCAAGGGGTCGCACATTTTCACCGTGAAGAAATTGGCACAGCACGGGATTATTTTGAGCAGGTTTTGGCACAAAACCCCGCTGACCTAGCTGCGAAAGTATATTTGGAACGCTGTCAAAAAAATAAAATTCAACGGGTGTTAGTTTAAGAGTCTATGCGGAGTATGGGAATCGTCACCAAAATAGCGGATTTGCAGCAGATTATTCATATTTCGCATAGACTCTAAGGCTAGGTACAGCTAAATCGCAACTGAATACTACTCAAAGTACCATTTTCATGTTTAGCGCCAATACTGCTACAAACCTTAATACAAATCTATTGTTGAAAACAGCCATACTGATTTCATAAAAAACAGCTTGCTATCATGCACAGGCTAGCATATAATACTCCGCTTTATTAAACACAGCAGTGTTTATTTATAACAGGCGCGTAGCTCAGTGGTAGAGCACTACCTTGACATGGTAGTGGTCGGTGGTTCGATCCCACTCGCGCCTACCAGATTCTCTAAGGCACGACTCCCGTGCCTTTTTTTATGTGTAGCTTAAAATGCCTGTAGTCACCTTACCGGATGGCAGTGAAAAACACTTCCCTGAAGCCGTTAGTATTGCCGATGTTGCCGCATCTATTGGTGCGGGTCTTGCCAAAGCCGCACTGGCTGGAAAAATTCGAGACCAGCTTTTGGATACCAGTCATCTGATTACAGACGATTGCACACTTTCCATCATTACCGATAAAAGCCCTGAGGGTATCGAAATTATTCGCCACTCTTGCGCGCATTTAATGGCACAAGCGGTGAAAGAATTATTCCCCGCCGCGCAAGTGACCATCGGCCCTGTGATTGATAATGGCTTTTATTATGATTTTGCTTATGAGAAAAGCTTCACCCCAGAAGACTTAGAAACCATCGAAGCGAAAATGACTGAGCTGGCACAAGCAGCGCAGCCTATTAGCCGTAGCCTTAAATCCCGCGACGAAGCGGTGAGCTTTTTTAAAGACATGGGCGAAGACTATAAAGCTGAGATTATCGCCTCAATCCCAGCTAACGAAGACTTGTCCTTGTACCAGCAAGGCGATTTTATCGACCTGTGTCGCGGCCCTCACGTCCCCAATACCTCACATATCAAAGCCTTTAAGTTGATGAAGCTCGCAGGCGCTTATTGGCGTGGCGACTCCAACAACGAAATGCTTCAGCGCATTTATGGCACAGCGTGGACAAATAAAAAAGCCTTAAAAAAATACCTGAATAATTTGGCCGAAGCCGAAAAACGCGATCACCGTAAACTCGGCAAACAATTGGACTTATTCCACTTCCAAGAAGAAGCCCCCGGCATGGTGTTCTGGCATCAGCGCGGCTGGCAGTTATATCGCTCAGTTGAGAACTACATGCGTGCGCGCTTGGATGAATACGGCTATGAAGAAGTCTGCGCACCGCAAGTCTTGGATCGCAGCCTGTGGGAAAAATCCGGTCACTGGGATAAGTTCTCTGATGATATGTTCACCACCAGTTCAGAAAACCGTGAATATGCCATTAAGCCGATGAACTGCCCTGGACACATTCAGATTTTTAATCAAAAACTCCGCAGTCATAACCAAATGCCGATTTTATTGGCTGAATTTGGCACAGTACACCGTAACGAAGCCTCTGGCACGCTACACGGTTTGATGCGCGCACGGCGCTTTGTCCAAGACGATGCCCATGTGTTTTGTACTGAAGACCAACTCTTAGGCGAAATTGAAAAATTAATTGATTTCACTTTCCAAGTCTATAACGATTTTGGTTTCAAAGAGATTCAAATCAAACTCTCTACCCGTCCTGAAAAACGTGTCGGTAGTGATGAAGTTTGGGATAAAGCCGAAGAAGCCCTAGACAAGGCTCTGAACGATAAAGGCTTGAGTTTTGACTTACAACCCGGTGAAGGCGCATTTTACGGCCCTAAAATTGAATTTTCACTCACCGATAGCATTGGGCGCGTGTGGCAATGTGGCACGATTCAGGTCGATTTTTCCATGCCCGGGCGCTTGGATGCCACCTATATTGCCGCCGATGGCACCAAACAAACCCCGGTGATGATTCATCGGGCAATTTTAGGCTCGCTGGAGCGCTTTATCGGTATTCTTATTGAGGAATATGCTGGAAAATTCCCCTTGTGGCTCGCACCCACACAAGTAGCAATTTTAAGTATTACCGACAAACAAGCCGATTATTGCTCGGAATTGGAAAAATTTTGCAAAAAACAAGGCATTCGTGCCATTAGTGACTTGAGAAATGAGAAAATCGGGCTTAAAATTCGCGAACATACTTTAGAACGCATTCCCTACTTGATTATTATCGGGGGGCGTGAAGTGGAAGAAAAAACACTGGCTTTACGAAATTTAGCAGGAAAAAACCTCGGCAGTTTGTCATGGCAAGATTTTGCAAGTAGAATAGCCAGCGAAAACCACCCTGAGCAATCGGGGACAGATTGAGCTAGTTTTAAGGAGAATCATCATCGCAGCTGAAAAGCAAACCCGCTTAAACCAAACGATTACCGCCGCAGAAGTGCGTTTAATCGACGAGAATGGCGAACAACAAGGCATTTTAGGTCTAGAAGAAGCCTTACAACGCGCTAAAACCAGCAATCTCGACTTAGTGGAAGTTTCTCCTCATGCCAAACCGCCTGTTTGCCGAATCATGGATTTTGGCAAATACCGTTTTGAACAGAACAAAAAACGCCATTCTGACCGTAAAAAACAAAAACAGATACAGATTAAAGAAGTTAAATTCCGTCCTGGGACGGAAGTGGGAGATTATCAGGTCAAACTACGCAACCTGATACGTTTCCTCAAAGGGGGAGACAAAGCCAAAGTAACCTTACGCTTTCGCGGACGGGAAATGGCGCACCAAGAACTGGGGCGTGATTTACTCAAGCGAATCGAAGCCGATTTGAAAGAATATGGCAATATCGAGCAATTCCCGAAAATGGAAGGGCGGCAAATGGTCATGGTTTTGGCTCCAATCAAAAAACAGACGACTTAAATATAAGAGTCGTTGATTAATTGCGGAGAGCATTATGCCAAAAATGAAAACTAACCGTGGCGCAGCTAAGCGTTTTTCACGCACAGCGAGCGGCGGTTTCAAATGTAACAAATCCCATCGTCGTCATATTTTGACCAAAAAAGGTACAAAACGGAAACGTCAGTTACGTGCCCCTTCTAGCATTCATAGTGCAGATGTGGCCATCGTTAAACGTATGTTACCTTACAGCTAAAGGAGTCAAACTATGCCTAGAGTAAAACGTGGCGTAACTGCCCGTGCCAAGCACAAGAAAATTTTAGCCAAGGCTAAAGGTTATCGCGGCTTTCGTAGTAAAGTCGTCCGCATTGCCAAGCAAGCGGTTACCAAAGCCGGTCAATATGCTTATCGTGACCGTCGTCAACGCAAACGTCAATTCCGTGCTTTATGGATTGCCCGTATCAATGCTGGCGCACGCGAACACGGTATGACCTACAGCGTTTTCATGCACGGCTTAAAACAAGCCGGTATTGAAGTGGATCGCAAAGTATTAGCTGATCTGGCTGTCAATGAAAAAGCAGGTTTTGCTGCTTTGGTTGAGCAAGTAAAAGCTGCCCAACAAGAAGCCGCTTAAGCTCCAAGCTTGAGTGCAGTCCCGCACAGCCCTTGTGCGGGAATTATTCCCCCTCCTTTTCTAACTTTATTGCCGCCTATGTCAACCGAACTCAATGCGCTTTTAGAACAAGCACAACAACAAATCCAAGCCGCTGACGATTTAGCCAGCTTAGACCAAGTTCGAGTCAGTTTTTTAGGTAAAAAAGGACAAATTACCTCACAGCTCAAAACGCTGGGGAAAATGCCTCCCGAAGAGCGCCGCAGTGCTGGGGCAGAAATTAATAAAGTCAAACAAGCCATTCATAGCGCCATTAATGAGCGTAAAGCCGCGCTTGAACAAGCGGTTTTAGATGCCAAACTTGCCTCACAACGCATTGATGTCACCTTGCCCGGTCGCGGACAAGCCCAAGGCGGTTTGCACCCGATTACCCAAACCATGCAGCGGATGACTACCTTACTCGCGCAAGTGGGTTTTAATGTCGCTCAAGGGCCGGAAATCGAAGATGATTACCATAATTTTGAAGCCCTAAATATTCCAGAAAGTCACCCAGCGCGGGCGATGCACGACACCTTTTATTTTGATGCTCATCGCTTACTGCGCACCCACACCTCACCGGTGCAAATTCGAGCAATGGAAAAGCAAGACCCGCCTTTGCGGGTGATTGCCCCCGGTCGGGTTTATCGCTGTGATTCTGATTTAACCCACACGCCGATGTTTCATCAAGTTGAGGGTTTATTGATTGACGAGGATGTCAGTTTTAGCCACCTTAAAGGCTTGTTAGACGACTTTTTACGCGCTTTCTTTGAGAAAGACCTAGCGGTGCGTTTTCGCCCGTCTTATTTCCCCTTCACCGAGCCATCGGCCGAAGTGGACATCGAATGCGTCCATTGTCAGGGTAAAGGCTGCAAAGTCTGTAAAAATACTGGCTGGCTAGAAGTCTTAGGCTGCGGCATGATTCACCCCAATGTGATGAAATCTGGCAATATTGACCAAGAAAAATACAGCGGTTTTGCTTTTGGTATGGGTGTAGAGCGCCTCGCCATGCTGCGCTATGGGGTCAATGATTTGCGTTTATTCTTCGAGAATGACGTACATTTCTTGCGGCAGTTTAATTAGTTGCTGATGTAATCGCATTTATCCCAGCATTAAGGGGGCAACGCCCCCTAAAAAAATCAAACCCCAGCCCGTCTAAGTAAACTCCTCCCCATTCGCCCCACATCTGCTCTATATTTTAAGCACTATCTTGGTTGGCATCATCATTCAATGGCATGGCTATTGTATTATAGAAGGGTGATACTGAACTGACGTAACGCACTGATAGCGTTTTGTTTCATTATTCGGGTTTGTTGCCTACATAATGGGATGTAGAGTCTATGCGAAATATCATCAACAAACACTTTAAAAGGACACGCTGATGTTTGACTGGCTAAAAAAACACAAAAAAGCACAGGTAGATGCGCCTCAAGCAACACCACAACAAGCTCAAGGGCAAGATAGTTCAGCGCATTTGCACATTAATTTTAATCCCAGCTTAGTCGAACGACTCAAATCTGAGCATCAACTTTTATTGTCGATTTATACCGATATTCTCGCAGCCGTTGGTGCTAAAAATTACCCACTGATCAGCGAAAAACTCAATGATTTTGGTATTAATTTAAAAGCGCATTTGTTGACTGAACATATCGAGCTGTATATTTATCTAGAATATATTTTAAGCACCGATAAAAAAACCTTTGAATATATGCACGAATTACGCATGGAAATGGATGATATTTCCAGTGAAGTAATTGGTTTTTTACATAGCTATAAAACCAATCCCGTGAATGACAACAATGTCGATGCATTTAAACAACAGTTTGAAAAAATTGGGCATATACTTAGCGAACGCATCGAAAGAGAAGAGAAAACCTTATATATTCTCTATACTTCGGTAAGCTAGTTGTCAATAGCGCGCTATTTTTAAATCACAGCCAAGTTCAAAACGCTAAATTCTCATGTCAATATAAAATGTGTGCTTGTCAGAGCTATTACTAAGAGTCTATGCGGAGTATGGGAGTCGTCGCGAAAATCAGATATTTTGGGGCTAATTTTGCGGTTTTGTGAGGCGAATAACGCGTTATTTAACGAATAAAAGCGCGGGATTAGACAAAAATAGCGGATTTGCAGCCGATTACTCATATTTCGCATAGACTCTAAGACTTACGGTAGCTTCAATGCGTCCAAATGAGAATTGTCGAAATGATTGAAAACAGTTGCTGCTATGCGCGAATCCCCGTAAAATGCTCCAGTCTTGGTAATGTTTAAGAAAAGGGGATAGACTTTGCAACAGCCTGCTGTATTGGCCTTGGCAGATGGCAGTATTTTTCCAGGGAAATCAATTGGTATCATCGGGGAAACCGTCGGTGAGGTGGTGTTTAATACCTCTATGACTGGTTATCAAGAAATACTTACCGATCCCTCTTATGCCCGTCAATTGGTCACTTTGACCTATCCTCATATTGGTAATACAGGCGTTAATGACGAGGATATGGAGTCCTCGCAGGTATTTGCATCGGGTTTGATTATCCGTGATTTACCCTTGCTTGCCAGTAACTGGCGCTCAGAAAATAGCCTCAGTGAATTTTTAATTAAGCATGATTGTGTTGCTATAAGTGATATTGACACCCGACGCTTAACCCGAATTTTGCGCGAAAAAGGCGCACAAAGCGGTTGTATCATCAGCCAAAAACAAGGCGAAATTGACACCGATGCCGCCGTTGCTAAAGCCCGTGAATTTGCAGGCTTGCAAGGCATGGACTTAGCCAAAGAAGTCACGACCCAAGAGCGTTATCAATGGACAGACAATGTCTGGGGTAAAGAAGCCTTGAGTCCTGAAGCGCAAGCGTTTCATGTCGTCGCCTATGATTTTGGCGTGAAGCATAATATTTTGCGCTTGTTAGTCGAGCGCGGTTGTCGTTTGACTGTTGTTCCAGCCGATACTTCCGCCGATGAGGTGCTAGCGCTGAAACCCGATGGCGTGTTTTTATCCAACGGCCCTGGCGATCCTGAACCTTGTGATTATGCCGTCGAATCAATTAAGACCTTATTAGATGCGAAAATGCCTATGTTTGGAATTTGCTTAGGACATCAATTGTTGTCGCTTGCCAGTGGTGCGCAAAGCTTAAAAATGGAAGTTGGGCATCATGGCGCAAACCATCCGGTGCAAGATCTGGATAGCAAAGTGGTTCACATCACCAGCCAAAATCATGGCTTTGCCATTGATGAAGCCAGTTTGCCTGACAACTTAATTGCAACCCATCGGTCTTTATTCGATAAATCCCTGCAAGGGGTGGCGCGTACCGATTGCCCCGCCTTTGGTTTTCAAGGGCATCCCGAGGCAAGTCCTGGCCCTCATGACATTACGCCTTTATTTGACCGTTTTATCGCAGCCATGCAAGCTCAGTAAGCCCTTAACGACGATTTCTTATGCCTAAACGTACAGACATTCAAAGTATCTTAATCATTGGTGCAGGGCCTATTATTATTGGTCAGGCCTGTGAATTTGACTATTCCGGCGCACAAGCGTGTAAAGCGTTGCGCGAAGAAGGTTATCGCATTATTTTGGTCAACTCCAATCCTGCGACCATCATGACCGACCCCGGCATGGCCGATGCCACTTATATCGAGCCGATTACTTGGCAAACGGTGGCTAAAGTCATCGAAACCGAAAAACCCGATGCCTTATTGCCAACCATGGGCGGACAAACCGCGCTGAACTGCGCCTTAGACCTAGCCCATCATGGCGTGTTAGAAAAACACGGTGTTGAGTTAATTGGCGCACGCGAAGAGGCGATTGATAAAGCCGAAGATCGGGATAAATTCCGCACCGCGATGCGTAAAATTGGCTTGGATATGCCGACCTCTGGCATTGCCCATACGATGGAAGAAGCCAAAGAAGTGCGTGAAACACTCGGCTTCCCGGTGATTATTCGCCCCTCATTCACTTTGGGTGGCACAGGCGGCGGTATTGCCTACAACCGCGATGAGTTTGTCGAAATTTGCGAGCGCGGTCTCGATGCCTCGCCCACCAATGAATTATTAATTGAAGAATCCATTATCGGCTGGAAAGAGTACGAAATGGAAGTGGTACGTGATCGGGAAGATAATTGTATTATCATTTGCTCGATTGAAAACCTCGATCCGATGGGCGTACACACAGGCGACTCGATCACCGTTGCCCCAATCCAGACCTTGACCGATAAAGAATATCAAATCATGCGCAATGCCTCAATTGCGGTCTTACGTGAAATCGGTGTCGATACCGGTGGCTCGAATGTGCAGTTTGCGGTTAATCCCAAAAACGGGCGCATGATCATTATCGAAATGAACCCTCGGGTTTCGCGCTCCTCGGCGCTGGCTTCTAAAGCCACGGGTTTCCCGATTGCCAAAATCGCCGCCAAGCTGGCGGTGGGTTATACCTTAGACGAACTCGCCAATGATATGACTGGCGGCGCAACGCCTGCGTCCTTCGAGCCAACGCTTGATTATGTCGTCACCAAAATCCCGCGCTTTACCTTTGAGAAATTCCCTCAAGCTGACCCCACCTTGACCACGCAAATGAAATCGGTCGGTGAAGTCATGGCAATGGGACGCTGTTTCCAAGAGTCCTTACAAAAAGCCCTGCGTGGTTTAGAAACCGGGATTCACGGGCTAGATCCTTTATTGCCTTTACCAGTGGAAGACGAGGACTTAAGCAAAGAAGACGAGCGCCGTTTACAAAATGCACTGCGGATTCCGACTCCTGATCGCTTGCGTTATGTCGCTGATGCCTTCCGTCATGGCTATGATTTAGACACCTTATACGAACAAACCGGCATTGATCCGTGGTTCTTGATTCAAATTCGGGATTTATTGCATGAAGAACATGCAGTGCAAACCGATGGCTCTAAGGGCTTAAATGATTACGAACGGATGCGGATACTCAAACGCAAAGGCTTCTCAGATCAGCGCTTGGCGGATTTACTCCAAGTCGAAGAAGCGGCGATTCGCCAAATTCGTTATGACTTAGATTTACATCCGGTTTATAAACGCGTTGACTCTTGTGCGGCAGAATTCCCCGCCGCCACCGCTTATATGTATTCCAGCTATGAAGAAGAATGCGAATCTGACCCCACCGATAAGAAAAAAATCATTGTCTTAGGTGGCGGGCCAAACCGTATCGGGCAAGGGATTGAGTTTGATTATTGCTGCGTGCAAGCCTCGCTGGCTTTACGTGATGATGGCTATGAAACTATCATGGTCAACTGTAACCCTGAAACGGTCTCGACTGATTACGATACCTCCAACCGCTTATATTTTGAGCCATTAACGCTTGAAGACGTGCTGGAAATCATCCGTATCGAAAAACCTGAAGGCGTGATTGTGCAATATGGCGGACAAACACCGCTGAAATTAGCCCGTGATCTAGAAAGTGCAGGCGCACCGATTATTGGCACAAGCCCAGATTCAATTGATTTAGCCGAAGATCGGGAACGTTTCCAACAATTAGTTCATGATTTAGGCTTACATCAGCCACCGAACCGTACCGCACGTACCCACGAAGAAGCCATCGCGATGGCGGATGAAATCGGTTATCCTCTGGTCGTGCGTCCCTCTTATGTGTTAGGTGGTCGGGCAATGGAAATTGTTCGTGATGAGGAAAATCTCAAGCGCTATATTAATGAAGCGGTGCAAGTTTCGAATAAATCCCCCGTCCTACTTGATAGTTTCTTAAGCGATGCGATTGAAGTCGATATTGATGCGATTTGTGATGGTGAAAACTTTGTCATTGGCGGCATCATGGAACACATCGAACAAGCCGGAATTCACTCTGGGGATTCGGCTTGCTCCTTGCCACCTTATCGCCTCTCGCCGATGATTCAAGATAAACTTCGTGACCAAATGCAACGCTTGGGACGAGCTTTAAAAGTGGTCGGTTTGATGAATGCCCAATTTGCGATTCAAGGCGAACAAATTTATATTATCGAAGTTAATCCACGAGCTTCACGTACTGTACCGTTTGTTTCTAAAGCTATTGGTAAGTCTTTAGCACAAGTTGCAGCGCGTTGCATGGTCGGTATCGATCTAAAAACTCAGCAAGCCGATAATGAAATTGTGCCCAATTACTACTCAGTCAAAGAAGCGGTATTCCCGTTTGTGAAATTCCCAGGTGTTGACCCGCTCTTGGGCCCTGAAATGAAATCCACAGGCGAAGTCATGGGTGTCGGGCGCAGTTTTGGTGAAGCCTTTGGCAAAGCTCAAAATGCGGTTGGTATGCCCTTACCTCGACAAGGGCGTGCTTTCTTAAGTGTCTTAGATCAAGACAAAATGGCGATTGCTGATATTGCCCGTGAATTGGTCGAACTGGGTTTTGAATTGCTTGCCACCCGTGGCACAGCCGAGGTAATCCAAAAAGAAGGCATTGCCTGCACCCAATTGAATAAGGTCAATGAAGGTCGGCCGCACATTATTGATAAAATCAAAAATGATGAAGTCGATTTTATTATCAATACCACTGAGCAAAAACAAAAAGCCGCGGATTATCATCATATGCGTGGCTATGCACTACGACATAAAATCACCTATACGACCACCTTAGCTGGGGCAAATGCGGCTGTTTTAGCACTTAAATCAGGTGATGAACTCACGGTCAATTGTTTGCAAGCTTTGCACACACAATTACATTAATAGTGCTTACGAATACGGAGATTGAAGCATGAATAAAACCCCGATGACTGTTCAAGGCGCGGAAAAACTCAAAGAAGAACTACACCAGCTAAAAATTGTTGAACGGGCGCGGATTACTCAAGCGATTGCTGAGGCAAGAGAACTTGGGGATTTAAAAGAAAATGCCGAATACCACGCAGCACGTGAGCAGCAAAGTTTTAATGAAGGTCGCATCGGTGAGATTGAAGGCAAACTGGGTATGGCAGAAATCATTGATGTCACCACTTTGCCACAGCAAGGCCGTGTGGTTTTTGGTACGACCGTTGATTTGCTTGACTTAGAAACCGAAGATGAGGTCAGTTATCGCATCGTCGGTGAAGATGAGGCAGATATCAAAGCCCGAATGATTTCTGTGACCTCCCCGATTGCGCGTGCTTTGATTGGTAAGGAAGAAGGTGATATTGCCGTGGTGCAAGCACCTGGCGGTGCGCGTGAGTATGAAATACTTGAAGTTAAGTACTTATAGCTTGTGAGGATAGCGTTTGCGCATGATTAATTATTACTAATGCGCAAACGATTCTCACCTAATATTTTTGGGACAAAATCCATGTACATTGAATACACTTTCAAAATGGATGATGGTAAAGTTTTACACTACCATGTCGATTTTGAACGTCCACGCGATAAATTATTAGACCCCAATAGTTATCCTAATTGGACGCAAATGGATTTTCACCAATGTCCCAATTGTCCGTTATCTTCATCTGAATATTCTCATTGCCCAGTTGCCATTGATGCCCATGAAATTGTTTCAGGTTTCAATGAGGTCTTATCTTGTAAAGCCGCCGATATTCATGTCAAAACCCCTGAGCGCGAATACCGTAAATATACCGATGCGCAAACGGGTTTGCGGGCGCTGATTGGTTATGTGATGGCAAGCAGCGAATGCCCCACACTCTCGACCATGCGCGGCATGGCTTATTATCATCTACCTTTTGCCAGCTTAGATGAAACCGTGTTTCGGATCACCTCGTCCTATTTGTTAAATCAGTATTATCATTACAAAAAAGGCAGCGCACCAGATTTGGAATTTGAGGGGCTAAAACAGCGTTTTGAAGAAATTCAAATTTTAAATTCGAGTTTTTTAGAGCGTATTCGTGCAGGTTGCGAAGCGGACTCCAATCTCAATGTTTTGGCAACCTTATTCACAATTTCCTCGATGTTGTCGCTATCACTAGAGCGACACTTGAAAGAAATCGAATATCTATTTGATTAACACCGCAAGCATAGGGAGAAGGATATGTTGGTACTTTTTTTGAGCAAAATTAAATATATTGTCAGCATTTTATGGCAGCATTTTGCATTTTAATCTGAGCTATGATGAGTAAGAGCATCCCCATACAACAAATTAGCTTGGCACAACCGCGCGGTTTTTGCGCCGGTGTGGTGCGAGCAATTGAAATTGTGGAAAAGGCTTTGGATATGTATCCAAAACCGATTTATGTCTATCATGAAATTGTTCACAATCGCCATGTGGTCGAGCGCTTACGCGAGCAAGGGGCGGTTTTTGTCGAAGCGATTGATGACATTCCCACAGATGCGGTGTGTATTTTTAGCGCCCACGGGGTTGCCCAACGGGTGGTCGAAGATGCCCATGGCAAAAGCCTGCATGTGATTGATGCGACCTGCCCTTTAGTCACCAAAATTCATAAACGCGCTAAACGCTACATCGAGCAAGACTATGAGTTGGTCATTATCGGTCACAATGGTCATCCTGAAGTTGAGGGCACACGCGGGCAAGTGCCTGCCGATAAAGTCCATGTGATCAGCACCGAAGCCGAGGCCGAGCACTTAAATGTACGCTCACCAGAAAAACTCGCTTATGTGACCCAAACCACGCTTAGCGTTGATGATACCCGCGATGTGATTGCCTGCTTGCAAGCCCGTTTCCCCGCGATTAAAGGTCCGGATTTAAACGATATTTGCTATGCGACCCAAAACCGCCAAAATGCCGTAGCCGACTTGGCAAAACAAGTTGATGTGGTCTTGGTTGTTGGCGCAGCAAACAGCTCTAATTCCAACCGTTTGCGCGAAGTTGGAGCACAATTTGGCAAGCCCGCCTACTTAATTGCCGATTACCACGATTTAGACCCCGCATGGTTTGCCGAAGGCAAGCATGTCGGTATCACCGCTGGCGCATCAGCCCCTGAACGCTTGGTTCAAGCCGTCATCGAACATTTATCCTCGCAAGATACCCAAGTAATAACCTTGGATGGCAAGGCGGAAAATACCAGCTTTAAACTTCCTGATATGCAGCGTAAAACATAGGCTTATGTTAAAACAATATCTTGAAGTGGTGCTATATAAAACCTATGCCGATTTGCGAGCCGAGAATCAGCGCTCTTATATGGGTTTTTTGTGGTGGATTTTCGAGCCGATCATGTATATGTCGGTGTTTTATGTCGTCTTTGCCCTAGCCTTACAAAATAATGACGAAAATTTTGTGCCCTTTTTGCTGGTTGGGCTAACCATTTGGCAATGGATGAAATCTTGCCTTACCCACGGCTCCGAATCCATTCTCAACAATAGCCAACTGATGCAGCATGTCTATTTGCCTAAAGCCGTGTTTCCAACCATTTCCATTTTTACCAATTCGGTGAAATTTTTATTTATTTTTCTATTGTTAATGCTGTATTTATGGTCGGAGGGTTTTGTACCAACCCAACATTATTTCGCCTTACCGTTGGTGTTGTTGGTTGAACTGTTGTTTATTGTCTCTGTGACCTATTTGATGGCGGCGATTGTGCCTTTTATCCCTGATGTGCGTTTTATTTTAGAAAATTTTTTACAAGCAGTATTTTTCATGTCGGGCATTTTTTTCACCGTTGAAAAAATCCCGGAACGCTACCAAGATTGGTTTTATTTGAACCCGATGGCAAACTTAATTGAGGCTTTTCGAGATATTTTGATGTATCAACAATGGCCTGATTTTTCCAGTTTAGCGATTATCAGCGTGTTATCGCTGCTGGTCATGGGCATCGCGATGTATTTATTGCGCCGTTTTGAATACGTTTATCCCAAAATTAGCATATGAATAATTCTAAGCCCCTAATTACGCTTGACCATGTCGGTGTCTATTACCGTCGCCGTAATGGCTTATTTGGCGGTGACAAATTTTGGGCACTTAAAGATGTCAGCCTCGAATTATACCCCGGCGAAACCCTCGGCATTGTCGGGCATAATGGTGCGGGTAAATCGACCTTAATGAAGGTCTTAGCCGGTATTATTAAAGCCGATCGCGGCATTATTCATAACCAAGGCTATCGTGCTTCTTTGCTCGCTTTACAACTGGGTTTTATTCATTATCTCAGCGGGCGTGAAAATGCCATCCTCAGCGGAATTTTAATCGGTCTAAGTAAAAAAGAAGTCGAGGCAAAACTCGATGATATTATCGCCTTTGCCGAACTGGAAGAATTTATCGACCAGCCAATTATCACTTACTCCTCCGGCATGATAGCCCGCTTGGGCTTCTCGGTTGCTCTCTATGCTGACCCAGATATTATTTTGATTGACGAGGTTTTAGGTGTTGGTGATGCCGCTTTTAATAAAAAATCCACCACCATGATGCGGGAGAAAATCAAAAATAATAAAACCGTGGTTTTCGTCTCTCACAATGCTGACATCGTTGCCGACATTTGCGACCGCGTGGTTTGGGTCGAGCATGGCAAATCAAAAATGGCTGGGGACACCGATGTGGTGCTTAAAGCCTATCATGATAGTTTACAAAGTGCGGCAAATACCCCCGCAGTACAGCCAGATACCACCGTCTAATAGCCAATCATTTGCGCTTCATACCGCTCACCTGCAGAGAACGACTAGATTTAGAATTGGCAATTTTTCAACAACAGGTTACTATCAAGCCTGTGATCATTACCCGTTTATGTCTGCGGTAACTAGAATCGGTATAAATGACCTCTCGTCGTTTGTGAACCCCCTATTAAACTTAACAGAGTTGATACATAAGCGGTTTTTACCTTAACAAGACATAAACTAAACTCGTATGTACTTGCGAGTGTTATCACACTTGTTGAATAGAGCCTCTTATCCTAAAAAACACTTTAAACAAGGTAGGTATTGTTGTGTATAAACTCTTATTTGCTTCTCTTAGCCTTTTAAGCCTTCCCTTTGCTCCACTTAAAGCCGATGTTGCTAATGCCGAGAAATTACAAGCAGATGTCGCGCAACTTTTAGACACACATCGTTGCAATCAATGTTTTTTGAAAACAGCCAATTTTTATCGCGCGCATTTAGTCACTGCACAATTAGAACAAGCCAATTTATTAGGGGCAAATTTAATTCGTAGCAATATCAAAGGCGGCAATTTAAAAGGGGCAAACTTAGAGAGGGCGCGTTTAGAAGAAGCTTATCTCAAAGGCGTTAATTTAGAAGGAGCGAATTTATCCCGAGCTAATTTAAAAGGCGCAAACCTCAAAGGTGCAAACCTTAAAAATGCGATTTTAAAAGGCGCATTATTAGAAGGGGCAAATCTTAAAGGTGCAAATTTGCGCGGCGCATCCTTGGAGCGGGCTGATTTTAGCGGTGCAAATTTAGAAGGCGCGGATCTTTTTGGTGCTAATCTTCGCGTTATTAAACTCACCCAAGCCAATTTAGAACGGGCTAATTTACTTGAAGTTTCACTTGAAAGTGCCGATTTGGTCAATGCCAACCTAAGAGGCGCACAATTAGAAAATGTGAATTTTACCCGTGCTAACCTTAAAGGGGCTTCACTCGAAGGCGCTAACATCGCTGGCGGTAATTTTGAACTGGCCGATTTGCAAGGTGTGAATATGGACAATGCCATTTTAGAATTAGACCCCGGTTCAAAACAAAATACGGGGATTGGCGCACCACTACAATGGATTAATTTAGAAAAAGCGAACTTATTCCGTGCCGATCTAGCTCAAGTGAATTTAACTGGGGCCAATTTAAGCCAGAGTAATTTGATAGAAGCCAACTTAAAAGAAGCCAATCTTAATCATGTCATCCTTAACGGTGCTAAATTACAATGGGCAACATTGCAAGGAACGAATCTCGCTGGGGCAAAATTAGCCAATGCACAACTAGAAGGCACAGTTTTAGAAGATAGCAATATCGACGAAGCTGATTTACAAGGGGTTGATTTAGCGAAAGCTGTACGCTAAAGGGAGAAGAAAATGAATTATCCACATATTTTGGTACTTGGTTTAAGCTTAAGTTTTAGTTCAATCTCATTGAGTGCGGGCGAATTAGAAAACAATATTGAACAATTGTTACAGAATAATGATTGCCATGCGTGTCAATTAAATGGCGCGAATTTATATCGAGCTAATTTAAAAGGCGCAGGTATGCAAAAAGCAAGTTTGCGCGGGGCAAATTTAGAGCGCTGTAATATGGAGCGCATTAACCTGTCATCTGCACAGCTACAAGGGGCAAATTTAGAAAGTTCGATGCTGATGGGATCCAACTTAGAGGGCGCAGATCTTTCTGGGGCAAACTTAGAAGGTTCGGATTTACAGCGCGTGATTTTAGTCAATGCTAACTTAGCCTACGCTAATTTGGAAAATGCCAATCTCAAAGGGATTAATTTAGAAGGGGCTAATTTAACGGGGGCTAATTTGCAAAATGCTGATCTGGCAGGAGCTAATCTTGAAGGTGCTGTGTTGAAAAATGTTAATTTGCGCGGTGCTAATTTAGAGCGAGCAGTACTCGCTAAACCTTGAGTAAAATCAAACCAACGGCGTTGAAAGCGATAGAACCCAAAATACCCAAAGCAATACGTTTCAACTTATTATTTAGATGACACGGAAATCAGCCATATCACATAATCGAACTCAGACAATGATGGAGGGGCAGCTTTAGGTCTAACTAAAGCCGTGTCTCCAGCCCAGCATTTGCTGTTTTTATCATTGTGAATGGTGTGATCTATTGGATATAGTTGGTTTTATCGCTAAGCCGCTGACATATATCGCGGCTAAAATAACGCTCAAAATAGTTTATAGAGAATCATTTTCTCGTTTCTTCATTGAATCAATGAGGTAGGTCATGAAAAAGCAATTAATCGCAACACTTTTATATAGCGTTTGTATCACATCAAATACTGTTTTTGCAGCACAGCCGACAAATATTAATTACGCAGGCAAAGACTCGACCTTTGGTGGTGAGCGTTACCGACTCTACACCGTACGTTGTTCAGATGGAAAAAAACGTACCATCACACAATGGAAAAAAAATGCCTGGTGCGTAGGTAAAGGCAGTAAAAAAGGCTGTCGAAAAAGCCAAATGAGTTCAGCTAAACGTGCCTGTAAATAAGTGGTCTTAGCAAAAGCCCAATCTCATTGGGTTAGGTCGCTAGCATCTGCTTAAAAATAATATAGCTAGAGGAAAAGCTTGAACCAAATAGGAATGAGGTCAACTATGCCGTTAAACCGACAGCATACAAACTTAAGCCTAAAAAGTTCAAGCCGTGGCATATGTTAGTAGTAATGCCTAAACTTAAGCTCAACAAAACGGTTGAGCGTTATCAAGAGGGGGCGTATTAGACAGTGCGGTATACATCATGATTTTTAGAGGTGATTTTAATAAACTAGAAATACATAAGCAATTGAAATTAAATATTTTATTACATTTAATCTTAATCATTTTTAGCTCATCATTGATGGCACAGGAACCGCCAGCATGGCAAGTATGGGAGCAAAAAGCCGATAAGCTATTTGAACAAAAAGATTATGTGGCAGCGCAGCAAGCTTTTGAACAAGCGCTTGATGCTAACCCACCTATTGAAAACCAACATGAATTGCAAAGTTTCTTATCCTACAGCTTATTTCATCAAAAAAAATACACCCAAGCACGCGATGTGTTGTTGCAATTAACCCGAACAGATACCGATGATAATACTGGTGCTTGGGATCTTTTAATCATGACTTATCAAGCCTTAAGTGATGACTTAGGAGTAAAGCGAGCTTATGAAGGAAGAGAGCAGATTATGAAAAAACGCCGAGATTTCTCAGGGCGGCATGATGTGTACCACCATCTTAAATTTCAGGCTGACGATTAACACTTGCCTTTTAAGCAATAAACCCCATATTATGGCAACCCCATCATGGACAGCTTAAGCTATTCGTTCACATGGGTTAAAATGATGTTTTTTTATACTCGTTAATGTAAGGATTATTCACCACCATGAAATTTGATTTTCAAGGCTTAAACGATACCGAAGTCGCTGAGTCGAGAACGAAAAATGGCTCGAACAGCTTAACCCAGCAAGAGGTCGAAACCTTTTGGGATAAATTTGTCGAAAACTTCAAAGACCCGATTATTTTAATCTTGGTGGTCGCCTTGGTAATTACCGTAGGCTTGTCCATCGCAGGCTACGTGCCTTGGTATGAAGGCATTGGCATTGCTATCGCTGTAGCGGTTGCTACTTTGGTCGCTACTTGGTCTGAATACAGCAATGAAAATGAATTTCAAAAACTCCTCGAAGAAGCTTCAAAAATTCAAGTCAAAGTCTTTCGTGGTGGACACTTAGTTGAGCGCCCAATTGATGACTTGGTGGTTGGCGATCATGTCTTATTACAATCGGGCGATAATATCCCTGCCGATGGGGTATTAGTTGCAGGCGCACATTTAGCCGTTAGTGAAGCCGCGCTGACTGGCGAATCCGAAGCAATTACCAAGCAACCCCTACACGCAGGCGATGCAGCTGACGAGCGTTTGCACAATGTCTCCCGTGCTGCTCTAGTCGAAGATGGCGAGGCGGTGATGGAACTGACCGCCGTCGGCGACCAAACCGAATATGGTAAAACCTTAAAAGAAATCGTCTCTGCTGAAGATAGACTCTCGCCTTTGCAAGAAAAACTCACGGTCTTAGGCGGACAAATCAGCATGTTTGGCTACATTGGCGCGAGCTTTATTGCCGTTGCCTTTATGCTTAACCAAATCTATTTTACCCAAGATGCAGCGGGTTCTCTCAGTGCCTATATGGCGGCGAACACCACAGGCGATATGGTGACCCACCTTGTCACCGCTTTAATCTTAGCAATTATTATTATCGTTGTGGCTGTGCCCGAGGGCTTGCCGATGATGATTGCCATTGTTTTATCCCTTAACATGCGTAAACTCCTGCGCGCTAAAGTGTTGGTACGTAAACTCCTCGGTATCGAAACCGCTGGCAGCTTAACCATTTTATTTACCGATAAAACCGGAACCTTGACTCAAGGGCGCTTAGTCGCAGAAACCTTTGTTAGCGGCAATGCTCAACAATACGCCAAGCTTAGCGATATTCCAGCAAATCTACAAAAACAACTCAGCTTTGCCCTGCGCAATAACACCAGCGCCGTGATTGATAGCACCGATAAAGACGATATTAAAATTGTCGGCGCAGACCGTACCGAGCAAGCCTTATTACGCTTTTTAGGACAAGACTTAGCCACAAAAGACGAGATTGAATTAGTCGAGGCGATTTCCTTTAGCAGTGCGCGTAAATTCTCTGCTATGCAAGTCAAAGGCGCGCAAGACCTGACCTTGGTTAAAGGCGCACCGGATATTTTGCTAGAACAATGCAGCAAATACCAAGACGAAAACGGCGAAATTCAAGACCTAGACAAAGCCGCCCTAGAAGCGATTATGCAAAAACTCTCTGGCGATGCGATGCGTTTAATGATGGTTGCCAGCAGCAGCGAGGCGATTGACTTAAGCGACCAACACCTACCCAGTGATTTAGTCCTTATCGGCTTATTCGGTATTCGTGACGCGTTGCGCGAAACCTCTTACCCTGCGGTCAAACAAGCCCAACATGCAGGTATTCAAGTGGTGATGATTACAGGCGACGCTAAAGACACCGCCGAGGCGATTGCCCGTGATGTCGGACTTTTAAAAGAAGACAGTGTGATTTTAACTTCAACCGAGTTAAAAACCCTGTCTGATGATGAAGTCAAAGCCCTGTTGCCACGCCTTGCCGTGGTTTCCCGCGCTTACCCCACGGATAAAAGTCGCCTAGTGAATTTAGCTAAATCCTTAAACTGGGTGGTCGGCATGACCGGCGATGGCGTTAATGACGCGCCTGCGATTAAATCCGCCGATGTTGGTTTTGCGATGGGCAGCGGCACGGAAATGACCAAAGAAGCCAGTGATATTGTGATTTTAGATGACAACTTTGCATCTATCACCCAAGCGGTGCTTTATGGTCGTACCTTGTTCAAGTCGATTCAAAAATTCTTAATTTTCCAATTGACCGTCAACGTCGCGGCGATTTTACTCGCCTTCTTAGGGCCATTTATGGGCTACGAACTGCCCTTAACCATGATTCAATTATTATGGATTAACATCATCATGGACACCTTGGCAGCGCTGGCGTTCTCAGGTGAAGCGGCATTGAGTCGCTATATGGAAGAAAAACCAATTGATAAAAATGCGCCATTGATTAACCGTGATATGTGGTCATCGGTGTTATTTGTCGGCATCACCATCACCGCCTTGAGTTTATTATTCCTCACCAGTGATTCCGTCAAAGGACTGTTTCACTCACAAGCGGCATTCTTAACCGCCTTCTTCGGCTTCTTCGTCTTTATCAACAACTTCAACAAGTTCAACGCCCGTACCGAGAGTGTCAACTTGTTAGACCATTTGTTTGATAACAAAAACTTCCTCTGGGTGGTGGCGATTATCTTCGCAGTGCAAATCCTCTTCACCTACATCGGTGGCGATATTATGCGCGTGGTCGGTTTAGAGTTTAACGAATGGCTTTACATCCTCGCCTTCTCAGCGGTGATTATCCCGATTGATTTGGCGCGTAAGGCTGTGCGGAATGCCTTGAGCTAAACACAGGAGACGGGGCTTTAGCCCCGTTTTTTGTTAGCATGACTTACACTTAATATTTTTCCTTTCCCGTTCGTTTAAGATTTCATAACTAAACCTTATCCCAATATATCTATAAAAAACTATGAAACAAGCACAAAAAATTATTGAACTGTTAGAAGATACATCGTTCCCACAAATATTATTAATTGATGGCGCATGGGGAAGTGGTAAGACATATTATGTGAAAAATGAATTAATAGATATTTTAAAAGAAAAATTTGAAGAACTTGATGTGTATTATTTTTCATTATATGGAATATATAGTATTGAGGATTTTAAGAATAAAGTTATTTCTCTAAAACTTACGAATACAGAGGACAGTTCTTTAATAGAAAAAAACATTTTTAAAATTGCTGATAGTTTAGGAAGTAACTTAGGGGAAAAGGGGGTAGGAGGAATATTAAATGGTATTTCTGGGGCATTAAAATATAAGGTTTATTCTGGATTTGATAGCAGTATTTTAATTTTAGATGATCTTGAGCGTATCTCGGATGATTTTTTGATAAAAAACATTCTTGGTGAGTGTCTTAATTTAGTTGAATCAAACAAAATTAAGGTAATTATTATTGCTAACGAAAAAGAATTAGAGTGTAAAAATGATGTGGAAAAAGTTTTACCTGATGTATATAAATTTAAATTAAATCATGAAGAAATAATTGAAATTATTAAAATAGAATTTTCAGAACTATTTAATGACAAGTTATATGATGAAATTTCATCCATTGTAAAAGAAATAAATTTAAAAAACATAAGAGTTCTAAAAAGAGCAATTATAAAATTTAAAAAAATTCATTCAGAAATAGACGACAAAGATGGTCTAATAAAAAAAGAAGCTTACCCTTATCTTTTAGAACAAATTATTAAAATTTGTTATGCTAAATATGAATGTGGGTTTGAAAAAGAAAATATTATAGAAGCAATAACAGAAAATTCAAAAAATCTTTGGGATAAAGAATATGAACGTAATGATAAATATGAACGACTATATGAGATATATGTTGATGGTTTTCATGAAAAATTAATCAGTTACTGTTGTGATGAAACATATGACATTAATTATTTGGTAAACGAATTGGATTTACCTATAGAATCTGACTTGCTTACAATGATTTTATCGGATAAAAATCGTAATCTATTATCTAATGATAAATTTAATAAAGGTATTGAACTATTAGAATCACACATTAGAGATATAAATTTAAATATTTTAAAGTGGTTTTATGTATGTGACACATACATGGAAATGTTAGATAAAAAAATAATAAAGTCAGAAAATTTTTCAAAGGAGAATATAATTAACTCATGCGATACTGTTCATATATCTAATTTTTCTCCATTAGACACGAGACATAGAACCCCTGTATTTTATGATAAAAATATCGAAAAAATTTATTTTAAAAAAAAGAAAGAACTAGATAAGAAATTGGAAAAAAATATATCCACAGAGTTTGTTAATAAATTTAAAACCTCATGGAAATCAATTTATAAAGAACCCCATGATTTAAGACATAAGGCTTTTCTACAGGATATTAAAATTAATGAATTATTAATCGCATTTGAAAATTGGAATAATAGTGATATGTTTGAATTTTCATCATATATGGAGGGTAGGTATAATTTTTATAATATAGAAGATTATTTTAAAGTTGAAATGAAAATATTAAAAGAATCTATTCCTGAAATTGAAGGAATGATTGATAGATTAGGCTTTGGATTAAAGTCTGGTCATTTATTAAATATAAAAAATACATTTGAGGATGCTTATACTAGAATGGAAATTAACCTTAACCAAAAAGAAGATAAAGGCTAACACACCATAAATGAAACCAAATAATTATATATATATCCACATTTCGTGGCTTCGATATGACGGATGGTGTGATGCTTACCCACCCGACAAGTTAACCTAGAAAAACGTTCATAAAAAATATAGGTAAATAATACATTAGGAAAAATAGATTAATTATTTTAGTTTTTAATCGTAAATATCACCAACTTTTTCAAACTTAGTATAGACTATATAAAAAAGGTTCAATATATTAAATGGATAATACCGTGAATAATAAAGAAGATAAATATAATATTATAAATTATATAATCATATGTTATTTCTTAAATATAATTACTTATATTTACCTGCTTTCATTACCTGTCGATAATTTTATTTCTATATTGGCATCTTTGTTTTTTTTAGATGGATTATATGTTGAATATTTCCTAATCATCGTTTCTACATTTTTTATAAAAAATAAAAAAATATATTTATCTCTTATTCTTTTATTTTTAAGCATACAAATTATCCAAATGTTTTCAATATATTATAGCTCTGGTTTTTTGCCGAGATTAGCCATTGATAATTTAAATTATACTGATTTAGTACTTAATTTTTTAAATATTAATTTATTATTAATATTTTTTATTTTTGTGCTATTTTCTATATCCATCCTTTATTTATTAAAAATAAATAAATATTTTACATATTTTTTTATCTCATTATCTATTGCTTTTTTATTTAAAAGTAATCAATTTTTAGAGGATGTTGTAAAAAAAGAAAACTCATATAAGTTAGAAATAAATATAGATAAAGTTTATCCTATATATAGTTTTTTTAAATTATTTTTATCAGATTCATACAATGAAAAAACAGAAAAATTTTCTATACATGAACTTGGAAAACTAAAAAATTTAGGACTTGAATTAGATTTAATAAAAAAATATCCATTAATGAAAAATAATAAAATTAACGGTATTAAACATAAAAATAAAAATGTTATTTTAATATTTTCTGAAGGCGTTTCTGCTAGAACATTAGCACCATATAATCAAAAATTTGCAGATGTCACTAAAAATATCCATGACTTTTCAAAACAATCTATACTTATTGAAAATTATTATAATCACACAGCTGCTACTTATAGAGGATTGCATGGACAATTGTGTTCTATTTACCCTAAATATGGTGGCTCTAATGTGTGGTTTTATGATGAAACTATAAAAAATATAAATTATTTTTGTTTAACTGATATTTTTAAGGAAAATAATTATAACTCCTTTTTCTTAGATGCCCATGTTGACAATATTTCTGGTATAGATGAATTATTACGTCACATTGGTTTTGATGAAGTTTTAAGTGCAACAAAACTCAGTAATAACTTTCTCTCCTCTGAAGCTGCTGAAATGGAGACTTATTTATCAGATGCACAGTTATATCGTGCCTTAACATCTTTTTTAGAAAAGAAATATTTTTCTAAAAATGGAGAGGATAATCCTTTTTTTCTTGCCTTGTATACAGCACAAACACATGCATGGTATGACGTAAAGGAAAATGGAAATTATTACCAAGATGGGAAAATAAATGTATTGAATACGCTGTATAATTTAGACATTGCTTTTGGGAGGTTTTGGGATTATTTTAAAAATTCTAATTATTTTAATAATACTATTATTATATTTACTTCTGATCATGCCCATTTTCAAGAGAACTCATATATAGAACTTATGAAAAATAAAAATGAAAGTGATTATCAAAAGCTATTTATTGATGCTATCCCTTTAATTATATTTAACCCGGATAATAAAAAACCAATGGTGTTAGATGCAAAATATAAAACTTCTATTGATTTTGCTCCTAGTGTTGCTCATTACATGGGGTTATCTTACAAAAAAAATGCTTTTGTAGGTCGTTCTATGTTGATAACAGAAAATCATACAGAATTTGGTATAGCCAATTATGATAATGAGTATTTTCTTATTAAAAATGGAATTGTTTATACCGATAAAAATTCGGAAAAACATATAAAAACATTAGACTTAGTGAAAAAATATATTAAATATACACAGTTTTTAGAATTAAATAATCGCATTTTTTTTCCTCCTTCATATAAAATTGATGTAGAAAACCCGTGAGGAATATAAGAGCAGCGCCATACACCAGAAACGAAGCCTAAAAACCAAATATATCCCTTAAATTTAAGGGCTTCGATTAGCGGATCGCCCAATATTTGATAAACACTGTAGAGCCGTAGCACTGCTACGGCTCATTGCTCCGACTCCCACAAGGCAAATATTCCCCCAGTCCAAAGCCTCATTCCAAAATCTTATACACAGGGGCTTCGTTTGGGTAGAGCCGTAACGTGTTACGGCTCTACGATGGATTGATAATCAAAGGTTTGACGGATACTTAGCCTTTGCAAAGCAAAATTTCCATAAATATTTGTGTTCCTCTTGCGTCTTTAGCATCTTTTGCGTTAAAAAAGATTAGCCTCAATGTTAGCTTGCCATTAAACTTGAGCAATCTAATCTGTTAAGAAGAACCCTGTCATGAAAAATATCATCCTATTATTATCCTTATGTCTCAGCCCTAACCTATGGGCAGATGATAAACTGGCCGATGTCTATGGTTTACGGGAGGAGCAGGCTTTGAAAAAATTAATCAATGACAACAAGGGAAAAACCGATAAGCAACAAGGTATTGCTTGGCACAATATGGCGGTGTTGGAAAAATCCGGCGCAGCCGATAAAGCCTTTGATATTCTCAATGCCTTGCGGAAAAAACACCCTAAAGACTATGAAATCCTTGCCTATTTCGGCAGCGCGCAAACCATGGTAGCACGGGACTCTTGGAACTTTTTTACCAAAACCAGTAACGTCAACAAAGGCGTGGCGCTGTTGGATAAAGCCGTTGCCAAAGACAAGGACAATCCGGTGATTCGTTTGGTACGTATCAACAATACCCTCGCTTTGCCTGAATTTTTAAACCGCATTGGCAAAGTCAAAACCGATTTAAATTATTTACTGAAATTATTTGAGCGAATTGAGGCGCGTGCGGTGGTACAAAGTGAGACCTATTATTTAATGGGACAAGAATTGCGCAAAAACAAAAAAGCCAAAGAGGCGCAAGGCTATTTGCAACAAGCCGTGGATGTTGACCCCGAAGGCGAATGGGCAAAAAAAGCCAAGGCAGCCTTAAATGGTTAAAGTCGAGCAGGTGGTTAAAACCTATCAATTGGGCAAGCAACAGGTGCAAGCCCTCAAAGGCGTGAGCTTGGAGGTGCAAGCCGCTGAGTTTGTCGCCATCACGGGCACATCGGGCAGTGGTAAATCAACCTTATTGCACCTGATTGGCTGTTTAGACCTGCCCACGGCTGGGCATATTCATATTCTCGATAAACGCACCGACACGCTCTCAGATAAACAACAATCGTGGCTGCGCAATCAATTTTTAGGCTTTATTTTTCAATCGTTTAACCTGATTCCGGTTTTAACTGCGTTTGAAAATATCGAGTACCCTTTGCTGTTGCAAGGCTTGTCACCCAAACAACGCCAACAGCGGGTCAATGGCTTATTAGAGCGTGTCGGTTTGAGCGAGCACTCCCACCATCGCCCCGATTATTTATCTGGCGGACAACGCCAACGGGTCGCCATTGCCCGCGCTTTGGTGACAAAGCCAAAACTGGTCTTAGCCGATGAGCCAACGGCAAACCTAGACTCAAAAACCGGCACAGAAATTTTGGATTTGATGAAGGATATTTGTTTGCAAGAAAAAACCAGTTTTGTCTTCTCTACCCATGACCCAAAAATCAGCCACTATGCCAGCACCATTTATACCTTAAAAGATGGGGTATTACGGCAATGAAAATTTTGAGCTTGGCTTTTCGTAATATCCTCCGCAATAAACGCCGCACCTTTTTAACCCTTTCTGCCATTATCTCTGGGGTTTGTAGTTTGGTGATTTTTGGCGGTTTTATCGAATTCACGTTTGAAGGGCTGCGTGAGTCTACCATCCGCACCCAACTTGGCCATGTGCAAATTTACCAGCAAGGTTATAACCAGCATGGGGTTGCCAATCCGGCAAAATATTTAATCCAAGAGCCGGAAAAGGTCGAAGCCAGTTTGCAAGCTTTGCCTGAAGTGCTCAGTGTTACCCGCCGTTTGAGTTTGTCGGGCTTGATTAGCAATGGCAATAAAACCTTAAGCGCCAAAGTCACGGGCATTATTCCAGCGCAAGAGGAGGAGTTTTCCGCCTTTGAAACCTTGCTTGATGGTCAGCAATTGGATGAAGAGCTGCCACACGGCGGGGTTATCGGGGTTGAGCTGGCAAAAGCTTTAGATGCCAAGATTGGTGATTATTTAATCATCATGACCAACACCCTCGATGGCGCAATCAATGCGGTCGAGTTTGAATTGGTCGGTATTGCGCAAACAGGCTCGCAAGAGTATGACAGCGTCTTTGTTAAATTGCCGCTGGCGGTGGTACAACAAGCCTTAGAGACCGATTCAGTAGAAAAAATTATGGTCTTATTAGAAGAAAGTTCACAACTCGATGGTGTATTGACGCAATTGCCGGGGGTGTTGGCGCAAACGGGACTGGAGTTAGAATACCGCAGTTGGAGGGACATGGCACTGTTTTACCATAAGGTGGTGGCGATGTATCAAGGCTTGTTTCAAGTCATACAAGTTATCATTGCCGTGATTGTCTTATTTAGTATTATCAATACCATGACCATGGCGGTGTTTGAGCGTACCCGCGAGATTGGCACACTCCGCGCTATTGGTACGCCACGCGGGCATATCATGCAATTGTTTATCACCGAGGGCTTTTTACTCGGTATTTTAGGCGGTTTGTTGGGCTTGGTGATTGCGATTTTGATTGCTTTTGGCATTAACGCCTCTGGCGGCATTGATATTCCGCCACCGCCGGGCATGTCGCGGGGCTATTTGTCGATGATTTTAATTGTCCCCAGTGTTTTGTTTTATGCCTTTTTGTTGACGGTGTTTGTCGCGGTGTTATCGAGCATTTTGCCCGCGTGGAAAGCCAGTCGGATTAAAATTGTGGAGGCTTTGAGTTATATATGAGTATATCTATTGACGCGCCGCTGGAGCGACGCAATCTGCATTCCCACGCTGGAGCGTGGGAACGAGTAGAGCAAATCGTGATTTTAGTCTTCAGCTTGTTTTTTTATACGGCTGTCAGTGCCGTGCCAGAGCCGCAAACGGCGCTACAAGCGGTGGATAATATCCGCGCCCCTGGGGATAATTTCAGTTTTACCTTGGATGTCGAGCAACAACGCCCTGATGACAAAACACGTCATTTTCAATTTGATGTCAAAGTCAAAAACAATGAAAAAAGCCTTGTTACCTATACTGAGCCGAAAAAATCTAAGGGCAAACGTATTTTAATGGTCGGGGCGAATTTGTGGATTTATATTCCCACCACCCGTATGCCCATTCGTATTTCAGCCCAGCAAAAAATCAGCTCCGGCATTGCCAATGCTGATGTCGCACGGGTGGTTTATAGCCTTGATTATCAAGCGGACAGTATTAAAACGGTGCAGCTAGAAGACAAAGACAGCTATCAATTATCCTTAAGCGCTAAAAACAAAGGCGCTGCTTATCAAGCCATTGAATTGTGGGTTGCCACTGATGACTACCAGCCCATCAAAGCTGATTTTTATACCAAAACCGGACGCAAACTCAAAAGCATTTATTATCAAGATTATCAATTGGTCTTAGGTAAAAAACGCCCGATGTTGCTAGAAGTGCATGATGCCCTTAATCCTGAAGATAAAATCTTTATGCGCTATAGCGAGCTAAAATTGGCAGATACGCCAGATATGTATTTTCAAAAAAGCTATTTACCCCGTTTGCCACGTTAATGATTAATTTAAGCTCACTGTTCCACTCGTTCCCACGTTCTAGCGTGGGAATGCAGATTGCGTCGCTCCAGCGGCGCGTCAAACTTTTATCTCTTATCACTTTTTATCTATTCTCTTTACCAACGCTCGCCAACGATTGGCTACAATCAGCCGAATTAAACTACCGCCCCCGCTACATAGAAACTCAAACCCCACTCACCGACCCACAAGCCCAGTTACTTGATTACAGCCACCACCAAGCCGAGTTTTACGCCCTAATCAAACTGCATAAAAGCCTTGATAAACTAAATATCATCTCCCAACTGCGCCCCAGTTGGACATACCAGCAGCAAGCACACGAAGCAGGTTTTAATATCGACGAGTTATACCTAGATTATGCCCTTAGCCCCAGTATCTTTCTCAGTCTGGGTAAACGTAACCTCTTTACTGGCGTTGCCCTGGGTCGTAATCCCACTGATTATTTGGCTGAAAATAAAAGCGTGGATAGCAGCCAAGACCCAGAGCGCCGCCGCGATTTACGCCGAGGCAATTACTTACTCACAGCCGAGTGGTATTTAGACAATGCCCATTTAAGCCTTGCCTTTGCCCCCCAGTTTAACGATACACAGCCAGAAAAAAACCGTTTATTGCTGCGTTATAACCAGCTATTAGAAGCATGGAATACCGATGTCACCGGTTTTGTTTTCTTAGCGGAGCGAGAGGGCTTGGGGTTAAACCTATCCACCACGGTCAATGATAACTGGGTGGTGTATGCCGATGTGTCCCTACGGCGCGGGCGAGACCGCCAGCTTGAAGGGGTGACAACACATCATCACAAGAATGTATTTACCGATGCCGTCCTAGGCTCCAATTACAGCTTTAACAATGGTCTTGGTTGGTATGCAGAATATTGGTATCAAGAAAATGGTTACAGCGATAGCGAATGGCAAAGCCTGATAGATTTAAGCCAACAAAGCACAGCGCAACTCAACAGCCCCGCGCATGGCCTTGGCATCGAACAACTGGTTAGTATCAACCAAGCACTAAAGCCCTTATATTTACGCCAGCACTACCTTTTTAACCGCCTAAGCTACGCCATAGACAGCAACACAGAAACCAGCCTCAGTCACATTTTCAACCTAGACGATAACAGCCAACTGATACGTTGGCATGTGCAACGCAATATTGCCGATATGCAACTGCGCTTACAACTGGAACATTTAGCCGGGCAACAGCAATCCGCCTTTGCCATGCGCACCGCACAGACCACGGTGCTACTCAATCTCAATTGGCGTTTTAGTCCTTAAAAACACAAGTTGGAACGTAATAAGCAAATACGGCGCTTGGAAAAGAGCCGTTTATTGTGCCGTGGTCAAACCAAAGGTTTCCCATGCTTGCATTCCTCCGCGATACCATTTGA
Organism: Thiotrichales bacterium; assembly: GCA_016745035.1. Lineage (GTDB taxonomy): Bacteria > Pseudomonadota > Gammaproteobacteria > Beggiatoales > Beggiatoaceae > BB2. The sequence goes on from JADGDE010000001.1 coordinate 1,084,581, forward strand.
TTTTGTCCGCCGGATAACCCAAACGCAATAAAGTACGAATATTGGTCGGGGATTGCCCACACCATGCGCCATTGCAAAACATCACCAAGGTTTTCGCCTTCTCAAAATCCCAAATACTCTCTTGCTCTTGGACACCAAATTGATCAACAAAAATGGATTTAATCTCAAAGGTATCCGTGCCTTTATCCAAGCGTAGGCTGGTCCAAGGAATATTAATCGCGCCAGGAATCGTGCCTTTGGCAACCCAGTCGCTGGTGCGCGAATCAATGACAACAATATTGTCATCACCCCAGTTTTTTTTATCCAAATATTTCAGGAGTTCTAATTCACCAATGGTCTCAACCCCGGGGGCTAGCGTCATCGGTTGAATGCAAAATGGTGGGCAAGGGCGAGAGGTTTTGGCATAGTCGGGATTGATGGTGTTTTTTGTGTCTTGTTGCCGCTGAATGGTCACTTCTTTATCGTTATGATTGATATTGACGCTTTCCATATCGGGACTGATATTGACTTCTAAAGCCATACTCTGACTGCTCAGTAGTAATAAACTGGTATATAAGCTAAAACGCATATTTTCCTCCATGAGTTGATATAAATGTCTGATGTTATGCACCAAATCCGTTTTTGTAGAGGTATTTAGCCTTTGCCTAACATCAGTAAATGTTTATAATCCTGCTTTGATAACATCACTGAAGTAACATCGCATGGAAATTATTTATTTATTGATTCCCCTCGCCCTAATCCTCGTCACGGTGGTGATTTGGGTGTTTTTGTGGGCTATCAAATCGGGGCAGTTTGATGATTTAGAAGGACCGGGTTATCAGATTTTGCAAGATGATGAACAAGTGCAAACGCCTGATAAAGGCGATAAAGACAAAGACTGACACGGGCTTAAATTAGATACGTGTCAGCCTTGCTCTAAGCCGCTTTATTTACTGATGTTACGCAAAGGCTTCTTTTTCTGCCTTAAAGGCAGAAAAAACCACCATTGCTGCACAGCTAAGCTTCACTAGGCAGGTGGAAAAGCACCTTCATTGTGGCAAAAACAGGCTTAGTGCGTAACATCAGTTATTTATTAGCTGCACCTTTTTGTGCTTCTAATAACTGCTGTAAAGTTTTTTCGATCCGATCCAAACGCTCATCCACTTGTTTGCGGTGTTGCATCATCATCGGTGGCATTCCTTTTGGAGGCATCCCCATCCCGCCTTTATTCATGCCTTTTTTATGGTGTGGGCATTGGTGGTTAGGACCATTATGATCGCAACGGTGACGGTGTTGACCTTTGCCCATGCCTTTGGGAGGCATACCACGACCATTACCCATTGGCGGACGTTGTCCCATATTGTTAGGACGACCATTACCCATGTTCATGCCTTGTGGCGGACGGTTGTTATTATTACCCATCATATTCCCTGGCATGGGCATCGCGCCACCCATAGGCATAGGCATATTGCCTGAGGGAATCGGCATGGCGTTCATCATTTGGTCGGGCATGTTAGGCATTTGACGCATCATTTGCTCAGGGACTTGTGCCGCTTTTGGAGCGGTATTCATCATGGTACGTGGCATGTCGGTTTGAATCGGCATTTTGTCCATCATGTTTTGCGGGTTAGGCATATTGTTAGGCATAGGTGGTGGCGGTGGTGGCATCATGGGTGCGACCGCAGGCGCTGGGGCTGGATTTGCGGCGGGGGCTGTTGCGGCTTCTTCTGCCATCAACACTTGCATACTGCTTGCGAGCACGCCCGCGACCATCAAGTGAGTTAATTTCATCTGCTTCCGACTCCAATTGTGGAACTACAACTTTTATTTGCTGATGTTAAGCAAAGGCTAAATATCACGAGGCAAGTAGAAACCCCATTATTTATAACAATGGGGTTTAGTGCCTAACATCAGTTTACCGTGAGACCAAGCCAACTCCTCGCAAGCTTTGTCTCACACCCGTTATATAATGTTGCATAATAACGGTCAATTCAAGTTTTTCCCCATGAATTCTCAGCCACAAGGGTATTTCCACATGTATTTTCCTCAAACTTGTGATGCTTGGCACAGCCCGGCATTAAAATCGGTCTTAACCGCAGAGTTGCGCCAACAAGGCTTGGAGGCGCTACAAAAACAGCTACAAAACAGCAGTGTGGCACTAGCAGATAAACTCGAGATTATGCTCTTAAAACAAAGTGAGCAAGCTAAGCATTTAGAAATCAAATTGGGGATTTTTTATCAAGGGGTGATCACAGGCTGTAACTGTGCTGACGACCCGATGGACTTTAGTGCTAACGAATATTGCGAACTGCTGCTGACAATTGAAAAGCACAGCCAACAAGGGGTTTTCTGCGCGATTTAGTCAGCTTTTTTTGTTACACTGCGCGATAAATTTTTATAGACAATAGCTAGGAATCCAAGCGATATGGCAGATTTTGATGGGCGCATCGGGGTAATACAAGACAACGATCATTTACAACTGGTGTGCATTCTGCGACCTAACAAGAAAAAACTCCAAATTTTGAATGCTAAAGGTCGCGAACAAAGCATCAACGAAAATAAAATCCTTTGGTTTTATCCCACCCATGTAGCCAATGCCAACGAATGGGCAGAAAAGCTCGCCAGTTTGCAAGCCCAACAACAAGATTTGGTTGCCGAGGTCGATATCGAACTGTTATGGGAAAGTGCGCAAGATCTGGAAGCGGCCAGCATTGGCGATTTGAGCGAATTGTATTTTGATAATCAAGACAGCGCCGAAAAAGCCGCGATTTGGGAAGCCATCGCCCTTGATGGTTTGCATTTTAAGCGCAAAGGCAATGACTGGCAATGCCGCGATGCCGAACAAATCGAAGCCTTGCGCACCCAACGCCAGCGCGAACAAGAACGCGCCGAAATGGAAGACATTGCTTTCACATGGCTAGAGCAAGCCATTGCCGCCAAAGACAGTTGCGAGATTTCTGAAAGAGCTGCACCGTTTGTAGAAAAACTCAGCTGCTGGTTGCGGGGCGATAAAGACAAAGACACCGAAAAACTGCTGCACACCATCGCCGAAAAACACAAACAAGAAGACCGCGAACTGGCGTTTGAAGTCTTACTCAAATCTGGAAAACTGCCAGCCGATGCTGACCGCGATATTGTGATTGCGGGCTTACAAAGTGATTTCTCGCAACAAATTTATGATGCCGCTGCGGCGGTGACTGCGTGGGAACACACCGATGATAGCACCCCGCTGTCACTCGACTTTAGCATTGACGACCCCGACACCCGCGAAGTCGATGATGCCCTCGGTATCCGCAAGCAAGAGGGCTTATGGCATATCGACATCGCCATTGCCGACCCCGGCAGTTTTATCGAACAAGGAGACACCCTCGACCGCGAAGCCATGCGCCGCAGCACCACGGTGTATTTACCCACCCAAACCGTGCTGATGTTGCCGCCGGTGATTTCCTGCGATATAGCCAGCCTCAGTGCCGAAAAACCCCGTCCTTCGGTGGTAATTCAAGCGGTCTTAAACGACGAAGCAGAGGTGCAAGACTTACAAATTCAGCGCCACATTGTCACCGTGCAACAACGCCTAGACTATGACACCGCCGATATGTTGCTGGCAGAAACCGACAGCGAAGACAGCACCACGGTCAAACTGAAACAAATGCAAGCCTTGTGCGACAAGCTCAAAGCCCAGCGAATGGCTAACGATGCGCTGATGATTCAACGCTCAGAATTTAAGATTAAAGTCGATAAAGCTGGCGATGTCAGCGTCAACATGCTCGATGGCGAATCCGCTAGCCGTGCTCTGGTCGCTGAATTAATGATTTTAGCCAACCATCAAGCGGGACGTTTTGCCCAACAAGAAGGCATTCCTTTAATTTTCCGCACCCAAGCCCCACCTGCCGAACCCATTTCCCGTGAAGTACAAAGCGACCCCTTGGTGTTTCAAAAAATCGGTAAATTACTCAAGCCCTCCAGCCTGTCACTACAACCGGGGGGACACAGTGGCTTAGGGCTGTCAGCTTATACACAGATTACCTCACCCTTGCGCCGCTTTGCCGATTTGGTCATGCAGCGGCAATTAATCGCCCACATCAAAGGCGAAGAACTGCCCTATGACCAAGACGAATTATTCAAAGTCTTGGCAACAGCAGAACAAAACGCCAAACAAGCGCGTAATCTCGAAAACAACGCCACCCGCCGCTGGTTTATTCGCTATTTAGAACAACAACACCTGGGCGAAGTATTAGAGGGCATGGTGATGGCAGCGCAAAAAGTCGGCTATAAAGTCAACCTGATGCCGTGGGGTGTCGATGCGTGGCTCAACAGCAGTGAAAAACTCGAACCCGGCAGCCAAATTGCGGTCAAAATTGAAAAACTGCGCTTTAAGACCGGACAAATCCGCATTGTCCGTGTGTGAGGAGAAAACATGACCATACAAGAATTTGAAAACATCGCCCTCTATGTCAGCATTGGTGCGCTGGTCAGCTATATGATTTTTATCGTCTACGACCTCGCCAAATCTTCCAATGCCGGAAAATATGGCTATTTTATTTTGTTTTTGGCTTTAGGTTTGGGCTTGGTCGGCTTTTTGGCGAAAACCATTATCACTGAAATGATGGGGATTTGAGCCAAGCAAACCGACACCCACTTCAGAGATAATGGTTTTTGGGTTTACCCCCGATATAGCTCCGCATAAACGCCATTTTGTGCCAGCAATTGCTGGTGTGTGCCCATTTCGATCATTTCGCCTTGTTGCATGACTAAAATTCTATCGGCTTTCTCAATAGTGGAAAGCCTGTGGGCAATGATCAAGGTGGTGCGGTTTTGTTTGAGGGTCTCAAGGGCTTTTTGCACTTGTTGCTCGGATTGGGTATCCAGTGCCGAGGTTGCCTCGTCAAAAATTAAAATCGGCGCGTCTTTAAGTAAGGCGCGGGCAATCGCGAGGCGCTGGCGCTGACCGCCGGAGAGTTTGACCCCACGTTCACCGATAACGGTATCAAAGCCCTCGGGCAGTGCCTCGATAAACTCCAGCGCAAAGGCGGCTTTGGCTGCGGCTTTAATTTCATCCATCGAATGACTTGCCATGCTGCCATAAGCAATATTGGCGGCAATGCTGTCGTTAAATAACACCACTTCTTGTGAGACCAGGGCGATATGCTGGCGTAAATTGCTTAAATACAAGTGGTTGATGTCTTTATCATCAATGAATATTTGCCCATCAGCCAAGGGATAAAACCGCGCTAATAAATTCGCCAAGGTGGTTTTGCCACTGCCAGAGCGCCCGACAATGGCGATGCTTTCACCCGCTTGAATGTCCAAGTTTAAATCCCTTAACACTCGCTCATTTTTTTCATAATGAAAGTTTAATTGTTGCAAACGAATCTGCCCTTCGATGCGCTCTAGTGCCGTTGTGCCCCTGTCCTCTTCGGGCTGGGTGTCGAGTAATTCAAAAATACTTTGCGCCGCAGCCAGCCCTTGCTGTAATTGCTCGTTGACCTTGGTTAGGCGTTTGACCGGAGAAAATAATAGACCCATTGCGGTGAGTAAAGCGACAAATTCACCGACGCTTAAGAGTTGGTTGCCCGCATCAAAAGCCGCAATATAAATAATTACTGCTAGCGCTGAGGCAGTGAGCAATTGGACAATAAAAATACTGCTGTTGGCAAAAATTTTGACTTTGACTTCATAATCACACACCGATTGCGCGGTTTGGTTAAAGCGCCCCGCTTCATAGTCTTGTCCTGCGAACACCTTAACCAATTTATGCCCGCTGATGCTCTCTTCTAAAATCCGGCTCAAATCGCCCATCGCCGTTTGAATACCTTGATTATCACGGCGTAAACGCTTGCTGACCCAACGCACAACGATGGCAATCAAGGGCATGATGATAAAAATAATCAAACTTAAGCGCCAATTGATATAAAACATAAAACCTAGCAAACCGAGCACGGTGAGGCTGTCTTTGACTAAAATGGTCAAGCTTTCGGTTGCCGCTTGCATCACCCGGCTGACATCATAGGTGACTTTGGATAATAAAGTGCCCGTGGCATAATTGTCATAAGTGGCACTGGGCAGTTGGAGCAGTTTGGCAAACAAAGCTTGGCGTAAGTCTTTGACCACCTGCGCGGCTACCCAAGTAATCCCGACTTGACCGATAAAGGTCGCCACCCCGCGCAAAATGGCAATGCCAATCAACCACAGTGGAATCATGCGCATGGTATCGCGATTTTGTGCCACAAAACCCTCATCAAGCAAAGGTTTGAGCAAGGCGGGCAACATGGGTTCGGTAGCAGCGAGGGCTATCATACCGAAAATAGCGAATAAAAATTGTTGCCGATAAGGGCGAACATAGCCGAGTAAACGGCGATAAAGCACGAGGCTGTGATTCATAATCGGGTCTTTGGGGTTATTCGATGGCCCTAGCTTCTAGGGCTAAATAGACTTCATAAGCATTGCGACGATTGACGGCATCAAAGGTCGGTAAGCGCATAAATGCCTGCCAGTTGGTTTGTTGATAAGCACTATCAAACGGCTGAAAAGCTTTGACTGCCTTTGCCATCCGTTGATATAAAAATTGTAAATAAGCATAGGTGAATTGTACATGCCCTGCGGGATCGGTGCTGGCACTGCCATGCCCAGGAATCAAAACCTTGAATGGCTCATGCTGTAAGCGCTCTAATAAAGCCAACCAACGGCTAATATTGCCTTGAGCAATAAAAGGTAAACGCCCAGAGAATACCAAATCACCGGCAAACAAAACCCCATCGGGGCTGACTTTGATGCTTAAATCGGCTTCTGAATGGTTGCTGGCATGAGGGCTTAATTCTAACTGGATCGCATCCACTTCTAATACTGTCGCTTGCTGAATAAGGCGATCAGGGCTGATGAGCAAGGTATTATCATTCACCCAAGGCGCAAGGGTAAAACGCCGCTCTTTGAGACGCGCCCGCGCTTCGGGGCTGCGGACATAGGCTTGTACACCTTCGGCAGCGATAATTTCTGCACCCAAGGCCTTAAACACCTGTAAGCCATAGACATGCTCGGCGTGATAATGCGTCACAATCACTTTAGTTATTGGTTTATCAGTTTTTGTCCGAATCAATTGTACTAATTTTTCTGCCAGTGCTGGCGTGCCGAGGGCATCAATGACTATCACTTGGGTATCGGTGATAATCACGCCCGCATTAGAAATAAATCCGGCATTATCGCTTGCCATACCGACCCCGCCTTCGACATAAAAACAATGTTCTGATACAGGAGTCAGAAACATCGGTACATCGGGGAGTTTATTGGCAAAACTCAGCGGGCTAATCAAGAGCAACACCAGCCATATATAGGGCATTAATTTTGTCCCCATAAACATGCCGCGATCTTCTTTGCTGCCTTATCGCTACTAAAGGCCTGAATGTCCCGCTGGGCTTGCTGAGCTAATCTTTGCCGTAGGGTTTTATCCTTGAGTAAAATTTCCACGCCACGGAGACAAGCTTTTTCGCTATGGCTATCGACTAAGTAGGCATTATGCTGATGTTTGGCAAAACTGCTTGCCCCGCCAATCTGGGGGCAAATCACCGTCACGCCCATGGCCATCGCTTCCATCGCGGTTAAACCCATCGCCTGAAAATAGGAAAAATCAGCAAATATATCGCTATGGGCAAATAAATCCGCCACTTGTGCTTGGCTTAAAATGCCTAAGTTCTGATGGCTAAAATCGTGCTCCAAGGCTAAATAATCGGGATCTTTTGCATCGACACCAAAAATACGAATATCTATCTTGTCTTGCCAGCGTTGTTTTAAGTGTTTTAATACCTGCATGGTATGAGATGCCGCACGGCGAGGGCTGGCAGGGCGTATCATGGCGCTGATAACAAGGGCAGGCTGATGTGTTTTTGCTATCGCTGGTTTAAATTGGTTTTGCGCATAAGATGCACCAACCAAACAAGCTTGCTTACCGACTTGGCTTAATAACTCGGCTTGGTTCCAACGGGTTTTAGTCAAGAGCTTAAAATTCGGCTGTAAATAGGATAACCACGCGCAACGAAAATCAGCCGAGCGGCGAAAATAAAACCCCGCTAAACGCCTGCGTAACCTCGGAAAACGCCAAAACCAACGATAGCGCGTGAGTTTATCGGCAAAAAACCATGGTTCAAAATCTTGAATATAATAGGCAAGCGCTGGGGCATTGGCGCGCTTTGCCAAGGGTGCTAGCCAATCGACGGTAAAATACACCGTTGCCATCACCACATCAAAAGTCATCGCTACGGTAGCAATATCACTCACCTGCTCGACATAATGCACAGGCAGGGCTAAAGCGGGATAACAGCGCTCGAAATCTTGCTGATGTCCGCTAAAATTTAATAAACACACATCCACGCCTAAACGCTGTAGCGCCAAAGCTTCATGCACAATCACATGGCTACCACCGCCACTCTCGCGCAGGGGTAATAAGATTAAAAGTCGTTTATTTTGCCAGTTCTTCATTTTATCCAAAAAAAATGCGCTATGCCCGAGGGCATAACGCATTCTTCAACTAAGATTGAATCAGCTTAAAAAAGCTGTTTAGCTCAATTATTTAGCTTTTTTCTCGTAGATTTCTGAAGTGATCACTACGCGACGGTTTTGAGCACGACCTTTACGGGTAGCGTTGCTAGCTGCTGGTGCGCTTTCGCCTTTACCAGAAACGGTAACTTTAGCACTAGGCACACCCGCTGAAATCAGGTAGTTAGCCACAGCTTGTGCACGACGCTCTGAAAGTTTTTTGTTATAAGCGCTAGGGCCAGTGCTATCGGTGTGACCAACAACGCTCATGCCATTGAACATGGCAGGATCTTTGTTGACGAAACTAACTAAACCATCAAGTGCTTTTTTACCAGCAGCAGTCACGTTAGCTTTATCGAAAGCAAAGTTAACCAGTTTGTTATCACTATTTAAGTTGGTGACATATTCTTGTTTTTCACCACAACCATTAGCATCAACTTTAACGCCTGCTGGGGTGTTAGGACATTTGTCTTTATAATCCGCTACACCGTCACCGTCGCTGTCTTTAGGGCAGCCATCAGCATTTACGCCTGCGGCGATTTCTGCTGGGGTGTTATCAGGACACTTGTCTTTTTCGTCCAATACGCCGTCGCCGTCACGGTCGCCAGGGCAGCCGTTGGCATCTACTTTAGTCCCTTTAGGGGTACCAGGGCACTTGTCTTTATCGTCAGGTACGCCGTCACCGTCAGCGTCTTTGAGGTTGTCGCCACATTGTGCGAAACCGTGAGGGCTTGGTTGGTTAGGTGCAACAACACAATTATCTGTAGGAGATAAGACGGGGTTGCCTTGGCTATCGACCAAGTAAGAACGTGCAGAATGAGAATCTGCCATAACTGGGTTGATTGCTAATAACGCACTTACTGTCAAGCCGAGAAGGAGCTGATGACCAGATTGTTTCAACATATTATTATTTCCTCGTATCTAAAAGTAGATTTTATAAACGCTAAAAATCAGACAAACGTCCCATTTTATTTAGGCTATATCAGTTTGTATAATGCCTTTTCGACCAGCTCAATACCTGCGAGATCAGACTCATACGCCGGATTATTCTAACAATTACCTTGTCTAGCGTCTACCTAGTTTGACCAGACAAAACATTGTAAAATTAGCCACGCTCGATTGCGCTTAGGATAACTGTTCAGACTGGCAAAAGGCAAGGGTTTTCATCCATTTTTGTGCATAAAAGTTTAAAATAATGCGACAGTGTTGTATTTTTATCACAAAACTTGGGTTTGAGAGTCATTTTGTGTCTTATAAATAGCGTAAAAATTGTCAATATTTTTCGACTCAATAGTTGATTATTGCTTGTCAATACGGCGCTTTTACTTAAAATAGCACGGATGTTATTCGGCGGCTGGAATTAACTTCAGGTAAAACAGCCGTTATCGCCATATAAATTCTCAATCATAGCAATCGTTTGCCGAGTACGAAATTTCTGCCATAATAAGCTTCTCCTTATAACAAGATACTGAATATGATGGATCAATTCTCGCAATTAGTGGGTCAGCTCAATTCCCTGGTCTGGGGTGTGCCCATGCTGGTGTTAATTTTAGGCGTGGGGCTGTATTTATTATTGGGTTTGCGCTTGATGCCGTGGTTGCGTATTCCCTCAGCATTCAAAAATTTATGGCAAGGGCGTAAAAGACAAGGCTCGGAGGCGGTCACACCCTTTAATGCCTTGATGATGTCGCTCTCGGCAACTGTGGGCACGGGGAATATTGCTGGGGTGGCAACAGCGATTTTTTTAGGCGGACCTGGGGCTTTGTTTTGGATGTGGTGTACAGCTTTGGTCGGTATGGCGACCAAATACAGCGAGGCAGTCTGCGCGGTGCATTTTCGCGAAAAAGACTCCAAAGGCAATCCCATCGGCGGGCCGATGTATTACATCAAAAACGGGTTGGGCAAACGTTGGCATTGGCTGGCGGGTAGTTTTGCCGTCTTTGGGATGCTCGCAGGCTTTGGCATTGGCAATGCCGTGCAAGCCAACTCAGTTGCTGATGCGCTGCATTCACAGTTTGAAATCCCGGTACTTTATACTGGCATAGTGATGGCGATTTTGGTCGCTATTGTCCTGATTGGCGGGATTCGCTGGCTTGCCGAAGTCGCTGGGCATTTAGTGCCTTTTATGGCAGTGGCATATTTACTTATCGCCGTTAGTATTTTGATTTCTCATGCGGCTGCCATTCCTGATGCCTTTGCGACCATTTTTTATCATGCCTTTAATCCTACTGCCGCCGCTGGTGGTTTTGCTGGGGCTACGGTGTGGATGGCTATTCGTTTTGGTGTTGCCCGTGGGGTATTCTCTAATGAAGCGGGCTTGGGTAGCGCACCCATCGCGCACGCCTCGGCACATACCAACCAACCTGTACGCCAAGGCATGATTGCCATGCTTGGTACGTTTATCGACACTTTGATTATTTGCACCTTGACAGGCTTGGTGATTATTGTCTCTGGGGCGTGGACATCGGGTGAAAATGGTGCGGCTTTATCTTTGCTTGCCTTTGAGCAAAGCTGGCAAGGCGTGGGCAGTTATATTGTGACTTTAGGCTTGGCGGTGTTTGCTTTTACCACTGTACTGGGCTGGAGTTTGTATGGCGAGCGTTGTACCGTATATTTGTTTGGTGAGGGCGCGGTGTTGCCGTTTCGCATTGCCTGGGTATTAATGATTATTGTTGGCGCGGCAGCTCATGCCCATTTAAGCATTGTTTGGCTGATTGCCGATACCTTAAATGCTTTGATGGCGCTGCCTAACTTGATTGCGCTTGCCCTCCTGAGTCCGGTGGTTTTTCGTTTAAGCCGCGATTATTTTGCTAAATCCACTGAGGTCAGTTGATGAAATTTTTTGATGAAGCCACGATTAATGTTACCGCTGGCAACGGCGGTTCTGGCTGTTTGAGTTTTCGCCGCGAGAAATTTATTCCCGACGGTGGCCCGGATGGCGGTGATGGTGGCGATGGCGGCTCGGTGTATTTGGTCGCTGATGAGGGGCTTAACACCCTGATTGATTTTCGTTACAAACGCATTTACAAAGCTAAAAATGGTCAGCCCGGCATGGGTAAGCAGCGCACCGGGGGGAAAGGCGAGGATTTGATGATTCGTGTCCCTGTTGGCACGCTGGTGCATGAAGTCGATAGTGGCGAATTGATGGGCGATTTGAAACAGCATGGTGAGCAATTATTAGTCGCACATGGCGGTTATCATGGGCTGGGTAATACCCGCTTTAAGAGCAGCACCAACCGCGCGCCACGTAAAACTACCACCGGTTCCGAGGGCGAGCAACATAATCTTAAACTCGAATTACAAGTGCTGGCTGATGTGGGTTTGCTCGGCTACCCCAATGCGGGCAAATCAACTTTAATTCGCACCGTTTCTGCTGCACGCCCGAAAGTGGCAAATTATCCTTTTACTACCTTGCAGCCGAACTTGGGCGTGGTCTCAGTCGATGCCCATCGCAGTTTTGTCATGGCCGATATTCCCGGACTGATTAAAGGTGCGGCACAAGGCGCGGGCTTGGGAATTCGTTTTCTCAAGCACTTAAACCGCACCCGTTTATTGTTGCATATGATTGATGTTGCGCCCTTGGATGAAAGCGTTGATCCGGTAGTCGATGCCCGTGATATTGTCGCTGAGCTGGAAGAATATAGCCCTGAACTTTCCGCCCGTGAGCGTTGGTTAGTGCTGAATAAATTGGACTTGTTGCCAGAAGAAGAGCAAAAAGCCCGTTGTCAGCAAATCTGCCAAGATTTAGACTGGCAAGGGCCGGTGTTTGAAATCTCGGCGATCAGTGGCATGGGCTGTAAAGCTTTAAGCCAACGGATTATGCAGCATATTGAAGCCACCGCTGAGGCTGAAGCGGAACAAGCGCGTCAAGAAGCGGCAAACTAGCAAGGAAAATATGAAACTGACCCAAGCCGATGGAATTTTAAGCTATCGGCGTTTTTTCTATCTCAAATTTAGCTTAATTTTGTGCCTGCTGAGCATTGGTGCGTATTTATGGGATACGCCGATGATTATGCCCAATGGCGGCACATGGCTGGGCTATGGTTTGGGGACGATTGCCACCGTGCTGATGGGCTGGCTGTTGTGGCTGGGGATTCGTAAACGCCATTATGCCTCCAATTGGGGCACGGTGCGCGGCTGGGTCTCAGCGCATGTCTATTTGGGTATCAGTTTGGTGTTGCTGGTCAGTTTACACAGCGGTTTTCAGTTTGGTTTTAATGTCCATACCTTGGCCTATGTGTTAATGGTAATTGTGGTTGCCAGTGGCATCTATGGCGTGTTTGCTTATCATTATTATCCACAGAAAATTAACCAAGTCCGGGGCGGCTTGGACACCAGCACCGTGCTGCAAGAAATCGCCGAACTCAATCAAGAAAGCACCAAGCTCGCCATGACGCTGGATAGCACTGTCCACACCACCGTGCTCAAGGCGATAGAAAACACCCGCATCGGCGGCACATTATGGCAACAATTACACGTCACCCGTTTAGGGCGTAGGCGTTTTGGGTGGCAAAAACCCAATGCGGCACTGGCGGATATTGTCGATGAAAATTACGATAACACCATGTACCGCTTGGCAAACCATTTAATTGCCAGTGTCGATGAGGACAAACGCCGTCCTTTACGGCGTTTACTGGAATTACTTGGGCGGCGCAATGCCTTGATTAATCGCTTGCAACGCCATATCCAGCAAAAAGCCTTTATGCGCGTGTGGTTGTTTGTCCATATCCCTTTTTCTTTTGCTTTTTTATCAGCAACCCTAGTCCATATCGTAACCGTTTTTTTATATTGGTGAATTCATGAACAAAACCGTTTTAGCCGCGCTCGTCTGCCCTGAATGTAAAGGCAAGCTTGAATATGATAAAGCTGCGCAAGAATTGCACTGTCATGCTTGTCAATTAGCTTATCCGATTGAAGATGAGATTCCGGTGATGTTGGCTGATAAAGCCCATCCCTTAGCTGCCAAATAAGAGCACATATGCCTCCGTTTCATATCATTATTCCTGCGCGCTATGGTTCGACGCGCCTGCCAGCAAAAGCACTCCTCGATATTCATGGCAAACCTATGCTTGAGCATGTTTATGACCGCGCTTGTGAAAGTGGGGCAAGCAGCGTAACCATTGCCACTGATGATGAACGCATTGTTGAAGCAGCAAAGCATTTTACCGATGCGGTATGCATGACCGCTATACAGCATCAATCGGGTACGGATAGAGTCGCCGAGGTGGCGCGTCAACTCGACATGAATGCTGAGAGTATTATTGTTAATTTACAAGGTGACGAGCCTTTAATGCCGCCTACATTAATCACTCAAGTTGCAAACGCCCTTGCCGAACGTCCCGATGCCAGTATTGCCACCGCTTGCCACCGTATTAGTGATAATGCTGATATTTTTGATCCCAATGTGGTGAAAGTGGTGCGTGATAAAGACGATTACGCCCTCTACTTTAGCCGTGCCCCTTTGCCCTGGTCGCGTGATGGCTTTTATTTAGATGATTTGGGACATTGGCAATGTCGCGACCCTTATGTGCATTATTACCGTCATATCGGCTTATATGCTTACCGCAATACGGTATTACAGCAGTTTAGTGATTCCAAACCTTGTTCTTTGGAACAAAGCGAATCTTTGGAACAGTTACGGGTTTTATATCAAGGCGGACGGATTCATGTTTCTGAGGCACAAAGCGCCCCCGAATCAGGCGTAGATACACCATTAGATTTGGAGCGGGTGCGGTTATTATTGCGTTCTTAACTGATGTTACGCAAAGGCTAAGCTTCATTAGGCAGGTGAAAAATCACACTATTGTGATAAAAACCAGCTTAGTGTGTAACATCAGTTCTTAAGTATTAGGCGACTATTTTGAATAATGATCTAGAGAGTATCGGCTATAGTGACTGGTTTCAAAGCCGGGTTGATAAGCAGCAACAAGCAGCCCACTCGATTGCGCGCGTGGTTTCGGTACAAAAAGACAGCTACACCATCAGCAAAGGCGGAGAAGCCGTTTTTGCTGAGCTGGCGGGCAATTTATTGTATACCCTTGACTCGGCGAGTGAGTTTCCGACCACGGGAGACTGGGTTTATGCTGACTTTTATGATGACGATAGCCATGCGATTATTTATGCGGTTTTTCCCAGAAAAACGCTGTTAAAAAGAAAAGCCGCCGGAAAAACCGTGGATTGGCAATTAATCGCCGCCAATATTGATGTGGCTTTTATTGTCCAATCCTTGAACGATAATTTTAATTTACGCAGGCTAGAGCGCTATCTGGTCATGGTTCATGACAGCGGTATTGAGGCGATTATTTTACTCAGTAAATCCGACCTCATCGCCAAGGAAAAGCTCACAGAAATTGAAGCCAAAGTACGAACGGTTGCCCCCAATAGCCAAGTCATCGCCTTTAGCAATAGCAGTGAAGAAAACCTTACAAAGGTGATTGGCTGCTTAAAACCGGCATATTCCTATTGTTTATTAGGCTCCTCCGGTGTTGGCAAAACCAGTTTGCTCAACCGGATGCTCGGGGAAAATCAATATCAAACCCAAAGCGTTAGCCATAAACAAAGCAAAGGGCGACACACGACTTCAAGCCGACAATTAGTGCAACTGGATAATGGCGCGATCATCGTTGATACGCCAGGAATGCGCGAGTTGGGTAGCTTAGCGGTGGCAGAGGGTTTGGAAGAAACATTTGCTGATATAGAGTCCTTGTCACAACAATGCCGCTTTACTAATTGTTCTCATAGCAATGAAAAAGGCTGTACGATTTTAGCCGCTATTGAGCAGGGCAAATTATCCCCGTCGCGTTATCAAAATTATTTAAAAATGCGCAAAGAATCTGAGTTTAACCAAATGTCTTATTTAGAGAAAAGACACAAAGATAAACAATTTGGCAAGCATGTGAAATCAGTGATGAAGCAGAAAAAACTCAAAAAGTCTTAGTTTGACTTTAGCTACAATCTATCCGCCGTTGTAACAATTTGCTACCATAGCCGCCCAAGTATTAAATCATTGATGTGATGCAAAGGCTAAATATCACGAGACAAATAGAAAACCTGTTATATCGTGACTAAATTAGTTCAATGGATAACATCAGTTAATCATATTCCGAGGAGGAAAATAATGGGTTTATTTGACATGTTTAAAGGTGACAGTGGGCAGGAAATGACACCTCACTTAGCTTTTGCTATTTCGCTGATTTACATGATGGCTGCCGATGGCGTGATTCAAAACGAAGAAGTCGGGCATTTGCTCTCGGTTTTGGGTGGTGATGATCAAGGCGGCTCGATTGGTGTCGGCAGTCAAAATAAACAATTGCTGGATAATGCGCTGAAATATGTGCAAAAAAATGCCCCAGCCACCTTTTTTGAGGAAGCCACACCGATTTTAAGCGATGGGCAAAAAATGTGTATTTTGGTCAACTTGACCGACTCATTATTAGCCGATGGCGTTGCTGACCCGCAAGAGCAAGCCTTGTTTAGCCAATTTTTACAAGCTTTTAACGTCACCGAAGAACGTTTTGCGCCTTTCCTTGAAGTGATTATGCTTAAAAATGATCGCAGTGTTTTTACCCAGCCTGATCATCCTAAAAATAAAGAAACCATTACGTTGGCAACTAAATAATTGATGTGTCGTGCAGCAATGGCGGTTTTTTTGCCTTTTGGGGCATTGAGAAGCCTTTGCGTCACATCAGTACACAAATAGTCGTTCGGTACGGTTTTATTCAGCATGAATAAGCGTACCTTGTACGCAAGCATGTGATGTCGTATTACTCTAACAAAGCCTACCGAACGTGACTGACCAAGCCTCTTTTCACCACCATTGCCAATATGCCTTATGTCCACCTTAGTTAAAATTAGGCGAGTTGTGCTTGCCTTGCCCTTATTACCTCTAAGCCTTTGTGCTGAGGGTTTGCCACAACCTTTGAGTTTGGCACAAGCGCTCACTCTTGCCCCGGATACCCCAGCACAAGCCTTGATTGCTGCCAAACAAGCGCAAGCGGCAGCAAAACTTGAGCAAAGCCAAGCGGCGCTTTCTACGCGTTTGGATTTAGAATTAACCGGACGCTGGGTTAAAGCCACATCGGATGACCCGGTATATGACGGCAACAGCGATCATCGAGCAGCGCTGACCTTAAGCAAACCAATTTATAACCGCAGTTTGCAACAACAACGCAAAGCAGCCGCTCAGCAACAGCAAGCCGCGCAATTGACTCAATATGAAGAGTCCGCGCAAATAAAACTCGATATTATGCAAGCCTATTTTCAAGTCTTGCTCGCCGACCTCAGTTATCAGGTCAATACCGAGGCGATTGCGATTGCCTATATTCGCTTGGATAGAGCGCAAACCCGGCAAAAACTCGGGCAGCGCAGCGATTTGGAAGTCGCTGAATTGGCACATAAATATGAGCTAATTCGCCAGCAACAACGAGAAGCGGAAAACGAGCAACGCCTTAGCCGTGAGCGTTTGGCCTTATTGCTTAACTACCCCGGTGAGCCGCCAGCGGACGTGCTGGAGCCGGAATTAACGTATTTACATCAAGCCTTACCGCCTTTGGAGCAAGTCATAA
This sequence comes from Thiotrichales bacterium, assembly GCA_016745035.1. Taxonomy (GTDB): domain Bacteria; phylum Pseudomonadota; class Gammaproteobacteria; order Beggiatoales; family Beggiatoaceae; genus BB2. The sequence goes on from JADGDE010000001.1 coordinate 1,101,650, forward strand.
AACATGCGCTGAAACATAATCAGCAAATACAAGCCTTGCAAGCCGAATTAGCCGCCCAACACGCCTTGATTAAAAGTGCAAAAGCCAGCAGTTATCCGCGCTTAGATGCCAGCCTCAGTTGGCTAGCGTGGGAAAATCAATACGGCGCACGCGATGATGCCCGCGCTGATTTACGCCTCAACGTGCCTTTGTACACCGGCGGTCGCCGTGATAGCGCTGTGGCAGCCGCACGGGCAAAACAGCAACAATTACAAGCGGAACTGAGCCAAGCGCAATTACAAATCCGTGAGCAAGTCTTGAGCTTATGGTTTAAGATCAGCGCTGCGCAAAAACAACAAGCACAATTTGACAGCGCCCTCGATTGGCGAGATTTGTATTTGGACAATAGTCGCGCCCGTTATGATTTAGAATTACAAAGTGATTTGGGCAATGCCTTGGTTGAGCAAACTCGGGTCAGTTTGGAAACCGAGCGCTGGCGTTATCAGCTCGCCTTGGATTGGCAACAATTAGCGATTTTATTGGCACAACACACCTTACCTTTACAATTGGAGAAAGCTTCATGAACCGTCTTATCAGTTTTGTATTGGCAAGCTTGTTCAGTCTCAATTTGTGCGCAGCCGATACGTGGTTGCCTGCGCAATTGGTTTGGGAAAAACAACGGGATTTAGGGCTGTTGCAATCAGGGATAGTCCAAAGCCTTAAGGTAAAAGTCGGCGATAAAGTCAAAGCCGGACAAACCTTAGCAACACTCGATACCCGGGCTTTAAATGCGCGCAAAAAAGCCGCTCAGGCTTATCTTTCTGCACAAAAAACGGCTTATAAACAGGCAAAAACCGACTGGAAACGCACCAAGGATTTGCATGAGCAAGTCTTGATCGCTCAACACGAGATGGAAAAAGCCGATACCGTGTTTGCACTGGCAAAAGCCGAGTTAGCCAAGGCTGAAGCCAAACTGGCACAATGCCAAAAAAACTTGCGTGAATCGAGCTTAAAAGCGCCTTTTTCTGGTGAGGTGTCTGCCGTGTATGTCGATGCTGGGCAAGCGTTGAACAATCAGCAACAAATGATGCCTGTATTGCAATTACGTGATAACAACACGGCGCTGTTACAAGCACAGCTTAGCCGCGAGCAAGTCCTAGGGCTGCAATTAGGGCAAGCGCTTGAAATTCGCAGTGGCGAGACCCAGACACAAGCGACATTGACAGCCATACGCCCTCAACAAGGCGCTTATGTCTTGCAACTGCGCCCGAAAACAGCCCTTAGCGCTCCAGTATCACAGCTTAAACTTCCCTAATTGAGATTTATTCATGCCCTATTTATTAACAGCGATTGCGTTTTTAATCACCGTTATTTCATCTTTAGTGGTGTTATTGTTGGCACTGCGTTTTTTGCTGCAATGGAATCGTCGCCCTTATGATGATAGTTTAGGGATTAATCAATTTGTGTTTCTCACCAGTCAACCACTGGTGCGCCCTTTTAATCGCTTTATTCCCAAGTGGCGTAGTATGGAGTTATCGCCGCCTATTTTAATGTGGGCGGTGGAAGCTTTGAGTTTGTTTTTAATCGCCTTGTTGTCGGGTAAAGCCTTGGGGCTGGGGACGGTGCTGTTATTGGCGCTGGCGAATGTGATTGAGTTAATCATTTACATTTATATGATCGCCTTGTTTATTCAAGCGATCATGAGCTTTGTTGCGCCGTATCATCCGGCGTATCGTTTTATCAGCGCCTTTACCTTGCCTGTGCTTGCGCCGTTACAAAAGCGCGTGCCCAGTCTCAATGGTTTTGATTTTTCTTTACTGATTGCCATTGTGCTGTTGCAACTAGCCTTGATTTTAATTGTCGCGCCTTTGCGCGGTGGTTTTTAATCCAGCTGTTTTAATAAACAATGCAATTGTTGTTGTAATAATTGCTGGGCATGTTGAAAAACAGACCAGCGCCGCTGCCATTGTGCTTGCCTTCCTTGGCGTTTTAATTGGCATAAACGTAGCCCTTGTTTATGTATATTATTATGTAAAGGCAATAAACTCATATAAGCCGAAAAATGTCTATAACGCTGTTTTCCCTCTCCATGCAACCATTGTCCAAAGGGGCATTTTTGTAAAGATGCTGGCGGTGAGGATTGATCGTGGTCTTTTAAATAATGCTGCAAACTATCTCGCCAAGCACGACACTCAATTGAGGCACTCAATAGGGAAAAATCATCTCTATGCACGGGTTTGATATGACGCCAATGTGATTGTGGTTTCCAAGTCGCCGCCCACTGAGGAATCAGTTCAGGTGGCATAGGTCGGGCTATGAAATAGCCCTGAACTAAATCACAACCTAGGCGCAGTAATAATTCACAATGTGCTTGTGTCTCCACGCCCTCAGCAATGACTTTTTGGCGAAAGGCACTGGATAAAACTAAAATACCTTCGAGAATCGCTAAGTCGTCAGGATCATTGAGCATATCACGAATAAAAGACCTATCAATTTTTAAGGTTGTCGCAGGTAAACGTTTGAGATAAATGAGCGAGGAATAGCCTGTGCCAAAATCATCTAAGGCAAAGGAAATACCTAAATTTTGACAAGTTTTGATCACATGTGAGACCAAATTAATATCTTTAAGCGCACTGGTTTCTAAAACTTCTAATTCCAAGTAACGCGTATCTAAATCTGGGTAAGTTTTTAATAATTGAGTCAAATTATCAATAAAATGGGATTGCTCTAGCAATAATGTGCCTACATTGACGCTAATGCTCAAAGCCCGCCCTTGTTGTTGCCATTGGTGCAATTGGGCAACCGCGCTTTCGATAATCCATTGGTCGATTAATAAACCCAGTTGATCGCTGACAATCAGGGGAATAAATTCAGCTGGCTCTAACAAACCTTTTTCAGGATGTTGCCAACGAATTAAAGCCTCAACACCAATGATTTCTCCACTGCGAATATTGACTTTAGGTTGGTAATATAAGACAAATTCATCATCATACAAGGCTTGGCGAATCCGCTCTAAACGTTGATGATAACCTCGAACCCAGCGATCTTTTTCGGCATCAAATAATTGATAAATATTTTTCCCCGCCAATTTCGCTTGATACATAGCTTGGTCAGCTTGTCGCAATAATTGCTCGGCGCTGACATCATTGTCTTGCGGGTAAAAACTCACCCCAATACTGGCAGAAACTTGTAAGGAAAAACCCTCGATTAAAATAGGCTTGTTCGCCGCTAATAGGAGTCTTTGAATCCCCGGGATACAATCAATTTCATTATCCAATTCAAGTAAAACCACCACAAATTCATCACCACCTAAGCGAGCAATGGTATCTTCTTTGCGCAAAATTCCCTCAAAACTCACCGCCAGTTTTAATAACAATTGGTCACCGATATGATGCCCATATTGATCATTAATAGCCTTGAAACCATCGAGATCTAAATAAGCCACTGCAAGTAAATGACCTCGACGATGCTCAAGTGCCATCGCTTGTTGCAAACGATCTGAGAGTAAGGCGCGATTAGGCAAATGGGTTAAGGCATCATAGTGCGCTAAGTGTTCTAACTGGGTTTGATATTGTTTTTGTTCGGTAATATCAGAGAATAAGGCGACATAATGTTGTATTTCTGCGGCATTATTTTTAACCGCATTGATATGTAATAATTCAGCATAGTGTTCACCATTTTTACGTTGATTCCACACTTCCCCAGACCATTGCCCTTTACTGGTTAAGCTTTGCCACATTTTTTGATAAAAAATAATGGGGTGTTTACCCGATTGTAATAAACGCGGGTTTTTACCCATCACCTCATCTTGTGTATAACCGGTGATGCGACAAAAAGCAGCATTCACTTTTAAAATGTTGCCATCAGGGTCGGTAATAATAATGCCTTCATTGGCATGGGTGAACACACTCGCAGCCAACTCTAGTTCATGTTCAGCCTGTTTTCTTTTGGTAATATCTTGAGCAATGCCTTTGAGCTTGCCTGCGCCTAATTCTGGTTTTGCCTTACAATAAATCCAACGCTCTTCGCCATTAGTGCGCAGCACTCGATATTCAATTTCATAAGGTATATATTGCTCTATGGCAGCATTGAGGGCTTTTTTAACCCGTAGCCAATCATTTGGATGTACAACCGTAGATAGAGATTTCGCCGTGATGGCCTCAGATTTTTCCAAACCCAATAGATTAAAGATCTCCTCTGACCATGCGGGTGTTTTGGTATTCAAATCCAATTGCCAATAGCCGACTTTAGCAATTTTTTGTGCTTCTTGATAAGCATTTTGACTATGCTCAACTTGTTCGCGTAGTCGGTGTTGTTGTGAATTATCTAAAAGAAGCCCGGTAAGTGAAACGGGTTGGTGGTTAGCATCTTTAATGACAGTGATAATATCAAGCACCCAAATCACATCACCATTTTTTTTTCGCATCCGATATTCAAGGCGATGATCACGTCCTGCGGCAATTTCTATTGCACTATAGGCTTGCACTCTCGGCAAATCCTCAGGCACTAACATAGCCGCCCAAGCACCCATATCACACCATTCGGTAACAGAATAACCTAAGATTTTTTTTGCATTGGGTGAGATATACGCAAAATGCTGATGTTTAAGATCACGTTCCCAAGCAATCGCATTGACATTGTTTAATAAGGTGTTGTAGCGCAAATTTTGTATTTGCAAATGTGTTTCAGTTTGCTTAAGCCATTCTAAAACACTCGCAGTAATCAATGTGATACTCAAAGCTGCAATCGAGGCAGTCCACCAGCCAATTTGCAATAAGATAAAACGTATTTCTCCATAAAGCCAAAGGCTTTGTACTACGATCAGTAATTCAGAGATTAAAATCGCTATTGCGGTAAAAATAATGCTAAAACGCCAAAAGGACATGGCTTTAATCATTTTAAGAAAAGACTGTATCAATGATTGTTTTCTCTATGGAGGTGTGAATCGAGCTAAAACCCGCATTGTGCCATGCTTGAAACATCAACGCATCTCCAGTTTGACAACAAATAGATTTAATTGAAGGTTTTAGGTTTAAAATTTGCTAAAATCTGCAGAAACGTGCCGCAAAAATACATAATAGAGGATAGCACTTATGTTAAAAACACATCTTGCGTATTATTGGAGCATTGCCGTATGCCTGTGCAGCCTACTTGCAAACTTTGCTCATGCTGAACAACCTTCTAAACAAGCAGCTAAAAAAGCACTTGCCGCGCATGAATATCCTACCCCTGAACACGTCCCTGCGGTCGTATGTGGGGCTTGCCATGAAAAAATTTATGAGCAATGGTCTCGCTCTATGCATGCCCATAGTGCGCCGGGTAATGATGCTATTTTGACTAAAGTCTATGAAGAAATGGTTGGCAGCCATACAGAAGAAGGGTTAACACTCAATGGTAAATACCCTTCTTGTTTGAAATGTCATGCCCCAAATGCTGCCAAAGAAGAAAAAACTAAACTGGATCAATTGAATTATTCTGAAGGGGTTAATTGCGTTAACTGTCATGTGTTCAGCGGCTTTAAGGGTATGAAGGATGAAGAGGGCAAACAACAATATGGTCTCGATGCTTATGAGCGTTCCAAAACCCATTTGCAAAGCCCTTCAGGACGCTATTTAAACCCTTATGATGATGCTCAACATGGTTTCCCCATGCAACCGAGCCAGTTGATGTTGCGTACCAGTCGCGTTTGCTTGGGCTGTCATGGCGAATTCCATAATGAAGCCGGGGTTGCCATGTACCAAACTGGGCAAGAATATATGCAGAATGAGGGAAAAAACGTCACCTGCCAATCTTGCCATATGCCCAAAGTCGATGGCGAAGCCAATCATGCCATTCTAAGCGCTCATAGTGATGCCGCCCTTGCCCGTCCTATCGTAGTGCAATTAGATGCCAAGCCCACAGGCGATAAACTCTCACTGGATGTGTCTTTGCAAAACACCTTGCCCCACCGTTTCCCCACCGGGAATCCTTTTCGTTATGCGACCTTACACATCACCGCTTATGATAAAGACAATAAGCTGATTTGGCGTAATTACGAAGGCTTTCCACCTGATTTTAGTAAAGACCCAAAAGCTATATTACGCTATGAAGTGGCGGATAAAGATGGTAAACCAGTGATGGCCTATAAAGCTGAAAAAGTGTTAAAAGATTCGCGTCTACAACCCTTTGAAACTCGGGTGTTAAACTACAGCTTACCCGCTAAATCTGTGCATTTACTGCGAGCAGAATTGCACTATCACTTGCTCACCCCGGATGTGATTGAAAAATACCGCGATGTTTTGGAAGGTAATGCCACCACCCCCGCCATTGCTGCGATTGCAGAACTCAAACTTAAAAACTGATGTTATGCACTAAGCCGGTTTTTGCCGCAATAAGTGGGTTTTCTGCCTACCTAGCAGTATTCGGTCGTGGAGCAATGGCGGTTTTCTGTGCCCTTAAGGCGCAGAAAGAAGCCCTTGCGTAACATCAATTATTAAGTCTTGAGCTATTTTTAAGGTAAATTCTGATAGAACCTTCCACGTTGGAGCAAATACCCGATAGCCAAGCAACTAACTGGTTATTGTTACGTTTATTTAATATTTATCGCGGTATTTTAGCAGCTCTATTTCTCATCGCTTACTTGAATATTCTCCCCCAACCTTTTTGGGGCGAATATCCACGTTTATTCCTCTTTACCAGCATCTTTTATATGTTCGGTGCAGTGGTTTATGAATGGCTGGTACAACGCCATCATCCCAATATAGAAACTCAAGTCTTATTGCAAATCAGCAGTGATATTGTCGCTATCACTTTGTTAATGCATGCCAGTGGCGGGATTCAAAGCGGGCTGGGAATGCTGTTAATAGTCTCAATTGCTGGCTGTAGTCTGTTGAGTGCGGGACGAATGGCGGTTTTTTTTGCCGCCATGGCCAGCTTAGCGATTTTAATTGAGTCAGTTTACGACGACTTGTACTACACTGGGGTGGCAAACTACACCAGTGCCGGGATTTTGGGTGCGACTTTATTTGCCACCGCCCTATTGACTTATATTTCTGCACAACGTTTACGTGCCAGTGAGAACTTAGCCCAACAACGCGGACAATCCTTAAGCTATTTATCAGAATTAAATGCGCAAATCATTAAACATTTGCAAACGGGCATTTTAGTCATCAATGTCCTTAACCAAATCAGCCTTGCCAATGTCGCCGCTAGGCGCTTATTGATGTGCGATAAATATATCGAAAATAAAAATCTAGCTAATATTGCCCCTGAATTATCAGCACAGCTGGGACGCTGGAAAAATCAACTACACCACGAAAGCTATTTATTTCGCCCCGCGCGCAGTGAAATTGATTTGATTGCAAATTTTACCTGTTTAGGTGAGCCTGCCGAGGGCAATATTCTTATTTTTCTCGAGGATGCAACCCTAACCAGCCAACGAGCGCAACAATTAAAATTGGTTTCTTTGGGGCAATTAACCGCAGGGGTAGCGCATGAAATCCGTAATCCTTTAGGCGCTATCAGCCATGCAGGACAGTTGCTGGCCGAGTCGCCGGATATTCAACACAAAAGCGATGTGCGCTTGTTGCAAATTGTTTTAGAGCAATGTCAGCGTATTAACGTGATGGTCGAAAATGTCCTACAACTCAGTCGTCAAGGTCATGCGCAAGCCAGTAGTTTATGTCTAAATGACTGGATAAGTGATTATTTACGCGAATGGTGTGCTCAAAACGAGCTAGATGATCAGCAAGTAAAATTAGTTTTAGATACAGCTCACGACCTCAATATTGATTTTGACCCGTCGCAATTGAACCAAGTGGTTTGGAATTTATGTGAAAATGGGCTACGCTACAGTAAAAAAAATCCATTACTGATTTTACGCACAGGGATTGGAACAGACTTCCAACGGCCTTTTTTAGACATCGAAGACAATGGTGCGGGCATGTCAAAAAAAGTACGAGAACAAGTGTTTGAACCTTTTTTTACCACCGAGGCAAAAGGGACAGGCTTGGGTTTGTACATTGCGCGCGAGATTTGCGCTGCCAATCAAGCAACTTTGCATTTATTACGTTACGACGAGCGTGGCTGTTGTTTTCGCATTAGTTTTAGCGAAACAGCCATCCATCCTGTGGGAAATACGCCATGAATCAAGCAACGATTAGTCCTCAATGTCTCATTATTGATGACGAGCCAGATATTTTGGAAACCCTATGCATCACCTTGGAACGGATGCGACCGGCAGTTGAATGCAGCACCGCCACTTGTCTTGCCGAGGCTTATCAAAAACTCAATACCCGTCCGTTTCAACTCTGTTTAACCGATATGCGTTTGCCCGATGGCAATGGACTCGACTTTATCCAATATATGCAACAAAATTACCCGCATATTCCTGTGGCTATGATCACAGCCCATGGCAATATGGAAACTGCCATCACCGCCTTAAAATCAGGTGCGTTTGATTTTATTAGTAAACCGGTTGAACTCAAACAACTACGCCAAACTGTACAAACCGCGCTGAATTTACCCCAGTTACGCAATAACCAAATCCCCTCTTTACTTGGCGACTCGCCCGTGATGCAAAACTTGAAGCGTACCATACACAAACTCGCCCGTAGCCAAGCCCCAGCTTATATCAGTGGTGAGTCAGGGACGGGTAAAGAATTGGTTGCCCGCTTGATTCATGCTCAAGGTGCACGCAAAGATAAACCCTTTGTCCCCGTCAACTGTGGTGCGATTCCTTACGAATTGATGGAAAGTGAATTTTTTGGACATAAAAAAGGGAGTTTTACCGGTGCTGTGAATGATAAACAAGGGCTGTTTCAAGCGGCAGAAGGTGGCACACTATTTTTAGATGAAGTCGCGGACTTACCCCTGAATATGCAAGTAAAACTGCTGCGCGCAATTCAAGAAAAGCGCGTCCGCCCGGTGGGCGCGCACACAGAAATCGCCGTTGATGTACGAATTCTCAGTGCCACACACAAAAATCTCAATCAATTGGTACAAGAGGGCAGTTTTCGCCAAGACTTATTTTATCGAATCAATGTGATAGAAATTCCCGTCCCTCCCTTACGAGAACGTGGTGAAGACATACCGTTACTTATTCAACACCTGTTAGAAAATCTCTATCAAAAAAACCAAGCTAGCACGATGGGCGAACAAGCCCCTAAAATCAGCAACTCCGCTTTGGATGTATTGAAAAAATATCCCTTTCCTGGCAATGTGCGCGAATTAGAAAACATTCTTGAGCGGGCGCAAACTTTATGCGAGAGTGATACGATTCAAATCGAAGACCTACAACTGCCAAAACTGAACTTTGATAATGCTGAAACCAGTGGTAACCAAGGTCAATCAGGCAACTCTTTAGATCCCATGCTCGATAATGTTGAAAAAGAAACCATCTTGAAAGCCCTAGAGCAAACCCATTGGAACAAAACTAAAGCCGCTGAGCTGCTGGGAGTGACCTTTAGTACACTGCGTTATCGTTTAAAGAAACTGAAACTCGATAAAATATAGCCACTTTCTGCATGAAGTGCTCAGTTTTAAATGCAACTGGCACAATCTCTGCTTTATAGAAGGTCAACTGTCAACCGTTTCTCCTACCAATGTTTGACAGGGGTAGACTTAAGTTTTTGGGTTCACTTAAGTTACCAATTTGCCAACGACACACTGTTGGTGAGGCGCTGCCAGGTTTTGGGTTCTCTGGCAGCGCTTTTTTTATGCCTGTTCACCCGTGTCCGCTTCAGCCTTGTAAATTTTACTGCTTCAACTCGTTCCCAAGCTCTAGCTTGGGAATGCGTATTGCGTCGCTCCAGCGGCGCGTACAATCGGAGCTATCAATATTGAAATTGGTATTATTTTATGACTCAATCCACACTTTCCCCAAGAAAATGGAAAAAATTACTAAAACAAGCTGATAATGGCAATGCGGAAGCTCAAAATACTGTGGGCTGCTATTATTATGCCGATGGGTTTAAAAATAAAAAAGGAGATTTAATTGTTGAACCCAATTTAATTTTATCTCAGCAATATCATCGCTTAGCGGCAAAACAAGGGAATTTGTCATCACAAGAGGCTTTGGGCGTTTTGCTTAGCGACCTTGGTTCAACAACGAAGGATATTGCTGAAGCAATAAATTGGCTTGAACTTGCGATTCAACAAGATTCAGCAATGGCAGCTCATAATTTAGGTTGTATTTATCGGGACTTTGGTAAATTAAAAAAAGCCTACAGATACTACAAAAAAGCTGCAAAAATGGGGGATACTAATGCCTATCTGACCATGGGCTTATGTTTGTATTTTGGCATCGGAATTAAGTCAAATGTTCATAAAGCAGCGACTTGTTTAAAAACACTTATTCAAACTGATCCAAAATCAACATACCAACGTTCTCGTGAAAATGCTTATTATTGGCTCGCTATTATTCGCTTAAAACATACAGCTAAAACAAATGTTGCTAGAAAAATGTTAGAAATAGCAAATGCGGATGATGATCATGAACAAGCCAATGATTTACTGAATATCATCGGTAAATCTAGCTATCGGATTTCACCTTAATCAATAATTTTCAGCATAAATATTGGGCAAAAAATGCTAATACTTTTTCTTGATAGCGTTTGCCTTGGTGTTGATAAAAGTCGGTGTGTGCCGCGCCTTCAATCAGCCATTGTTGTTTTGGGGTATTGGCGTTTTGATATAAGGCTTGTGTATCTGCTAGCGTGGTACGCAAATCTTTTGTGCCAGCGATGATAAACACCGCACCGTGATAATTTGCAATCGCTTTGAGTGGTGAGAGCTGGCTTGTGGCAATGCCTAAACGTGGTTCAATTTGCCACAGCAGCAGAGGCGCTACCATCGGCGCAAAGCCACCCACACGCTTAGCCATGCGGTTATCTATCGCACTGCCAATATCTCGATAAACTGCCTCTAATACCAAGGCATCCACGTCAAGCGGGCTATCGCCCAGCAAAGCCGCAGCGCCGCCTAAAGACACACCAATCACGCCGATGGGTGTATTGGGCAAGCGTTGTTTAAGGTAAGCCACGGCGCTACGGACATCAAAGCCTTCACGATAACCAAAACTAATCGCATCGCCTGCGGTTTCGCCGTGGGCTTGTAAATCCAGCAATAAAACCGAATACCCCGCTTGCTTGAGAAACTTAGCACGCCCAAGCATTTGCAAGCGATTGCCACGAATGCCGTGCAATAAAACAATGGCGGGGAAATTTGCTTGCCCTTGGATAAACCATGAGGCAATTGGCGTGGTGTTAGGGCGGGGGATTTTAAGGTTTTGCGCTTGTAAATCGGCAGGGGCTGCGCCGATGACTTGCGGTGTGGGGGCAATAAAATAACTGCCTGCCCCCCAAATCATGCTGAACAGCAAAAACAGTCCCGCCGTGGTAGCGACGAAAAGCTGTTTTTGCTTTGACATTAACCCAGTTCTTTTTCGATTTTCGCCCAACTGTCGCGCAAACTCACCGTGCGGTTAAACACCGGTTTGTCGGTGCTGCTATCGGTATCGAGGCAAAAATAACCTAAACGCTCAAATTGATAACGCTCATCAATTTTGGCACTGGCAAGGCTGGGTTCAAGCTTGGCATTGTCACAGATTTGCAAAGAGTCGGGATTTAAGTGTTCCAAAAACGAGACTTCTTTGTCGGCATCAGGATGCGGGACTTTAAATAAGCGATCATATACCCGTACTTCCACATCCAACGCATCAGCCGCAGAAACCCAATGCAGCGTGCCTTTGACTTTGCGCCCGTCTTTTGCCCAACCACCTTTGGTCTCGGGGTCATAGGTGCAGCGCAATTCAATCACTTCCCCTGCGTCGTTTTTAATCACTTCGTTACAGGTAATGTAATAGGCATAGCGCAAACGCACTTCACGCCCTTCGCTGAGGCGGAAGAATTTGCTCGGGGCATTTTCCATAAAGTCGTCTTGCTCGATATACAGCTCGCGCCCAAAAGGCACAGAACGTGAACCGAGGTCGATGTCTTTATCAGGATGGTAAGGGCAATCGAGTTGCTCGCTTTCGCCTTCGGGATAATTAGTAATCACCACTTTAAGCGGCTTTAACACTGCCATGACTCGCCGCGCTTCGGGGTCAATTGCTTCACGGACGCAGGTTTCTAATAAACCTAAAGAGATATTATTGTATTTTTTAGTGATACCGATACGGTTACAAAAATCGCGAATTGCCGTCGCAGGATAACCCCGGCGACGCATACCGCTGACGGTGGGCATCCGTGGGTCGTTCCAGCTATCAACAAAATCCTCTTGTACCAATTGATTCAGTTTACGCTTGCTGGTGACGGTGAAGTTCAGCGCCAGACGCGAGAACTCGATTTGCTGTGGATGGCAATCAATGTCGATATTGTTCAAGACCCAATCATACAGCGGGCGATGGTCTTCAAATTCGAGCGTACACAGCGAGTGGGTAATGCCTTCCAGCGCATCCGAAATACAATGGGTATAGTCGTAAGTCGGATAAATACACCAGTCATTACCGGTACGATGATGTTCAGCATGGCGAATCCGATAAATAATCGGGTCGCGCATATTGATATTGGGCGAACTCATGTCGATTTTCGCCCGCAGCACATATGTGCCATCTTCAAATTCGCCCGCTTTCATACGCGTAAAAATATCGAGGCTGTCTTCAATCGGGCGCTCGCGGTAAGGGCTATTTTTACCCGGTGCTTTCAGCGTGCCACGGTATTCGCGCATTTGCTCTGGGGTTAATTCACAAATATAGGCTTTGCTATCTTTAATCAATTGGCAGGCATAGTTATATAAGGTATCAAAGTAATCAGCAGCATGATGCAAATGCTCGCCCCAATCAAAACCGAGCCAGCGAACATCTTCTTGAATCGAGTCGGTGTATTCGGTGTCTTCTTTTTCGGGGTTGGTGTCGTCAAAGCGCAAATGACAACGCCCGTCAAATTCGCCAGCAATTTGGAAATTGAGGCAAATAGATTTGGCGTGACCGATATGTAAATAGCCATTGGGTTCTGGCGGGAAACGGGTGACAACCTGCCCTTGATTTTTACCCGCATTAACATCGGCGGTAATCATATTGCGAATAAAATGCGGCGCGGGTTTTTTCTTGCTCACGGTTGTGCACATCCTTGAATAAACGTTGTGAATAAAATCAGCGCTATATGCTAGCAGACGGCGCTAGCAAAGAAAATCAGAAATAGGATAATCTTTTACTTTTTAACGCTACAAAGCGGCAAAATAATACCTCTTCTAAATATCATTGGGTGATATTGCCGTGAAGTAATGGCGGTTTTCTTAGCCATTAAGGCACAGAAAGAAGCCTTTGCGTCACATCAGTTCAATGCCGCTTAGGTAGCGGTGCTGGCTCATTGATACGGGTACGTTCTAAAATATGCACTTCCTCCCCCGCGCCAAGCAAACGCACATAATCCCCTATATGCAATTGCTCGCCATTAAAATGTCGCTCTCTATCACGTTTATCATGGAAAACCGTATTGCCCGAGAGGTTGTAAGTTTTCCCTGAGACTTGGATGTGCTCGGTACTAATCGCTTCAATGTGACCACGTAACTCAAATCGGTCCTCTATTTTCGGCGGCTCTAAAAAGCGCAATTGGCTTAGCACCAAGTTGCCCTCGGCATCACGCTCGCCGATGCCTGTGACCAATTGTCCATTGCGCACATCATCACGTTGCCCCAGTTCAAATTGCACATGCAGCGCAAGTTCAATCCTCTCTTGCCCAAGGGTTAAATGACCGTTAGAACGGATTTGTCCATGTAGGGCGATTTGTTGACTTGGTTCCGCTGTAAAAGGGGCTTTGGCTTTAATTTTCTGGGCTAATAGCACATCAGTATTTAATTCGCCTTCAACCCGTACCCATGCGCCTTCTTCCAAGCTGGTTTCAATCTCAGCATAGCGGTAATCAATGGCTTTGCCTCGGATTTGAAATTGTTGTTGCAAGCTGTCGAGTTGTTCAATAATTCCGGTTAATTGGCTGCGTTGTTCAGGGTTTTGTACCCGAATCCAACGGGCTAATAATTGCCCATCAGCGCTGTCGATGGCGCTGATATGTAACCAATCACCAAGTACGAATTCATTCAGCTGTTCGCGATTGGCAAAGATAGTAAAGTCATCGACAAAAACCGTTTGTCCAGCAATGTTTAAACTTTGTGTTTGTAAATCTAGTGCTTCTAATGCGCCAATCAGGCTGGGGTTAAAATACACCCGTTCCGCAATACCACTGTCACCCTCAACACTGCCCTCGACAGTGACAACCATGCCCAGCTCCAGCTCATTCTCGGCACTTAATATTCCGCTTAGCTCAGCATTGCTGGTGTCATAACGTACGCCGTTGACAAAAATACTACCAAAAGAACTAATCGGTCCTTCGCTGATAATGCCAGAGCCACCAATGCCGCCTTCTGCCAAATTAAAAGGGTCGCCGCTACAACCACTGATAAGCAATAGCGCGATTAAATAAAACTTACGAATCATCGGCATCGTCCTTTGCCTCAGTAAAAAAATAAATGCCGACCCCGGCATGATAACGCCCTGTGCCTTTTACCTCAGGATTGCCATCACGATCTTGGGTGCTGAGCCATGTATTTAAGCGCTCTAACAAGGCTTGGCTTTGCTGTTCACTCAGGCGTTTTAGCTCAGGTAAGGCTTCTTCGGGCAGGTTGTTATAAGCGACTTTGCGTTGATAATAAGCTTGCTCTGGCTCAGCGTGGATATTGTGTTCAATGGTTTGCAATAACAAACTGACATCCGTGCCTAAAATACCAAGCTTGTCAATTTCGCTGCGGTTGGGCACATAGGCTTTTTGTAATAAACGTAAGCGCCCATCGGCGAGTTTTTCGATAGCTTTTACTCGCACTAGCTCATCTAAAATTGCCCGCACGGGCACATCGCCACTGTATTGATCGACCAAGCTACTAAAAGTCGCGCCCTCGCCTTCTATAGGTAAAATCGCCGGTTCGCCCCAGCCATCTAAAAAGCTTTTATCTTGAATCCAGCCACTGATGACCCGCGCTGCCCGGTTATAACGGGCGGTGGTATCACCCTCATGTTCGCTGTCGGCTAATTGTATTTTGACTTGTTTGACTTCTTTACGGCTCAAGCCTGTGAGCACCGAAATCCGTGAATCGGTTTGCTTTTTACCTTGTATTTGAAAGTCTTGGGCAGCGACATCGACATACATTTGCTTAACCAATTGGCTAAAACTACCAAAAGGCACGCCGTAGTGTAATAGCAGGCGTACCAAGGGGCGTAATAAACGCCGCAATGCCGTGTGCAAGACCTCTTTGGTCTCTGCCATAAGCGGATGCTCCTAAAAATGATTCATTACTCAATCATAGCACACAGATTTAGGGAATATTTTCCCATAATAATTATTTTGATGGTAGACCGAATAAACTAGAAAATTAGCCTTTGGTCGAATTATTATAAATTTGGGTTTTTTTTCCCAATTTTTGTTTTATACTGTGTCCCACGCACTGCGTAGACAAACTTTAGATTTCAGATTAAGGAGAACACGATGAACTTAAAAACCTTGACTTTACTGGTTGCCGCCAGCTTGGTACACAGCCCTGTTTATGCCCATGACTTTATGAACACCACTGACCGTGCCACGCTGTTTAGCAGCGCTGACACCGATGGCAATGCGGTTTTGAGTTTGGATGAAATGGAAGCTTTGCAAGCGCAACAAAAAGCCGAACGCTTAAGCGCACGTTTTGCGGCTTTGGATGTTGATGCTAATGCATTGATTAGTGAGAGCGAATTTACCAGCGGTCATGGACGGGTTAGCGACAGCATGGTCAGTAGCATTTTTGCCCGCGCTGATACCGATAGCAGCGGAGCTTTGGATGCAGATGAGTGGCAAGTGTTATCAGATAACCATAAAACTTGGTGGCAATTTGCCCGTTTAGATGCCGATGCCGATGGCAGTGTTTCAGAAACAGAATTTGTTGATGCACCAGGGGCGGGCGGACGTATGCGCGGCGGACGTGGACGTTAGATCAGTAATACACTAAGACAAAGAGACTATAAAAGACAACCTCCCTTGTAGGGGTGTTGTCTTTAATCGAACCGGTGTGATTGGGCTTGGGCTTATACAGGACGTTTTTTACGCGTAATTTACGATAACCGGATTTGTTATAAACGCTCTAGCCGAGCAATCACAATGTCCTCAGGTCAATCAAAAAAAAGCCTTTGCGTCACATCAGAAAGTAAATCACTAGCCTTATTTAGGTATTATTTCCCCAAGCTTTACGTGAGCAAACTTATAGCAATATAGAAAAAAATAAAAATGCCAATAAATCATTGGCTTAAGAAAAAATAACAATAAAAACAACGTGTTGTAAAAATTTATCTTTACCCTGTTCTGGGGTATGATATACAAAAATTCCCATATCTACGCCTTGCAATGCCCCGATTATCGGCACGGTATCTGCCTTATTTTGCCAATGTTAAGCGCATTCAGCCCATTGTAGATTTAAATTATTTCGTTTTCTTGGAGCCATCGTTTTATGGAATCTGCGACTTTAGACCCTAAAAACCAGCCTTTTTCGACCTTAATAAACAATAACGATGCACAATATCAAGTGATCAAGCGTAACGGTAAACTGGTGGCTTTTGACCCAGCCCGTATTGTTAATGCCCTCACCCGCGCCTTTATGGCATTGGAGCACCGCGAAGGTAAACAAGACAAAGACGACGATGTCCCGGATCGGATTCAAAGTAAAGTGGCCGATTTAACCGAAAAAGTGATTGAAAGTTTAGGGCGGCGCATGAGCTTTAATGGCCGCGTGCATATCGAAGACATTCAAGACCAAGTCGAACTCATGCTCATGCGCGGCGGTGAACACAAAGTTGCGCGTGATTATGTCCTTTATCGTGAAGCCCACGCCCAACAACGTGCCGACCAGCCCGAACGCATCAGCGCCCTGCACATCATCGACGAAGACGGGCAACGCCAAACCCTAGATGAAGTCCGCCTTTATGACCTCGTGACCGAAGCTTGCAAAGGCTTGGAAGATGTCGATCCCGACACTGTGGTCAAAGAAACCTTAAAAAACCTCTATGACGGCGCGAAAATCGAAGATGTGAACCGCACTTTGGTGATGTGCTCACGGGTATTGATTGAAAAAGAACCCAACTATAGCCAAGTCACCGCACGTTTATTACTCGACGGTTTGCGCTCTGAAGCGCTGCATTTTGTCGGCTATCCTGCCTCTGAGGCGACAGCCGCAGAAATGAATAACTACTATGCCAATTATTTCAAACGCTATATTAAAACCGGCATCGAAAAAGAATTGCTCTCGCCTCTTTTGGCTGAATTTGACCTTGAGCGTATCGGCGCAGCACTTGATGGCTCGCGGGATATGCAATTCACCTATTTAGGATTACAAACCTTATACGACCGCTATTTCTTGCACTGGGACAAAACCCGTTTTGAATTGCCACAAGCCTTTTTCATGCGCGTAGCGATGGGTTTATCTATCAACGAAATCGACCGCGAAAGTGCCGCGGTTCGTTTTTATAATCAACTGTCTTCGTTTGACATGATGAGCAGCACCCCAACGCTGTTCAACTCTGGCACACTGCGTCCACAACTTTCTAGCTGCTATCTGACCACCATCCCTGATGATTTAGACGGTATTTTCAACGGCATTCGCAACAACGCCTTGTTATCTAAATTTGCCGGCGGTCTCGGCAATGACTGGAGCAATGTCCGGGCAATGGGTTCGCGTATCAAAGGCACAAACGGACAATCTCAAGGCGTGATTCCGTTTCTTAAAGTGGCGAATGATACGCTGGTAGCTTGCAACCAAGGGGGCAGGAGAAAGGGATCTGGCTGCGCCTATTTAGAAACATGGCACTTAGATATTGAAGAGTTTTTAGAGCTGCGTAAAAACACAGGTGACGAACGTCGTCGTACTCACGATATGAATACCGCCAACTGGATTCCTGATTTATTCATGAAACGCGTGCATGAAGATAAAGAATGGACATTATTTAGCCCTTCAGAAACCCCCGACTTGCATACCAAATACGGCAAAGCCTTCGATGATACTTATCATGCTTACGAGCAACAAGTTGAACAAGGCAAAATCAAGATTTACAAAAAAATCAACGCGGTCGAACTCTGGCGCAAAATGCTGACCATGTTATTTGAAACCGGTCATCCGTGGCTGACTTTCAAAGATGTTTGCAACATTAGATCGCCACAACAACACGTCGGCACAGTGCATTCATCTAATCTCTGTACCGAGATCACTTTGAATACCTCGGAAGATGAAATTGCCGTATGCAACCTAGCATCTGTTAATTTGCCACAGCATATAACTAAAAATGGCTTAGATATGCAAAAGCTAGAACGCACTGTCACCACCGCGATTCGGATGCTCGATAACGTCATCGACATCAACTACTACGCCGTACCCGAAGCGCGCACCGCGAACATGCGCCATCGGGCGATTGGTTTGGGGATGATGGGTTTCCAAGATGCGCTACAAAAACAACGCATTCCTTACGAATCCAAAGAAGCCATCGAGTTTGCCGACAGCACCATGGAAGCGATCAGCTATTTTGCTATCAAAGCCTCCTCAGAGCTGGCTGCCGAGCGCGGCGCGTATAGCTCTTTCCAAGGCTCTTTATGGCACAAAGGCATTTTGCCAATTGATAGCCTCAAGCTCCTTGCGGCTGAGCGCGGTGATTACTTACAAATCGACCACAAAACCCGTTTAGATTGGGATGGCTTACGCAAACAAGTACAAAGCCATGGGATGCGTAACTCCAACTGTATGGCAATCGCCCCAACAGCGACGATTTCCAATATCTGCGGTGTGAGTCAATCCATCGAACCTGCGTATCGTAACTTGTATGTCAAATCTAACCTATCCGGTGAATTTACCGTGATTAATCCGCATCTAGTCGAAGACCTCAAACGTCTGAACTTGTGGGATGAAACCATGATCAACGACTTAAAATACTTTGATGGCAGCATCCAACACATCGACCGCATCCCTGAGGACTTAAAAGCCCTCTATGCTACCGCCTTTGAATTAAACCCCCATTGGCTCATTGATGCCGCTGCTCGTCGGCAAAAATGGATCGATCAAGCCCAATCGCTGAATCTGTACATGCTAGAGCCATCAGGCAAACGCCTTGATGCCTTGTACAAACACGCTTGGTTAAGTGGGTTAAAAACCACCTATTACCTGCGCAGCCAAGGCGCAACCACCATCCAACGCCACCGCCACGATGATGAGCAAAGTTACGTCAGCGCCCCGAAAGCTTGCTCGATAGATGACCCTGATTGCGAGGCTTGTCAATAACAAAGGAGGCGGGACTTTCGTCCCGCTTAAATATAGGCTAACTTCGCTAATTTGTGAAACCCAATATTTTTATTATCTTAGGGTTTTAAATCAATAGATTACGCTTTTGCTAACCCATCCTACAAGTTTGCTTCAATTCGAGAGCTAGAGGCTTTGTTATACCAATTGCAATGTTAGTTGATCCAATGATGGAATCGGGACTTTAGTCCCGTTCAGACGCGGCTGAAGCCGCGATTCCTTTGTTGGTGCTTTTTTTAACTTGTGATTGGTGTTAGCACCAGCATAACAAACCAATTTACACCTCAAAATAAACCACCCAACTTGCACAACAAATAGGACAAGTTATACTGTTATTGTCTATCGTGTAAAAACAGGGGTATATCATGCGAGTTGTCAATTTTTCAGATGCCAGGAATAGATTGAAAAGTGTGTTAGATCAGGTGGTTGATGATGCTGATTATACGGTCATTTCAAGAAGGGATGCCGACGATGCGGTGGTCATGTCGTTAGATTCTTTTAATGGACTGATGGAAACGGTACATTTATTACAAAGTCCCGCTAATGCCGCGCATTTGGCTAAATCAATCGCTCAATATCGCTCTGGTCAGACCCAAAAGCATGAGCTAATTGATGATTGAGATACTGGCATGGACACAAGCTGCTTGGGATGACTACGTTTATTGGCAAAATCAGGATAAAAAAACACTGAGGCGTATTAATAAACTGATTGCAAATACCCAGATAACGCCCTTTGAAGGGATTGGGAAACCAGAACCATTAAAGGAAAATTTATCTGGTTTTTGGTCTCGTCGTATTGATGAAAGCAATCGACTGGTATACGCAATTGATGATAATCAATTAACCCTTATTTCCTGCCGATATCACTATGATAGATGAGGCAATATTTATCCTACAAATTTCCTATTTAAAACTTCGAGAATACAATGCCGATACCTAAGCATGATGATATAAAAGTTTCCGCCCTACAATTACTAAACCAACACCCACAACTCAAATTAAAAGAGTTTGAACAACCGCTAGCCTTGCACTTCAATTTAACCGAAGATGAAATTGAAAAAAAATATGACTCTGGCAACGGGAAAATTTTTTATGATCGCATCAGTTGGGCACTGAGCTACTTAAATATGGCAGGTTTGGTCGATAAACCAAAACGGGGAGTTTATGCAATTAATGCCTCTGGAAAAAAATTACTAGAAACGCCTGAACGCATTGTCCCTTTTATCAGCGAAAAAATGAGCAAGCGCGATAATAAAAAACCCGCGATAAACGAATCAAATACAATCGCCACACCAGCAACACCGCAAGAATCTTTATACGAATCCTTTGCTGATATTCAAACCTCGGTTTATCGTGAAATCCTTGATGTAATTTTAACCAAAACCCCAGAAGAATTTGAAAAATTGGTGGTTAGTTTGTTGCAAAAAATGGGCTATGGTGGCGAAGTTAAAGCAGCGGCAAAAGTCACTCAACGCAGCCATGACGGCGGTATTGATGGCATTATTAAAGAAGATGTTTTAGGCTTGGGACGCATTTATATTCAGGCAAAACGCTATGCCTATAACAATACGGTTGGGCGTGAGGAGATTCAAAAATTTGTCGGGGCGCTGGCGGTAGCGCAATCCAATAAAGGCGTTTTTATCACCACCTCCAGCTATGCCAAAACCGCCTTGAATTATGCGGATAGCCTCAATGGTACAACCAATTTGGTTTTGATTGATGGCGAACAATTAGCCGCTTACATTTATGAATATGGCTTAGGAATGCAAGTTGAGCAAACCATTGAAATTAAAAAACTCGATAGTGACTTTTGGGATACGATGGTAGATGAATCAAAAAGCTAGCCTTTCCATTTAAAACAAAAAAAACAGATACCCACTTAAATATTAATGCGCTATTTACATGGATATCCACAGTTTTTATGCGGTATATTCAATCTAGCAAAATTGAGTGATATAAAATTCTCAACGGTACTATTATATCCGCGCTAAGCACTGATCGAGCTTATTAGCAAAAGCTTGCTTATCTTTGTTATTAAATGGTGCGCTGCCGCCTGTTTGAATCCCACTGTTGCGTAAGTTTTCCATAAAATCACGCATATTCAAACGCTCTTTGATGTTCTCCGGCGAAAACCATTCACCTCTGGGGCTTAGGGCACGCCCGCCTTTGGTAATCACCAAATCAGCTAAAGGAATATCGGAAGTAATCACCAAATCCCCTGCTTGCAAGCGTTTGACAATCTCAGCATCGGCAACATCAAAGCCACTGGGGACTTGAATAAAACGGATGTTTGGCGCTGGAGGCACTTGTAGGGGGCGATTGGCGACCAAAAACATTTGTATCCCGGTGCGCTTAGCGGCGCGGAATAAAATGTCTTTGACGGCAACCGGACAGGCATCGGCATCGACCCAAATTTGCATGGTCATCATCAGACTCGCTTGGCGCTTTTAATCGCTCACACGCTTAAACACCACCGTGCCATTCGTACCACCAAAACCAAAGGAGTTGGACAACGCCACATTAATTTCCATTTCACGGGCTTTATGGGGCACATAGTCCAAGTCACAAGCCGGATCGGGGTTATCAAGATTAATGGTTGGCGGGGCAATTTGGTCACGAATGGCTAAAATAGTGAAAATCGCCTCAATGCCACCAGCTGCGCCCAATAAATGTCCAGTCATGGATTTGGTCGAGCTGACCGCAACTTTATACGCATGGTCGCCAAAGGCATTTTTAACCGCTTGGGTTTCGGCTTTATCACCTGCGGGGGTGGATGTGCCGTGGGCGTTGATATAATCAATTTCTTCGGGTTTAATCCCGGCATTTTCCATCGCATTACGCATACAACGGGCTGCGCCTTCCCCATCTTCTGGTGGTGCAGTCATGTGATAAGCATCGGAACTCATGCCTGAACCAATCAGTTCAGCATAAATTTTCGCCCCACGGGCTTTGGCGGCTTCGTATTCTTCTAACACAACTACGCCTGCGCCATCGCCTAAGACAAAACCATCACGGTTTTTATCCCATGGGCGGCTTGCGCCTTTAGGGTTATCGTTATTACTAGAAAGTGCTTTAGCAGCACTAAAACCACCCACACCCATTTCGCTGCTGGCCATTTCTGCGCCACCTGCGATCATCACGTCAGCTTCGCCACAAATAATCAAACGCGCTGCATCACTGATATTGTGCGTGCCTGAGGAGCAAGCGGTAACGATGGCATAATTAGGGCCTTTCATGCCGTATTTAATTGACAAGTGCCCGGAAATCATATTGATAATATTGCTAGGAACGAAAAAGGGCGAGATGCGCCGAGGGCCGGATTTCATAAAGGAACTATGTCCTTTCTCAATTCCGGGTAAGCCACCAATGCCAGAACCAACAGCAACACCAATGCGCTCGGCATTTGCGTCAGTCACTTCAAGACCTGAATCTTCTACCGCTTGTACAGCAGCGGCATAACCGTAATGAATAAAGGGATCCATTTTGCGCGCATCTTTGGCGGACATGTAGTCTTTGACATCAAAGTCATCAGAGACTGTGCCTGAGAAGCGAGTATTAAATAAGCTGGCATCAAAATGGGTAATCGGGCGAATACCACTTTTGCCTGCGAGAATGTTTTGCCATGCGCTTTTGATATCTGAGCCAACAGGGGAGACAATACCCATGCCCGTGACCACAACGCGCCGTTTTTGTTGTAAAGATGTCATATACTTTCCTTGATCTGTTTGCCCAAATATGCAAAAGGCCGGACAAGCCGGCCTTTAAGGAATGAAAACCTAATAAATTCAGCATCTAGCGGCGCTTTTGCACTCGACTCTGCGTTGCCGCTCTGGTTGCATAATATGACTATGCGCCCGTCACGCCGCCTTGATTCGAGCACAAAATCACTCGCTATATTTTCTGTCTTTGTTAACTTCTCATTCCTGAACGGATTATGTGCCGTTATGTGATCAAAACGTCACTGGATTACAGATTTTTGTTGATGTAATCAATGGCTAATTGAACAGTAGTAATGCCTTCCGCTTCTTCGTCTGGAATTTCAGTTTCGAATTCTTCTTCTAATGCCATCACCAATTCAACGGTGTCTAAAGAATCAGCGCCCAAGTCTTCAACAAAAGATGCGGTGGTGCTAATATCTTCTACTTTAACGCCCAGTTGTTCGCCAACGATGTTTTTTACGCGTTCTTCGATATCACTCATGATCTGTCTTGTCTCCTAATAAAAAAATCAGTCTTTACGGGTCTATGCCGCAAAGGTAAAAAAAACTTGCCTAGTATAATAGATAGGCTTGCATTTGCACAGTAGGACTATGCTTAGCTCATATACATGCCGCCATTGACATGAATGGTCTCACCAGTCACATAGCTTGCCGCTGATGAAGCCAAAAAGCCCACCGCATTGGCAATGTCTTCAGGCTGACCCAACGCACCCAAAGGAATTTTTCCCAGCAGCGCTTTTTTTTGTGCCTCGGGCAAATCTTTGGTCATATCGGTGTCGATAAAACCAGGCGCGACCGCATTGACGGTGATGCCGCGCGAGCCGAGTTCTTGGGCTAAACTTTTGGTAAAACCAATTAAACCCGCTTTAGTGGCGGTGTAGTTAGTTTGTCCGGCATTGCCAGTCGAACCCACCACGGAGGCGATATTAATAATCCGCCCGCCTTTGGCTTTCATCATCGGACGTAAGCAGGCTTTGGTGAGCTTAAATACCGAGGTTAAATTGGTATCAATAACACTGTCCCAATCCGCGTCTTTCATGCGCATCATTAAGGTGTCGCGGGTAATCCCGGCATTATTAACCAAAATCGTCGGCATCCCGATGCTGTTTTTCATCCCTTCCAACAGGGCATCCAAACTCTCAGCATCACCCGCACGGTAAACCATGCCTTGACCGCTATCACCTAAATAGTCGCTAATACTTTGCGCGCCCGCCTCAGAGGTTGCGGTGGCGACGACTTGTGCGCCTGCTGCGGCTAAATTTTCTGCAATGGCTTTACCAATGCCGCGAGTGCCGCCCGTGACCAAAACCTTCTCGTTTTTCAGTGTCATAATCATCTTGCTCATCTATAGATTGTAAGGCTTTATCCAAACTTTCAGCATCAAACACAGGCAAGGTATGCACTGCGCGGTTAATGCGTTTGTTAAGGCCGGTTAAAACTTTGCCAGGACCACACTCGACCATCGTGCTCACACCGCCATCAATCAAGGCTTCAACGGTTTCTACCCAGCGAATCGGCTGATAGAGTTGCTCGACCAAGGCATTGCGAATCGCATCGGGATCTTGATGGCTCTTAATATCGACATTGTGCAGTACAGCGGCATTCTCTGGCGCGTTAATCGTCACTTCTTTGAGGCGATCTGCTAGCTGTTCGGCTGCTGGTTTCATCAAAGCACAATGCGAAGGCACGCTCACAGGTAACATCACCGCTTTGCGGGCTTTAGCCGCTTTACATGCGGCAATGGCTCTATCCACGGCGGCACTTTGTCCGGCAATCACGACTTGTCCGGGGGCATTAAAATTCGCCGCACTGACAATATCGCCTTGCGCCGCTTCTTCGCAGGCCGCAATAATGGCTTCATTATCCAAGCCCAAAATCGCCGCCATTGCCCCTTCACCTTGAGCAACGGCATTTTGCATAAACCAACCGCGCTCGGCGACCAAATGTAAAGCATCCGTGAAAGCAATTGCGCCGCTTTGTACTAAGGCGGTGTATTCGCCAAGGCTATGCCCTGCGCAAACGCGGGGATTAACACCGCCTTGCTCTGCCCAAACCCGCGCCACAGCAGTGCCTGCGGTGAGCATAATTGGCTGGGTTTTTTCGGTGCGGTTTAAGTCTTCTTTAGGGCCGTTTTGGCACAGCGCCCATAAGTCATAGCCAAGGCTATCGGAGGCTTCTTCAAAGGTTTGCTCAACCGAGCTATAGCTCGCGGCTAAACCTGCGAGCATTTCCAGAGCTTGTGAACCTTGGCCGGGAAAAACAAAGGCATGTGTTGCTTGTGTCATAGTCGTTTATCTTTAAATTGTTGTCTCTATACCATTAAAAATAAATGCCAACTAAAACATATTTATATGAATTAGCTGGCATTATGATTAAAAGTGTTATCAAAATTGGAAATGCCGTCGTATAAAGATATGCCTTTATTAGTTTTTATAACTTATGAAGATTAATCATTATAAAGTGAAGCTGCTTTTTTGATTTTTTCCGCACATTTATAAATATCATCAACGGACTCTATGTCGTTTCTTTCTTTTTCTTTACCGATAATTAAATATTTATTTCTAATATTGAAGTGAAAACGACAAATAAATTTTTGTATATTATTATCTAATCGAATAACGCTACCATTGCTCACAGGTTCAATTGTCAATCTGGATACATCTAAAACTTCCCTCAAAATTGATTTTATAGTATAAAATCCTTCATTTTCTTCTTCTGTTAAAGTCGGCTCCTTATTTTCTGAAACCTCATCCATACTTTTTTGTTTTTCTTGTTCCGCTTGTCGATCTTGATTGTCTAGTCTTTGGGCAGATTCAAGACGCTCATGAATTTTATCATTAATAAATTGTTTTCGAGTCTCTTTTACAACGATTCTGAGTTCTTCTATAACTTTTTGAGTGATACGAGAACCTTCATAAATTTGTGAAGCAAAAAACTTAATAAATTGATCGGAAGGTTCATTTAATTCTTCTGATAGAATTTTTTTAATTGCATTTGCATATTTTAAACTTTTGGCAGTATCTAATATGCTTTCCTCATCAAAACTAGATTTAGCAAACTTTTCTAATTCATTTATTTGATGTATTTTGGATTCTTTAATATCAGTAGTTATATCAAAAGTAAAGAATGGCTTGTCATCCATTTTATTGTCTTTATCTAAGTCAGCATAAAATTGATAAGTAATGCCGTTAGTTAAAATAGCAAAACGTGCATCAACCACAGAAAAATAACGATATAATTGGGCAGTATGCTCTTTACTTAATTTAGTGGTATGATGCTTACATTCTATCAACATGGCAACTTTGTCACCTTGTTTTATAGCATAATCTACTTTCTCACCTTTTTTATCTGCAACATCTGCCGTAAATTCTGGAATCACTTCCTGAGAATTAAATACGTTATATCCTAATGCTTGAATAAAGGGTAAAACTAGCGAATGTTTGGTTGCTTCTTCTGTTTGTACATTATCAAGACTTTTAGTTTGTAAAGAAATTTGTTTTAATTGTTCAACTAAGCTCATTGTATCCTCCTGAATTTATAAGCTTTAAATATTTTCACAGCAATATATTATTGCCTGACATAACAAGTGCTACAATATTATCACAGATAAACACTGATCTGGAATTAGCATATGTATCTGCAAAAGCCGTCTAAAAGACGGCGCTCCCAGCTTAATAGACTAAAATCGCCGAACCCCAAGTAAACCCACCGCCCATGGCTTCAAGCACCAAGGTTTGTCCGCGTTGAATCCGCCCATCGCGAATCCCGGTGTCCAATGCCAAAGGCACGGAGGCCGCTGAGGTGTTGCCGTGTTCTGCCACGGTCATGATCACTTGATCGGCGCTGAGTTTGAGCTTTTTACCCACGGCATTGATAATCCGTTGGTTGGCTTGGTGAGGCACGAGCCAGTCTATGTCTTCTTTGTTTAAATCGTTTTTAGCCAGGGCTTCAAGTACGGCTTGGCTCATATTATTGACAGCAAACTTAAATACTTCGTTACCGCGCATAGAAATATAACCCGCGCCATCTTTGACTTCACCGCCAGAGAGCTGCCCATTAACGGCTAAATGGTCATAATAACGCCCGTCGGCATGGAGGTGAGTGGAGAGAATACCCGGTTCTTCTGAGGCTTCCAATATCACCGCACCCGCACCATCGCCAAACAGCACGCAAGTGCCTCGGTCTGTCCAATCGACCAAGCGCGATAAACTCTCAGCGCCAACCACGAGAACTTTTTTAGCATTGCCAGCGCGGATAAAACTGTCAGCGGTGCTTAAGGCATAAATAAAACCACTGCAAACAGCTTGGATATCAAAGGCTGGAAAACCATGCACGCCAAGGCGCTGTTGTAATAAACAGGCGGTGCTGGGAAAAGGGTTATCTGGGGTAGTGGTTGCCAAAACAATTAGGTCAAGCTCGGAGGCTTCCATACCCGCCGCTTCTAATGCAGCGCGGGCAGCGTTTTCGGCTAAATCAACTGTGCCTTGCCCCTCGGCGATGATATGGCGTTTTTTAATCCCCGTGCGCGCAGTGATCCAAGCGTCATTGGTATCGACCATTTTTTCCAAATCAGCATTACTTAAACTGCGTTCAGGTAAATAACTGCCTGTGGCAAGCAACCGTGCATATGTCATTAATGATTTCCCGCTTGTGTCATTCCCAAAATATCCACCAATTGTTCACTGATTTGTTCTGGGATGTTTTTCTCTACTTCATGAATTGCTTGTTGAATCGCATGAGCAAATGCTAATACATCGGCACTGCCGTGGCTTTTAATCACAATGCCACGCAGACCTAATAAACTGGCACCGTTATAGCGCCGTGGGTCGATACGTTTACCGAGCTTTTTAATCACAGGTAAGGCCATGCCCCCGACCAGACGTGTAAACAGATTTTCACTGAAGGCTTCTTTGGCATAATGAACAATCATTTTTGCCACGCCCTCAGAACTTTTTAGGGCAATATTGCCAGCAAAGCCATCGCAAACAATCACGTCGGCTTTGCCTTGATAAATATCATTGCCCTCGACAAAACCGATATAGTTGATTGGCGCATCGGCAAGTAGTTTGGCTGTGTACTTTAAGCTACGGCTGCCCTTACTGGCTTCGCTGCCCATATTAAGTAGGGCAACGCGTGGGGCGGCAATATTATCCACCGCTGCCACCAATACTGACCCCATCACCGCAAATTGTAATAAATGTTTCGGCTGTGCATGAACATTCGCACCCAAATCCAGCATATGGGTGTGCCCTTGGGTCGTTGGCAAGGCACTGATAATCGCTGGTCTGTCAATATGGGGTAAAGTTTTGAGCACAAAACGGGCTGTCGCCATTAATGCGCCGGTGTTGCCTGCGCTAACACAAGCAGCGGCTTGCTTTTTTTTTACCAATTCGATAGCCACGCGCATGGAGGAGTCTTTTTTGTGCCGCAGCGCTTTGCTGGGCTGTTCGTCCATGAGAACTTGTTCGGTGGCATGTTGGATATGCAGGCGCTCAGGTTGCCCATAGGGCTGGAGCTTTTGTTCTAAAACGCGCTCATCCCCAACTAAAATTAAATGTAACTGTGGATGTTGCGATAATACCTTGAGGGCGGCAGGTACCACGACGCTAGCGCCATGATCCCCGCCCATTGCATCGAGAGCGATACAAAGAGACAATGCTTAATCGTCCTTACCTGCGATCACTTGGCGACCACGATAGTAACCATCAGCAGAGATGTGATGACGGCGATGGATTTCACCGGTTAATTCGTCTTCAGATAAAGTTGGTTTACCCAAGGCATCATGAGCGCGGCGCATACCACGTTTTGAAGGGGTTTTACGGTTTTGTTGAACTGCCATTGCAGCTACTCCTTAAGATTACAAGGTGACAACTGGTGTTGTACGGATTCATCAATTGATCATGCGCTAGGCGCACAGCCAACTACTTTAATTGGTCTAAAGCCGCAAATGGGTTTGGCTTCGGGGCTTCGTCCATTTCCGGTTCAGGTGCTGGTATGTCTTCGCTTTCGATCAAAATCTCAGCAATTTCATCGCTCAAACTCGGGCACTGCTCATGCTTGGCGATAAAAGGTAAACTTAACACCAGTTCCTCTTCTAACAATTCTGCCAATTTTAAGGGGACTTCCTCTAACCATAAGGCTTCATAAGCTGCGTCAATTTGCTCATCACTCTCGCCGGGTTCCAAAAAGCAATAACTCAAAGGTTTTTCGACCCGAAAAGTCATCACTTCTAGGCAACGTTGACATAATAATGGCAAATCAGCTTGCAACTGCCCCTCACAAATTATCCGCTTCGATTGCACACTAAAATTTAAGCGACAAAATACGTTCAGCGCACTCAAGTCGCCTTCGGTGTGTTGTTTTAGCACATCCATTGCACGCATCGACAAATAGCCTTCAAGTTGGGCATGTGTCTGTGCAAGTCTGCTTGGATCAATCCAATCGGGTAATTTCTTTATATCTGACATGAACCCACCATTATATAATTTTTGCAAGTTTTATTTCAAGGAGGATTTTAAGGATTTGGACAATTTACCTTAGTTTTTTCATATCGACTCCGTCTGGATGTTTTTGTGATTTGGCTATGACTTAACTCAACTGATGTTACGCAAAGGCTTCTTTTTCTGCCTTAAGGGCAGAAAAAACCGCCATTGCTGCACGGCTAAGCTTCATTAGGCAGGTGGAAAATCACACTATTATGATAAAAACCAGCTTAGTGCGTCACATCAGTTAACTCAAGATAAAATACAATCACCGCAGAGTGTTTGTGATTGATAAAATAAACAGGCTATAATACCGCCCTCTTTTGTCGGATAAAGGTAGCAACATGTCTCAAGCCTCGGATGTTTTATCCCAGCTCACCGCGCTATTGGAAGAGCGCAAACAAGCGGATCCCGACAGCTCTTATGTTGCCAAATTGTATGCCCAAGGTTTAGATAAAATTTTGCAAAAAGTGGGCGAAGAGGCAACCGAGACTATTATTGCCGCGAAAAACCCGGATAATGCAGCGCTGGTGTATGAAACGGCGGATTTATGGTTTCATTGCATGGTCATGCTCTCGGAAAAAGGCTTGAGCAGTACCGATGTGTTAAACGAATTAGAGCGGCGTTTTGGTCTATCGGGTCTCGAAGAAAAAGCCAGCAGAAAATCATAGAGGCACAGCATGAGCGATTGTTTATTTTGTAAAATCAGCCGTGGGGAAATTCCCTCAGAGCGGGTCTATGAAGATGACAAGGTGTTTGTCATCAAAGATATAAACCCTCAAGCCCCGGTGCATTTGTTGGTGATTCCTCATGCACATATCGAAAGCTTGAATGATTTGAGTGAGGAATATGGCGCGTTGATGGCGCACATCATGGGTTTATTGCCCAAGCTTGCCAAAGAACAAGGCTTGGATACGGGCTTTAGAACCATTATTAATACAGGACGTGGCGGCGGTCAGGTCATTTTTCATTTACATGTGCATTTGCTCGGTGGTGGGCAATTGCCAGGATTTTAACCAGATTTAGGAAAACAACATGGGTATTGGCGGCATTAGCATTTGGCAGTTACTGATTATTTTGGTGATTGTGGTTTTACTGTTTGGCACTAAAAAACTGCGTAATATGGGCGGCGACTTAGGCGCGGCGGTGCGTAACTTCAAAGGCGCGATGAAAGATGGCGAAGAAGAACAAAATAAAACAGCCGATAAAGACAGCGTTACTGAGGATAAAAAACCGCCAGTGATTGAAGGTCAAGCCAAAGTGCAACAAAACAACGACAAACAAGGCTAAAACGCATGTTAGATATGGGGTTTTGGGAACTTATCGCCATCGGTGTGATTGCCTTATTGGTGATAGGCCCTGACCGTCTACCCGAAGTGGCTCGCACGATGGGGCGTTGGGTTGGGCGTGCCCGTGCTTATATTGATAGTATTCGTAACACGGTCGATAAAGAAATGCGCTTGCAAGAATTGCAATCAATGATGCAGCAAAGCGAGCGCAATGATCTCTACGAAATGCTCGAAGAAACCCCCAAAACTAACCCTAATGAAGATCTCAGCGCCAAAAAAGACAGCAATGATAGCGCCGATAAAAGCCAAATCGACACATCGGCTGATAAAGCGAATAAATCTTCCTAACCTCCTTCTGGCAGCCTTGAATCTATGCAGGATCCCACTCAATTAACTGAACAAGAGATGCCGTTTTTATCGCATCTTATCGAATTACGTGACCGCCTACTTCGGGCAATGGTGACGATTTTGATTGTGTTCCTTGTGCTATTTCCCTTTAGTGAACAACTGTTTACCATTGTCTCAGCACCTTTAGTCGCCGCCCTGCCTGAGGGTAGCACTATGATTGCGACCCATGTGACCTCGCCTTTTATGGCGCCTTTAAAATTGGTGTTTGTGCTCTCAGTGTATTTAGCCATGCCGATTTTGCTTTATCATCTTTGGTCATTTATTGCCCCCGCCTTATATCAACATGAAAAACGTCTGATTGTGCCTTTGATGGTCTCGAGCACCTTGCTATTTTACGCGGGGATGGTGTTTGTCTATTACATGGTTTTCCCCATCGTCTTTGGCTTCTTTGCCGGTGTCACCCCTGATGGCGTGGAGATGAGTACAGATATTACCTATTATCTTGATTTTGCCCTCAAAATGTTTTTTGCCTTTGGTTTTGCCTTTGAAGTCCCAGTACTCACCTTTTTACTGATTTGGGCGAATATGACCACCGCAGACGCTTTGGTTGCCAAACGCCCTTATGTATTTGTCGGCAGCTTCATCATTGGTATGTTACTGACCCCGCCGGATGTGTTATCGCAACTACTGCTGGCGATTCCGATGTGGTTGTTATTTGAAGCGGGTATTATCGCCTCACGTTATTTATTACCGAAAACCGAACCCAGTGCCGATGAAAAATCAAGCTATCCAGATGATTATGAGCCTTTAGACGAGGCAGGAATGAAAGCCGAAATGGACAAAATGGATAAGGACGGTTACTAATGTTATGGGTTAAAGCGTGGCACTTAATTTTTATGGTCTCATGGTTTGCAGGGCTGTTTTATTTGCCGCGCTTATATGTTTATCACGCCATGAGTGATGATAAACCCAGTATTGAGCGCTTTAAGGTCATGGAGCGTAAATTGTTCTATGGCATCATGACTCCGGCGATGATTGCTACCTTTATTTTTGGTATTTGGTTGTTGACCTATAACTGGGATTTTTATTGGTCACAAACCTGGTTTCAAATTAAAGCCGCTTTATTAGTCTTGTTGGTGATTTATCACGGTATTTGTTGGAAACAACTCATCGCTTTTAGAGATGATAAAAACCCCCACGGGCATGTCTATTTCCGCTTTTTTAACGAACTGCCCGTATTTGCTTTAATTTTTATTGTGATACTCGCTATCGTTCGACCCTTTCCCGGGTGACCCACCCCCAGAAACATCATGCCAAAAGTGCTTTGTGAAGACGCAGTGCCTATAGAAGTGCCGCTGCGTCGTCTAAGAATGAAAGTACATTACCAATTCCCTTATACAAAACGGCGTTTAGGTTACTATGAGAAGCCTAGTCAAATAAGAAAACGAAAAAGACAACGCCAATACCTCAATAGCTCAACCATGCATCCAGACCTATCTGACCATCAATGCGAACAACGACGAGTTAGACGATTTAATCGTAATATTTCCGTTGGTATAGCCCTACAGTTTACTCGAACAGATTTTATTCAGCAGTTATATCGACACAAAGTCAAAGACCCTAGACGACAAGCTAAACTATTTAAAACCATATTAATATGAAGATATTAGTCATACATAGCAGCCATGAAATGTCAGCGTTTGAGCTATTTTTAACCCGTATTTCTAGCAAGCTTGCAGCAACCATATGCAAAAAGCTACAAGCTTATGCTGAACTCAATGCGATTCATATGAGCAGGCAATTAAAAGTCCTAAAACCGAAAATATGGGGTTATAAAGGCACTATTTATAAACTTCGCGTAGATTGTGGTAAAGAATCTGCCCGTATTATGTTTGTCAAAACAGTAGATAATGACATTGTGCTATTGCATGGGTTTATTAAAAAAACACGAAAAACACCAAATAAGGACGCAAAAATTGCCATCGGCAATTTAGAGCAGGTAAAAAACCAGGTTAAACTATCAGTATTCCCTTTAGAAAAATATTCTAACTTAGCAAACGATCACTAACTGATGTTACGCAAAGGCTTCTCTATGCCCCAAAAGGCAAAAAAACCGCCATGGCTCCACGGCTAAACACCACTATGCAGGTGGAAAACCACAATATTGAGACAAAAACAGGCTTAGTGCGTCACATCAGTAACTAATTATTGTGCTGTTTTTGTCTTATTCGAGGCAGCATCTTGTACCTTTTCCCTTTGTCTTCGCAACAGAATTTGCCCCCCTTTTGTGTAAAAAATAAAGGGCAGATTAACCTATCAACCAAACCGTTTATCTTTTTTGATATATTTTATGCCAATTTAAAAAGTTATGGTGCTGCCTGTAATTTGAAAAGCATTATTTTAATTTTTAATATCAAACCCTAGTGTATTTATCATGAAAAAATGGATCCTATATGTATTATTATTTTTTTCTGGTAGCCTCAGTGCTGAGTTGTCTTTACAAGCTCTAAGCCAAGATTCAAGCCCACCGACACAATTATTCAGCTATCAACATGTGTTATTAAGTGTGCCGTCGAAAAATTTAGATGTGTTTGACCTTAGTGATGTCACGCAGCTACGCTTGTTGCTTAACCGTTCGATACTAAATAATGGAGCGCATATTTCATCTCTGTAGGTTGAGGATAATGTTTTATATGCTGATGAAACCGATGTCAGTTGGGGCAATGCCAGCAATCCTGAAGCATGGGTTAAAATTTGGTATGCCCGTGATGGGGTATTAAATCTTAACTTTTTCCATGTTGGCTTGTTTGATATTGTCCTCGATAGCCGTTATCAGGGGGAAAACCCTATGATTACTGATAATAAACCAACACTGTCGGTGAGAGGTGAACCTGAGAATTATTGGCGTTATAGCCGCCATGACTATGCTGATTGGCGTTTATGTCAATAAGAGTAGCCACGGGGTTTTGCCCTTGCCAATAGCGAACAAACAAACCCCGAAAAAACCAAGGCAAGGCGGGTAATAAGCATCACCCAACCCCCTGAGCAAACCCAGTAATTACCAAAAAATCGCAGTTGCCCCTTTTTCTCTTTCCTCCAATGTGGGCATTAGAATAATATTTGGATACAAATCATGCCTTGTATAGAGACAATTAGCCGAAAAATATTGCCCTAGAGCATTCCACCTGCCCTTGTTTTATGCTAGCGTTACGGCTTGTATCTTTTATTGAATCCAACTTCTGTTATTTCAGGCTGTTTCTATGAAAAAACTATTCTGGTCGCTGTCTTTATTATTGAGTCTGTGTTTACAACAGACGCAAGCGGCTTTACAAATTGACATTACCCAAGGGGCTGAGGGGGCTTTGCCGATTGCGATTGTCCCGTTTGCTAACCCCAGCCAAGCGCCGGAGGATTTGGCGCAAATCATTAGCAATGATTTAAATTTAAGCGGGCATTTTTCGGTATTAGAGCGGGGGCGCTTGCCCGCCTTTCCTAGCGATATTAAACAAGTATTGTATCCGCATTGGCAAAGTTTAGGTGTGAACCATATTGTCATTGGCTCGATTACGCCAACAGCAGCAAACCAGTATCAAGTGCGGTTTTTCTTGGTCGATATTTTTAGTAAAGAGCAGGTAGTTGCTTTTAATTTTAACACCACGAAGAAAAAACTACGCCAAGTCGGGCATCAAATCAGCGATAAGGTCTATCAGGCGCTCACAGGTAAACGCGGTGCATTTAATACCCGCATTGCTTATGTGACTCAGCAAAAAAATACCTATAAACTCCACCTTGCCGATATTGATGGCAAAAATGAGCAAACCATTCTCACCAGTCGTGAACCTTTGTTATCACTAGCCTGGTCGCCTGATGGTAAACGTTTGGCTTATGTGTCTTTAGAGCGCAAACAAACCCATATTTATGTGCAGGATTTACGCACAGGTAAACGCCAACAAGTCGCGGCATGGAAAGGCTTGAACACCGCTCCTGCTTGGTCGCCCGATGGTAAATCGCTTGCCTTTAGTAATTCCCAAAGTGGTAACTTAGAAATTTACGTGTTAAATTTAGTCACTCGGCAACTACGTCAATTGACCCATAACCGCGCCATTGATACCGAGCCGACCTGGTCGCCTGATGGAGCTAGCATTGTTTTTACCTCCAGCCGTGGTGGCACAGCTCAGTTATACCGCATAGCGAGTGCTGGTGGACGTGCTGAGCGGGTTAGTTTTCAAGGCAAATATAATGCTCGCGCCCGCTTTTCTGCCGATGGTAAACAGATTTTGTGCTTACACAATGGCGGCAACGGTTATCAAATTGCGCTGTTAGATTTGGGTTCACGTCGTGGCAATGTGCAAATTTTAAGTCAAACCACGCAAGATGAATCGCCTAGCTTCTCCCCCAATGGGCGCATGGTCATGTATGCCACGGGTAAAGGCTTAGCCGCCGTATCAGTTGATGGCGGCGTGAAGCAAAAAATTGCCAGTGGTTTGGGTTCCAATATTCGCGAGCCAGCGTGGTCGCCTTTTTTAACTAATCACTAAAATTATGTTGCATATTGCTTTACTCGCCAGCGGTTTTCTTAGCTATTCGCAATTGCGACGGCATAAGAAAAAGCGCTTGGAGAAAAAAAAGCAAGCCCGGCAACATAAACTATTAGCAAGCCAAAACGCCAAGCAAATTGAGCGCGAAGAAAAAGCTCGGGCAGAGAAAAGCGTCATAGAGAAAGACTTTGCTATCTCTAGCCTTGCCTTGGGTCTCAGCGGTGTAGGGGTGTTTTTATATACGCCCTTTTTAGTCCCAGCAATGGGGATTTATGCCTATCTCAGCCGCCCAATTTTAGAAAAAGCCTATCGTGCGATTAAACAGCGTGAGAAAGATATTCATATTGTTTATGGTATTGCGCTGCCGGGGATTTTAATCAGCGGCTACCCGCTCACCGGGGCTTTGAATTATTGGCTATATGCTTTTAGCCAAAAGATTTTACTCAATGCCAAAGAAAACAAGCGCCAGCGTGTGCCAGTCGATTTGGTGCAACTGCCCGAACACGCGTGGCTGCTCAAAGACGGAGTTGAAATCAGCACGCCTTTGGCAGATTTAAGCGTTGGCGATCATCTGTTTGTCCGTGCTGGGGAGACCCTTATTGCCGACGGCGTGATTACTCAAACGGTAGGCGAGGTGCTAATCGAAGATTATCAGCTTAGTGCCAGTCATGAACTCAAAGTGCTTAAAAGTGGTGATCGCGTGCTTGCAGGACAGCAAGTGATTGCTGGCGACTTGTATATGCAGATTAAAAAACCAACCGCACAAAGCCGCTTGATGCGTTTACACCAAGCTTTACAAAAAAGTAATAGCCAAGACCTTGCCCGCCCACTCAAAGGCGAAGCCCTTGCCGATGATATTGTTTTACCGACCTTAGCCATCAGCGCTTTAGCTGTGCCCGTTGCAGGTGTTGCAGGGATGTTGGCAATTTTAGAAAGTTGTGTTGGCGAGGCGATGCGCATTACCATTCCCATGCACACCTTGAAATTTTTACAAAAAGCTTTTGACGAGGGCTTGTTGATTAAAGATGGGCGGGTGTTTGAAGATTTAACCGATAGTCACTATTTATTATTGGATTTTACCGACTTAGATACGGAACAAGCACAGAGTTTATATGCGCAACTCCCCGCTTTAAGCGCAGAAAAACTGCATTTACATGCCTTATTTTTTCCTGAACAAGTGATTGAAAGTGAGTTACTGCACGTTCACCGCGTCACGGCTAGCAGCGATAAGCAAGCCCAACTTAAGCGCTTGAGTAAAAAATACCATAAAATTGCTTATATCGGCACAGACTTAAATTGTTTGCGCCACGCGCCCGTGTCGGTGTGTTTACACAATCAAGCCCTGATAGCTTGCCATGCGGCGAAAGTTATTATTTTAAAAGCCGATTTTAGCGCCTTGATGCCTTTGTTTGCTTTGCGCTCACAGCTTAAAAACAAACTGGACGTAGGCACGGCTTTATCAATTATCCCCGGCGCGACCGTCATCAGTGGCGTATTCTTTGCCCACCTAGGGGTCGCTAGCTCGTTTATGGTTTATTACAGTGGTTTACTTGCAGGGATGGGTCATGCTAACCGCCCAGTTAAAATAGAAAACCAAGCGCCTAGCACGGATAAGCCTTAAAGATCGTAATCGCCACTATAAGGTTTATCCCCCATAATCACAGGCAAAGTTAAGCGATTGCCCCAGTGTGACCAGCCACCATCATAGAGTTTGACCTGTTTATAGCCTAAGTGTTTGAGTTGCAAATACGCCAAACCCATGCGAAAGCCGTCGTGACAATATAAGTAGACGGTTTTATCTTTTGGCACATCTTTATACATGGCTTTGAGGGCATCATCACCCAGCCATGTTTGGCTTTGTCCATCGGTGCCGTCTAAGCTAACGATATTGATTGCGCCAGGAATATGTCCGGCTGAAATCGCATGTCTGACCACCTCACCTGTGTACATGTCTTTGGGGCGGGCATCAATCAACACCACGTTGGGGTCGCGGCGTGAGACCACATCATCATAAACCGCTGTCCATTCAATGGATAAATCCGGGTTTGCAGCTTTAAGCGTTACCTTACCTTCAGGATAGGTCGGTTTTTCTTGGCTGAGTTCTTCAAACACGCTCCACTCAACCGTACCGCCGTTGAGGATTTTCACTTGTGCCATATTAAAACCATACAGCTCTAAGAGAAAATAGAGGCGGCTGGTTAAAGCGGTGCGGGCATCATCATAGATTAAAACCTGACTGTCATCATTAATGCCCCAACCGCGTAAGGTGGCTTGAAAATCGGCTTGGGTTGGGAAGTGCATCAAAGGACTGCGATCATTATCGCCCAAATCTTTAAAGCGTTGTACTTGTACCGCGCCTTGAATATGCCCTACGGTGTAATAGCGGTGCGGGTGATAACGCACTTCTAAAATGCGTAAGTTCGGGTCTTCAATATGTTCTCCGAGCCATTCGGCATCAACCAAAAAATCAGGCGCAGCTTGTAGCCAAGCACTGAAACTGATTAAGACAACAGCAACTAATCGTTTTAACATTAAGATTCCTTATTGGTGAGACAGTGGCGTAGTGCGGCAATACATTGTTTGTTTTCAACCTCTAGCCCAATACTGATGCGCAGATGTTGCGGCAATTGATAGTTTGCCACGGGGCGAGTAATCACAGCTTGGCGCAGCATGGCTTCGTAAATCGGCGCTGCTGGGCGACCGAGGTCAACGGTGATAAAATTCCCCGCCGAGGGAATCCACGCTAGCCCCAAGTCTTCAAAGGCTTGTTGATACTGCCGCATCCCGGTTTGATTCAAGCTAATGCTTTGGTCGAGGTGTTCTTGGTCTTTGAGCGCGGTTTCAGCGGCAAGCAAGGCTAAGCTGTTGACGTTAAACGGCTGACGCACGCGGTTGAGCACATCGGCAATCTCAGGGCTGGAGAGCGCATAACCGACCCGCAAACCCGCTAAACCAAAGGCTTTGGAAAAAGTCTGGGTGACAATCAAATTCGGGTATTGCCGTAGCCATTGACTGGCATCAGGAAAGTCGGGCAAATGCTCGGTATATTCGACATAGGCTTGGTCGATGACCACCAATACGTTATCAGGCAAACGCTCCAATAAACTCCGTAACTGGCTTTCATTGAGCCATGTGCCGGTGGGATTATTGGGGTTAGCAATAAATAAAACCTTGGTGGTCTCGTCTACGGTGTCGCAAATGGCATCCAAATCATAAAAATAATCCGCCAGCACCGGCGCGACTTGCGGCTTGGCGCTGACCGCTTGTGCCGCAATCGGGTAAACAGCAAAGGCATATTGGCAAAATGCCAAGCCTTGCCCTGGGGCGACAAAAGCCCGCGCGATTAAATCTAAGACATCATTGGAGCCATTGCCGAGGGTAATACTGCCCATATCGACGTGATGGCGTGCGGCTAAGGCTTGCTTGAGGGCAAAGCCGTTGCCATCGGGATAACGCCCCAAATCCACGCCAATATTATCGCGCAAGGCCGCAAGGGCTTTAAAACTGGGCCCCAAAGGGTTTTCATTCGAGGCAAGTTTCACCGCATCACTGATGCCATATTCACGCTCTAGTTCGTCAATCGGTTTACCGGGTTGATAAGGCTGTAGCGCTTGAATACCCGGTGTGGCAGCATCTAAAAAACTAGGCATGACGTTCTATCAGTTTGTCTTTAAGTTCTTGACGCACATGGCGTAAGAGCTGTTCGGTACTTTCCCAATCGATACAGGCATCAGTGACTGAGACACCGTATTTTAATTGTGATAAGTCCTCGGGAATGCTTTGATTACCCTCGTTTAAGTGGCTCTCAAGCATAAAACCAATAATTGACTCATTGCCCTCAAGGACTTGTTGTACCAAGTTTTCCACCACCACCGGTTGCAATTCGGGGCGTTTATTGGAGTTGCCATGACTGCAATCGACCATGATGTTAGCAGCCAAACCGCTTTTGTGTAGCACTTGCTCACAAATATCGATATGCATTTTGTCGTAATTACTGTCTTTTTCACTGCCGCGCAAAATCAAATGACCGTATTTATTCCCTGCTGTTTTAACCACGACCACTTGCCCTTCTTGACTCACGCCTAAAAAGCGATGGGATAAAGCAGCTGAGAGCATGGCATTAACGGCGGTGGTTAAGCTGCCATCGGTGCCATTTTTAAACCCGACTGGCATGGATAAACCACTGGCAAGTTCTCTATGGGTTTGTGATTCAGTGGTGCGCGCGCCAATCGCTGACCAAGCAAACATATCGCACAAGTATTGTGGCGTGATTGGGTCAAGCGCCTCGGTGGCGGTGGGAATGCCGAGTTCCGCGAGCCAAAGCAATAATTCTCGCGCCCGCGATAAACCCTCTTGGATTTGGAACGAGTCATCCATCATCGGGTCGTTGATCA
Organism: Thiotrichales bacterium; assembly: GCA_016745035.1. Classification (GTDB taxonomy): domain Bacteria; phylum Pseudomonadota; class Gammaproteobacteria; order Beggiatoales; family Beggiatoaceae; genus BB2. Next base: position 1,141,730 of record JADGDE010000001.1, read on the forward strand.
TGCCTTTCCAGCCGACGGTGGTACGCGGTTTTTCAAAATAAACCCGCATGACAATATAAAGGGTATCTTTGCACGCATCGTGTAATTTTTTCAGACGTTGGGCATAGACTTTCGCTGCCTCAATATCATGAATTGAGCAAGGGCCGGCAATCACCAACAAGCGTGGGTCTTTACGGTCAAGAATCGCCTCAACCGTGCGCCGACCCCGTTGAATCGTATGATAAGCTGCCTTGGTCATGGGATGTTTGCGTTTAAACTCAACGGGTGGGATTAACACCACTTCCGAATCCACATGAACATCGTTAAGTTCGTCTTTTTCCATCAGGCACTCATATTGTCAAAAAGTTAAAATCTGTTGTTACGCACTAAGCCTCATTTGCCACAATAAGGTGCTTTTCCACCTGCCTAGTGATATTTAGCCGTGGAGTAATGGCGGTTTTCTGTGCCCTTGAAGCACAGAAAGAAGCCTTTACGTAACATCAGTTAAAATACCCAAACGCCAAGGCTCGGGTTAAATGGGCTAAGATTTTAGAGTAAAGCGCCGCCAATGAAAACCGCTTAAATAAAAAAATCCACTGATAATTGTCTTGGTATTCAATTAGAAACCGAGATTCGTTAGCTTGAGCACCGACATTGGTTGGCTAAATTCCTTAAACCTTATATTTAGAATATGTCTAAATATAACTTTAATCAAGTGAAAAATATGGAAATATATTATTAAATTTCCTTTTTTTAAATGCGACAGCTCAAATAGTTTTAAGTGTAGCACCATAAAATTCAGGCAAAAATAAAGAAAATGAAAACACAATTCCCCGACTTAGGGCTTAGAGTCTATGCGAAATATGAATAATCGGCTGAAAATCCGCTATTTTGGTCTAATTCCGCGCTTTTATTCGTTAAATAACTCGTTATTCGCCTCATAAAACCACGGAATTAGCCTTAAAATATCTGATTTTCGCGACAACTCTCATACTCCGCATAGACTCTCAGATTTTGAACGGGTGGTGTTATCTAGCATTATCGAAAGTCGCTCGCGCGATTGTCGCCCTGTGATTGCTATCTCCAACTTTGCGCCGCCGCAAATCCTGCGCATTGTTGGGCAACGGGCGTTTGACCGCTTGGTCGGCTTTGGGGCTGAGATTGTGAAATTTGAGGGTGAGAGTTTGCGCAATTAAATTAGGCTTGTGTAGCAATGGCGGTTTTTTTGCGCTGGGGCGCAAAAAAGAAGCCTTTGCGGAACATCAACACCCAACAACTACTACGGCAGCCGCCGTCGGTGGTGGTGGTCTTGATTTGTCCTTGTGTATTTTCCCCGAAAAGCTCAAAAGCTATCGCCAAGATGTCGAACCCATCCTAAACCGCTTGGCAAGTCTGGACACTGTACAGCAAGTGCTAGATGTCGTCGCTGCTAAACAAAACCTAGACAATCCCCCCGCCTTTCTCAATGCATTGGTGACACGGGCGCAACAAGGCACGTTTGACCCCACCGCAGGGCTTAAAATAGCCAAAGGGCGAGCCAGACAGGCAAAGATAGCCGAGGACGAGCGCAAACGTGAACAAGCCGCACAGGCAAAACTGAAACAAAAAGCCAAAGCAAAGCCAAAAACCAAGCCACAGGGCGGATTTAAAGACAGGCTAAAAAATGACGGTGTAAAGTTGCGTTAGAATTCGCAAGCCGTTTATCTCGATAATCCTGCCTAAAATAAGAATGACTCGAATAAACCCCCGCGTTTGTCCTTAAGCTTAAGATTGCAGTAGAATGTGCAGCTTGCATCAGTCACCACTGGTCGATAAGGAGAATGTTATGCCCACCCCGTTGTTTATTCGCAGCCTTTGTATGTTCATGGCTGTGAGTTTTGTCCCTGTTCATGCTGAGACGTTGTCGCCGCAAGGCTCGGTGTTAGAAAATATCAATGTCTTGCCCGACCAGCGCGATTTTAGTCTGGAAAAAACCATCGATAGCAGCGGCATTGAGGTGGCGAAAAGCCATATGTTGGTGCGCTTGAAAACCGGCGAAATCTTCCAAAAACAAGCTGATGGCAATTTTTCTTTGTTTCAAAGCGTCGCCGATTTAAGCGATGCCGGTTTAACGCCAGTACAAGATGCGCTGACCTTTAATGTCGCCAGCGGGCAATTTTTGCATTTGTTGGATTATCCTTTGGTGGTTTATTTAGGCATAACCGATACGCAAGGACAATTGCATTATGGCAGTTTTGCCCTCACCGCCAATTTAAGCCCGCTTGAAACTTGGACTGAAACCGCGGTGCGTAAGGTATTGCATACCTTTGCTTATGGCGGCTTTGCCTCTGATGCCCAGATTCAAACCTGGGCGGCGATGAAACCTCGCGAGGCAGTGAAAGAAATCTTAGACTTAAATCCGGTTCATGCCAAGTTTAGCCCCGCAGACAGTAGCGATGCCTTAGCCAGTTTGCCGTTTGACATCACCCAAGGGCAAGAGAGCCTCAGCATTGATGGCGGCTTACAAGGTTTAAGTCAATTTTGGTCAAGCGCTGAGAGCAATAATCCGATTGCCAGCGATGCGCAAGAAAACTATAGCCTCGAACATCACAATGGCGCGGAGGGCGTTTGGCGACAAGCAACGAATTTACGCGGTTTAAATCCTGTGCGCCAGCGTCTGGGTTTTTGGGAAACCAATTATCATTTTGCGGTGAATTTAGATGCCGATGTCGGCATTACCAATGCGCAAATGGCAGCTTATTATGATGCGATTAACACCGCGCAGGTGGATAAACCTTATCAAGAAGTCGCCTCGGTCGCGGCTTTAAGTGCTGCGGTTGCTACCCAATATAATCACCGCCGCAATACTTTTGATAATGATTCGGGCATGTTCCGTGGTAATGAGGATTTTGCCCGCGAATATCATCAATTGTTTTTTGGGATTTTAGGCACGGGTGCTGAGGAATATCACGAAGAAATCAGTATTAAAAACACCGCCAAAGCCCTCACCGATATGCCGATTGCGATGGAAAATGAGGAACTCGGCAGCACTATCGAGTTTGGCGCAGAGGCGCATCATCAAGGGGACTTGGAAATTTTGGGCTTGCCCATCAGCGGCAGCACCGCAGCGGAGAAAATCCAAGCTTTGTCGGTCTCGGCGATTCAACATCCTGAAAGTTTGAGCAATTTACCGATTATTATTGCTCGCGGACTGGCGGATGATAATTTGTCTGAGGCAAAAATCAAGGTATTACAAAATACCTGGGCGAGCATGGCAGAGCCGAATTTATTGGGATTTTTACAAACTTATGCCAGCTCCAGCTTGTTTCATAGCAGCGACAGGGTCAAATATCATGGCGTGATTGACCGTTATATGTTGGTGCTCAATCAATTGACCTTAAACAATGACGAGAGTTATCGGGATATTTATGATTTAGACGGCTATCGCGCCGCTGATGCCCAAGTCTTCCGCCCTTTGCATGATGTCTTTGGTGGACAAACGGGGGCAGAAGCCGCCGACAGTGCCGAGGTGTTCCGCGCGGTTTATAACCGCAGCACCGAGAAAGCGCATGTGAATCGCCGTTCTGTGCTCAGTGACAATGGCGACGTGGTTTGGGAAAAAGATTGGGGCAGTGTGATTCCGGCCGAGAGCCGTAGCGTCGCGCAAGTGCTGGATTGGCTCTGGCAACGCTTTAATGCCGATGGACTCAAGCACCTTGGCGATTTGGAGCGTTTTCATCTCGCGGCTTTGTTAGCCACCGGACAAGACGCGGGTTATGCGATTAATCCCGATGATGCGGATAGGGTCTTTAGTAGTGCTGAGATTGCCAGTGATAGCGCTTTACAAACAGCGCTGCAAGGCTGGTTAGCCACGGCTGTTCCCTTGGCGGATACCGATGAAAAAGTTCGTCAAGATGCCAATGCGGCTATCGGTCAAGCGGTGAATTTCCTCAACGCCATTCCCTTTATTTTTGCCCAAGAAGGTGCTTAATATGAATCGTCGCGACTTTCTAAAAGCCCTCTCGGCTGCGGGTGTGATGCTCGGCAGCCCGTCTTTATTACGCCCAGCGGCTGCCGCTGATGTGGTTTTACCCAATGGCTTTGCCAGTAATATTCCCAAAATTTTGGTCAATATTAATTTGGATGGTGGCCCGGATTTCCGGCATTTATTTGCGCCCAAGTTTGACTCTGATGAGTCCAGTTTTGGCTATTTGTATTGGAAGCACCGCGCCAGTGCGCATTCAATCGCCCAGCACCCCGATGCCTATCAAGCCCGCTGGGATAATGATTATTTGAAACCTAGCGCTAAGCCTGCGCCCAGCGGTCAGGAATTTGGCATTTTAAATAATGCCGGCTGGCTGTTTGATATGTGGGAGCAAGGCAATGCTGCCGTGGTCAATAATGCCTTGGTGGCCAATAACCGTAACCATGCCCATGCTTTGTTGATTTTGGAGCAAGGCGACCGCGCCGCAGGGCCGCATGATTTGGATAAACCCGGCTGGGGCGGGCGTTTGATTAAAGCCATTCAAGACAAGGCGCAACAAAGCGACCCCACGGCACAGGCTAAAATCGTTTCTTTAACCCGCGAAGTGCGGCGTTTTTGTTATTGCCCTGATGCCAATGATGCACGTAAGCACACCACCGAGCAGGTGATTTCGGTACGCGATTCGCGCAGTTTGGGCTTGTATGATGCCGACCCCACGGCAGAGAATTATAATGCCCTCGCGCCACAATCGGTGATGAGCCGCAGCCTCAAAGCCTATTACGCCGCCAAGCAACAAGAAATGCCCAGCAATTCGCCTTATTATCGCTTTGTTCAGCATGAAAAAGATTTGCGCTTTTTTGGTGAGGCGATGAAGGCGCGTTTAATCGGCGATGATGCCCAAAACCCGAATATCCCCATTCCTGCCGATATTCAGGCGCTTTATGACCAAAAGTTTGCCAGCGAACAAGGTTTGTTTACCTTGAACAGTCGCGGTTTTGGCAAGCAAGTGCGTAATTTATACGATTGTTTGGCGGCACAGGATATTTTGAATTTCCGCATCGCTTCGATGGATTATCGCGGCTGGGATTCACATAAAAACCAACAGCGCTATATTGAGCAGCGTTTCCAAGATTTGTTCCATGAAAATGGCGGCATTGCGACCTTATACAAAGTCTTGCCCGAGGCGATTACTGACCAACTGGTGTTTGTGATTTCCGGTGAATTTGGACGACAATTGAAAGCCAATGGTGATAATGGCACTGACCACGGGCGCGGTAATTCGATTTTGGTGCTCGGTAAAAGTATCAATGGCGGTTTGTATGGCGAGCCGTTCCCGGCTGAGGAGCTGGATAAAATCGACCGTCGCAGCCCCGATATTAAAGGCAAAACTGGCGTGGAGCATATTTTTGCCGCCGCCAGTGAAAGCTTAGAGACGGGCACGGCTGCCGAGGTGTTCCCAACGCAAGCGGATGCGCCTTTGGAAGACGGGCTGCAACAAAACTTGTTTAGTTGATGGCTTTATTAAGCGTACAGGGCTTAGGCTTTGCTTATCAGCAAAACCGGGCTTTAGATAACATCAGTTTTGAGTTAGAGCGCGGGGAAATTTTGGCGTTTTTGGGACTCAATGGCGCGGGTAAATCCACTGCTTTGAACTTAATCAGCGGTGTGCTACCCATCAATGAGGGCAGCGTTCGCATTTACGGTCATGATTTAGCCCGCGAGCCGAAAGCTGCCAAAGCCTATTTGGGTTATTTGCCCGAGCAACCGCCTTTGTATCCACGGATGCGGGTGCGGGCATATTTACGCTTTGCTGGGCAGTTGCGCGGGCTTCAAGGTCAAGATTTAGATTTGGCGCTGGATTGGGTCTTGGGGCGCTGTGGCTTGGAGAGCGTGGCGGATAAATGGGTTAAACACCTCTCGCAAGGCTTTCGCCAGCGGCTGGGAATTGCGCAAGCGATTATTCATCGTCCCGCTTTGATTTTGCTCGATGAACCCAGTGTCGGTCTTGACCCGCAACAACGGCGCGAGAGTTTGGATTTAATCCGTGATTTAGCCCAAGACCACGCTTTGATTTTTTCTACCCATATTTTATCCGAGGTGCAAGCAGTTGCCAGCCATGTGCAAATTTTACACGCGGGCTGTTTGCGCTTGAGTAAAACCGCTTTAGCTGAGCAAGCCAAGCCCAGTATTTTGCTTGGCATCAGTCAAAACCTCAGCCCCGACTTACAAAAGGCTTTGCAAGCCTTGCCGGATGTGCTGGCACTTCATGCCGAAGCTGAGGGCTATTGGCGGGTTGAATATGCCCCCGAGCAAGATTATAAGCGCTTGGCAAAGCGTTTGAGTCAATGGGCGGCGCAAGCGGGCTTGGGGCTTTTTGCTTTGCAAATGGCAAAAAATGATTTGGAGCGTATCTTTTTGCAAACCACACAAGCGAGTGCGGCATGATTTGGATGCTGGCTAAACGTGAATTACAACAAATTTTCCAAGGCTTTGGCGCATATGCCTTGTTTGCCAGTGCGGTGTTTATTTCTGCATGGTTTTTCTTGGTGGCGATGGAGTTTTTTATTCTCAATCAAGCCGCACTGGCAGCGCGGGGCTATTCGATTGTGGTCTTGGGCGCAGTGGCTAATACCAGCGGGTGGTTTTTCCTCTGTTTAGTGCCGTTTTTAAGTATGTCCTTGATTAACAGCGAATGGCGGCAACACAGCCTCATCCTGTTGTTATCCTCGCCTATCAGTGCTTGGCAAATTATTTTTGGCAAATATCTCGGCTTATGGGCTTTTTTAAGCTTGGTCAGCATTACTTTGTTATTAATGCCTTTGAGTTTGGGGCTGCTGAATCAAGGCTTTGACTGGGGCTTGTTTTTTAGTGTGGCTTTGGCAATGCTCTTGCTTAACGCTTTATTAACGGCTATCGGTTTATATTTTTCTAGCCTCAGCCAGCAGGCCTTTAGTGCCGCGATAGGCAGCTTTAGTGTCTCGCTGATTTTGTGGGTGTTAGATAGTTCGGCAAATCGGTATAATGATGACAACATCTTACCGGTTTTATCGCTGTCGGCGCATTATAAAGCCTTGTTAAGTGGTCGGTTTGATAGTGGTGATGTTTTGTATTTTGTGCTACTGAGTGTCTTAGGTCTGAGCCTAGCCACGCGCCAATTAAGCCAACGTGGCCATGTACTCAGCAACTAAGTCCATAGAAACTTTTATGTGTTTAGCTGTGTTAATGACACAGCGCTGAGGCTTAGCTTCTTTTTTAGCAGCCTGACACAGATAAATGACTGACGTTACGCACTTGACTCTGTTTATTCGCAATACGTCGACTTTTTGCCTGCCTAGTCAAGCTTAGTCGTGGAGCAATGGCGGTTTTTTGGCTCAGAGAGCCAAAAAGAAGCCTTTGCGTAACATCAGTAAATGAAAATTTCTCAACCCTATTTGGGATCGCGTATGTTTAATCCTACCGAATTGGTTATTGATGCCTTTGTTGAACAGTTAGAGACGGCTTATTCTCGTAATTACGGTAATTTGCAATCGGCCAATACTTCGATCATCGCCTGGGCAGGACGCATGGCGCTGGAACATTTTGCCAGCAGTGATGCCCTTTACCATAATATGGAACATACCATTATGGTGACCTTGGTCGGGCAAGAGATTTTGCGCGGCAAACACATTCGCAAAGGCGGGGTGTCCAACCGCGATTGGCTCAATTTTATTATTTCGCTTTTGTGTCACGACATTGGTCATATTCGTGGGATTTGCCAGCATGATAGCCGCGATGCTTACGCTACGGGTATTGGCGATGAGACCATCAGCCTAGAGCAAGGCGCAACCGATGCCGCGCTTTCGCCTTATCATGTCGATAGAGGCAAATTATTTATTCACGAGCGTTTTGATGGCAATGCCTATATTGATGCCGATACCATCGCAGCCAATATTGAGCTAACCCGTTTTCCTGTACCCAATGATGAAGATCATCAATGCACCAGCTCCTATCCGGGTTTGGTGCGCGCCGCTGATTTGATTGGGCAATTAGCCGATCCTAACTATATCCGTAAGTTACCGGCTTTATATTATGAGTTTCAAGAAACCGGTATCAACGAGCAACTGGGCTATCGCAGCCCGGTGGATTTGCATAAAAATTATCCGACATTTTATTGGAATATGGTCAGCCGTTATATTAAAGATGCGCTGACCTATTTGGATGTGACTCAAGAAGGCAGACAGTGGATTGCCAATCTACACGCCCATGTTTTTGCCTCAGAACACCGCGAGTTTGATTTTTCTGCACAAGGAAAAGCCAATAAAAAAAGTGAATAAACACGGCTGTGTTGTTCCAATAATAAAAGGAATTCGCCCTTATTTTATGAGGTCTGAATAATATGATGACAGATTGGCGATCTATACCTCGGTTTATCAATGTTTTGGTTGTTGATGATAGCCGCACCTCGCGCATGTTGATCCGGCATTTAATTGAGCAATTAAACTCAAAATATCATGTGATTGAAGCCAATGGCGCAGAGAATGCCTTGTCCTCTGTGCAAGGTAAACAAATCCAGTGTGCGGTCATTGACTACAATATGCCGCAGGTCAATGGCCTAGACCTTGCTTTGTTGTTAAAACAACATTTCCCCAACATCAAACTGGCCATTATCAGTGCTGACAGCCATTTGCCTGTCAAGCACCAACATCAAACGCTCGCTTTTACACAGTTGAGCAAGCCGATTCAGCCCTTTAGTTTGGCGCAATTTCTTGGCATAAACTAAGGGTCTATGCGAAATATGAATAATCGGCTGCAAATCCGCCATTTTGGTCTAATTTCGCGACGACTTCCATACTCCGCATAGACTCTAACGCTGAACCCGCAACGATACCCGACCTTGTTGTAACAATTTTTGTATACCCAATTGCGCTTGTTGGCTCTGCTGTCCTTGCAAGCTTTCTAGCGCATCATACCAATAGCCTTGTCGGGCATAAAAGGCAGCTTGTTGTGCTGCATTGGCAGGCGCAGCTTGCATCAAGGGCATATATTGAATTTCAGCACTTGCCATCGTATCAGGTGTTTGCCCGCGCTGACAGGATAAGCTCACCGACCATTGATAAACTTTATTGGCTTGTAATCTGATTTGCTCACTGGCGAGATTAAACACATATGCCCCTGGTTGTAAGCGTTGGCGACGTTGTTTTTCTATGATCGGCGCTTGCCAAGGGTTAGGGCTGATTTCTGTGATCGTCACATTCACATAAGCCTCTATTGGCTGTTCCAATGACCAATATAATTGCGGTTGTGAGCGATGCGTCCAAGCAATATGTTGTGGTGCCCATAATTGCAAATTCAGCGCTTGCCTAGATAGACCTAAGCAACTTTGCCCGCGTGATTGTACAGGGACGCGTTCGGTTACGCCTTTCACCGGGGGTTTGTAGGCAATGAACTCGCCCTCATCAGTGCTGCGTAAACTTTCAGCCACTTCGGTGTTTAATTGTCTTGCGACTTGGGGTTTTTTCTCAACACTTAGCAAGGGGCTATTATCATCAATCGGCGTGCTAGGCTCTGGAATCACGGTCGGATTTTTTTTCGCACTGCTGGTGCTGGGTTTAGTTTTCGGTTTCTCTACCTGCTTAAACGGGCTGGGCGCATGTAAGCGCAATTTTTGCCCCAAACGGACAATATATTTTGGTGGCTTAATCGCATTCCAATCGGCTAAATCTTGTCGATTCAAACCATAGCGTTTGGCGATATTGGTCAAGGTATCGCCTTTACGGACTTTATGTTTGCGAGGTAATTGCTTTTTAGGCTTGCTTATCTGTGCTTGCGCTTTCTCTGGTTTTGTTTGTAACAGGGGATTGACTACCTGAGGTTCACAAGCGCTTAAAAAGCAACAGAGGCTGAGCAATAAACCTGAACGGGCAAAATTAACAGGGCTGGTATTGTCCTTAGGCTGCTGGAACAAAAAGGATGATGGCATAGTGTGCCTCGGTAAGAAATTTAAGGGCGTTTTATGTTAGCAATTCGCTAGCAGTAAGGATTTTAGGCATTCTCAGCAAATGAAGTCAATCCGTGCCATTAGTTAAGCTCAAATTTCTATCGACACAAGGCAATGCTCATCCCAAAGATAATCGCCCCTATTAGGGTCATATCATTCCTGTGGTTCTATTGCCTCTAAGATGGGGTTATCCCAATCTCCCTCGAGTCGATAGGCTAAATACATCGCCGCCTCATCACGAGAATGTTGCCATATTTGTTGTAATAACAGCGCAACGATCCCAACCCCATAGCCACCTAATAACACCCCGGTGAGGGGTAAGCCGTAATTTAAGTGGGGAATAACCTTAATCTCTTGGGCAAATTGGCGTGCTTTTAAGTCCGTGTGTCCATTGATCAATATATCCGCCGCGATGGCTTTTAAGTGTAAATCTTGGCTATGTAATAAGCCTGATTCTAAACGCAACTGCCCACTGATTTCATCAAAGTGAAAGCCTTGTTTGGCAACATCTTCAAACTCCAGTGTTAAGCGTTTGGGCAAGCTTTCTAAATCGACTAGGGCTAAAACCCGTGCCAATGCACCGGGTTCTAATTCTTCGAGCACGCCTTTGCCAACTAAGACTTCGATATCGCCTTCTAGGTCTTGCCAGTGGCGCGGCAGATATTTATCGTGCCATTGACCTTTAAATTTGAATTGGCTGTATTCTGAATTGAGACCTTGGGCTTTGATTTGCCATTGCTTAAGTAAATCGCCCAAGGCATGGCTTTCGAGTTCTAGCTCTAGTTGGTGGGCTTGTTTGCTATTATCCGGCCAAAAGCCTGTGGCTTTAATTTCGCTGTTATCATCAAGTTGGGCTTTAAGTCCGCGCAAATGCACGCCGTGTTTAGCCGGTTCTGTGACCACTAACCAATTGCCTAAGACCCGTTGATTCCAAGATAAATCTTGGCATTGAAACCAAATCGCGGGCAGTTTTGACCAGTTTTTGTTTGGGGTTTGTGACGGGCTTGTCTCAGAATTTGAGGTTTTCGTGTTTGATTGTAGTTGTAAATGCTCAAGGTCTAAACGTATTTGCTCAGCGCTGAGTTGTGCCGAGCCTTTGGATTGTTCTGCCGACCAGGACCAATGTCCTCGCGCACCTTGTTGTTGCCCTGTCAGTTGTAGTCCTTGCCACGTTTGCCCGGCAAAATGGGTTTCAGCGAGTTGCAGATCTAAAGTAATATGCGGCTGAATTTTTTTCGCTGTTATGCCTTCGGTGACTGTGCTGCTGCGCTGTTGTTGTTGCCACCATTGTTGCCAAGGGCTTAAATCAAGCTTACTTAATTGTCCTTGAATCGACCAATGAGGGCGGTTTTGTTGCAAAGGCGGTGCAACTTGGTTTAAGCCTAGACGGATAAAATCAGCTTGTTTATCAAGCGCCAGATTAAACTGATTAGCCTTTGTTTGCCATTGTCCTTGCCAATCGTCGCCTTGCCAATTTAAGTTCAATTTTTGTGTTTGTGATGTGGTTTTCGTTAAAGGCGCGGGTAGGTCTAAAGTGATGCCTTGTAAGTCCGTTTGCCATTGCAGTTGGGTATCTTCTTTGCCGAGTGTCAGTTGTAGTTGCCACGGGCTTGATCCGCTGAGGCTTTGCCAGTAATGGGCAGGGATATGGGGATAATATTTCCATGCACTTTGTAAAAACTGTTGCAAATAAGGACGATTTAATAGCCCTTGTAAGTCAATTTGCAGGGGATTGCCCGCTTGTTTTTTTAGTTCGGCGCTGATGGTTTGTCCGGCAATTGTGCCTTTGAGCCGTTTTGAGCTGAGTTGTTGCTCACTAAAATGAATTTCGCCGTCGAGTTCTGTGGCTTCTAGTCCTAAACGCTCAAGACTACTATGTTGTAAGCGGGTGTTTTTTAGGTGTATGTGTCCTTGAGTTTTGACTTTCACCCCGTGCTGGAAGGGGATTTTCAAACCTAAATCCAAATCGAGTTTGCCCTCTAGCTGTAAGTCATGCAGTTTTAAGGCTTTTGCTAGGGGACTTTGGGCTATGAAGTCTAAACCTTGTTCGAGTTTGCCTTGTACTTTACCTTTGATATCAACGTGGTTATTGCGCTGGCTTAAGTCGGCAATGTTGGCTTGTACTTGTGTGATTTTTGCCTGACTGATCTTGCCTTGCTTGGCATCAATCCATAGGCGTTTATTGGCAATCTGTAATTGTGCATCAAGTGCTTTCAATGGCGGCCACTTGGGTGCATAGGCTAAGGTCGCCTTTTCAATATCGACTTTTACGCTTAATTTAGGTAACCAATGTTTGGGGGTGAGTTCTCCTACCAATGCCACTTTGGCTTTGCGAATATGTCCGGTTTTTAGGCTGCGTTTTAGCCATTTTTTTACCCCTTTGATGGCTTTGAATTTAGGAAAGTAGCGTGCCACTTGGTCAATCGAGGCATGTTCAAATTGGATATGTAAATCACTGACCGGGGCTTGTTTTCCTTGTTTTTTGATAAAGCCTTTGACATCGACGTGTTTTATTTTTGCACTACTGAGCTGCAATTGATTATCAAGCTGCCAAGCTTTATCGGCAAAGCGCCAAGCGATTTTTCCCTCCGCCTTAAATTCAGGAAAAGCACCTTTGGGGTATAGGCGTGGCGCATCAAATTCAAATCGGGAGGATTGTAAACGCAATGTGCCCACACCGGGTTCTAAGTGTAAATAGGCATCACTAAAGGCTAATCCGGGGATTTTTTCATAGGCCTGATGTCGCCAGTTGAGAATATGGGTATTGAGTTGCCAATAATTTGGGTCAATAGCAAACCAAGTTTGATGGAGTTCTGCTTCGGGGTCTAGGGCTTGAATGTGCTCTCGCACGGGTGCAGGTTCGATATGTGGGCTAAGCAAGGTTAATAAGTCTTGCAGGCGCACAAAGCCTATATGTCCTTGTAAGTGCATTCCACCAGGCGTGGGCAGTGCCATCAGACTAATTTGGCTCCGAGGCCAGGCTTCTTTGTCTTTATTGACCCGTAAATGGTGCAGGTTTAAGCGCCAACCGACCCCCAATTGATGTTTGAGTTCGATATTGGTACTGAGTTTATTTAAGGATAATTGTCGTTTAGCATTATTACTAAAAATGATGTTTTCTAGCAGGCTATAGCCGCTTAAGTCGATTAAGTGCCCTTGCTGATGCCAACGTCCTTGGGCAAATAAGGTGAACTTTCCGCCTTTTGCTTGTAAGCCTGTGCTTTGCATAAACGGTAGTGGCGCGCGCTGTTTGGGCAATTGTAAACCGATACGAATACTGTGCTTGTCGGCAATTTTTTTAATATTTAACTGCATTTGTTCAAACAATAACGCATTTTGCTGATGGCGTAGCCACATCATGCGGCTGTTATCGACTCGGATATGTTGTTGTAAACGTAACCATGCTAATAATTTTGTCGGTCTGGGATAGTCTCCTGACGTATGGGTCTCTACCCGGGGTTCGATTATCCTCGTTGGTGTCTCAGGCAGACTCACACGGCCACTGCTATGTTGGCGCAAGCGTAAATGCAAACCTTCAACTAAAAAGCGCTGGGTAACGATATGGCGTTGCAATAATGAATCAAGTAGCGCGATGCTAATCACTGCCGTTTGCAGTTGTAACCACGGTTTAGTTTCTGACGTTTGCGCTATTTTGATTTGTGTTAAGCGTAAAACGGGGCGGTTTTGTTGCCAATCAGTTGCTATTGCTTCAATTTGAATGTGCTGTTGTAATACTTGGCTAAGCCAAGCACTGACAGGTTTGGGGTATTGTCCTATGAGCAGATATACCCCCAGTAAGCTGATACACAATAATAAAGTTCCCGATATTAACGTATGCCAAGCAGCATAAAATGCCCCTGATAACATATACCGGATCAGCTTTGCCAAGTCATAAACGGCAAATAATATGGCTCGAAATAAACTCATGGAGTGATTATAACCGAGCATCCTGCTAGCAGCGTGGGTTTTCAACCTCAAATATGGGTGAGAAATTTTTACTGAGATTTATTGGATGAAAATGTTATGATTGAGAGTCGCACATAGAACCTAGGATAATTGCGCTTATGTCTGCCTTGTTAGATGAAGAAACCATTGCTGAATTATTAGAAATGGTCGAGGACATGCCCGAACTCTTGACGGAAATCATCGATGCCTATTTAGAGCAAGGGGTTGAGTTATTGGCTGCATTAGAACGCAGTATCACCGAAAAAGATGCCACTGGTTTGCGTGAAGCGGCACATAGTCTTAAAGGTGCTAGTTATAATGTTGGCGCTGTGCCTTTGGCTGAAATTACCTCAATACTGGAACAAAAAGGGGCTAATGCCGACTGGCAAGGGGTCGATGAATCATTTTCAGAATTAAAAAGCTGTTATCAAGAAAGTATTGTTGCGATTCAAGCCCTGAACGATAATCTCTAAACCACAGACTGCTTATGTTTCCGCGCTATTTATTACTCAGTTTATTCTTTCTAGAAGCTATCGCGGTTTTGAGCTTGCTCGCTTATTTTACTATCAGCGACTTTGATGCCGATTATTTAGAAGCCCTGATGTTGCTACTCGCCGCACAAGCTGTGTTTATTGTGTTGCTGGCGGCAGGCTGGGTGCGTTATGCCCGCCAAACCCATTCTTTAGAAAAACAACTCAGTAATACTGTTAGCGCTCTGAAGTACCAGCAAAAAGAATATCAAAAACAACTGACCCAACTACACCAACACGCCCAAGCGGCAAGCCAGAACACCGCCGATCCACGCCATAACAGCAGCCACTTTGATACCCGTCAACCCTTATATAGCCTTGCGACCTTGATGGAAACCATCAGTTCAGAAATTGATGAGCCACAAGTGCGGAGTTTATTTGATAAAACCCAGCAATCGGTGATTGCCCTCACAGGCTCCTTAGAAGCCTTATTGGATATTTCTCGTCTGAACTCTGGCGCGCTAGCACCTGAATTTAAGTCCTTTTCTTTGGTACATTTACTCAGTGATTTACAAAGCGAGTTTGATACCCAAGTTAAAGAGAAAAAGCTCAATTTTCATTTGGAAATCAACCAGCTTGAACAAATGCAGTTATACAGCGACCAAAAACTGTTAATGCGGGTTTTAAGGCAAATTTTGCTCAATTCGCTCAAATTTACTTCTCAAGGACAAATCGAAATTCAATGCCAGCCTGCGCCTGAGGGCTTTGCCCAAGCCAAAGGTTTGGCAGCCAAATTCTCAGGGCAACATATTCGCGATTATATCGAAATCAATATTCGTGATACGGGCGCGGGGATTCAAGAAGTCCAACAAAAAGATATTCTCGAAGCCCTACAAAAAGAAGCCTTGGCAGATGCTGGGCAAATTGATGGCTTAGGCTTGGGTTTAAGTATTGTCAAACGCTTGGCGGACTTATTGTATTTGCATGTCAATTTGCGCTCTCATGCGGGCTGGGGAACCACCTTTAGCCTGTCTGTGCCTATCTTGAGTCATGCTAAAAGCAGTAGCAGCCAAAAAACAGATAAATTACCGAAAAACTCGGATGTGAAAGTGCTGGTGATAGAGGATGAATATGCCGTGCGGATTTTAACCTCAAAATTGCTTGAAGGTTGGGGTTATGAAGTCATGGCCACCGATTCCACCGAACAAGCCTTGCAACAATTAGATAATACCGGTTTTATGCCGACCTTAATCGTCTCCGATTATCATCTCTATGAACACACTGGGATTGAGGCGATCAAGACCATACAAACACATTTACGCAAAGATTTACCTGGTATGTTAGTCACAGGCAACCGCGAACAAGCCGTGATTGATGCCGCAGAAGAATTGGGTTACAAAGTTCTACACAAACCGGTCAAACCTGAATATCTGCATCAATTGGTCAAAAGTTGTATTCAAACAGCGGTAATAGATGCACAACAATTCGATAGCTTATCTGGAAACTCTCAACCATGAGCCATAAGGATACCCCACCCACTCAAACCGCCTTTAATCTTAAAGGCAGTATGTTAACCATCATGGTCTTGCAATTACATGAGACCAATTTAGCCGTTATTAGCGAGCAATTGCGCAGCAAAGTGGCACAAGCACCGGGTTTATTTGAAAACACGCCTTTAATTTTGGATTTATCCCATTTAAGTGATGGACAAGCAAGCTTGGACTGGCAAGCCTTATTAGACTTATTTCAAGCGCAAGGTTTTTTACCCATTGCTTACAGTGGCGGCTCTTTGCACTGGCGCTCACAAATACAAGATTTGTCACTGCCTTGGTTTAATAGCCCCGTACAAGCAAATAAAAACGCCACGCCTACCCATATCCCTGCGAAAATTGTCCAGCAACCGGTACGCTCAGGACAACAACTGGTTGCCGAGGGCGATTTGATTATTTTGTCGATGGTAAGCCCCGGTGCTGAGGTACTTGCTGGCGGCAATATTCATGTCTATGGACCGTTGCATGGGCGGGCTTTGGCAGGCATTAATGGCGATGAACACGCGCGCATTTTTTGCCAAAAACTCGAAGCGGAATTGGTCTCGGTATCGGGGCAATATCAAATTCGTGATGAGCTGGATGAAAGCTGGTTTGGCAAAGCGGCACAAGTGTATCTGGAACAAGATAACTTAAAAATACAATCTTTCGGCGTATAATGGACTTTTAATTGCGTTATGATAATAATTTACTTCCTATAATTTTTGTTGGATTTAATTTTGCTTTAAAGTTTTTCATGCATAATCTCAGTAATTATCAATCACTCACACCTTATGCAGATAAGGTCTATCTAAGGAAAATACATTGAGCACTGTCATCGTTGTGACATCAGGTAAAGGTGGGGTTGGCAAAACGACCACCAGTGCCGCATTTGCAACCGCACTTGCCCTTCGTGGACATAGCACCGTGGTGGTGGATTTTGATGTCGGCTTACGCAATCTTGATCTCATTATGGGTTGTGAACGCCGCGTGGTTTATGATTTTATCAATGTTATCAATGAAGAAGGCAACCTTAATCAAGCTTTAATCAAAGATAAGCGGGTAGAAAACCTTTATATTTTGCCAGCCTCGCAAACTCGGGATAAATCCGCCTTAACTCAGGTCGGCGTGACTCGAGTTATGGAAGCGCTCAAAGAACGCTTTGAATACATTGTCTGTGACTCCCCAGCCGGGATTGAACACGGCGCACAAATGGCGATGTATTTTGCCGATGTTGCCTTGATTGTCACCAACCCGGAAGTTTCTTCGGTGCGTGATTCTGACCGCATTATTGGTATGTTAGCCAGTAAAACCTTAAGAGCCGAGCAAAGTTTAGATCCGGTCAAAGAACACCTAATTATCAGCCGTTATGTCCCAGGACGGGTTAATAAAGGCGATATGTTAAGTGCGGATGATGTCCAAGATATTTTGGCGATTCCTCTACTTGGGGTCGTGCCTGAGTCGGATGCGGTGCTGAAAGCCTCGAATGAAGGCGTGCCTGTCACTTTTCAAGAAGACAGTGATGCTGGGCAAGCTTACCATGATATTACTGCACGCTTTGTCGGAGAAGACAGACCACAGCGCTTTATCCAAGAGCAAAAAGGATTTTTCTCTCGTTTATTTCATCACCCTTAAACAAGGAAGGTGAGCATGTCATTATTTGACCTATTAGGTATTAAACAAAAAAATAGCGCTTCCAAAGCCCGTGAGCGTTTAAAGATTATCGTTGCCCATGAAAGAGCGGCTAACCAAGCACAAATGGGTGCGCCCGATTATTTACCCTCCTTGCAACAAGAGCTGTTAGAAGTGGTGCGTAAATATGTTGATATAGCCGACGATCAAGTTAAAATTTCTATGGAAAAACGCAATGAATTAGAAGTGTTGGAATTAAATATTGCTTTGACTGAAGCCGATAAAAATGATCTAAACGAGAACTAAAATGGCAGAATTTCGCTTGCCTGCACATTCAGTGGTACAAAAAGGGGATTATCATTACGCTAAAGATGCTCAGCGTACACATACCCGTGTTGTGCAAGTATACCGCTGGCAAGCCGAAACACAGGCAAACCCACGCCTAGAACAATATGAAATTGACTTAGAACGCTGTGGACCGATGGTCTTAGATGCCCTGTTTTATATCAAAAACCACATCGATCCGAGTTTTAGTTTTCGCCGTTCTTGTCGTGAGGGGGTGTGTGGCTCTTGTGCGATGCAAATTAACGGCGGCAATACCCTCGCTTGCACCCAAGCCTTAAGTGACCTAGCCGACCCGGTCCAAGTTTACCCCCTACCGCATATGGCCGTGATGAAAGACTTGGTGGTCGATTTAAGTCATTTTTATGCCCAATACAGCAGTATTCGACCGTGGTTACAAAGTGATGTCCAAGCCCACCCCGACAAAGAGCGTTTGCAATCCAAGCAAGAGCGTTTACGTTTAGATGGCTTATACGAATGTATTTTGTGTGCTTGTTGCTCCACCAGTTGTCCAAGTTATTGGTGGAACAGTGATAAATTTTTAGGTCCTGCAATCTTGTTACAATTACAGCGCTGGTTACAAGACAGCCGCGATGATTACACTGGCGCAAGACTCGATAGCGTTGAGGACAGTTACCGCCTTTATCGTTGCCATACCATTCTCAACTGCACCAATACCTGTCCCAAAGGCTTAAACCCAGGACAGGCGATTTCTAGTATTAAACGCCAAATTGCTTTGCGAAAATGAGGCAATTTTTGCCTAGATTGGGTATGATTGCCGCATTCTAAAAAAACATAGGAACCCCACCTTATGCCGCGTATTTCTCGTTTTTTAGTCGCTTATTTTTGCTGGCTATCAAGTCTTAGTCTTGGATTACAGGCACAAGAAGTCACGCTTAACCTCAAAGGCGTAGAAATCGAAGCCTTGGTGCAAATGGTTGCCGATGTCACCGGTAAAAACTTTGTCATCGACGAGCGTGTTAAGGGCAAAGTCACGGTGATTTCTAGTCAAGCTATGGACGAAACCGCACTGTATAACACCTTTGTATCGGTCTTAAGTGTGCATGGCTATGCGGCAGTCCCAGCGGGCAATGTGGTCAAAATTGTCCCCGAAGCGGTGGCAAAAACCGGCTATACGCCTGTAAATGGTGCAGGCAGTGGCGATGACTTAGTGACCCAAATTGTTAAAGTCAAACACCTCAAAGCTGGACAGCTGATCCCAATTTTACGCCCCTTAGTACCACAACAAGGACACCTTGCCTCTCCACCTGACAGCAATATTTTGATTATTTCTGACCGGGCTGCCAATGTGCAACGCTTACTGAAAATTATTCGCCGCATTGATATTGCCCCCCAAAATGAAGTCGAGGTGATGATGCTCTCTCATGCGCCAGCACGTGAGGTGGTACGGATTATTAACGGACTGAAACAAAAAACGGCTGCGGAAAAGAGCGCAATAGGGGGGCAACAATTAATTGCCGATGAACGTACCAACAGCATTTTAATCAATGGCAGTGCGAAAGAACGGCTAAAAATTAAAACCCTGATCAGCCACCTAGACACGCCACTAGAGACTGTCGGCAATACCCAAGTGATTTATTTACGCTATGCCAAAGCAGCTGAACTTGCAGACATTCTCAAAGGCATGGTCGGCTCAAGTAGCGCTGGCGGAGCAAAAGCCACTAAAGCGCTTGGCACAAGCCATACCGGTGCAGGCACACAAGCGGTGAACACCCAAGTCCAAGCCGATAATGCTACCAATAGCCTGATTATCACCGCCGCCCCAGATGTTTTATTATCTCTGAAATCCGTGATTGATAAACTCGATATTCGCCGTGCGCAAGTATTGGTTGAGGCGATTATTGTTGAATTGACCCTGAATAAAAGTAAAGAGCTGGGCGTACAATGGATACTTGATGGGTCTAATAGCAACAGCGTGCCTGTCGGTGTGGTCAATTTTAGTAATGCTGGTTCTGGGATTTTGGACTTGGCCAGCAATGCCTTAAGCAATACCGTGCCCACGGGCAATAAAGGCGGGGTCTTAGGCTTAGGTAACTATGGCGCGGGCAATAAAATCAATTTTGGTGTGTTATTACAAGCCCTAGCGGCCGACAGTGAGGCGAATATTTTATCCACACCGTCTTTAGTGACGCTGGATAATCAAGAAGCGGAAATTCATGTGGGGCAAAACGTGCCTTTTGTTACCGGGCAATATACCAACACAGGTGCTGCCACTGGGGCAACAAATCCATTTCAAACCATCAAACGTGAAGATATAGGGATTAAATTACGGGTAAAACCGCAAATCAATGCGGGCAGCAGTATTTTGTTAGAAATCGACCAAGAAGTCTCCAGCTTAGCCCCTAGCTCGGTCAGTACCACCGACATTGTCACCGATAACCGCGAGTTGCGCACCACGATCATGGTTGAAGACGGGCAAATGGTGATTTTAGGTGGTTTAATGACGGAAGACTTGAGTGATACCGAGCAAAAAGTCCCAGGTCTTGGTGATATTCCGCTGTTAGGCAACTTATTTAAGGCGCAAAACACCCGCAAGAATAAACGTAATTTGATGATATTTTTACATCCACGGATTTTACGTGATGATGCCAGTGAGCGCGAAATCACCCACGGCAAATATCAATCCATGCGCCAGCAACAATTAAAGCAAAAACAAGCAGCGGATTTTCTTTTAGATGAGGAAAATATTCCGGTATTGCCGAAACTCAATGAATTGCTCAGTGTCCTGCCCGGCGAACAACAAGCCATACCGATGTTGTTAGACTAAAATCTGTGATAACGCTAGAAGCACCAACGGCTTTAGCCACGCCCAAACGGGACTAAAGTCCCGCCTCCATTATTGGTATCATAATTGGGTAAGGATGAGATTTATAAGCGAATTTTCGGAATTTGATAATTTTCTTGAGTTATTAAGTCCAAACCGCACGGGGTATTTTCAACCCAGTTGATAAACTTATCCACCATGTCTTTGCCATGAAATGGGCGACCGTGTTGCGGCACAATCCACTCAATATCAAGTTCCCTAACCATGTTTGCCCAAAATTTACCTACCTTTTGCCCACTCATATAACGTCTGTGGAAAGGTTCCATTTTTGAGATGTGTAATTCAAAATTATCCACGGGTTTATCCGCATCAAAATGAACCATCGACGCGCCCAAGTCTCCTGAGAATAAAATCTTGGAAAGAGGGTCATAAAACTGGAAATTACCTTCAGAATGTAGAAAATGTGCAGGCAAAGCATAGAGCGAGTGTCCACTCCCCATATCAATTCGCATCCCTTCATCAGGAATCCCGATTAAACGATCTTTCATATCGGCTTTGGGGGCAAAATGTGGAATAAATTTTTCCCACAGCTTGGGCACAATAATTTTACAATTACTGCCTAGCAACCACTGGTTTAGTGAGGAAATAATATCTGGGTCTTGGTGAGAGCCAACCACATACTCAAGTTCCTTGCCCATCAAATGGCGGTAAGAGGCGGCGTAAAGACTATTAAAACTTAAATCACCACCTGGATCGAGCAGGACAGAGTGCTGCTCATTGACAATCAAAAACTGGTTTGATTGGATGCCGTCGCCGTCGATGAGGTCATAAAAACCGACGCAAAGGTGTTCCCCTTCTTTGTAAAATTCAACAGGCATAAAAACTCCATTTTTTCGAATAAAGCCAAGCTATCATCACAGCGGAAACAAAAGCACGTTACTTTTATTCCTGTGTTGGGGACATATTTTTTTAAAACCAGCGAGAGAACTTGACCTTGGTGCTATTCAAAGCCCATTGTAATCTCTATACTAAGCACTGATACGCGTTCTTTCAGGGCTAGAGGATTATGGATAAAATATGGTTAAAACAATATCCTAACGATGTACCTACCGACATTGATTTAACAGCTTATACTTCATTGGTGCATTGGTTTGAACACGTTTGTCAGCAACACGCGGACAAAAGCGCATTTCGTAACTTTGGGAAAGAGATCAGCTATCGAGAGCTTCGGGTTCTCAGTCAACAGCTAGCAGCCTATTTTCAAGTCTCTCTGGGTTTGAAAAAAGGGGACAGGGTTGCAGTCATGATGCCTAACCTATTGCAATATCCCATTGTTATTTTCGCTATATTGCAAGCCGGGGGGATTGTTGTCAATACAAATCCTTTATATACCCCCAGAGAATTAAAGCATCAGCTCAATGACGCTGGGGTGCGAATTCTAATCGTTGCTGAAAATTTTGCTGATACCGTTGATAAAGTGCAGGCAGAAACCGTACTTGAACACATTATTACGACCCAAATCGGAGACTTACTCGGTGTTAAAGGCTTTTTATTAGACACCTATTTACGTTATATCAAAGGTCAAATTCCCTCATTCAATTTTCAGCACATGCCCCTGAAAACCGCTTTAGATAAGGGTAAACAACTCAGTTTTAGCCCGGTTTCCTTAGAGCAAAATGATTTAGCTTTTTTACAATACACAGGCGGGACAACCGGGGTGGCTAAAGGTGCAATGCTAGCTCACCGTAATTTACTCGCCAATATTCTCCAAGCCCATCATTGGATCAAATCGGAATTACGTCCAACATACGAGGGGCCAGAGGTCATTATCACCGCTTTGCCGCTTTATCATATCTTTTCGCTGACGGCTAATTGTTTTACCTTTATGTATGTCGGCGGTTTAAATGTGCTGATTACCAACCCGCGTGACTTAAAGGGGATGATAAAAACCCTAGGCCAAACACCTTTTACCGCCTTTACTGGTGTGAATACCTTATTCAATGCCTTAGTACAGCGTGAGGCATTTCGACAACTTGATTTTAAACATTTGCGTATTTGCTTAGGTGGGGGCAGCAGCGTGCAAGCTGAAGTCGCTAAAGCCTGGCAAGCCTGTACGGGGGTTCCTTTACTAGAAGCTTATGGCATGACCGAAACCTCACCAGCGGTGTGTATTAACCTCATGACTGGCAAACGTTTTAATGGCAGCATTGGGCTGCCGATTCCCAGCACCGAGGTCAGTATTCAAGATGATGAGGGGCAATTACTCCCGCTTGGAGAAAAAGGCGAGTTATGTGTTAAAGGGCCGCAAGTGATGCAAGGCTATTGGCAACGCCCTGAGGATACGAAAGAGACCATTGTCGATGGTTGGCTTCACAGTGGCGATATTGCCATCATGAATGAAGAAGGCTTTGTGCGTATTGTGGATAGAAAAAAAGATATGATTTTAGTCTCTGGCTTCAATGTCTATCCTAATGAAGTGGAAGCCGAGGCGGTGACGCATCCAGAGGTAGTTGAAGCGGCAGCGGTGGGCTTGGCTGATGAACGCACGGGCGAGCGCGTGTGTTTATGTGTGGTCAGCAGCAATCCAGACTTGGATGCCAAAACATTGCGGGCATATTGCAAAGAGCGACTAACCGCTTATAAAGTACCAAAACAAATCGAATTTTATAGCAGTTTGCCTAAAAGCAATGTCGGTAAAATTTTACGCCGCGAGATTAAAGAACAATTGCTTAACCAGGGGTCGACATAGTATTTATTCTTCGCTATCGCTCAGAAAACCAACAATATCTCACGGCTAAGTGATTGATTATTTTTACTTAGCCAATAAAGGCTCTAAGTCACCGGCTTCATCTAAGGCTTTGAGATCATCAAAGCCACCGACATGGTAATCATCGATAAAAATTTGGGGAACTGTACGGCGCTTGCTACGCTCCATCATGATCCGCATTTGCTCATGATCTTGGTCAATCATAATCTTTTCATCAATATTGACCCCTTTACTGTGTAAAAGCTGTTCAGCACGCACGCAATAAGGACAAAAGCGGGTGGAATACATGAGAATTTTTGCCATGATAATACCTTTAAACGCGAGTTAAAAAAAAACCGGCAAGTTGCCGGTTTTTTCAAGAGACTGTTTGTCAACAGTACCTTATTTGGCCCAATCACCGAAGTTATCGGTAGATTTGCCTTGACCATCTTCGTAGCCCGCTTCATAAGCTTCGGTCACACGCTGCTCTTCGCGTTCTGGGTTTTCTAAATAACCACCCATCCAGCCTAAAACGTATTCGCGATCTACGTTCATTTCTTCCATTTTGCTAACAGCATCGTAATATGTTTGATCCATGAGCTACCTCTACGATAGTTTTTGATATAAAGAACTGTCGGATTATACGGGATAATGGCGAGCTTTTCACCAGAAAAGCATATAATTATTGACTAATTAACTAATAAAAGGTTAAAAAAAATTTATAGCCCATCATTGCAGTTGATATTTCAACACTCAGCCTTATAAAGCCAAGCCCATATCATTCATTTCCAGTGTCAACCAATGACTATAATAAGGATCACCTTGAGCTAGCCAATCTGCCCAAGTGTTAGTAAAACGTTGTTGTTCTTGTGATGGCCAGAAATCTTTTGAGAAATATGGCGATTGGGTTTGAAAACGGGCAAAAGGCGTGTAGACAATACGATAGCCCGCTTGCAAAGCGCGTAGGCTAAAATCTAATAAAGCATAGCCACTTTGATAATCAGGATTTAAACCGCCCAATTGTTGCCAAAGTTTCAGGCTGATTGCGCAACAGGAGGGATGGACACTGCTAACATTACGCACAATAGCGGTCGCTGCCATGTAACCTGATGTTGTTTCAGGGTGTCCGGCGTATAAAGCTAACGGCTCAGCATGAGGACGTTGAACCAAACCCGCATGTACTATTTCAGTCTTATCCAGTAATTTTCCTGTCACTAGTCCTACGCCATCTACTTGTAGCCAACGCTGCATCTCTAGCAAGCTATCGTCATCCATTGCGGCAACATTTTCACCGAGAATCACCATATCAGAGTCAGGTTGCATATGATGAAAATCAATATTTTTTGACCAACGTATGATCTGCGCTGGCTGCTTGGGATTTTTTAGTTTGACCCGATAATTACCACGCCACAAGTTTGGGTTTTCCTCTACTTCCCCTTGCAAACCACAGCGTTGCAGGCTTTCTTCTACAGCACGGATACCCGCTTCATAGGCGTACGCTTTAGCATTGTGATCCAGTGATACAGACTGTTCATGCTGTCGCCAATGGTAGAGCACTTGAGGTAAATGCAGGACTTTCGCTTGTGTATCCGCAGCACGCAAAATCAAGTCATAATCTTGTGACCCTTCAAATTCTCCACGCACCCCCCCGAGTTGTTTGAGCAAATCACGGCGATACACCACTAAATGAAATAAATAATTACCCGATAACAAGGTTTCAGGCGACCAATCGGGTTTAAACAAATGCATAAAGCGAGTATTGCGTGGCGAGAGCATATCGCGATCAGAATATAAAACCTGTGTATCCGGTTGTTGGCGAATGCTTTTTGCCATAGCGTGCAGTGCGTTTGGTGCCAGGCGATCATCATGATCCAAAAAGCCGACATAATCGCCGCGTGCCATTGCCAGTCCGGCATTGGTCGCTGCACAAATACCTTGATTTTCTGGTAAGTGCAACACACGTAAACGCTTGTCCTCATTTGCCAGCGCATCAAGTAAAGCCAAGGTGGTTTTATGACTGCTACCATCATCAACCAGACATAATTCCCAGTATGGGTAAGCTTGGGTTCGCACACTGTAAATACACTCAAACAATACTTTTAGCGGGGTATTATAAATAGGTGTAACAAGGCTGAAAAAAGGCTTATCTTGCCAATCTTGCGCCTCAAACCACAGCATTTTCCAATCATGTAGAGAAATAAAAGCATGGCGAAACAACCAAGCCTGATACTCAATCCATTCGCTGGTCGCCCAGCGTTTAAGTTCAATTTCTTGGGGAATACAATCGCTTTGTCGAGGCGCTTTGCTGGACGACAACCAGTTGAATAGGGCAGCCACGTTATACTTTAGAGCGCAAAAAATAGGTGCTGATATATGCTTTAAAAGCTTGCCAAATGGCACGAATATTAGGTGAGGAACGTAAAGTGAAGGTTTCATCATTAATGAACAACACTTGTGGTGCTAGCCAAGACAACGGGATAATGGGCATATAATCAGACTGAACCACCAAATCATAATGCCTGCGTAATGTCCAATAACGATAGTAACGCTTAAGGCGACCTTTTGGTAAGTGTACAAAACGGGCATTGGGAATTTGGTAATTAATCGGATAATTGAAAGGATCTACGATAAATTGAATTTCCATTTCAGGGCGTTGTTTCAGCGCTTTCATCAATGTTGTTTGAATATTTGTCGCTTGTAAATTAACCGCACTAAATAATATGCGTTTAATTTTTTTATCCATAAACACATCTGCAATCATTTGATTGTGTTGGGGGGCAGCATCCAATTTAATGTCTTTTTTGCCGAAGCGATTATGCAAAAAATCATCTGCGGCATCGTTGTGTAAACGACTTAAATCTGTTTTTCCCAGCAAGGCATAATAAACCGCTTTTTTCAATGTATAACGCAAAACTTTGTGTAAAACTTGAGAGTGCATCCCCATTGCTTTCAACATAGCCAATACGTTGCGATTATCGTAGTACAATATCCAAGTAGGCACTTTTCCTGCTGCGGATAAATGCCAAATGAGAGACTGAGCAGAGACGACTACACGATATCCCATGCGCCCAATCCGCAAACACCAGTCCACATCATCAAAATGAATAAAAAAGTCTTGCCATAATCCCGCCTGTTTTGCAATATCGGCACGAATCAACAATGATGCCGCAGCAACATATTCCACATCCATGTAAGGTTGGCAATATGTTAAAGTTTGACTCAAATCTAAATCTTTATCCTGGATTAAATTTTGTGGACTGCGCCCTCGCCAATAGGGGATTTCTTCTAAATGCCGATTGAGCATCAAACTGCCATTATCGGTATTAATGAAAGCCCCCATTTCATTAATTCGCCAAGGAAAATCCAATTGCATCATGGTCGAGCCTGCCACAGCAATATCTCGGTTATTCTCCAATATCTCGACTAATGCTTTCAATGCAGAGCGATGCACCAGTACATCATTATCTAATAGCCATAAATAATCATATTGACCATCAGGCTGCTCAAAAGCATATTGCAGTCCTGTGTTAAATCCACCAGTACCGCCTAAATTTTCCTGATTACACAATAAAGTAATGTCGGGGTGTTGTTTACGAATCGCCTCAACCGTGCCATCAGAGCTGGCATTGTCAATGACCACGGTATCAATCACATATTCACTTGGATAATCGAGATGATTAATCGCCTCTAACAACTCTAAAATGTATTTTTTTTTATTCCAAGTGACAGCGATAATGAGGATTTTGATAACAGGTGTTTTATTCATAAAAAAGAGGAGATTTTACATTAGGATCTGATGTTACGCACTAATTCAGTTTTTGCCATAATAAGGTGCTTTTCTGTCTGCCTAGTGGTATTTAGCCGTGGAGAAATGGCGGTTTTTTATGCCCTTAAGGCATAAAAAAAGCCTTTGCGTAACATCCGTTAGGATGAAGGTTTATTTATTCCGAATAAATTTTGCCCACTCACCTTAAATGAGAACCCTGAGCGTGTCAATATCAGTACAAAACACGATAGAAGAGATCTGTAAGCTTGACTATTTTTTATCTTTTGAGGCAAAAAAAATCTTTTACCAAGTCCGAAAGGTAGTTTGATAAAGTCTTAGGATTCAGCTTTGCGCAAGCGCTGCATCTTACTGTACAAGGTGGTGCGATTAATGCCGAGCAAACGCGCAGCTTGGCTTAAATTCTGCCCGCTTAAGCTTAAGGCTTGGTTGATATACAAGCTTTCCCACTCAAGCAGTTTTTCATCTAAAGAAAAGTCGCCTTGTTGTAATTGCGCATTGATGTCCTCATCGCTGCGCGCTGAGTCGTTGCTGGTATCAATTTCCTCGACATAATCCTCATCTAATTCTGCCGCTAAAATATCCCGGCTAATAATTTGATTGGGGTATTTTGCACCTAAACGAATAACGATATTACGCAATTCACGGACATTACCGGGGAAACTGTATTCTTGCCAGCAAACTCTCGCTTCTTCATCCAACTGGAACAATGCGCCCATATTGGCATAAAAATCTTGGAAATGTTGCAACAGCAAAAATTTATCTTCGCCGCGCTCATTTAAGGTCGGGACTTGAACGGTGAGAATACTTAAACGGTGGTATAAATCAGCGCGGAAATTACCATTACGGACTTCTTCACGTAACTCACGGTTAGTGGCGGCAATAATGCGCGCACCCGATTTACGCACCTTGGTTTCGCCTAGGCGGTAATATTCACCATTTTCTAATACCCGCAATAATTTAGATTGCAATTCCAGTGGCATTTCGCCAATCTCATCGAGAATCAAACTGCCTTTGTCAGCCTCTTCAAAAAAACCGGCTTTTGCTGTGGTAGCTCCCGTGTATGCACCTTTGGCGTGTCCAAATAATTGTGCATCTAGCAACTCGGCGGTAAAAGCGGCGCAGTTGACGGTTAAACACGGGGTTTTTTCGCGTTGGCTTTCGGTGTGTAAGCTTTGCGCAACCAATTCTTTACCCGCACCGGACTCACCCATCACCAACACCGAAAAAGGTGAATTGGCAAACTGGCGCACTTGTGCGCGCAAGGATTCCATCGCCAGACTATCGCCAATCAAACCCGACTGGGTTTGCTCTGCCTGTGGTTGATGGGTCTCAGCTTGAAAAATCATCAACTGATGTTTTAAGCGGGTTTTGAGTAAACCCATATCGCAAGGCTTAGGAATAAAATCTACCGCACCTAAAGTCAGGGCATGACGCACGTTTTGATCGCTGTCTTGACCAGATAAAATCAAGATTTTGATATTGGGATTAAAACTAAGAAGTTCGGTGACCATAGCAAAACCTTCGGTAGGCTTATGTGGATTGGGAGGTAATCCGAGGTCAACCAAAGCCAGATTGGGGACAACTGGCATAATTTGCAGCCTTTTTCGGGCTTCTTCGCGGGACGGTAAAATATCGACTAAAAATTCATCCTTGAGGACAAATGCCAACGATTCACTAATTAAAGGATCATCATCAATTAATAATAAACCAGGTCTGGACATGTATATTCTCACTAGGAAGGAATGGTCGGGGTGAGAGGATTTGAACCTCCGACCACCTGCACCCCATGCAGGTGCGCTACCAGGCTGCGCTACACCCCGCCTACGAAAGCGCGAAAGTATAACTCAACTCCGATCTAAGCGCAAACATTGTGCTGATTTAATTGAAACTTGTCGTTATTCTATTCAATCAAGAAAGCTTAAATCACTGATGTTACGCACTAAGCTTTGCTTTGTATTCAATTGAGAGTTTTATAGGCAGGATTGGTATTATTTATCACTTTTTTAACTGTGGATAGCGTAAAATAGCCTCCGGAAACAAATGCCCTTTTGCTAGTATAAAATCTCGGAAATGTTATGGACGAAAATCGTAAAAAAGCCCTCAGTAGCACTTTATTACAAATTGAAAAACAATTCGGTAAAGGCTCGGTGATGCGCTTGGGAGATGTCAGCGTCACGGATGTTGATACCATTTCTACCGGTTCTTTAGGCTTGGATGTTGCTTTGGGTATTGGCGGCTTGCCACGCGGTCGCGTGGTCGAGATTTATGGTCCTGAATCATCGGGTAAAACTACGCTAACTTTACATGTGATTGCTGAGGCGCAAAAGCTCGGCGGCACAGCGGCCTTTATTGATGCAGAGCACGCTTTAGATAGCGTCTATGCGGAAAACCTTGGCGTGGATACCGAAAACTTAATTATTTCCCAACCGGACACGGGCGAGCAAGCTTTAGAAATCACCGATATGTTGGTGCGCTCCGGCGCGGTGGATGTCTTAGTCATTGACTCAGTTGCTGCCTTAACACCAAAAGCTGAAATTGAAGGTGATATGGGCGACTCGCATATGGGCTTGCAAGCGCGCTTGATGTCACAAGCCTTGCGTAAACTCACCGCCAATATCAAACGCCATAACACCTTGGTGATTTTCATTAACCAAATTCGGATGAAAATCGGGGTCATGTTTGGCAGCCCTGAAACCACCACCGGCGGTAATGCGCTTAAATTCTATGCTTCAGTACGAATCGACATTCGTCGCATTGGCGCGATTAAGCGTCAAGATGAAATCGTCGGTAATGAAACCCGAGTCAAAATTTTGAAAAACAAAATGGCTCCACCGTTCAAAGAAGTCTTGTTTGATATTATTTATGGCGAGGGGATTTCCCATGCCAGCGAGTTGATTGACCTTGGAGTCAAACATGAGATCATCAATAAAGCGGGGGCATGGTACAGTTACAAGGGTGAAAAAATTGGGCAAGGCAAAGAAAATGTACGCCAATTTTTGAAATCTAATCTGGAACTCTGCCAAGAAATCGAAGGCTTGTTACGCGAAAAACTGATGCCAACAACCGATGCGAAAGCAGAAGTGAAAGAGGCAAAAAAAGATGATAAAAAAGGCAGTAAATAGCTGATGTTAGGCAAAGGCTTCTTTTTTACCCCAAAAGGCAAAAAAACCGCCATTGCTCCACGGCTAAATACGACTAGGCAGGTGGAAAATCACACTATTGTGACAAAAACTGGCTCAGTGCCTCACATCAGTCAATAGGTAAAACAATGAATACACGGATTAAATGGGTTGAGGGAGCCGCTTGGGTTGCCGAATCCAGTAGCGGTCATGCAGTGGTCTTGGATGGTTCTGAGGAAATCGGTGGGCGCAATTTAGGTATGCGGCCGATGGAAATGGTGCTCGCAGGCTTAGGCGGTTGTTCGGCGATGGATGTGTTGCACATGCTGCGTAAAAGTCGCCAAGCACTGCGCGATTGTGTGATCGAAATCGAGGCCGAACGCGCTGAGAGTATTCCCAAAGTGTTTACCAAAATCCATTTACATTTCATTGTCAGCGGCATTGATTTAAAAGAAAGCCGGGTTAAGCAAGCGGTGTCTTTGTCAGCGGAAAAATATTGTTCGGTATCGCAAATGCTGAATAAAACCGCTGAAATCAGCTATGATTATGAACTGATTAATCTCTCTGAGTCATGAGCGGCGCTGATACTTCTATCCAACTCACCATTGAAGCCGCGTTACTGGCGGCGGGTCGTCCTTTGTCTGTGGATCAGCTTTGCGATTTGTTTATTGACCAACGTCAAGATGAAGAGCGCAGCAA
Source organism: Thiotrichales bacterium (assembly GCA_016745035.1). Taxonomy (GTDB): domain Bacteria; phylum Pseudomonadota; class Gammaproteobacteria; order Beggiatoales; family Beggiatoaceae; genus BB2. Next base: position 1,172,701 of record JADGDE010000001.1, read on the forward strand.
AAAAGAACGCCGGGCTTTGCGCCAACCGGTGCGCAAAGCACTAAAAAACCTTGTCGATGCCTGCATGGACAGAGGCGTGGAACTGATAGAGGTCGCCAGTGGTTTTCGTTATCAAGTCCGTACCCAACAAGCCCCGCATGTGGCGCATTTGTGGGCAGAGCGCCCAGCGCGCACTTCAAAAGCCCTGCTGGAGACCTTAGCATTGATTGCCTATCGCCAACCGATTACCCGGGGTGATATTGAAAAAGTCCGGGGCGTGAGTGTCAGTTCCCATATTGTCAAAAATCTCTTAGAATACAATTGGATTCGGATTGTCGGGCATCGAAACACGCCAGGACATCCGCGCTTGTATGGTACGACCTCTGCCTTTTTAGATCATTTTGGCTTAAAGAGTTTGCAGGATTTGCCACCGTTGGCAGAACTCTATGAGCAAGGGCTAGCCGAGGAAAAAGCCTTACAAGAAGAATCGGGCGAACATGATTTGGAAGCGCTAAGCGAAGCCTTAGCCGAAAAACCGCCGATTGAACAACGTTTGCCTGAGCAAGCGGCTGAAAAAAATGTCATTGTCGCAGAACCTGCACCTTTGGTACTTGGCAAAGGACAGCAAGCTAAATCTTAGGCTGGTATGAAGGCTTTATGTTTGTTAGGCTTAATATCTGATGTGATGCACTAAGCCAGTTTTTGTCACCAGATAGTGATTTTTCACCTGCTTAGTGGTATTTAGCCGTGGAGCAAGGGCGGTTTTTTTGCCTTTTGGGGTAAAAAAAGCCTTTGCGTAGCATCATTAAAATAAAAGTGAGAAACCTCAACGTGAGCATACCCCCATGTCAAGCACTGCTATAGATAAGTTGCCGCATTATTACTTGAATTTACGTGAATTGGTCAAACTCACGAAAACCCCGCAGAAAAAACTCTTAAAACAACTGCAAAGCCATGGCGAGCTTTATGCCTTGCCTGCAAATCAATACGGCATTCCCGCAACAGTGATGCGCCAGTATTTGCAAAAACGTGGGGTTAAGTTTGATTTTCAGGTCATCGCCCATGCCAATTTACGCGGCGGTATCGGCAAAACCACCAGCACGGTGTCGCTGGCTAGCCGCGCGGTAGAATACGGCTATAAAACCTGTGTGCTGGACTTAGACCCCCAAGCCTCGGCCTCTCTTGCCCTTGGTGTTGAAGCCAGCGAAGAAGATGCTTTATTTTATGATTTATGGCAACAACCCAAAGCAGTTCCCAGTGCCTTAAAACAAGTCGATGAGTTATTGTATTTATTGCCCTCATCTTTAGATAACAGCTTGTTAGATGCCGCCTTGCAACGCCCTGGTGATCAGAAAAAAGCTGTTGCTGCTGCCTGTCAGGTATTAAAAGAACAAGGCTTTGATTTGGTGATTATTGATTGCCCGCCGACTTTAGGCACAGCGGTCATATCCAGCGTCTGTGCCGCTGACAAATTAGTGATTCCACTTGCCAATGATGCCTTTTCCTTTCGTGGTTTGGCACTGACTTTGGGCGAAGTGGAAGCCATTTGCGAAGCTTTCCAAATCCAATCCCCGGTTTTACACAGCTTGCTGGTCAAAGTCGATAAACGCGAAACACTAAGCAAACAAGCCTTAGAGACCTTGGCGGGCAATTATGCCGAATATCAATTACCATTTTATATCCGCACCAGCACTATTTACTCGAAAATGTTATCTGAGGGTAAAACCATTTTTGCCAATAGCAAAAATGACATTGCTCATCAAGATTACGACCGCTATACCCGCCATTTACTCAATATTGACTTGGGATAAGCCATGACCCATAACGATAATCGCATTACTCCTTTTCGTAAAACCAGACGGCGTGCTTACCAGGCCTTAGAAGAGGATGATAATTCAACTCAAGCCCATGAGGCTGTCACACCGAATGTTAGCCCTGCCGACAAGGTTCAAGTCGTTGCTGCCAAAGATCACCTGGCAAGACAAAAAGAAGCCGAGGCAATTGTTAATCGTGCCATGTGGCTTGCCCGAGGTGCTGGGGTTGTGCCTTTGCCTTTATTGGATTTTGTCGCTCTGATGGCAATACAAATGACCATGCTGACACAATTAAGCCATTTATACGGGGTGGATTTTTCCAAAAACCGGGCGAAAAAAATCGTCATCAGCTTATCTGCCTCGGCAAATACGGCCTTAACTGGCGGCTTTATTATGTACAATGTTGGCAAGCTCGCACCTGGCTTTGCAGCAATTGGGGGCTTGCTCACCATGCCTTTAATCGGTGGTTCTTTAACCTATGCGGTGGGCAAAACCTTTATCAAGCATTATGAACTCGGTGGCACTTTGTTAGATTTTGACCCGCAAAGTACCCGAGCTTATTTTCAGACTCAGTTTCAACGTGCGAGTAAATAACCCCCTGTGAACCTCTATGTTACTTAGCTACCAATGGACATCGGCGATTCTTGGTGTCAGCATCGCCACCATGATTTTGATTTTGATCCGCCGCGATCATTTGCAAACCCATCATGTCGGTTGGTGGTTGCTTATTGCTGCTTTGATTGCTTTTTTAGGCTTTTTTCCACAAATTCTCAATACCATCGCTTTTTACGTTAACATCCAATACCCACCGACGTTATTATTTAGTATCGGTATGGGCATGTTATTGGTAAAAATTCTCAAAGTCGATATTCATCAATCCAAGCAAGAGCGTAAAATTCGCCGCTTGGTGCAACGCATTGCACTCCTAGAACGGCGTTTAGAACAAAAAAGTAAGGATCAAATTTAGTGCTGATAAACACTAGTGTTTATCAGCAGGTTTGTATATTAACAGTCGGTATCTCTGGAATAGGTATTATTTTAATTTTTCCTGAATTAGTTGTAACCAACGTTCTGGCTCTTTGGCTTGTGGGTGTTTGAGTTTTAGCGCTTGCACATAGGGCTTGGCTTTTGCCCATTGTTCTGCGCGCAAATACAACACGCTTAAACCTTGAAGGATTTTGGTTTGCTCTGGCGTGCGCTGGTTGGCAGCGAGCAGGACTTGTTCGGCGGCTTTGAGTTTGCCTTGTTTTTGTAGCAGCAAGCTGTGGTTATATTGCACCCCTGCATCTGTGGGCAATAAGTCGGCGGCTAGGGCAATATGCTTGCTCGCCTCAGTAATTTGTTTTTCTCCTGCGCGCAATAAACCTAAGCTGTAATGAATCGCGCCTTGCTTGGGGTCTTTTGCCAACGCGGCTTGGTAAATCTCAGCGGCTTTATCCACCTGTTTTTGCTGGTAATAAATATTGGCTAAATTATGGTAAGCGGGGAAGAAGTACGCGCCCCGGGCAATGGCATTTTCATAGGCTTTGCTGGCTTTTTCGCTATTGCCTGCCTGCATCCAATAATTGCCCAGATTAAAATAACCCTCGGCTTGGTCGGCTTGTAAGCTCAGTTGTTGCTGATAATCTTGTAAAATTTCCGCAAACTTAGCCTTATCGCTGGGGACAAAATCGCTATTCAGGCTTAACACGCGGGCAATTTCTTGGCGCATACTTGCGATGTCCGAGTCGAGCAAAGGCACAAGGGCTTGTTGTTGCGCGGGAGTCAAGGGCGCTTGTAATAAACGCGCTGCACTTTGGCGCACTAAGGCTTGGGGGTCTTTGAGGGCTTGCAAAAACAAGGGCTGGTGGTCGGCTCCGCTTTGGCTGAGTTTTTCTAGCACGCTAGCACGGACAATAGCAGGGGTGCTGAATTGCTTAAATAGTTCCAGCAGTGCCATTTGGGCTTTTTCGCCGCCATCATACGAGGCTAAGACATCGGCATAGTTGGGCTTAGGTTTTCCGGTGCGTTTTTCGATTTCTGCTGCTGCCCAGTCGGCACTTTTGTCGCTATGACATTGATTACAGGCATTGGGTACAGCGGTTTTGGCGCTTAAGTCGGGGCGCGGGATGGCAAAGCGATGATCACGACGGTGGTCGATTTGCATATCATATTTGGCAGGCATATGGCAGTTGACACACTGCGCGCCATCCGTGCCCGCTTGGTGGAAATGATGCGCGGGGTCGTCGTAGTTTTTGGCTTTAAGTAAGGGGTAATCTTTTACCGGTGGCTCGGTTTGGTGACAATGGGTACAAGTGACATTGCCTTGGCGTTTGAGTTGATTGCTGTGGGCTTGGTGACAATCGAGGCAATCCACGCCTTGCTGATACATTTTAGTTTGGCTGAAAGAGCCATAAACATAGACCTCGTCTTTGGCTTGCCCATCGGCATGATACAAGGCCTCTTGTAATAACATTGGCATGAAATCGTGGGAAAAGACATCGGTTTGGGCTTTGTCGGTTTCGAGGGGGTAGCGGCGCGAGTGACAACGGGCGCAACGCTCAACCACGGCCTTGCCTTTGAGTTGCGTAAAATCAAGCACTAGACCGTTGTCTTTAGCACGCTTTTCAGGGGCTTGTTTTGCCCAGTCGAGATGTTTTTCTCCCGCGCCATGACAAGCTTGGCAGCCGACATCAATTGCGCTCCATTGGGTTTGATAGCTATCGGTTTTTAAGTCGTAATTGAGACGCAAATGGGTCGAGTGACATTCAGCGCATTGCGAGTTCCATGTGTAATAACGCCCCGTCCAGTGTAATGGGTCGTTGACTGGAATTTCAGTTTCACCTTGAAGATGAAACCAGCGTTTTTTTTCTACATCCCACGCGACATCAAAGGCTTGCAGCCGCCCACGGGGCATTTTGACTAAATATTGTTGTAAAGGGCGCACGCCAAAGGTGTATAAGATTTGGAAATCTTGATATTGTCCGGCGGCATTTTCGGTATTGAGCCAAAATTCGCCATCGCGTTTAAAAAAGCGGGTGGTGGTGTTGCCGTGTTTAAATTCGGTATTAAAGTCGGCTAACACGCTTTGCTCATTGGCTTCTTGCATGGCTAAATCATGATCCGAGCCTTGCCACGCTTGATAAGCCTCTTGGTGACAGTCTTGGCAAGTTTTATCATCAACATAAGCAATACCTTGAGCATCAACATCGAAGTCTTGCATTGGTAGTGCGGCGGCTTGCCCAAGGTAGAAAAGGAAAAAGCTGAGGAGAAACGCGCCGCTGGAGCGACGGAATCTGCATTCCCACGCTGGAGCGTGGGAACGAGTGGGGTGGCAATGCTCGGTGTTTATCATAGATAGGGATTGCTTATGGTCATTTTGGATTAGATGGATTGTTGAATCACAGAGGCCAATTCTTTCGCCCACGTATCGACATCAGCGCGACTTTGCCCTTCGACCATCACTCGAATCAATGGCTCAGTCCCCGAAGGACGCAATAAAATCCGTCCTTTATCTGCCAGCGCTGCCTCCGCCGCTTGCATGGCTTCTTTTACCATCGGTAATCTTAAGATTGCCCGTGGGTCAATTTTTGGTTCTACAGGCAACTCGACATTAATCAAGCGTTGCGGATATTTGTACAAATCGGTTTTTAAGTCGTGCAGGGATAAACCTTGCTCGATGATTTCACACAGCACTTGTAAAGCGGTGACAATGCCATCGCCGGTGGTGGTACGATTGAGGCACAGCACATGCCCCGAGGACTCGCCGCCGAGGATGCCGCCGTGTTGTTCTAATTGCTCTAAGACATAACGGTCGCCAACTTGCGCGCGTTCAAAACCAATGCCTTTTTGTTTTAAGGCATGTTCCAAACCTAAATTACTCATCACTGTGCCGACCACTGGGCCTGTGAGAATTTGTTTTTTCTGCCAAGCGTTAGCGAGAATATAGAGAATATCATCACCGTTGAGCAATGTGCCGCCCTCATCGACCATCATCACTCGGTCGCCATCACCATCAAAAGCAATCCCCAAATCAGCTTGATGTTCTAAAACCGCCGCTTGTAGGGCTTTAGGGCTGGTCGCACCGCGTTCGGCATTGATATTAATGCCATCGGGATCCGCACCAATACTGGTGACTTTTGCCCCCAGTTCCCGAAACACCGCCGGGGCAATATGATAGGTTGCACCGTGGGCGCAGTCTAAAATAATTTTTAAGCCGCTAAGGCTGAGCAAGGGCGGAATACTGCTTTTACAGTGTTCAATATAGCGTCCGCTGGCATCATCAATCCGCTTGGCTTTGCCCAAATCTTCAGAGGCAACCGTGGTCATGGTTTTGCCCATTTCGGCTTCAATGGCTAATTCGGTTTCATCGGGGAGTTTTTTGCCGTGAGTGGAGAAGAACTTGATGCCATTATCATGAAAAGCATTGTGCGAGGCACTAACCACAATCCCAGCGCGGGCGTGAAAAGTACGGGTGAGGTAAGCAATCCCCGGCGTGGGCATGGGACCGAGCAGGCGCACATTCATCCCCGCTGCCGATAAGCCTGCCTCAAGGGCGGATTCAAACATATAGCCAGAGATACGGGTGTCTTTGCCAATCAGGACATAGTCTTGGTCTTTTTGTCTTAATATGCGCCCGACAGCCCAACCGAGCTTGAGAACAAATTCAGGGGTGATCGGATATTGTCCTACCCGACCCCGAATGCCATCGGTACCAAAGTATTGTTGTTGTTTCGTCATAAGCTGTTCCAAGTCCTTGGCATTGTTATCAAGTATGGGGCGCATTATAACCAGTCCCTGCTTGTGCTTCTACTTGGTTTCGATTCGCGGTAGAATGCCAAACCACCACCTTAAGACCTTGCGAGCTTTTATGAACATCTTAACCTCAATACGCTATTGCTTGTTATTTTCCCTGATTTTTTTGACCGCCTGTGGTGGCGGCAGTTCAGGAACGGGCACAGATTTTACCAGTGGGCACACGCTTAGCGGTACATTGCGCGTGCCTGCACATGTCAATAGTGATTCAGATGTGAATGACAATGGCGCGCCTTTTAGCAGCAATGACACGGTTAATAGCGCTCAGCCCATCGCTAACCCGACTATGCTTGGTGGCTATGTCAATAAAGCCGGCAGTGGTGCGCCGGGGCGCTCGCAACGCTTAGGGGATTTGGTCGATACCTTTGTCGTCGATTTGCGCCGTGGACAGGCGATTGTCTTATTTGTCGGCACGGATAATATTTATCAAAATGATTTAGATTTGGTACTACTCAATAGCAGTGGGCAAGTGGTCGATGTCTCTGCCAGTCGCGGGCAAACCGAAAGCCTGATTGTGCCACAAAATGGGCGTTATTATATTCAAGTCAAAATTTTTAGCGGTGCGACTAATTATGTCCTCAGTCTTGGACAAAGTTTAGCCAGCTTGTCAGTCAGTGAGCGCCCCGCACGTTTGAGTGATGATTTTGTTGCTGGGGAAGTCACCGCCGTACTCAAGCCGCAAACAGGTTTACAAGCCCAAGCTTTACACAGTTTTGCTTATAAGCAAGGGCTGGCAAAAACCGCAGGCGAACCTGACAGACGTTTATTGTTTAATTTAGAAAAAACCCATCCCTTAACCCTTGCCAGTGTCGATGGCTTGGATTTTCAAAATCAAGCACAAGCGGATAAATACGCCACCTTGATGGCGGTCAAACGCTTACAAATGCAGCCCGAAGTCGAAGCGGCGGATCCAAACTATCGCCTCTATGCTAACCGTGTGCCCTCCGATGGCTTGTACCGTTACCAATGGCATTACCCACAAATCAACCTACCGCAAACATGGGATATGACCACAGGCAGCTCTAATGTCATCGTTGCCGTGGTCGATACCGGGGTGTTATTACGCCATCCTGATTTAGCCGGACAATTGACCGCGGGTTATGATTTTATTCGCGATACCAATGTCGCCCTTGATGGCAACGGCATTGATAATAATCCCGATGATCCGGGTGATTCCCCAAATATGGGTACAGGCAGCAGCTTCCACGGTACGCATGTAGCGGGGGTGATTGCCGCCCGTTCCAATGATGGACAAAGTAACAGTGTCGCCGGGATTGCTTGGAATACTAAAATCATGCCTTTGCGGGTACTCGGGCGCATGGGCGCTGGGACAGATTATGATATTGAACAAGCAATTCGTTATGCTGCTGGGCTATCGAACGACTCGCGCACCGTACCAAGTAAACGCGCTGATATTATCAATTTGAGCTTGGGCGGGCCGAATATCTCTAGCAGTTTCCAGACTGTGGTTGATGCTGCTCGTGGCGCGGGGGTGATGATAGTTGCAGCGGCGGGGAATGATGGCAATCGCACCATTAATTATCCTGGGGCGTTACGTGGGGTGATTTCGGTGGCTGCCGTGGATATGAATCGCAATCATGCCGATTATTCCAATTTTAACCAAACCGTAGATATTTCTGCTCCCGGTGGCAGCAATACCGATATTAACGGTGATGGCATCAGTGATGGTGTGGTCAGCACCATGGGCGATGACAGCCAAAACAGCATCCGTTATACCTTCGCGCCCTTGTTCGGTACGTCGATGGCAACCCCACACATGGCGGGGGTGTTGGCATTAATGAAAGCGGTCAATCCGAGTTTAAGTCCAGCAACGGTGGATAGTTTGATCAGCAGCGGCACGATTAGCACCGATTTAGGCGTGCATGGACGTGATGATTTATATGGCTATGGGCTGATTAACGCCTATCAAGCGGTGTTACAAGCCGCTGCCAGTGGCAACAGCACCCCCGTGCAACGCAATAATCCGCAATTAGTCGTCAGCCCGCGAGCGCTCAACTTTGGCTTAAGCGCCTCGACTTTGCAATTAACTTTAAGTAATGCCGGCGATGGTGATTTACGCCTAACAGGCATCACCGAAAACTCGCCCAACAGTAGCTTAGGGCTGGTACAAACAGCAGTCGATAGCCAAGGGCTGGGGGTTTATACCGCGAAACTTGACCGTAGCACTTTATCAGCGGGGACTTACAATGCCCGTTTTCAATTTAAGACCAATGCCAATACCGTCGAAGTCCCGGTGATTTGGCAGGTGGGCAGCACCCAAGTCACGGGCAGTGCTGGGCATCAATTTGTGTTATTAATCGATCCTGAAACACTGGACAGTGTCGCCGAGGCGCAAATCAATGTCAGCAATGGCACGTATCAATATCGCCTCACAGGCGTGCCCACGGGTGAATATTTGCTTATGAGCGGTAGCGATCACAACAATGATTTATTTATTTGCGACAGCGGCGAGTCTTGCGGGGCGTATCCGGTGCTTTCGCGCCCGATGCGCATGTATATCAATCAAAGCTTTTCGGGCTTAGATTTCAGTGTTAGCTTCAATACCCAGTTCCGCGCCAACAGTGTTGGTAGCACGGGTTCTGATACTGGCTATGCGCGCTTGATGCCTCGGCAACTGGCTCACTAAATAACGGATGTGACGCACTAAGCTTGTTTTTGCCACAATGCAGCAAGGCATCCGTTAAAAACGGATGCCTTTAAACACATATTACGGAAACCAATGTTTCCAGCCTTCGCGATAATACGCCAATAAGGCATGGGTTTGTAAGCTGTTTATCTCAACATCTAGTTTTGCCATATCCGCAGAAAAAATCGGCAGGCTATTAAAAATAGCCTTATCTAAATATTGTAAATCTGGCAATAAAGCGATCTGCTGCCAATTAATTTGATGCGCAGCTGCCAGCACAAAACCCCATTCACCAAAGCTAGGCACATAGGTGTGATAAGGCTGGGTATATAGCTGCTGGCTCGGTTGATAGGCACTATCGGTTTGGCTCAACGTTTTTTCGATACACCAAAACGCCTTGCGTGAAAATAACGGCGAGCTAGCTTGAGTAACCATACGTCCATCACGGCTAAGTTGTTCGGCCGCTAATTGGTAAAAACTGCGGCTATAGAGCTTGCTGATGCTGGGGTGGTGCGGATCAGGTAAATCCATAATAATCACTTGAAACAAGCGCTGACTTTCTTGTAAAAATTGCCACGCATCTTGATTAATAATCTCGACTTTAGGGTTTTGTAAAGCCTGCTGATTTAAGGCACTCAACAAAGGCTTATCCTTAAATAAAGCCGTCATCACCGGGTCTAAATCCACCAATACCACTGACGCTACTTCTGGGTGCTTTAACACTTCGCGCACCGCCATGCCATCCCCCCCACCTAAGACCAAGACATTTTGTTTTTGGGCATGTAAGCCCATTGCCGGATGCACCAAAGCTTCATGATAGCGATACTCATCACGGCTATCGAACTGCAAATGCCCGTTAATATAAAGGCGAGTATGTTGATGTTTTTTGGTAATTAACAAACGCTGATAAGGCGTGCTTTGGCTAAAAACAATCGGATCTTGGTGCAGTTTATATTCAAACCACTCGCTGAGCTTATGGTGATAAAACAACATCGCTATCAACGGCAGCGCCAACAATAAACTGATTTTAAACCAACGTAAATACAAGCGCCCGCGTAAAAACAACAACACACAGCCAAAGGCAACGCTTAAATTCAGCAAGCCAAACAATAAACTGCTGCCCATCAAACCGAGTTTGGGCACAAACACCAAGGGGAATAACAGCGAGGCAAACAAAGCCCCAATATAGTCCAAACTCAAGACATTGGCTAAAGTACGTTTAAGTGCCTGTCCTTGCTTTAAAAGGCGCATAATCAGCGGGATTTCGATGCCGATCAGCGCACCATTGATAAGACAAATAAGCCACAAGAAAGGGTTATAATTATCCAAGTAAGCAAAGGCAAAAAACAAAATCGGCGCGCTAAAGCCACCTGTGATTGCCAGTAACAATTGTACTTGCACAAAGCGCAAAACCACGGGCTCGCGGACAAAGCGGGAGAGATAAGCCCCAATCCCCATCGCGCTCATAAACAAACCGATGACGATAGAAAATTGGTAAATGGAATCGCCGAGCAAATAGCTCGATAAGGTTGCTGCCAGTAGTTGATAAATTAAACCACTGATGGCAATCAAAAAAGTGGTGACCAATAACGCTGTTTGTTGGCGTAAGCTTAAAGCAGGCAGGGGCATAGATAGGTTTCTTTATGATTCCAAGGCTGGTGATATTAATTTAGGTTTAAGGTGAGGCAGTATAACAAAGGAATGGAGCAAAAATGCTGATGCTGACGTGAATTTGTGAGCCACATCCATGCCTGTTATACTTCCTTTTTTATTAAAGTAAGTGCCCTTATTATTTTATTACTTAATATAATTTTTAAAATAAATTTGAAACCAATCATGTTCAAATCTATAACCATTATTCTCGATTTTTAATAAACCTTTTCGTCGCATAATATCGAGAAAATGTTGATAATCCCAAGGAGCTATTTTATGCCAATACAGGATAAAACGTAATGCTGTATATTTTATTAACTCAACACCACCATAAGCCAAGAAACCAAAAATAAACCCTAACGGAAAACCAACCCTTAAGCTTAAACTTAAATTACCTTGCCAATCTAATTTATTATCATCTGGTGTGACACTGGTAGGTAGAAACAACAACATAATAAAAATAATAATTATAGAAATAATGAGAAATATTTTTATATTATTAATTAACATAGTTCTTATTCTTAGAGAAGCTAGAAACTCAGTTTTTTTCCAAGTTTCATAATTTTTCAATTTATATAAAAAATATGCTATTGTAAATGTAAACCCAATAAAAATAGCATGTAAAATATAAAAATAATCCCCTTTAGTATTTCCTAGTGAATAATTTACCCAGCTCATAATAAAAACCAATGCAGTTGTTAAAGGAATAAATAGCAAACCATATAAAACATCCTGTTTTGGTAGATTGGTAAATTTATAAAACCATTGCTTTGTTTTTGAAAGCACGATATGTTCATGGTTAGTACAGGCAGGATACATAGTTGCACCTGAAATAATACCAAGTGAACCATAAAATAATGTTGAGACAATAGACCAGCTTTTGGCATCTAATAAATATCCTGTTCCGCCCATAAACACAGCAAGGTAGCCAGAGAGAAAAAATATAAATTGTAAACGCCGGAAAATCAATAAACTAAGTATACTCATAGAAAGCGCAACAAATACACCAATGCCGGCATAGATAAGTACTAACATAAGCTTATCACTAAAAATATAGCTTTTTGCTAAGTATGACAAAGTCGTTTGTACCGGTTCTAACCAACTAACCACCACTTCATTCCCAGCAGCCACCCGTTTACCAAAAATCAAACCTGCAATCCCCCCCATGATGCCACCAAAGAAAATGCTAAAAAATAAAATAAAACTATATTGATATTGATGCATTAAATTTTTCGGTAATATCGTGGGAGATAAACGTTCTAAGGCAAATGTCCCCCCCATATTTGTCATATTAGCAATATGTCCTAACCAAGTATGGATTTGTTCTGTGCTATACGTATCATCTTTTGTCGCTGTATTTGATTCTGTGATACGATGCTCAATATAAGAATGAATCAGTTTATCTTTAAATTCATCTTGTTTCACATCGCCTTCTAAAAGATTTTCTGCCTTAGATTGCGCCATTTTTTCAATAAATAAATTTAACCCTAAGGGCAAATTAACAAATTGTTGCATCACCTCTAATTGTAGGTATTTTTTCCAATCTTTATTTTCTAACTGAATATATTCTTGTGCATAGCTGGTAATATAATCCTTAGCCAAGGTTTGAATACGGCACTCGGTTAAAAACAAAAAGCCTTGTTGATATTGTTCTATCCACGCCTCTTTCGCCTGAATATACTCCATTTCCCGACTGGCTAGGATCATACCACCAAGGTTTGCTGCTCCATGATGCTGTACGAATTGATTAATTGCACTTAAAGCAGAGACTCGTAACTCAACAGGAATATGGTCAAAACCATCTAAAAAGAAAATGGCTTGTTGATAATCTAATAAACAAGCAAAATCCTCTACAATATTTTTATTACCCAACCTTAGTGATAACTGGTTTTTTAACCATAATTCAAAAGACTCTGTTTTTACGTCCCAATCAGCTAAATGGAAAAATAATGGTATTTTCAGTGCTATACCATTGAGAGTCGTATTTTCTGTTTGTTCAAGCATTTGCTCAATCAATTGCAATAAAATTAAACTTTTACCAATACCTGCTGCACCTAAAATGACGGCAAAACATTGTGTTGAGTCAAACAAAAATTGATAAATTTCCTCACGTTGTACCAAACGTTCTGGCTGCCAGATAATCTTGGAATCGGGGGATAATAAGCTGATATTTGCCTGATTTTCCATCCAGTCACGTTCTAATCTTAATTGATATTCACATTGAGACTTCACTTGTTTACGTAAGTAAATTGCACGGTGTTTAGGTAAATAATCATGATAATGTGATGGGACTATTTCAGTTTTTATCAAAGGTAAAGATCTTTCTTCTTCTCGACTTAAACTACTATCAATATGCTTTTTTAAATCAATATCATCTAGTTTTGAGCGTTCATAAAAATTCTTTACCTGTAGTAAAAAAGCGGTATTTTGATGTTGTGAAATGACATCCGAAAAATAGTTACATATTGCTTGACGAGAATATAAGCGTTGTTTAATGATCCAGTCCATTAACACGGGTGGAATCCAAAATTTCTTTATTTTCTTTTCAATATCTTGTAAAAAATCTCCTTGATAAATATCAAACACTCGCTTGGTATCATAAGCTGCTAATGCTTGGTTTAAACTGTCAATACCACGTTGAGGAAGGTTGATTTCAACTTTCGATTTAGTCCCTGCATTGCCTTTAGCAATATAATGATAAGCTCGTTCATCACCGAGCTGTTCTTTTAAAAATTGCCGTAATTTATTTAAATGATTAGGAATATTTTTCTTACATTCGGCTGAAGTTAAATGCGGTTTTTTTAAGTAAGCTTGAAAAGCGTTAGATAATGGATAAGTGTATGTATTATTATGAGGGTTGATCACATTTGAGCTTAAGACACCCAGATCGAACAACCGCTGCTGCACCTGTTTCAACTCATTTTGAGTCGTATCCAAATCACGTAAAACAACTTGAGCATTATCAGCAGTAAAATTTTGCCACAATTGCTGATAAACCTGCTGAGTCAAGGCATCACAATCATCAGGCAATTGGGGTTTTAAAGGATAAAATAAAGCACAAAATTCCTCACGTTCAATGCTACCTTTATGCTCCAAAATAACATAGCTAGCCATGAGCAAAGGGACAGGGTTTTGTATACATTTTTGAACTTCTCCAGCTTCATAGCATAAGCCAAAGTCCCCCCACACATTTAAATAAATATCTTTTTCAATTGTCATACGCTCTCCTTGTATGTGGCTATATTAAATACTCTTAACAAGTCATGCAAATTTCTATTTTTTCATTAAAATGTATTTTTTTATATTTAAAAATCAAATGATTAAAAAAAATCAATTTATAGTCCAATATATATCCATTTTATAAATTGCAGCATGGAGGATTTTTATAAACATTGATACTAGGCATACTGCATTTATGCTCATAGCCCAATACAAGGAGATGATAATGAAGCGTATTTTAAGTTTTAATATAGTCATGGCTTTTCTACTTAGCCTGATATCGTTTGCACATGCAGACAGTACAGAAAAAATCATTTTAATTTCAGGTATCGACTTTGCTAAAACAGGAAAATGTAAAAAACAAGCCTGCCCTGATACCGAATATCTTTATCATCGCGATCTGGGTGACATACTTAACCAACAATTAAACCAACAGCAAAAGCTGGCTGATATTCACACCTTTAAATGGTCACAAGACATGATACGTCATGGTGAAAGTTTAAAGGATAAATTTAACCAATGGTTTCATAGTGAAGTTTGTCAAGCAGGACAAGCCTGCAACTTATCTTTTATCGCCCATTCTTGGGGCACAATCATCACCACTGATTTTATTACTGCCTTGCCAAGCAACACAGCTTTTAAAATAAGAACCGTTATCACCTATGGCAGCCCAGTCACAGGCGCGATGATTAGCCCCTTTCGCTCATCTTTTTGGCAAGATGCGATTGTCAGGGTTGGAGATGTTGATAACTGGATTGATAACCAACCTGCTCGCTGGGTCAATATTGTTAATTTTGCTGACCCATTGGCTTGGGATTATTTAGATGATTTTGGTTTTCCTTTTCCCAATGTTGAAAACCTCACGGCTGATGGTTTTACTTCTTTTAAAGGTCGTTTAGAAGAAGTTTACCCTGTAAAAGATTCTGAATTTGACCCCCGTTTTTTACCGTTTAGTGCTTTGTCTGAATTAAATCAAGGAGGAGAAAATGCGGTTAAAGTGATTACTTCCTTATGGAATCAAGGTAATCCAGATTTTAAGGCACACGGCACGCCCAGTTATGAACCAACACGTTTGGTTAATTACGTCATTGAACGTTTACCTAATGCTAAACATAATAAGAACCCCATAACCTCTCTAGCACAGCAACAAATCCAAGCGTGTATCAATACTTTTTCTACTTATTTTGGTCGCCCAGACAGTGAAGCCTATGCCTGTGGTAATGACCAATACCTGTGCCAACTCACAACAGGTGGTTTACGCGGTCAAGTGCTGGCTATTGCCGTACCTCAACAACTACAAAGTGGGTTTTATTACTACTGGAATGGTTGGGGTGGCCCTGTCGATTTGGCTTATTGTCAATAATTCACTCTACTTTTCTTAACTTAGGAGAATCAATATGAAATTATCTATAAAGCTCTTTAGCTACATTATTGGGATATGGCTTACAACAATATTACAAGTTAGCCATGCCCAAATTTGTGACATTCCTGCAGATACTAGCCCACCTAATGAAGGAATTTTAGAAATTCTTGGTGGTGGTTACAGTGAGGCACGACAACGCATAAAACCCAGAAGTTGTATCCCTGGGACACCCGAAAAAGATTCAGGGAGTGGAATGGCAAGCTTAAGTGCAGAATTGCTTACCAATTATAAAGAAATAACCCATACTTTAAACCGCTCTACAAATGGAAAAATAAAAATTGGTTGGTTTAGTTTTGGTGGTGCCCGATCTTTTGTTAAAAAGATTACAGAAAAATCTTACAGCCAAACTTTTGTATTGAAGTTTACTGCAAGAACAGGAAATGGGCGTTTTGTATTAGATGATACAATTTCATTAACTGAATTTGCCCAACAAATAAAACATGATGCTTGTGAATTTAAAAAATACTGTGGTGATAGTTTTATTTTTCAAACAGAAGAAGGGGCAGAACTTTATGTCGCCATTCAATTGGCATTTAGTTCTCGTTCTAGCTTTGAGCAATACCAAAAAAGTTTCTCTGCTGGGATTGAAGCAACTTTACGTGTTTGCTGTGTTGATGTAGCCATCTCTGCCAGTTTAGGCAATGCCGTCAATAAAATAACGAGTAGTTTAAAAAAACAAGGAGAAGTTAATATATTTACTTACCAAAAAGGGGGAGATGTTGCACAATTAGGACGATTATTAGGGCAAAATAATGCCATGGCAAATTGTTCCTTAGAAAATACCAAAGCTTGTTTGCAAATGGCTGATAATGCTGTGGCTTATCTTGCCAGTGATGCTTTTATTAATGGTGTTAAGGAATCCCCAGCCATTTTAAGTTCAGCAACACGCCCTTATTGGGAAGTTTCTCCAGAAATTCCTGACTTGCCTAATGAAGTAACAGCAGAAATTGAAAATGCTAGAAAACGTTTAGCAGATGCTTTTGATATACGGTTGACTGATCAAGAAACATTAAAAAACACATTTAAACTAGATTTACCTGGGGAGCGTCGGCAACAACTAGAACAGTTGAATACTATATTAGATGCAGATATTCAGGAAATTTATAAAGCTGGGTTGCTGTGCTTTAGTGATTTGGCAAATTGCTATAAATATTCTAATAAAATATTGATGAACTTAAAATCTTATGATAATAGCATTATAAATTATAATTTAGCAGATGGATTGACAGCTTTTTATCCATTTAATAACAATATATTAGATGAGAGTGGGAATGATTATCATGGTGAAATCCATGAAGCAACTATAACAACAGATAGGTTTGAAACCTTAAGTGCTTACTATTTTAATGGTTCAGATAGCTTGATTAAGATAAACTCTAATGCGATTAATAATAATGATATTTTTAGTATATCATATTGGATTAAAACAACGGACAAATCTAATAATAAACACTATTTTTCAGCTGCAAATAATAAAAACTCTAATGAACTATTATTAAAGCATAGTAATGGCAGAGTCGGGGTTTTAATGAAAAATGTGGGTTCCGAATATACTCAGAATATAATAAATGATGGTATTTGGCACAATATTATAATATCTAGAAGTGGTAAAAATATTAAAATTTATATTGATACTAAACTAGAACTTTTTTGGACAAATGCACCAGAAGGTGTATTACGTGTTGATAATTCTGGACTATGGCTAGGAGGAGATCAAGATTGTATAGCTGGATGTTGGGAATCACATGAATATTTTAAAGGATCATTAGATAATATTCGTATTTATAATCGCCTTTTGACTGATGCTGAAATTCAACAACTCTACATGATAGATGCTGAAAAAGTAAAAATAAACCAACCTCCATTAGCAATATTTAGTGCCTCAACATTGCCTGGCACCCAATCTATTGATTTAAATGCAACTTTTTCAAGTGACATTGACGCTTCTACTTTGTTATACCAATGGCATACCTCAAACGGTCAAACCGCTGATGGACAAACCGCACAATTTAATTTCCAAAAGTCTGGTGAACATTTAGTCACGCTCACGGTGACTGATGACAAAGGTGCAACCTCTCAAGCACAGAAAAAAGTCTATGTCACTACTTCAGATGCTATACCAATGCCCCCAAAACCAGAACCAAACAACTGCAAAGCTCAATACAGCTTAGATGGTCGTTTGTATCTTCCTTGTGTGCAAGTAGGTGTACTAGGCAGCTTACAAATTCTAGAAGTGACGCTGAACCAGTTAAAACCCAATCTGAAATTCAACGTAAATCCGCTTAATTTTCCTCAACACAATTTCCGTGATGCGTGTTTAGCCACCTATAATTCAAGTACCGGACGGCTATCGCTACCCTGTGTTGCGGTACAAGGCGTGAGCAGAGAATATGCTGTTGAGTTACAACAACAAAGTGGAACACTCTCCTTCACCGTTACTCAACTACATTAACCCTTTGATGGTGGGCTTTTGCCCACCGGGTAATTTCCATTTTCTCAACACCCATTGGAGATAATAATGCGCTATCCAATTTTAATTTTGCTACTGAGCTTTTTCAGTAGCCTCTCATACGCAACATCTTGCCCTTCTTTAGATGGGCAGTTTAGAAATGATGATAATTTAACCGCCAAATTGGGTTACGGCAAAGATTGGAATAGAGAAATTTCTAAACAACAAAGCTGTCTGTCTTTTACACCACAATTTATTAATGGTGGTAGTAGTGAACTAAAACTTAATGTTATTTCAAGTTTTGAAGATGTATTAAATAAAACTAAAATAGAATTTGGCGGTAAAGTTTCTTATATGGCGATTTTTAAAGTGGGTTTGCAACAAACCTATGAAAAAATCATTCATGAAAAGGCATTCAATCAATCTTTTTTATTAAGTTATGATATCGACTTTGGCACTTATGATGCTCAGTTAGATGATAATGCCCCCCTGAACAACACTGGAAAGCAACTCAGTGATGATGGTTGTGAATTTAAACGCGTATGTGGTAATGCCTATGTTTGTCAAGCACACAGCAGTGCAGGCATTGACGTTAAAATAGATTTTGCATTTACTTCCTCATATCACAAACGTCTTTTTAAAACCAAAGTATCAGCGGAAATTTCTACAGGTAAATTTGGTGGTGGTTTAAGTGCTGCGGTAGAAAAATTATCTGAAACCACCCGAAAAAATAGTAGTGTACAAATTGAAGCAATTCAAAAAGGTGGCAACATTGAAGACCTCAGCAGTATTTTAGGCGGTGGTACAATTTTTAATTGTGGTTTAGATAATTTAAAAGCTTGTGATGAAGCTCTCACTAAAATATCAGAATATGTCGCCAGTGAAAAGTTTCGAGTATCTGCCCGTGCTAACCCCAGTATTTCAAAACATAAATACTGTTCCTATAGCAATATTCTGGGTGTACCATCTATCCCTAGTGAAATTACGCCAGAAATTGAAGCTGCACGTGAACAGCTCGTTAATGCGTATAAAAAACTTTTAGCAGATAAACGCAAAGCTTTTGTATTACTGGAGTTATCATTGTCTGATGAACGTATCCAAAAATTAGAAGATTTGTTGGTGATTCTGGATAAAGACACCGATGCAGTCTATTCAGCAGGACAATTATGTCTCAATAATTTAGCGCAGTGTTCAAATGAAGCGACAAAAGTATTGGAAGAAACTTTGGCTTATGATGAAAATATTTTAGAGCCACAATTATCAGATGGTTTAATGGGAGGTTATTCCTTTGACGGAAATACTCATGATGTCAGTGGTAATGATAATCATGGGGTTAATTTTGGGGCAACTTTAACAGAGGATAGAAATGGTGTTCCAAACAATGCTTATAAGTTTAACGGTTTAAATAGTTATATTGAACTTCCTAACAAGCAAAGTTTAAATATAACAGGTGATCTAACATTAGTTGCATGGATACATCCTGATAGCTTTGCTAATTCAAATGGGACATATGTAATATGGGGATATGACTCCTATACTTTTCAATTTGTCCCTGCTACCCAATTATTGGCGAATTATAGATATGGCGTTAGTAATCCGGGGTATCATAGAACATCTAACAATAGTGTACTTGTTGGAAAAAATACTTTAATTGCATCGGTATGGAATGGTGATTCGTTAAAGCAGTATGTCAATGGGAAATTAAATAATACAGTTTTAAATGTAGGAGGCACTGCAAATCATACAAGAAATACCTATATAGGAGTACATCGTCTTAGCAATGGTAATTCAACTTTTCACGGCACTATAGATAATGTACGCATTTATAACCGAACATTAAGTGATGAAGAAATTAAAAAAATTCACACTTTAACCAAAAATGAATTTAATCATTTACCATTTGCAGTTTTTTCAGTATCTCAATCACAACAAAGCTTTTCTGTTGATGCCAGTTATGCCAGTGACACCGATGGCACTATTGCCCAATATCAATGGCACACCTCAGACGGTCAAACCTCTGATGGACAAACCGCACAATTTAATTTTCAAAAGTCTGGGGAGCATTTAATCACGCTCACGGTAACTGATGACAAAGGTGCAACCTCCCAAGCACAGAAAAAAGTCTATGTTACTTCCTCAGTTCCACCACCACCACCAAATTGCAAAGCTCAATACAGCTTAGATGGACGTTTATATCTTCCTTGTGTGCAAATAAGTGTACTAGGCAGCTCACAAATTCTAGAAGTGACGCTGAACCAGTTAAAACCCAATCTGAAATTCAAAGTAGACCCACTTAATTTACCTCAACACAATTTCCGTGATGCGTGTTTAGCCACCTATACCCCAAGCACAGGTAAGTTATCTCTCCCCTGTGTTACGGTACAAGGCGTGAGCAGAGAATATGCCGTTGAGTTACAACAACAAAGTGGAACACTCACCTTCAGTGTTACTCAACTACATTATTAACCCTTTGATGGTGGGCTTTTTGCCCACCGAATAATTTCTATTTTTTTTAACACCCATTGGAGATAATAATACGCTATCCAATTTTAATTTTGCTACTGAGCTTTTTTAGTAGCCTCTCATACGCAACATCTTGCCCTTCTTTAGATGGTCAGTTTAGAAATGATGATAACTTAACGGCTAAACTAGGTTATGGAAAAGACTGGGATAGAGATTTTTAAGAGTCTATGCGAAATTTAACACCTTGAATTTCGCACAGACTCTAAATAACTGATGTGAGGCACTAAGCCAGTTTTAAAGGAGCCTTTGCGTAACATCAGTTAATAAAACTGGGTTAATCCCAAGACCAATTGAGTCGGAGCCAATAACTGCGTTTTGGCTGGGGAATGAGCGAATTACGAAACCCTAAAGCCCGTTGGCTAAAATCATCACCCGAATCAGCTTGCTCAACACCTGGCTGATAATATTCGTTGTTAAACAAATTATTGATTCTAAAACTCAATCCCCAAGGTTTTTTCTGATAGCCTAAGGCTAAATGAAATACCGCATAAGCATCAGCTTTGCGCCCTTGGTTTCGCAGTGGATTACGCAAATATAATTCACGTTTGCTGACATAATTGGCGCGTAAATAGGCGTGCCAATGGCGATTAAAGGGAATTTCTAAGCCCAAATTGATTTTATGTGGGGCAATATCGCCCAAATTCGCTTCCCCTTCTAACCACTGAGCATTGTCATGATCATAATGAATACTGCTTTGGCTGCGAGTATAGCTGTAGTAGATATAGCCGTTAATATCCGGCGCATTGTCGATAAAGTTTGGATAGGCAAAATGCCCGCGATATTCAAGCCCCCACACATGGCGATCTCCAGCATTTTCTGCCTCTTCTTTGATCACATTGCTATAACGGGCGGAGAATAAGGACACATCATGCAACCAATGCTCGCCTTGATAAAGCCAAATAAATTCAAGGTTTTTGGCATTTTCTGGCTGTAAATCAGGATTGCCTGCCCGACCTATCCAACCACCCCACAATTGCAAGGGCGAGGGTTCTTGGAAAGCTTCGCCATATAGTAATTTAAATGTGGTTTTATTAGACCATCTGTAAATCGCTGATAGCCTTGGGTTGATTGTGCTGCCATACATGCTATTGCGGTCATAGCGTAAACCAGAGGCAAGATGCCAGTCTTTATATTGCCATAAGGCTTGTACATACACACCAATATCACGGGTATGGGCTAAATTATCTTCAGGGACATTTGCTAGTGTGCCGGGGGCGACGGTCATAACGGGGTCGGTGCTGTGAAAGATCCCAGCCCCTTGCCCATAAGCGCCGGTGTCGCCCGTATCGGTAGAGCAATAAGCCCCTGTCCAATAGGAGCATAAATCATAAGCCTTGGTCAGGGTTTTTTTTTCATATTTGATACCGCCGGTAAAACGCCAACGTTCAGATAATTGATAATCATAATCTTGTTTAAACAACCAACTATCGCTTTGGGAATTCCAGTCCGATTGGCTTAAATAGGAATATTGCTCATTATCCCCGTCAACGCTTGCCTCAAGCCATTCACCCCAAAGCTGGTTTTGGCGGTGTAGCGCCAAGGTTTTGATATTCAGTTGCTCACTCGCATCCCAGTCATGTTGCAAATAGGCTTGCAAAGAACTGTGTCGCCAGAAAGCATTAGGTTGGGCGTGGTCTGCACTATAATAAGGACCATAGCCTTCATTACTTTGCCATGCAATCAGCCCTAGTTTTAAATCCTTAAAACCAACTTCACCCAGCACTCCCCAATCTTCGGTTGGATCATGAAATTCACCATAAGACACCCCTTCATGGGATTCATCCAACACCGCGCCCCAAACATCGCGATTTTCTAGCCAATTGCCGCCTAAAAATCCCCACGGGGCATAATCATCCTCGCTAGCTTCATCACTGACAAAACCTTTAGCGGAAAAGTGATAATGCCAATCATCTTGCCGCCCTTGAACACTGGCATCAATGCCGCGTGATTGATAACTGCCCAACTCAAGATTAATTTCCCCTTGATGTTGTTTATTTTTCAGCGCTTTAGCATTTTTGGTAATGATATTAACGATGCCCAAAAAAGCATTAGGGCCATAGACGGCACTGGTCGGACCATAAAGCACTTCAATACGTTCAATGCCTGATAAGGGATATTGACGCGACATCACCGAGCCATGCGTCCATAAATGGTTATCGGTAATACCATTAATCATAAACAAGGTGCGCTGCATAAAAGGCGTACGATAGCCGCGTTGATAAGCGATTAAATGCTGTGTGCCACCAGCGTTGATGCTATCGAACCCCGGTAAATCAGCAAAAATTTGATCAAGACTGGTATATCCACGGCGTTTTATATCTTTGGCGCTAATCACCAAAATAGCCGCTGGCGCATCGCGCAGACTCTCTTCAATCCCCGATGCCGATTTAATTTCTACATCCAATAACTCGGCTAAATTCATTTTTAACAAAGAACGCGGCGTCGATGCGGCTTGCAACGTATTCATAGCGATAACGCTTAGGCAGGTAAAAAATGATAAGAGGGCAGCCGTTTTCATGAGATGATGCTTGTTTTGGTTTAATAATGGAGCAGTATAACAAGCTTTAAAAAGCAATAATAACTTGATCGTTTGTTTACCTGCATAGTGAATCTTAGCTGTGCAACAATGGCGGTTTTTTAGCTGTTTTAAGCCAAAAAGAAGCCTTTGTATAACATCAAACAATCACGAAAAAACACCATTCTAAATGTCATCGTGTGTCTAAAAAACAGGTCAATTTTTTTAGAAAATTGTCGACATATCATATTTATATGTTGATACAATCGACACAACATCAAAACGTGTCAAAATTTCCTCATATTTTCGACATATCAAGTATTAACTCTAACCCTATTAACATCTAAAAAACAGCGCCCTGTTATGAAATTATTTATCCCTTTATTATTCTATATTTCCTCCTCCGTTCATGCCTTTTACGATGAGCGCATGAAAGTCGATCAATTTGGTTATTTACCTGATGCGGAAAAAATCGCGATTATCAGCAGCCCAGAACAGGGCTTTAATCGCGATCAAAGTTTTAGCCCCGATACCGTGTATCAATTGCGCCGCGAGGGCGATCATCAGCTTATCTATAGCGCGCCTTTAGCCGTTTGGCAACAAGGCGATACCGATGTCATGTCGGGGGATAAAGTCTGGTATTTTGATTTCTCTAGTGTTACCGCCGAAGGGCTGTATTATTTGTATGATCAGAAAAATGACCGCTTTTCAAAAAACTTCCGCATTGATTGGGATGTCTATACGCCTGTGTTAAAGCAAGCTTTACGGACGTTTTTTTATCAACGCGCCAACCATGAAAAAGTCGCGCCGTTTGCCACCGCGCCGTGGCTTGATGCTGCTAGTCATCAACATGCCGAGCAAGATACCGATTGCCGTTTAATCACCCCCGATGACCCCGAGCAAAGTGACCCCAGCACCAGTCGCGATTTATCCGGTGGTTGGTATGATGCGGGCGATTATAATAAATACGTCAATTATGCCGATAATGCCGTGCATGAATTGTTGTTTGCCTATGAAGAAAACCCCTTGATTTGGGGCGATGATTGGCAATGGCCGGAGTCGGGCAATGGGCTGCCGGATATATTAGACGAAATCAAATGGGAGCTGGATTGGCTGCTGCGGATGCAAACCGACTCCGGGGCATTTTTGCATAAGGTCTCGTCGATTACGTGGGAAGGCATTGGTACACCGCCAAGCTCGGACACGGTAAAACGCCGTTATGCCCCCGCGACTATGTCGGCGAGTTTATCCGCTGTTGGGGCGCTGGCACACGCGGCGATTGTGTTTGATGCTTTCCCTGAACAACGGGCTTATACCAACCAGCTCACCAACGCTGCGCTTACAGGTTGGGCATGGATTATTAATAATCTCGATAAATTACCCTCATATTATGACAACGCTGGTTTTATGAGTACCGATGCCGAAGATTCCGAGCAACGCCAACGCGGCAATTTAATTGCCAGCGCCCTATATTTGTATTTACGCACTGGCGAAAAAGACTATTTAGATTTTGTCATGCAAACGGCGATACAAGAGTGGATTTTTTTCACCGAAGAGGCGCTGCGCTTTGAGGGCGAGGAAGTGCCGTTTCAAAATGCCTTGTTATATTATCTGCGTTTTGAACCCAGCAGCCCTTTTGCTGAGAAAATTCGCGGTATTTATGCCCGTAGTTTGGCGGCGAAAGACGGCTATTATAACCCGGTGTATAAGGCGGGACAGAATTGGGAAGCCTATCGGGCGTTTATCAATTATTACGCTTGGGGCAGTAACCGCAGCCAAGCGCAAGCGGGCAATATTTTAATGGGCTTAAACCAGCTCCATGCCCAGCCACAAGCAGATTATCTGACTTATCGCAATTTAGGTGCGCGGCATTTGCATTACTTACACGGTTTGAACCCTTTGGATTTGGTTTATTTATCGAATATGGAAACCTTTGGCGCGGATAACTCGGTGCAGGAAATGTATCATTTGTGGTTTCGCGATGGCTCGCAATGGGATAGCTTTAGCGACAGCCAAGGGCCAGTTCCCGGTTTTCTGGTTGGTGGCGTGAATGCCAGTTACGAAAGTGATAAGGTATTTATTAACGATATTGAAAAATCGCGCTATTTGCTGCAAAACCAACCGATTACCAAGCGCTATACCTCGTGGAACACGGTAGATGATGCCGCTTACAAGCTCACCGAGAATTCGATTACTTATCAAGCGCCGTATATTCGTTTATTATCTAAGCTGATGATAGCCAATCAACGCCCAGAAAAACCGCAATTGTCTATCAGCAAACAAGCAGATCAGGTGAGATTACAATGGTATGCGCCCTATGCCAAACGCTACACCTTATTTTATGCGCCTTATCCCCAAGCAACGCCGATAGCATCGGTGGCGATGGATGCGCAAACACAGTTCAGTGCGACACTGCCTGCGGGCTTGGCACTGTATGTCGCCATTCAAGCCCACAGTGATCAAGGTGATAGTGATTATTCTGAGATACAGTTATTACAATGATTCTTTTTGATAAAGTCAGCAAGCGTTATCCCGGAGGCTACGAGGCGCTGGCGCAAATCAGTTTTCAAATTCAGCAAGGCGAAATGGTGTTTTTAACCGGACACTCGGGCGCGGGCAAAAGTACCTTATTGCGCTTGATTACCTTGCTGGAGCGCAGCTCTGGCGGACAAGTGTTTGTTCACGGACAAAACTTATTGCGCTTTCCGAATCATAAAATCCCTTATTTGCGCCGCCGCATGGGTGTGGTGTTTCAAAATCACCATTTATTGTTTGATAGAACCGTGTTTGAAAATGTTGCTCTACCTTTGATTGTCTCTGGGTATCATCATCATGAAGTCAAAAAGCGCGTGCGCGCTGCTTTGGATAAAGTCGGGCTGCTGAGTAAAGAGAAAAGTTATCCGATTACTCTCTCCGGTGGGCAACAACAACGGGTCGGCATTGCCCGCGCGGTGGTCAATAAACCGCCGTTATTGCTGGCTGACGAACCCACAGGCAACCTTGACCCCGGCTTAGCTTTGGAAGTCATGCGCTTGTTTGAAGAATTTAACCAAGTCGGGGTTACGGTCTTAATCGTCTCTCACGCGCTAGACTTAATCGCACAAATGCAAAAGCGGGTCATCGTTCTGGAAAAAGGACGGATTTTAGCTGACTCGGGGCGACGTTAGAAAATATCGCTAACTGACTGATGTCAGGCACTAAGCCCGTTTTTATCACAATAGGGTGGTTTTCCACCTGCCTAGTGATGTAGCCGTGGAGCAATGGCGGTTTTTTGGCTTACAAAGCCAAAAAGAAGCCTTTGCGTAACATCACTTTAATGACATAAAATGCTGCACTACAATTCGCCTTCTACTGTCGGTCACTTGAATGAGTAAAATGAAAAACAAAAATACTACGCCTTTATTGTTTGGTATCCATACCCTAAGCAGCTTATTAGAACATGAGCCAGAACGGGTGTTAGAAATGTGGATACAAGACCATCGCGGTGATAAGCGTTTGAATAAACTCACCCAAATGGCAAAAAAACAAGGCATTGCCATTCATCCTGCGCCCAAACGCACCTTGGACAAACTCAGCGAATTTGCCGTCCATCAAGGCATTGTCGCCCGTTGCCGCCCCGCCAAACCGTATGACGAACAGTTTTTACAAGATATTTTAGCTAAACGCGGACAACAAACTTTATTTTTAGTCCTCGATGGCGTGCAAGACCCGCATAACCTCGGCGCGTGTTTACGCAGTGCCGATGCTGCTGGCGTAGACGCGGTGATTATTCCCAAAAACCGCTCAGCCCAACTGACTCCCACAGCGCAAAAAACCGCCAGCGGTGCTGCGAGCCGTATACCATTGGTCTCAGTGACCAATTTATCCCGCTGCTTACAAAGTCTGCAAAAGTCTGGGGTTTGCACCATTGGTTTGGCAGGCGAGGCAACACAGGCTTTTTTTGAATGCGACTTAAATGTGCCACTGGCTTTGGTAATGGGCGCAGAAGAAAAAGGCTTGCGACGTTTGAGCCGCGAATATTGTGATTATCTCGGCTATTTGCCCATGCACGGTGAAGTCAGTAGCCTAAATGTCTCGGTAACAGCGGGGATTTGTCTATATGAAGCCGTGCGCCAACGCCAATACGTTTGCCGTAATCAAGCCCGCTAGGCCTTTTTATGTGGCTTGAACAACTGAGTTTATTCGCCGTCTCACTGGTGGCGAATACCTTTTCCGCCTTTGCAGGCGGCGGTGCAGGCTTGTTACAACTGCCGATTATCATTTTTTTAGGACTACCTTTCAGTATCGCCTTAGCCACCCATAAAGTCGCCAGCGTGGCTTTAGGCGTTGGCGCGAGTGTGCGTTATTTACGCGAGGACAAATTACAATTCAAACTTAGCGCTTTGGTTTTAGCCTGCGGTATTCCGGGCGTAATTCTGGGCGCTAATTTGATTGTTTATGTCCCCGACCGTGCCGCTGAAATCAGCCTAGGGATTTTAACCATCGCACTGGGTTTATATTCTTTCTGGCAACCTGAACTGGGGCAAGTACACCAGCCCAAACAACGGCATATGCAAGGCTATGTGATTGGCGGCTTAGTATTATTTGTTATTGGTGGTTTAAACGGCTCTTTAACCTCGGGTACAGGTTTGTTTGTCACCCTATGGCTGATTCGTTGGTTTGGTTTTGATTATCGCCGCGCCATCGCCCACACCTTAGTTTTAGTTGGCTTTTTCTGGAACGGCAGTGGCGCGCTAACCTTGGGTTTACTCGGAAAAATCTATTGGGAGTGGATCCCTGTGTTATTGCTCGCCTCGGCTTTGGGTGGCTATCTTGGCGCACACTTAGCCATATTAAAAGGCAATCGTTGGATCAAGCGCTTGTTTGAAGTCATGACCTTATTAGTCGGCTTAAAGCTGATTATGTAATCCCAGTGACAAACTGCCCTTTTCTTAAATACTGAAATGACGCACTGATTGTTTTTTAGCCTCATTATTCAAGTTTTTTACCTGTATAGCGAAGCTTAGCCGTGCAGTAATGGTGATTTTTTTGCCTTTTGGAGCATTGAGAATGCCTTTGCGTAACATCAGATATTTAAAACAAAATAATCCATAGCCTCATCAGTTTTTGGCTACAGAGAGGAAATTACTTGGATTTTTAGCTATTGAAACAGTTTTTTTATTGCTTGTTGCCCTTTAAACCAGCGCTTCCCTTGCTCAATTCTCTCGGTCATCATATGTCGAATTAAACCAATTACCTGATAAAAAT
The DNA here is from genome assembly GCA_016745035.1 of Thiotrichales bacterium. Taxonomy (GTDB): domain Bacteria; phylum Pseudomonadota; class Gammaproteobacteria; order Beggiatoales; family Beggiatoaceae; genus BB2. Next base: position 1,200,964 of record JADGDE010000001.1, read on the forward strand.
GCCGACCAAAGTGCTCAACACCCTCAACCCATGCATTATCATTGATTTCTAAGCGTTGTAGAATCGGTGCAAGATGAGAAGGAATAGCACCCCGTTTCCCTTCTTTAATTTGTCGCCCTGTCCAATCGACTAATTTAAGATATTCGTCTTGTTCTATTGGCAAACATAAAAGTGCTGAATCATCGAGTTTTTTATGTAAACGCTCTTTATAATTCCCGGCAAAAGGAACTAAAGTCACAGTGTTGTGTTTATGGTCAACTTGCTGTTTTTCCTCAATTCGTGCAGCAATGGAGGTATAATCCGACTCTTCGGGTGTCGGTGCCATTTGTGCACGGACAGGATTCAAATCCACATAAGCCATACAAGTGAGTAAAGCGGCATTATCGAGCAATAACTGCGACTTAAATCGCCCTTCCCAAAAACGCCCTTTACACCCATCCTCCTTATTTGCCATCCGAGCAATCGGCTCATTTAAACAGCGCATAAACCAACTTAAATCAGCCAACCGCTCCCGCCAGAGAGCAACTTGTGCCTCATCGCTGGCTAAGCGTTTGAGATGAAAATTTTTGTTTTCAGCTTCGGGGTCTGTTTTTAACCATTTAGGGGTAAAAATTTTCCACCAACGCAAAACGACCTCCTCAGCAGACCATGTTAAGCTACGCTCATAATCCAGATGCAAGACCAAATGATAATGATTACTCATCACCGCATAAGCACAAATATCCACAGCGAAGTTTTTGCTAAGTAAATCAACACGGTCAACAATCCATTGTTTTCTATGAGAATAATCCCGCCCAGTAGCGACATCCTCCCCATAAAGCCAAGCACGACGAACGGCACGACTCACCACATGATAATAGGTGTTTCTCTTTTGCCTTATTTGCGACTGTCTTGCATCGGTCATGACTCCTCCTACTTTTCCCTTAGACTCTAGCACTAAAGTTTGAGTCTACCGGAATCGTAGAGAGAAGTCTATTTTATGGGTGTCCTATTTATTACTATACTATTCATGAGGTCATTGCATCTCCATAGATACTTTATTTTTTCTCATTGTCCTTGAAAAGTTCTACCCCAGCTTTGTTCACCCCATCTTCACCCCCAGTCTATTTTATGGGTGTCCTATTTATTACTATACTATTCATGAGGTCATTGCATCTCCATAGATACTTTATTTTTT
>JADGDE010000001.1:1202240-1297667 GCA_016745035.1 Thiotrichales bacterium
CTCATTGTCCTTGAAAAGTTCTACCCCAGCTTTGTTCACCCCATCTTCACCCCCAATGTTTCGCATGAGCTCCACCTCTTTTTCACCGCACTGCTCATTGTCCGCTAGAGCAGTATTCGTAAGATTTACTTTTTCAATCTCGGTCAACAGGTGATCAATTTCTAAAAGTTTCTTCTTCCCGTACAGAGTGGCCCTCCCAGTCAGATGGTAAAGCAAAGAAGCAGTTGTAATTAGGAAGATCAGTGTATCAATCACAATTTTAGCAATTAAAAGACTATCTTCAAACCATGATTTATGATAGCTCGTATCTTTTAGTTCAGATTCCTCTTCGATATAAAACCCCCGCAAATGCAAAGATATCTCTAAGAGATATGTCATCAACCCAGCTATTCCAATGAACATATGTCGCGTTTTCCAGTAAGTTTTTGAGTATTGATTATTAAATATTTTGTTATTATTGGGTTGCATTTTGGATAAGAGCATCCCCCCTGCCACGCCAATAGCGAAAGTGGAAAAGACCCGCATCGTCGCCATAAGAAATGAATTCGCCAGAGTTCCTTTTTGGTGTTTCATATCTTTGTTTAGATACATGTCACGTGCCATGTACCCAGTAATTCCAGCAGCAGCAGCTACTCCAAAATTAAAGTAAAAATCCGGGTTATATATAGTATAGTGTGTGCATTGATTATTCTTTTTAGCATCGACCATAACATTTCTAAGCATTGCTGGGATTAAGTTTTTCGCTTGTGAATAGAGTATATCAATGAATCCGTAATTACTCAGTTTCGAGTTTACTTGCTCATTTTGAAAGAGCCCATATTGAAGTAGAACGCCCGCTAGATATTTATCACGCGCCTTCATCCTTTGAATCATCCTCTCGCTATCGAGTATTCCATGAAGGTTTGGTCCCAGATTACGTTTAAGTAGTTTAAGTATAAAGGATGTATCGTCCATCTCATCATTTTGATTATTTTCAGTGTGTAAAGCATGAGTCATTTTTGTGTAATGTCGCTGTTCATCGATTTCCCCACGATTTCGTTTCTTTTGGTTTTTTACTTGAATGTACTGTTCGATTTTTTTTACGGTATCGACCGCCACTCTCATATTACTTTCAAGTTGTTCCCCATATAGTATTAAAGTTTTCGTTATATAGGCAGTTGTTGCTTTTTCTTTTATGATGTCTTCTCTAGTTTCAACTTCTCCTTTTTCGCTTTTTTTCTTTTTTAGTTGACTTGGTTCAAATTCTTTTTGATTCCGTGTATGTAATGTATTCATCAAATCAAAAATAATAGCATCTTTTTTGTATAATTTTTTCACAATATCATTCTGTTCCCTCACTTTATTAGTTTTGTCGACCAGTATGTTCAGCATCGTGTATGATTTTTGATTTTCCGCAATTGCCCGTATTAGCGACGGTGGTTTTTCTTCCTCGTCAGGTTCTCCAGTTAATTCCATAAGTAATGTACTGATTTCATGGAGTGTCTCATGCATCTTAATCATCACTTTAGTTTCCCCCAATTCTTCATAGGACTTGGGATCTTCTTCGTTTACCTTTGGCATATTTTTTCCTTTTCCTGAATATATCTGAGTTAGTTGAAGAGTTATGTGATAGTTAGAGATAATTTATCAGAATAATTTATCTAATTTTTCAGACACCCATAAAAGTGCCCCCAAAATCCCCCTTTTCTCCCAGCCCTCAATCCTCTCAACCCCACACCGAACCCAGCGCCTCCGCCGAGTCACATACTGTACCCGAGGTCTGTTGTTCATAAAGCTTGCGAACTTTCTCTTGATAGTAGAGAAGGATTTAGTAGACACCCATAAAAGAGCATCCACTACCCCAATCCTCATCCCACCGTTCAATCCCCTCAACCCCACTCCGAACCCAGCGCTTCCACCGTTTCACATACTGCCCAATGTCCGTTTCCGAGACACCTTGCTCATAAAGCTGGCGCAGTTTGCCTTGATGATTTAGTAGACACCCATAAAGCATCCACTACCACAATCCTCATCCCACCGATCAATCCCCTCAACCCCACTCCGAACCCAGCGCTTCCACCGTTTCACATACTGCCCAATGTCTGTTTCCGAGACACCTTGCTCATAAAGCTGGCGCAGTTTGCCTTGATGGTTAGCCCAAGTTGTCCAAGCTATACTTAGCCCTTTTTTGAATTTGTTACCGATACGATAACCGAGGAAGTCAAACCCCGAGTCTTTGATGCGTCCGATAAAGGTTTTATACGGGTGTTTGGTCATTTCGACCTTTTCTAGCACCCGATTCATTATTCGCACCCCGGTGCGCAATTGGTTCCGTGTCTTGCACAAAATCACCCAATCATCCATAAAGCGCCCATAAAACAAGTCATGGTCTTTGCAATATTGACCCAGTTCTTTATCCAATATTTGTAAATACACCGCCCCTAATAAAGGCGATATTGGATTGCCTTTGGTGATGCCTATATCGGCGTGATGATAAACGCCATAGACATCATCGAGTCGCTCTAGCATCCGGCTTAACAAGTTCAACACCGTCTCACAAGGAATCAAGTCCCGTAACTGCTTGGTTAAAATCCGGTGGTTGATGGTGGCGTAATAGGAGTTCACATCACTCCGACAAACAAAGCGGTAGTTTTCAACCCTTTTGCTCACCGCATTGACGCAGCCCTTTGCGCCCCCATTGCCTGCAATATGGAAACAGCGCCGACTTAATGCTGGGGCGAGATAGTCGCTTAACACTATCGCCATGGCTTTTAACACCAAACTGTCTTGTGCCGACCACACTAAAGCACCATCGTATTGTTTACAGGGGCTAAAACAATAAGTCCCTGTGCGCAGTTGCTCAATGATGACAGGCTCGAGCGCTTGGCGGGGTGACGCAAATGCCAGTAATCATTATTGTAATGACTGTCTTTGCGGCGACTTTCCAACCATTGCCAAGCCGCTTGCATATTCTCTGCTGCAGTGATGCGGTTAATAAGCGTCATGTTGTTGTTCATGGTCTTTTCTGGCTCTGTGTCTCATGTTGTCTAAAATCTCAAAGGGCAGTTGCTTTATTTGCTGTTACCGCTCTCTAAACGATGGGTTTTTATATTACCTTGTTGTTTTAACTATTGTAATTAGTAATTAGTTGTGGTTTTGTTACTTTGGTTGTATATAGTTAGTCTTTTTTTAAATATTCAATAATTTATTAACTTCATCTTCATAGTCTTCATAAGCTTCTTTCAATTGATTTCTATTCAATTGATTAGGGCTACCTATGAATCCATTTTCTGGCGAATAATGTACTTTACCTCCGCTCATAAACGTTTTAGTTGCAATAGCAATTGATATATTATTTTTTACGGCTGTAATCTGAATATTCGGGTATTTTTTATAGGTATATATACCCTCTCCATTTTCTGTTGTATCACTCAAAATCCATCTTATCATTTCCCTTTCTCCTATCATTAAACCTGCGTTATAACTGTCGCCTTACCAGAACAGGTTTAGACATTGATAAAAGTGTCTAAACCACTCTACCCCTCATCCTAAAGAGCAGTTTTTCCATTCATTTTTTCTACCCTTAAAATGATGAGTTTATATTACCTTGTTATTTTAAATAGGGTAATTAGCCATTAGTTGTTATCTTGATACTTTCGTTGTACATTGTTAATCTTTTATATTAACGGTTTTTAACCGTGAATCAATTATTGACCTTTGAATAGTTTTTTGTAATGGATGATAAAATCGAATCATATGTTCTAGGCTGTTATCGTGCACCACATATTGTTTATTTTCTGCCCACCATGTAAGTCTAATTCTTTTATCGAAACAGAAGTTAAGGTACTTTGAAGTTTTCTTATGTAGCATGGCAATATGATCCTCAATAACCTTTACATCTTCTTCTCTTGGTTCAGATTGTGCGAGTATATTTAAAAGAGGAATAAAAACGGTATCTGTTATTTTTGAGGTATGACATAAATTTTTAAGATTTTGCAACTGAGGGAGGTATTTTCTTTTGTCGAATTCCCCCTCATCATTTTCATTATATTTTTTTCCTTGGACTAGATTGAGTTTTTTAGCTAATTTATATTCAGAATATCCTTGATTAGTAATCGCATTGTGTCCCACACCGAGATGAGCTGACACATAATGACAATTGTCAATTTCCATGAAGGAATTATCTAAAATAAAGCAATCTCTTCGGTCATATCCGGAAGAAAGGAAGACAATGCGTGGATTAAACCCCTTTACCTGTAATTCTTGTATTAGTTTTTCTTTATCACGATTGCTTTTAATATTTAATTTACTTAAAGTGTTTGTTGAGTGATTTTTAAGATACCAAGGTTTATTTTCTGACCCCGTCACAGGGTCAACTAGAAAAATAGTAAGATTAACAACCCTTTTACTATTAAAATTCTTACTAGTAGTTTTTGTGAGAATTTCATTTATTTTTTTTAAAAAGAAAGGAACCATAACGGCAGAACCTCTACTGAAACCACCTACCACAAGTTCATTCACATCATTATTAGCAAGGTCATGATCAATTTCTCGTAGTTTTTCTCTCATAAACGTGTTAATTTTTTTTAAATTCTGTTCATTATATTTAACTCCTTCTATATGAGATATAGTAGATTTTCCTGGCAAGAAAGCTCGAGTATTGGTAAAAGGTTCACATCCCCACCCATCAAATAAGTAGTATTTTTTAAATAATTTAGACCATTGGGTCAGTTTTTCATATTGGCTTGCTTTTTCTGAGGTTCCGCTAAACCAAATAAAATAACTATTTGACATGAAATAACTCCAGTTTATAGAAATATTGTTTATAAGGTAAAATTATCAAGAAAAATAACATCATACTTATATGTTAATATTTTTAATACATTGTATAATGATACTTTATAATACTTATAATTTTATTTTGTCTTAAATATAAAAGTTTAACTACTAAGTTATAGTTTTATTAAAAACTAGATGTATTTCTAGTTTTTAATATTATTAATCAAGCTTGATAGTTAGGATTATCTCCTATTAAAGTGATATTTTTAGCCTCATTTTTGGGACGATTATCTACCAGGGACTCTTTAGTATCATCCTTCTCTGCCTTTTCTATATCTGATGAATTAAAAATTTCATCTATTTCATTGACAATATCTAATTTTTTAGCACTTGACCAATCCGGTGTATAACTGGGTTTTTTCAACATATATTCAGTGACTGTGCCCGTATGAGACCATATGCTTTTAAAAAATAAATCTCTTTCTTTTTCTCGTCTTGGGATTATTTCTGGTGGTCGTCTCCATTCCATTATTTTTCGGTAGGCCAGTTCATAGTCTCCTTGCACAAAACTTTTAACCCATCCGGCTGAAGTAATGCGACCAGTGTTGTATTGAAAAGATAGTGCTGCTGCAAATTGTTCTTCCGTAAGCTCTACTCCCTGAAAGGCAGATTCAACTTTAGGCACGTATTTTTTTTCTAATAACCACTTAAAAATTTCTAGACATTTTGTTATTGATTGAGGTTTATCTTTATATCTTGGAAAAATAGTATAACCAGACTCATTAGTTACACCTATGCCCCAAGTCCAAATGCCTTTGCTATCTTTGTAAGCTTCGCGAACAATCGCTTCATGGGAAATTATTTCTAATACCACTTTTTTAGTAATTATATTTGACATATTTAATTATCCTTTTATTAAAAATAGATATTCAAATAAAAATGAAACAAATATTTTTTTAAAAAATTCATTTCATTTTTATTATTTATTCTATTTAATTTCCCAAGTATTATCAGGTTTTAGTACAACATTTTCGCTAGTTGTTCCTTTAAATTCTAGTTTACAAGCTGTATCCGTCATTGAAGAACGATCTAATACTTGCCCTTCTTGGTAATTGCCAAAAACTAACCAATAAGTTGGTTTTGGAGTCATTACCATTTTCATATTAGGTTGGGACTCAACTAAAAAAGTTCCCTTGCCAGACATACCAATACCGACATAGGCTTCTTTCGTTTGTACCCGTTGAGATTGATTGATATATAAGTTCCCTTCATACCCCCCTTGACCTGGGTTTAAGAAAGTATAAGCCCCATTTACTAAGTCAAAATCTACTTGATTTTGGGTGCTTAAATTAGCATCCCATGCTTGACTAGTATTGACAATAGACCCTGGTCGTAATTCAGTTTGCTTGGTCCAAGCAAAGTTATAATCCAATTCCCATTCAAACTCTAAAAGTGTCGTTGGGTGGGCTGGCTTAGCTAACCATGCTAAGGTAATAATATTACCGATATTAGTATCTGGGTCTTCTTGGTAAATACAAAAATTACCCGTTTGAGTGGAGTCATTGAGTACACTCAACGTATATTTATCAGACATTTTATTTCCTTTATCTATTAGATAAATAAAATTAAAAAAATATTAGCACTACATTTAAATTATGATAAATATAGTGCTAAAAACATTATGATTATTTGGTTTCCCAAGTATTATCTGACTTTAAGACAACATTCATATTGTTTGTACCTTTGAATTCTAATTTACAAGCAGTTTTTGTCACTTTAGAAATATCTAGTACTTCTCCTTCTTTGAATTGACCAAAAACTAACCAGTATGTGGGTTTAGGGGTTAAAACAATTTTCATATTAGGTTGAGACTCAACTAAAAAGGAGCCTTTGCCAGACATACCAATCCCAACTGATGCCTCAGCTGTGCGTACTCGTTGAGTTTGATTGATATATAAATTACCTTCATAACCGCCTTGAGATTGGTTAGCGAACGTATAAGCGCCATTGGTATAATCAAAGTCAACTTGGTTAGTAGTGCTTAAATTAGCATCCCATGCCTGGCTAGTTTTAACCACAGTGCCTGGGCGCAATTGTGTGGTTTTTGCCCAAACAAAGTCATAATCTAAACCCCATTCAAAATCTAGACGGGTGGTTGGGTGAGCTGCTTTAGCAAGCCATGCCAATGTGGTAATATTACCGATATTGGTATCTGGCAATTCTTGATAAATGCAAAAGCTGCCAGCTTGAGTTGAATCATTCATTACACTTAACGTATATTTATCAGTCATCATAATTCCTCTTGTTGATGATTAAAATCACAATTTGTTTGTGATGGGTACATAATAAACTTTATATATTTTTAATGCATTCATCATAAGTAATAAACTTACAACTTTCGTAGTAATTTATTAAAAATAAAGTTACTTAAAATTCATTTATTTTAATATTTTTATAACCAAGAACAAACTGTTTAAATATTATTATAAATAATCATAATAAAAGTAATGGATTAATAAAAAAATTACGGGAATACTCGATAGGTGATATTGAAGATGGTATAAATGTATGTAATAAGAAAAATATGCGGAAATATAAAGGATAAATAGCAAGAGTTATGAAGAATATTTTTTATTATATCTGGCAGAATTTAAACTAACCAGATATAATAAATTTATTTAAGTTGGATTAGAATTTTTTTCATTATCCTCCTTTTTATTAGGTATCCAGCAATCTGCTATTTTTTTCAAGTTTTTAATCACATTATCATTAAGCATAACATTACAATCTTTGCCCTCTGATTTAGGAATAGCTTTTTTCCAAGATTCGCTCCAGGATTTAACATCTTCTGGTTTGCTTGATGGCCATGAAATGTTACATTTTTCATCCATGTGTTCAATGACAAAAGTTTTACCTTTATTGGTATCATCATAGGCTGATTGTAAAATCAGGTCTTGATAAATTTGTTCTAATAAAGGGGCTTCCTTACTGGGAGTGGGGCAAGATTTTAGATCGACTAATTGTGCCTCGCAAATATACTTGCTAATTACCTTCGCTGTTTGTGGTGAAGTAATAAGGATATTAATACCATGGTCAGCATGTTTGCGAATCGTTTCAGCAGTAATAGCGGCATATTCTCCTTCAGATGAAGTACGAATCGCTTCCATTTCTTGGCAAATTTTAGAATCACTTGACCAACCATTGGTAGCCCAAGTCATCGGCATTGTGCCCCAGACATCTAAACCTAAATCTCGCATACGTTTAACGAGAAGAATTTGAGAAATTCCCATTGCAGTGAGATTTTCTAAATTACCTTGGCTATCTCGGATTGCTACTTTTTTACGAGTACACCATTCATAGTCTTTTAACATGGTATTAAAATCATGTTGTACTGGTGCTGCAAGGTAAGGATCAAGAAAAATTCGCCCAATATGGTTACTGGTTAGTCCACAAGGAGTCGTCGTTTCTCGTTTTTGTGCTTTTACCCATAGCTCAATTTGCATTCGCAATTCGTTAATTGATTTGGCAGAATTTTTTTTATCTGTAGAAAATACATAAAGTTGCATTATTTTGTTTCCTTGTTGGGAGTGATTGTTTGTGTAAACACGGAAACAAGCATAAAGGCTATGTATTTTTATGAAAATTCAACAAAAAGGGCAGGGGATAGTCTTTAGTTGTAATCTGAACTACTTCAGATGTACAATTTTAGCGGCGTATTCCCACATCAAGCGTGGGAATATTTGAACTGAATTTAACTCAACTAGAAATTAATGCACGAGTTCTAGCTATTTTTATAGCCTCAACACGATTTTTTGCATGAAGTTTGTCACAAATATTATAAATATGGCGTTTAACTGTATGTTCAGTTAGATTAAGTTTTTTAGCAATAGCTTTATTTGCATCTCCTTCATCAACCAAACTTAAAACCTCTTGTTCACGCGTGGTTAATATAGAGCCTTTAGTTTTAGTATAAGTTGATCGTTTCCATATATATTCTGGATATGACAATTTCCCATGGTATACTTTTTTTATATTTTCTTTAAATATACCAATTTTATCCCTTTTCAATAAATACCCTTTTGCTCCAGCTTCAAAAGATTTTTGAATATGTATTATTTCTTTTGTGTTTGTAATAATACATACGGGTGTATATTTATATCTTCGTACAACTTTTTCTAATATTTCATACCATACCTTATTGCTAGGCATAAAAATTTCTAATAAAATTAATTCAAAATTTTTTATATTCGAATTAATTTCTTTTTCTACTTCATCCCAATTATTGCATGTATAGATTTTGCACTCAGGAAATAATTCCCTTAATAAGGATGAAACTGATTTTTTAGTTAATTCACAATTATCTGCGAGTAAAATATTCATAATAACCTACCTTTTTGAGTTTTATTTATCCGTGTCGAAATATTTTTTTGATATTTTCATCTTCATCATATGTATTTAATAATGAATATAATTCCAAACAAATATTTGACAATTTTTTATGTTGATTTGAATCAGATAGTCTTTCTATCAAGTTCCAATTAATGGTTGTTTTTTTCCAAGTTCCAGATTCCTTTAATTTTGTTATATTATTTTCTTCTATCAAAACATCCGTATTTACATTGAAAAATATTGATAATTTTTTTAATGTTTGCAAAGAAACAGGGTGATTAAGTTCTGCCCTTTTTATAGTTGCAATAGATATATAACATTTTTGTTTAAGGCTTTGTTCAGCCATTTCTTCTTGGCTTAATTTTTTTTTACCCTTAGTTCTTTTAATTTATTCCCATTAATAAATATTGTTTTACTGTTCATAATTACCTCCTAAGTTTACTACAAAAAACCTAATAAATAATTTACTAGGTTTATATATTTGTATGAAAAGTATAGTACCTTAGGTAAAATTATGATTCAGTATCACTTTGGTATCAGTTTATTTTTATATAGTAAAAACCATTAATTTTTTAATATTATCTAGAGATATTTAGTGATATAATCGTATAAATATAATATATATGATTGAGTTGAAATGATTTTTTCATTAGTTTTTAATTGTTGAAAAATAAATGTATGGTAAATATCATATAGGTCTCAGTTTGATATATGCTTTTAAAAAAGACATATTACGTCAAATTAACACCCAGAGATAAGCTGTTTTTTCGTGCAAAGGAGGAGAGGGTATGTCGAAACTATAATAATCACAGTTATATAAGACTAATATTATAGATATAGCCATATCTGAGTGAGACTAGGGTTATACCCAGATCTTTAGTGCAAATAATATACAGATTGGTATCAACTTTAGGATGGATTTATTCTATAAATGGATTTTAGGGCTTACGAATTGACAGTCTTTTGTAGTTGTACATATAATAATTTTCTAGTGAGCTTATAAATTTTTAAATATTGCTTGCCTGTTATATTGCTCTATCTCCCGGTATTGCTCATGCTAATACTATAATTGGTTTTTCTAAAAAATATCATCGTCATGATTGTTGAGGAAAGCAATATAATAGTTTTGTTGGTATTTCAACATCGCCCGGAATAATTTTATTTTGCCTGCTGGCTCCAAGGTTTATTTAAGCTATTACCAATATTCCCGCCCCTTTAACTATGTTTAATAGCTTTTTATCGGCGTTAGGTAAATCTTCAGGTTGATAAAATTTCTGATGTAAAAAGCAATTAACCTTATCATGATATACATTGATAGGGTGTATTTTCCTGTAGGAAGATAACGGATTGTTCTTATTATTGTAGCTTAAGCCGTAAAGCAATAAATTCGCGCGCGGAAATAAAAGCTTTGTGTGCGGAAGTATTTTTGTTAGTTTTATAAAAAAACGGGTACCTGAGAGAAGTCAACTCATTTTATTTTTTGCATCAGTCCTCTTTTTTTAAAATGGATGGCTAAAACGTGGCCCATCATCAACGATGGCGACCCGCACTCATTCAGTGTTGTAGGGTTCTAACAGTCAATAGAGAGCAACAAGAAAAGAAGAGCAATATTGTTAATAGTCACAATTAAAGAGGAAGAAGAAACAAATTCCCCCTAAGTTACTAACAATAAATATAAACTGAATCAAACTAAGAAAAATCTTTTAGATTTTAGGGAAGATATATTACTAACTGATGTTACGCAAAGGCTTCTTTTTCTGTCTTAAGGGAGGAATATTAGACTGGCTTCGTGACGCTCACGGATATCTTTGTCCTTAGAGCTTACTCAGATTCAGACTGATATGCTGTCTTCTGCCCCGACACGTCCGGTGTCTCCCGTAGACCTTCGCACTGCGCTGCTATGGTTTACTCCCTCCCCCATGACTTAACGCCTCATACATTTCGACGCGGCGTGATAATTCCTCGTGCTCTGCACATCGACATTATCTCAACGCTCTGAAATGACGGCTAGTCGCGGACTACTCGACTTCGGCTAGCGCCTCTCCATGTCTCGCAGCGGCAGAAAAAACCGCCATTGCTCCACAGCTAAGCTTCACTAGGCAGGTGGAAAATCACACTATTGTGATAAAAACCGGCTTAGTGCGTAACATCAGTTACTAATACAAAAGAGGTTCTTCCCATGCATGTTTATGCATGGAAAGATTGTGAAAGGATATAAAGTTTATGCTATAGCTTGTGCCTGCGCAACCTCACCTTTCCGCTCCAACAATGCCCGACGATAATCAATCGGCATCACTTTCACAAACTGAGACTTAACATTATCCCAATCATCTAACAAAGCCTTAGCCCGCGCACTATTAGTATACCGCACATGTTGTTCAACCAAGGTTTTTAGGCGTTGGGCATCGTGGCGGGTGTGGTCTGCCATGATGTCGTCGGTGGCTTCATCCTCACCGATTTCTTCAATCTCGACTTGCGCCATATTACAGCGATCTTTGAAGTCGCCGTTTTTATCCCAGACATAGGCGATACCGCCGCTCATACCCGCAGCGAAGTTGCGCCCGGTATCGCCTAAGACGATGACGGTGCCGCCGGTCATGTATTCGCAACCGTGGTCGCCCACGCCTTCAACCACAGCGGTTGCGCCAGAGTTACGCACTGCGAAACGCTCGCCGCCGACACCGCTAAAGTAACACTCGCCTGTGATAGCGCCGTATAAAACGGTGTTACCGACGATAATGTTGTCCTCGGCAGTAATTGGGCTTTGCTCGGGTGGGAAGATGGCGATGCGACCGCCGGATAAACCTTTACCAACGTAATCATTGCCCTCGCCGTGTAGCTCGATGGTCACGCCTTTACTTAAGAAAGCGCCCAAGCTTTGTCCGGCAGTACCCGTGGCTTTGATGTGGATGCTGTCATCAGGCAAACCTGCATGACCATAGCGGCGGGCGACTTCGCCAGAGAGCATTGCGCCAAAGCTGCGGTTGAGGTTTTGTATCGGGGTGTCGATTTGTACCGGTGTGCCGTTTTCTAGCGCTGGCTGGGCTTGTTTGATCATGTCTTGGTCTAGGGCTTTGTCTAGGCCGTGGTCTTGGCTTTCGCTGTGAACAATCGCAACGCTTTCAGGCATATCTGGACGGTGGAACAAGGGCGCTAAGTTTACGCCTTTGGCTTTCCAGTGGTCGATGGCATCACGCATATCGAGTTTTTCGCTGTGTCCGACCATGTCATCAAATTTGCGGTAGCCCAGTTCTGCCATGATTTGGCGCACTTCTTCAGCAACAAACATGAAGTAGTTGACGACGTGGTCAGGCGTGCCAGTAAAGCGTTTTCTGAGTTCTGGGTTTTGGGTTGCGACACCGACAGGGCAGGTGTTGAGGTGACACTTACGCATCATGATGCAGCCCTCAACGATTAATGGCGCTGTTGCAAAGCCCATTTCGTCAGCGCCCAAGAGTGCGGCGATGACTACGTCGCGTCCGGTACGCATACCGCCGTCGGCTTGGACGCAAACCCGTCCGCGCAGTTGGTTGAGTACCAAGGTTTGTTGGGTTTCAGCCAAGCCGATTTCCCAAGGTGAACCCGCGTGTTTAATCGAGGTGACGGGGCTTGCGCCTGTGCCGCCATCGTAACCGGAGATGGTGATGTGGTCGGCGTGGGCTTTGGATACGCCCGCCGCGACTGTGCCAACACCGACTTCGGAGACCAATTTGACGCTAACGCGCGATTCTGGGTTGACGTTTTTAAGGTCATGAATCAACTGGGCAATGTCTTCGATAGAGTAAATATCGTGATGTGGTGGTGGAGAAATCAAGCCCACGCCAGGGGTGGAATGGCGCACTTTGGCAATGACTTCATCGACTTTGTGCCCTGGTAATTGTCCGCCTTCGCCAGGTTTTGCACCCTGAGCGATTTTGATTTGTAAATCATCCGCATTAACCAGATATTCGGTGGTGACACCAAAGCGGCCAGAGGCGATTTGTTTAATCGCTGAGCGCATAGAATCGCCGTTTTCCATTGGCGTGAAACGCTCGACCAGCTCGCCGCCTTCGCCGGTGTTGGATTTGCCGCCCAAGCGGTTCATGGCAATTGCCAGCGTGGTGTGGGCTTCAAAAGAAATCGAGCCGAAGGACATTGCGCCGGTGGCAAAGCGTTTGACGATTTCGGTCGCGGGTTCCACTTCATCTAAAGGAATGGCTTTATCCGCGCCTTTAAATTTCAGCAAGCCGCGCAGGGTCAGCAATTTTTCGTTTTGCTCGTTGATGGCTTGGCTAAAGGCATCGTATTTTTCTTGGTTGTTGCCACGCACAGCATGTTGCAAGTCGGCAATGCTGGTTGGTGTCCAGATGTGTTCTTCACCACGGACGCGGTAGGCGTATTCGCCGCCGACATCGAGGGCGTTTTTATATAAAGGCGCATCGCTGTAGGCGAGTTGATGACGGCGCACGGTTTCGGCGGCGACTTCTGGGAGTCCCACGCCTTCGATGGTGGTCGCCGTGTTGGTGAAATAAGCATCAACAAAATCTTGGCTCAAGCCCACCGCATCGAAAATTTGCGCGCCACAGTAGGATTGATAGGTAGAGATACCCATTTTTGACATGACTTTGAGTAAGCCTTTGCCGACCGCTTTGATGTAGTTTTGGCAAGCTTTTTCTGCATTTTGCGGATGGTTGGCTGCTAAAGTATCAAAGGCTAAATAAGGGTTGACGGCTTCTGCGCCAAAGCCTGCGAGGACGGCAAAATGTTGCACTTCGCGGACTTCACCCGTTTCAACGACCAAGCCTGCGGAGGTGCGTAAACCTGTGCGCACCAAATGTTGGTGTACGGCAGCGGTGGCGAGCAGTGCAGGGATGGCTAAGTTATCGGCGTTAAGGTTACGGTCTGAGAGAATCAGAATGTTGTTGCCATCGTTGACGGCTTTTTCGGCATCGGCACAAATGGCTTCGATGGCGGCTTGCATCCCGTCTGCGCCTTGTTCGGCGGCGTAGCAAATATCAACCGTGTGGGTTTGGAATGCGCCTTTGGTGCGCGACTCGATGCGACGGATTTTTTCTAAATCGCTGTTGCTAAGCACGGGCTGGCTGACTTCCAAGCGCATCGCCGGTGAAGCGTTTTCGAGACCAAAGAGGTTAGGGCGTGGGCCAACCAAACTCACCAAACTCATCACCAATTCTTCACGAATTGGGTCAATCGGCGGATTGGTGACTTGGGCAAAAATTTGTTTGAAATAGTCGTAGAGCAGACGCGAGCGGTCAGATAAAACCGCGATAGGGCTGTCGATACCCATCGAGCCAATTGGGTCTTGCCCTTGGGTTGCCATCGGTTCTAGGAAGTTTTTGATGTCTTCTTGGGTGTAACCAAAGGCTTGTTGTTGGTCTAATAAAGTTTGCTGATCCGGTGGCATGGAAGCGACTTCGTCTGGCAAGTCTTTGAGCATGATCTGGGTTTGGTCTAACCAATCTTGATAGGGATGGTCAGCGGCTAATTGGGCTTTGAGTTCGGCATCATCAATAATGCGTCCTTTTTCGGTATCAATCAGGAACATTTTACCCGGTTGTAAACGCCATTTTTTGACAATTTTTTCTTCAGGAATCGGCAATACGCCCATTTCTGATGCCATGACCACCAAGCCATCGTCGGTGATTAAATAACGTGCTGGGCGCAGGCCGTTACGGTCTAAGGTTGCGCCGATTTGCGTACCGTCGGTGAAAGCCACGGCGGCAGGGCCGTCCCATGGTTCCATCAAGCCTGCATTGTATTCGTAGAAAGCGCGGCGTTTGGGATCCATGGTTGGATTGCCTGCCCAGGCTTCTGGAATCAATAACATCATCGCGTGCGCCATCGAATAACCGCCAGCGACCATTAATTCTAAGGCATTATCAAAGCACGCTGAATCGGATTGATCCGCGTCGATTAAAGGCCAGAGTTTGTCTAAATCATCGCCTAATAAACCTGACTCTAAAGTATGGCGACGTGATGCCATCCAGTTGACGTTACCGCGCACGGTGTTGATTTCGCCGTTGTGGGCAATCATACGGAAAGGTTGCGCTAAGTCCCATGTTGGGAAGGTGTTAGTAGAAAAGCGCTGATGTACCAAAGCCAAAGCGGAAACCATACGCTCGTCGTTCAAATCGGAGTAATAGGCTCCAACTTGGTCGGCTAATAACATGCCTTTATATAATAAGGTGCTAGAAGACAGGGAGGGAATAAAGAAGCTTTCGCGTCCATGCCCTTCCGCTTGAGCGGCGTGTTCGACTTGTTTGCGAATCACGAATAATTTGCGCTCAAAGACATTTTTGTCGATGCTAGCATTTTTAGCGATAAAAATTTGCTTAACTTGTGGTTCGACCGCTTTCACGCCCTCGCCCAAGCTGCTGTTATCGGTAGGCACATCGCGCCAACCTAAAACACTTTGTCCTTCGGCTTCGATATATTTGCCTAATATGTCTTGGCAAGTGGTAGCGGCGGCATTGTCTTGTGGCAAGAACACCATACCCACGGCATAATCGCCAACGCTGGGCAATTCAAAATCGGTCACGGCACGCAAAAAGCTGTCGGGGATTTGGATTAAAATACCCGCGCCATCGCCTGCCAGCGGGTCTGCACCCACAGCACCACGGTGGGTTAAGTTGCTTAATAAGGTTAAGCCTTGACTGACAATGTCATGGTTCTTTTGACCCTTGATATTAACCAAAAAGCCGACACCACAAGCGTCGTGTTCATTGCGGGGGTCGTAGAGACCTTGTTTGACCGGCAAGGCGTTATGACTCATTATTTCTAAACCTCGTTATTTCAATCTCTGATGTTGTTGGCACAGCCATCTGTGTGTAACATCCTGCAGGCATGAGAATTTAATAACGTCAGTCTCTAGCGGCACTTTTGTGTGTGGCTCAGCGTTGTCGCTCAGGTTACATAGAATCTACTATGCGCCCATTGCGTCGCCTTGCTCCACACACAAAATTACTCGCTATATTTTCTGCTTTTATTAAAGTCTCATGCCTTTATAAAACGGACAATGCCCATGCGAGGGGCAAAAGGTGAACGATTATACTATGTTTTGGCAGTTACGGGAAAGGCAAGCACGCAGGTCGATGGGCTTTAGTTTATTGGAGCTGTTGATTGTATTGGCATTAATCGGTTTGATGGCGGGCTTGATTTTCCCGCGTTTTGCTAACTTTTATAGCAGCTTAGAGCGGGCTTTTGAGCGCGATGAAATCATTGTCCAGCTCAACCGTTTGGGCTTTTTGGCTTATCAACAAGGCGAAGATTTATGGCTGCAACAGTATCCAAATAACCCCAAACCTTTGCCTTTGGAGTTGCCTCAGGGCTGGCAAATTCAAACCAATGAGGTGATTCGTTATCGTCATAATGGGCTGTGTGCTGGCGGGGCGCTGACCTTGGTGCATGGGGAAAGCACTTGGTCGTATCAGTTGGTTGCGCCTTTTTGTCAGTTGGAGGCGGGCACTTAGGAACGTGCACGAATTAATTTATGCAACTGCCTTTGCCACGCCGATAGCCCTGAAAGGGCGTAATCTATAAAGCCTAGGGCAACGCCCTAGGATAGGAAAAACAATGATGATTAAGCCCTGAAGGGGCGACATAAAAATACGAAAGTTATATCGCCCCTTCAGGGCTAAAATATATTGACATCAATCACCTAGGGCGTTGCCCTAGGCTATATAAATGTCGCCCCGTTGGGGCTTTTAATTTAAAAGGGGAAGCATATCAGAAAAAGTTGTTGAAGTTATTTTGTGCATGTTCCTTAGTCCCGCAACAATTACTGCTCTAACCCATCCCGTTCCCGCAAAAACACCGCAAAACGCGGCAGCCCCTTTTTAGTAAAGCCTTGATGGCGATATTGCACCAAGCTGCCAATTGCTGGCGGGTTTTGACGCTCAAGATTACTAAAACCAATACCAATGGAAAAACGCTTGCCATCTTCCATCTCTACCCGCAGCGACCCTAACATGCCTTTGAATTTGCCTTTACCCGGTTTGTGCCCCACGACTTTGCCATAAGCCTCCGTGTGGATTTTTAATTTCAGTAAGTCACCGCTGCGCCCACTGCGGTAAAGCGCCTCTTTGGCATGTAGCATCAAACCCTCAGCCCCGAACTTGTTCAGGGTTTTTAATTTTGCCATCAAGGCGGCTTTATCTTTGACTTGGAATTGTTCTATCAGGGCAATATGCGCTTGCTCTGGTTTGATTAATTGTTTTAGTTGTTGGAGGCGTTGGTCGAATGTGCCTTGATGTTCGGGCAAATCAAATACCATAAATTTAATTGCTCGCCAGCCTTCATGGGCTTGTTGTTTACGTACAATCGAGAGCGTATCGGCAAAACGCCCGCGCCCTAGCCATAATTCGCCATCTAAGGTCTCGGCAGGAAAACCTACAGTAAACCACTCAGGGGTGATAAACACATGCCCGCCACGAGAAATGAGTTGTTTGCCATCCCAACGCGCCCGCACGCCATCGAGTTTTTCGCTAATCCAATAGCGCTCTATGTTGTTAATGTTGTGATAAACCTTAGGCAACATCACCGCAGGGGGTTCTAAGGCTAATAGAGCAAAGGGGAAAAATAATAAACAATAAATAACAGCACGGGTATTTTTATATAACATCATAGGCTCACTTAAAATATTAATAGATATTACGCAAGCGATAAGTGCGCAACATCAGTACTTCAGTGAGGCATTATTTGTGATTAGCCTATGAATTGCAATTGCTAAAACTATAAATATAGCGATGGTTTCAATAATTTTTTTGATTCAACAAATGCTCATCTTGCAGTCCGCGCTCTATTTGCATCAACCACAGTTTTAAATCAGTGCCTGACAACGGGTTGGTTTCGACAAAATCATGATTGTCTAAGAGTTGGTTGTAGACCACTTCAGTAATTTTAATGCTATTACTATGGGTATTAAGGCTAAGACGCTGCGCTATTTGTACCACATCGCCCCAGATATTGTAGGCAAAGGGGCGTTCGCCTAACATCCCGGCTTGCACATCACCACGATGCACACCCATGCATAGATGTAAATATAGGTTATAACGTAAATTTAAGCGATTGATTTCTTGATTCAGAGCCAGGGCAAGGTCGATGCTACGTTTTGCTTGATCCAGCCTGGGCACACTCAAGCCGCAAGCGCTAAGATATAAATTACCAACAGGTGGCATACTGTCGGTATCAAATTCACGGCACAAATCGTAAAAGCGCATGGTCCATTCATTCAATATGGGGTTCATATCCATATCGTCAGCATTGAGTCCATTGACATGTACACAGAGAATCGCGACATTGTGATAGGTGTCGGCAAGGTAGGGCGCATTCGTATTAAAGCGGTTGAGTAGGTGTTTCGGGACACTATTGGCGAGCAAATTTTGGGTTTCTTGGTTTTTTTCGGCAATTTTATTTTGTTGTTGATTAATATTATTGGTCATGTCGTTAAAGGCATCGGCGAGTTCGGCAAATTCATCATGACGTTGTAGCTGTAATTTGAATTTGCTCTCGCCAGCACTGATGCGTTGTAAGCCTTTGATTAAAGTGCCGATAGGTTGCACAAAGCGATAAGCTAGATAAAGGGAAATCACGGCAATAAAAGCGGCTTGTAAAACTGCTGAAATCAGCAATGTGCGCTCAAAGGCTAAAACGGGTTTGTCAACTTCAGCGACATTTTTTTGCGCAATAATACCCCAGTTTAACCCTGAGATATTCACAGGCGCAAAGGCGGATAAAACCTTATCGCCGTATTCATTTAAAATAATTTTTCGCCCAGTTTGCTGTGCTTGAATTGCAGCGCGACTGGCTTCGGTATCCACTTGTTGATAACCCACAGGACTGTTAAGACTCATGATATGGGCTAATTGTGCCGCTGGGGTGTCTATTTGTTTTAGGCGTTGCTGGTATTTTTCGCTGTCTTCTAAGAGTAATCGAGACGTTGAGCGCATATGCAGATCTTCTCCGACTAAATACACTTCCCCGCTTTGTCCTAAACCATCGTTATGCCAGCCTTTGTCACCTGTCATCATATCATCGAGTGCTTTGCTATCGAGTTCAGCAGCAAGGATGCCGATAAAGCTTTGTTGATGAAAAATCGGCGCGGCAATAAAGGCGCTGGCTTTGCCATAACGGGGGGCATAGGGTTTAAAATCAGCCAGTTGCACACTACCAATTTTGGGTTGCTGTCTAATATCACGCACCACTTGCGCAAGGCTGCTTAAATAAAAAGGCCCTCTTAAAATATCACTAGCGAAATCAACCCGTTTATTTACCGAGTAGAGGATTTCACCCTCGGCTTTAATGAGAAAAATATCTTCAAAACCAAGTTTATCAGCCACACTAAGTAGGTTTTTATGGTAGCGCTCATGCACTTGGCTATAATAGCTGTTATCAGGGGCACGTTTGAAAAGTCGGCGTTCTTGTTCGTGAAAATGGTTTTTAACCAAGTAATGATATTGTAAATAGCGGGTGGTACTATCGGCTGGTAAATAATCTTCATAAGCCAGTTGTTGATGGCTGATTTCAGCAAATTTTTGTAAATATTGATTTTTATAATGTTTAATTAGATCTTGATTTTGGGTGTTATTTAAGGGGTTTTTGCGATAGGTTTCTAATAAAGTATGCGCACTATGAAAGGCGCTCATGGCTTCGATGATTAATAGATTATCCGAGAGCATAGCGATTTCTTGTTGTTTATTATTAAGGTAATCCGCCACTTGCTTGGCTCGGTTATCACGGAGGCTGCTGAGTTGATTATAAATATTGCGGGTTAGGGATTTTTGTCCATGATTAATACCTTGATAGCCAATGATGGTGATACAAAATAAAGCGATACTTAATAGCATCAACAAAAATTTTGATTTAATACTTAAACGTTGTAAAAAAAAAGGCTTATCCATAGGCTTCATTTACTGTAGTTTGAGTAATTCCATACCGACAAGATGCGGTGTCATCGGAATCGCACCATTTTGTTCTACCAGTGCTTGTCCCTGTTTTGAGAGTACAAACTTGATAAATTCATACAACGGGGGTGACAATGCTTGATTGGGGACTTTGTTAAGGTATAAGTGTAAATAGCGGGTTAAGGGATAAGCACCTGAAGCGATATTTTTTTCGCTGGGGAAATAAGCTGGGAAATAGGCTTGTCGGGCTAAAAGGAGCGCTTTAATGCTATAAGAAGTGGTTAAATTCAGCGAGCTATAACCAATGCTATAGCGATTCATCGAAATGCTATGTAAAAGTTCATCTTGATAAATCATTTTGGGTATATTTTCCTTAAATTTCCCCTTGCATAAAGCCATTTTTTTAAACACTTTATGCGCACCAGATTTTTTCGTGTGTCCAAATAATTGAATGTCTTTGCCATAGGGCCAGCCTAAATCACGCCAATGGCTAATGGCCTGTGTTTCCCCGCAGTTGCGTTGTTGCGAAAATATAGCATCCAACTCTGTTAGGGTAATCGATTTTATCGGGTTTTTTCTATGGACATAGACGGCGACGGCATCTAAAGCGACTTGTAATTTGAGCGGATAATAACCTTTTTCGGTATGAAATTTATCTAATTCCTCCTCGGTCATGGCTCGGCTCATAGCGGCTATATGAATTTTATCTTCGGTTAATTTAGGGGGCGCAGTAGAAGAGCCGGCGGCTTTTATATCAAACTTTATTTTTTTATAAAATTTCCGAAAATCTTTGCCCCAAGCGATGGCAAACGGCTCTAAGCGGGTCGAGCCGAGTATTTTTATATTGCCTTTCATTGTTACTGCATCAGTGATGGGAGTATATTCCTCCATGCCCTGATTTAAATACACATCAGCATAAGCAGGACTAAGGCTCAAAACAAAACTCAATAGTAGAATGATATGCATGATCTCAGCCTGCTTAGATGGGTTTATGACAAGGCACGGTGTCCTATGTCTTTACGGTAGTACATTTTCCGCCAATCAATTTTAGAGACCAATTGATAGGCTTTTTGTTGTGCTGTGGCAATATCCTCCCCTAAGGCGCACGCACATAAAACGCGCCCACCATTGGTGACTAAAGCACCATCAAATATACGCGTACCTGCGTGGAATATTTTGGCATCCTCGCTGTCTTCTGGCAATTCAATAATATCATCTTTGTCATAAGCATCAGGATAACCACCAGCGGCTAACACCACGCCCAGCGCGGCACGCGAATCCCATTGAATTTCTATTTTATCAAGGCGTTTATCAAGGCTTGCTTGGCATAGTTCGAATAAGTCCGATTGTAAGCGCATCATGATAGGCTGGGTTTCAGGGTCGCCAAAGCGACAATTATATTCGAGCATATTCGGATTGCCATCGCTATCAATCATAACCCCAGCATACAAAAAGCCAGTATAAGGATTGCCCTCGGCTTTCATCCCTTCTACAGTGGGATAAATAATTTGATCTAAAATCTTTTGATGAATGCTATCGGTGACCACCGGGGCGGGAGAATAGGCTCCCATGCCACCGGTGTTAGGACCTTTGTCGCCTTCATCGCGGGCTTTATGATCTTGTGAAGTTGCCAAAGGCAATACATGATCGCCATCGACCATGCAAATAAAACTGGCTTCTTCACCACTTAAAAAAGACTCCACTACAATGCGGCTACCCGCCTCACCAAAAGCATTGCCTGCGAGCATATCACGAGCGGCAGCCGTTGCCTCGTTTTGGTCTTGAGCGATAATCACGCCTTTACCTGCGGCTAGTCCATCGGCTTTAATGACCAAAGGAAAACTTTGCTGCTCAATATAGGCGAGTGCTTTTTCTAAATCGGTAAACACCGCATAACTCGCGGTCGGAATTTGATGGCGCTGCATAAAGTCTTTACAAAATGCTTTAGACGATTCGAGTTGGGCTGCCGCTTGAGTGGGGCCAAAGCAGGCTAAATTAGCTGCTTGAAAAGCATCAACAATGCCTAAAGCCAAAGGGACTTCGGGGCCAATCACGGTCAAATCAAGGCTTTTATCTTGAGCAAATTGTTTTAAGCCTTCAATGTCCTCGACATCAAGTTTAATATTTTCAAGTTTTGGCTCGACATTTGTGCCCGCATTTCCTGGTGCGACATAGACCGTATCAATTTGGCTAGATTGTGCCATTTTCCACGCCAGCGCATGTTCGCGCCCGCCACTACCGACGATTAATACTTGCATAGTTTCCCCGTTGTTGGATTTTCAATAATGGTGCAAAAATATTGTATGGATTGCAGTATAAGCATTCTGAGGGCGGATGATTTTAATATCATATTGATAAGCGGCGATTTTTGACCATTTATGCCTTGGTTTAGAAAAGTGGGCAAGGCGTTGCTTATAGCAATAACAGCGTGAGCCACAAGCCTTATCTAAGTAGCTCATTTGGGCTTTTGTTGGTCTTAGTTCTATCTTATGCGCTAACAACATCCATTAAAGCATCCATTTTTACAATACCGGGAGATTTTAACATAAGCTGGTGCTATGATTTTCATTAAACGTATGTGTATTAGTCCAGATAAAACGCTGTTATTAGCCCTTGATAGCGTAGAGATGTAGCACGGCTACGCCTCTCTCAAAGCCGGAAAAATCAACTTGAAGTTAAACAACTAATCGACAACAATAAGCAACAAATGTATTATCATTTTCTGTATACCCTGCGTTTTGGCAGGATATCCCGTTAGGAAAAACGTACATAATGGGGCTTTGGTCAAATCATGCTGTTCAATGTGGCGGGATATTCGGATCGGTTTAGATGCTAGTTAGAATTACAATGGAGATAACTTAATGAAAAATATCTATTTGGTCTTAGCATTAATGCTTTTCACATTCTCTACAAATGCTCAAGACATTCCTAAAGCCACTATAGATGCTAATGGTATTACCTTAAATATTCCTTATTTTGAGCTAGAAACTCCAGATGGAACGGTAGCCTATAAAATAACTTTAATTTCCCCTCCCGGTAATGCTGAATTTCCATTTTTTATTGATTGGGCATCATTTCAAGCTGTTCCTTTAGCAACTCTACCTATAACAACGGACACCCCGGCTACTCCAACAGCTACAGAACTGTGCAAAAACTCTTCTTACTTAAGTTATACGTTTATTGCAGACAGTCAAACGATTGATGCGTGTCAATTAGCATTTAAGGTGCTTACTAACACCACTTTGACTTATATTGCAGGAGAACCACAGCAAATTGGCGATGAAGTTGACACTAATATACTTAACAATATCAAAAAATTAGCTAGAAATTTACAACTTCAAACTAGTGATACAGCATTAAAATCTGATATTGAACAATGGTTACTTATGAACCCAGGTGTTGGAAATTTAGAAAGTATAATCGGAGATACTAGAGTTTTATTAACAGATCAATTGAGATATATGCAAGCAGCATTTTTAATGGTTTTATCTGGTATTGATATAACTACTTTCAGTGCTGGTGATGCAACTCTATTTGCAAATGCACTAAATGAAATGTACGCATTCTTAAACCAGTGAGCCACAATACGAGGAATAACTTTTAACCAAGGAGGCTAAAATGGCTAAAGCAACTTCATTTAATGAATTATTGGATGCAGTCGATCATCTATCACTTGATGTTGTTCGTCATCGGATAGCGGAGTATCGTCGTCAGGAAATTTCTTCGCTTATATCATCTGCTCGCAAAGAGTACCAACAAGGTAAATTATCTCCTGAAACGCCGCAGGATATAATGAACTCAATCTGGTCATGAATAACTCGTAAGTCGCATATATCGTAGGGTGTATTAGCGTAGCGCTATACACCATAAACGAAACCTAAAAATTTAAATATTCCCCTTAATTTTATGGCTTCGATTGGCGGATGGCACGATGTTTATCCGCCCTATGGGCTAATATGTATGCGTTATGTGAAAGAAGATTAAGAAATGGAAATATTCTCTAGCTGGTACTTTGTCGAGCAAAAAATCGAGGAATTATCTCGTAATATTCTTATTCGTGAGATGAAGCGAGCCGAACGTATAGTAATTATTTCGGCTTATTACTCGACTTCCTTTTTGGAAACATTACTCATAAAAGTCAATAAGAACAAAAGAAAAAAATGCTCGGTAAGCCTGATTTTCAATGGTTTTAGTGGGCAACGACTGTATGAACAGGTCAGTGAACTTGAAAAGTTCTCTGGGAAATTGAAAAACTTAGGATATAAAGAAATCTCAATATTCCTAAACAGAGGTACTACACTTTTTCATACGAAATTGTATTTCATCACTAACGATTCGGGATCTGTATGGCTTGCAGGTTCCGCCAACGCATCTAATGCTGGCTTTGAAACAAATGAAGAATTTCTAATAAAGTCAAAAGAAAAGATTAGAAATATTAGAGAGTATATTGATCAGGTGATCAATGATTCAGAGGAAATCGGCGATATAGATCCAGATGAAGCGTTGGAGTCAAATATCGTAGGCTTCTTCAGAACTGGCTCCATATACTTCAAACCTAACAACCAGCTTTCGTTTACTTTTTCAGAATTTAAGCTGCCTGATACGATTGAAAATGCAATAAGAAATATCGAAGAGCGTCCTAGAAACACAAATCCGGGAAAGGCATGGGGTGCGTATAATCTCAAATTCAGCTTGGGGTTGCGGGATGATGAAAATGAAAAGACTTCACAAGTCAGCCTCAAGCCATGGTCAATTGAGACTTGCTACGGCTATTGGGTTCCGAATAAGTATAGATTTATAGTGGATAACTCTGTCAACGAAAAGTCGAATAGCGCAAGAAGAAAGTTTGAAGAAATACTCAGTCTTATAGAGGTCCGTGGCGTTGATTCTTTAGTTGATGATTATGCTAATTACCTCAATGATGCGAAATTGATTCTGCGGTCACATAGCATCGATCATTCTTTTGATGAAAAGGAACTTGTCGACAAGTACCGAAAATTTGTAGAAAGAATAGTGTCAAAGCTGTCTGATAAAAAAAGATTGGATAAGCTATGTTTACCGCTTGTTTCCACTGGTATGCCAGAAATTTGGGAAGACCCAATTGCTTACGATGATTTCACCGAGAGCTTCTTTGAATATATAGCCAATGAATTAATTGGTAAGATGCCTCGGGTTGTGCGTTCGATCAAGGAGAATCTTGGATTAAATGCAGATTCTGATAGCGATGAAATTGCTTCCAGCTTTATTAGCTATTTTGAGTTCGACGAAGCCGAATGGAGCGACGAATACTGGATTGAGTAAATCACATAACATGCGGGTCAACCTGACCCACCAAAGCGGTGCGCCTATCGGCTTACCGCTTTGGAGAAATGATTGTAGAAGAATGGGAGTATTTAAATCTAGCTCATAACTCAAGAACTATTAGTTCGTATAAAAAAAACCAGAGGACTGGGCAATGAGGTGAAATGTCGTCTCTTTTATATAGAAGATTGATTAAGGAGAAACTTATGCCAACTGCACAGGAAAGGCAAGCCATTATCGAGCGGGCAAAAGGGCGGTGCGCGTATTGCCAAAGCCGAGCGGACTTTGCAACACAAAACCACGAACAACCTCAAAACATCTAATTTTCGCGACGACTGCCATACTCCGCATAGACTCTAAATCCGTTCAATGCGCACTTTTTGCACCGAGCGCGCATCTGCCTCCAAGACCGTAAAACGGTATTGTTGTTCTTCAAGTTGATCGTTTGCCAGTGGAATATGACGCAAACGGTTACTGATTAGCCCGCCGATAGTATGCGCTTCACTGACGGGTAAATTGATATGTAAAATATCATTGATTTCTGACAAGGGCATCCGCCCGCCGACTAAATACAAGTCTTCGTTTTGTTTTTCAAATAAAATCCGTTTGCGCGGCTGATATTCTTCAAAATCATAGCTGGAGGTCAACTCGCCCACCACTTCTTCAAACACGTCTTCTAGGGTTAAAATTCCGATGGCCGAACCAAATTCATCGACGACAATCGCCATGTGATCATCACGGGCTTTGAGTTTAGGTAAAGCCCTATCAATGGTTTGCTTAGGGCTTAAATACAGCGGTTCAACAATATAGTCCGTCACCGCTTTTTCGCCGATGTCTTGCTCCATCAAGTCCCAAGTATCGATGGTGAGAATGCCTTTGACATTGGTAATATTGCTGCGATACACAGGCAAACGGTTATAACCATATTGCCAAACCAAGCGCAGCGCCTCGCCCATGCCACGGCTTTCGTTAAAACCAACCACCTCAGCCAGTGGAATCATCGCCTCACCAACAGTGGTATCGCCAAAACGCATAATCCGGCGAATCCGGCGGCGGTCGATGCTAGAGGCAATCGACGAATCAGAAATATCTAATAAGGTGCGTAATTCTTCACGGGTGATAAAGACATTTTTTTGCTGGGCATTGCCACCGACCCAGCGGGCGGCAAAACGGGCGATGCGGCTAAAGATAAATAATAAGGGATAAAATAAAGTTGAAAAAAAGCGCAGCACATAAATCAGATAACAGACTAAATCATCGGCTTTTTGCTGAAAAATACTTTTCGGTACAATCTCACCCAAAATCAATAAAAAGGGCGTGAGAATAATAATCGAAATAATATCGCCAGAGCGACCAAATAAATCGATAAAAATCAGCGAGGCCATGGTGGTAATAATCACGGTGGCGATGTTAGTGCCGATAAGCGTCGTACCCAGCAAAATATCCGGCACTTTAAAGAGCTGCAAGACCAAGTACGCCCCCCGGTTGCCTTGCTTGGCTTTGTGGCGTAATTTTAATTTATCTGAGTTGACCATCGCAATTTCAGAGCCTGAAAATAAACCTTTCAGGATTAAAAAGAACAGCATGATTAATAATTCAATAGTGATACTGTCCATGTTTTAGCCCTTATCCGTGGTTGAGGGAGTATCTAAATGCGGTAATTCCAGCAAATTATTGTCACTTGGGTTGGCTTCAGAGGCGGCCTTTTTCACTAATAGCTGGCTGATGCGCAGTCCTTTGACTTCCTTGGCAACAAATTCATAGCCCTCGTAAAAAACACTGTCGCCCGCTTCTGGAAGACGGTCAAATAAACGAAACGCGACCCCGCCAATCGTGGTCATCACCGGATCTTCTATATCGAAATTAGTCAGGTTATAAAAATCGGTTAGGCGCATATCTCCAGGGACGAGGTAGCTATTATCATCCTCTTCACGGTAATATTCTTGCCCGCGCATTCGCCCGGAGACCTCGCCAAATAAAAAGGTCAGCACATCGCGGACGGTAACAATGCCCAAGACTTCACCATATTCGCCTAACACCACTGCTGCTCGGGTTTTATGCGCTTGAAAATATTCAAACATTTCATCGACGGTTTTGGTCGGTGGCACAAAATGCACCGGTTTTAACAGGCTATCGAGCTTGAGTTTGGATACATCATGTTTATGCCGCAACATACGCAAAATATCTTCGGAATGTAAAAAGCCGATGACATTATCCCAATGATCGGCATACACAGGCACACGCGGGTGTTTATAGGCCTTAAACTGCTCGATGATTTCTTCAATGCTGGCATTGGCATCAATAAAATTAATCCGCACACTGGGGGTTAAAATATGCGAAATATCAATTTCTGCCGCCTCAAGGACATTGTCCATCAGCACCCGTTCGGTGGCATCAATCACGCCCGTCTCTTCACTTTCTTCCAGCAGCGTACGCAATTCATCAGGCTGTAAAATATTTTCGCGGTTCACGGCTTTGCCAACAATCCAAGTGGTGATGCGATCAGCAATTAAACGCACCACGATCCGGATCGGGGTAATAAGAATAATCCACTTGGGCAAAACGCGGGCTGTGAGGCGGGTGGCAAAACGAATCGGATGATTAACGGCGATGGTTTTAGGGGTCACTTCGCCAAATAAGAGCAGCAAGGGCACCATGATGAAAATATTCAGCCAACCCACCGTGTCTCTTTCAAACAGTAATAATAAAATCGCGGTCATATTGGCAACCGAGGCAATATTGACCAGCTCATTACCGCAGAGCAGAGAAATAATCAAACGCCGAGGCTCATCTAAAAGCGCATGAATTGAGTCTGATTCAGGATGGCGGATATTGCGTAAATGCTGTAAATCAATGCGGCTAAGGGAAAATAAGGCCGCCTCAGATCCAGAAAAGACAGCAGCGGCACTGAGGAGTAAAATTTGTAAAACGCAGCGGGTAAATATTTCAATATCTACCGAACTGATGCCACTGAAAATATCCATAAGCCGACATCCTGTGCCAAGATCCAATCGGGGGCTATTTTAACGGTTTTTACTTAAAGAAGGGGGATAAATTGAAGAATAGTTATCAGCGTTTTATAATCGGAATTAACAACCCAAATGCAAAAAGACACTGAAAAAAATAGCTAGCCAACCAATCTAAAGACAAGTGCCCAAAACATAACGATAAAAATGACCAAAAACCGATAGTTTTACAAGAAACGAAATCGAAAATAGCCCATTTCCTCTATTTCAGACAAAATGCCCCTTTTATATGATGACTGCGGGCATCTTTTTGTTGGTATGAGAGATGCTGTCTTTCCTCATAAATCTAGTGAAGCTTAGCCTTTGCGTAACATCCGTTAATATTTTGATAAAATGTAAGGAGAGAATCATGTTCTTTAGCCGCTTAGCTATATTTAGTTGTATTTTTTTATCCCTTAGTGTCAATGCGGCTGATAAGCAATTGGTTTATGTGGTTTCAGATCTCCGCATCCCTTTTTGGCAGATTTTACAGCGAGGTATTGAGAAAAAAGCCATCGATTTGGGCTACCAATTACAGGTTTATAGTGCCGAAAATAGTGCCAAACGTGAACTTGAGTTTATGGTCAAAGCGATTGAAAAAAAAGTAGATGGTATTATTGTCTCACCAACCAATTCATCAGCAGCGGTGACTTTGTTGAAATTAGCCAATAGCGCCGGTATTCCGGTTGTGATTGCCGACATTGGAGCCGACAGAGGTCAATACGTCAGTTATATCGCCTCTGATAATCATGCTGGTTCCTATCACATAGGACAGGTTTTAACTGAACGTATGCACAGTTTAGCTTGGGATAAGGGCAGTGTTGGTATTATTGCTATTCCACAAAAGCGCGCCAATGGTCAAGCCCGTACGCAGGGCTTCATGCAGGCTTTAAGCGAGGCGGGGATCAGTGGGGCTGATATTCGTCAGCAAGTAACTTTTTCTTATCAAGAAACTTATGATTTTGCCCAAGAGTTGATTCAAATACATTCAAATTTACGTGCTTTATGGCTGCAAGGCTCGGATCGTTATCAAGCGGCTTTAGATGCGATTGCTGACAATGGCAAACAAGGAGAAATACTCCTTTTGTGTTTTGATGCTGAACCTGAGTTTTTACAGATGATTCCAGCAGGGACATTGGTAGGCGCGGCGATGCAACAACCATTTTTAATGGGAGAAGAGGCGGTTACGGTCATGGATGCACACTTGCAGGGTAAAACCGTCAAACAACAACTTCTCTTGCCAGTTTTGGCCATTTCTAAAAAAAATATCCAACAGCAACTCGATATTATTAAACGTAATGTCTTGGGTTTGATAGGGGAATAAAGGTGAGCTGGTGCTAACGTTAGGGAAGATCAATCAGTCGCTGTATACCCTTGTTGGCACATTGGTAATTACTGTTGTGATTGTTGTATTAGGTGCTCACGCAGCCTACGCTTATGCTGTGGAACGCCAGCGTATTTTAGCTGAAATACAACAAAACTCGACGACCAGTATTCAGCGTTTACGACAAAATATAGCCACTTTAATTGAAGCTTATGCCGTCAATGAGTATGAAAAATTGGTGGAAACCGAAATTCATTTACAAGCCCATTACGCCATCATAGTGCAAGATTATAATCTCGGTAAAATTCTTGACAAAACCGCTTATGTCAGTGGAAAAATTCATCAGCCAGATGGGGCTATCATAGATTTTTATCCCTCTTTAGATTCACACCAACAATGGCTGCAAGCGTGTTTTTATCATGAGCGTGTGGAAATGTATTCTGATGTTGGCATCGCACTGGGTTCGATTAGTATTTATATCAGTGATGCACTGATGAAAAAAAAACTAAGAGCCATTTTAATTCAGAATTTAATCAATAGTATTGCCATTGCCGTGCTGTTAATTATCTTGTTATTTATTGCCATCCGGCATTTTTTAATCCGCCCTTTATCACAAATTGCCCAAGTCATTAACCAATGTGATGAGGATGGTATTCCGCTTCAGACGATTCCTGACTATAAATACCGGGAAATATCCATTCTCACCGAGAGTATGAATACCATGGTGGCGGTGATTCGCAAATCACGTCAATCACTTAAAGCTGAGCATGATTCCCTTGAGCGCAGTTTACGCATTAATCGTTTAATTTTAGAAACCTTGCCGGATTTATTATGGCTCAAAGATATTGAAGGGCGTTATTTACTTTGTAACCCGAATTTTGAGCAGTTTTTTGGGGCTAAAGAAGCCGATATTATTGGTAAGACAGATTACGATTTTGTCTCTAAAGCATTAGCTGATTTTTTTCGGAAACATGATCGCAACGCGATGGCCGCCGGACAACCCACGGTTAACGAAGAATGGATTACTTTCGCATCAGACGGTCGGCGGGTTTTATTAGAGACCACAAAAATGCCTTTGGTAGAAGAGGGCAAAATTACTGGGGTGATGGGCATTGCCCATGATATTACTGAGCGTTATCAAACCCATCAACAAGTCTTGAAGGCAAATGCCCGTGAGATAGCGCTGAATCAATCTCTTCCCACAGGGATATTGGTCTATGACACCGATTTGCGCTGCATTAATTTTGCTAATGACAGTGCCGCTCGTATTTTAGAAATGGATAAATCAGAAATCATTGCTACAGGTCTTAATGAAGTGCCTTGGCAATTATTTGACGATGATGATGGGCAGATTGTTAAACATCAGGATGATTATGCTTGGATTGTCTTGACAGCAGATGACCGTCCCCAACATTGGGTTTTAGGTCTGGATTTCTCCACTCACCGCAAATGGCTCAGTATTAATAGCAAACCTTTTTATGTTGATAAGACCTTAGCGGGATCTATCGTTTCTTTTACCGATATTAGTCAAGAGCGCAAAACTATCGAGGCATTAATCCTTGAGCGCAGGCGGTTTAAATTGGCTATTGAGGGCACTCAAGATGGCTTATGGGATTGGCAGCCCGATAGTGATAGTGTCTTTTTTTCAAAGCAATGGAAAAACATGCTGGGCTATGCTGAGCATGAAATTGGGGACAGTTTAGAGGAATGGAACAAACGCATTCATCCTGAAGATAAAGAAACGACCATGAGTGCTTTTAAAGCCCATTTGCGTGGGGAAACCCCCGTTTATGAAAATCGCCATCGACTTAAATGCAAAGATGGCAGTTGGATATGGATTTTAAGCCGAGGTAAAGCTTTATTTAACACACAAGGGATGCCAATACGGATTGTTGGCTTTCATTCCGATATTACCGAACAAGTACAACACCAAAAAGCTTTAGAACACAGCGCCAAGCACGATGCGCTAACCCATTTGCCTAATCGTTTTTTATTTAATGAATTGGTACAAAATGCCATGACTCATTGCCAACAACAACAAAAACGCCTCGCCTTGTTATACATTGATTTGGACGGCTTTAAGGTCGTTAATGACACTTATGGGCACGAAGCTGGAGATCAAGTATTAATCACGGCAGCACAACGAATGCAATTTAATCTGCGCGAGGAAGATGTGATCGCTCGCCTCGGCGGCGATGAATTTGTGATTGCCATCACAGGGTTGAGTCGCCAAGATGAGTTACTGATTTTCATCCAACGTTTACTACAAAGCATTAATCGCCCGATTTATTACCAAAACCAGCAACGGCATGAGCTGTATATTTCTGCCAGTATTGGCGTGACCTATTATCCTCAAACGGAAGAGGTGGGGCCTGAAGCGCTGTTACGACAAGCTGATCAAGCCATGTATGAGGCAAAAACTTCAGGAAAAAATCAATATTGTTTGTTTAATTTAGACGAGGACAGCTCAATAAAACAACACTTACAAATGATTCAAGTATTTCACCGTGCGATAGAACATGAAGAGTTTGTTTTACATTACCAGCCTAAGGTTGATATGACCGTCGGTAAAGTGGTGGGCTTTGAAGCCTTATTACGTTGGCAACATCCTGAAGAGGGGCTACTTTATCCCGATGATTTTTTACCCCAATTGCATCAAGAAAAAAATTTGATGATTAAACTGGGACGTTGGGTATTTGAAACAGCTTTTGCCCAGTTATCCTGTTGGCAAAATCAAGGCTATCGCGTCGGTTTAAACTTAAATGTCAGTGCCCATGAGTTTAAGAGCGAACATATTTTTAACTTATTAAAGCAGCTACAAAAAAATTATCCTGATATTGAAGCCAAAACGGTTGAACTAGAGATTCTTGAAACCAGTGCTCTTGAGGATATTCAAGAGGCGATTCACATGATTAAAGCTTGCCAGCAATTAGGTTTTAAAGTCGCCTTAGATGATTTTGGCACGGGTTACTCAACTTTGAGTTACCTTAAAGACTTACCTGTTGATACGCTAAAACTCGATAAAAGCTTTGTTTTAAATATGTTACATGACAGTGCCAGTTTATCGATTATTGAGGCGGCGATGGGCTTAGCAGAAGCGTTTCGTTGTCAAGTG
This sequence comes from Thiotrichales bacterium, assembly GCA_016745035.1. Taxonomy (GTDB): domain Bacteria; phylum Pseudomonadota; class Gammaproteobacteria; order Beggiatoales; family Beggiatoaceae; genus BB2. The sequence goes on from JADGDE010000001.1 coordinate 1,235,034, forward strand.
ATTGCTGAAGGGGTTGAGAGCTGTGAGCATGGTGTGATGTTATTACAACTGGGCTGCCATATTGCCCAAGGCTTTACCATCGCCAAACCAATGCCCGCAGAACAAGTCTTGCCGTGGTTAGGTGTTTATCAAGCCAATCCCATTTGGCAACGTACGCAACGCCTTAGCTATAAGGATAGGAGCGTATTATATGCCACCATTGAACATGATCATTGGTTACAAATGTTGATAAAACATCAAGCCGACCCGGATCATTGTCCCTTACCTGAATTGGATCCAACACAATGCCGTTTTGGTGTATGGTTACAAGGTGAGGCATTAGAGCATCATACCTCTGCCCAATTGACACACCTAGAATGTTTGCACACACATTTACACAAAAATGCACATTTATTAAAACGCTATCGCAATCCAAAGCGCCTTCACCATATGACCCATTTGCATCAAAAAATTCGTCATGCTTTGGATAGATTGATTGCGACATAATAAGCTCAATTCGATAGATCGTACTCATCGTATTTTATGGCTCTATGCTAATTTTTATCGAAATTAAGATATTCATATGCCGCATAGAATACCCGCAGTAACCTTGCTATCTTCAAATCTCAATTTTTTTGCCGTACAATGCGAAACAAATGAATTAACTGATGTTACGCACTAAGCCAGTTTTTGTCACAATAGCGTGATTTCCCGCCTACCTAGTGATATTTAGCCGTGGAGTAATGGCGGTTTTTTTACCTTTTGGGGTAAAAAAGAAGCCTTTGCGTAACATCAGTGAATTAAGCAACATGGCTTGCTGTATTGGTGATTGAAAAATAGCTAGCCTGTCCATCATCTAGGACATTCCTGGTGCTTAGCAAGCCTCTAACGAATTTACACCAGGTTTTAGCATAAAAAACTTAATAAACTACATTAATTGTCATGGACAACTTGTTATTTAATAAAAATTTTACTACTCTATATCACACCTATACTTATAAAGACAAAAGTGGTACGCTTATAGCCACAAAGCCTTGCAACTCACGACCATGGGAACGCATCATGATGCTTCACTCTTACAAACAAATGCTATCGCGTTTTTTATTACTCTGTTTTTTGACGTTTTCTTTAAGTGCCTGTGGCTTTCTTGAAGGTGGCGATGATGAAGGGGACTTTGAAGATGAAGATGTGACCTTTGAGGAGGAAAGCGATGGTGAAGATGGTGAGTTTAGCGGTGCTGGCTTAACCTTGGTTGCCGCAAAATATGTACCTTGGATTCCTTGGTTTTTAGCCAAACAAGAAGGTATTTTTGAGCAGTATAACGATGAATATAAAGTTAATATTCAATTTGAAGAAAGCAGTTATGATGGCGCGATCAACCGTTTTATCGGTAACGAAGTCGATGCTATCGCGATTACCAACATTGATATGCTGGCACAAATTGTCAGTAAAGATATTGAAGCCGACGTTATTTTGGTCAGCAGCTATAGCACCGGTAATGACGCGCTACTGGTACCAGAAGACAGTGATGGTAAAATTTTCGATAAAAGTATTGCAGTAAAAGAGTTTTCCACCGGGCACTATCTCTTAGATCGTTATTTGCTACGAAACCAGATTGAATTTGATCGGGTAGAAATTGCTAATACCAACGAGCAGGACTTACTTGAAGTATTTGATGCCGGTGATGTTTCAGGGATTTCGACTTGGAACCCTTTGCTTAATGAGCTAATTCAAAACCGTAATGCACGTCCTTTATTCTCCAGCCAAGAAATTCCTAAAGAAATTATGCACATGTTAGTTGTCAGACGTTCAGCAATTGAAGGTTCAGCTGAAATTGGGCGAGCGCTGTTGGCAACCTGGTTCAACATCATGGAAACCATGCGTGGTAATCGTCGCGGAGCAACTTTGGATGCGATGGCAGAACTCAGCGGCGTTGACCGAGAAAACTTTGACTTGCAACTCAGTGGTGTGAACTTAACCGATACCGCAACCAAGGGACTGTCTACTATTCGTGATCGCCGTACCATGTCGAAAACCATGCGCCATGTGCGCTTCTTTATTAAACGTAATGAAGTTGCCGATGATGCCGACTTTGGTAGCTGGGTATCTTACCCTGGTCGTACCCCTGCGCTGCTTCACTTTAACGCAAAACCACTGCAAGACTTCGTTGCACCTTCTACAGAAGAAATCGAATTCTAAACAGCAATCGAAGCTTCATAGTCTAAGCCATAGGCTTAGACTTGACTTTGAATTAACCTAGGAGGAGGTTAATGGAAAGCAATTGGCTCAAACCCAGTGAGGCACTTAACCGTGCCTTTTTCCATGCTCAAGCTGGGGGCACTGACGAAGAAGGGCAAGATGTTGTCATTCGGCGTTTAGGCTTTAAAATTTCTAGTATTGGACTACTGATTGCCGCCGATGTGATCAGCGAGCTGGCTGATATGGAAAATATTTGTACTATCCCCAATACCGCGCCGTGGCTTTTAGGTTTGGCTAATTTACGTGGTAACTTAATTCCAGTATTTGATTTGGTGATGTTTTTAGGGCTGGAAGCCACTGACAATCAAATCAAACCGATGTTACTTATTTTGGGGCAGGGCAGCGCAGCTGCGGCTGTGGTGATTAACGAACTACCTGGGCATCAATTGCTACAAGGTGATGAGGAACTAACTAACTTACCCGCCTTACCTGATGCGCTAACACCTTACATCAGTAAAGGCTATCAACAAGATGAAAACCTTTGGTTTACTTTTGAACATATCCCTTTCTTTCAATCTTTGGCACCGCAAATTGCTGTGTAAAACGGAGATAATTGCATGAAAATTAAGCAAAAAATGCTACTCGGTTCTGCGTTGCTCGCGGCGATACCGGTGGCGATTACCGCGTACCTGATTAGTGGTATCGCAGGTAGCATCGGTGAGCAAGCGCTACAGACCACGGTACGTGGACATATTAGTTCGATTCGAGACTCGAAAAAACAGCAAATTGAGGATTATTTTGCTCTGGTAACTAACCAGTTACAATTCTTTGCTAGACAACCTTCTACCGTTGCAATGATGCACGAATTCAAACAAAGCTTCCCTGAATTTGAGCATGAAGCTGGTGGTTCTGGAGCAGAGGATGGCCCACCTATCCCTGGCGTTGAATCAGCTGCAGAACCTTTGCCGATTGATGATTACCGCCTGTCTTTGGAAGATTATTACACCACTGAATTTGCGCAGGAATATGAGCAATTAAACCCTGATCAAGCACCTAATATGGTGCGAATTTTGGAGGCACTCAGCCCTAATAGTGTGGCCCTGCAATACCACTACATTACCAATAACCCTAACCCTTTAGGTACTAAAGAAGAGTTCTTAGCCTCACGGGATAACTCCAGTTACAGTGATGTACACAGACGTTATCACCCAACGGTTTATGACTTTGCCTCTCGTTTCTTATTTGAGGACATTTTCTTAATTGATAATGAAAGCGGCAATATTGTTTATTCCGTACTTAAAGAGGTGGATTTTGCCACCTCACTTAAAGATGGACCTTTTTCAGGTGATGATGCTGGGGGTGCTACTCAAATTTATATGCGCCTAGCCGAAGCGGATACCGCAGATCAAATCGCACTGGTGGACTTTAGCCCTTACTTACCCAGCTATAAAAACCAAGCGGCCTTTATGGGCACACCTATTTTCAAAGGCGATGAGCAAATCGGCATTCTTATGTTCCAGCTCCCGATTGATAAAATTAACAATATTATGACCTATGACCGTTCATGGCGTTTGGATGAATCCGGTCGAACAGGTGAAACCATTATTGTGGCGGAAAACGGCACGATGCGTAATGACAGCCGGGCTTTCGTGGAAAACAGGGGTGATTACATTGCCTCGATTGAAGCGGTCGGGCTTTCAGCTGATATTATTTCCAATATGGAACAAAAAGATACCACGGTGGGACTGCAAACGGTGGATAACTCAGGCACGCGTGCCGCACTCTCAGGGGTAACCGGATTTGACTTATACGAAGACTACAAAGGTGACTTTGTGCTCTCGGCGTACACACCTATTAATGTAAGCGGACTCTCATGGGCTATCTTCTCAACCTTGAGTGAAGCGGAATCATTCGAGCAGCTCGAAGCGCTAAAAGAAGGTATTAAAGATGGTTCTTATCCCATTGGTATCGCGGTCTTGGTCGGCGGGGCGCTGTTTGGTTTCCTCGTCTCGATTTTATTCTCACGCCCCATTAATCACTTGGAAACGGTTGTAACCAAGGTATCTAAAGGCGACTTTAACGCCCGTTCAGAAATTAAAACCAATGACGAACTAGAAACTCTCGGTAAAGCCTTTAATGGTCTACTCGATGAACGTTTGACCCAGCTCGCTAAAGCGGAGCGCGAAAATGAAATGCTCAATAACTCCATCATTGAACTCTTGAAAGCATCTTTCCAGCTCTCTCAACGTGATCTAACTGTACAGGTTCCGGTAACAGAAGACGTAACCGGCCCGCTGGCTGACGCGATTAACCAGATGGCGACAGAAACCTCTAAGGTACTACTTAACGTACGGAACATTACTGAGGACGTGGAACGCTCTTCCCATCAGGTGAAAGAACAGTCCGATAACGTAAACGAGGTAGCAGAAGCTGAACGTACCGTGGTAGCAACCACCATGTCCGAGCTAGCGGCAGCGTCCGAGGCGATGAATAAAATTGCGGAAGTTGCGCAATCTTGTAACGAAATCGCAGCAGAGGCGACCCGCTCCACACAGGTGGCGCTAGAGACAGTAACAGGTACTGTGAACGGGATGGGCGAAATTCGTGAAACCATTCATGAAACTGAAAAACGGATTAAACGTCTCGGTGAACGTTCTCAGGAGATTTCCGGTATCGTTGACATCATTAACAACATCGCGGAACGGACACACGTACTTGCGCTTAACGCATCCATGCAGGCGGCGGCGGCTGGTGAAGCCGGTCGTGGTTTCTCGGTGGTTGCGGATGAGGTACAGCGACTCGCTGAAAGTTCTCGTAATGCGACATCACAAATCTCGGCTTTGGTGAAAAACATTCAGGTGGAAACCAACGACACCATCGCGACAATGGATAAAACCATTGGACAGGTGGTTGACGGCTCGAGGCTCGCAGAACGGGCGGGTGAGCAGATGAAAGATACTCAGGATACCACGGCTAACTTGGTAAAAGTGGTAGAACAAATCACCATCGCCTCACAACAACAGGCGCGAATCAGTAACGAGTTACGTGAACACGCGCTCTCGATTCAAACCAGCTCCGAGGAAACCGGGCGGCAGCTTGAAGAGCAATCTATCCAAACCGATAACCTTGTAGCGTTCTCGCAACAACTTATCGAATCTATTCGGGTATTCAAACTGCCAACAGCGTAAACGACAGGATAGCCCCCTTATGCTATGCTGGGGGCAAATCACTTCACAAGATAACCAAAGGGTGAATTCGCCATGGCGGAGCACACAGACAACACACATAATGAATCAACGCAAGCCTCGATGTCTTGGGATGATTTGATGCGTGAAATCGGCGATGATGCACATCTTGCGGTGAATGAACTTGATGATAATGAGACTGAAAGTTTAGCTGGGGACTCACCTCATGATGAGGTGACACCCTCAACCTCAAGCACTGAACAATTTACTGAGTCTGAATTTGAAAGCCTAATTGAGGCCGATGATCTCAATGATTTAGAACAACAGTTGTCGATGGATCAAGAAAGTGTGTTTGAACCAGATAATACGCCTGAACAAGGGCTTGAAACCTCAGATATTTTTGATGAAGACATCGACCTGGGTACACATGATATGCCAGATCCTCTATTACAAGATGCCTTGGATGAAGAATTAGCCAATGTATCAGGCGTTTTAGATGGACTAGAAGATCTCAGCGCTGATGATGAAAACTTACTAGCTGAACTTGATGACAATTTAGAACTAGAAGAAAATGAGGCGTTATCAGATTTACTTGGAGATCTCGATACAGAATTAAGCGCATCTGACGATGACTTAGCCGCCCAATTTATTGATGGCAATGAGGGTTCTGATGATATTGAAGCGGATATGTTTACCTTAGATGACAAGGATGAAGATAATACCGATACCTCAACACTAAGCCAAGATTTGTCCGAATTATCAGATATTCTTGCTGACATCAAAGAAGAACCCGATACAAATAGTCACGTTGTCTCTGAAGAGGAAAGCATTAACCTCTCTAGCCTAGCTCAACCTCTGGTTGATCAAATGGCAAAACTGAGCTTAAGTTTTGGGCAAATTATCACCGCTGAAAATGACACAGAAACCTTATATCAAGCATTAAAAGACTACGAAGAGGGCTTGCGTTGTTTTTGGGAACAAGTCGAAAAATATGCAGGCTTAAACCATTTTTGTCAGTTTATTCAAGATAATAGCTTAATACTGGCGCAATTAAGTCAAACTGAACGCCAACAATACAGCCTACTAGAACGTTGGCCAGGCATTATGCTCAACTATTTAATGATTCCACAAGAATCTATTGATGAATTGGTTGATTATGTCGCTGATGAACATTGGCCTAGACCTTTAAGTTTAAAAGAGCTGGATGTGTTGCGCTCTTTATTACAAAAACTCGCAGGTATCCCCACAGAAACCATCAGTTCTAATTCCAATCATGCCCCATCGATTCAAGAAGATGATTATCATGATTTTGTCTCAGAGCCAAATGAATTAGATCAACAAGAGGCTGATTTAGCCTCATTAATCACAGAAGACGGCGATGCCGATCAGCATGATGATTATGCGGTTATGATGGAGGCACTCGCCAGTGAAGATAGCCCGGCAAACAACACAGATAATGCCGAGGATACCAATTTAACACATGATGATAGTGATGATGACTATCAAGCTGTAATGAATTCTTTAGGTTTAGATGATAATGAGATGGCAGATAATCATATCTCAGAACATGATGATCTCATGGATTTAGCTCCTGCCGGACCTAGCGAAGAACAGGCAGCTGATTATAGCGATATGATGCAAGCCTTAGCAGACGAGCACGTTGATGACTTAGAAACACGCCCGAATGTTGATAATACTGATGAAAATAATTTAAGCACGGATGTGCTTGATGAGAGTCTCGAAGATTTAGATGCACTTACCGCTGCTGATGATTTAACTGAAAACAATGCGCTTAGCAACGATTTGGAAGTCTTAGCTGGTGATAATCTTGACGACTTAGAAACGCTAGCTGATGAAGATAATGTAAGCGCTGATGTACTTGATGACAGTCTCGAAGATTTAAATGCCCTCAGCGCTGCTGATGATTTAACTGAAGACAGTGAGCTTAGCAACGACTTAGAAGCCTTGGCTGATGATAATCTTGATGACCTAGAAACATTAGCTGATGAAGATAATGTAAGCGCTGATGTGCTTGATGACAGTCTTGAAGATTTAGATGCGCTTAGCACCGCTGAGGATTTAACTGAAGACGACAATGCGCTTAGCAACAATTTAGAAACTTTGGCTGATGCAAATAATTTAAGCGTCGATGTGCTTGATGACAGTCTCGAAGATTTAGGTGCATTTAACGCCGCTGATGATTTAACTGAAGACAATGTGCTTAGCAACGATTTAGAAGCTTTAGCTGGTGATAATTTTGACGACCTAGAAGCATTAGTTGATGAAGATAATGTAAGCGCTGAAGCACTTGATGACGATCTTGAAGATTTAGATGCGCTTAGCACCGCTGAGGATTTGACTGAAGACAGTTTAAGCGCTGATACACTTGATGACAGTCTCGAAGATTTAGGTGCATTTAACGCCGCTGATGATTTAACTGAAGACAATGAGCTTAGCAGCGATTTAGAAGCCTTGGCTGGTGATAATCTTGATGACTTAGAAGCGTTAACTGATGAAGATAATTTAAGCACTGATGTGCTTGATGACAGTCTTGAAGATTTATATGCGCTTAGCACCGCTGATGATTTAACTGAAGACAGTACGCTTAGCCGCGACTTAGAAACTTTAGCTGGTGATAATCTTGACGACCTAGAAGCGCTAGCTAATGAAGATAATTTAGGCACTGATACACGTGATGACAGTCTCGAAGATTTAGGTGTATTTAACGCCGTTGATGATTTAACTGAAGGCAATGAGCTTAGCAGCGATTTAGAATCATTTGTCGATACAGATATTTTGGACGACACCAGCGAGCTGGTAGACGACTTAAGTGCGTTAGGTGTTGTGGATAGTTTAGCCACTAGCACCAGTACCGAAGAAGAAAACGACCTCAGTGATGAACTCAGCGCCCTTGCGGTTGCCAGTTTTGATTCTGAAGCAGTCGATGAAATCGAGGTCACAACAGGCAATGCTGATTTAGAACACTTAGCTGCTATTGCACAATCTTTGAGCCAAAAGCAAACGCAACTATCAGAACAACTAGGACAATTATTATTTGCTGAATCAGAAAGTGAAACCTTACTAAACGCAGCTAGCGATTACAGTGAAACGGTACAAAGTTTATGGGATAAAGCTGAAACCCAGCAATTAACCGGTGTTCAAGGTGTTTTTGATTTTATCAATGCCAATGTAATGGCGTTGAGCATGGCAGACGAAGAGCAACGTCAAAACGCGGCAGATTGCTTTATGGCATGGCCAGAGCAATTGATAGCCTATTTACAAAATGGCAATGAGGCGATAGAGCCTTTATTAACTCATTTACAAGATCCTGCATGGGCAGAACCTTTGCCTGTCGATCAAATTGTTATTTTACGAGAACAATTACATGTAGCTGAGCCTGTGCAAGCAGAACCTGTCGATGATGACACCTTAGTATTAGCAACAAAAGCCTGTGATAATGATGCCGATGCCATTTCGCCATTATCAGCGCTAACAGGCGTGCTGACAGAACACGGGGAATCGCTGAATCAGCAGTTACAACAAATTATCCATACGGCAGATGGTGAAGAGAGCTTATTAGAAGCCGTTGGCGAATATACCGAAACGCTGCAAAATGTACGTGATTGTGCGACAGATGAACAAGCGACCGGCGTTGAGATGCTCTGCGATTTTGTCAGTGAAAACATCATGAGTTTTGCGATGCAATCACAAGCTGAGCGAGAAGAAAAAGGTGAGTTATTTAGCCGTTTTTCTGAGCAATTGCTTGATTATAGTCTCGCCCCCGCAGAAACCTTGCCTGATTTGTTGACATCCCTTGAAGATCCAAACTGGTCTCAAGCTTGTGAAAACTTAGATGAAATCAAGCAAGGCTTTGGTGCGCCAGCAGCTGATAATATTGATGTTGACGTGTTGGCAGATGTCGATGATTTAGATAGCTTAAGTGATGACTTGGATGAATTTAGCACTGACACAGATGCCGAGCCCGAGCCTTTATTAGCCGTCAGTGATGCTGTGTTGGAACAAACCGATATCTTAACTCAGCAATTAGATGCCATCATGCAAGCTGAGGATGAAAGCGAAACCTTGCTAGAGGCGGTTGGCAGTTACACCGAAACCGTGCAAGTCGTTTGGGATGCTGCCGAGCAAGACAATGCCGAGGGCGTGCAACAACTGTGCGACTTTATCAATGAAAATGTCATGGCTCTAGGGATGCTTGGACAAGCTGAGCGTGCGCAAAGCCAAGAAAATTTCCAAGAATGGGCATTGTTGTTGATGAGCTATGCGCAACTCCCAAGCGAGGGCATTGATGACTTGATGGGCTTGCTGGAAAACCCCGCATGGCCACAAGCTTTGGAAGACCCCAACAGCTTACGTGAACAATTAGCGGTATTGGGTGCAGGCAGTAGCGAAAGCGATGACATTGATGAGGCTTGGGTCGATCCTTTAGCTGAATTTGACGACAGCCTCAGCCTTGATGACAATAGCGCCGCTGCACTCGATCCAGTTGTCGATGTGATTGCCAAAATTGATAATGATTTGGCAACACAATTGCAAACCTTGGTCAGCGCCGATGATGATAGCGAAGCACTCTTAGAAGCCACTTCTAGCTATACCGAGTTAGTCCAAGAAATTTGGGATTGTGCCGAGCCTCTGGGCGCTACCGGAGTTCAAAGTGTCTGTGATTTCATCAATGAAAATAGCATGGCGCTGGGTATGTTGGACAAATCCCAACGGGCTGAGGGCGAAATTAATTTTGGATTGTGGTCCGGTCTTTTATTAGACTATGCCCAAGACCCCAGTGCCAATGTTGAACTGTTGGTACAACAATTACAAGATGCTGCATGGCCAGCCCCTATGTCTGCTGAGCAGGCAAGTGTTTTAGACGGAGAGCTAAAACAACTGGGCGTGACAGCAAGTGCATCAACAAGCCTTAATACAGAGATAAATCTGGGTTCAAGTGCACAAACAGAACAAGTAACAAACACCTTAACGGCTGCGGCTGAGCCCTTATCAACAGCATTGGAGATACTGGTATCTATGGATAATTCAAGCGATGTCTTCTTAGAAGCAATAGACACATATACCACCCATGTACAAGCTGTTTGGGATGAGGCTGAGCAAGCTAACTTGGTGGGTTTACAAGATGTATGTACTTTTGTAAATGACAACATTTTAATGTTAAGTGCCGAAGACACCGCCGTTCGCCAAGCCGTTCAAGGGCAACTTGAACAATGGCCGATGCTGGTACTTGATTATCTCACCTCTCCTGCCGAGGGCTTAGACCCGCTCGTTAGCTTATTGCAAGATGGACAATGGGCAACGCCTTTAGATGCTGAGCAAGCTGGCGCTTTGCGCGAGCGTTTGCAGCAAGGCGCAGGTGAGGGCGGTACAGCAGATGAAATCGATATTGATGATTTGCTGGATATGCCAGCCGAGGTCGAGGCAATTCCAGAGCCAGAGGCAGCGGTTGAAGAAGCTCCCGCCGAGCCACCAGCGGACTTGGGCGTTGAAGCCGATGAAGGCATTTCTTTGGGTAATGCCGAAATGCTGGAAATGCTGCGCGGTGAAATCATCGATGCCAGTGAAGATTTGCGCACCTCCTTAGAGCAGTTCGTCGCACTAGAAAATGACGACCCTGCCTTTTTAGAAGCCACCGAAAACTATACCGATGTCGTTGGGCGTTTGGTCATGGCGGCTGAAATGGTTGGCTTACCGGGTTTGCAAGCGGTCGGCGAGTTTGTAATTGCTAATGTCACCGAGTTAGGAACAGCTGATAAAGCGGCAAGACAAGCCGCGCACTCGGCGATTGATGTCTGGCCAGAGTTGGTACTTAAATATTTAGAAGCGCCACAAGAACACGTCATCGCCCTTCTCAATCACTTGCGTGAATCTTATTGGCCATCGCCGTTGCCAGACGAGCGCGCGCACGAATTATTAAACAGCCTCTCTACCAGCACAGCGGTAGAAGAAGATCCAGCAGATGCTGAACCTGCGCGGGCAACCCAAGCTAAGCCTGAAGATGTGCTGTTGCAAATTCCTGAGGATGTCAATGCGGATTTGTGGGAAGCCTTCTTACAAGAAGCACCACAAAACGCCTCTGAGTTCTCAACCTGCCTGCAAAAAATCATGAAAGATCCTCAGCCCGAGGATGTCAAACTAGCGCAGCGGATTGCTCATACGCTCAAAGGCTCGTCCAATATTATCGGTATTAAAGGGATTGCCAACCTTGCGCATCACCTTGAAGATATTCTCGAATATCTGCACGATAATGCCGTGCCACCACCACCGCTATTGAATAACACCTTGTTAGAGTCTGCTGATACCTTAGAAATTATGGTCGATGTGCTCCAAGGTAAAGAAGAACCCCCAGAAAATGCCTTACGGGTATTACAAGAAGTCCTCGACTGGGCGAACCGAATCGATAAAGGTGAGCTGGACGTTAGTGAAGAGGAAATCAAAAAACGTAAAGCCGAAATCGAAAAAGCCACTGCTGATGCCCCTGCACAAGCTGCACCTGGTAATGCACCTGCTGCCGCCGCTGGTGGCGCACCAGCGGGCGAGGCAGAACAGTATTTACGCGTTCCCACCAGTACCATTGATAACCTTCTGCGGCTTATTGGAGAAATGTCTATCTCAGTCGGTCAGATCCAAGAGCGCTTGCAGCACACGGTACAACACACTAAGTCATTGACTTCCAATGAAACTATCATGCAGCAGCGGAGTTATGACCTAGAGACTTTGGTGGATATTCGTGATATTTCCAATAAAGGTCATCACAAAAAAATGGGCTTTGATGAGGCGGCAAATGATGAGAAAGATGAAGATTTTGACTCATTAGAGTTTGAGCAATACAACGAACTACACAGTGTGACCCACAGTTTCATCGAAACCATTGCTGACTCACGCGAACTCAGTACCACGATTCATGATGATTTATCCTTGCTAGAGGGGATGTTCATCCAGCAAGAACGCTTAAACAAAGAGTTCCAACAGATCGTCATGACCACCCGCATGGTTCCAATCAAAACCATTATGTCACGCTTGGAGCGGATTATTCGCCAAACGTGCCGGGCAACCAGTAAATTGTCTGATTTTGAAATGCGCGGTGGCGATATCCTCATGGATGGCGAGGTCTTGAGCAAGCTCACCGACCCCTTGATGCATATTCTGCGTAATTCCGTTGATCACGGTATGGAATTACCAGAAGAGCGGATAGCTGCGGGTAAATCTGAAACGGGGCTGGTTGTCCTTAACTGTTTCCGTTTGGGTAATAACATCGTCGTACGTTGCGAAGATAACGGTAAAGGGCTTAACTTTGATCGCATTAAAGCCATCGCCGTTGAGCGGGGTTTGATTAAAGAAGGTCAAAACTTAAGCAATAAAGAGCTAGGGCGTTTAATTTTCGTCTCTGGTTTCTCCACTAAAGCCGAAGTGACCCAAGTATCAGGTCGTGGTGTCGGTATGGACGTGGTACACACCAGTATTCAAGACTTAAAAGGCAGTGTCGATATTGACTCAGAACCTGGTGAGGGAACGATGATCAGCTTGACCCTGCCAATGAGTTTGGTCACCGAGCATGTTCTACTCGTTAATGTCAATAACGAGCGTTTTGCTTTGCCAACGACTAACCTCTCGCAAGCGCTAACCGCTGAATCTGGCGAGTTCCGCAGTATTGGTAACAATGTCAACTTCCACATGGGGCAAGATATTTTCCCAGTGACGACTTTGGCAGACTTATTAAAAATACATAACCCCAGAGAAATCACCGAAGACGAAGATAGGCCTTTGGTCTTGGTCAAAGAAGAGGGTAAAACCACCGCAGTTTTAGTCGATAGCTTTGAAGACAGTCGTGATTTGGTATCGAAAAACATGGGTGATTATATCGGCAAAATTCGTGGTGTCGCTGGTGCATCGATTCTTGGTGATGGTAGTTTGATTACCTTGCTCGACTTACCTTCATTATTGCGTACCCCAGCCAAACGTCTGAGCCTCAATACGGGGTCGAGTGATGCCGTTGCCGACCCAACCGCAGGCTTTGCGATTCCGCATATTATGATTGTCGATGACTCCTTGAGTATGCGTAAATCACTGTCGCAATTGGTCGAGGATGCGGGTTTTGAAACCCTATTAGCTAAAGATGGGTTAGAAGCAGTCGAAATGGTCGGCAGTACCAAACCTAAAATCATGCTAGTGGATATGGAGATGCCGCGTATGAATGGTATTGAGCTAACTACCCATATCCGTGCGAATGCAGAAACCAAAGATATTCCTATCTTTATGATTACTTCTCGTACCACAGAAAAACATCGCCAGCTTGCGCGGGATGCGGGGGTAACTGAATACCTGACCAAGCCTTATCAAGATACCGAGTTATTGGGTTTGATTAATGATGCGCTTAGCTAATACTCAGGTCTAGGTCTAACTCATGCCAGCAATTGAATTTTACGTGGCTTTATACTTCGACGACATTGTCTTGGTCGTCCCGCAAAGTAATGTGCGGGTGGTGGAGATGATCGAAAGTGTGGAAACCTATGTAGAGCCAGAAGAGTCAATGATTGGCATCATGGGCTGGGTGAGTTATTTCGAGCAACAATATCCCGTATTTACGCTTTCAGATAAGCTTAAACCCATGGATGAATTGCCAGAGCAACGGGATTTTTGTGCCCTACTCGAAACCCCAGAAGAGGCGATTTACGGGCTAACCTGTGAACGGATCGAATCTTTGGAAAAAGCCCCGGACTTAAGAGAATTGGCCTTGCCCAACTGTATGATCACCACCTATACGCCAGTAAAACATCTGCTCACCCATGAAAACAAAGTCGCCAGTGTTACCGATGCCCAAGCTTTGATGGGTTACTTAACCGAGTGGGCAGAAGAGCACATGGCTGAGGCGGAGGCATTGATTGATGAGTGATGAAAGCGCTTATGTCTCACGCTGGGATAAACGTGAAGAGACCGTTACTGCTGAGACTAAGTTTAATGCTTGGCTGCTCGATTTAGGACATGGTTTTCAGGCGGCCGTTGCCTATAATGAAATGACCCATATTCTCTTAGATCCGGTCATTTACCCGATTCCTTGTACGCCTTTGTATTGCAGTCATTTACTCTACACTGAGGAAGGTGAGATTCAAGCACTGGCCGATGTTGCCGCTTTAGTAACGGGAAAATCCAGTATTGATGCGCATCAAGGTAAAGAATTTACTATCGGACAAGTGATTTATCAACCTAATCCCAAAGAAAATGTACAACGTGCAGCTTTATATTTAGCCACCCCGCCTCGCTCCATTAGTGTGAGTGATTCGCAAGCCTGTTCGCTGGCGGATGATGCTTCGCCCTTATGGCAACAAATTAGCTGCGCCTGTATTAATCATGAAGACGAAGCCATACCTATTTTGAACCTCAATAATTTGTTTTCCCTAGAATTCTCTCAAAGCCTTGAGCACAGCCACACCCATAGCTATTAACTGATGTTACGCACTAAGCTGGTTTTTATCACAATAGTGTGATTTTACACCTGCCTAGTGAAGCTTAGTCGTGCAGCAATGGCGGTTTTTTCTGCCTTTAAGGCAGAAAAAGAAGCCTTTGCGTAACATCAGCTATTAAGCTGATTCATGGAACATTTAGCCCATGGGCTTCATCAGTTTCAATACAGGCTATCGCTCTTTAACCAAGCCAACAAGGCACTTAAATCCTGTAATAGCTCCGAGACATCCGCCTGAGCGCTGACTTTTGGTGGTGGAGCGATGGCTTTAATGGTCCTTATCGGTGCAGTTGGGGTTTTGTCTGGCATTGTCGCGGCACAATAAACCATTCCGTTAATATACGCTAAATGAATTTGCTCAAGGCTTTTAGCTTGGCTGAGTTGTTGTAATACATAGCAAGATAATTCCGGCAAAATGTATTGCTCTAGCACATGGTCAATATGTCGTGCGCCGCTGTTTTCTTGCGAAGGGCTGTTAATAATATAGTCACGGATACTTTGGTGGATATGCAGTTGCGCACCATAGTTATCTAAAATCCGTTGTACTATGCCTTGGAGTTTCAGTTCACAGATTTTGCTTAAATCGCCCTTATCCAAAGCACGGTAAGGAATCACCACCAAGCGGTTGAGTAAGCTGGATTTAAAATGCTGCTGTAAAGCGGCGTTGTCGGTTAGGTGCGTGGTCAAAATAATCAGGCTGTGGCTAAAATCAACCAGCGTACCTTCGCTGTCTTCCAATTGTCCTTTGTCAAAAATCGGATATAACAACTCCAAAACATCAGGATGGGCTTTATCAATCTCGTCGAGCAAAATCACGCTGTAAGGGCGGCGACGCACTGCCTCGGTTAAAATCCCGCCTTTGCCGTGCCCAACATAGCCCGGTGGCGCACCCTTGAGCGCTGAGACAGCGTAGGATTCTTGGTACTCGGACATATTCAAGCTAATTAATTGTTGCTCGCCGCCATAAAGCACTTGCGCAAGTTGGAGCGCAGTTTCAGTTTTGCCAACACCCCCGCCGCCAGAGAGCAAAAACACCCCGGTGGGTTTGTTGGGATCATCTAAGCCGGCGCGATAGTTTTGAATTTGTTTGGCAATTTTTGCCAAGGCGGCATCTTGTCCGATCAAAGATTGGCGCAAGTGTTGTTTGAGATTGAGGATATTATCCAGCTCGTTACCGAGCATTTTTCCCACTGGAATCCCGGTACTGCTGGCAATGACTTGTGCAATCACGCGGTTATCCACCCATGCCGGAATCATCGGATCATCGCCTTGTAGGGCTTTGAGTTTGTCTTTGTATTGCGCTAATTGTTTGGCAGTGATAGCGTTGTGTTGTCTGTGTAATTGTTGCTCAAGGTTTTGAATTTGTTTAACTAATAAACGCTCTTGTCCTTGGCGTTGTTCGAGCTTGCTTAACAGTTCTGCCACTTGGGTTTGCCGTCGCTCTAGTTCGGTGATGCGTTTTTGATGCGCGTAACCGGCGCGCTGTTCTCGGTGTAAATTCTGCAACTCAGCTTTTAGGCGTTGGTTTTCAGCTTTGGCAGCGCTAACGACGTAGGTTTCGCTTTGTTGTGCCACCGCGACTTGAGCGGCAGCAGTATCGAGGAGATTAATCGCTTTGTCCGGGAGTTGTCTGCCGCTGATATAGCGTTTTGACCAACGCACGGTGGCGCGGATGGCTTGTTCGAGAATTGTTACTTGGTGATGTTGGCTTAGGGCATTGGCAATACCTCGGAGCATAATCATGGCTTGTTCTTCGTCAGGTTCTTTAACGGTAATCGCTTGAAAACGCCGCGCCAATGCGGGGTCTTTTTCGATATAGCTTTTGTATTCACGCCATGTGGTGGCGGCGATGGTGCGTAATTCACCTCGGGCTAGGGCGGGTTTGAGTAAGTTAGCGGCATCACCGCTGCCCGCTTGTCCGCCAGCACCGATAAGGCTGTGGGCTTCGTCAATAAATAAAATCGTTGGCGGCTGGCTGTTTTTCACCACTTCAATAATGGCTTTGAGGCGATTTTCAAATTCGCCTTGGACGCTAGCGCCTGCTTGTAATAGACCCAAGTCGAGGTTATAAATTTGCACATTGGCGAGTTTAGCGGCGATATTGCCCTCGGCGAGTTTCAGCGCCAAGCCCTCGACAATAGCGGTTTTACCAACACCGCTTTCACCAAGTAAAATTGGGTTGTTTTGTCGCCGCCGACAAAGGATGTCGACTAATTGTTGGATTTCATGGTCACGCCCTAGAATCGGATCAAGTTTGCCATTTTTAGCTTCGGCGACAAGATTCGTGGCATAGCGCTCAAGCAGGTTTTCTGTTTCTGGCGCTTGATGATCTTCTGTTAGCGTGTTGGGGGCTTTGTTGCTGGGGTTTTCTATTGAGTTTTTTAACACCTCGTCTAAATCTTGACGCAAAGACTCGGGCGGAATGCGCATCAAACACGGCAGGCTGCTACGAATCAGGGCACGGAATTGTTCTTGTTCAAGAATATTCAGCAATAAATAGGCACTGCGTATTTGTGTTTGCTCTTGCGCAAGGCTGGTGCTGAGCCAGCTCTCGCGCAATAAGGTCATGATAAACGGTGATAAGCTCGCCGGGCTGGCGTGTTTAGCTTGGCGTGGTAGTTGTTTAAAATGTTGGTTTAGTTCTTCGGCGAGGCTATAAATCTCATAATGTTTGAGAATTTGGGCAAAATCATGGGCTTGTAGCTGTTGCAACAAGCCCTGAATAACATGCTCCAATTCCAGCCGCTTATGTTGTTGTTCGCTACAGTATTGATTTGCATACTCAAAGGCTTGGTGACAAGTCGGGTTTAGACGGGCAAGCAGGGGTTTTAAGTACATCAGTTGACTCGAATAGAGCTATAGCCAGCCTGGCGTAAGCGGGTTTGTAAGCGTTCGGCGGCACGCTCATTGGCAGCCGTGGGCAAACGCACCCGATACCATTGGCGGTTATTCACGGTTCCTGTATAAATTTGAACCTTAAACCCCAGTTGCCGCAATTCTTTGTGCAACAGTTTGGCATCACGCAAATCACGAAAAGCGGCAATTTGTACGGTTAATCCGGCAACAGGCTCTAAAGGATTCGCAGCACGCGGTTGTGTTCGGGTTTGCCGTTGTGGCTCGGCAGGTTTTTTTAGGTTGTGTAATTGATCCGCAGAGGGCAAGGTTAGCTCTAAGACAACCTCATCAGGGCGCGGTTTTTTCGCTACGGGTTTGGGCTTGGGTTTCGGCGCAGGTTTGGGACGCTCTTGGGCTGGGCGGTTAATAATTTCAGGGGTGAGTTGTGGCGGCAGCGGCTTATTATCATTGCTCGCAGACCATGTCTCGATATTTTCATTCGCAGGGACAGCAACAACAGGACCTGGTGTTGTTGCAGCTGGTTCTAAATCATAAAATTGGAAGCTTTGTTGCGGTACTGTCACCGGCTTAGGTTCTGGCGTAGGGACGGCTGTTGGGATTTTTACCTCAGTGCTAGGGGCGTTGGTCACCGGTGGCGTGAGACTTTGGGTTTCTGTCGCTGGATTGAGACTTTGTAGATAAAGCAAAAAGGCGAGAAACATACCAAAAAGCACCCCAGCCACAAACCAAATCCAACCCGCAGGGCAGCCTTGTGCATTCGGCGTTCTGGTCGGTTGGCGCGTGCTATTACGGCTTTTGTGATGGGGGGCAATACTTGGCATTAGGTTTTATTCGCTCCTGTCGTCAGCGATATTTTTGATATTCACTCTCAGAAATAGAGGCTAATACCGGCAGTTGTAAACGCCGCTTAACATCTTCATCCGATTTGAGCGTATCGTCTAGGATTTCTAGTGCAAACGCAAGTCCTATACCACCTAATAAGCCTAAGATAATACTCATCATAATTTTAACTCGGCGTTTGGAGTCCACTGGGCGTAAAGGCAAAGTGGCTGGCTGGACAATACGAATATTTGAGGCGCGGTTACGATCTAAGGCCTCGGAGAGCCGGGCGCGCTGTAAATTTTCTTTATAGCTTTGATATTCTTTCGCTGCACTTTTGACATTACGCTGTAGGCGTTTGAGTTCCACTTCAGCCTGTCCCAATTCCAACAATCGGGCATTTTTTTCGATCAATAAACCCATCAATACGGCTTTTTTGGCAATTTTTCCTCGATATTCAGCCCGTGTGCGGGTGAGTTCGGCTTCGAGTGAACGCCAATAATCATTATCACCAATGGTCACCAGATCTTCCCCACCAGGCACTTCATCAGCGAGACGTTTTTTAACCACGGCTAATTGTTTTCGCACATTTTTTAAGGCGCGGGCTTCGTCGGTATAGCGTTCGGACAAATCAGCTTCTTTTTGTTCTAGTTCGATACGTCTGCGCCGCAGATCAACAAAAACATGGTTGGTGCTGCCACTGGTGCGTTCTTTGACGATTTTTTGCGGGTATATTTTCAGGCTTTTATTTAAGACCGCTATTTTAGCCGCATCGCCTTCAATCCCCGCTAACACCGTATCCAAATCATTGGAAACCTCATTGCGTTGTTGACGAATCGAACGCAGTTGGTCGGTCAATTCAGTGATGCGATTAACCTTTTTGAACATACGCAAACGGCGTTCATGGGCAAATAAACTCGCTAAAAGAATATCGGTTTGTTCTTGCAGAAAATTAGGCGAGACTTGGGAACGATAAATTTCCACATGGCGCTCGAGGGCAAATTGCATTAAAACTGCAAGGGTTTGTTGTGCTAGTTCAGGATTAATCATCCGCAAACTGAGGCTGATCATATTACTTTTGACTTCCAGACCAATGGTCAAACGCCGGGAAATCGAGCCAATGGCTTTTTCGCGGCGTTTTTCTGCCTCTAGGGATAACATCGCCGTTTCCGCTGTGGTTTGGTTTAACTCATCTTCTGTGGGGTTGGTTTCGTCTTTTTTTTCGACTTTAGCCTCAGCAATTTCATCTTGGGTCTCGCGTAATAAACGTTCTTCCTCAGTTAAATGACGCTTAGGTTTATATTTTTTACTAAAAAAATTGTCCACACCGATATGATCCACCACTTTTTGCAGTAGATAATGGCTTTTTATCATTGAAATCTCGGAGTTAATCGCATTCTCCAGACTTTGTTCAATGTATTGGGTTGGTCCGACCACAGAGGGGTCACGAGAAATATTTTCGCGCCCCACCCGTACTAGCATTTTTGCCTCGGTGTAATACATTTCGGTGGTTTTCAGCGCTGACATGGTCACAGAACTGACCACGGCAAAGAAAAAGATAATGATTTTCCATTTGTGCCGAAACAGGGTATTAAATACATCACGCGCAGAAATATGGCGCGGGGCGTTGTTTAGCTGGGCTTTACTGGCGGCGAGTTTTTCGCTTAAATCGCTATCCATCAGGCGTAACTCTGATCGCAGCAGCCGTTATTAACGCAAAGCCGCCTTTGCCTAACATTGCTTAATTACCCAAAATCGTGATGGTGGTACTTTCACCCGGAACCGTGGCACTTAAACCAATATTAGGAACCATATTGGTTAGGTGTTGTTTCACCCACGTATTGAGTTTTGATATTTTGGTAAAAGGCACATAAATAATATCTTGCGCAACCAAGTACACGGGGTCAGATTCTTGTTGCGTTAACATGGTTCGCATATCAAAACTGGCGAGATAGCGTTTTTCATCGACATGGCGCAATAACAAGACATTGGAAAGTTCGGCATCTTTATGTAAGCCACCAATTTCAATCACTGCATCCATGAGCGTCATATTCCCTGAAAGACTGATCACGCCTTTGTTGGCAACCGCGCCTTCGATATAGACCCGCTCACGATTTAAAAAACGGGTGATTACACTGATTTCAGGGTCTTTGAGCCATTTTTTATAGCGCTCGGTCAAATGGTCATCTAATTCCTGCGGGGTCATGCCTTGAACATAGACATCATCAATTAGCTGTAGTGAAACCCGTCCATCAGGGCGCACGCGCAAATTATTATCTAATTCTGGCCAATAACGAAAACGCACGTCAAATTCATCGCCCGGATAAAGACGTACTTCAGAGATAGTTTGGGCTTTAGGAAATTGTGGATGTGAGGGGGTTCTTTTGGTACTAATACAAGCGCTAAGCCCCAGCACCACAAAAAGCACAATGAGATAACGGCACATAATATTAAACTCTTTACTCAGGTGACACAAAGATGGGGGATTAAATGCAAATAGTAAACCTATTGAATGAAATCCGCTATATTTATGTTGGAAAGGTTTTGTCTTTCACCGCCCGAATATAAGCGCTCAAGGCTTTATCAACCGCATTGGTTTCGGCTAAAAAATTATGCGCAAAACTGGGGATATATTCTCCAATGCCTAAGGCATCATAAATCACTAAGACTTGTCCATCGCAATCGACCCCAGCACCGATACCGATCACAGGAATGGATAAGGTGTCACTGACTGTTTTAGCTAAGGCTGCGGGGACGCATTCAAGCACCAAAAGAGCTGCCCCGGCTTCTTCCAAGGCATTGGCATCGGTGAGGATTTGCTCGGCTTCGTGTGCAGTTTTGCCTTGGACTTTGTAGCCACCCAAGGTATGTACTGATTGCGGGGTTAGCCCCAAGTGAGCACAAACCGGAATACCCCAGCGGGTCAACGAGCTAACAGTCGCATCTATATCTGTACCACCGCCTTCGAGCTTGACCATATTTGCCCCCGCTTGCATTAAGCGCGTGGCATTGGTCTTGGCGGCTTGTTCATCGCTATAGCTCATAAATGGCAAATCACTGATAACCACTTGTGTTGGCGCGCCTCGGCGCACCGCTTGGGTATGATAAATCATGTCCTCAACACTGACCGATAAGGTATTGGGATAGCCTTGAGTCACCATTCCCAAGGAATCACCGACCAAAATCATATCCATGCCGACTTGTGCTAGTACGCTGGCAAAACTGGCATCATAAGCGGTCATACAGGCAATTTTTTCGCCTTGTGCCTTCAGCGCTTGGAGCTTAGGAATGGTGTTGATTAAAGTTTTCATGCTTTTTTGTTACTAACAGTAGTGTTTTGTACCAAGACCCAAGGTTTCACTACCACTGCCCACACCTCTATTTCTTGGGCAAACCAGCTTTTGGCTTGTTCATCACTCATTTTCATGATGTCACGTTTTGCCATAGCCGCTTCAATTTTTTTGACATCATCTTGAATAAACCAAGTCGCAACATCGATTAAATCATATCTATCAACAGCAATGACCAAGCCTTTGGCAAAAAAGACTTGTAAGTCTCGCCAAGGAATTTGTGCGGTCTCAAGGTTTAGCCTTGCGGCAATCATATCAGGGCTTTCTTGACTCATGGCAGGCGTTGGATTAGACGTTTAGCCGTTTCTTCCACGACGGTGCGAAAACTCACCGGGCGTTCAGATCCAGTATCATAAGCATAATTTAGCTCTTCAACCCCTTCCCAGACAATCGTGCCCGAATGGCTGTCCCAGATTTGTAAAAATAAGCGAATATTGGCTTGTTTGGTTTGGAATAAACGTAAACCAAAAGCACTGAAACGTCCTTGGGTGGTTTGGTCAAAATCGGCCAATTTCAGTTGTGCCAGATAACGTGCACCGACGCTGACACCTACACGATATAAGACCCGGTGCTCGAAAATCCCTGTGTCTTGATAGTCAGCAAGCATTTTTTGATAATCGTGTGCCAAACCGGATTGGTTAATTGCACTTAAGGTATCTGGCAAGGTCACGCGAGGAATATTAGGACTTTCTGTCGCCAAAACATCACTAAACAATAAGGCTAAGGTTTGTTTATCCTCTTCTTTACTCAACACCGTTGAGGGCGTTAAAAAAGCCAAGCCTTGCGAGAGCATCCCCGCTTCCAGATGCAAGGGGGTGTGACGTGAACTCGAATAAATTTGATTAGAAGCACAACTGGATAAGACTAGAGCGCTCGCTAAAATTAATAGAAGATAACGTTGCATAGACATTCCTCAATATCAGTAAGTTAAACAACCTTGCGCATCAAAAAGATGCCAAGCGCAAAAAAAACTAAAATCGGTAATAGGGCACTAAAAAATGGATTAATACCATAAACCAAGGCGCTGTGCCCACTGGCTTGATTAACGATATGAAATATAATCCCTAAAAAAGCCCCTATCAATACCCGTTGTCCAACAGACACCGTGCGCATAGAGCCAAATACAAATGGCACGGCTAAAAAGATCATCACGGCTGTCACCAGAGGATAAAAGAGTTTTTGCCAAAGTGCCAGTTCATAACTGGCCGACTCTAATTCATTTTTTTGTAAATAGCGCACATAATGAAACAATTCGACACCTGAAAGGCGTTCAGCTTTCAAGGTTAAAATCGAGAGCAATTGCGGGTTTAATAAACTACGCCAAATCGTACGATTATTATGGTGTTGGCTGAGTTCTGGTGCAAGCGTATCTTGTGTTAAACGGGTTTGATCATAATCACTGACTAACCAATGATCTTGGCGATATGCCAGTTGTTTGGCATTGCCTAAAGTTTTTAGTTGTCCTTCAGGATTAAAACTATAAATCGACACATCCCGCAGTTCACCACCGGGTTCCACTTTCCTGATATGGACAAAATGATCGCCCTCGCGCGCCCAAAAGCCATGTTTATTGCGGGCGCTGATTTGCTCGGTTTTTGCCGCTGAGCGCATATGTCTGGCATATTGCTCACTATAAGGGGCGATGGTCTCGCCTAGCAGCATTAAAGGTATCATTAATACCAGCCCCAGCTTTAGTACCGACCAAATAATCCGGCGGATAGAGACACCAGCGGCGCGCATGACAGTTAATTCACTGTTATTTGCCAGCGCCCCTAGTCCTATCAAGCTGCCGAGTAATACGGCAATGGGAAATAATTCATACATACGCTTGGGTGAGAGCAATAGCACGTATTGAATTGCATTCAAGGTGCTATAACTGCCCTCGCCAATCGAGCGTGCCTCTTCAATGAAGGTGAAAAATAAAAACAAACTCACCAACACCAATAACACCAAAAAAATCGCCGAGGCAACAGAGCGGGCAATATAACGGTCAAGTTGATACATAGGGCGATAGCTACAAAATTAAAAACCGCTTATCAAATGATGAAGCGGTTTTTATAAAAACGGAAAAAGCGGTGTTATTCTAACACATGCAAGCGATTTTATAACTCACCACTAGCCCCAGCTTCGATAATAGCATCCATATTATCCCGCACCCGCTCGGCGACTTTGCGTAAATCATCCGGTAGATTTGATGCGCTAATCAAAATGTTTAAGTTAGCGGTTACTAACCAACCCGTCCCGGTTTGATCTTCAATCAAGGCTATGCGGCAAGGCATGTAAGCGGCGTAGTTGACATGATTTTTTAACATGCTGTAAGCAACTTTGGCATCACAAAATTGATAGATTTCAATCCGTGGGACATTTTTCTCGCCCAAGGCTTCCAATTCTTTCCACAGTGGCTGATAGCCAACTTCTTTCATATTGAGGCTATTTGCCTTAAGGCGCATGGATTCGACGGCCTCATCAAATGAAACCTCTTTGGCAATCGGCACTTTGATGACGGTTTCTTCCAAATTAATCAGCACCGCATCCTCATCGGTTTCCATTAATTTTGTTTCTTCTGCCCACGCTCCCCAAGTCGTGAGACACAATAACAATAGTGTTGTTATGCGAGTTAGCATAATAAAACTCCTTTGGTTATTAGTAGAATAGTTATTATTAGTACCTAGGATTGCCTAAAATAATATCAGCAACGCTAGGTATTCGCTTGTGTGTTGCGATTTTGACAATATAACACAGCTATCAACCGTTTATAGCCTTAGTTTGGTGCAAACAGTTGAAGAACGCCTATTCTTAAGCCTCATCATTCAACCGTTTTATTTATTAGTAAATGTTAATAAACCCTGACTGAGAGGTAAGTAGTTAAATGCAAAATAAAGACTTGAGCACTACTAAGCACAAAACTTGCCAAGACCTATCAATCGTGGGGTTTTTTTACTGCCATATCGGGGACAATCTGCATCAACGCCGGCTCACTGCTATATTGATAATCCAATAATTGCCAACTGCGATGTTGCTTATGCCAGAACCACAAACGAATATAAATTGTTCGTCCATCAGCAGGTAAATTGTCTACGCTAACCTCGGTTTCGTGATTAAGGTTGGCACTGTGATGAATATCAGCAGCCCCTTTACGATTACCAATAGACAAACGCCATTGCTCGATACCACTGCCTTGCCAGTGGAAAGTATGGTGTTTGCCATAAATAATATTATCAGGGTTATTCGACAATAAGCTTGGTGCAGTGATTTCCACCCATTGATTGACCCTTAAATTGTAACGGTAATCACGATAATACCAATGTTGATTATTTTTGCTATACCACAAGCGCGCAAACATAAAACTGCCATCGACGGGCAAATTGTCTACCGTCACCTTCGCTTCAGGGGCTAAAGAGCCGCTGTCGTGGATATTGCGCTCACCGATATTACCACCCAACCATAAAGACCATGCCGCCACCTTTTCGCCTTGCCACGTAAACGTTTTACGGTTGATAGGTATCATTGGCACCGAAACGGCGGCTTTAGGTATAGCATCTGCGGTGACTGCTGGTTTAGGAGCAGGAGGAGGTGGGGGCGGCGTACAATCCACGGGTAATAATTCACCAAGCACATCGGCATCACCATGCGTGGCGCTGTTGTTGGTATAAACAGGTGGCTGACAACTACGCACCATCGCATTGCAACGGGCATCCTTTGCTTTGCTGCAAATAAATAAAGCCCCGGCATGTCCTTCGCCATTTTCACCTTGATGTTTGCCATCACCGGACTGACCACCCCGGGCAACATTATCACTAAAACGTACCTGTTCGAGTTTTAACTCACCTTGCTGGATAAAAATTGCGCCACCGAGACCTGCACCACCCCCACCTGCGCCGCCACTGCTGTCATCGGCAAAACCACCTAAACCACCGAAACCCGCCGCAAAACCACCCTCACCACGGTTATCCCCATGATCGAGCAAGGTGTTTTGTTTTAAATCCGTGCCGTAATGGGTATCGGCGAAACCAAAGCCATAGCCGCCACCACCGCCACCGCCACCAAAACCGCCCATGCCACCAAAGCCGCCATCGAGCGTGCCGCTACCACCGCCACCGCCGCCGCTACCAAAATCACCTGACTGACCTAAGCCCCCTGATTTAGCGGCTTCTCCGCCTTGATGATAAACCGGTTTTAAGGCAATGCGCTCAAGCGGAATCACTTGTGTTACGGTTGGTGTTGGTTCAGGTTTATCCGCTTTTGCCACAGGCTTTGGTGTTACCTGTTTGTTCTCCGCTGCTGGCGCAGGTGCTGTCACCTCGGTTTTATCCGCTTTGGCGCGTATCATGGTTTTGATTGCCTCGGAACTAAAATCGGGGCGGGCGCGGCTTGGCTCCGGTGTTTCTTCTGCTTTTAGCTCTGCCTCTGCTGGGGCTTTTTCTGTCTGGGGGACAGGTGTAGCAACATCCGATTTATTCGCTTTAGCGCGTATAGACTCCCTGATTGCCTCAGGACTAAAATCAGGGCGCAGATGATCTGGGGCAGGTGGAGCATCAACCCTTTCAATCACAGCCTCATCGGTATTTGTTTCGGCTGCTGTATTTATACTGGCGAGCAAATCAAAGTGCGCCCCATCAGCGCCTTTACCATTAAGATCAGTCTCGGTATAACTGCCCCCTGTACCACCAATGGCTTGATTGCCGATAAAATGTACTTGCTTTAAATGCACCTTGCCATTGTGAATGAATATCCCACCGCCCATGCCCGCAGCACCGCCACTGCCACCGCCATAATGATATTCACCGCCATTTGCGCCTTGGGCTTTACCGTCAACAATATCGAGGTTTTTCAGCTTAACCTCCCCGCCGGTGATGGTTAAAATCCGAAACTCTTGCTTGCCTTTAAGCTGATACCCTTGCCCATCAATAGCTAAGACACCCTTTAAGGCGGGCAAGCTGTCTTTAAGGTCTATATCAGCATCTAAAACAATCGTATCTGCTTCCGCATTTGCCTGCGCCGCGATTAAAGCTGCTTCAAGTTCAGCGGCATCACTGACTTTAAACTCAGCTGCCCAGCTTATGATAGGCATCAAGGCAAGGCTGATGAAAACAGGTAAGCGAGCTGTCACAAAGGCGCGAGGAAAAAAAGGGTTTTTCATAGTTACAGTACCGACGGGCGGAAAGTCATAGTGAAGCGAGTGCTTAGGATAAACGATTCTAGTAAATAGGCTCAAGTCAAAGGTACAGCGAATTCAGGGTAAAGGATACCATCAGAAGATGTATGTTCTTTAATATCTGATATTACGCAAAGACTAAACACGACTAGGCAGGCGGAAAATCACCTTGTTGAGACAAAAACTATCTCATCAAGTGGAAAACAAATTGTGATGTTGTATGGTGCTATGTTGGTACGTATTTGCAGACTAGGAAACAAACATGAATAGGCGGCAATTTTTAAAATATTCCTTGCTTTCAGGTGTGAGTATACTTGCTGGCAGTTACCCCGTTCTTATCGAAAGAAATTGGGTACAAATCAATCATTACCAGATTCCCATCCCTGGTTTACCTTTGGCTTTTCATGGGTTTCGCTTAGCACACTTAACCGATTTACATTTTGGTTTTTTAGTTTCCGAGGCATTTATTCAAGGTATTGTCGCTAAAACTAAAGCCATACAGGCTGATGCCATTATTTGCACAGGTGATTATGTCCATGCACGTAATACCACAGAGGAAATCAATCGCGTGTGGCCAATTTTTATGCAATTAGAAGCTCAATATGGCGTTTATTCGGTATTGGGTAATCATGACCATTGGGCAGATACCGCACGTTCTTTGTATTGGCTGGAGCGCAGTGGACAAGATTTGCGTAATCAATCTAAAGTTATCACCAAAGGTAATGCCCGTTTACTCATCGGCGGCACGGGGGATTTTTGGGAAGATCGTACCGATATAGATAAGGCCTTTATTATCTCTGATGAGCATGATTGTCGCGTATTATTAGCCCATAATCCTGATAGTGTGGATACTGAATTTAATACGCCGATTTCTCTAGTGCTTAGTGGGCACACACATGGCGGACAGGTCATTGTCCCTTTTTACGGTGCTCCAATCTTGCCTGTACATAATAAAACCTATAGCAGTGGTTTGATTCAAACGCCTAAAACTCAATTGTTTATTAGTCGAGGCTTGGGCTGGTCTATCATGCCTATAAGGTTTAATTGTTTCCCTGAAATTGCGGTGTTAGAGCTGTTAAGTCCAACAGCTTTGCGCAAGACATAAACGTCATCAATATAAAAATTGAGTATTTTACTTGGTTTTTATTTTTTTTTCATTATAATGACACTTCAAGTCTTCGTGATTCACAGCAACCAAGGTGTTGCCATACGGGAGAGTAACCTATGTATGTGATTGATTTTAGAGAATTGGGTATGCAAGACGTGCCTCAAGTTGGCGGTAAAAACGCCTCTTTGGGGGAGATGATTAGCCACTTGAGTAATGCTGGTGTGCAAGTGCCAGGCGGCTTTGCGACCACGGCTGATGCTTTCAACGAGTTTTTAGCTCAAGGGGGCTTAAAAGCCAAAATCACCGCGTGTTTACAGCATTTGGATGTCGAAAATGTCAGCGCTTTAGCTAAAGCTGGGGCTGAGATTCGCCAATGGGTAGTTGATACGCCTTTGCCTGCTGAATTTGAAGCCGCTATTCGTGAACAATATCACACTATGTTAGCGGAACATGGGGAGATTACTGTTGCGGTGCGTTCTTCTGCCACGGCTGAGGATTTACCTGATGCCTCTTTTGCCGGACAACAAGAAACCTACCTGAATATTCAAGGCATCGAACAAGTCTTGTTGTCAATCAAACACGTATTTGCCTCCTTATTTAATGATCGGGCTATCGCCTATCGGGTGCATCAGGGCTTTGCTCACGAAGAAGTCGCTTTATCGGCGGGCATTCAGCGCATGGTGCGCAGTGATTTAGGCGCTAGCGGGGTCATGTTCAGCTTGGACACCGAATCGGGTTTTGATGAGGTGGTCTTCATTACCGCAGCTTATGGTCTCGGTGAAGCCGTGGTGCAAGGCGCGGTCAACCCTGACGAATACTATGTGTTCAAACCCAGTTTAAGACAGGGGAAATCTGCCATTATTCGCCGTAACCGCGGTGAAAAAGCCCTAAAAATGGTCTATGGCAATGCCCAGCAGCATGACAAATCGGTACAAACCGTTGCGGTGGAAGCAACAGAACAGGCGCGATTTGCCCTCACAGACGCAGATATCGAAGCGCTGGCGCAACAGGCTTTAATCATCGAAGACCATTATCAGCGTCCGATGGATATTGAATGGGGACTCGATGGCAATGATGGGCAGATTTATATTTTACAAGCCCGTCCTGAAACCGTACAAAGTCAACGCAGTAACCAAGCGATGACCGAGCGTTTTGTCCTAAAACAGCAATCTGAAGTGTTGGTCAATGGGCGCAGTATTGGGCAAAAAATCGGCACAGGCACGGTGCGGATTGTTGACAGTGTGGCTGAAATGGAAAAAGTCCAAGCCGGTGATGTCTTAGTCACCGATATGACCGATCCTGATTGGGAACCGGTGATGAAACGCGCCAGTGCCATCGTCACCAATCGCGGCGGGCGTACCTGTCATGCGGCAATTATTGCCCGTGAGTTAGGGATTCCGGCGGTGGTCGGCTGTGGCAATGCCACTGAGTTGCTTTATGAAGGCACGGCTGTGACGGTTTCTTGTGCTGAGGGAGATAGTGGGCATATTTATGCGGGCATTTTGGACTATGAAGTCCAGCGCACGGCGGTTGATGATTTGGGCGAGCTGCCTTTTAAAGTCATGATGAATGTCGGCAACCCAGAGCGGGCGTTTGACTTTGCCAGTTTACCCAATGCGGGGATTGGTTTGGCACGGCTGGAATTTATCATTAACCGTATGATTGGTATCCACCCGAAAGCGCTTTTAAACTTTGCGGCGCAAGCGCCTGAGTTGCAAGCACAAATCCAAGATCGTATTGGCGCGGAAGATCCGGTTGAATTTTATGTCAACCGTTTGGCTGAGGGCGTTGCCAGTTTGGCAGCGGCTTTTCACCCACAACCGGTGATCGTGCGTTTGTCTGACTTTAAATCCAATGAGTACGCCAACTTGATTGGCGGTGACTTGTTCGAGCCTGAGGAAGAAAACCCGATGCTGGGCTTCCGTGGTGCTTCGCGCTATGTCTCTGAGGATTTCCGCGATTGTTTTGCACTGGAATGCTTGGCGATGCGTAAAGTCCGCGAAGACATGGGGCTGGATAATGTCGAATTGATGATTCCTTTTGTCCGCACGGTTGCCGAAGCCGCGCAAGTGGTCGCCGCACTGAAAGACAACGGGCTTGAGCGGGGCAAAAATGGCTTGCGTTTGATCATGATGTGCGAAATCCCCTCGAATGCCCTATTGGCTGAGCAATTCTTGCAATATTTCGATGGTTTTTCCATTGGCTCTAACGATATGACCCAGTTGACCCTAGGGCTGGATCGGGATTCGGCTTTGATTGCTGAGAGTTTCGATGAGCGCAATGATGCGGTTAAAGCCTTATTGCATATGGCGATTCAAGCCTGTCGTCGGCAGGGTAAATATGTCGGGATTTGTGGGCAAGGCCCCTCGGATCATCCAGACTTTGCCCGCTGGTTGATGGATGAGGGCATCAGCTCGGTATCGCTCAATCCTGATACAGTGGTCTCGACTTGGTTGTATCTGGCAGAACATGCGCGGTCGCAGCCACAAGCCCCGATCATGTATAACATCAATGCGCAAAACGAGGAGTTACCCGCTCCGTGGGCAATCAGAGCTAATTAACTGGTGTTACGCAAAGGCTAAATACCACTAGGCAGGCGGAAAATCACCCTATTGTGATAAAAAACAGGCTTAGTGTGTAACATCAGCTAATTAAGCTCATCAATGAGGAGGGATAACTTCCCTCCTTGTTTTTCATCACAAAAAATACCCCTGCAAAACTTTGTGCTTTCAGCATTGAATTAGTACAGTCGCTGACAGGCGACACCCCCAAGTTTATCCAACACTGCCTTCAAACCATTCATGCTCATTGCTAAAGTGAACATAATTTACCCTTAAGTTTTAGATCTGTGTTTGTCTGAAAATACATCTCACATTTATCTCGATAATGTCGCTGATAATTTTTCCTTGTTAAGGAAATTTGCCCTGATTTTGCTTAACAAATATAAGGTGAGCTTGAATTTAACTAGACTGAATCTAGCGCAGATTGTGTTATTCTGTTAGCCTAAACCTTGCTAGTAAAAACTTGAAAGATTGTCAGTTCTTGTTCTAAGACAACCCTTTTTGCTAGCTTAATAACAACAGTAACGGATGTTACGCAAAGGCTTTATTTGGCTTTGTCAGTCAAAAAAGGCTATTACTCCTCATGCAGAAATAAGCTGAATAATGCAGTACAAACGCCATGAGTGCGTCACATCAAGACATAAAACCACTTGGAGGAAACATGATGGTTAAAAAATTAGCGGCAGCTATTGCCCTAAGTTTAGGCGCAATCAGCGTACAGGCGGCCACCGAAGTATCGAAAGACTTGGCTTATCCGTCTGGCTCGCCAGATGCGAATGAAATTGCCAAGCAAGTCTATTTTGTCAATCATTTCTATGCCTTAAAAAACTATTCTATTGAGAAAAAAAGCAAAACCATTACGGTCATTATTAATAAATCTAAAGGCTCAAAACCAACGACTAACACCGTTGAGCGTTTTCTTAACAATGATTATAGCGATGGCGACGTTAAAGCCAAGGATTTAGCCATTTTCCGTTCGGGTAAATTGCGTGGTACAGGCATGTTAATCACCGATTATGTCGATGATGCCAAGAGTCAATCTTACGCGATTTGGTTGCCAGCATTGCGTAAAGTCAGACGTTTTGCCCAACCTGGGCACGATGATGCTTGGGGCGGTTCTGATTTCACTTTTGGCGATGTCTATTTGCGTAAGCCACAACATGAAAATCATGAATTACTCGGTACTAAAACCTTTGAGGGTTGCTTAGGCGCAATGGAAATTCCTGACAATCAGCGCAGCAAATACACTAAAAACACCCCTGAGGCGTTTTGCGAACCCAAAGGCAAAGAAGTCTATGAGCTAAAAAGTACCACCAAGTTTGAAAACTGGTGGTATGACCATCGTATCAGCTATGTCGACACCAAAAGCTTTGCTGATTACCGCACCGATTATTTTAAAAATGGCGAAAAAGTCAAAGTTATTGACCGCGCTTGGACAGGTTTAAAAGGCTATGATGGCGGCGATACCCGTGCCTTATCTTGGTCTTATTGGTATGGTAAAACCTTTGCGACTGAGCATGAAACTTGGGCTGTGATTCCTGATGCGGTGGTGAAGTTTAATAGCGACCTGAAATCATCTCTGTGGACAGAAAAAACCTTACGTAAAATTAAGCGCTAAGGGAGACTAATAATGATAAAAAAAATCCTCTCTGCGAGCATCAGCCTTGCGCTGTGCGCGCCAAGCTTAGCACTTGCCAGTGATGCCGAATGGACATTTTCTGGTTACTTAAAAAACGAAACGGCGCTATTTACCCAAGATGGGCGCACCATTGGTGCGAGTGAAACCAATGACCGAGGCGATGTCTATAAGTCAGAAACCTCGCTGAATTTGTTTGTTAATGGTGAATTTAGCGATGACTTAACCGCCCATGCGCAGTTTAATTTGATTCGGGATTTCCAAGCCGAACCGGATGATTATAAAGGGCATAAAAACTATAGCCAGCACGATTATCTGCGCGAATTATATCTTGATTATACGTGGAACAATGTTGATATTCGTTTGGGTAAACAACAAGTGGTTTGGGGCACAGCCGATGGTATCAAACTGTTAGATATTATCAACCCGACCGATTTTCGCGAGTTCTCGCAAAACACCATGGAAGACTCACGGATTCCCGTATGGATGTTAAAAGCCGATGTCGCGATTAATGATAATACCGATTTGCAATTGATTGCCGCCCAAGTCGAGGAAAATAAAATTCCCGGACTCAATGCCGATGGTGATCAGGGGCATCCTTTCATTATGAAAGGGGTGGATAGTATTACGGGCAAACGCGATGGCTTTTTGAATATTGTCCCTGCATTGGGCAGCACCGCTTTTGCCTTCACAGGCTTTGCCGCTCAGTTTACCCAGTTCCAATCGGGTAAGTTAGAAACCGTGGGTGGTAATACTTTTACAGTGCAAAACTTTGTCGATGGTTACAGCCCGTTCTGCCCCAATGGCGCACCGCCTGCGAATATGGGCTTGCCACCGATGAGTTGTTCGCAGTTTTTGAATATGGTCGCGCAAACCGAGGGCATGGGTGGCAATCAAAACCAAACCAATTTGGTTGAAAATGAGTTTGATGCCAGCAATCCCGATAATACTTTCGAGTATATGGCACAAGCCTCGTTCACCACCTTTGATACTTTTGCTGGTGCGCAATCACGTTATGAGCGCGATTATCCCGATGGCAATATGCCTAATTTAGGTTTCCGCCTCAAAAGCGCTTTAGACAATGGTTTTAACTTCTCGTTTAATTATTTATATCATTATGATGCCAATCCCGTGGTCTCTATTGGCTGGGAAGACTCGCAAGGGCAAAAATTGACCCCTTATGTCACCGAAACCGCTGGTGTAACCGGGGAAACCGTGCGTACTATGCGTTTGCGCAAAGGTGATGGTACGACCTTTAATGCCAGTGATCCCCTGGGTGCAAATGATGGCCCCGCTACTTTGGTATTTACTGAAGACTTGAACCGCGTGCATAGCATTGGCGCATCTTTCGATACCGCTTTGGATACCAGCTTTTTAGGCCCTGTGGTCTTACGTGGTGAATTCCTCTACGATAAAGGTGCAATGGCACCGGTGGTTGACCGTGATGCGTTGGCGATTGGCGATTTAGCTGGCGGCTTACGTCCAGTCGAAACCGATTATTTCAAATATGTCTTAGGTATTGATATTACCGTGCTAACCAACTTAATGGTCAGCGCCCAATTTATCCAATTCTATAATTTGGATTACATTGATGAAGCGGGCAAAGGTTGGGGACAGGGCGAAAATACTGGGCGCTACACCGCCGATCCGGCAACCTTACACTTAAGTAATGGGCTACAACGCGGTGAAAAAGTTGATAACTATGTCTCGCTGTTTTTCTCTAAACCCTTTGGCGAAGGTCAATTGGGTCGGGTAAATAACATCACCCTTTATGAAGAAGGTGGCGGTTATTGGAACCGTTTTGATGTAGAATACAGCTTTACTGATAATTTAGTCGGTAGTGCTGAGTGGAATCATTACTGGGGTGAAGAAAATACCACCTTTGGACAAATGCATAATGCCTCTAATGTCCAAGTTGGGTTAAAATACCTGTTTGAATGATCGCAACACACTGAGTAAAAGCACCTAAATTCTTCGAGGGTTTAGGTGTTTTTTTCATAGCAAACACACGACATACACACAACGAGGAACCGCTGAAATGTTACAAGGTAGTATGGTCGCTTTAGTTACACCAATGAATACAGATGGGCAAACAGATTTTGCTGCCTTGTCAAAACTGGTGGACTACCATGTCGAGCATAAGACCGACGCCATTGTTGCCGTTGGCACCACTGGCGAATCAGCAACCCTCAATATTGATGAACATTGCCAAGTCGTTGATGCCGTGGTCAAACAAGTCGCAGGAAAAATCCCTGTGATTGCCGGCACGGGAGCCAATTCGACTGCTGAAGCCATCGAGTTGTCAAAACGTGCCAAAGCATTAGGTGTCAGTGCCGGGCTATCAGTGACCCCTTATTATAATAAACCCACCCAAGCGGGCTTAATGGCACATTATCAAGCCATTGTTGATGCGGTGGATTTGCCACAAATTCTTTATAATGTCCCCGGGCGTACCGCCTGTGACTTATTGCCCGAAACCGTGGGCGAGTTGGCAAAACTGGATAACATTGTTGGGCTAAAAGATGCGACCGGGGATTTGACCCGTGTGCGCAAACATCAAAGCTTGTGTCCGGTGAATTTTGGTTTATATAGTGGTGATGATGCCAGCAGCTTAGAATTTTTATTTTTAGGTGGGCATGGGGTGATTTCGGTCACCGCCAATGTTGCGCCTGCGGCGATGCATGATTTATGTGTCAGTGCCATGAATCTTGATAAAGCCGCCGCGGTGGCGATTGATGCGCGCCTCCAAGGGCTGCACAAAGATTTATTTATTGAAGCCAACCCCACCCCAGTCAAATGGGCTGTGGAACGCATGGGCTTAATGTCCGAAGGCATTCGTCTGCCTTTATTGCCTTTGACAACAGCAGGTCAAGCGCGGGTTGAAGCGGCTATGATTCAAGCCGGCGTTATTGACGGATAGGCTTAAACAGCACCGTTATTTTACAGGATAAATTTGCGAGAAAACCCATGAAACAGCCGATACTTATCCGAGCTATCAGTTTAGGAGTCATCACCGCCTTGTTTGCAGGTTGCGGTGTGATTACCACAGAAGATCGCCGTGTTGAATACAAAAAAAGCAAGATTGCCAATCCTTTGGAATTACCACCGGATTTGAATGCCAGTTTAGAAGATGAGTTGGTGATTCCCGGCGCAGATAAAGAGGCTTCGTATTCTGACTATGTCAATACACAGGCTTCAAACACGCCAGAATCACGTAAAAGCAATATATTGCCTGAGCAAACGGGTGTCACGCTTAAGCGCACCGCCAGTCAGTATTGGCTTAAAGTCGAGCAGCCAGTCGATAAAGTCTGGTCTCAAGTACGCAATTTCTGGCTCGATAGTGGTTTTCGCTTAGATATGGAAAATGCCAATATCGGCGTGATGGAAACCCAATGGAACGAAAACCGAGGTGATATTCCCCAAGATATTATTCGCCGTACCTTGGGTAAAGTCACCGACTTTCTTTGGTCAGCGGGAACCCAAGACCGATTTCGGATGCGCTTAGAACGTGGTGATAATAATGCCACGGAAGTTTATATCCGCCACCGGGGCATGGAAGAAGTCGCCAAGGGTGAAGACTTTGTCTGGCAAGCCCGTCCTGCCGATCCTGAGCTTGAAAAAGAAATGATCAAGCGTTTAATGGTCTATTTGGGTAATACCGAAGCCGAATCACGTAAACAAATTACCGATTTAGCCAAAGATAAAGCCAAAGCCCAACGCCGTGATGAGTCAATTTTAATCTTGGCTGATTTCCCCGTCTCTTGGCAGCGTGCAGGGCAAGCTTTAGATCGGGCAGGTTTCACTTTGATGGATAAAAACCGCGATCAAGGCACATTCTTTATTCGCCAATTGCCACAAAAACAAGTGCTTGAGGAAAAAGGCTTTTTCTCTAGTTTAGCTTTCTGGAAAGGTAAAGAAAAAGCTAAAGTTGAGGAAATCAATTTGAAACTCAAACCAACAGCAGCCGGAACAGTGGTCACAGTTCAAGCAGCAAAACCTGATGCTGTGGTTGATAATAAGCTGAAAAACACGGTGTTAGATCTGTTATTTGAACAGCTTAAATAGTTGATGTTGTCTAAAGGCTCATTTTGACTTAGAAGGTCGAAATGAGCCTTTTTCCACTATGCGAGCTTTTCTTCGACATAGTGAAATTCAGCCTTTGCATCACATCAATTATTAATGAGGATGTCTCATGGCAGTGTTCCGCAACCTTTTGCGGCATTTACCTAGCCCTTATCTACTGCAAGATATTGTCCTTGTTAGCCTCCTGCTGTCGGCTGGCTTTTATCTCAACAAACTGATTAATCTGCAACAAATTGATAGTCATTTGAATCAGATTTATCAAGAGGTTGAGCTAAAGACAGAACTCGTCACTGAAATGCAAAAAATCTCTTTGCAACGCTTACTCATTTTGCATCAAATGGCTTTGAAGAAAAATGTCTTTGAACGCGAAAATTTGTATGCGCGTTTTCAAATGTTTGGTGGGAAATTTATCAGTTTACGCTTGCGCTTTGAAAGCCTCGAATTGAGTCGAATTGAAAAACAACATTTGAATGAAAACCGTAACCTCTTTAGGGTTTTATCAATACAACGGGCTGAAATTGCTAACAAACTCATCAGCGGAGAGGATCAACAAGGAAAGAACAGTGTACGTTCCCTCACAAATTATAATGAAATATTAATCGGCTTGAATAAGCTATTAATCGCACAAAGTTATCGTATACGCCTCGCAAAAGTCAGCGCTGAAGAACAAAAACAACAAGCTTATTGGCAATTTGGCCCTTTAGGAAAAGGGATTTTTATTCTTAATTTTTTTATCGCGATACAAATCATGCTTCGTCACGCCCAAATTCGTCGCAAAACGCGCCGTCTTAAACAGAATTTCCGTCAAAAAATTCAACTCAAAGAACGCACGCTCAATGCCTTAAATTATAAGCTTGAGCAAAGTAATACGGAACTTAAAGAAGAGGTGGTATATTTACGTCAAGAAATGACCAAGTTACGCCAAGCCAATTTGGTTAGCGAAGCCGCTAGCCGCTTTAAAGGCGAGTTTCTTGCCAATATGAGCCATGAAATTCGCACGCCACTCAATGCTGTCATTGGTATGACCACTTTGCTTCGAGAAACACAGCTAAGCCCGGTACAGCAAGATTATGTCGACACCATCAATAATAGCAGCGATGCGCTGCTGGCTTTAATTAATGATATTTTAGACTTTTCCAAAATTAATGCCGGCAAATTGGAATTGGAACACGCTCCTTTTAGCTTGTTTACTTGTGTCGAGGCAGCGGTTGATTTAGTGACCTCAAAGGCGGTGGAAAAGCATTTAGAAATTTTAGTGTTTTTTGATCCGAATATCCCAGCGGAAGTCTGGGGCGATATGGCACGTTTACGCCAAGTCTTGATTAATTTATTAAGTAATGCGGTTAAATTTACTGCTGAGGGCGAAATCACCGTACTGGTACAAAGCCGTTACCGGGCGGATAAACATCAAGTTGAGTTAGAAATCACCATCAAGGACACCGGTATTGGTCTGCCACCTGAGAAAATTGAACATTTGTTTGAATCTTTTAATCAACTCGATACCTCGATTACCCGTAATTATGGCGGTACAGGGCTGGGGCTGACTATCAGCAAACAATTGGTTGCCTTAATGGGGGGTAAAATCTGGGTCGATAGTGAACTGGAAAAAGGCTCAGCCTTCCATTTCACCGTCCATGTCGATACCAAACAAATGCATCCCGAAGCCTATCTGCAACAACCTCATACTTTATTGCAGGGGAAAAAACTCTTGGTGGTTGAAGGCAACCTAAATAATCAGCGCTTGATCCAAGGTTATACCAGCATTTGGGGGCTGAATTGTGACATGGTAGCGCAAGGTGGACAAGCGCTCGAATTATTAGCTAAGCAACGCTACGATGGCGTGATTGTCGATATGGAAATCACCGATATGCACGGTTTGATGCTCTGTCAACAAATTCATACACAAGCCCCAAAAACACCGGTATTATTATTGGTGTCTTTAGGTTCTTTGGCTTGGCAAGAAGAGGATAATCGACACTTATTCCGTTTACATTTACATAAACCGATTAAAGTACGGCATCTATTTACCGCACTACAAAATTTACTCAAAACCCCAAAGCCACAATTATTTCGTGCCGATAAAACCGCTATTAGTCCGGGAATACAAAGCCCAGTTAAAACCGCAACGCCACAAGAAACCCCGCCAGCGCTGCGCATTCTCATGGCGGAGGATAACTTAGTAAACCAAAAAGTGGCTTTATTACTGTTAAGTAAACTCGGCTACCGTGCTGATGTCAGCAATAATGGCAAAGAGGCCTTGGATGCCTTGGAAAAACAAGATTACGATGTGATTTTAATGGATATGCAAATGCCGGAGATGGACGGCATGGAGGCGACTAAACGCATTCGAGCCGATTTTCCGGCAGAAAAACAGCCTTATATTATTGCCATGACGGCACACGCCATGAGTGGTTATCGAGAAACTTGCCTTGAGGCGGGGATGAATCATTACATCACCAAACCGGTACACCGACACCATCTCAAAGAAGCGTTACAAGACAGCATCGAGTTTAGACAAAAACAAGCCGGTGATAATTAGCCTGACACAGCGCCGAGTTGATAGCTATTATTTGCAAGCGGTTTTATTTTTAAACGTTTGAATTTAATAATTAAAATTAAATTCAAACGTTTATAATCAGAAAAGAAAAGCCCAGAATATTCGAGTTTTTCACTAGAAAATCCATTTGAGTATGCTTTTTAACTAGACTTTTTGCTAGTTAAAATGGCAAACTTAGGGTTTTTGTTGCCAGAAAGGATGATGAATGGCGGTCTTGATTTGCGGCTCGTTTGCTTATGACACCATAATGGTGTTTCCCGACCAGTTTAAAAACCATATTCTCCCTGATAAAGTACACATGCTCAATGTCTCCTTTATGGTACCGGATATGCGCCGTGAATTTGGGGGCTGTGCAGGTAATATTGCCTATAACCTCGATTTGCTCGGAGGCGATGCCGTGCCAATGGCAACTGTGGGGCGAGACTTTACCCCTTACGCAGCTTGGATGGACGAATGCGGCATTAATCGCGACCACA
The DNA here is from genome assembly GCA_016745035.1 of Thiotrichales bacterium. Taxonomy (GTDB): domain Bacteria; phylum Pseudomonadota; class Gammaproteobacteria; order Beggiatoales; family Beggiatoaceae; genus BB2. The sequence goes on from JADGDE010000001.1 coordinate 1,274,479, forward strand.
TCAAAGAAATCGATAGCAGCTACACGGCTCAAGCTTTTATCACCACTGACCAAAGTGATAATCAAATCACCGCTTTCCATCCCGGTGCTATGATGTTGGCGCATGAAAACAAAGTGGCTGATAGTAAAGATATTGATTTAGGTATCGTCTCTCCAGATGGTTTTGATGGCATGATTGAACATGCGCGCCAATTCGAGCAAGCCGGGATTCCTTTTGTTTTTGACCCCGGTCAGGGGATGCCCATGTTTGATGGCGACGATTTACGTCAGTTTATCCAACAAGCGACTTGGGTGACAGTCAATGATTACGAATGGCAATTAATGCAAGAGCGTACGGGCTGGGATGAAACGGAAGTGATTAAACATGTCGATGCCCTAATCGTCACCAGAGGCGGTGAAGGCTCAGATATTTACTTGAAAGATAAACATATCCAAATCCCTAATGCTAAAGTCGATGCAGTGGTTGACCCCACAGGTTGCGGTGATGCGTATCGCGGTGGTTTATTATTTGGGCTTTCCAAAGGTTTGGACTGGGAAGTCACAGGTCGTATCGCTTCTTTGATGGGGGCAATTAAGGTAGAGCAAGCAGGTACGCAAAACCATCAAATCACTCTGGATAGTTTTAAACAGCGTTACCAACAAGCCTTCGGGCAAACACTGGCTTTATAGTCGTTTACTTATGTTACACATATGCCTAAGTCAACGATAGGATAATACGCATGTCTATATTTGTTTGTGGTTCATTGGCTTTCGACACCACGATGGTGCTTGATAACAAGTTGCGCGTCAGTAGCAATCAAACATCCAATGAATCCCAAGCCGTGGAAGCAGATTTTTCTGTGCCAGACTTACGTCGAGACTTTGGCGGCGGTGCGGGTAATATCGTCTACAACTTAAAAATGCTTGGCATTAATGCGATACCCGTGGGTACGGTTGGCATCGACTTTAATACCTATCGTAACTGGCTGGATAAACAAGGCATTGATCAACACGCGATCAAGGTCATTGATCACAGTTATACCGCGCACACCTATATTACCCTTGATATGGATGATAACCGTATCACGGCTTTTCATCCTGGGGCAATGAGCTTTTCGCATTTTAATCGCATGAATATGCGCGAAGATCATCCAACAATGGGGGTCATTGCGCCAGATGGTGAAGAGGGTATGCGTATTCATGCCGACCAATTTACCGAAGCCAATGTGCCCTTTTTGTACTATCCCAGCCACAGTATGCATAAAATGCTCGAAGATGAATGGCTACATTTAATCGAGCAATCTGCCTGGACAGTGCTCAGTGCCGAGCAATGTGATTGTATGGAAAAAAGTTTAGGCATATCGGCCGAACAATTATCTTTCCGTGTTAAAGCCCTAATTGTGAATCAAAGTCAGAGCCAAGGCGCGCGTATTTATCACAACGGTCTTTGTCATCAAATCCCCAAAATTGCGCCTCAAGTGCATTATGATGTCTCTGGAGCCGATGATGCCTTTTGTGCAGGTATCCTTTATGGACTCAAAAATGATATAGACTGGGATACCACCGGTCGCCTTGCCAGCCTTATCAAAGCGATTAAAACCGAACATCATGGCACACAACAACACTCGCTTAGCTTGGAACAACTCAAACAACGGTTTCAAGAGGTTTTCCATTACGAACTTTTGACCTCACCCTTATGAAACAAATACAACAACTCGATTTTATCCGTTTTGCCATTGCCCATAAGGTCTTGCGTTTTGGTGAATTTACTTTGAAATCAGGACGTAAAAGTCCTTATTTTTTTAATGCCGGCCTTTTTAATCACGGGGCAGCGCTTGCCGCCTTAAGTGAATTTTATGCCCAGACTATTATGAATTCTGAGGCAAACGTCGATATGCTTTTTGGACCCGCTTACAAAGGCATCCCTTTGGTCAGTACCACTGCCGTGGCTTTAGCCAATCATCACAATACCGATTTACCCTATTGTTTTGATAGAAAAGAAGTCAAAGACCATGGCGAAGGCGGACAATTAGTCGGTGCGCCACTCAAAGGCAAGGTGATGATTTTAGATGATGTCATCACCGCAGGCACAGCTATTCGTGGCGCACTAGAAATTATTCGCGCCCACGGTGCTGAGGTTGCCGGTATTGTCATCGCCCTTGACAGACAAGAACGGGGACAAGGGGATTTATCTGCTATTCAAGAACTTGAACAACAAGAAAATATCGCGGTTTACAGCATAGCTAATTTAGAAACTATGATGGATTACTTAGCCCAAGACCCCGAATTGGGACAACATCTTGACGCTGTCAGTGCTTACCGCGATCAATATGGAATCTGATGCGCCAATGACAGAACCCAGCCAACAAGCCTCTGCAAATTTAGATATAGAACAAGTCCGCGCTCTGATGACAGAGGACATGGCAGCGGTCAATCAACTGATTGTTGACTCATTTCGTTCCGAAGTCGCCCTGATTAATCAACTCTCTGCCTATTTGATTGGCAGCGGCGGTAAACGTTTGCGCCCGTTGATTCTATTAATCAGCGCCCGCGTGTTTGATTATGAAGATAAACATCATCACACCCTCGCTGCGGTAATCGAGTTTATCCATACCGCCACCTTATTACATGATGATGTCGTTGATGCCTCAGATATGCGCCGAGGCAAGGCCACCGCCAATAATCTTTGGGGCAATGAAGCCAGTGTTTTAGTCGGGGATTTCCTCTACTCACGGGCTTTTCAAATGATGGTTAAAGTCGAGAGTCTTGAAGTGATGCGGATTTTATCTGATACCACCAATACCATTGCCGAGGGTGAAGTATTACAATTACTCAATTGCCATGAACCGGATATTAGTGAAGAAGACTATTTAATCGTGATTCGCTCTAAAACAGCAAAACTGTTTGAAGCCGCCGCTCGCCTAGGCGCAGTCATTAGCGAGCAAAGCTCAGACATAGAACAAGCCTTAGCTTGTTATGGTAGACATCTCGGCACGGCGTTTCAATTGGTCGATGATGTGCTGGATTATAGTGCCGACTCCGAAGAGCTGGGCAAAAATGTTGGTGATGACTTGGCCGAGGGTAAACCTACTTTACCCCTAATTTATGCGATGAAACACGGCAGTGCTGAACAAGCTGATGTGATCCGTGCAGCAATTAAAGCGGGGGGACGCGATCAAATTCAAGCGGTCACAAAAATTATTCACGAAACTCAAGCGATTGCCTACACGGCAAAAGCTGCGCGCAAAGAGGCTGAGCTTGCCCTGGCAGCACTGGAAATTTTGCCCGCGACTCCTTATACTGAAGCCCTGCGCACACTGGCAACGTTTTCTGTCCAACGCAGTTATTAGCTCGAACGGGGTGTAGCTCAGCCTGGTAGAGCACTGTCTTCGGGAGGCAGTGGTCGGAGGTTCAAATCCTCTCACCCCGACCAGTCCCCGCCTTTATATCGGTCTGGGTTTTATCTCCCTGAAAAAATCCTAAGTTGATTTTATCCTTGCGCTATAATGTCGCAGCGACTCTGATTCTAACCGCCGCTTTGAGTCAGTAACGCTAACACCACTTCGTTTTGTTAATGTGAACCCTATGAGCTTAGATCGTCAATCTTATCGTCGAATGTTATGCAAAAATTATGCAGCTCAATATCTGATATTTGTATTGTAAACTTTGAATATTCGCCTCTCTCGCCATCAAACGACTAATAACTTTTTTGTCGCTATCCTGCTGAATATCGCTGTTTGGGGCGGGATTACCCTCAGTCGTACTTATATTGATGTGCTGTTGCTCTCAAACTATGGCACCAGTTTATTGCCTTATTTTTTCCTTGGGCAAACCCTGTTGGTCTTACTTGTTACCTTTGCTTTAATTCCCTTGGCTCAGCACGGCACGCCACAAACCAACTTTTTATTGTTTAATTTTATCGGTGTCAGTGTTGCCGCCGGGTATGTGTTTTTAAACACAGGCATTGCAGGCTTTGCTTTTATGTTTACCCTCTGGCTTTCGGTGATTCCGGTGGTCTTGTTGGTGGTTTCACTCAATGCCATCGCTGATGCTTTTGATGTTAGGCAACTGAAAAAAAATCTTACCATCATTAATGCTGCGGGCAGTTTTAGCGGTCTATTAATTGGTTTGTTTATTCCCAGTATTATTGATTTCTTTGGCATTGATTCCTTATTATTTTTATTGGCCTTGTGTTTAATTGTCGCCGCCTTTTGTTTTTTATATATCAAAGCCTTGCCCACGACGATGACGCGACGCAATGCGGGACAATCACCATTTAATTATCCCTTATTTCGCTATGTGGCTTGGTGTACCTTATTTCTGATGGTGGTTGATACCTTGGTCGATTATGCCCTCAAAGTTGAACTCAATAACACCTTCAACGACAAAGACGATATTGGGCGCTTTATGGGGCCTTTTTATGGTATTTCTAACTTTTTAATTTTAGCTTTGCAATTGCTTGGGGTTTCGACCTTACTCAAATGGGCTGGGGTAGCGAGTTTATTATTGGTGATTCCGTGGTTTTGTGGCTTGAGTAGTTTGGTGCTGATGAGTATCTCTAACCTCTGGATTGTCGCCTTTGTCCGCCTCGGTGAAAATGCTTTTCGCTTTAGTTTCTTTTCCGTTGGTCGTGAAATCATCATGAAACCGCTACCAGCGCAAATTCGGCGAGCAGGTAAATTTTTAATCACCGCCGCAGGTTATGTCGGTGCAGGCTTTGCCTCTATCGCCTTATTATTATTTGCCCATCGCTTAGGCATTCAAGCGGTTGCCGTGGTGATATTACTCACCAGCATTATTTGGATCATTGTCGGGCGGCGTTTACATAAATCCTATCAAGACACCTTAGAAGAGGCGATTCGGGTCAAACGTTTTAATATCGACACCGATGAAAGTCTCAGTGCCAATCAAGATAATATGCTCAATATGATGCGTCTATCTTTTAATGATAAAGATGTTGATACCATCCGCTTTGGTTTTACCTTGCTAAAAAAATCAGAACTAAAAACCATGCCGGAGGAATCTTTTTCACATTTAGATAGCCCCGATGTCGAAGTGCGAGTGGATTTTCTTCAAACTGCTTATGAACTCGATGACAAAAGTGTTTTGCCTTTGTTGATAGAACGCTTGGAAAAAGAACAAGACGGCAAAGTATTATGGTGGCTGTTAAAAACTTTATCGATGATGGACCATCGCTTAGTCTTGGATCAAACCGATCGTTGGCTGCATAGCAGTTTGCCACTTGCCCGTGCAGGGGCTATTGTGGTTTTGCTTACCCATGGCAATTTAGAACAACTGATTCAAGCGGCGCAACAATTACAGCATATGATCAATAGTCGCGATCCCTTAATGCGCCGTGGGGCAAGTTATGCCATCAGTGCTTTGCAAGTCGGAGATATGAAACACGAATTACAAAACCTGATTCGAGACCCGGTAGAAGTGGTCAGCATTGCCGCCATGTGGGCGATTGCTGATCAACGCAATTACTTTTTTATCCCGATGTTGGTCTCAAAACTCGGTAAAGGACGGGCGGCGTATTATGCTGGACGCACCTTGGTCAAGCTTGGCGAGCCTGCGCTGCCTCACCTTCTACCTTTACTAAGTCAAGAACAAGAAAAAGCCAGTATGATCCGCGTGGTGGTACGGATTGTGACTCAAATTCGCGGTAATGCGGCCGAACTAGCTATCGCCCAAGTAGCTTCAGATGGCGGGGTTTTAACCCGGACAGCACTGGCTAAAGCCTGTGCAATGCGTAGCCGTTATTATGATCATGGCAATTATTTGATTCAACAAGCCCGCGATTGGGTACAAAAAGAAGTTGATATACTGAAGCAATTAAAAGCCGCTTTATTGCTGGATAACTTGGTCAAACATCAACGCCTTGAAATCACCCAGCGTTTACGCATGGCTGAAAGCCGCTTATTATACTGGTTTGATGTCGCCACCCCCGATGTTGAACTCGGCGGTGTGATTCCGGTGTTATTGCAACAAAGCAACACCAGCACCCACGCGGCAGCTTTAGAATTTTTGGAAACCCAAACGCGGGATCGGACTTTACGCCGGGCGATTAATATTTTTGAATATCATCCAGCCCTAGAAGACAGTCGCGAGGCTTTGCAAAATTTACAAACCCTAAATGACCCGTGGCTGCAAGCCGTTATCGAATGGGATCCCCCTTCCCGAGTACAAAAACGAGATTCTATGGATATTACCGAAAAAGTGATGCTATTACGCAAGGTAAAATTATTTATGAATTTACCCGGTGAAACCTTACTTACGATTGCTGAAACCTGTGAAGAACGCGAAATCATCCGCGATCAAAAACTCTTCGCTATGGGCGATCACCCTGATGGTATGTACATTATTGCCTCGGGTAAAGTAGCGATCAGTAAGGCCGAACAAGTGCTAGTCGAGCTAAAAGAATATGATTTTTTTGGTGAAATTGGCTTATTTGATGAGTCCCCTCGAATGGCCGATGCCATCGCCACCTCGGATGGGATGATTTTATTTTTGCAAAAAGAAGTCTTTGATGGCATCACTGAGGATTTACCCGAAGTGCTACGCGCCTTGGTACGTACCGTCATCGGTTATTTAAAATAACCTAATCCCCTTTATCTGTTTGGGAGGACTTGGCAAAAAATAATCAGTGCGTCACATTATTTTATTATCATCTTTATTGTTACATCAATTATATCTACAATAGATAAAATAGTTTTTTATACTGATGTGTGGCACAAAACCAACACTTCAGTTGATAATATGTTAGGAACACATATGAAATCTTTATTCTTAATTGCCTGCTTAATATTTTCCGCCACGTCTGCCAATGCCGAAATATTTAAATGGGTGGATGAAAATGGCAAAACCCATTTTAGTAATCAAAAACCTAGACATCAGCAAGCAGAAAAGCTGGATGTAAAAATTAACCTCCAAAAAAAATCATCACAAAAAGCACCACCTAAGCATACAAGGGATACTCGTCCTCTTACCCAAGCCAAGAAAGTGGTCATGTATTCAGCCAGTTGGTGTGGCTATTGTAAACAGGCGCGAAATTATTTTAGAGACAATCATATTTCTTTTCAGGAATATGATGTTGAGACCAGCGATAAAGGTCAACGAGACTATAAACAATTAAAAGCCACGGGAGTTCCTGTCATTTTGGTTGGAAAAAAACGCATGAATGGGTTTAGTGCCGAAGATTTTCAGCGCATGTATCGCTAACAAAACACGAAAATTCGATTTTAATGAAGCGTTTGTCTTGGGGTATCGGTAAAAGTAACCGTTCCATTCTCATCGACATATTTATATATTTGGGGCGTAGGATTATCAGCAATAGGCTGCTCTTTTGGCGCTATAGGGCTGGCAATCGTATCAGGGGTGCTTGTTGTCTGCTTAGAAATACTTGAAGTGTAAAACTTGGCTATCAATACACAGCTGAGGATAAAAAACACTTTTAGCAACCGACATCTCCATCTCCTGCTTTTATCACAGTTTAAGATTGTTCTTAATAAGTAGTTACCTGAATTTGGCATGAAAAATTGACCTTAATCATTGATGTAAAGCAAAGGTTGCCCAAGATACGTTGAGTAAAAATAGGGTTAGATTGTCTTATCAGCTGATGTTACGCAAAGGCTTCTTTTTTACCTTAAAAGGCAAAAAGCCGCTATTGCTCCACAACTAAATACGACTAGGCAAGACACAAGCATATTTTGAGAATTGTTATTTTAACCGAATCACCGTAGAATGAGCGGGTTCTAAGTTGCTGCTGGTGTTAGAAACTCCAAAATTGAGCTAATCTAAGCCTCTATCCGGTTTAACTTTGCAGCAAAACTATACTATAGAAAGCACTGCTACGGCTTCAGTTGCTTCACCCCCAATCAAGGAGACTCCAATGCTACAACGGTTATTTGCCCTACCTTTAAGCTTGTTATTATGCGCCATCGCCCTGCCCACTCAGGCAGCAGACGACAAAAAGGCAGCACAAGCCATGCCCGGCATGACGCTGGCGCAAACCGTTGTCAAAATGCAAGTGGAAGACGGCTTAAGTATTGAAGAAGCAGTTGAGTCCATGAAACTGCACGCCAATAGCATTAACATGAAGCTGGTTGCCCACTTGCCTTTATCAAGCGAATTAGAAGCCCAAGGTGTGCCTGATGTCCGTCATATGGAAATTTTCCAGTTCTGTGATGCCAAAATCGCCAAGAAAATGGTTGATTATGACATTAACTTTTCTGCCTACTTGCCTTGCCGTATTTCTGTGATTGAAGATAAAGAAGGCAAAATTTGGTTGACTATGATGAATATGGACTTATTGTTAGGCATGGTTAGCCTTGAATCAGAATTAGCGGTTTTAGCAAAAAAAGTGCGTGATAACATGAACGCAATTCTCGAAGCAGGCGCAACCGGAGCACTGTAATATGTCACTCAAAGCCTTGATTTTCGACGTTGATGGTACTTTAGCTGAGACAGAAGCTGCGCATCTCTACGCCTTCAATCAAGTCTTTGCGGAACATGATCTCGGTTGGCAGTGGTCAACCGAGCAATATCTCGACTTACTCAAAGTCACCGGCGGTAAAGAGCGGATTCGGCATTATCTCAATACCCAAGTGCCTGAATTCAGCCATCCTGATTTAGATACTTTTATTGCCGACTTGCACAAGCAAAAAACCGCACGTTATGTCGAGCGTATTCAGCAAGGTCAAGTGCCCTTGCGCCAAGGTGTGGAACGTTTGTTAAATGAAGCCAAAGAAAAAGGCATTCGTTTGGCGATTGCGACTACCACCACGCGCCCGAATATTTATGCGTTGGTTGATAGCACCTTGGGCGCTGGCAGCACCGATGACTACTTTGAAATCATTGCCGCAGGCGATGAAGTGCCAGCGAAAAAGCCCGCACCAGATGTCTACATCAAAGCCCTTGATGATTTAGGTCTCTCTGCCGCGGACTGTGTGGCAATGGAAGACAGCCGCAACGGTTTATTATCCGCCACTGCTGCCAACCTCCCTATCGTTTTATCACAAAGCCCCTTTAGCCCGATGACAGATTATGGCGCGGCCAAACTGGTGGTTGATCATTTAGGCGAACCAGATGCGCCGATGCAAGTGGTACAAGGCGATAGCTATGGGTATACGCATGTCAATATTGCGCTGTTACAACGCTTAGCCGAGCAAAACTAGAGTCGCTATGTTTTATCAACAAATCACTTTTTTAAGCAGTGCCAATAAACTCTCGCAATGTCCTGATGATGCGGGTTTTGAAGTGGCTTTTGCTGGGCGCTCCAATGCGGGAAAATCCAGCGCGCTTAATGCCCTGAGCCGACAAAAAAATTTGGCGCGTACCAGTAAGACCCCTGGGCGCACACAGTTGATTAACTTTTTTGAACTCGACGGGATGCGCCGTTTGGTGGATTTGCCCGGCTACGGCTATGCTAAAGTGCCGAAAGCGGTGAAACAACACTGGCAAAAAACCTTATCTTTATATTTACAAAAACGCCAAGCCCTGCAAGGCTTAATTATGTTGATGGATGTGCGCCATCCTCTAACCGAACTCGATGCGCAGATGCTGCATTGGTGCGCCGATGTCGAAATGCCAGTACATATTCTCCTGACCAAGGCGGATAAATTTAGCCGTGGCAAAGGACAAGGCGTGTTGCAACAGGTTAAAAGCCAATTGGCCGATTATCCGGCTGAACTCAGTATTCAATTATTTTCGGCGACCAAAAACACCGGTTTGCCTGAAACCTATCAGGTGTTAGAACGCTGGCTTAATGTCGGGGAATCAGCTTAAATACCACTGATAGTTTTGTCGCCCGACATCCTCTTTGACGACAAAATACACCTTCGCAATCCCCAGATATTGCTGACAAAAACGCTTAATCATAATGGCGTTGGGCAACTAAAATCGTAGAGACGTAGCACTGCTACGTCTCGAACGAAGCCCCTATGTCTGGGGTTTCGTTTTAACACACTGCTACATAATTATGAATCAGAGCAAAGAGCCGTAGCAATGCTACGGCTCTACTTTAACCAAAACACCGAAAAATACCCGCGCTGAGCATAACTTGTTATGCAAAAAAACATGAATAGCATATAATGCCGGGTCAATTTGTAAACAAAGCGCATTTGTTTGCTCGCTATTCTGATTAATCTTAAAAACCGGGAGTTCCCTTCATGGCAATGGAAAGAACCTTTTCTATCGTAAAACCTGATGCAGTCGCTAACAATGTCATCGGCGAAATCTACAGCCGTTTTGAAAAAGGCGGTCTGCGTATCGTCGCTTCAAAAATGCTGCACTTAAGCCGCGAGCAAGCTGAGGGTTTTTATGCTGTCCATAAAGAACGCCCTTTCTTTGGTGAATTGGTTGATTTTATGATTTCAGGTCCTGTGATGGTGCAAGTGTTGGAAGGCGAAAATGCCATTGCCTTAAACCGTCAAATCATGGGCGCAACCAACCCACAAGAAGCTGATGCTGGTACTATCCGCGCTGACTTTGCTCAAACCGTAGATGAAAATGCGGTACACGGTTCAGATGCACCTGAAACCGCTGCCCAAGAAATCGCTTATTTCTTCACCGAAGCGGAATTGTGCAATCGCACTCGCTAAGCTGTAGACATGACTGCCAAGACCAATCTATTTGATTTAGATAGAGCCGGACTCAGTGCTTTTTTTGAGTCACTCGGCGAGAAACCGTTTCGTGCCACACAGGTATTGAAATGGGTTCACCAGCGAGGTGTGCTGGATTTTGCCGAGATGACCGATTTAAGCAAAGCATTACGGCAACGCTTGGCAGAAACCGCCTATGTCGCTACCCCTGAAATTATCACCGAAAAAATCAGTGAAGATGGGACGCGCAAATGGCTGTTTGCCCTCGATGGTGGCAACGCCATCGAAACCGTTTTTATCCCGGAAAAACAACGCGGGACTTTGTGTATTTCTTCACAAATAGGCTGTGCTTTGGCATGTCGTTTTTGTGCCACCGGACATCAGGGTTTTAACCGTAATCTAAGCACCGGAGAAATCATTGCCCAATTATGGGTCGCCGAACAGCAATTACGCAAAGAGCAAGACAAAGCCCATCATGAACGCATGATCAGCAATGTGGTCTTCATGGGTATGGGTGAGCCGTTATTAAATTTTGATAATTTGATTCGGGTGCTGGGCATTATGCAAGATGATTTTGCCTATGGTCTCTCGCGCCGCCGCGTCACCGTCAGTACCGCTGGGGTTGTCCCGGCCATGTTACGCCTAAAAGACCAAGCGCCTGTGAGCCTTGCGGTGTCTTTACATGCCACCCACGATAAACTCCGCGATGAAATCGTGCCGATTAATCAAAAATATCCCTTAAAAGAGCTGATGCAAGCTTGCCGTGATTATGTCACCGGTGGCGAACAACGCCGACATATTACCTTTGAATATATTTTAATTGATGGGGTTAATGATAGCCTTGATGAGGCGCGAACCTTGGTTAAGATGCTGAAAAATTTACCTGCCAAAGTGAATTTAATTCCTTTCAACCCCTTTCCAGAAAGCGACTATAAGCGCCCAAGTCAACAACGCATTGACCGTTTTCGTGATGTGTTGGTTAAAGCCGGTCTCGTGACAGTGACGCGCAAGGTACGGGGTGATGATATTGCCGCTGCTTGCGGACAATTGGCAGGTGAGGTCAATGATAAATCTCGGCGGCAACAACGCCTACAACAGACGCGATAGCATATGACTAGCTTTATCCGCTTTTTGCTTTTCTCTAGCTTGCTTAGCCTTGCTGCTTGTGGTGCTAATCGTCCACAGAACTTAATCGAGGAGGCCGATGAGCCTCAAACCGATAGTACCGCTGATATTTATGTCAAAATGGGCGTTGAATATATGCGCAGGGGCAACAACAAGGTGGCCCTGTCAAAACTCAATCGTGCCTTGGAAATTGATAGCAGCGAGATCAAAACCCATAATGCTTTGGCGATTTTATACGAGCGTTTAAACGAACTCGAGCAAGCCGAATATCATTACAAACGTGCTTTGTATTACCGCCCTAACGATTCGGCCAGCAACAGCAATTACGGCAATTTTATTTGTCGCCAGCAAGGCTTTGAAGTCGCAGAGTCGTATTTTTTAACCGCAGCGGCGAATCCTTTATATAAAACCCCTGAATTACCTTATACCAATGCCGGTATTTGTGCCTTACGAGCAGATGTATTGGATAAAGCGGGCTTGTATTTAGATAAAGCGCTGCGTTTTAATCCTTATTTTGATAAAGCCCATTATCAAATGGCAGAACTTAAACAACGACTTGGTGAATATGAAACGGCCGAAAACTATTATTTGCGTTATGTCGAGCGCAATGCTCAAAGTGCAGAAAGTTTATGGCTAGGCATTCGTATTTCAGAGGCGCTAGGGCAATTGGATCGTGCATCTAGCTATGCTTTATTGCTAAAATCCCGCTATCCTGAGTCAGAGCAAACACAGGCATTACGTCGTTACTACAATCAAGACTAATTACGCAAGCAAACGCTCGTTTATAGAACAAGGTTTATCATGAACAATAATGATGATTTCGATACCCTACCCAACGATGATAGTCCTGAGGTAAGTGATAAGGACACGCTTGCCGCTAAAGAAAATGACACAGGCTATGATGCCATTGACCCCGATCTGAATTTATCGGTAGGGCAAACACTGGCGCAATTGCGTGAAAATAAAAATCTACAAATCGAACAAGTTGCCGATAACTTGCGCCTCGACATCACCACGGTTGAGAATTTAGAAAAGGATAATTACGAGCGTTTGCCGCCCGCAATTTTTATTCAAGGCTATATCCGCTGCTATGCCAAACTATTGGACATCGACCCCGAGCAACTGATCCGGCAATATTATGAGCAAGAAGGCAATGCGCCAGATCTGCAATATGCTGCGCCACAAAACATCCAAAGCAATGCTGATCGCACTGCTTTGAACGAAGAACGCAAAAAGAAAAAAGGCGGCTCTAGTGCCTTAAGTAGTTTGGCGCTGCTATTATTATTCATCGCCGGCGCAGTGGTATTGTGGCAACAAGGCTATATCAATAAAGACCTATTCAACTTCAGCTTTTTGCAATCAGAAAGTGAAGACAATACCATTCGTGTGATCACAGACCCAGGACTTGCACCGCCTAATTTACCCAATACTGATGGCACACTTGCTGCACCTATTGCTCCCGATCTTAGCGCGTCTTCCGAATCCACAACCTATACCCCACCACAAGAAGAAAACGACGAAGAATCAACGGCAACAACACTAGAAGCAGAGACGGCAGATAACAACAATGATGCCACTACTGAGACTGAAACCACCGACAACCCGACTTTAACGCCTGCGACAGAAACAGAAACCGCAAGCAATGAAGAAAATACAGATACCAATGCGGCAACTGCAACAGAAGAAAATACCACTACCACAGAGACAGAAGAAGCCCCCGTAGTAGTCGAAGCCCCGAAACCACCTGTGGATAAACTTGAAGTGAGTTTCAGTGGCGCATCATGGACAGAAGTGCATGATGCTGCGGGTAAACGCTTGTATTACCGCACCTCGAAAGCAGGCACTAGCCACAGCTTCAGCGGTGTCCCACCTTTCAAATTGAAAATGGGTAAACCCGAAAAAACCACCGTGCGCTATTTAGGTGAAACCATGAATCTTAAGCGTTATTATGGTCGAGTCACCACTTTAAAAATAGGTAAGGCACAATAATGCTCTATCAACATGAAATAAAGCGCCGCCATAGTCGCAAAATTTATGTTGGCGATGTTGCCGTCGGTGGTGATGCGCCGATTAGCGTCCAAAGCATGACCAACACCGAAACTTGCGATGTCGATGCCACCGTTGGGCAAATCAAAGCCTTAGAAGCGGTTGGTGCGGATATTGTCCGCGTCTCTGTCCCCAGTATGGACGCGGCACAGGCATTCGAGAAAATCCGCGCCCAAGTCAATGTACCTTTGGTCGCCGATATTCATTTTGACCATAAAATCGCTCTCTATGTGCTTGAGCATGGCGTTGATTGCTTACGGATTAACCCCGGCAACATCGGCAAAGAAGACCGTGTGCGGGCGGTGGTCGATAGTGCCCGCGATCACGATACCCCGATTCGTATCGGTGTGAATGCCGGATCGTTGGAAAAAGACTTACAGAAAAAATACGGTGAGCCGACACCGGATGCGCTGGTCGAATCAGCCATGCGCCATATTGATATTCTCGATCGCCTTGATTTTGCCGAATTTAAGATCAGCCTTAAAGCTTCAGATGTGTTTATGACCGTCGAAGCCTATCGGCGCTTAGCTGACCAAATCGAGCAACCGTTGCATCTTGGTATTACTGAAGCCGGCGGCTTGCGCGCTGGTGCGGTTAAATCTGCCGTTGGCTTGGGTATGCTGCTTTCTGAGGGCATTGGTGACACCTTGCGGGTTTCACTTGCCGCCGATCCGGTTGAAGAAATCAAAGTCGGCTTTGATATATTAAAAAGCCTACATTTGCGCAAAAAAGGCATTAACCTCATCGCCTGCCCCTCTTGCTCACGGCAAAATTTCAATGTGATTCAAGTCGCTAACGAACTCGAAAGCCGCCTTGAAGACATCCAAGAACCGATGGACGTGGCAGTGATAGGCTGCGTGGTTAATGGCCCAGGTGAGGCTAAAGAAGCCCAAATAGGCTTGACAGGCGGCACACCTAACCTTGTCTACTTAGAGGGTAAGCCCGCTTTTAAAATTGATAATGACACTATCGTCGATACCCTAGAAAAAGCTGCCCGTGACCGACTTAAACACATCAAAGAGTAAACCGAAAATGACAGACCCTTGGTATAAAATCCCCCAAGTTTGGCTTATTATCACCTTTCCCAGCCTCGCTGTGATTGCCGGAACCTATACCATTTTCTTGGCAGTCTCCACCAGTGATGGACTGGTCGAGGACAATTATTACAAAGAAGGCTTGGCGATTAACCAATCGCTAGAACAAGATAAAAAAGCCGAACAATTGCAACTGTTTTCACAACTGCAATTGCTTGAGGGTAAAGACATTCGTATGAAACTCACAGGTAAATTGGAAACTCTGCCAGAAAAACTCAGCGTTAAGTGGCAACACCCGACCCGCTCAGGTTTTGACCAAACTATCGAATTGACTAAAGCTGAAGATGGCTATTATCACGGCGCATTGCAACACGGGCTTGAAGCCGGTAACTGGTATTTGAATATCAGCGAAGCAGACTGGCGCATCAAAGGGCGTTTGCATTGGCCACATGAGCCTAACTCAGTGCTGGCGGGTTTTGATTACAAACGTCGCTAATGATTATCGTCGGCATTTCGGGCGGGGTTGATTCAGCAGTCACCGCCTTGAGACTACAACAACAAGGCTATCAAGTCGAAGCTTTGTTCATGAAAAACTGGGAAGAGGACGACGATGATGATTATTGCAGCGTCGCCACTGACCTTGCCGACGCGCAAGCGGTCTGTGATAAATTAGACATTCCCCTACATACGGTCAATTTTGCCACCGAATATTGGGATAATGTCTTTAGTCATTGCCTAGACGAGTTTAAAGCCGGACGCACGCCCAACCCTGACGTACTTTGCAACCGTGAAATTAAATTTAAGGTATTTCGCGAACATGCCCTGCGCCTTGGCGCGGAAAAAATTGCCACCGGACACTATGCCCGCAATCACCAAGCCACCGACGCTTATCAATTGCTCACTGGCAAAGATAAAAACAAAGACCAAAGCTATTTTTTATATCTTTTAGATCAAGAGCAACTCGCTGATAGCCTGTTTCCCTTGGGTGAGATAGAAAAAACCGTCGTGCGACAAATGGCAACTGATGCTGATTTGATTGTTCACGATAAAAAAGACAGCACTGGGATTTGCTTTATTGGCGAGCGCCCTTTCAAAGATTTTTTACAACAATACATCCCTGCGCAACCGGGCGAAATGGTCGATATTAACGGCACGCGCCTAGGGCAACACGATGGGCTGATGTATTACACCTTGGGACAACGCAAAGGGCTTAACATCGGTGGACAAAAACAAGGCAGTGGCGAGCCGTGGTTTGTGGTCGATAAAGACCTTGATAATAATCAACTGATTGTCGGACAAGGGCATAACCATCCGCGTTTATTTAAGCCAGAACTCTATGTCGAAGAGCTACATTGGATAACCGGAAAAGCGCCCGAATTTCCTTATCCTTGCCAAGCTAAAATCCGCTATCGCCAACAAGCCCAAGCTTGCACGGTGTATCCCGATGCCAAAGGCTACCGGATTGAATTCACCGAGCCACAACGCTCGGTCACACCGGGACAATCAGTGGTGCTGTATCAAGCCGAACAATGCTTAGGCGGCGGGATTATTCTCTAATGAGGGGTATTTTTTATCTGTTCATGGAAAAAAATAGCGGCACATATTAAATCAAGTTTCCATCATGTTTCGGTATTGGAAACAATTTGTTTACATAAAGCACTTGACCTGATTGGCGCAGTAAGGTAACTTTGGCACTTTTTCGTGGCATAAATAAGGGGTGTATTTAGGTGGTCGGTGAAACCGAAATGCTCACAGGGGCTGACATACTAATCCGCTGCTTGGAAGCTGAAGATGTAGAATTCATTTTTGGTTATCCTGGTGGGGCTGTTTTGCATATTTATGATGCACTATTCAGCCATAAAAACATACGACACATCTTGGTGCGCCATGAACAAGCTGCGGTACACGCAGCCGATGGTCTGGCACGCTCAACAGGCAAGCCTGGCGTGGTCTTAGTGACCTCAGGGCCTGGAGCGACTAATGCTGTCACTGGCATCGCAACTGCCTATATGGACTCGATCCCGATGGTGATTATCACAGGACAAGTCCCTACAGCCCTGATTGGTAATGATGCCTTCCAAGAAGTCGATGCCGTTGGCATTACTCGCCCTTGCGTGAAACATAACTTCTTAGTCAAAGATGTCACCAAGCTCGCCGAAACACTGAAAAAAGCCTTTTTTGTCGCCACCAGTGGTCGTCCTGGCCCTGTCGTGGTTGATATTCCCAAAGACATTACGGCACAAACGGCCGCTTTTTCGTATCCCGAACAAATCAGTATGCGCTCCTATAAGCCAAATAATGTCGGGCACACAGGACAAATTAAACGCGCGGCTGAATTACTCATCAATGCCAAACGCCCAATGATTTATTCCGGCGGCGGTGTGGTTTTAGGTGATGCCAGCGATGACTTAACCGCTTTAACCCGCGAGTTGGGTTTCCCAATTACCAATACCCTGATGGGTTTGGGTGCTTATCCTGCCTCTGATAAACAATATGTCGGTATGTTAGGGATGCACGGCACCTATGAAGCCAATATGGCGATGCACGAGTGCGATACCTTGCTGGCTATCGGTGCGCGCTTTGATGATCGTGTTACTGGGGAAGTGAAAAAATTCTGCCCCCACGCTAAAATTATCCATATTGATATTGACCCTGCGTCTATCTCCAAAACCATTAAAGTCGATGTGCCTATTGTTGGTAATGTTAATCGCGTGATTAATGATTTGCGCAACGCGATTAAAGTCAATAAAAACCAAGTCGATGCCAAGGCGCTGGAAAAATGGTGGCAACAGATTAATAACTGGCAAGAAAAAAATTGCCTGCAATATGATCGGGAATCGGAACTGATTAAACCGCAATACGTGGTCGAAAAACTCCACGAAATTACTAAGGGCGATGCTTTTGTAACCTCAGATGTTGGACAACATCAAATGTGGGCGGCGCAATTCTATGGCTTTAACAAACCTAGACGTTGGATTAATTCCGGTGGTCTGGGCACGATGGGCTTTGGTTTACCTGCTGCGATGGGTGTCAGTCTTGCCCACCCTGAAGATACCGTTGCTTGTATTACCGGTGAAGCCAGTATCCAAATGTGTATTCAGGAATTATCGACCTGTATGCAATACGGTTTGCCGATTAAAATTATTAACTTAAATAATCGTTACATGGGCATGGTGCGCCAGTGGCAAGAGTTTTTCTATGACAAGCGCTACTCGCATTCGTATGTCGATGCCCTGCCCGATTTTGTCAAACTCGCTGAGAGTTATGGCCATGTGGGGATGCGGATCGAAAATCCTGATGATGTCAAAGGCGCATTAGAAGAAGCCTTTGCGATGAAAGATCGCCTGGTATTCCTCGACTTTATGACTGACCAATCCGAGAATGTCTTCCCCATGGTTGCCGCTGGTAAAGGTCATCATGAAATGCTGCTGTCCTCTATGGGTACAACCGACAGGGAGCTTGCCTAATGCGTCACATTATTGCCTTGTTGATAGAAAATGAAGCAGGGGCTTTGTCTCGGGTATCGGGTTTGTTTTCAGCCCGTGCCTACAACATCGAGTCGCTGACTGTTGCTCCAACCGAAGACCCATCCCTGTCGCGCATGACCTTGATCACCCGTGGTTCCGATAATATTGTTGAGCAAATTCTCAAACAATTGAACAAATTGGTCGATGTGGTCAAAGTCATGGACTTAAGCGAGGGTATACACATTGAACGTGAATTATTGCTCTTAAAAATCCGGGTAACCAATGCCAATGCTTGCCATGACATCAAACGCTTATGCGATATTTTTCGCGGGCATATTATTGATGTCAACAAAGACAGCTATGTGGTGGAAATGACGGGCAGCAGCGATAAAGTCGATGCTTTTATCAGCACTTTAGACCCACACCTTATTTTAGAAACCGTGCGCTCAGGTGTCTCTGGCATCGGTCGCGGACAACGCATTCTCTGACAAAAACAACCCTCGAAGCTCTGCGAGTTTAATCAAGGAAAATTATGAAAGTTTATTACGATAAAGACGCAAAAAAATCCTTAATCAAAGGTAAAAAAGTCGCCATCATCGGTTATGGTTCTCAAGGTCACGCCCACGCCAACAACCTCAACGACTCTGGCGTTAGCGTTGTCGTCGGTTTGCGTAAAGGCTCAGCTTCTGCCAAGAAAGCACAAAAAGCCGGTTTAAGCGTTAAAACCATCGAAAAAGCCACCGCAGAAGCCGATGTAGTGATGATTTTGGCTCCTGACGAGCATCAAGCGGCTTTATATCGCGACCAAATCGAGCCAAACATCCAAAAAGGCGCAGCACTGGCTTTTGCTCATGGCTTCAATGTACATTTCGAGCAAATCGAACCTCGCGAAGACTTAGACGTAATCATGATCGCGCCTAAAGGCCCAGGTCACTTAGTCCGCTCTACCTACACTCAAGGCGGCGGTGTGCCTTCTTTGATTGCTGTGCATCAAGATGCCAGCGGTAAAGCTAAAGACATCGCTTTATCTTATGCTTCTGCCAATGGTGGTGGTCGCGCGGGTGTTATCGAAACCTCTTTCCGTGAAGAAACCGAAACCGATTTATTTGGTGAGCAAGCGGTGCTTTGTGGTGGTGCAACTGCCCTCGTACAAGCCGGTTTTGAAACCTTAGTAGAAGCAGGCTATGCCCCTGAAATGGCGTATTTCGAGTGCTTACACGAACTCAAACTCATCGTTGATTTGATGTATGAAGGCGGTATCGCTAACATGCGTTACTCCATCTCTAACACTGCAGAATACGGCGACGTGACCCGTGGCCCTCGCGTGATTACCGACGAAACCAAAGCCGAAATGGCACGGATTCTTAAAGAAATTCAAAACGGCGAATTTGCCCGTGAATTCATTTTAGAAAACCAAGCCGGTGCAGCTACCCTTAAAGCGAAACGTCGCTTAGGTCGTGAACACCAAATCGAGCAAGTCGGTGAAAAACTCCGTGACATGATGCCTTGGATTAAAAACAACAAAATTGTTGACCAAAGCAAAAACTAATCATTAAGGCATGGGTTCCGACCCATGCCTCATGAGCTAGTCATAAAAGGGCATCGTTCAGTTTTGGACGATGCCCTTTTTCGTCTGGTTTAATAAATTACAGCACATACCAATATTTATTTAAGGTTATAATCAGCGCACATTCATGCCACTTTCAAAGCACTTATGGAACTGATTCTTGCCTTCATTATTACCATTCTAGCCACTGTCCTCGGTACAATATGGGCAATATCGTATATTGATGAGCGAAAAAAACGCAAACACCAAAAAGGTAGCTATCTTGGTATCCCAGTCGATTTAGCCGAAGCTGAGGAATATTTAAGCTGGCTAAAAGACCTTTGCGAGTTGCGTGATCCCCATGCCAAAATCCAATGTTTGTATGAAAAGCAAATCGGGCACTATTTGCGCGTTAGCATTGACGAGCAAGGCACTTATAGCATTTACCCTTTGTTTGGCATTAATGGTGATGTGACCCAAACTAATTTTGAAAAAGTCCAAGCCTTTAACCAACGCTATCAACAGGAAATCAACCACAGTAAAAGTATTGTGGTCTACAACGGCAAGCTCTCAGCAAAACACCAACAAGCCTTGAGAGCGCAACGGGTGATTCTGTATCACTTCATGGAATACCGTAACCTAATCAACTTCCTGCCCTATATCGAATCCCAAGCCCTGCGTTTAGCCAAAGATGTCGAATATGACAGCCGACTATTTATCCCTCAGCGACTCGATTATGAATACAACGCCCCCAGCGACAAAAACAACGCCCTCAAAAGTCTAGGAGATTGGTTGCAAGAGAGTCAAAAAGGTATTTTGCTAATTTTGGGCGATTTTGGTACGGGTAAAACCTTTTTATTGCGCGAACTGGCACAACAACTTAACCGTGCCTATCAAGACAATCACAACCTGCCTGCGCCGTTGTTTATCGAAATGCGTGAGCTGGAAAAAGCCAGCAGCCTCAATGAATTGATGGCACAACATTTGGCGAAATATGAGGTGGATTTCAAAGCCAAAGCCTTTGAGCGCATGTTAGCCGATGGCAACGTGGTGTTATTATTCGATGGCTTTGATGAATTAGAACTACGCATCGGCTATGACCGCGTTACCGAACACTTACAGACTTTAAGCAGCGCACTCACAGGCGCATGCGCCCATGTCATCGTCAGCGCCCGCAGCCAGCATTTTAAATCCCAACAACAAATCCGCTCGGCACTCCAAGACCATGTGCTGAGCCAACAACAGCATCAAATTGCTTATTTATCTGGTTTTAATGAACCACAAATCCGCCAATATTTAACCAAGCGGTTTCAAGATGAAGGCAAAGCCCAAGAACACGTTGCCCTATTACGCCGAGTAAAAGACTTGCTCGGCTTGTCCGAAAACCCGCGAATGCTGAGCTTTATTTTGCAAATCCAGCCCGAAACCTTGCAAGCAGTCGCCGATAAAGACGGACATATCAGCGCCGCCAAGCTCTATCACACCCTGATTGAGCAATGGCTAAGTTTAGAGCAAGATAAAGTCTCGCCGCCGGGTGGACGCGCCACCTTAGAAAAACAACACCGTTGGCAAGCGGTGGAGCAGCTCGCCTTGGTATTGTGGCAAAAAACCGAAGCGGCAGTGAGTTGGCAAGAGTTAGGCACAGAAATTCAAACCCATTTAAAACCCTTGCTTGATATTAGCAGCCCCAGCAATGTGTTGATGGAAGTTGGCTGCCGCTCTTTATTAAGCCGCGATAATGATGACCATTTCCGCTTTATCCATCAATCGGTTTTAGAATGGCTGGTCGCCAAACAAGCCGCCAGCCAACTACACCATGCCGACCCTAGCCTTGAGACCCTGTTCAACCGCCATAAACTCTCTTCCTTGATGGCGGATTTCTTCCTCGATTTGGCCGGACACGACGAGGCACTGGCATGGGCGCAGGCACAAATCCAAAAAAGCGAGCAACAACAAGGCTTGCTCAAAGACAACGCCCATGTATTACTCAAACGCTTGAATAAAAACGTCACGGGGGCAAACTACAGCGGCGAGGACTTGCGCGGGAAAGACTTTAGCTATCAAGACTTAAACAATGCTGATTTTAGCGATGCAAACTTAGAAAAAGCCAATTTCACTGGCGCACAATGCCGTTATGCCAGCTTTAAGGGCGCAAACTGTGCGGGAGTGCGTTTTGATGAAGCCGATTTGCGCGAGTGTGATTTTAAAGGCGCAGATTGTCACCATGGCAGTTTTTTAGGCACACTGATACAAGACTTAGAGTGGGATGAACAAACCCGCTGGGATTATGCCCGTTTATTGGGTAAAAGTTTACCCTTGCCGATGGAGCCTGAGATGGAACGCTTGCCCACGGGTGTTCGTATCGGTTTAGAGGATTTGTGCGGGCAGAGTTTGCCTAACTTAGGCTATGTTCGTTCTGTCGCTTTTCGGGATGAATTTATTCTTGGCTCTGGCAGTGATAATGCGGTGATGCTTTGGGATAGCTATTGGGGACAAGCGATATTTGATCTAAATAGCACTGTAGCACACATTGCCTACAGCCCCAGCGGCAGCCACCTTGCTGGCGGTTCCTATGATAATACAGTGAAACTCTGGGACACAGACAGCGGCAAGCAGCGCCTTGACTTACGCGGACACACGGATTACGTGAGAAGCGTCGCCTACAGCCCCTCAGGCTCAGAGCTTGCCAGCGGCTCCTCTGATAAGACGGTGAAACTCTGGGACACAGACAGCGGCAAGCAGCGCCTTGACTTACGCGGACATGAAAGAAGAGTATTAAGCGTCGCCTACAGCCCCTCAGGCTCAGAGCTTGCCAGCGGCTCCGATGATAAGACGGTGAAACTCTGGGACACAGACAGCGGCAAGCAGCGCCTTGACTTACGCGGACACACGGGTTGGGTTAGAAGCGTCGCCTACAGCCCCTCAGGCTCAGAGCTTGCCAGCGGCTCCGATGATAAGACGGTGAAACTCTGGGACACAGACAGCGGCAAGCAGCGCCTTGACTTACGCGGACATGAATATGCGGTTAATAGCGTCGCCTACAGCCCCTCAGGCTCAGAGCTTGCCAGCGGCTCCGATGATAAGACGGTGAAACTCTGGGACACAGACAGCGGCAAGCAGCGCCTTGACTTACGCGGACACACGGGTTGGGTTAGAAGCGTCGCCTACAGCCCCTCAGGCTCAGAGCTTGCCAGCGGCTCCGATGATAAGACGGTGAAACTCTGGGACACAGACAGCGGCAAGCAGCGCCTTGACTTACGCGGACATGAATATGCGGTTAATAGCGTCGCCTACAGCCCCTCAGGCTCAGAGCTTGCCAGCGGCTCCGATGATAAGACGGTGAAACTCTGGGACACAGAGACAGGCAGGCAGCGCCTTGACTTACGCGGACA
>JADGDE010000001.1:1297676-1454720 GCA_016745035.1 Thiotrichales bacterium
AAGCGTCGCCTACAGCCCCTCAGGCTCAGAGCTTGCCAGCGGCTCCGATGATAAGACGGTGAAACTCTGGGACACAGAGACAGGCAGGCAGCGCCTTGACTTACATGGACATGAAGGCAGAGTTTGGAGCGTCACCTACAGCCCCAGTGGCAGCCGCCTTGCCAGCGGCTCCGATGATAAGACGGTGAAACTCTGGGACACAAAGACAGGCGCATGTTTACAGACACTCAGCGGACACAATGGCGCGGTCTTATCTGTCAGCTTTAAAGACGAAAATCACCTCATCAGCTCTGGAGTCGATAACACCATGCGCCTATGGCGCATCAGCGATGGACTTTGTTTAGCCGTCTGGGTACTCGCCCCTGAGGGCTGGGCGCTCTACCTCGCCCAAGGCTTACCGCGCTATAAATACGGCGGCAATGTGCGTAATTATTTTTGGCATCGGGCGGGTTTGTGCCGTTATGACATCGGCGACTTGGATAAGCTGATTCCCAATCTGCGTATGGATGAGGACGAACCGCTGCCGTTTTGGGATACGCCTGAGCGGGACTAAAGCCCCAGCTCCTCCATTAGCCTTGCTATCAAGATAGCTTAGGAACATGCACAAAATAACTTCAACAACTTTTGCTGATATGCTTCCCCTTTTAAATTAAAAGCCCCAACGGGGCGACATTTATATAGCCTAGGGCAACGCCCTAGGTGATTGATGTCAATATATTTTAGCCCTGAAGGGGCGATATAACTTTTGTATTTTTATGTCGCCCCTTCAGGGCTTAATCATTATTATTTTCCCTATCCTAGGGCGTTGCCCTAGGCTTTATTGATTACGCCCTTTCAGGGCTGTCGGCGTGGCAAAGGCAGTTGCATAAATTAATTCGTGTACGTTCCTTAGCTGTGCAGCAATGGCGGTTTTTTTGCCTTTTGGGGCAAAAAAGAAGCCTTTGCGTAACATCAAAAAACAAAGTAAAAATGAATCTCAATATCTCGACTACCAGTCTCTTCGCTGTTTTGTTTATCGCCCTGCTGGCGGTATTAGTTTTACTCGGAAAATTGCCAGTTACGGTCTTTATACTTTATCTGGCGTTAAGCCTATCGACCTTTGTCATTTATTGGCTAGATAAATCCGCCGCCAGACAAGGCAAATGGCGCACCAAGGA
Source organism: Thiotrichales bacterium (assembly GCA_016745035.1). Classification (GTDB taxonomy): domain Bacteria; phylum Pseudomonadota; class Gammaproteobacteria; order Beggiatoales; family Beggiatoaceae; genus BB2. The sequence continues at coordinate 1,298,834 of JADGDE010000001.1, forward strand.
AAACACGCTGCACTTGTTGGCATTGGCAGGCGGTTGGCCGGGGGCGTTAATGGCACAAGAAAAACTGCGGCATAAATCTCACAAACAATCTTTTCGGATTATTTTTTGGATAACGGTTTTAGTCAATTGTGGGCTATTTATTTGGCTGCTAAGCGTTGATGGGTTTGCCTTGCTCTAACCTTCTACCTCGTTCAAGGCTTACCACGGTATAAATACGGCAGCAATAATAGCTCCAATTTTACGCGCCGCTGGAGCGACGCAATACGCGTTCCCAAGCTAGAGCTTGGGAACGAGTTGGCGCAGTAAAATATAGCATTGCTATTATTTTTGGCATCGGGCAGGTTTGTGCCGTTTGCATAAGCTGATCCCCAAGCTTGTGCATGGATGAGGACTAGCCGTTACCTTTTAGAGATGGGTTTTATGCTAGCTCGATTGCAAATTACGGCTGACAATCTCAAACACATCTTTTGATAAGCCTTTTTTATCATGAATCCGTTGTAGTTGCGCTCGCATCAGGGCTTGGCGCTCGGTGTCAAAGCGTTGCCATTGATTGAAAGCGGAAACCAAACGGGCAGCGGTTTGGGGGTTAAGCGTATCCATTGCCAGCACTTTATCGGCTAAGAAAGCATAGCCTTGCCCGTCGGCGCGGTGGAAGTGGCGCAGGTTTTGGCTGGCGAAAATATTGATTAAAGACCGCGCTCGGTTAGGATTGCTGAGGGTAAAGTCTGGGTGTTCAGCCAAACTTAACACTCGCTCAAAATTATCTTGGCGTTCTGAGGCAGCTTGTAAATGGAACCATTTATCCAACACCAAGGGGTCGTGATGCCAACGCTGATAAAAGTCCGCCAAAGGCTGACGATATAGCTCATCTTCACGCTGCAACAGGGCTTTCAGTGCCGCTTCTTGGTCAGTCATATTATTGCCCTGTTGATAATGGGCTAAGACTAAATCACTTAGCTCTTTATCGTTCTCTAAGCTGGCTAAATAGCTGAGCATGGCATTACTGATTTGCCGCGCGGCAACATCATTTTTTTGATACACATAAGGCTTGCCCGCTTGATGATGGGCTTGATAAATCGCCAACATCTCGGCGCGATAATGTGTTGCCAATTCGGTGGTTAAATAGTGATAAGCGTGATGTAAGGCTTCGACATCAATCACGTCCATTGCTTGAGCGACTAGGCGTGGTTTAGGGAGTTTCAGCGCTAAAGCACGGTATGCCCCATCTAGGCTGTCATCTTGTAATAACTGCCCAAAGGCTTCTAAATACAGGCTATCAATGTGTAGCTCGCGCCCGTTTTGATGGGCTTCAACCAGTTCTAATATTTGTTGTTGCGCCAGTTTTTGCCCTGCTTCGCGGCGGTTAAAGGCATCGCTGTCGTGGGCGAGTAAAAAGGCCAGTTGACTTTTGTCTTGGCTGAGACTCAGCTCTACGGGGGCGGAAAAATGCCGCAATACCGACGGCGTTGGCGCTTGGTTGATGTTGGCAAAACTAAAGCTTTGGGTCACCTCAGTCATTTCCAGTAACATCGTGCCCTCGGCGCTGTCTTCGTGCCCGACTTGTTGTAAACGGATGTCCTTGCCTTGCGCGTCTAATAAGCCCACGGCTAAGGGAATATGCCACGGCTGCCAATCCTCTTGGTGTTGTTTTGGCGCTTGTTGGCAATGCAGGGTATAGGTTTGGTTTTCAGCATCATATTCGCCTTTGAGATGCAATTGTGGCGTGCCCACTTGGTCATACCAACGCTCAAATTGTTCTAAGTCCGCGCCATTGGCATCCGCCATTGCGGCGCGAAAATCATCACAAGTAACGGCATGGCCGTCATGGCGCTGAAAATATAAATCCATGCCTTGGCGGAAACCGTCTTTACCCAGCAAGGTTTCATACATGCGAATCACCGCCGCGCCTTTGTTATAAACACTGACGGTGTAAAAATTGTTCATTTCAATATAAGATTCGGGGCGAATCGGGTGTGCCATCGGCCCTGCATCTTCAGGGAACTGCGCCATGCGCAAAATATCCACGTCTTTAATCCGCTTGACCGCCTCTGAGGTCATATCGGCAGTGAAACATTCATCGCGATAAACGGTTAAGCCTTCTTTGAGCGTTAATTGAAACCAGTCGCGACACGTGACGCGGTTGCCTGTCCAGTTGTGAAAATACTCATGCCCGATCACCGCTTCAATGTTTTCATAATCTTCATCGGTGGCGGTTTCGGGGCTGGAAAGCACATATTTGGCATTAAAGACGTTTAAGCCTTTGTTTTCCATTGCACCCATATTAAAGTCGCTGACGGCGACGATCATATAAATGTCTAAATCGTATTCGAGTCCGTAGGTCTGTTCATCCCATTGCATGGATTTTTGTAAGGATACGAGGGCATGTTCGCAATAATCAATATTTTGCGGCTCGACCCAGATTTCTAGCTGCACCTTACGCCCCGACATCGTCATATATTCGCCGCGATGGGCTTTTAAATTGCCCGCCACCAAAGCAAATAAATAGCTCGGTTTTGGGAAGGGGTCTTGCCACAAGACTTGATGACGGCCATCGCCCAAGTCCTCGGTGCTGATGCGGTTGCCGTTGGAGAGCATTACCGGATAGCGTTCTTTATCGGCAACAATGGTGGTGCTGTATTTTGCCATCACATCAGGGCGATCTAAAAAGTAGGTGATACGGCGAAATCCCTCGGCTTCGCACTGGCTGCAAAAGTTACCGCTAGACTGATATAAGCCTGACAAGCTAGTGTTATCTTGCGGTTGGATAATCACGGTCGACTCTAAAATGAAAGCATCCGGCACGGCATTGATAGTTAAGCTATTGTCATCGAGTTGATAATCCTCGACCGCCTTGCCATCAATGCTCAGCGCTTCTAATTGTAATTGCTCGCCATGCAAACATAAGGGCGCATCCGCCTTGGCATCTGGGTTACGCTTAAAGGCAATGCGGGCATTGACTCGGGTATCGCTTTCTTCTAAGTCAAAGCGTAAATTCACCGTATCGACCCAAAAGTCGGGCGCACGATAATCTGAGCGTAAAATAGCTTGTGGGGTTGTGGATAAATCAGTCATCATGGCTTTTATAGGTTAAGAACTGATGTGACGCACTCATGATGATTTTTCATCTGCCCAGTGTTTAACATCAATCAAGAAAAAAGCGGCATTTTAGCATAGCCTTAAGGCTTTGCTGCTGACCAAAGCTTTTTGATTTCCTCAACGGCTATGCGGGTATCAACATAGGTGTCGATAGGATGGTTGGGAATACTCTGTTGGGTGCGCAAAAAATTTAGCATTTCGGTGACATATTGCTGCACGCCTTGTTGATTGCGCACTAGCATTTGTTCGCGTGTTTGGTGAATTTTGCCGCCTTGCATGAAGGCTTGTAATTCAGCATCACTATAACTGCTATTGCGAAACATGGTTTTTTTGGCTAAATCTAAAAAAGCCACTGCATTATTGGGATCGGTTTGCCATTGCAGTGCTTTAAGCCAACCGTGTAAAAACTTGCGCACGTCCTCTGGGTTATCGCGTAATACACGGCTTTGTACTACCAAGCCTTCAGGAATCACTCCTGGAAAATCAGCCGAACTATACATGAGCTGTCCTGAGCCATCTTTGACGACTTTGGAAGCTTCAGGGTCAAAATTGACAATGGCAGCAAAACGTTGATGACGAAAGGACTGGTTTAGGTGTTTAGTATTGGCAATTTCTATGGTTTTCACTTCATTCATTGAAATCTCGTGCTGGGTTAAAATTTTATGTAAAAAGAAATTCACTGGGGCGGATTTGCTATAAAGTGCAATGCGCTGTCCTTTGAGTTCAGATGTTTTTTGAAAACGTTTGGATAACACGAATAAATCACCGCCATGAGACCAATCATGTTCATAAATTATTTTATAGCGTTCAGGCGCTTTTGAAATTATTTCTACTGCATTGCCAAGCATGACCACGGCAAAATCAATCCGTCCATATCTAAAAGAGGGTAAATTCTCATTATCATAATTGGCAAATTGTCGAACTTTAATTTCTAAGCCTTGCTCGTGCCAATAGCCTTGTTCTTTTGCCACATGTGCAGTTATCCACGGCATCCATTCGACTAAACCAATTTGATAGGTTTTTGCCTGAATTGTTGGTAGACATAAGATAGCTAGCAAAAAGCTACTTATCATATGATTTTGTGTGATCTGCATATTTTCTGTCCTTTATGCTGAAGCATTGTGATTGCACGGCATATAATTATCTGATGTTATGCAAAGGCTAAGCTTCATTATGTAGGTAATTGTTGAATAATGAAGCAAAAAAACGATAAGTGCGTAACGTCAGTGATTATTTTTATACCGCCATTATAACAAGTTATTTATGAATGTATGAGATAGAATTTTTGTTTTATCCGTGGCATATTCAAATATTCCTCCTCAATTGTTAATGCTAGATTTTTAGGCGTAATTTTTCAATAAAAATACAAGATTTATTTTACAAATCAAATGATTATATGGCATATACCTTATTGATTTTTACCATGAAATTGTTATCAAAGCTTTAATTGTCGGATCAATTCAGGTTAGAATAGATCGAGTTTGCAATGCGCGTGTTAATTGATGTTAGCTAATAGCTGTTTTTGCCTGTGAGGAAGCAAAAACTGTTTTTAGAGCATAGGTTGACGAAAGAAAAGCCTTAATCGCTTGGTTTTAGTCAACAATTTAATACGGCACGTCATCTCAACTATTAAAAACCAAAGAGATCAAGAGTAATCCAGTATGGAAGAAGTCCTAGAAATTCGTGATGGTTGTAGTACCCCTGAGCAATTATTAAAAAGTCTCGCCTTTGCTCGTTTTCTAAAAATCTATAAACGGGCATTTATCGAAAACCTAGAATCCCGCCCAGAAAGCCGCCAACACGAAGCCAAGCCTAAAATTGAGTTCATCAAAAACATCAAAATTCGTGATATTGTCGCGATTCTCGATAGCAACCGTGATTCCAAAGCTAAAAATGAACATGATCGCGAATTGGTGCGTTTTTTAGACGGTGCTTTTCATCATTATCGTGGTAGCGCTTATTCGCGTTTAGTGCGTTTACAAAACAACGTCATTTCTGGCGATAAAGAGACCCCCAATAGCGTCAAGGAAAAAGTCACCCGTAAAGCCCTGCGTTTATCAAAACTGATTCTTAAAACCCGCCGCCATATGTTGCAAAAAGTCGGCTTGGACATGGGCGTGCGTCGTACCCAAGGGATGGCCGTCTCTCCCAACGTTACTGCTGGCGAAATCTCTGGGCATTATTTGAACTTGCCCGCCGATTATGTCGATTTGGCCTATGTACCTTTGACCATCAGTGCTGATATTCAAACCGGGGTCAACTATAACACTCCTTCAAATAAACGCGCTTATCCGTTCTATGAATTAGACTACAATCCATTTAACAGTGCTACATTCAATCCTGATGAATGGGTCTCTGTGGCGCTACAAGTTGGCTCAGCTTTAATTGTCGCTTATTTGCATAAATCACGCGGCTGTATTGAAATGGAACCCGGACTGCTTAACTTATTCCCCTTTGCTGAAATCACTGACTTAAAAGCCGGTCGTCGTCCTGATGGCGTATTTATTTTTGGTGATCCCAATGCTAAACGCGAAGACTTGGGCTATTTCTGGGACGAAGACAATCAAATCTTGGTCGGCTTAGTACCCAATTTTGATGAGTACAAATATTTTGGTTACTCTAAAAAACCAATTTTGACCTTACACAATGTTATCGCTATTCGTAAAGGTGAAGTGCCTCTGCATTGCGGTTGTACCCGTTATGTGATGCGTTTTGGTGAAAAAACCGGCGAGCCTTATATTGCTGATATGTTGGTCAAAGCGGATGATATGGGTCGTACAGTATTAGAAACCGACGAGCACAACATCACCCGTCCGATTTTCTATGGTACAGAAACGGGTGCATTTGCTTGCCTTGATGGCTTTAGTGAACAAGCCAAGTTATTGATGCAAGGACGTGAAGTCGGCTATAACCAAGCCACTGGCTCTAATGCCCGTCAAATCGTCCCTGTAGCAGAAAACAACGAAGTCAAACAAGGTCATGTCTTAGATGTCTTACTTTATGTCAACAACTACACCTTGATTGAAGAAGATGGTTATACCGTCGATCATAGCATGACGGTCGATGAAGCAGTGGAACACTTCCGCATGGGGCAACGTGTGGCTGCGGGCAGTACCCAAACCCACCGGGGTAGCAAAGAAATAAGCTATTGGGCGAATCCATTCCCATTGTTGCAAGACAATGATGGCACAATTTTACACCCTGATTTGTACGAGCAATTCCAAGACAATGAAGCCCGCTTTATTGCTGAAGTGAAAAATGCCGTGGCGCGTGAAGAAATGCTTATCGGTGTTGCCTACAGCCAATTAATGGCCGGTGCTTATAAAGACAATACCGATGAGGATGTCGAACGTTGTGGTTATGATAGCCGTGAAGTGATTGAGCAAAAAGCCCCTGAGCGTTTGGCTGAGGACTTAATCGACTTGATTAAAAAACGCGCTTTACTCAAACGCGCTCAAGCCGGTGGCGATACTGACCAAGTCAGTATTACCGTTGCACTGGTCGGTGATAGCCGTACTGGTAAATCAGAAACGGCTGAGAAAATGGAAGGCATCTTAAGCTTGCAATTGGTTTAGTAGAGACGTAGCACTGCTACGTCTCTGAGCCGTAGCAGTGCTACGGCTCTACCGATATGCCACAATCCCCCCTCCAACACTACCTGCAACAAGTCCAGCAAGGACATTTCCTCCCCGATTCCAGACAACAACAAACCCTAGAAACCCTAGAGCCAAGTTTTCAGCAATTACAAAACCCACCCAGCCCTTGGCAGCAGCTATTTAAAACAGCGCCGAAACTGCCCCATATGTATCTCGTTGGCGATGTCGGTCGCGGCAAAACCTGGATCATGGATAATTTTTATCAACGCCTCACACACGTTCCCAAACAACGCTGGCATTTTTATGCCTTTATGCAGCATATCCAAATCCAACTGCAACAACAGCAAGGACACAGCAATCCGCTTGCCCGCATTGCCGCCGAACTGGCAGAGGATTATCGTCTGATTTGCTTAGATGAGTTTTTTATTAATCACATTAAAGAGGCAATGATCATACGGCGCTTATGGGAAGTGCTATTGCCGCAAAACCTAATGTTAATCACGACCTCCAATTGTCTGCCGCAAAACTTATACCTCGATGGCGTGCAGCGCAGGCAATTTTTACCCACAATTGCTTTAATTCAGCAACACATGCAAGTGCTCGATTTGGGCGCAGGACAAGACTTTCGCCGCCTAAAACACGCCGCTTCACATTACTATTACCCCTTAAATGAAAACAGCAGCGCAGCCCTTGCTCAAGGCTTTAGCCGTTGCAGCGCTAAGCAAGGTATTCAAGTGCAGAGTTTATCCCTTAATGCCCGTGCTTTGCCCGTGATTGCCTATGCGAAAGGCTGTGTTTGGGTCGAGTTTGCCCAGTTGTGTCGAGCGCCGCACTCAGAATTGGATTATCTAAGCCTTGCGACAATGATTGATGTCTTGATTTTAGCCAATATCCCGCAACTCTCGGATGCTGAAAACGATCAAGTGCGGCGTTTTATCAGCCTGATCGATATTCTCTACGACCAACAAATCCGTCTGCAAATCAGTGCTGCTGTGACGCTGGAAGACTTATATGTCGGCAAGATGCAAGCGGATTTTACTCGTACCAAAAGCCGTTTATATGCCATGACTCATTATTGAAAGATAAGGATAAAGCAGAAAGCACCGCGCTATTTTACGCAAAAATTAGACTCGGTCTAAGGTTTTGATAAATCAATATAAAAAATATCCCTTGAAAAAAAAAGGGGCATCCCAACATTGTCAGGCAGAACATACACGCATTTAGCGAAATATCTGTCTGATTTTGAGGCAGGTAACAAGAATTTATTAAGGAGCTTATAGATTATGTCCAAAATTATCGGTATTGACTTGGGTACAACCAACTCTTGTGTGGCAGTCATTGATGGCAAAGAGGCTCGAGTCATTGAGAACAGTGAAGGTACACGTACCACCCCGTCTATCATTGCTTATACTGATGATGACGAAATTTTAGTCGGTCAAGCAGCAAAACGCCAAGCGGTGACCAACCCTGAAAACACCTTGTTTGCCATCAAGCGTTTAATCGGTCGTCGTTTCAAAGACGATGTGGTACAACGCGATGTGAAAATGGTTCCCTACAAAATTGTTGCTGCTGACAACCAAGATGCTTGGGTTGAAGTCAAAGGCAATAAAATGGCACCACCTGAAGTCTCAGCTCGCGTTTTGATGAAAATGAAAAAAACCGCTGAAGATTATTTGGGCGAAGAAATCACTGAAGCGGTGATTACTGTGCCTGCGTACTTCAATGACTCCCAACGCCAAGCGACCAAAGATGCAGGTCGTATTGCAGGCTTAGAAGTCAAACGTATCATTAACGAGCCAACCGCAGCGGCTTTGGCTTATGGCATGGACAAAAAACGCGGTGATGCCAGAGTCGCCGTTTATGACTTAGGTGGCGGTACTTTTGATATTTCCATTATCGAAATTGCTGAAGTTGATGGCGAACATCAATTTGAAGTGCTTTCAACCAACGGCGACACCTTCTTAGGTGGTGAAGATTTCGATTTACGCATTATCGAATTCTTAGTTGCTGAATTCAAAAAAGACACTGGCGTAGACTTGCATAACGATGCTTTAGCCCTGCAACGCCTGAAAGAAGCGGCAGAAAAAGCTAAAATCGAATTGTCCTCAGCACAACAAACCGATATTAACTTACCTTACATCACCGCTGATGCCTCAGGCCCTAAACATCTGAATCTGAAACTGACCCGAGCTAAATTCGAGTCTTTGGTAGAAGAATTAGTACAACGCAGCTTAGAGCCTTGTAAAGTGGCTTTAGACGATGCCGATTTAAATGCTTCTGAAATTGATGAAGTCATTTTGGTCGGTGGTCAAACCCGTATGCCTAAAGTGCAAGAAGTGGTTGAGCAGCTTTTCGGTAAAGCCCCACGTAAAGACGTAAACCCTGATGAAGCCGTGGCGGTGGGTGCTGCGATTCAAGGTGGCGTATTGGCAGGTGATGTTAAAGACGTATTATTACTTGACGTAACCCCTTTATCCCTTGGTATCGAAACCATGGGCGGCGTGATGACCAAACTCATCGACAAAAACACCACGATTCCTACCAATGAATCACAAGTGTTCTCAACCGCTGAAAACAACCAAACCGCCGTCACCGTGCATGTGCTTCAAGGTGAGCGTGAAATTGCCTCAGGTAACAAATCTTTGGGTAAATTCGATTTAAGCGATATTCCACCAGCCCCTCGCGGTGTGCCACAAATCGAAGTCTCTTTTGACATTGATGCTAACGGTATCTTGCACGTCTCCGCCAAAGACAAAGCCACCGGTAAAGAGCAATCCATTAAGATCACCGCCTCTAGTGGTTTATCTGACGATGAAATCGACAACATGGTTAAAGACGCAGAAGCCCATGCCGACGAAGATAAAAAATTCGCCGAATTGGTCGCTGCCCGTAACCAAGCTGACGGCATGATCAGCGCGACGGAAAAATCACTCGAAGAAATGGGTGATAAAGTCGAAGCCGAAGAAAAAACCAGCATTGAAGCGGCGATTGAAGCCCTGAAAGAAGCCATGAAAGGCAATGACAAAGACGACATTGAAGCGAAAACCACCGCTTTAACCGAAGTCTCTGGCAAATTGGCCGAACGCATGTACGCTCAAGACGGCGCAGACCCTGCGGCAGCGGCGGCAGCAGCAGCGGCAGCTGGTGGTGCAGGCGCAGGCTTTACCGATGCGGCGCAAGCTGCCGGTGATAAAGCCAATGCCAAAGATGACGATGTGGTTGAAGCTGAGTTTGAAGAAATCAAAGACAAAAAATAAAGTCTTAGATTTTTTCTAAACGCAAACCGCCGCCCTTAGTTTATTGCTAAAGGCGGCGTGTTTGTTTATGCTACTCCATCCTTTTTAGCCCCTTATCGAAAAGACAGATTCATGGCAAAGCGCGATTATTACGAAGTCTTAGGTGTTGATAAAAACATCAAACAAGCTGACCTCAAAAAGGCTTATCGCCGTTTGGCGATGAAACATCATCCCGACCGTAACCCCGACGACAAAGATTCGATAGAAAAATTCAAAGAAGCCAAAGAAGCCTACGAAGTCTTAAAAGACGATCAAAAGCGCCAAGTCTATGACCAATTTGGACATGCAGGTCTTGAAGGTGGCATGGGCGGCGGTGGTGGCGCTCACGGTGGTGCGGGCTTTGATGTCGGTGATATTTTCGATAGCATTTTTGGTGGCGGACACGGGCGACGCGGCGAGCAAGTCTATCGCGGCTCCGATTTACGTTATGATTTAAGCTTGAGCTTAGAAGAAGCGGTTGCGGGGACAGAGGTCAAAATTCGTGTGCCCACGCATGTGGCTTGTAAAGTTTGCGCTGGTAGCGGGGCGAAAAAAGGCACATCAGCAACCACTTGTCCTACCTGTCATGGACAAGGCGAAGTGCGGATGCAACAGGGCTTTTTCTCAGTGCAACAAACCTGTCCGACTTGTCAAGGACGCGGTAAAGTTATTTCCGACCCTTGCGGTAGTTGTCGCGGTACAGGGCAAGTTAAAGAACAAAAAACCCTGTCGGTTAAAATCCCCGCAGGTGTGGATACCGGTGATCGGATTCGCTTAAGTGGCGAGGGTGAAGCCGGACCAAACGGCGGCCCTTCAGGCGATTTATACGTACAAGTCCGGGTGAAACCGCATTCAATTTTTGAACGTGATGACAACCACTTATTCTGTGAAGTCCCTATCAGTATTTGCACCGCAACCTTGGGCGGCGAACTCGAAGTGCCAACTTTAGACGGGCGGATTTTATTAAAAATTCCAGCCGAAACTCAAACTGGCAAAACCTTCCGTCTACCTGGCAAAGGCATTACCCCTGTACGTGGTGGCCCTACAGGCGATTTACGCTGTAAAGTCGTGATTGAAACGCCTGTTAATCTGACTGATGAGCAACAAGATTTATTACGCCAGTTTGAAAATTCTATGAATGGTAGCAATACCGCCCATAGTCCTAAATCTGAGTCTTGGCTCGATAAGGTGAAACAATTCTTTGAATAGTAACTGATGTTACGCACTAAGCTGGTTTTATCACAATAGTGTGATTTTCCACCTGCCTAGTGAAGCTTAGCCTTTGCGTAATATCAGATAGTAAGCTAGAGCCGTAGCACTGCTACGGCTTTAGTATTTTTGCGCAACTATTGTAAAAACTGCTAGACTTGCGTTCAGGTTTCACCAGCGATAATTCACCATCATGCAATACTTACGTTCTGCCAGTTTTCTTCTGCTTAATTTCGTCTTATTATTGCCTGCCTGCACCGCCACTAAAGACAGCCGGGTACAGAAGATTCAAAGCCCTAATGTTGCTGCCCGCCCTTTATTGGCTCAAGGGGATTATCTGGGGGCTGCACAGCAATACTTAAATGCGATTGCACATGCAAATAAACCACAGACTAAAGACCGTTATCGTATCCAAGCCATCGAGTACCTGATCAAGGCTAACCGTATTCGTACAGCGGATGCACAATTACGTCAATTGCATAGCAATGATGCTGCCATTCAAGCACGTCAACAGATCGCCTATGCTGAAATTCAAATTGCTCAAGGCAATAACGCTGGTGCCGTTGAGAGATTGACTCAACTCAGCTTAGATAAAATCCCTTTAAGTGCTAGAGTGCGCTATCACCAATTATTTCAATTTGTCTTAGAGCAAGAAGGGCATGAAATTGCTGCTATTTATCAACGACTGTATTTAGATCCTAATCTTAAAGGAACTGAGCGCCAAGACAATCAAAAGGCAATTTGGCAAGGTTTACAAAAACTAAATGAGCAACAGTTGCGCAATATGCCAACACCTGCACCGAATACCTTAACCGCTTGGTTATCCTTGGTCTTAGCTTTGAGAGAACATCGCGGGCAAGATGTCAGCAGTCTTTGGCAACGTTGGCAACAAATGTTCCCCAATCATTCGCTGGACTTAAATTTAATTCAGGCACTTTATCATCAAGGTGGCAGCAGAACGGGGCAAGCACGTATTGCTAGAAACAATACTTATAATCAACAACATATTGCCGTTTTTTTACCACAAAATCCCCGGTTTAAAAAAATTGCCAATAAAGTCCAAGATGGCTTGTTATCAGCTTGGTATGAAACAGATGTAAACCAGCGCCCTTTGCTGAGTTTTTATGATGCCAATCCTGAAACGATTGCCGCAGACTATCAAAAGGCTGTCGATGCTGGGGCACAAATTGCCATCGGGCCTTTAGGTAAAAAAGCCGCAGCAACGCTGAATCAGGCTTATCAACGCTTACCGATTGCCACCGTTTTCTTAAGCCCTGATCCCAATTTGCACCATAAACATAACGCTTTTCAACTGAGTTTATCCACCAGTCAAGAAGCTGAATTAGTTGCCGATAAAATGTTATTGGATGGGTCACAACGGGCAGCTGTGATTGCACCAGATAATGCGTGGGGACAACAAGCATTAGAGGCTTTTTCCGCTCGCTATGAAAGCCGAGGTGGGTCGATTGTTGATTATGCCTTATATGGTAAAAATTATGACCGCCCCGTTAAGCAAGTCATTCGGGCGGCTCCTGATTCGGTCTTTATTGTGGCGAAATCCTTAGCAGGCAGACAATTAGTACCACGTTTTCGTTATTACAAAGGCGGTGGTATTCGTTTATATGCCAATTCGCAAATTTATGCGGGCAATGTCAACCAGCGTCGAGATCAAGATTTGAATGGCGTACGCTTTGCTGATTTACCGTGGGTATTATTACAGCGTGATTGGAAACCTGAATTATTATTGAGTCAAGAAAACGGACAAACAAGTCCTAGCCGGGGTTTAATTAATAGTGCTCAAGCAGCAGAAAACCCCAGCATTGCCCATAATACTGATGATGGCTTATATCAACAGCTTAAACAACATTGGAGCGGGGCGATGCACAGTAATGGACGGCGTTTGCTAGCTTTAGGCGCTGATGCGTTTCGCGTTCTCGACTACCTCTATAGCCCTGAGGCATATCCAGATGGCTTTGGTGGCGCAACAGGTTTATTAAAACTGAATCAACAAGGGGTATTGTCACGTCAATTACCTTGGGGACAGTTTAGAGGTGGTACAGCCAAAGTCATTGCGAAATAAGCTTGACTAGCAAAAACATAAAAACTAAAGCGGCAAATATTAGCGCTGTATTTCTATTGCTAAGTGGTTTTTTTTTACCGCTGTCTACCGCTGTCGTTAAAGGTTTTTTGGCGTTATCTGCCAGTTTTGGCGCTATCAATCCAGCCCTATCCACTTGGCGAGTCGCTTTTAGTCACCCGCTGTCATTGGCGAGTTTATCTTTTTTTGCCATACTCGCATTCGGTGTTATTTATAGTTCAGCGCCCTTGGGCGATGCTTTGCGGATGCTGAGCAAATATAAAGAATTGCTTTACCTGCCTTTTTTGTTACTCTTATTTACTCAGCCTTTAGCGCAACGCTGGGGTGAGCGGTTTTTTTTTATCGGCTTAAGTTTAACCGTCTTATTTTCCTATTTAGGCACGTTTGATCTGATTGTCGTCAATCCCGATAATCCAGGCATTCCCAGTAAAAACCGTATCACTCAGGGATTGTTGTTAGCACTAGGGGTGTATTTAGCCCTGCACAAGTTGCGTTACCACAGCTCATATAAGATTTATTATGGCTTGTTTATCTTGCTGGCTGTGCTGAATATTCTATTTATCGCTGATGGGCGCAGTGGCTACGTGGTGTTAGTCGTTTTAGTGCTGCTCTGGGTCTGGCAAAGCCCAAGACCGCAAAGAATCATGCGGCTATTTGGTAGTTTGGCTTTACTATTATCCGCTTTTGTCATCGCTTATCAATTTTCATCCGCATTACAATTGCGTTTCGATGAAAGCATCAATGCCTTGTTTTATCCCAATGGGGAAATTGATTCGAGTCAATTGCGTTTAGAGTTTTTGCACAATAGTTGGCAATTATTACAACAACAAACCTGGTGGGGCAGTGGCACGGGAAGTTTTGCCCATGAATACCGCCTTGCTTTTGCTGATAGTTGGACAGTTGCCAGCCATAATCCACATAATGAATATATTCATTTATGGATACAATTGGGCTTTTTAGGCTTGTTGTTATTACCGGTGTTTTTGTGGCTAATTTGGCAACACGCCCACCATTTACCCAGACAACAAGCCGATAAAATCCAAGCCTTGGTACTGATGTTAGCCTTGGGTTGTGTGTTTAATTCTTTATTATTAGATTTTACCGAAATCAGCGTGTTTATGTATTTACTCGCTCACAACCTCGCTGGCACGCTTCGACAATAAATAGGTTAAAACAGGTGGGGTTAATAAGGTCGTTAAAATCACCACCACAATAATAATCGAAAATACTTGCTCAGAAATCGCCCCGGCTTCTTTACCAATGGTCGCGAAAATTAAGCCAACTTCGCCACGAGGAACCATGCCCCAACCGACGATCCATTTATTTTTAACCGAGCTAGCACCATAAGCGCTAACTAACTTGCCTGCAAAAGCGACCAAGGTGATCAATAAAGCGATGCCAATGACACTGAAGTCAAATAAAACGCTCAGATTGACTTGCATACCAATAGCAATAAAAAAAATCGGTACAGTAAAATGCCACAAAGGCATGACTAACATTTCCAGAGAATGTTTTTTGTGTTTATCTAAAATAGCTAAAAGATGTTGTTTATCCATGTTGGGAAGCGTTGTTTCTTGCAGAGCTTTGCGCATGTCCTGTTGAATATCGCGATTACCATAGGTATAACCCTCAAAATACACCTGCTCTAAGATCAAACCCGCCGCAAATGCACCGACCAAAGGCTCTAAGCCAAATAGGGTCGCGACATAGGAAAACAATAGACAAAAACCAATAACAATCGAAAACTTCATCCCTACTTGGCTATTAACTTTGGATAAAGCGTGGCTAATATGTACGGCTAAATAACGCCCGATTAAAAGTGCTGCACTTAAAAAGACAATGGCTTTAACTATAATTAAGCTCACCGCCGTACTATCCACCGCGCCAGTGGTAGCAATGGCCACAACGACGGCAAGTAAGAGCAGCCCTAAAATATCATCAACCACCGCCGCCCCAAGGACAATTTGTGCTTCATCGGTGTGGTTTTGTTTTAAGTCCTGAAACACTCGTGCAGTAATGCCGACTGAAGTTGCTGTTAAGGCAGCCCCTAAGAATAAATAAGCAACGGTGGGTAAACCTGGCAATAACCACGGACCAATCACGTAAGCACCCAAAATAAAAGGTACTAAAATACCAATTAAGGCGACTTGTAGGGCTTCACGCCCACGGCTGAGTAAATCTTTTAAATGAGTTTCTAAGCCGACTTGGAATAGGAGAATAACGACACCCAGTTCGGCGATAAAATGGAAAATATGGTTATCACGCAATGGCTCAAACCAAGGTATCCCCAGCCAAACCAAGTTACCCAGCAGGACACCAAGCAATAATTCGCCCAACACCGAGGCTTGTTTCCATTTTTCAATTAGGCTGGAGAATTTTGCCAGTAGTAATAAAACTGCAATCCATGCAAATTCTTCGCTGATATTGACCGCAGCATCACTGGCAGCAAAAACAAAGGTGAAGGGTAATAACAGTCCCAACAGTACCAGCAGATTGATTGCATTCATAGGATAAAAAAGCCGTTAATAAAGCTTGGCAGTGTATGAAATTTCGATCAGGGGGTCAATCAACAAATTAAGATTGTTACAATATAGATAACTGATGTGACGCACAGACTACTTTTTTATCTCAAAAGGAGGAAAAAACTGCCATTGCTTCACAGCTAAACTTGAGTGTTTTGGCGGATAATGATGCTAAGAATAGGAAGATTTAAGTGGAATTAAAAAAGGGGGTAAGGCTGAGGTCGGAATCGAACCGGCGTAAACGGCTTTGCAGGCCGCTGCATGACCACTCTGCCACTCAGCCACAATCATGTGCAAGGGATTTGGGAGTTCTAGTTAAAAACTAGACGTTTGTCATCAAAAAAAACGATAACAGAAAGG
Organism: Thiotrichales bacterium; assembly: GCA_016745035.1. GTDB lineage: Bacteria > Pseudomonadota > Gammaproteobacteria > Beggiatoales > Beggiatoaceae > BB2. The sequence continues at coordinate 1,314,990 of JADGDE010000001.1, forward strand.
ATTTGGAGCGGGAAACGAGATTCGAACTCGCGACCCCAACCTTGGCAAGGTTGTGCTCTACCAGCTGAGCTATTCCCGCGTTGTCATTGGCTAACCAATTCCGTGCATTATACAGACAAATATTGTCATGTCAACTTTTTTTAAAAATTTTTTAACTCTCATCATGCCTATGTGATAGCGAGATTCAATCCTAAAGCTATACGGATTGAATCTCACTGCCTGACCCGAAAGCCGTATCTCAGTTATTTACTGATGTTACGGACTAAGCTGGTTTTTATCACAATAGTGTGATTTTCCACCTGCCTAGTGAAGCCTTTGCGTAACATCAGTTATTTAGCTGTTTCTGTCTCATTCGCAGGCGCAGCACTTTCAGGTGCTGGTGCTGCTGTCGTGCCATGCGCCCCCTGGGCTTCGTGAGCTGCCTGAGTGGCTTTATTAGCTTCGTCTAGCATTTTACGTTTTTTAGCGATGTATTCAGCCATTTTTTTCGCTTGTTCCATTTCAGGGTCAAGACTTAAAGCTTGAACAACCATGCCATTGGCTTTGGCATAAGATTGTTGATGCAAATACACTAAAGATAGAGATATAAATAGCTTAGGGTTTTTCGGATCGTTGACAATCGCATTTTGATAAGCATCGATGGATTCATTTAATTTTTGTTGTGTCAAAAGTAAAGCGCCTAAGCGTTCATGGGCTAGTGCGGACTCGGGATACGCTTTAGTCGCAGCAGTAAAAACAGTAGCGGCTTCATCAAGTTTGCCATCAACCCATAGTTTATTGCCTTTGCTAATGTCTTGATTGACATCGGCAAAACTCAGCGTTGAATAACAGACACCTGCCAATAAAAGGGCTGTGGAAATAATTTTCATCAAGGTCTCTCCTCAGAAATGCAATTGATAGAAGCACCAGCTTACCTCAGCTAAATATATTTTTCCTTGATTTATGTCTAACGGATGTTACGCAAAGGCTTCTTTTTTGCCCCAAAAGGCAAAAAAACCGCTATTGCTCCACGGCTACATTACAAGGCAGGTGGACGCTTAGTGTCTAACATCCGTAGCTAATTTTGGTAGGCGGCAATGTCTTCAAGCAATTGGCTTATGGCCTCAAGCAATTGCTTTAATTCGGCAGGAGAGATGCTATAAGCAGGCATTAAATAAAGTAATTTCCCAAACGGGCGTAACCAAATGCCTAGTTTTATCAAAGCCGGTTGAATTTTTTCTAAATCAACTGGTTGATGGAGCTCAATCACCCCGATTGCGCCCAAAACCCGCGCATTAGCAACGCTGCTAAGTTGTGCCAATGGCAATAAATAGCGTTTGAGTTGGCGCTCTATTTCGACAACGCGCTGTTGCCAAGGACTATGTAATAACAGTTCAATACTTTTGTTTGCTACCGCGCAAGCGAGGGGATTGCCCATAAAGGTCGGGCCATGCATCAACACAGGATGGATGCCCTCGGCAATGCCATCACTGACTTTCTCATTGCATAAAGTGGCGGCAAAACTTAAATAGCCCCCGGTGATGGCTTTACCTATGCAGAGAATATCTGGGCTGATGCCAGCATGTTCGCAGGCAAATAAACGTCCAGTGCGTCCAAACCCGGTGGCGATTTCATCAGCGATTAATAAAATGCCGTATTCATCGCAACGCGCCCGCACTTGACGCAAGTATTCGGGGGCATAAAAGCGCATTCCCCCTGCCCCTTGGACGATGGGTTCTAAAATAATGGCGGCTATATCATCGTGCTGCTGGAGTTGTTTATCAAGGCTATCTAAATCCTGCGCTTGCCAATGGGCATCATCAGGGCTTTGTGGTGCATCGGCAAAATATTGCGCTATAAGGTTTTGCCCCCATAAGTGGTGCATTCCATTAATAGGGTCGCACACAGACATCGCCATGAAAGTATCGCCGTGATAGCCATTACGTATCGTGAGGAGTTTATTTTTATGCCCTTGTCCTTGGGAATAATGGTATTGCAGAGCCATTTTTATCGCTACTTCGATTGCAACCGAACCACTATCGGCAAAAAATACTTTTTCCAAACCAACTGGAGTCATTTCAACCAAGGTCTGTGCTAATTGGATCGCAGGCGGATGGGTAATGCCACCAAACATCACATGCGCCATTTGCTCTAACTGTTGATTCAAGGCGGCATTGAGTTCGGGATGGTTGTAGCCATGAATCACGCTCCACCACGATGCCATGCCATCAATAAGTTCCGTGCCATCGGCAAGTGTTAGCCGTACCCCCGCAGCTTTTGTCACCAAGAGGTTATCTAAAGGTTTTTTTAATGAGCTATAGGGGTGTAGAATATACTTATGGTCAATTGCCAATAAAGCTTGTGCGTCTATTGTCTGCTCGTGTGTCATTTGTAAGGGTTCTCGAAAGACGAAAAATAATAAGGTCCATTGGCTCGACCAACGGGCGGTTATTTAGCCTAAATATGCAACTAAGGAGGGTTGCTGGTGTTTCACTTAGTTACTAATGTTACGCACTAAGGCAGTTTTTGCCACAACTAGGGGCTTTTCCCCCTGCCTAGTGGTATTTAGTTGCGTAACATCCGTTAATTACTTCAACTTGTGAGGGATTATAGCAATGCGTCAAATCATATCTCGTTTTTTTTCTGTCGTTATTTTTCTCAGTCTTAGCCCGACGCTCAGTGCCGATGTCTTGGTACTGGTGCATGGTTATTTAAGTGATGCCAATACATGGCACCGCAGTGGGGTGATGGCACAACTACAACAAGCCGGTTGGCAAGATGGTGGGATGTTACAAGGCACACCACGAGGGGCACAAATTCTAGCCCTACAAGGTCAGGCAACTAAAGCTGATAAGATTGTTTATCGCGCCAATTTGCCCACGTTGGCGGCAATTGAGTTGCAAGCCAATGTCCTGACCGACTTACTCGTTCGGGTGCGACAACAACATCCTTATGCTAAACTGACCTTAGTTGGACATTCTGCGGGGGGAATTGTTGCCAGAGCTGTTTTAATTCGTCATCCTGCGCCCAAGGTGAACGCCCTCATTACCTTGTCTGCACCCCATTTAGGAACAAGGGCTGCTGAAGCGGCTTTAGATGCGACGGATATTCCGTTTCCTATGTCGACTTTTGTAGACTTCTTTTCAAGTGGCAGTGGTTACGACATTCTACGTGATTCCTTTTATGTGTTAAGGGATCTCGTGCGTGAAGCACCTGGCAATTATTTATTTTGGCTAAACCGTCAGGCTCATCCTGATATCCCTTATTATGGGGTGATCTCTTATGGTTATGCGGGTTTAGTGCCTGCTTATAGTCAAGATATGAGCCGCGTACCTGCGCTACACAATAAAGCACATGTGTGGGCAGGGGTAGGTATACACGAGCTTAGCCCACAGGACGGACAAAGCATTTTGGCAATTTTGGCTGATATGCGCAAATAGCTTGCGTCCCGCGCTGATACGACTTTGTGTTTCAAAGTCGTATCGCCTGGTTTTTGCCTTTATTTAGCATTGCGTCTTATCATACCTTTATCCAATGCTTATGCCGTTCATTGCCACTGTTTGCGTTGCCTTGCGCGTTAATTATTTGAACGCATATGTTATTACTTGACTCAACCCCTAAATTTTCATGGCAAACTTTTCTTAAAACACCGTCAACACAGGCGTTACTTCCTTTGATAAGTTCTGAAACTGAACTGGACGATGCTTACCAATGGCTGCTACATCTGGTCGATGTACATCATTTAGATATTCATTGGCGCTTACCCACCGATTGGAAGGATTATCGAACACAATTACAAGCGCATATTTTTTCACAAGAATATCGTTTTCATACCCCACATGTCATCACCCAGCAACAGAACAGCTTATTATTATGGTCGCTACGCGATACGCTGATTTTACGGGCAATGGCGCAGGTATTTTCTAAGAATTTACCCAATCACCCGCAATTATGGGAACATGATCAAAAAGATAGCCGTGGCGCTAACATAGCCCAACAATTATTTGGCTCTATACAACAATACACCCAAGCTTACCCACAAGCCTATGCCTATGTTGCCCATTTGGAACTCAACCCCAGCAACCGCCAACAAAATCGCGGTTTGTGTAAACTCATCGGTCAGCATATTAGTTTAGAATCACAATTGCAGCACTTACTTTATAGCTACTTGTCCCAAACCCACGCGCTAAGCCATCGAGATACCTTATTTGACCCCCTAGCACCCCTGTTATCGCAATTATTACTCCAGAGTTTAGATGGCTATATGCAGCACAGTCGTTATTTTTATGCTCGTCATTTTGGTGAATGGTTATTTTTAGCACAAGATAAGGCACACTTAGAAAATGCGATATATCATGCCAATCGCCATTTAAAAAAACAGGGTTTACATTTATATGTTAGTCCACGGGTGGTTAACCGCTTGAGTTGGGGGGTGAGTTTTTTGGGCTTTAATTTTAATGAAAACCAGTTTGAGCCGGTTACCTTAGCCCATGAAAAACGTGATCAACATCTGCTCATTTGTTATCAGCAACGGGTAGAGGAACATGATATTCAACATTATCTGAGCTGTTGGCAACGTTGGGTCAATGCTGGGCTGGACAATTGTCCGGGGATGGATGAAAAAACCATCTTCAAAACCCGTCGCCATTCGAAACTTCCTTACCGTTTACAACGTTTTTTGTTATGGTTTGCTTGGGTTCGTATCCCTTTATTTATTGCTCTCACCTTGGGTAGTGGTATATTTTTAGGTGATTTTTTGATGGAAATGGTGGATGATACACTAGACCTAGCTGAACAATTTGAACATTTTATGAATCCACGCTATTGGTAACTCAACGAGTTTCTTATGAGAAAAATATATCATTTTATCTTTGCTGCTACACTTTTATTACAAACAGCTATTAGCTTTGCTGATGACAATGAATTAAGTATTTTACCCAATGTAGAAATCTCGACCCGTCAATTTGATTATGTCTCCAATGATAATACCGTTGCCGGTGATATTGTCACCGCAGGCTTAGGGCTGAGCCTGACTTATCAGCGCTTTTATGCCAATATCCGTTTAGAAAACAGCCTGTCCTCAGACAATGAAAATGCCAGTGGTTTTGTGGGTAATGACAGTGCGATTAGTTTCAGGCGCAGCGATTTTACCCTCTCCACCGGTTATGCATTGGAAAATACTTTTATTTTGTTTGCAGGCTATAAACAAGGCAAAACCACCATTGATGCCAGCACAGCCAATGCCAGTAGTAGTATTGAATTAGTCGGTCGTGGCTTTTTTATTGGGGCAGGGGCAGGGGCAAAAATTCGGGACTGGGGTGTTTTATCTTTCAGTGCCGCTTATGCCGATTTGGATAGTGAATACCAAGATGCTCAAAACCCCAGCCTTAATGGCCATGCCAGTGGGACGAGTTTATCTGTGAGCTGGAAAAGCCCGCTGACAAATAACTGGTCCTATCAATTAGCCTTGGTGCGGCATGATTATGCTTATGCAGGTTTTCCCCGCAGTAATTTACGCATTCAAGAAAACATTCTTTCCTTACGCCTTAGTTTAGCTTACCGTTTTTAATCATGAATACAAATGCTCCTTTACAAAAAATTGCCGACGATGTTGTGTTAGGTAATGATGTCAAAATATTTGATTTTGTTAACCTCTATGGTTGTAAAATCGACGATAACACCAAGGTCGGTACCTTTGTCGAAATTCAAAAAGGCAGTTACATTGGTAAAAATTGCAAAATTTCCAGCCATAGCTTTATTTGTGAAGGCGTGCATATTGATGACAATGTTTTTATTGGTCACAGTGTCACGTTCATCAATGATCTTTTTCCGCGAGCAACTGCTGATGATGGCAGTTTACAAACCGAGGCTGATTGGCAGTGTGTGCCTACACACATAGAAAAAGGTGCATCCATCGGTTCTGGCTCTACGCTATTAGGCGGCATTCGGGTCGGTGAAAAAGCTATTGTCGGCGCAGGCTCGGTGGTGACCAAAGATGTGCCAGCGCATAGTGTGGTTGCCGGAAATCCTGCACGCGTATTGCGCACCTTAGCATAAAACTAATAGCAGCTTCACGCTCATGAATCTAGTACAATGCCTCACAGCCTGGTTCTAATGCTGGGTTTTTTTGATGATAGTTTTTACGATTAACAGCCCCACACATACTGAAGTTATAACTATGCAAGTACCTTTTTTAGATCTCAAGGCTCAATATGCTCAAATTAAAGATCAAGTGCAGCCTGCCTTGATCGATGTCATGGAAAATACCGCCTTTGCTGGTGGCTCTTTTGTGGCTGAATTTGAGAAAAATTTTGCTGATTACTGTCAGTGCAAACACGCTATTGGTGTCGGCAGTGGTACAGAAGCCTTATGGGTGGCTTTGGTGGCAATGGGTGTTAAACCTGGTGATGAGGTGATTACCGCTGCTAACACCTTTATTGCTACCGCCGAGGCGATCAGCTTCGCTGGTGCAACCCCCGTGTTTGTTGATGTTGAAGAACATAGCTATAACTTAGACCCAGTACAAGTGGAAGCGGCTATCACCGACAAAACCAAGGTGATTATTCCCGTGCATCTTTATGGGCAAATTGCCTCTATGGATCCTGTGTTAGCGATTGCGAAAAAACACGGTTTACGGGTGCTAGAAGATGCGAGCCAATCTCATGGCGCAACCTCCAGCGAGCGCCGTGCAGGCTCTATCGCCGATGCCGGTTGTTTTAGTTTTTATCCGGGAAAAAATTTAGGCGCTTATGGCGAAGCGGGGGCGATTACTACCAATGATGACGAACTCGCTGCAACCATGCGCCGTTTTCGCGATCATGGGCAGGCGAAAAAATATTACCACGATATGGTCGGCTGGAATGCCCGCATGGATGGCTTCCAAGGGGCTGTTTTAGATATTAAACTCAACTATTTACCTGAATGGACAAAAGCCCGCCAAGCCCATGCTGCACAATATAATCAACTGCTGGCTGAACATGCAGGCATTCAAATTCCCAGCGTCAGCGCTGGCAATGAGCATGTCTATCACATTTATGCCATTCGGACACAAAACCGCGATCAAGTGATGCAGGCTTTAGCCGAAAAAGGCGTGGCTTCGGGAATTCATTACCCGATCCCTTTACATTTACAAACGGCTTATGCAGATTTAGGCTATAAACAAGGGCAATTCCCGGTTGCTGAGCGCTGTGCCGCTGAACAAATTTCTTTGCCAATGTATGCCGAACTGACGGAGGCACAAATTGCTTATGTGGCTGAGCAATTAAAATATATTGTAGCTTAAAATAAAATTGGGCAATAACCGCACGGTTGTTGCCTATCTGTCTTTCGTTTTCATCATTAACTGTCAAAACGCTTGTTACATTCAACGACACTCAATAAACAAACACTATTCATCGCTTGGCTCTGGATGAGTCTGGTGTTTGCTTGTTTGTTGATTCCTGCTTTCTATGCCTATCAAAATAAGCAAGTTGATGACTTACAAACAAAAATGGTCGAAGTGGCAGCGATGATAAGTCAACAAGTGACCATGGCTTTGCAATTAAAAGACAAAGAAGAAGCCATGCGCTTAATGCAGGGCTTGCGGCATATTGAATTGATACATTATGCCGAGTTACGCGATGACAAAGGCTATTTATTTGCCGTGTTTCAAGATCCGCAAAATCCCTTGATTCGTCCACGTTATTTAGAAATGACCCAAAAAGCCCATTTTTGGATCCAACGCCAACAATTAAACCTTAATTACCCCATTGGTTACGAGTCAAAACAGCATGGGCAATTGTATATTCAAATTCGTTTAGATGGTATTTATAGCCATAGCCAAGAATTTATCTATTTCGCCGTTGCTATCAGTGTGCTATTACAACTTATCTTCTTACCTTTATGGGGGGCTATTTTTCGTTGGCAACTCCATCCCATCCAGCGCTTATTAGCCTTGTTTGAACAAATAAAACAAACGGGCGATTCGCATTTGCGCCCCACGGGTAAAACGCACAATTATGAATTACAAACACTACAGCAAGCGGTTCATAATCTATTAAATAATTACGATGTCTTACAAGACAAATTGGATTATGCCGAAACACAAACCTCGGCTGCCAATATCGCTAAATCACAATTTTTACTCACCATTAGCAATGAAATCCGCAGTCCTATGAATGGGGTTTTGGGGATTACCGAAGTCTTATTAGATACAAAGCTTGACTCGCAACAACAAGAATTAGGACAAATTATTCATGACTCCGGGACACGCTTATTAAGCATTCTTAATGATATTTCTGAATATAGTAAGCTTGAAGCCGGACAACTGAGTTTGTATATCAGCCAATTTAATTTAAGCAATTTATTAAAAAACTTAGTCGACGAGTTTGCCCCACAAGCACAACAAAAAAATATTCACTTTCATGTGCTAATGCGAGACGAATTGCCCAGTTTAGTACGTGGTGATGAGTCACGTTTGCAACGTATTTTGCACAATCATCTCGCTAATGCGATTAAATTTACCCATAAAGGTGAAGTCAATTTTCAAATTTATATCAGTCATGAAACCGACGAATTCTTAGAACTGGGCTTTAGTATTCGTGATACAGGCGTAGGCATTGATAAAAAAACTTTGGCACATTTATTTGAGGTTTTTCCCGAAGCATCGAGCACAGAGCGCAAATATGGTGGAACAGGCTTACCTTTGGTGATTAATAAAAAACTCTGCCAAATGATGGGGGGCGATATTCATTGCCATAGCATCAGCGGTGAGGGCACGACTTTCCAAATCAGTGTTAAATTGGAAAAGGTCGATTCAGACACCTCCCAACCACATAGCGGGCAATCCTTGCAGGGTTTAAATATTTTATTATTACTCCCCATTGCTGAAACACAAGTATTACAACATTATTTGAAAAAATGGTCAGTCAATGTTGAAGTGTTAAGTAAAAAAGAGGGGATAGAAAAACGCCTTAAAGTAGTGATTGCTCAACAAAAACATCATATTTGTATTTACAATGCCAACATGGTTTCTCAATTAAGCCAAACCTTACAAGATATTATTACCCAAGATGCATTAACGCCTGTCTTCTCTTTTATTCAATTACAATACCAAACAAAAAATAATAGCCAAGAGACGCAATCTTTGAGCTATCCTCTATTTCCCAACCAACTCTACCGTAGTGTAAAACGCCTTTATTTGAAAAATAGAGAAGAAACACTATGGTATAGCCTGACCCAGTCTAAACATTTACAGTCTAAACAAGCCTATCGCGACCACCATGTCTTATTGGTAGAGTCCAACCCGATTAACCAACAAGTGGCGAAACTGTATTTGAATAAACTCTCTTGTTCTGTCGATGTGGTCGAAAGCGGTGCAGATGCCCTCGCCTGTTTAAATGAAGAGCACCCTTATGATTTGTTGCTAATTAATTGCAAACTGGTAAAAGATGATGAAGGCTTAAGTACCACCCGTAAAATTCGCCGGAAAGAAAAACAACACAACCCTGAAGAACCCTTGCCAATTATCGCCTTAATCGCACATGCCAACAGCCAAGAGCAACAACGCTGTTTAGATGCGGGGGCAAATGATTGGCTCAATAAACCGTTTAATAAAACTCAGCTACAACAGATTTTGGATAAATGGTTATGAGTTTTAAGCCCGCAGACTATCAATGTTTTCGCTTTCTCAGTTGGGCTTATGATGAGAGCGCTTGCAGCGCCCATTTTGATTATACCCTAGATGATGCCCATCATTTTAGTGAAACCCTGCATTTTCCGGGCGCGAGTACAACACTCCATCAAAACCAAAAAGAAGCGTTAGAACAAGTTTTAGCCATGCTGCATTTAATCATCGGCATCAGCTATTATAAAACCGCAATGCCCAAGCAGATACAAATCGACACCTCGGTAAGTATTTCCGCGCAGCAAGCCGAATTTTTACAACATTTTTATCAACAAGGCTTGGGCGAATTTGCCTACCAAAACCAAGTGGACTTGCCACGGGTACGCTTTCCGGTACAACACACACAGACAAAAACAAACGCTTACACCCTGCCCAAGGGCACAGTCGTGCCCTTAGGTGGTGGCAAAGATTCCCTTGTGAGCTTACGCACTTTAGAGCAAACTGGGCGGGCGTTTCGTTTATTTTCCGTGGGCAAATCGGCTTTAATCCAAAGCGTTGCCGCACATAGCGCCATTGAACATATCCGCGTAGAACGTCAACTTAGCCCGCATTTATTCGAACTAAACCAACAAGGCGCACTCAACGGACATGTGCCGATCACAGGGATTATTGCCCACATATTAGCAGCGGCGGCGATTTTATACGGCTTTGATAGCGTGGTGATGTCAAACGAACGCTCAGCCAGCCAAGGCAATCTGGATTATCAAGGCATCGAAATCAACCACCAATACAGTAAAAGCCTCGCCTTTGAACGTGCCTTAGACCAACAATTTCAACAACTATTACCTGGGCTGCGTTATTTTTCCCTGTTGCGCCCCTTATCTGAATTGGGCATTGCCCGCCTGTTTGCTCAACAAGCACAAGCCTATTTCCCCGTGTTTTCCAGCTGCAATCGCAATTTTAAAATACTAGCCGATAGCCCGACATCACGCTGGTGTTTAGATTGTCCCAAATGCCGTTTTGTATTTCTTGCCCTCGCGCCCTTTTTACCTAAAAGAAAACTGCTGGATATGTTTGGCAAAAATCTACTCGATGATGCCGAGCAACAAGCGGGCTTTGATGCCCTGATCGGCTATCGCGCACATAAACCCTTTGAATGTGTTGGCGAATTGGAAGAATCCATCGCTGCTTTTTGGCAGCTAAGCCAAAATAAAGCCTGGAAAGAGGACTTATTAGTCAAACGCTTTGCCGCTGAAATCGTGCCGCAATGGCAACAAACAGCGGGGGATTTAGACCAACTTTGGCAAAACAGCCTTGCTGCTAGCGATGAGCATAATATCCCAGTGGATTTTTTCCCCGAACTAGCATTGATCAGCGCTGCATAAAACTGGCTGTATGAGTTTATTAACTGATTTTCCGCCTGCCTAACGGTACTTACTCTTTGTGTAACATCAGTTATTAAAAGTCCGTCATATAGACTTATATGGTAGAATTTTAGATCTACGCCCTAGATTTAGAGAATCTAAATTAACTTAACCAATTGATTTGTATTGTTAAAAAATATAAATACTTTTAGCTTTAGCCAATAATTAACTGATGTTACGCAAAGGCTTCTTTTTCTGCCTTAAAGGCAGAAAAAACCGCCATTGCTGCACGACTAAGCTTTCACTAGGCAGGTGGAAAATCACACTATTGTGATAAAAACCAGCTTAGTGCGTAATATCAGTAATTAAATATTTTAATAGACCTTATGAGCCAAAATTTAAAATGGCAGCAAGCCAGCACACAAGCAGCTGATCCAAATATTGCTGTCAGTGACATTTATCAACAACTAACTCTCGATAACCCCGCCTTAATTATTTGCTATTGCAGCCCAGGCTATAATCGCGAGCAATTGGCAGAGGCACTGAATCAACATTTTGCTGGCTTACCGCTGATCGCTTGCACAACAGCGGGGGCAATCAGTCAAGCAGGATATAATCACAGCCAATTAGTCGCACTGAGTTTGGATCAAGCCGATTTTCAAGTACAACATTTACGTATTGATAATTTACAACAATTCAATATGGCTAATACCCAAAGACTTTGTAACGCCTTGCGAGCACAAATAAATACAGCTCCAGAACAACATTTTGGCTTTTTACTCGTCGATGGTTTATCCAAACGTGAAGAAGTGGTGGTGAGCACCTTATATGAAGCCCTTGATGGTATTCCACTTTTTGGCGGCTCGGCAGCCGATGGACTCAACTTTGAGCAAACCCATATTTATCATCAAGGTCAGTTTCACAGCGACTGTGCCTTGTTAACCTTAATTCAAACCCGCCACCCTTTTCATGTGTTTAAAACGGAGCATTTTCACGCCACTGATAAAAATGTGGTAGTTACCGAAGCCGATGCCGCAGAACGGATTGTTTATGAATTTAATGGCGCACCAGCGGCACAAGAATATGCGCGTTTATTGGGCTTAAGTGTTGAAGCGCTTGCCCCGCCTGTGTATGCCGTCTCGCCTTTGGTGGTCAAAGTCGCCGGGCAATACCATGTGCGTTCGATTTTAGGTCGTAATCCCGATGATAGTTTGTCTTTTTACTGCGCTATCGATACGGGCGTGGTGCTTCGTATTGCTGAGTGTGGGGATTTAATTGCTAACTTACATAACCGTCTAGAGCATGTCAGCGCTCGCTTTGGAGAACCCGATTTAATCCTTGGCTGTGATTGTATTTTACGGCGACTAGAAATTGAGCGAAAACACTTACACCAACCGATGCAAGCCTTGATTGAGCAATACAACTTATTTGCTTTTAATACCTATGGCGAACAATTAAATGCTTTACATATCAATCAAACATTTACTGGCGTAGCCATTACAGCTAAGTAAAATGCTTGTATTAATTTAGAGAAAAATAATGAGTAAAAAAAATACCACTGATATGGAGATAAAGACGAACGCACATACAGCTGAGATAGAAAAATTACAACTGCGTATTCAACAACTTGAAAAAACCAACCGGGTACTTATCCAACAAGTTGAACACACCACCAACAAGCAAGGCAATGCCTTTGCTATGTTTCAACAAGCCTTACGCCTAGAAAAACAATCTTTAACCGATAAAAAGCACCATCAACGGACTCAAAAAGAAAAACAACAAGCCGAGGCGGCAAGTGCGGCAAAAAGTAGCTTTCTTGCCAATATGAGCCATGAACTGCGTACACCAATGAATGCCATTATTGGCTACAGTGATATGCTGCGTGAAGAAGCAGAAATAGACGGTTTGAGTGCTTATGTTAAAGATTTAGATAAAATTCAAATTTCAGCGAAACAGCTCTTAAGCCTGATTAATGATGTGTTGGATTATTCTAAAATTGAAGCGGGTAAAATGCAGATTTACACTGAAAGCATTCATATCCCTGAACTGATACAAGAGCTTTATATCACGATACATACCTTAGCGCTGAAACAAGGCAACCATATTGATCTTGATTATGATCAATACTGTCCGCCTTTATATTCCGACATCACCAAAGTTCGGCAAATCATACTCAATCTATTGAGCAATGCCTGTAAATTTACCCATCAAGGTCATATCACCTTAAAAGTCCGTCAACAACGGTTGCAAAATAAATACTATTTTATCTTTCAAGTCATTGATAATGGGATAGGTATTGATAATCAGCATCAAAATAAATTATTCAAACCGTTTAGCCAAGTTGATGATTCCACCACCCGTAACTACGGCGGCACAGGCTTAGGCTTAAGTCTATCTCGTCAACTAGCGGAAATGTTACAAGGTGAAATTCATGTGCAGAGTGAATCGGGCAAGGGAAGTTGCTTTAGCTTATATTTACCGCATTATCGAGTGAAAATGAAATCAGTGGCAAATTAACAACTGCCCTAGCCAGATAAATATGCCGAGTACCGTGAATATTCCCAGAGATGAATGCAAATCACTATCACAAATGTTTAGTTTTGACGAAAGTTTTCCATCAAATTGAGATAGTCTTGATAGTCTTTAGGGCTTTTATTTTGGAATTGATGCACCACGCGGCAACTGTGTAATACCGTGCTGCGATCTTTGCCACCAAAAGCCCGCCCTAAAGCCGGGAGATTTTCTTGGGTGAGTTCTTTTGCTAGCGTCAGGGCAATTTGACGTGGGCGCACAATTTGGCGTGAGCGGGATTTGGATAATAATTCTTGTATCGAGATATTGAAATAACTCGCTACTTGCTGCTGTATTTCGGCAACTGTCCAAGCTTTTTCTTGGTGGGTTTGAATAAAATCATCCAAAATTTGTTGGGCAAAATTCAAATCAATATGTTGGTTCATTAGGCGGGCATTAGCAACCAAACGATGCAAAGCGCCTTCTAGCTCGCGGACATTGGGGGAGACATTTTCGGCGACAAATAAGCTCACATCATCGGTGAGTTTTAATTTCGCCTGCTCAGCTTTGGTGTTGACAATATCGACACGGGTGTCCACCGAGGGCGCATCGACTTTGATGCTTAAACCACTGGCAAGGCGTGAGCGTAAGCGTTCCTCTAGCCCACTTAAAGCCCCTGGAGTGCGATCACAGGTAATAATGATTTGTTGGTGTCCTTCCATCAGCGCGTTAAAGGTGTGAAAAAACTCTTCTTGTGAGCGCATTTTACCGAGTAAAAATTGTATATCGTCAATCAAAAGCACATCGACAGAGCGATAATATTGTTTAAACTCATCAATACGACGCTCTTGCAGGGCTTTGACCATTTCACTGACAAAACGCTCAGAATGTAAATAAACGATCCGTGAGTCGGGTTGTTGTTGCTCCAGTGAGTGCCCCACCGCGTGCATTAAATGGGTTTTACCTAAACCCACGCCACCATAGAGAAATAAAGGATTAAAACCACCGTGGTGTAGTGCTTGCTGAGAGGCTGCGTGCGCGAGTTGGTTCGATTGCCCAGTCACAAAATTATTGAAAGTATAACGTGGATTGAGCGGGCTTTCGTAGCGCGGATTTAAGCGATTGGGCTTGGGTGCTAAGCAGACATCGTTACTTGGTGAAGTGAAGTGTGTTGTGCTTTGTCTTTGCTTTGGTCGGTGCGTTTTTGCTTTCGCAGCTGGCGTATCAAAATTAAAACTCAAATTTTCACTTGAGGGACGTGGTTTGGTTTTGTGTCGGCTTTTACGTCCTTGTGGACGACTACCAACTTGTAATGCAAGGCTGATACTTTTGCCGTGGTTAAGCTCGGTTAATAAGCTTTCTATGCGCTGAAAAAAATGTGTTTTCACCCATTCGAGTACAAAGCGATTAGGCGCGAGCAAATGCCAAGATTGCTCAGCGTTTTGTTCGCTGTGGTGTAAATGTAAGGGGCGAATCCATGTATTAAACTCTTGGGCAGATAAATCTAGCTCCAATTGCTTAAGGCACGCATTCCAAAGCGCTTGCGTCACGTTTTAATCCAAAAAGTCCATCAAAGATGTTGCAGAAACCGCTATTAAAAGTTCTGCTTGTGAGAGTGAGCTGGTTAGTTTACCCCCTTAGTATCACCTGAGTCTAGTCGTTATTTTCTTCAAGTAATAGGTTAAAAAATAAGCATAATCCACTGATTTTTAATCAGTTAATTTTTATAAAAAAAAGCTTGCAAAAAATATTTTGCGACGATTCAAAGAGATAGCTGGCACGAAAAAAATCAAAAAAAATTCTCACAACTAACATTGCTTTTTATTAGGGTTTAATTATATAATTGAGCGTTTTAACCTGATTTGGATACAGCCTGCTTTTTAGCGCGGGGTCGCTGAAACTTAACATCAATACTGGTGTTTATCACTTAGGCTGTTTGACTATCGTAAACACAGGCATAGCAGCATGAAAAGAACATTCCAACCTAGTAATTTAGTTCGCAAACGTCGTCACGGTTTCCGTAGCCGCATGGCAACCCGTGGT
This sequence comes from Thiotrichales bacterium, assembly GCA_016745035.1. Lineage (GTDB taxonomy): Bacteria > Pseudomonadota > Gammaproteobacteria > Beggiatoales > Beggiatoaceae > BB2. Next base: position 1,330,491 of record JADGDE010000001.1, read on the forward strand.
GGTCGTGCTGTCATTCGAGCTAGACGTGCTAAAGGTCGTCATCGTCTCAGCGCTTGATAGAGTGCCTTATAAACGTGAACGATCAGCAAGCTAACGGTAATCAACGTTTTTCTGCTGATCGTCGCTTATTGACAGCGGCGGATTTTAGTCACGTTTTCAAAAAACCGAAAAAATCAGCAGATCGCTACTTTATGTTGTTAGCGACTCCAGGGCAGCAGCAGCGCCCGCGGATGGGACTTGCCATTGCTAAAAAGCGTATCAAACGTGCGGTTGATCGTAATCGAATCAAACGCTTAGTTCGAGAGAGCTTTCGTCAACATCAAAACCTGCCTGTCATCGACATTGTGGTGATGGCAAATCATAGCGCCAAAACTGCATCTAATGCAGTGCTATTACAAGCCTTAGAAAAACACTGGCACCGCTTAGCCCGTTTACGTTTTCATTCCCAAACCCGCTAAGGCCACTCGATAAACTCGAATGTTGCCTTTATCCAAAAATGGACGATCATGGATAACCTTAGACTAATCCTTATTATGACTTGGGTCTTTATGGGCCTGTTGGTGTATCAAAGCTGGCAAGAAGACTATGTCCAAATGCCACAGACGACGCAAGCACCGGCACAACCTAGTCTTACGGGTACAAATACACCGCCTGTCTCTAGCGAAGTCAATAAAGACGATGTCCCGCAGGCAATTGCCCAAGCGGGTAGCCCTGTCCCCAGCAGCAATCCTGACGCTCCACAACAACATACCGGTTTTTTTGATACCGCGCAGCGTGTCAAAGTTAAAACCGATGTCTTAGATGTCGAAATTGACAGTGTTGGCGGCGATATTCGCTTGATTAACTTATTGGCTTATCCTGAAAATGCCAAACAACAAGAGATTCCTGTCACTTTCTTTAATGACATGCCCCCGCAATTATTGGTTTTACAATCGGGTTTATTGAGTGGCAACGATGCCAAGCTTGCACCTAGCCATGTCGCCCGTTACCACATTGAACAAGATCGCTATGCCCTCGCCGATGGCGCAGAAGAAGTAAAAGTGCGCTTGCTTTGGGACAATGGCACAGGCATTCAGGTCGAAAAAATCTATGTGTTCAAACGCGGTAGTTATAATATCCAAGTCAGCCACAAAGTTAGCAATACCAGTGATCAAGCGTGGCACGGACAAGTGTATGGACAGTTACAACGCAACGCTTTTGCGGGCAAAAACACCTCAAGTTTGCTTTATACCTACACAGGTACAGCGATTAAAACCCCAGAGTCTCGGTTTGAGAAAATTGATTTTGGCGACATCGAAGAAATGGGCAAACGCGCCTATGTCACCAGCCAAGGTACATTAAGCAAAAGCAACCAAGCAGCGTGGGAAGATGGTTGGCTGGCGATGTTGCAGCATTATTTTGTTGCCGCTGTGATTCCACCTAAAGAGCAGTCTTATATTTATTACACCAGTTTACCCAGTGCCGGACGTTACGTCATGGGTGGCATGGGTGCAGGCGTACAAGTTGCCAGCGGTACTAGCCAAAACTTTGATTTTCAATTCTACGCTGGTCCAAAAATCCAAGAAGATTTAGAAGTGCTCTCCGAGGGCCTGGAGCTAACTGTCGATTATGGTTGGCTATGGTTTATTGCTCAACCCTTATTCCATGTACTTAAATGGCTCTACAGCTTCCTAGGTAACTGGGGCTGGGCGGTGGTTTTCCTCACTTTGCTGATTAAACTTGCTTTCTATAAATTATCCGCCGCCAGCTATCGCTCAATGGCAAATATGCGCCGGATGCAACCACGTTTAGTGGCGCTAAAAGAACGTTACAGCGATGATCGTTCCGGCTTAAATCAAGCAATGATGGACTTATATCGCAAAGAGAAAATTAACCCCTTGGGCGGTTGTTTGCCGATTTTGATTCAGATTCCTGTGTTTATTGCCCTATACTGGGTCTTGCTCGAAAGTGTCGAATTGCGCCAAGCCAGCTTTATTTTATGGCTGCAAGACTTGTCCTCGCCTGATCCTTATTTCATTTTGCCTTTACTCATGGGCGCGACCATGTTTATTCAGCAAAAACTCAATCCTGCACCGTTAGATCCAGTGCAAGAAAAAGTGATGATGTTTTTACCGATCATTTTCACCGTCTTCTTTGCCTTCTTCCCTGCGGGTTTGGTTTTATACTGGGTGGTCAACAACGCCCTGTCGATTGCGCAACAATGGGTAATCACTAAAAAAATTGCTGGTTAAAATCGGCTAATGTCTGCCGCGATTAATACTAATTTCAATATTAATCGCGCCGCTGGAGCGACGCAATACGCATTCCCAAGCTAGAGCTTGGGAACGAGTTGGGGTGGTAAAATCGCGGCAGATATATTTAAATCCTTAAAATTTTTTCGCTTAAACTCAATATTTTAAATCTCATGTTTGTATGTTACTGCTCAGCCTCGCGTTCTTTGCAGGCGTTTTAATCCTCCAAAGCTTTCCGGCTTTACCCCCCAGCGATTTAATCGCGGCGGTGTTACCTTTCTTATTTACCTACGCACTGTATCAACCAAAAATACGGCTAGCCATTGTACTTTTCTTAGGTTTTTTCTGGGCAAATTGGCAAGCAGAACAACAACTCCGGCTCGATATTCCCCCGCAGCTATGGCAACAAAAATTAGCATTGACGGTCAAAGTTCAGCACATCAGCCGTGCGTATGACAATAAAACCGAATTTGATGCCCAGCTAATAGCCGCCGAACGCCCTGAGATTAAAGCGCAAAAACTGCGCTTGACGTGGTATCACCGCAACACACCCAAACCTGATTTAGAGGTCGGGGAAACATGGCGTTTATGGGCAAAACTCAAACCTGCTATTGGCTATCGTAATCAACACAGCCGTGACCATAGTTTGTATTTATATCGCCAACATATTCGTCATCAAGGCGCAGTACAGCTCAAGCCTGAATTGCCTCGGCGACTGGCTGCCGCTGAGTTTTCAGGTCTAAACCATATCCGCCAACAGATTTTACAAGCCATCCGTCAAGGACTGGGAGAACACCCGCAGCGGGGTCTGGTTGAAGCCTTAACGATTGGCGTGCGTGAAGAAATTAGCTATCAAGACTGGCAAACCCTAAAGCATACCGGCACATCACATTTGATGGCGATTTCAGGCTTGCATATTGGTTATGCGGCGGCAGCGGCATGGCTGTTGTTCTCATGGCTATATCGCCATAGTGCGCCGATACAGTGGCTGAATATTGTCCCAGTACCGACGGTGGCATTTGTTGCTATGATTTTTGGGGCAGGTTTTTATGCGGCTTTGTCCGGTTTTGCGATTCCAGCCCAGCGGGCGCTGATGATGCTCACCATCCCGGTTTTAGCGCGCTTGCTATTTAAGCGTGTGCCTTTGGATAAAGCCTTATTACCAACTTTTGTGCTGATTTTGCTGTGGGATAGCTCGGTGGTGTTATCGGCCAGTTTTTACCTTTCTTTTGTCGCTGTGGCGTTGATATTTTGGGGTATCAGTGCTTATCCGCATCAGGATAAGCGCACAAAACATGCACAGGATAAGAGCCTAAAAACTAAATATCGCCCCTCATGGTCGTTTTTAGCCCCCGTCAAAAATTTATTTTGGGTCTCTACTGTGATCATGATTGGCATGTTGCCCCTAACTTTGTTTTGGTTCGGTGGCGCATCTTGGATATCTCCTTTTGCCAACCTTATCGCCATCCCGGCTGTCGCTTTGTTGATTTTACCGCTGATTTTTTTCGCCTTAGCGCTCTTGCCTTTCTCTGCAAGTCTGAGCGGAGAACTTTGGACATGGAGTGCCGATGCCCTTGGCTATGTGTTCTGGTATTTACATCAACTGGAAAACATCGGTTTATACTGGGATTATGGCGCTATCAACGCTATTCAATTATTGATTGCCTTGTTTGCTACCGTGTTATTTTTACTTCCCAAAGGCGTGTTACCGCGCTGGTTGTTGGGTTTGTGTGTGTTTTTATTGCTTTATCGCCCGGAATCAACGCTAAAACCGGGGATGCTACAGGTCTCGGTGTTTGATGTCGGGCAAGGCTTGGCGATTTTATTACGCACCGAGAAACACAGCTTGCTCTATGACACCGGAACACGCAAAGCCACACGCCAAGTCGTGTTGCCGCACTTAAAAGCGGTTGGGATAACCCATTTAGATAGCTTACTTTTGAGTCATAATGATTATGACCATAGCGGCGGCACATCCTTACTAGATAAAACCCTAAGCATTGGGCAATTATTCAGCAGTGAGCCACAGGCATGGCAACAATTGGGCTTGCCGATAACACACTGTCAGCGCGGACAAACATGGCAATGGGATGGAGTCGATTTTGAAATATTGCACCCATTGACTACCTATGAATTACGCACAGACAATGATAACAGCTGTGTGTTAAAAGTCAGCACAGGTACGCATAGCCTTTTAATCACTGGCGACATTAGCCGTAGGGCTGAGGGTTTTTTATTGCAAATGCAATACGACAAACTCAAGAGTGATGTACTGATTATTCCCCATCACGGTAGCAACTCCTCATCCCGCCAGCGTTTTATAAAAACCGTTGCCCCGCAATGGGCGATAGCCAGTACCGGGTTTTTAAATCCTTATCGCCATCCTCGAATGGAAGTTGTACAAGCTTATCAAACACAGGGGGCAAAGGTTTTGGATACGGCACAAACGGGAGAAATCCAATTATTTTTTGATGCTAGCCATCGCCCTGTGGAGGTGAAAACCCAAGCACGACGCTATTGGCAAGCACTGTATGATTGAAGATCTATTGATGCAACCAGACCCTTAATAAAGAAATTAATTTATCCATATCAATCGGTTTGGCTAAATAATCGCTTGCGCCTGCCTCAATACATTTGGCTCTGTCGCCTTTCATGGCTTTGGCAGTCAGGGCGATGACGGGGAGTTTGCGATAACGGGATTGTTTACGAATCTCGCGCATGGCTTCATAACCATCCATTTCTGGCATCATGATGTCCATCAAGACTAAGGCAGTATCGGCATGGTCTTGCAATTGCTGTAAGCCTTCTTTGCCATTGGGAGCCATGATCACATCAATACTTTTCTCCTCTAACATTGCCGCTAGCGCAAAACTATTGCGTGAATCATCATCAACGATCAGGATTTTTTTGCCTTTTAAGATTGCTTCTTTATCATGCACCATGTGCAGCATTTGCTGTTGTTCTTTCGGTAGGTTTTGATTGACCTCGTGTAAAAACAAACTGGCTTCATCTAAAAGACGTTCGGGTGAGTGAACTTCTTTGATATTTAAGTTTGCTTGGCAAGCAAGTAGCTGTTTTTCTTCGGCTTCGTTAAGTTCTCTTTCGGTGTAAATAATGATAGGAATAAGGATTTCTCTATCGACTTCGCTAAGTTTTACCAACAAATCCATGCCGCTGTCTTTTTCAATGCTGACATCCAAAATAGCGCATTCAAACTGTTGGTTTTGTAGCTGTAACAACGCCTCTTTTTTATTATTAATCAATTTGGCATTGATTTGGTCGTTGGCTAAGACATCGAGAATATTTTGGCTATGCGTTTCATCATCGGTGATAATCAATAAATCTTTGACTGATTTTAAAATAAAACGCTCCATTTTTTTGAATGCGTCAAATAAGTCGCCCATGCTCACAGGTTTAAGGGCATAGCCAACTGCCCCCATTTGTTGGGCGGCTTGTTGGTCATCTCGACCCGACATAAAATGCACCGGAATATGGCGGGTATCGGGGTTTTCTTTGAGTTTTTCCATCACTGTCCAACCATCAATTTGTGGCAAGCCGACATCGAGCATGATCGCGCTGGGGAGTAGCTCGGAGGCGAGTTCCAAGCCTTCTTTGCCATCTTGGGCTGAAATGCATTTGAAATTCTTTTCACGGGCTAATTCCATAAGAATTTTTGCAAAGGCTTGATCGTCTTCGATGATTAATAAGCTTTTATCATGGGCTTTTAATTGATACCGATCATCAAGCACCTGATCTTTGGGGGCAAGCACCGGCTTGCTGACAGGTCTTGTTGTCGGTGCGGGTTTTGTCGGTTTTTCCTCGGTTTTTTCTTCGCTTTGTGGCTTTGCTTTCGCAGCTGTGCTTATGTGTTGCGGTGCTTTTTCCGAAGTTTTGATTTGAATGTTTTCCGGCAAGAAAATAATAAATTCAGCCCCTTGATCTTGCTCGCTGTGCAGATGAATTTCCCCGCCCATCAATTGGGTCAATTGTCGAGAAATAGATAAACCTAAGCCCGTGCCGCCAAAGCGCCGACTGGTAGAGCCATCTTCTTGTTGGAAAGCTTCAAATATGACTTTTTGTTTTTGTTTCGATATGCCGATGCCGCTGTCTTTAACACTAAAGACGATGCTGTTTTGGGCATTTAAACCACTTGCGGATAAATCTTCTTCGGCATGAGGACGGCGTAGGCTTAAAGTGACTGCTCCATCCAAGGTAAATTTGAAGGCGTTGGATAATAAGTTATTGATAATTTGCTGTAAACGCTGCGGATCGGTATAAATACTCTCCGGCAAATCTGCTCCCAAATCAATTGCAAAGCCCACCGATTTTTCTTCTGCCACATGGGCAAATTTTTGTTTGAGATTGGCGGTGATTTGCTCCAAATTGATTGATTCTGGGTGAATCTCAATTTTGCCCGCTTCGACCTTGGATAAATCCAAAATTTCATTGATTAAGTTTAATAAGTCAGCCCCCGCCCCGTGGATGGTGCGCGCGCATTCAATTTGTTTTTCGTTTAAATTGCCGTCTTTATTGCTCTCCAAGAGTTGCGCTAGAATCAATAAACTATTGAGCGGGGTACGCAATTCATGCGACATATTGGCCAAAAATTCAGATTTGTATTTACTTGCCAATTCTAGATCTTCGGCTTTTTTCTTAATTAAATCTTGGGCTTGTTCCAGCGCCGTGTTTTTTTCTTCGACAGCTTGTTGTTGCTGGCGCATTTCCCGTCCACGCTCTTCGAGCATGTGATTGGCTTGGCTTAATTCTTCTTGCTGAGATTGCAATTCTTCGGTTTGGCTTTGTAGCTCTTCGGTTTGGCTTTGCAATTCTTCATTGCTATGCTGCATCTCTGCTTGTTGTGCTTGTAATTGGGTTGATTGCGCTTGGCTTTGCTCGAGTAGCATTTGTGTGCGCGTGCGCGATTCGGAGGCATTGATGGCAATGCCTATATTGGTCATTGCTTGGATTAAAAAGTCATGCTGCATGGGACTAAACGTGCTGGCAGAGCCTAATTCAATCACGCCTTTGACCTCATCTTCATAAAGAAAAGGGATTAATAACACTTCTTTGGGCACAGCCTGAATTAAGCCTGATTGCACCACATGGCTACATTCCGATTCGGTTTGCTGGCGAACAATGGCTTTTTTCTCCAGCACGGCTTGCCCGACTAAGTCCTCGCCAATATAGAATTTTTGTTTCAGTTTTTTCTTATCGAGGCTATAGCCGTAAACGGCGGTGATTTCTAACCAAGTACGGTGATTATTTTTAGTGTCTTTGCTTTTGTGCATATACAGCAAGCCAATTTGCGCGCCCAAATAATTGACTAAAAAATCAATGGTATTTTTAGCCAAAATTTTGATGCTTTGCTCGCCACGTAAACGCTCATTCAATTGTGCTTGCCCATTTTTTAACCACGCTTGGCGATCATTTTCTATGGTGCTGTCCATCAATTTGGTCGCTGTACTTTCTAGCGCCTGTTTGACCCCGATAAAATTGCCCGCAAATTGTCCTTGTACCTCGACATCGGTATCCCCTTGCGCGAGTTGTTCTAACACACTATTGGTTTCATCAATAATTTCTTGTAAATTATTTGCCATGCTGTTGGTGGCTTGTTTAATTTGGGCAAAGTCTCCGGGGAAATCTCGTTCTATACGGGCCGTTAATACCCCATTAGCGAGTTGCTCACAGGCATTGCTGGTATCTTTGACCAAACTTTGTAAATTGGTCGCGCTTTGATTCATCGCTTGTTTAATTTGGCTAAAATCACCGACAAAATCTGCTTCAATACGGGCATTAAAGTTGCCTTTAGCCAGTTGCCCAGAGACTTGATTGATATTGCCAATCACGCCGCGTAAATTGACAATCATGCCCTGAAAAGCACTTGCCATTTGCCCGATTTCATTGCGACTTTTAATATCAATTTTTTGATTAATGTCTCCCGCCGCTAAGCGTCTGGCAATCTCAGTGATTTTTAATAAAGGTGTGGTCATGGTTTTACTGAAAAACCACGCTAATATTGCCACGATTAGGCTACATAGCAGGGTGATTAAAATAATATCCTTACCTAGTTCAGTAACAGCGGCATAAATTTCTTCGACATCTTCTTCAACAATCACAGCCCAATTTAGTTCTTGAATAGGCAAGGGCTTATAAGCTGATAGGGTTAAGACATCACGGTAATCCTTTTCTTCACTGATCCCGATTTTACCTGCTAAAGCCTGCTCAACAGCACGGGTGCTAACCGCTTGTTGTAAAATACTGCTCTCATCAGAAAACAAAGAATCTGAGCGCATTAATTTATCCGCACCAACAATATAACTCTCACCAGAGAGACCTAAACCGGTGCGCTCTTGCATAATGGCGTTAATTTGTTTGATGGATAATTGAAAAATTAAAATCCCCACCAGTTTATTATTTTCAAAAACCGGGGAGCCAATAAAAGAAGCCGGGGCATTGGAGGGGGCGTAAAAAGAAAAATCAATTAACGTCGCTTGTTTTTCGTGCTGCCCCGCCATGATTTGATTAAACAATTCAGCAATATTGCTTTGGCTATATTCGCCAAACTGTAGGGAAGTCCCAAAATCTTTTTCCTTAAACACACTGTAAACAATCGTGCCTGTATGAGGCTCGACTAAAAAAACATCATAATAACCATAGGTTTGTTGGTATTGCCGAAACATGGGGTGATATTGGGCATGAACCTGACTATAGTCACTTTGGTCTTTAGCATCGATTAAATCAGGCTTATTTAAATAATGTTGCTGCAGTTTCTGCATTAACTCCGCTTCAGTGGCGTTTTTGTTGATTTTTAAGGATTCAAGCGACAAGTCAAAAGCACTGATAGCAGAGATAACCGATGGATTATTAGCAAAAACATGAATATCAGCCAAGCGTTCTTGAAAATAGGCAGAAATTTGCTTGGTTTTAATATCTCTAATAGCGGTTAATTTATGCGCGCTTTCTTCATATAAAGTCGCTTTACTTTGTTGATAGACAAAGCTCCCAGCAATCAGTAGGGGAATAATGCTAATACTTAAAAATAGTAGAATCAGTACGCCTTGTAACGAACTAAAAAAACCAATTTTTTGTTCATTATTAGCAGGGGGAGATGGCATGAGATATTCCTCTAAACGAAATACAGCAGCAACTTATCATAGCGACTACGAAACCTATACGTGGCGGTCAACTTATTTTTTGATATTACGCAAAGACACAAAAAACCGCCATTACTCCACGACTAAATACGACTAAGCGGTCGGAAAAGCCCCCTAACCGGCTTAGTACGTACTAACCGGCTTAGTACGTAACAGCAGTTATTTTTAGTTTCTTAGACAAAATCTATGGGGCTAATGGGGAGAAGTATGGCTGATTTCTTTGGTGCACAAAAAGCATTGTATTATCTGGTTGATTTAATTTTTATAGGCAACCAGTATAGCGAAGGGAGAGTATAGTATCCATTAATTTTTTCATAATGCTAATTGTTTACTTAAGATGTATTTTAATGATTAATAATATGCTTATGTTATAACTTTGTTTTGTCCGGTTTGATATAAGCGTTCGGTTTCTGGCTCATCTGTGATTTGAGAATGCACTTGCGCAGGCAAACCTAAGGTAAAGGTACAGCCCTTATTTTCTTCACTTTCAATGGCGATATGACCGCCCATCATTTCTGCAAAATGTTTAGCCAGCGCCAGACCTAAGCCCATACCGTCATGTTGTCGAGTTGAGGAGGCATCTTCTTGCGAAAATGCTTGAAAAACCTTGTCTTGCTTATCTACAGCAATCCCAACACCGTTATCAATCACGGCAAAATATAACCATTCTGTTTGCGTTTCTATATGTCGCTTCACTTGCAGTTTAATTTGCCCTTTTTGAGTAAACGTGCAGGCGTTACGGATGAGGCTTAATAAGGTTTGCCGCACTTTTTTGACATCGGTAAACAAATACCCAATATCTTCGCTATATTCGAGTTGGAAAACATTATTATTTTCAGCTAACCAAGGTTTAATTGTCTCATTGATATTTTGCAATAAGGGGATTAAGGGAACCGATTCATTACAAAAAGCCAGTGCCTTGGTTTTTCCTGATTCAATATTAGAAATATCCAAAATATTATCAATCAAATCTAATAAGCGCTGCCCGGCGGCTAAAATCTTTTCCATATCATTGAGATAATCATTAAATAGGGTATCGTTTTCAATTTGATCACAAAAATCTTCAGATAAAATTTCGCTATAGCCAATAATCGCATTTAAAGGGGTACGTAACTCATGACTGACATTGGCTAAAAACTGGGTTTTTGTTTGGTTAGCTAATTCAGCTGCCTTTTTTGCTTGTCGCAATGAGGTTTCCACTTCTTTACGCAAGGTAATGTCACTAAAAGACATGACGCAGCCAATCACTTCATTACTATCAATCAAGGGGGCGGCGATATATTCAACGGGTATGGCTGTTCCATCTTTGCGCCAAAAAACCTCATTATTGATACGCTGACTCTTAGGTTTAGAGTTTGCCGATAACATATGGCAAACGGGACAATCATTTGGGGGGTAAGCCCGACCATTTTCATATGAATAATGAATCATTTCATGCTGCGGTTTACCAAGCATTTCCTCTGGGGTATAGCCGAGCATTTTGGCGGCTGCAGGATTTAAAAAGGCGATTGTGCCATCCAAAGCCATGCCAAAAATGCCCTCTTCGGTACTGTCTAAAATCAGTTGGTTTTGGCGGCTTAATAAACTTAAGGCGGTTTGTGCTTGTTTGCGCTCTTCCACTTCGTTACGTAAGTGTTGATTGGCTGCGCGCAAAGCTTGGGTATGTGAGTGTTCACGTTCTATAAAATGCAAATAAGTGCGAATGCGACTTAGCAATTGTTCTGGGTCAATGGGTTTGGTCAAATAATCGGCCGCACCGACAGCAAAACCTTTTTGGCGAAAATCTTCTGATTTATAAGCAGCGGTTAGAAAAACGATGGGAATATCGCGGGTTTTTTTACGTGATGATAAGATCTCTGCGACCTCAAAGCCATCGATCTCCGGCATTTGAATATCGAGAATAATTAAATCAATAGGATACTGGGCAACACAATGTAAAGCATTATTGCCAGAATTAGCCTCAATAACGGTCACATCAATATGTTCGTTTAATAGGCTTTTTAGTGTAAATAAATTGTTCAGATTATCATCAACAATGAGAATCTGCGCTTTGTATTTTGTATCCATAATCCTCCTTTCATCATAGTTACTGATGTTACGCACTAAGCCAGTTTTTGTCACAATAGAGTTATTTCCCACCTACCTAGTGATATTTAGCCTTTGCGTAACATCAGATAATTACACAAAATTTAATTCATGGGAATATTTTTATCATATGAAGCTGATGCTCACCCTATGAAGATGACGTATTTATCATGTGAGATACTTAGAGTCTATGCGACATATGAATAATCTACTGCAAATCCGCTATTTTGGTCTAATTCCGCGCTTTTATTTAAAAAAAGGATTCTTAACGACTCACTCGTCGTTAAGTTCGCCTCATAAAACCACGGAATTAGCCTCAAAATATCTGATTTTCGCGACGATTCCCATACCTCGCATAGACTCTTAAGGTATGGCATTATGGGTCGTTGTGTGCATTTGGCTCTCATTTTATATTTATTAGCTGAGCTTATACCGCAAATTGATAACAGAGACAAGTGCGCTATGATTAATGACATCTTGCACCCTCTTGGCTTTGTCCTTATTATGCCTAAATTGAATATGCCAGCAGAACACTATGGTATTTGTATGCACCCGCTAACAGTATTAGGAAATAAATATGTTTAGATTAAACCCAACACTCATCGGCTTTAGTCTGTTGTATTTGCTATCTCCTGCCACTATTGCACAGGACTTGGGCAGTTTTTATCAATTAGCTAAACAATCCAATCCTAACTTAAAAATCAGTGACACAGAACGACAAGTTGTTGCCAGCCGACGAGATCAAGCGGCTACGGCTTTTCGTCCACAAGTTAATTTAAACGGGCGTTATAGTAAAAGTTTTGATGCTGGCAGCAATAATGATGGCACACAATATGGCTATAGCCTTAGTTTAGATCAGGCGTTATATGCCAAACCTTCTCGAATTGCCCTTTCGCAGGCAGAATTAAATCAACAAAGAGCCGAATATAGTTATCAAGCCACAGCGCAAAACCTCATGCTACAGGTGTCTGAACGGTATTTTGATATATTGAAAGCACAAAATAACCTAGAGTTTGCGAAAAATAATAAAGCCACGGTGCAAAAACAATTAAACCAAAGCCAGCAAAAATTTGAAGTGGGGGTCAGCGCCATCACTGATGTGCGGGAATCTGAAGCTTTATATGATTTGGCGATTGCTGAAGAAATCAGTGCAGAAAACCAACGGCAAATCAGTTTAGAGCGTTTGCGTGAGTTAGTCGGTGATTATAAGCAATCTCCCAGCATGTTTACTGGTGAACTACAATTGATCCCACCTCAACCAAATGAGATTGATGCTTGGGTCACAGAAGCATTAGCCCAGCATCCGTTATTAAAAAATGCCCAATTACAAATTCGCATTGCTGATCAAGAAATTGACAAACGTCGCAGTGTTAAGCGCCCTAGCGTTAATCTACAGCTCTCACATGGCTATAATCATAGCAATGTTGGTTTTGCCGATGGCGGTAGCTTGCAACACAGTATCGGTGTGGTCGCCAATATGCCGATTGATTTAAGCGGACGAATTCGCGCTAATACTGCTGAGGGGCGTTTATTGTATCAACAAAGTTTAGACTCCAAAGAACAACAAAGTCGTCAGATCCAGCAACAAACACGGGCGGCTTATTTGAATGTGGTCTCTGCCATTAGTCGAGTAAAAGCTTTACGACAAGCTTTGCGTTCTAGCAATACGGCTTATGAATCCACCAAAACCAGTTTTGATGTTGGCAGCCGTACAGTGGTCGATGTCTTAAATGCAAAAAGAGCTTACCTACAAACCGAGCGAGACCTCTTTGCCGCAGGTTATGATTATTTGCTCAATACTTTGCGCTTAAAACAAGCGGTGGGCAGTTTGTCTGAACAAGACTTAGAAAATATTGAAAATGTTTACCGTCAACATAGCGAGGATAAATGACTACTTTTTTAATTATTTCCAGTATTTGGGCGGTGCTGTCTTTACTGCTATTAGCCTTATCTTGGAATTTAATTCGTATAGGTGATGTCAAATGGCATCGTAATTTGATGCTATTTCTCAGTGTCACTGGGGTGATTTTTGTTATCGTTTACCTAATCAATCAAACCTGGTATACGCCATTGCAATTACCGCCGGGGTATTTTCCTTGGCTAGTTGTGCACGGTATTAGTGGGCTGATTCCGCTGGTGGGAGCATTTATTTTAATTATTTCTCGCCTTTATGCGAGTCCCCAACATCACTTTAATCATTATCACCGCTATTATGGGCGCGTATTTAGTCTCTTTTGGGTATTTGCGCATTTGGGAGGCTTGTACAACGCTGCCTTATTGTTGACTCGCTGATTATTGAGGAAATGCATGTTCAAAGTCTTTTTGCTTTTACAGTCCATGCGTTTACCTTTTTTAATTTTAACCCCTATTTGTGTGTTTTTAGGGACAAGTGTCCTTATCCATCAACATATTCCTATTAATTGGATTTTACTTAGCCTAGGCACAGTGGGTGCTTTATCGGCACATATCGCGGTTAATTTACTCAATGAGTATATAGATTTTAAATCAGGGCTAGATTTAGAAACTAAAAAAACGCCTTTTAGTGGTGGCAGTGGTGTATTACCACAATATAACGAGATGCTCGGCTTGGTGCTCTCTTTCGCCTTATTTACTTGGCTAACGACCCTAATGATAGGTGGGGTTTTTATCAGTATTTATGGAATTGATATTTTATTTGTCGGTTTGCTTGGGGTGATATTAATTTCCACCTATACCCCTTGGCTTAACCGTTTACCTTGGTTGTGCTTAATCGCTCCAGGGCTAGGTTTTGGTATCTTGATGCCTGTCGGGATTCAATTTGTTCTGACGGGATATTACGATTTTTTAATCTGGAAAATTGCTCTCATTCCCTTTTTTTTATTCAATAACCTACTGTTATTAAATCAATATCCTGATATAGTGGCAGATAGAAATCGAGGGCGGCGACACTTCCCTATTAGTTATGGCATCGATCGCAGTAATGAAATCTATCTCTTATTTACGTTTGCCAGTGGCTTTTTTTTATTATTGTGGGTAAGTTTTGGCGAGCTGCCAAGAACAAGTTTAGCTGCTTTAGCACCTTGGTCTTTATCTTTTGTCGCTTTATATGGTGCGCTAAAATATAAACAGAACCTGGGGCAGTTTCCTCGCTATTTAGCTGCCAATGTTGCAGCGAGTGTCTTGACCCCGTTGGTTTTGGCAACAAGTTTACTGGTTTAACAACGCCTTTTTTCTGGCGCTTGATCGTAAACAAACTGAATAATCTCATGTGTTGAAATATGTATAAATAATGGGGTAATTTTTTATGGAAAAAACAAAAATTATAAGCACGTATGTTAAAACCATTCTTCTGAGTGTGGTATTAGTTACCGGGATTTGTTTATTTCAATTAAGTTTTGTACTCGAAGTTGCCTCTATTTCAATTAAAACCTTATTTATCCCCTTATTGGCTGCAATTGCCATTGGCGCTTTTAGTGCGACCGTATTGGTTTATCGCCAATTAACCCCAGAACACCCTTTAAAAATATACCTAACCTATACATTTTTAAGTCTTTGTATTATTGAAACATTTTTTACTTTACAAGTTATTTTTGTCTTAAAAGACTTTAAGCCACAATATGCAATTGTGCCAACCGTTTTATCTATCGTCATTGGTTTATTACTCAGTACCGTGATTTTATTTAAGCAACGTTTACAAAAAAGCCATGAAGATATTGCCGCCGCCCATGATGAAATCCAAAGTTTAAATAAGCGTTTAGAAACCGATAATCTGCGCATGAGTGCCGAGTTGGAAGTCGCGCAACGTTTACAACAAATGCTCTTACCAAGCACCGCTGATTTGAATAATAATGAGCAATTGCAAATCGCCAGTTTGATGCAAGCGGCTGATGAAATTGGCGGTGATTATTATGATGTCATCGAACACAATAAACACACCCGTATTGTGATTGGCGATGTCACCGGGCATGGCCTTGAAAGTGGTGTTTTGATGCTGATGGTACAAGCAGCACTGCGCACTTTAGTCATTCACGATGTCACCAATCCGATTCAGTTATTTAAGAGCTTAAATCAAAGTATTTATGAAAATGTTGAACGCACACAAATGGACAAAAACTTAACCTTAACCATGTTGGATTATTGTGATGGCAATGTCACTATCACAGGGCAGCATGAAGAAGTATTGATCGTGCGTAAATCGGGTGAGATTGAGCGCATTGATACCTTAGAGTTGGGTTTTATGATTGGCTTAGAGTCTGATATAGGACATTTGCTTGCCAGTGTGGATGTGCAGTTATACCAAGGCGATGGCATCGTTTTATACACTGATGGGCTGATTGAAGCGCAAAATGCGGCAAAAGAAACCTTTGGCGTTGAGCGTGTGTGTGACCTATTGCAAAATTGCTGGCAACAATCCACCGCAGAGGAAGTGATTGAGTTTATCATGAATGGTTTACACGACTATACCGCCACCAAAGAACTCGAAGATGATTTAACCTTATTGGTTTGTAAGCAAATCACTTGAAGCTTTTGGACGAATTGGCGTTTGTGGCAATTCAAATAAACGCTTAATTTCTCCCCATTCAGTATGCTTAAAATGCAGTTGTACCGCGATCAGCTCTGAGGGCTGTTGTGGGTTTTCTTGGTTCGGTGGCCACGTGTCATGTGCTTGTTGTTTGGCATCAATATATTGCCAATTCAATTCGCTGATGTGGCTTAATAAGCTCAAACGTTGCATCTGACTATCTTGGGCGCGATCCAACACTTGCCAATCGCCACGGTATAAACTGCCCTCTTCAACAAACCACGCTAACCGTTGTAAATCACTGCGTTTTTCTTGACGATAATTCGCCAAACCACTGCGGCTAAAACGCAAACCTTGCCGATCACCGATAAAAGCCGCTTGTGTGTCGCCAAACTCATTGCGAATAGGGCGGGCAATCGCTTGTTGTAAATCAGTCTCTAGCCGTTGTAGTGTCAGTTGCAAACGTCGTAGTTGGTTTTCTTGCTGTTCTAAATATTGTTGGGTACTTAAAAACTGCCCCAAACCTTGATAACTGATCAAACTTAAAATACTAAATACTGCGAGGGCAACTAACAGCTCTAACAGGGTAAACCCTGTGGATTTATTCATCCTTATCGCTATCTGTCTTATTGTCTTTAGGGGCTTGGGGGCTGACCAAGGTTTTAGGCGGTTCTGGCACAGGTAATAAGGGTACATTATCCAGATAGGCGGTTTCTTTGGGAAAGGCAGCAAAACGCAAAATAGCCCGCTCTAAAGCGGCGATAATCAGTTGTTGATAGACTTTTTGACTGAGTTTTTTTTCCTCAAGCTGATTGACGATTACCCCACATTCAAACAACACGGCTGGCATTTTACTGCGCCGTAAAATCACCAATTCATCATATTGATAAATGCCTTTTTCGGGGACGAGTAAACGTCGATTTTCACCTTCAATGGGTTCTTGATGATGTGGGCTGGGGCTAAAATCTAAACTAAGCAATTCCTTGGCAAGCATATCGGCAAAAATTAAGCTTTGCTGAGCTTTGCGATTATGCTCGGAGACAAACACAGAAAAACCCGAAAAATCATTACTATAGTGCTGGGTGTGGTCTTTATATTGCCAAGGCTTTAAGTATTTATCTTGTACCGAATCATGGTGAATAGAGATTAATAAATCAGCACGTTTGGCATTGGCAAAGCTGGCGCGTGAGTGTAATGGCATTTCAGGATTACGCTGGCTGATAATAAAACTGCGCTTAAATCCTTGCATTAATAAGCGTTTGAGCAATAATTCAGCAATAATTTTATTAAAGGCATATTCATTTACCCCAGTGGCACTGCTAGCACCTGGTTTTTTTGGTGAATGACCGACATCAATAGCAATGCTCAAATCACGGTTGATACACTCAGCCGAACTAGAAGGCGCAAGCAGGCTTAAGAAAATAAAACTCAGCAAAAAACTGGTTATTGGGACGGGGAAATATAACATAAGCCACTCATTTATAAGCACGCTGACGCTTGGTCACACGCTGTTTTTCTAAGACAATTTTTGCTTGTCCCTTGGCATCAAAAACCAAATGCCAAGTGTGTTTTGCTTCCCCATCGATGCGCAAAGGTTCTTTAGCTTTGCGCTTGGGGTTATGTACAGAAAAATGTAAATCGTAATGCACGACGGTTTTTTGTGCATGGTCGCTGATATTCAAATTGCCGAGCAAATGTTGATCAATCTCCGGCCAACGTTCAAAAAAATCTATTTTTTCTTGCCTTACCATCAATTTTTCGACAAAACCCCAATCATAATAGTCGATTTCATCAGCATAATAATTCATTAAACTGTCAATATCATTACTGGCCAAAGCACTAAAATAACCTTGAATAAAATTGACGACTTGCTTGGTCATCGGGTGAGAGGGAGATTTTTGAGTGATGGTGCTGGGATGAGCAAGACCATTGAAGACCTGCAAGGTTTCATTGTTTTTAATATTTTTGATGCTGACCGACTGTAACTGCCGTGTTTCAGCATGTTGCGCCCAAGCTAACTGCTGGTTATCACTAAAAATAAACACCAGTGTATACAGGCTAAATAAAATACCTAACAGCAAACACATGCCAAAATAATTTTGTTTCGCATAAGGAAGATTGGCAGTGTTTGGCGATGATGAAGGCAAGCGGCGGTAATAGGCTTGTTGTCGTTTATTCATAATGACTCCGGCGTTTAACAACGCACTTTTGGCAATATTCCATTTAGCCGAGACAACAGAATCGGATAAATATTGTCGGCACATGGGATTTTTAGCAAGATAGTTGCCAAAAAGCCTAAGATTGTTCAAAACGGGCCAGGAAAAAGTATCAATGCAAACGCGGAGAAAACGTTAAGAGCTGGTTTGATTTAAGGCTTTGTGATAACGCTTGCGTTCAATGACCTGCTGTTTTTCTGAAATGATTTTATATTGCCCATCTTCTTTAATCAGTTTCCAAGTATGGCGGGCTTTGCCTTCAATCGTGTTAAATGCCTCATCATACTTATTGGGGTTATGGGTATAAAAGCCCATTAAAAAGCTGACAGAAACCACCTCTTTTTTACCCAAGCCATCCATTAATTCTAAGTCACTGATGAGGGCGTAACGCACCTCAGGCCATTTATCAAAATAACTGGTTTTATCCATACGTACCGCAGCACGATTGGTTGGCCCCCAATGAAAATAATCGACCCGTTCGGCATAAGCATTAAGCAAGGCTTCAATATCGGCCCGTTCGGTTGCCGCAAAATAATTGCCGACAAAGCCCTCAATTTGCTGTTTTTGTTGCTGCCTGACTTCCTCAGGATTGGTATAAAAGCCGTGATACAGCCAATACCCCGTTGGCAATAAAAATAATAACGCCACTAAAGCCCAAGCCCACGGCGAAATCTTACTCGGCTTATCTGCCGTTTTAGCCACTTTTTCAGCATTTGGCATAATATTCAGTGGCAAGGATACTAAAGCTTCGCGCCACTGGGTCAAATCTTGCGGACGCGCATCTTCATCCAAAGCCAAAGCCCAATCAACCGCGCGTAATATCTCCATTTTATATTCACCAGCACAGCTATCCACCGCACGGGGCATATCGTCGCGCTTCAAGCGCCCAACCACTTCAGTGGGGATATTGCCCGTCATAGAGTAATACATCACGCCACCCAAAGCATAAATATCAGTCCACGGCCCTTGCGTGCTCTTATTATCATACTGCTCAAAAGGCGCATAACCGGGGGTAACAATGCTGGTTAAACTGGTACTGCGCTGACCGATGGCATAACGCGCTGCACCAAAATCGAGCAACACCGGGGTATTGTCTTCTTTACGAATAAAAATATTTCCCGGCTTAATATCGCGATGTAGAAAACCGGCCTTATGCACCGCTTCCAAGCCATCAATAATCGGTAAAATAATATCCATCAAAGCGCCTTCATCAAGGCGATGTTCACGTTTGAGAATAGCTGAGAGACTTTCGCCTTCTTGATACGCCATAACCATATAAGCGGTGCGGTGGGCTTCAAAAAAACGCATGACTTGAACGATATTGGGATGTTGAAACTGAGCTAAGGTACGCGCTTCCATGATGAAGCGTTGCAAGCCCCACTCAAAGGCTTCCTCGTCGGTATTAGATTTGGCATAAACCGTACTCACGCCCTCACGGACGGCTAATTCATTAGGGAGATATTCTTTAATAGCGACCCATTGATCTAAATGGATGTCTTTGGCGAGATAGGTGATGCCAAAACCACCGTGACCAATCACAGAATCAATCACATATTCTTCTATTTCAAAGCCTTGGGGCAATGCATTTCGATGTTGTGGTCTCTGCATGAGGGTTCCAGTCACTGTCAAACGTCAAGTTTATCTCCCGCATCCCTTCGGGCGACCTGCGAATTATCCCACACTTTTTTCAGAATAAAAACAAGCTTTATACAGCAAAGTGGCAAGAAACGGCTTTTTTATGCCATTAATCGCGATTTAACTTGCAATTTATCAGGGAATCAGACAAGATTTCAAGCTTTTATGATGTCACGCATACGCTGTATAGCGCTAACCTACAAGAGAGACTATGTCCAAACAAACTGATGTCAAAAAGGTTGTTCTTGCCTACTCCGGCGGCTTAGATACTTCTATCATTCTGCGCTGGTTACAAACTGAATACGACTGTGAAGTAGTCACCTTTACCGCAGACATTGGGCAAGGTGAAGAAGTCGAACCTGCACGCAAAAAAGCCGAGGTCATGGGCGCATCGGCGATGTATATCGAAGACTTACGCGAAGAGTTTGTCCGTGATTACGTTTTCCCTATGTTTCGCGCCAACACCATTTATGAAGGCGAATACCTGCTCGGCACATCTATCGCTCGCCCTTTGATTTCCAAACGCATGATCGAAATCACCAATGAAACCAATGCCGATGCCATCTCTCACGGTGCTACCGGTAAAGGCAACGACCAAGTGCGTTTTGAACTCGGCGCTTATGCCCTCAAACCCGACGTAAAAGTCATCGCCCCTTGGCGTGAATGGGACCTAAACTCCCGCGACAAATTAATGCAATACGCCGCTGAACACGACATTCCTGTGGAAATGAAACGCGGCAAAAAATCGCCTTATTCTATGGATGCTAACTTACTGCACATTTCTTATGAAGGCGATATTTTAGAAGATCCTTGGAATGGGCCTGAAGAAGACATGTGGCGCTGGACCGTTTCCCCGGAAGCCGCGCCCGACAAGGCAACCGAACTCGTTTTTGATTATGTCAAAGGCGATATTGTTGCCATTGACGGCAAAGCCATGACCCCAGCCGAGGTATTAACTTATCTTAATAAAGTCGCAGGCGAAAATGGTATTGGTCGCCAAGACATCGTTGAAAACCGCTATGTCGGCATGAAATCACGCGGCTGTTACGAAACCCCCGGTGGTGTGATTATGCTCAAAGCCCATCGGGCGATGGAATCCCTAACTTTAGACCGGGAAGTTGCGCACTTAAAAGACGAACTCATGCCACGTTATGCCAGCCTCATCTACAACGGTTACTGGTGGAGTCCAGAGCGCGAAATGCTACAAACCATGATTGATGCCTCACAAGTCACAGTCAATGGTCAAGTACGTGTCTCTCTCTACAAAGGCAATGTCACTGTTAGCGGTCGTCAATCAGCTTCTGATAGCTTATTTGATGAAAGCATCGCTACTTTTGAGGATGATGAAGGCGCATACAATCAACAAGATGCCGAGGGCTTTATCAAGCTCAACGCCCTGCGTATGCGGATTGCTGCGGGTAAATAAATTAACTGATGTTACGCAAAGGCTAAATCCCACTAGAGAGGTGGAAAACCACCATTTTGAGATAAAAATAGGTTTAGTGCGTAACATCAGTAAATTAACAACCAGCCCCAGTCATCTACGCTATGCTGGGGTTGTTCCCCTTCCTTGTTTACTATCGTTTCTGTGATAGTTAAATAACACTCGAGACCAAGGTCACAACGCCCATGAATATTGGTGCGTTATCGCTTTGTAACTCCCCACTGTTTCTTATACCAAAACCCCTATGAACCACGCTGCTCACAATAAACTTGTCTCTTTTATTTGGTCAATTGCCGATGATTGCTTGCGCGATGTGTATGTACGCGGTAAATACCGTGATGTGATTTTGCCGATGGTGGTGTTACGGCGCTTAGATGCCTTGCTCGAAGGGAGCAAAGAGGCGGTGTTAAAAGAACTGGATTTTCAGCGCCAGACGATGGAGTTCACCGACTTGGACAAGGCGGGCTTAAAGCGCGCTTCTGGCTATGTGTTTTATAACATCAGCAAATGGACATTGCCAAAGCTGTTTAATACCGCCAGCAATAACCAACAGATTTTATTGGCCAATTTTGAAGAATACCTCAACGGCTATAGCGACAACGTTACAGAAATCATCGACAAGTTCAAACTTAAATCCCAAGCCCAACACATGGCGGAAAAAGATGTGTTGTTGGATGTGTTAGAAAAATTCACCTCGCCCGAAATCAACCTAACCCCAGAAGAAAAAACAGACTCCGAAGGCAACCCTCTGCCCGCGTTGAGCAACCTTGGCATGGGCTATGTCTTTGAAGAGCTGATTCGCAAATTTAACGAAGACAACAACGAAGAGGCAGGAGAGCATTTTACCCCGCGTGAAGTCATCGACCTGATGACGCACTTGGTGTTTGCGCCTGTGAAAGAGAACTTGCCCCCCGTGATGAGTATTTACGACCCCGCCCGCGGCTCTGGCGGCATGTTGACCGAATCGCAAAACTTTATCCAAGACCCAGAAGGGGAAATACGCGCCAGTGGCGATGTGTATTTATTCGGCAAAGAAATCAACGATGAAACCTACGCCATTTGTAAATCGGACATGATGATTAAGGGCAACGACCCCGCCAACATCCGCAACGGCTCGACCTTATCGGTGGATGAATTTGCCAGCAACCGCTTTGATTTTATGCTATCCAATCCGCCTTATGGCAAAAGCTGGGCGAGCGAACAAAAATATATTAAAGATGGCGCGGATATTATCGACCCGCGTTTTCAAGTCAACTTAGCAAACTATTGGGGCAAAGAAGACACGCACGATGCCGCGCCGCGCTCCAGCGATGGGCAATTGTTGTTCTTAATGGAAATGGTCAGCAAGATAAAATCCCTTAAAGATAGCCCCAACGGCTCTAGCCTCTTTACTGGCGATGCGGGCAGCGGTGAGAGCAATATCCGCCGCTATCTTATCGAAAATGATTTATTAGAAGCCATTATCCAATTGCCCAGTAATTTGTTTTATAACACCGGGATTACCACCTAACCGCCGAGGCATTGGCGGCGCAATTTGGCGAACAGTGCTTTGATGATTTTAATGAATTTCAAACGCAGGTAAATCAAAAGCTCAAAACCTTGGGCTTAAAACCCAGCGCCACGGCAAAAAAAGCCATATTAAACGCCGTGAGTGTCTATGATGAAAACGCCGCCAAAATGGTGGCGAAAAAGCACCAGCTCAGCGGCGATAAATTGGCGGCTTTGCTGGCACATTTACGCTGTGAGGTGGAGGATTTGCCGTATTTTGGTTATTACCCCAGCGACAAGGCGGGGGAATATCTTAGCTATGAGCCAAGCAGTGATTTGCGCGATACCGAGTCGATTGCCTTAAAAGAGACGATTTTGGATTATTTCTTTGCCGAGGTAAAACCGCATGTAGCAGAGGCTTGGATTAAATTGGATTCGGTGAAAATTGGTTATGAAATCAGTTTTAATAAGTATTTTTATCGGCACAAAGCTTTGCGAGATATGGAGACCGTGGCAAAAGAGATTTTGGCGCTAGAAAGCGAGGCGGAAGGTTTGATTGCTGAGATTTTGGCATAGCCCCAAGGGGGCTAGGGAAAAGACATTGAAAAGAAAAAAATATCCCAATTAAAACAACAAATATTTTATCTCTAAGAGTCTATGCCGAGTTTAATGATATTAGTTAATTTCACGATTAAAAACCAAAATAACTAATCTATTTCTTCTAAAGCATGTTTTAATGATATTCGTGATGCAGCAATATATACCATTGCTTCACTCGACTTTGTTGTTCTTTCATATTCCCTAGCTAATCTTCTATTTCTTGTTAACCATACAAAGGTGCGTTCTACAACCCATCTTTTCCGAATAGGCTTAAATCCTTTTTTTGATTTTCGCTGTTTTATTTCTATATCACAGTTATATTGTGATTTTGCAGTTGTTACAAAATTGCCTC
Organism: Thiotrichales bacterium; assembly: GCA_016745035.1. Taxonomy (GTDB): domain Bacteria; phylum Pseudomonadota; class Gammaproteobacteria; order Beggiatoales; family Beggiatoaceae; genus BB2. The sequence continues at coordinate 1,354,197 of JADGDE010000001.1, forward strand.
TATATGTATTATCTGCCTATATTTTTTTACTTTATTTCTAGCAAGTTTACGAGATGTATTATTTATTTTTTCAAATAAACCTATTTCCATAAATTTAAGATAATGATGATTAACTGTTTTATATGGAGGGAAGTCATGAGGCAAATATTGCCACTGAACATCTGTTTTATTGATATAAAATATAGAATTTAATATTTTACGATATTGTTCCAAACTTACTTTCGGTCCTCTTGTATACGGACAGTTTTCTTCGACGATAGGAGCTAAAATCTCCCATTCAACATCTGTTATATAGCTTTTTCTTTTCATTCTGAATATATTTAGGGTAGTCGTGTCTCAGTAGTGATAAGTGTAGAATACACGAGTTTAGTCAGCTAATAAGGATGAACATGTTAAAATGCCCCCGTTGTCAATCGCAAGCTATTGTAAAGAATGAAAGTATTCATACAGGAAAACAAAAATATGCCTGTAAAGACTGTCGTCGCCAATTTGTAGAAAATCCACAAAATAGTAATCAAGCCATTCCTCCAGATACGATAGCTCTTATTGATAGATTATTACTCGAACGACTGGCTTTGAGTGCTATTGCTAGAGCTGTTGGTGTTTCTTTATCGTGGTTGCAAAGATATACGAATAAAAAATATGAACAAATACCACGTGAGGTACAGGTCAGAAAAAAGTCTAAACGCAGACTCACCATTGAATGTGATGAGATGTGGTCATTTGTGCAAAAGAAGAAAAATAAGCAATGGATATGGCTTACTTTAGACCGTGAGACTCGAGAGATTGTTGGTGCATATGTTGGAAAACGTGATGCTCAGGCAGCTCAAAAACTTTGGGATTCTTTGCCCCCTGTCTATCGGCAGTGTGCCGTATCATACACTGACTATTGGGAAGCTTATCAAGTCGTTTTACCTAGCAAACATCATCATGCTATTGGCAAAGAAACGGGGCTTACTAATCATATTGAACGTTTTAATGGCACGATGAGGCAATGTGTTTCCCGCTTGGTTAGAAAGGCTTTATCTTTTTCTAAAAAAATCGAAAACCATATTGGCGCTCAGGTATTTTATTCATCATTATAACCAGTCATTATGCTTAGATAATTGAATTTATACCACTACCCGTACACGACTACCCCCACATTTTTTCTGCACAGCCACGGTTCTTAATGATTTAAATTCACCTTTTAAAGTCGAATATTCTTATGCTTCAGGGTCGTCTCCGCCTTCTAAGAAAAATAAAGCCGGCCAGAATAATATTAAACCGACACCCATTAGAGTTAAGTGGATATGCGCACAGATAAACGCTTGTGCTCATTTGCGGTTTTATACTAAGCATCGCTATTTATGGAATTACTATTATCTTCGATAAGCTAGCCAAAGTAATATGATGCCTATAACCACCATCGGCAAACTGAGTAAATGTCCCATGGTTAACCAATCGAAGGCAAGATAGCCGATATGTGAGTCAGGAAGACGGAAAAATTCGACAAAACTACGGAAGCTGCCGTAGCCGATTAAAAATAAGGCAGAGACGGCACGAATGGGGCGATCTTTGCCGGAGAACCACCAAAGGATAATGAATAAAACGATGCCCTCAAGCAGTAGTTCGTATAAGGGCGAAGGATGGCGTGGTATCTTATCCACATGTGGAAATACCATCGCCCACGGGACTTGCGTCGGTGCGCCCCACAATTCGCCATTGATAAAATTACCTAAACGCCCAAAACCTAAACCTAAAGGGACTAGTGGTGCAATAAAATCGGTGACGGTAAAAAAGCTGAGTTTTTGATGTCGCCCATAGAGCCACATGGCGAGAAACACGCCCAACATGCCACCATGAAAAGACATGCCGCCTTGCCAAACGGCAAAAATTGCCAGCGGGTTTTGTAGGTATTCATTGAAGTTATAAAACAGGATATAGCCAATACGCCCGCCTAACACAGCACCGAGCGCACCATAAAAAATCAAGTCCGCGACTTGCTCACGGTTAACTGGGCTACCTTGTCGGTCAGCACGTTTATTCCCCAGCCACCAGGCACTACTGAAGGCAAGTAAATACATCACCCCATACCAGTGTATTTTGACTTTACCGAGGTCTAATAAAACGGGGTCAATCTCAGGATAAGGCAGCATAGCTTTTCTTTAAGGGCATAAGCTGGCAAGCCAGCATTGACGGTGTTGCATGTCTTGTTTACTTACAGTTTGTTTTACACGTAAGACACACGTATCAGCAGGGGCAGCTTCAAAACTGAGCTTAAACACTCTGAGGATATCACCACGAAAGGCATGAATTTCGACTTGATCACCGACGACAAAACGGTTAATAATCGGGTCAAAATTCTGCTGGGTAATTTTAATCCCTGCAATTGCTAAAAGTTCATCTTTACCCGCAAGCCCGGCTTTTTGGGCAGGACTGCCTTCATAAACATGGGCTATCACTGAACGACGGTTTTTCTTTGATAGGCGAATGCCTAAAACGGCTCGTTGACCTTGTTGTTTTTCAGATAACCATTGACCGCCGCCCATGTCATCGGCATTAACCGCCGGCTGGAATTGGTGTTCGACCCCGATACTATCAAACATTTTTGCTAGAGGCAGATCTTCACAACCATAAACATAGCGCCTAAAAAAGTCGCTTAAATCTAAACCACTGAGTTCTTCTATCAGTTTTTGTAGCCCTTCTTCAGGCATACCGATCAGGGGTTTACCATAGCGTTCCCATGCCTCTGTCATCACTTCGTTGAGGTTAATATCACTATCGCAGCGCAACATTAAATCCAGAGCAAAAGCGATGAGTGAGCCTTTGGCATAATAGCTCACGGTGGCATTGGGGCTATTTTCATTTGGGCGATAGGCTTTTATCCACGTATCAAAACTAGACTCTGCGACACTTTGCTTCAAACGCCCTTGTCCACGGTGAACATGGGTGATGGTTTTGGCAATCAGGCGTAAATAACGATCTAAGGAAATCAGTCCACTTCTTAATAGATTGAGATCATCATAGTAGGAGGTGATACCTTCAAAAACCCACAATTGGCGGGTATACGCTTCTTTATCGAGTTTATAAGGCAAAAAGACGCTGGGTTTGATGCGTTTGACATGCCATGCATGAAAATATTCATGGCTACATAAACCTAGAAAGCGTAAATAATTTTCGCTCACATTGAGCTCACCTTTGCGCGGAAAGAGTTTGCGTTGGCAAAACAGGCTACAACTGTGGCGATGTTCAAGCCCCCCGTCATTAAGCCCTGATGCTGAGACCAGAAATACATAACGTGGCATCGGCGGAAACTCACCAAACATTTGCAAATGACCTTGGCAAATTTTGCTCAAGTCCTCACACATACGTTCTCTATCAGCCCAATGGGTTCCACTGATAATTAAATCGTGTGGTACGCCAGCGACATCAAAGCTATCAACACTAAAGTCTCCCATTTCTACCGGGTGATCGATTAAATCGTCGTAATTTTCAGCTTGATAGCCACCAAAACTATAACGTTCGGCGGTTTTTTCGCGAAAGCTCGTACCGACTCGCCAATCGCTATATTGTTCACCTTCGGGAGCCATGAGTTCGACATCACAGGCTTGTTGTTCTTGCCCGATCACCTGCATAAACACACACGCACCATTGAAGTAAGCATGGAAGGTATCCAGATGCGCACCACGCACAGATAAATCCCAAGCATAGACATCGTAGCTGATTTGGATAGCGCTATCGCATGGCACACAACGCCAAGTACATTTATCAGTTTTTTCGACTGCAAGCGGTTCACCTTGGAGGGTGCTGGCTTCAAAACGGGTCACATGTTGAGCGTATTCCCGAATCAGATAGCTGCCTGGAACCCATGTGGGCAGACGAAAACTTTGCCCTTTAGAATTAGGTACAGCCACTGTACAACGCACCGTAAATAAGTGTGCCTCTGGCTGGCTGGGTTGAATTTGATAAGATAAAACAGGAGACAACATCGCATTGAGTCAGGTTGGTGTATCGGTCGAAATGACCGCAGACAAGGGATAAGAAAGTTAAAAGCATCCTAGCACAAGCTAAACAGCTAGGCGATGACTTTTATAGTGGAGGCGATTTATTCAGCCTGATCAAGATCGGGCGTTGCATTTTGCTGTTCGGGCAAAAAGATAAAGAAGGTCGAGCCTTTGCCGAGTTCGGATTCTACGCTAATTTCACCTTGGTGTGCTTGCATAATATCTTGACTAAAGGGTAAGCCAAAGCCTGTTCCTTCTTCGCCAGAAGTGCCTTTGCGGCTAGTTTTTTCTTCAACGCGGAATAGTTTTGGCAATAAATCCTCAGGCATCCCCATGCCTGTGTCAGCAATGGCGATAGTATGTTTGGCTTTGTCATCAGGCATATAGCAACAAATTTGCTGGCCACGGCTACAGAATTTGATTGCATTGGAAATCAAGTTTTGTACCACTTCGCCATACAGGGTTTTATCGGCATGTAAGGTTACACCTTCAGGCACATCATTACTGATTTCGATGCCTTTTTGTTTCGCTAAATAGCTCAAATGATTAATGGCATTAGCCGTGACGGCTCTGGCATCAACAGCCGAGGTTTCGATACTAATTTTACCGCTTTGTAAGCGCCCGATATTAAGTACATCACCAATCATTTGAATGGAGGATTTACCGATACCGATGAGTCTCTCAACAATGTCTTGATGCTCCTCATCCAAAGGCGTTTCATCGTCAGTTGCCATGAATTCAAGTGCCGAGAGCATACCTGCTAGAGGGGAGCGCAAATCATGCGCCACCAAGGCAACAAACTTATCTTTAATCGCATTGGCATCTTTGGCTTTTTGGTTGGCAGTCAATAACTGTTCATTAGCTTGGGTTAATTCTTCGGTACGTTGCTCGACTAATTCTTCCAAATGGTTACGATAAGTCCGTAATTCATTTTCGTTTTTAATCCGTTCGGTGACATCCTGAATTGTACCCATCAGACTGATGATTTGCAGACTGCCCTCAACTTCACCAATACTGCATTCCCCTTGAACATGAACAATCCGTTCCACATCATCGGGTAAAATAATTCGGTGTTCAAAATTAAATGCTTGCCCATTGTCTCTGGCATTGAGAATTTGCTCACTTAAACCGCGATCTTCAGGATGAATACACTGGACATAATAATCAAAGGTAGGGCTGAGTTGATTCGGGCGTAAACCAAAAATACGATAAATCTCATCTGACCAATAGAGTTTGTCTTGTACTAAGTCCCATTCCCAGTTACCGACATGGGCAATGGCTTGCGCGTGAGCCAAGCGTGCTTCACTTTTGCCAAGGTTATTAATCGCTTCACTAGAGCGTAAAACATAACGCACGCGATGGCTAAGCAAGGGGAAGGTAATCGGTTTGGTAATAAAGTCAGTTGCCCCGGCTTCATAGGCTTTATTAATGGAGTCAATATCATCCAAACCTGTGACCAATAAAATGGGGATATGTGCGCCATTAGGCAGTTTGCGGATTTTATGGCAGGTGGTGAAACCATCCATCCCTGGCATCATGACATCAAGTAAAATCATGTCAGGGAGGTTTTTTTGGAATGATTTGAGTGCGACTAGACCGTCTTCAGCCTCATCAACGATAAATCCGGCCTTTTTTAGCGTATGACGCATAAGTAGACGCATAGTTGCGTCATCATCAACCACTAAAATACGTTTTGCTTCGTTATTTTTGTCCATAAACGTCAACAGCCTGGCACTCAATGAAGGCCTTAAAATTATTGATTAACTAACACTAATAAAATGATCATACATTTGCCGATTATAACACAGAGCACTAAGGATATTAATGCAATATTATGATCAAATCAGGGCTAAAGCTGATGGTCATGATATTTTTTTCAGCACCAAAAATTATTCCACATCCCGCAGTAAAACCCGTTATAATGCGCGGCTCAGTCTAGGAAGGATATATGATGCGTCCCAGTGGTCGAGCACTTAACAGTTTGCGCGAAGTAACAATAGAGCGCCAGTACACCAAACATGCCGAAGGATCGGTATTAATCAGTTTTGGTGATACCAAGGTGTTGTGTACTGCCAGTATCGAAGAGCGTGTGCCTTTTTTCCTCAAAAATAAAAAACGCGGCTGGGTTACGGCTGAGTATGCCATGTTGCCCCGCTCGACTCATACCCGCAGCCAACGCGATGCCAACAAAAACAAACCCAATGGCCGCTCTCTAGAAATTCAACGCTTGATTGCCCGCTCTATGCGTGCGGTAGTCGATTTAGAAGCCTTGGGCGAGCGCACCATCACCTTAGATTGCGATGTCATCCAAGCCGATGGCGGCACACGTACCGCCTCTATCACAGGGGCTTATGTCGCCCTCCAAGATGCTTGCAATTATTTAGTGAATACCGGCAAACTCGACAAAAACCCTTTACACGGCGCAGTGGCTGCGGTCTCTGTCGGTATTTATCAAGGTGAGGCGGTGCTAGATTTGGATTATGTCGAAGATTGCCAAGCTGAGACCGACATGAACGTGGTCATGAATGACGCGGGTGCATTTATCGAAGTCCAAGGTACCGCCGAGGGACACGCATTTCAGCGCAGTGAACTCGATCATATGTTAGATTTTGCCGCTGCCGGTATTACCGACTTATTGGCATTACAACAGCAAGCATTGTCCGCGGACTAGGTGCAAGATGGCGAAGAAAAAAGCAAAACAACCCAGTAACACCATTGCCCTGAACAAAAAGGCAAAGTTTGACTTTTTTCTTTTAGACCGTTTTGAAGCGGGTATGGTGCTTGAGGGCTGGGAAGTGAAAAGCCTGCGCTCAGGTCGAGTGCAATTGCGCGACTCCTATGTATTGGTAAAAAATAACGAAGCATGGCTATTAGGGGCTTTAATTACCCCGCTGACAACCGTTTCTACCCATGTTCACCCCGATCAGCAACGTACCCGTAAGCTGCTGTTACACCGCAAAGAATTAGATAAATTAATCGGCGCTGTGGAGCGAAAAGGGCAAACTTTAGTGCCAACGGCGCTGTATTGGAAAAAAAATCGTGTTAAACTGGAGATTGCTTTGGCTCAAGGTAAGAAGAGCCATGATAAACGCGATACCGAACGTGACCGCGATTGGCAACGCGAAAAACAACGCTTATTTAAGAAGCATGTGGCTTAAGCTTTTGGGTTTTCATTAAGAGTAATAACGATAACGACATTATGGCAAGCATAGAAATTGACGGAAAAATTTTTGAAGCCGAAAACGGTCAAATGCTCATCGAAGTAGCGGACGCGGCTGGTATCCCGATCCCCCGTTTTTGTTATCACGAAAAATTGTCTGTTTCTGCCAATTGCCGCATGTGTTTGGTCGAAGTCGAAAACGCACCCAAACCTTTACCCGCTTGCGCGACCCCTATTATGGACGGCATGAAAGTCCATACCCGCTCCGATTTAGCCCGCGAAGCGCAAAACTCGGTGATGGAATTTCTCTTAATCAATCACCCTTTAGATTGTCCTATTTGTGACCAAGGCGGCGAATGCGAACTGCAAGATGTTGCCATTGGCTACGGTCAAGACGCATCGCGCTTTGCTGAAATTAAACGCGCTGTCCCCAGTAAAGACATTGGTCCTTTAATCGCCACCGACATGACCCGCTGCATTCATTGCACTCGCTGCGTACGTTTTGGAGTTGAGATTGGCGGTGTCAAAGAAATGGGCGCACCTGGCCGCGGTGAACATACCAAAATCACTACCTTCCTTGATGCGGGGATTAGTTCCGAACTCTCAGGGAATATGATTGATGTTTGCCCAGTCGGCGCATTAACCTCCAAGCCGTTTCGTTTTTCTGCCCGCGCTTGGGAACTGACCCAACGCGATGGCATTGCTGCTCACGATAGTTTGGGTGCAAATATTCATTACCATGTCCGTGGTCAACAAGTGATGCGGGTTTCACCCAAAAGCAATGAAGACTTAAACGAAGTCTGGCTCTCAGACCGCGACCGCTTTAGCTATCAAGGACTCAGCGCAGAAGACCGCCTCCTCAAACCACAAATCAAAGTCGATGGTCAGTGGCAAGAAACCGATTGGCAAACCGCGCTACAGGCAGCCGCTGACAATCTGCAACAAATTCAATCCACCGAAGGCGCAAGCAGTTTAGCTGCCTTGGCTTCCGGTAACAGCACCTCAGAAGAGGGCTATTTGTTGCAAAAAACCTTACGTCATTTAGGCAGCGATAACATCGACCACCGTCTAAACCAAATCGATGTCAGTGATCAAGCCTCTGCGCCTTTATATGCAGGTTTCGGACAAAGCCCTGAGGCGATGGAAAACATCAACAGCGCTTTGATCATCGGCAGCAATCTGCGCAAAGAACAAGCCTTAATTAATCACCGTTTGCGCAAAGCGGTATTAAAAGATCGCGGGCTTATCAGTGAAGAATGCATCGGTGATGTTTGGGCGGTGAATCCACTCGATTATGAATTAAACCTGCCGCTCAAAGGCAAACTTATCAGCACACCAGATCAAACCCTGAGTGATTTAGCTGGTATTTTAAAAGCCCTGCAAGAATCTGGTGCTAGCATTGATGCGCAAACGGCTGATATCATCGCCAGCGTTGATGTCAATGAAACTCAAAAAGCCATTGCCGAGAGTTTACAAGCGGCAGAGAACAGCAGTTTATTTGTTGGGCAATTGGCGGCGAGTCATCCGCAGTTTAGCCAAATTCGCAGCCTCGCCACTCAAATCGCCAAAGCCAGCAATTCTGTTTTAAATTATGTTGGCTTTAGTGCCAACCATGCGGGTTTATCACTGGCAGGTGTCTTACCTCTCGGACAAGCAGTTGATACAGCGGGTTTAGATGCCAACAACATTTTAAACAGTGCCGATATCAAAGGCTTGGTTTTATTAAACCTCGAACCTGAGCAAGATGCGTGGAATAGCGCTGCTGTGGTCGATAAACTCAAACAAAGTTTTGTGATTAGCATCAGCCCCTATGCCAGCGATGCTGCCAAAGATTATGCCGATGTTTTATTGCCTAGCGCCGCTTTTGCCGAAACCTCAGGCAGCTATGTCAACGCTTTAGGACAACAACAAAGCTTTAGTGCTGCGGTTAAAGCCCCAGCCGATGCGCGTCCAGCGTGGAAAATCTTACGGGTATTAGCCAATTTACTCGGGCTTAATATCGATTATGATAATTCAGCACAAATCACAGCCGAGCTTGTTGATATAGCTAAGCAAGCTGGAGACATCGATAATTTACAGGCCGCAAGCTTAAATAATTTAGAGATGCTAAAGTCAGGTATTCAACGCATTGGCGAGCGTGGGCTTTACCATGTCGATAGTGTGGTGCGCCGTGCTAGAGCTTTGCAAGCAACAGAAGATGCCAGACTTTGCGAGGCGATTCATCTCAGCCCAGCGCAAGCACAGGACTTACAAGTGTTTGCAGGACAGAGCCTGAAAGTTAAACAAGACGGCAATGAAATCACCATGCAAGTCATGATTAACGCGCAAGTGCCTCAAGGTGCTGCCTTGGTCTATGCGGGAACCGCAGCACACAGCCAGTTGGGCGGTTGCTACGGGGTTTTGGAATTAAGCGCCTAAGGGCAGGAACAACAGATTCAGAGACGGTGACAGTTTTATGATTAAACTTCTGGGTGCATTTTTCTTAGCATTGGGGCTGATAGGCGCAGCTTTATTAGGCGTGGTTTACCAAATTTGGTTAAGCTCGCCTTGGCAATTGCTATGGCTACCGATTACTGTGGTGGCTTTGTTGTTAATGGTCGCTTATCTGACTTATGCCGAGCGTAAAATTATCGGCTATATGCAAATCCGTATCGGGCCTAACCGTGTTGGTCCTCGGGGTTGGCTGCAACCGATTGCCGATTCCATCAAGCTGATTTGTAAAGAAATAATCCTCCCGGCTAAATCTAACCGTTTTCTATTTATTATCGCCCCCGCGTTGGCAATGGCTCCAGCACTTGCCGCTTGGGCTGTGATTCCTTTTGATGATGGCTGGGTGTTCGCCGATATTAATGCCGCGCTTTTATACTTACTGGCGATGACTTCTCTTGGGGTCTACGGTGTGATTATCGCCGGCTGGGCCTCTAACTCTAAATATGCCTTTCTAGGTGCGATTCGTTCCACCGCACAAATCGTCTCATATGAAATCGCTATGGGCTTTGCTTTGGTTGGTGTCCTGATGGCATCTGGCAGCTTGAACTTGGGTGATATTGTTCGCGCACAATCAGGCTCTCATGGCATACTCGATTGGTTCTGGTTGCCCTTACTGCCTTTATTTGTGGTCTATTTTATCTCTGGGGTCGCTGAGACTAACCGCGCACCGTTCGATGTCGCCGAGGGTGAATCTGAAATTGTCGCCGGTTTCCACGTTGAATACTCAGGCATGTTGTTTGCCGTATTCTTCCTTGCAGAATACCTCAATATGATCTTAATTGCAGCGCTGACTAGCATCATGTTCTTAGGTGGCTGGCTCTCACCATTTGCAGACACCCCTTTAGAAAGCTTATTTGCATGGGTTCCAGGCGTGGCTTGGTTATTCCTTAAAACCAGCATTTTCTTATTCTTATTCCTCTGGTTCCGTGCCACCTTCCCGCGTTATCGCTATGACCAAATCATGCGTTTGGGTTGGAAAGTCTTTATTCCGTTGACCATTGTTTGGATTTTGGTCTTAGGCGTGATGGTTGTCTCTGAGTTTGCATGGTTTGCACCCGCCGTTAGTAGCACAGTCTAAGGGTTTATACTGATGAAAAGTTTAAGTAGTTATGTTAAAAGTTTCGCCTTAGCTGAATTAGTCAAAGGCTTAGGGGTGACTGGGCGTTATTTATTTAAGCCCAAATTTACCGTGCAATATCCTGAGGAAAAAACCCCGATGTCGCCTAGGTTTCGCGGTCATCATGCCCTCAGACGCTACGAAAATGGCGAAGAGCGTTGTATTGCTTGTAAACTGTGTGAGGCAGTATGTCCGGCGCAAGCGATTACCATTGAAGCACAGCCACGTGAAGATGGCAGCCGCCGTACTACCCGTTATGATGTCGATTTATATAAATGTATTTTTTGTGGCTTTTGTGAAGAAGCTTGCCCTGTGGATGCGATTGTGGAAACCCGTTTATTTGAGTACCACGGCGAAGAAGCAGGGGACTTGTTATTAAACAAAGAAAAATTATTGGCACTTGGCGATAAACTCGAAGCTGAGATTGCAGCGGATAGAGAACAACAAGCGAGTGTGCGCTAATTTGCCAACACTTTGGCAACGTATAGCGTCAGTCCTTGCCCAATATCATATGTAGGAGGCTAGATGATTAAGTATGTTTTACCCTTAATTATGCTTTGCAGCGTAAGCCAATTAAGTTTTGCAAAAAAAGAAGACACGTTTTATAACAATGGACAAGCACAATTTGTTTATAGTTATAAAGGTGAAATGCTTCATGGCATCAGCCGAGAATATTTTTCCAGTGGCGAATTAAAAGTCGAGCTAAGCTATGAGGATGGCCAACTTGTACAAGAAAAGCATTATCGCTTGGATGGACAAGTTGAATACACTTTGAAAGTCAAAGAAGACAAACGCTATGAGATTCAGCGCAAATTTCATCCCAGTGGCAAGTTATTTCGAGAAAGACGTTTAATCGATGGCAAACAAACCGGGGTGGAGAAAGAATATTATCCTTCGGGCAAGATCAAAGCCGAACGCGCTTACAAAGGCGGTAAAAAACAAGGCTTAGCTAAAGGCTATTATGAAAATGGTCGCGTGCAAGGCGCTTGGGAATTTGATGGTGGCGTACCCGTAGCGGCAACTATCTTTTATCCCTCAGGTGAAAAACATTTGGTACATGAATTCAAAAATGGACGGATTCATGGCATCACCAAAGAATATGATAAAAACGGTAAATTAAAAGCCAGACGACACTACGAACATGATCGTATGATTAAGCGCGTTAGAAAATAAGATTGCTGTGCTATGCTGATTGCCCAAAAAGCGTACTAGGAAGTCATTGATGTCAAGTAAACAAGTCTTGGAAGTCCTCTCCAAGTGTTATATGTTCAATGACTTAACCACCCGAGAAATGTTTTACATTATTGGTTATTTTGAGCAGCGCGAGCATGCAGCGGGCGAAATTGTGATCGAAGAAGGACAAATGGTTGATGAGTTATTTATTATCAATTCGGGGCTGTGGGAAATATTTTTACCGAGAAATTCGGATTATTTATATAGGCCCTCTGAGGTAAAATTACAAACCTTGGAAAAAGGCGACTTATTAGGAGAATACTCCTTTGTTGATGGCAATGTCGCCTCCGCTTCGGTGCGGGTTTTAGAGGCAGGCAGTTTATATTTTGTCAGCCGTGAGAATTTTGAGAAAATTGTAGAGAGCAGTAACCACGTCGGTAAACTGATTTATTACAATTTATTGCGCTCGCTAATTATTCGCTTGCGTAAACACAATGAAGAAATGGATCTAATGCACTTACTTGATGAGTAAGGATTGTAGAACGAGAAATAAGGGAACAATAACAGCTTATGACTTCACTGGTTTTTTATATATTCGCAACTATTTTAATCTTCGCCGCAATTCGTGTGGTGACGGTGAAGAACCCTGTCCATGCATCTTTGTTTTTGGTACTTGCCTTTTTCACCTCTGCTGGGATTTGGCTTCTTTTGGAAGCTGAGTTTTTAGCCATTACGTTGGTATTGGTCTATGTCGGTGCGGTAATGGTTCTATTCTTATTCGTGATTATGATGCTAGATATTGACCATAAAACATTGCGTGAGGGTTTTGGGCGCTACTTCGCTATTGGGAGCTTCGTAGCAGTCGTGGTTTTATTGGAACTATATATGGTCTTCAAAGCCAAAGGCTCAGACTTAGCCACCACCACCGCTAAAGCGATGGCAGAAGATGTCCCCAACACCGTTGCACTGGGCAAAGTCTTATACACCGATTACCTCTATCCTTTCGAGCTAGCGGCGATGCTTTTATTAGTGGCAATGGTCGCAGCGATTACCCTGACCATGCGTCCACGGCGTTCAAACAAATATCAAGAGCCTTCTAAACAGGTCGAGGTGAAAGCCAGCGACCGCTTAAAAGTCTTGAAAATGCCTGCTGAAAAAGCCGAATAATTCCAAGGGAACTGTGATGATAATGCGAGATAATTGCTGGAGTAATGCGAAATGATTGCCTTAGCTGATTTTTTAATCCTTGGCGCTGTTTTATTCTGTATCAGTGTCGCCGGGATCTTCATTAACCGGAAAAATATTCTGATTTTGCTGATGTGCATCGAACTGATGCTCTTATCGGTCAATATCAATTTCATCGCCTTCTCCCACTTTTTAGGAGACATCGGCGGACAGGTTTTCGTCTTCTTTATCCTCACCGTCGCGGCGGCTGAGGCGGCGATTGGTTTGGCAATTTTGGTGGTCTTATTCCGTAATAAGCGCAGTATTAATGTCACCGACATCAGCAGTATGAAAGGCTAATCTATGAATCTGGAAACCTTAAGTCTTATTATTGTACTAGCGCCTTTAGTTGGGGCTATTGCCGCAGGCTTGCTGCCTTTAAGTCGCACAGCGGCACACCGTACCACCATCAGCGGTGTGTTTATCGCTTTTGTCCTCTCTGCTTTTGTGTTTTATCAAGTCACGATTCTCGGTCATGCCCCGTTTGCAGATGGCGCTTATACTCACACCTTATACCAGTGGTTGAGCACTGGCGGCTTGAGTTTTGAAATCGGCTTTATGGTCGATACCCTGACCACCACCATGATGGTCACCGTGACTTTTGTCTCTTGGATGGTACATATTTACACCATCGGCTATATGAAAGATGATGAGCACAATTGGTCAGATGATAGCCTTGGCGGTCGCAACAGCTATCAGCGCTTTTTCAGCTACATTTCCTTGTTTACCTTCTCGATGTTAATGCTGGTGATGTCCAACAACTTCTTACAACTGTTCTTCGGTTGGGAAGCCGTTGGTCTTGTCTCTTACTTACTTATCGGTTTTTGGTTCCAACGCGAAACCGCCGTTTATGCCAATATGAAAGCCTTCTTAGTCAACCGTGTCGGTGATTTTGGTTTCTTACTCGGTATCGCGGGCGTATTGATGTATTTCGGCACACTGGATTATCAAACCGTGTTTAGCGCATTAGCCAATACCCCTGATGAGTACACCACCAAAACCATCGAAATTTTCTCAGGCACTGAATGGTCAGTGATTACCGTGATTTGTATCCTCTTATTTATCGGTGCAATGGGTAAATCAGCGCAAGTGCCTTTGCATGTCTGGCTACCTGATTCAATGGAAGGTCCTACCCCGATTTCGGCTTTAATTCACGCCGCCACCATGGTTACCGCAGGTATATTCATGGTCTCGCGCATGTCACCTTTATATGAACTCAGCCTCACCGCATCGAGCTTTATTTTAGTTATTGGTGCAATCACGGCGTTATTTATGGGTTTCTTAGGTCTAATTCAGCACGACATCAAGCGTGTTGTCGCTTACTCGACTCTCTCGCAGCTTGGTTATATGACCGTCGCCTTGGGTGCATCGGCTTATGGGGCGGCGATGTTCCACTTAATGACCCACGCCTTTTTCAAAGCCTTATTATTCCTCGCCGCAGGTTCGGTGATCATCGCCATGCACCACAAACAAGACATGCGTGAGATGGGTGGTTTGAAAAAATACTTGCCGATTACTTATTGGACTTCCTTAATTGGTAGCCTTGCCTTGATTGGTTTCCCCGGGTTTGCGGGCTTCTTCTCTAAAGATGCGATTATCCATGCCGTACATGTCGCCAGTGATGGCGGTCAAGCAGGGGCTACTTTTGCTTATTATGCGGTGCTGGCTGGTGTGTTTATCACCGCGCTGTATTCTTTCCGTATGTTCTTCTTGGTCTTCCACGGTAAAGAACACATGGACGAACATACCCGTGAACACTTGCATGAACCGAGCTGGGTTGTCACTTATCCACTGATAGCCTTAGCAATTCCTTCTGTGATTATCGGTGCGATTGCTCTTGCTCCCATGCTTTACGGCAATTACTTTGAAGGCGCAATTGTGATGGCAGAAGGGCGTAACGCCTTCCCCGCGGCTGATTTCCACGGTGTGCTTAGTTTTGTCCTTCATGGTTTGATGTTACCGCCAGTTTACTTAGCCGCTGCGGGCGTGGGCTTAGCCTACTTCCTCTACGGCAGAGAAAGCGCTATCCCCGGTCAAATCAAATCGGCTTTCTCATGGCTACATAAACTGCTTGAAGAAAAATACTTTGCTGACCGTTTCAATGAAATATTCTTTGCCGGCGGTTCGCTCAAACTTGGCAGCTTCCTCTGGCGTATCGGTGACCGTAACATCATCGATGGCTTTATGGTCAACGGTTCTGCCCGCAGCGTCGGGTGGTTCTCAGAAAAATTACGTTATGTACAAAGTGGTTTGTTATCACAATATGCTTTTGCGATGATCTTAGGCTTATTGTTCTTCCTCGTTTGGTTTGTACACGGATAATGCGTCACTGCATAGGCACAATGAATATAAAGGGTGGGTTTTTGCCCACCTTGAGTTTTAGCATGATAAGGAAAGCGGATGTTCTCTGAATTACCCTTACTTAGTTTATTAATTTGGCTACCCATTATTGGGGGTATCTGGGTCTTAACCCAAGGCAAAGATGATGAGTCTAGCGTGCGTCCTATCGCCTTGAGCGTGGCTTTGCTGACTTTTATCTTATCTTTAGGGCTTTATATTGGATTTGACCTCGAAACTGCCAATATGCAGTTTGAAGAAAAACACAGCTGGATCAGTAATTTTAATATTTACTATCACTTAGGTGTTGATGGTATTTCCATGCCGCTGATTATCCTCACCAGTTTTATTACCATTTTTGTGGTACTCGCAGGTTGGGAAGTGATCAAAGACCGCCCCGCGCAATACATGGCAGCGTTCCTAATCATGGAAGGCTTGATGATTGGTGTATTTGCCGCCTTGGATGCGATGCTGTTCTACGTGATGTGGGAAGCGATGCTCGTACCGATGTTTATTATCATTGGTATCTGGGGCGGGCCAAACCGCGTTTATGCGGCGATTAAATTCTTCCTCTATACCTTCTTAGGCTCGGTACTGATGTTGATTGCCTTCTTATATCTCTACCATAAGTCCGGCAGCTTCTCGATTCTCGATTATCACCAATTACCGATTGCCTTGGATGCACAAACATTTATTTTCATCGCCTTCTTACTCGCGTTTGCAGTCAAAGTTCCCATGTGGCCGGTGCATACATGGTTACCCGATGCCCACGTAGAAGCGCCCACAGGTGGCTCGGTGGTCTTAGCGGCAATCATGCTGAAACTCGGTACGTATGGCTTTTTACGCTTTAGCTTGCCAATTACCCCCGATGCCAGTGAAGCCCTCGCAGGCTTTATGATTGCCTTGTCCCTAATCGCTATTGTCTATATTGGTTTTGTCGCCTTGGTGCAGCAAGACATGAAAAAATTGATTGCTTACTCCTCAATTTCGCACATGGGCTTTGTCACCCTCGGCTTTTTCATCATTTTCCAAATCTATCAAAACACGGGCAGCCTTAGCGGTGCAGCGATGGGTATGGAAGGCGCGATGGTGCAAATGATTTCCCATGGCTTTATCTCAGGGGCGCTGTTCTTATGCGTTGGTGTGCTTTATGACCGCTTACACAGCCGCGAAATCAGCAGCTATGGCGGTGTCGCTAACACCATGCCGATGTTTGCCATGTTTGCCGTTTTGTTTGCCATGAGTAACGCAGGACTACCGGGTACTTCTGGTTTTGTTGGCGAATTTTTAGTTATCTTAAGTAGCTTCCAAGCTAATTTCTGGATTGCCTTTGCCGCCGCCATCACCTTGATTGTCGGTGCAGCTTATACCCTTTGGATGATTAAACGGGTGGTCTTCGGTGCGATTCCGGCTGATAAAGTCGAGACCGTGGGCAAACTCAAAGATATTAACGGGCGGGAAACTTTTATCCTCGCTAGCCTCGCTTTCATGGTTTTATTATTCGGCATTTGGCCCGCACCACTTTTAGATGTGATGCACGCCAGTGTTGATAATCTCCTCAACCATGTTATTAACAGCCCGAAACTGCCTTAAGCTTTACGATCAGGAATAATCCCCTATGACTGCCGCGTTAAACCATTTACATCTGTTTGTCCCAGAAATTTTCGTCGCCAGCATGATCTGTATTATTTTGCTGGTCGATGCCTATGTGCCAAAAGCCATCAATGCGCTGACCCACCAACTCAGCCAAGCCACCGTAATCGGTGCGGCTTTGTTGACGCTGCTTAACCAACCAACAGAAACCACGCTGCTGCTGCATAACACCTTTGTCAGCGACAGCTTGTCTG
This sequence comes from Thiotrichales bacterium, assembly GCA_016745035.1. Lineage (GTDB taxonomy): Bacteria > Pseudomonadota > Gammaproteobacteria > Beggiatoales > Beggiatoaceae > BB2. The sequence goes on from JADGDE010000001.1 coordinate 1,371,531, forward strand.
TGACCTTAAAAATGGCGATGTATGTGCTGATGTTTGGGGTCTTTGTCTACTCGCGCAGCTACCTACAACAACGTGGCTTGCTCAAAGGCGAATACTATGTCCTCGCCCTTTGTGCCCTGCTTGGCATGATGGTCTTAGCTTCAGCGGCGCATTTCTTAAGCCTCTACATGGGTCTGGAACTCATGGCCTTGTCGATTTATGCTCTGGTTGCGCTTAACCGCGACAGCGCCCAATCCTCTGAGGCAGCGATGAAATACTTTATCCTCGGTGCATTGGCATCAGGCTTATTACTCTACGGTATTTCCATGATTTACGGTGCGACCGGCACGCTGGAATTGAAAGCGGTCTCTGATGTGATTGCCGAAGGTAAAGCCGAGAGCAAACTGTTACTGTTAGGTATTACCTTTATCATGGTCGGGTTGGCATTTAAACTCGGCGTTGTGCCTTTCCATATGTGGGTTCCTGATATTTATCAAGGCTCGCCTACCGCGATCACCTTGCTGATTGCCTCTGTGCCAAAAATCGCAGGTTTCGCCATGCTGATGCGCTTATTGGTCGATGGCATGAGCGGTTTGCATAGTACTTGGGGCGATATGCTGATTATCCTCGCGGTGCTCTCTATGGCTCTAGGTAACATTGTTGCGATTGCACAAACCAATATTAAACGCATGTTGGCTTACTCTACCATTTCACACATGGGCTTTTTAAGCTTAGGTATGTTGGTCGGCACTAACGAGGGCTACGCAGCGGCTTTATTCTATACCTTGGTTTATGCGCTGATGAGCTTAGGCGGCTTTGGTATGATTATTCTCTTAAGTCGCTCTGGATTTGAAGCTGAAAATATTGAAGACTTCAAAGGTTTAAATAAACGCAGTCCTTGGTATGCCTTTATGATGCTGATTCTGATGCTGTCGATGGCAGGCGTACCACCAATGCTGGGCTTCTGGGCAAAACTGGCTGTGATTTCGCAAATCGTCAATGCGCATATGTATGTCTTAGCGGTGATGGCGGTACTGTTCTCAGTGATTGGTATGTACTATTATTTGCGTATTATCAAATATATGTACTTTGATGCTCCCGCAGAGAATAGCCCAGAAATTGAGGCAAACACCGATATGCGCTGGACACTAAGTCTAAACGCCTTAGCTGTTTTGGGTTTGGGTTTATTCCCGCACACTCTATTGCAATTATGTCAAAATAGCCTCTAAGTCTGAATAACGATTATGTAACTCAAAGACCGCTTTGCTTTGGCTTAGTGGTCTTTTTTTTGTTTAAAAACTAATTAGGAGGCAGGACTTTTATACCAATCCTAGATTTTACCGCTCCAACTCGTTCCCAAGCGCTAGCTTGGGAATACGTATTGCGTCGCTTCAGCGGCGCGTAAAATCGGAGCTATTAATATTAAAATTGGTATTGGTCTCACCTCAACACAGTTATTAAATAATGCTTAATCCTGTATGAGTAGTGATTTTTTGCTTAGGGATAACACCCCTTGAAGGGGTGTTATCCTTAGATCACTACCTAAATGAGATTGCTAAATGATGTAACCCCACTCAATAAAAACATTTTGGAGGAAAAATGTCTGAAATTAAAAACCCCAACAGACGACAATTTTTAAGCAGCAGTAGCCAAGTGCTTGCCGGTATCGCTATGGGCGTAGGCTTAAGCAGTTGCGCTGATGATGATAGCCCTGCTGTCAGCACCAATAGTATCGAAACCAATGAAACTGCGCCTGAAGGACAAGTAACGCAATATTTTGAATTTCGTGTTGCGCCCCCGGTAAATAGCAAAGTCGTAGAGTTAATCAACACCCAAGCCCAAGCTTTATTATCCCAAAATGGTTTTTTAAGTCTTAGCCTCAAGCAAATGGTGGGCGAGTCCACCATGGTGAAAAATTTACCTGCGAGCTACAAAGGCTTATTAGGCAATGCCCACCAAGAAGCCATTGCCAACCAAAGCCTGCCTTTTTTCTATAGCTTATTTGTCCGTTTTGAAGATTATGCCGCCTTACAAGCTGCCAACTTTGGCGACTGGTTTATTGATAATGTCGTCCCTGAACTCTACGTCTATCAACCCAATGTCGGCAAAACTGATTTAGCTTTTCATTACTACACAGGGGTGTATCAAACGGTTTTATGTGGCGACCGCAGTACAGTCTATAGCGATGCCGCCGATATTAGCCAGTTTTTACGTTCGCAAACCGATAGCCCTGATAAAGGCTATACCACCGTCGCTAACCATGTGGCGATTGAAGATGCACAACTGCCCGAGTTTGAACGCCGGATTGCGCCTTTATTGAATGTGGCACAAAATACCTATCGCCCAGCCGATGCCAGCGATGGTATTGGCGAGGCGGGTAGTGCCAGCAATACCACTTATAAAAAAGCCGTGACCACCGAGATTTTACGCAATGCCTTTGCTCAAGATGGCGAGCGTGACTATTTGATGCACGGGGTATGGGAAAGTGTGTGGGATCATGAAAACTCCCACCTAGATATTCGCTTTATGCAAGCTTCTATGCCTGTGGGTGCTTTGGTGATTAAAGGCCCAGTAGAACCTTTCTATCAAACCCGTGTGCAGGTGAATCAGGTCTAAAGCCAAATGAAAACATGGCTCAAGCACTTACAACAACAATGGCAAATACCTGAAATACAAGCCGAGCGCTGTGTTCATAGTCAGTTTGCCACTGCCAGTTGTGATGCCTGTGTGGACGTGTGTCCGCATGATGCTTGGGTCTTGGATGAGGAACAGCTCGGCATTAACACCGAGCGCTGCAATGGCTGCGGTTTGTGTCATGCCGCCTGTCCCGAATCCGCCTTACTGTTAGAACAAGCCCCGCCCCTGCGAGAATATGAGCACAAACGGCTATTATTCCTCGCCTGCCAACACAGCGGACAAAAAGGGCATAGCATTGCTTGTTTACATGCACTGAGCGATACGCAACTCTTATCCTATTATGAAGTCGGTTATCGGCATTGGCTGCAAAGTGCTTGTGATTGCCAAGGCTGTGAAAATGCCCCGGATTCTTCGCAGCAATTAAGCCCGCGCTTAGCGCGCTTAAACCAGTTACTCTCTAGTCGCGAGTTAAAACCGATTCAACTGTTTCAACTCACCACCGAGGCATGGCAAGCCTATTTCGACAAATCCCACAGCAGCAACCTTAGCCCAAGCCTGAGTCGGCGTAACTTCTTAAAACAAGCCGCCTTGGCGCTAGAAAAACAAGTAGAAAACGAGACAGGAAATACGCCAAATTTAAGCATTTTTACCGATGACAAAAAAGGCGGGCTATATTTGTATGTACCCAAATTTAAGGATAATTGCAGCGCTTGCGATGCCTGCTTAAAACTCTGCCCCCATGAAGTTATCAGCTTAGACAAAGACCAGCAACGCTACAGTATTGCCGCCGAACACTGCACAGCTTGCGGATTATGTGTCGATGTCTGCACCGACAAGGCCATTGAAATAAGCCATTTAAGCCCCAGTGACCAAGACCTAAGGCTTGAATTTCACACTTGCCAACGCTGTGGCGTGCCCTATCATTACCTCAGCGCCGCGCAAGGCAATGAAACGTATTGCCAAATTTGCAGCCAAACCCAAGGACGACAAACGCTATTTAGCGTTTATGATTAGGAATCACCAATGGATTATCTTAACCTGCTGACCGAGCTTAAAACTGCCGTTATCCCGCTTGCCAAAGCCCACTTACTGCCAGACGATAGCCAAATCCAACGACAAACCAAACGCGATGGCTCGTTTGTCACTGCTGTAGATCATGCCATGCAGCAAGCGATTATTGATAAACTCGCCGAGCTTACACCAGAGATTGCACGCTTGGGTGAGGAAATGGACGGCGAGCAGCAACAGGCTTTATTTGATAGCCATGAATACCTCTGGTGCATCGACCCGCTCGATGGCACGACCAATTTCGCCAGCCACTTGCCTTATTACTGCGTCTCGATTGCACTACTTAAAAACAAATATCCCGTGCTGGGTTTGGTTTACGACCCGATTCGTGATGAAGCCTTTAGCGCTATTGCAGATACGGGCGCGTGGCTTAACGATAAAGCCCTCAACCTTGCACCAACTGGCTTGCAACTGTCGGAATGTATCGGGCTGATTGACTTCAAACGCCTTGCGCCTAACTTGCGCCAACAATTGATAGAAAACATTCCCTATGTCTCACAACGCAGCTATGGTTCAGGCGCACTGGACTGGTGCTGGATTGCCGCCGGGCGTTGCCAGCTATATTTGCACGGACGACAAAACCTTTGGGACTATGCCGCCGGACAACTTATTCTGACCGAAGCAGGTGGGCACAGCCTTACCATTGAGGCGGAAAAAGTTTGCAATGGTCAATTATCCAAACGCTCAGTGATGGCGGCAGTGGATAAAACTTTGTTCGAGGCTTGGGCACATTGGATTAAGCAAGCCAACGCTGATTAAATCTCTTCAGGCTTTTAACACCACAAACAATCTATCGCTGCTTTGCTGCAAGCTCGGAAATGACGGCTGGTTGCGCGGGCTACTTGACTTCGGCTTGCGCCTTTCCATCTCTCACAACATTTGAAAAAACGGCCTAAGCGCGTTTCTGCATTAAAATGCCCACGCCCATAATCACCATCAAAGCACCCAGTCCCATCAGCCAATCAAACGGCTCTTTTAGCCAAATAATCGCAAGGCTCATGGTGAAAATCGGTCCTAGCGTTCCGACGACTCCGGTTTGTGCTGGGCCAATACGAGCGATTGCTTCGGTCATCATAAAGCTTGGAATCACGGTACTAACCAAAGCCAGCATGAATAACCAAAACCATGCCTGTGCTGTGATCGCAGTCAAATCTATATTGATAAACAAAAAACCATGCACGAAAACTATCAGGCTGGAGGCGCTCATAGCTAAACTGGTGAAATGTAAAGATCCGAGTTTATGTATCCACGCCTTGGAAAATAAGACATAAAAAGAAAAGCTAAAAGCTGCGCCTAACACCAACAATGTGCCCAACAAGACATTATTGCCCGTAAGCTTAAACTCTTGCCCCATGACGACCCAAATACCCGCATAAGTAATCAATAAGGAAAAGCCTAAGCGCCAGCTTAAAGGCTGCTTAAAAAACAAAAAACCTAAAATAGCGACCATAAATGGATAGGTAAACAACGTTAGACGTTCTAACTGGGCAGTGATTAATTCTAGGCTCATTAAATCCAGCAATGAGGCAAGATAATAGCCCAAAAACCCCAAACCTAAAATACTAAAAAAAGCACTGGATTTGAGTTTAAGCAAGGTTTTTTTAGGGTGGAGATGTAACCAAATTAAAACGCCTAAATAAAAAGGCAAAGCTAATACCATCCGCCATAATAAAACCTCATCGGCATTTAAACCTTGCAAATACAGTAGTTTAATAATGATAGATTTTAAGGAAAATAAGGCTGTACCAAAAATCGCAAGGCTAAAACCGACGACTTGGAGATGAGATGTTTTTTCGGACATATGGGGTATTTAACTGCAATTAACCTAAAATTTTTAAAAGTTGATGCGCCAACCACAGCGTAAACACAATGCGATAATCCCTAGACTCGGTTGAGATTTGGACTTAAAAAGGGGCTTTAATCTTGTTTGAGAAAAACTACCCCCTTTATCCTGCTATAGATAATATTGGGTTTAACTTAACTCAAACAAGCGCTGCTGAACCTAATTGCTGTAATTTTTTATCAAATGCTGAAACACTATCCGAAGCCAATAAATGCATATTTTTCTGATACTTTTTACTAAAATGACGCGCTTTGTTACAAGCTGCATGACTAATACAATTGAGTGGGCAAAAAATCATATCTGCTTGGGATAACAATGGATCTAGGCGCTGAACTTTGCCTTCTAAACCACCATCATGATATAAAAAACGCCCGCCTTTTTGTTCAACTAAATCACGTAAATGGGGACTCAAACCGGCACGACCACCCAAGTACAAAACACATTGCCCCTCAAGGCAGGTTTGCGAGCAAGCTTGCTCCAATACGCAAGCTGTGGTGCTGAATGCTTCTTCTGGATCCAAGAGCTGTTCAAGTTCGGTATTACGTTGTTTTTCTTGCGTTAATATATTTTCTTGTTCGCCAAGCGTTTGTTTTAAATTGCTTATTTGAACTTTTAGGGCATCGTTATGAGCTTGTAAATTAGGACTTGGTTTTGCATTCAATTGTGCTGCTGTCGGCATTTTAGATTGCTCTAATACCCTGATTTTTAATTCCGCCGCTTCTAAAGCTTGATTTAAAGTCGTATTTTTTTCTATTTGCTCTCTATGTTGTTTTTGGGAGCGTTGCAATTGTTGTTTTAAACTATCCAGATCTTGCTGGAGTTGATGGATTTTGCCAATATCTGCCCGCTCCATTGCTCCGACTTGATGCGATAACATATGCACTTGGGCATAAACTTCATGCAATAGGGCTTTATCAGCTTGGGGATGGGTACTGATAACCCATAATCCCGCTGCCACCTCTCCCCGTTGATAAGCTTGTTGCCAAAACTGTTGTAAAGTGGCTTTATCCTTGATGGCTTTAGCCTGTTTCAAATACCTTGCATATTTTTGCAGCAAATATTTTTGAGTTAAACGCATTAGTTTGTCTTTGCTTTGTTCAACTAAGCTTACAAACAACACATGTTTGTCATAATCACTCATACCACGGGTATCGAGTTTTGCTCGCCGTGTGAGTTTATCCAGTTCAGCAACGCTCAAACAAGTCCCTATCACTGGACAGTGGTATTTTTCTGGGATTTCCCAAAGCTTACGCCAAAAATAACGCCGACAATCAAGGCAGCTCAATTTTTTTAATGGGTTGACGGACAGTTTGGCATTATGTTGTTTAATAGATTCACACATTATTTATCTCCTAGAAACGCAGTTAAATAATAATGATTATCATTTAGATTTTCAATTGTTTTTTGTGTGTGGGAATAATTGATTCGTAAAAAAATAAATAAATGACTGTATTTTTTTGCGTTTTTTGCGACAACCGCAATAAGATGCTTTTTCTCCTGCCTAGTCGTATTTAGCCTTTGTGTAACATCAATAAATAATATTGGAATTGGTATTGCTTGACTTTTAAGCACAAAGGACTACAATCATTGAGCTTGATATGTGGGGGCGACCTGGTTTCGACGTGGGTTGCAAAACTTGAAGGGCATGTCGAGGGGCAGTATTCCTCGTAAATCTTAACTGCACATTTATTAGTTGCCAACGACGACAACTTCGCTCTAGCAGCATAATGCTAGACCCTTGCCCTACCGGGCTTGTACGCTAGACGCAAGGGTAATACTTACAAGATCGTTCAGGGTGGTGTGCGAACGCACTGAATTAAACTTAAACGTAATCGCGCTCCAATTACCCTGCCAGTCGGGTGATTTTAGCGTTAAATATAATAGACGCGGCTAAGCATGTAGAACTGATAGCAGAGGACTTGCGGACGCGGGTTCGATTCCCGCCGCCTCCACTTTTTAACCATTGATTTATAAAGGAAAAGTCAGGCATATTATGTCGGGTTGGCTGTAAATTGGCTGTAAATTGGCTGTTGAGCCTAAAATTTTCATCTCTTGAAATTCCTCAAAATCATTAAAAACCTAGATCCCTCTAGGTTCCCACTATTATTTTTTCATTCCTTTGAATTTCAGAAAAAAAAAACACGTAAAATCCGAAGGCAAATGGAGGAGAGCGGATTTAAGCTTCCGTGCTTTCTTCTGATGGACAAATCTCAGACAACAAAAAACCCCACACTAGGCAACCGGTGCGGGGTTTTTTTTGTGACTTAAGCTGGCGTATGGAATTATGGATTAATACCTTTCTCGGTGATCCAAAGCTCATATCTTGAAGGTAATGTTACAAGCCCCTCATTCCCCCTTACTTTGGTGACTGCAAGTTGACCACCTCTAATCCCCATATACTCAAGCCGACCTAAAATACGACAGGTCAAGCATTATTTTTTTGTTGCTTCCAAAGTCGCCAATATTCCCGATTCAATCCGCTATCTTCACGCCCTGCAAGCCATTGGTCATAGCTGTCTGTATTTAAGAGAATGGCTATATTTTCTTTTGTATCGGTGGGAATTTCTGTTTTTCCAGATTCCCAGCGCTCCCATGTTCTTTTGCTTACGCCGCCAATCAAATCGGCTGCTTGTTCTGTTTTCATCATAAGAATAAGGCGTGCAGCTTTTAGAGTAATTCGATCCATTTTTTTATAACCTCTCTTTTCCCATTGTCGCATATTATGACACAGACAGAGATAGCTATCAAGCTAAATAAAAGCTTGACTTGTCGCAATTTGCGACATATAATAGATTCCAAGTTAAAGCTAACGCGGCAATGGCCGCCAAGGAAACATAAAATGACTACTCATTACAAACGCATTCGTAAAAACGCAAACAAAAAAATTGCAGCATTAATCGAATCAGCTAAAAGCATTGTTTTTCATGGTAACAGTGTGCAAGTAGATGATAGCTATGAGTCTTATGAGTTTGTTGAAGAAGATTCCAGCAATGTTTTTGATTTTATGACCCAATACTATGGCACGCTAACCATTTATGCGGTTTATGAAAATGAAGAAATGATTGCTGTTGAAATTAAAAATTATGATTACTACTGGGGCAATACCTATGAACTTAAACTTGTTGAAGAAGTAAAAGATGAAATTATCGAAGAAGCCTCCGAAGAAGAAGCCGAGCAAGCACCAGCCCCAATGGCTCAAAATTTAGACCTCAAACAAGGTGACATCATCACCGTAGATTTTCCTGCTTTGAATAAAAATGACTCTTTAGAAATGTATAAAAAAGAATTAAATAACGGCTCTTTTCAATCCTTATCACAAGTTGAAAAATTAATTAAGGTAAACCAAAAAGAATGGGACAAATTAACTAACAGCTTTTTGGTTGATTCCGAGTTGTGGGAAAATATCGGCGGCAAAAAATACACAGGAAATAATCAAGAGGTTATTAATTCTCTTGATAAATTTTGGGAAATGTCAGATGTTTTGTGGGCAGAATTTCATAAAAACTCATTAACTAATGTGGTGCTTCTTGAAAATACAGAAACAGGCGAAAAAATTGCCATTGATACCTCAGGTCATGGTTATGCTCGCTATGTCGGTTTTATTATTTCAGTAGAAGAAAAAGAACCAAAAGGGGAAAAAGGACAAGCCCCCAAAAAGCTCAACTTAAGCGCAAAAGATAAAGAAGTATTAAACGAATTAAAGGGCGTAATTAAAACGGCCAGCGATGGCTACAGCTTAAAACAATACTGGCAAGGCGCGGGCGATGAACACGAAATTAAAAACACCATGTTTTTAATCGCAAATTTTGGAACATTAGACGACTTGGCAGAAATGGTTTTTATTCGTGACGGGATGGACAAGCAAGGCAAACTCTCACATGCCCAGCGCTCAAAGTTAGACGAATTTCAAGGTGAATATTTTCCTTTATTCCATCAACAACAAACCGGGGTGGATTGCTTTGTATTTACGCCCAGCAAAGCGGTAAATAAGCCCGAAACCAAGAAAGCCAAAGTCAAGACAAAGCCTAAGAAATTAAAGGCAAACAAAACAAAAATAGCCAAACCTAAAACAAAGAAACCCAAGGCAGCCAAAGCCAAGAAAAATAAGCCGAAATCTAAACAGAAAACCAACGTGATACGAGTTGATTTTAGGAAAAAATCTAACAGATAAAAAGGCGAAAAAATCAAAGCCAAGAACACTGGCTTTGATTTGGGATTGCGGGGAATAACAAGGGCTTGGGCGTGGGATGTTCGATCCGAGCTTTTGCTGTTGAATAATAGGCTTGATTGAGTTCTATACCGATAAAACGCCGCCCATTTGCCAAAGCAGCCACCCCAGTGGAGCCTGTGCCCATAAACGAGTCTAACACCACGGCATCGGACTTGGTGCTGGTGTTGATAACGTGAGATAGCAAATCTTGTGGTTTTTCGCAGGGGTGCTTGCCTTGGTAAAAAGCCACGGGGTCAAATTGCCAAACGTCAGTATAAGGGACTTCAGGGGATACAGAAAAAGGGCGGCGTAGGTCTTCATATTCGCAGCGTAGGTCTTCATATTCGCGGCGTAAGTCTTCATATTCACGGCGTAGGTATTTACCCACACCCAATTGATTAAAACAACGGCGCAAAGCCTGATAGTTTTCGGCTGTTGGCATCGCCCATTGTGAGTTGGTGAAGGTGTGACGGGCGACGACATAGCGCGGCAAGTCATGAGCGGCAAACCAGTCTTGTATCTGTTTATTTAAAACCTTAGCGCGTACCTTTTCAGATTCAAAATAAGCCCGTAACGGCTCAAAAACAAACCCACGTAATTGGTCGCACTTGGTTTGATAGCCCGCCCCACTTTTGGCGATGTTATCAGCGCCATGATGTTCGGCAAAAATAATGCGCTCCGAAGATGGAAAGAAACCACGCAAAGATGCCTTGTTTGCTTTGCTCCAGCGTCCAGTGGTTTTTGCCCAGATGATGTTATTCAAGATATTAAACCGCTTCGATAGCATCACTTCCACCCGTGCTGCCATTTGCGGCGATGCGAAACAGTATAACGAGCCGTTGGGTTTTAGAACCCGCCGCCATTCGGTGGCAACCGCATCAAGCCATGCTAGAAACTGTTCGGCTTTGCCCCACTGCTTGTCCCATGCTTCGTTTTTTACTTTAAAATAAGGCGGGTCGCTCAAAATTAGATCGACACTGTTGTCGGCTAAGGTCGGTAAAATTTGCAGGCAATCGCCTTGGTGTAAGCTCATACTTTCCCCCGTACATGCGTAAAAAACCCTGTACCAACCCGCCAATCATGCCGCGCATAACTCAAACTGAATTGCTTAGATTGCACCACCAGCGCCACCCCCGCTTTATACAGTGCTTGCCCTTGCGTTTTCAGCGACAAATGTCCGTTTGCATGATTGATTTTCAATAAGTCGTTATCCAAGCGTTTATGGGTATAAATGGGCAAACTTTGCCCCGATGCGGTTTTCCCGTTTTTACTCACAAACACCAAACGCCCAGCGCTCAGTTTGACGATAGCGCCAAACTCAGTACCAAGGCGGCTGATTAGATTTATATCGGACTCATTGAACTGTTGCCGGTGTGCAATTAGTTGGCTGGCTAAATCAGCACTAATTGCCGCTTTTAAGCCGTGTTCCCTAGCAATTGAATTGATGATATTGCTTAGCGTGGTTTCGTGCCAATCGCGGTATTTTTTCACCCGCAAACTCGGTGCATAAGCCCCGCGCCCGACAATGGTCTGGCTGGCATCTAGCTCGATGGGCGTGGTGACCACATAAGCGCCCATGTCCACATCATCAAAAAAAACTTGGATGCTGGCACTAGCTTCTGGCAAAGCTAAAGCCCCGTTTTGGTTGTTTAGCACGATCTGTAGTTTATCGGCTTTGATACCGTCCCAGTCTTCAATCAGCACCCGTTTTAAATACTGAGAAAACAAGGCGCTTTTGTCCTTGCCATTAACGACTATTTTTATAGTCAATCCCATAAATTTACCACCGCTGTTTTTGCTTCGATTTCAATATCAGGCAACTCGATTGTGATGCCGCGTGGCAACACCGCAGGCTGGGAGGCTAAGCCCTTGTTATGCTCTAAGACTTTCGCCACATATTCGGCAAGTTTATCTGCGCCGGGATGGTAGTATTTGTGACAAATGAGGTCTAGGCGGTCGCCTTCTTTGCTGGTGTAAATCATTGCGAGATTAACCACGCTATTGCTTGATCGTCTGAAACATTAGAAGAGCGCCCCGATGTGCCATGAAGCCAATCATTGCCATTATTGCTGTTGTCGTTTTGACTGTTAGTGCTACGGCTATTGCTGGCTGTTTTGGGGGTGCTGCTGTTACTGGTTTTTTTGGCGATATGGGCATGTTGCAATAGCTCAACTTTCCACGCATTTTTGATAGGTTTGCCCGCAATAAAGGTGGACAAGTCACGGCTTAAACTGGTGATGCACCAATTCCCAAGGTTTACCGCTGCGCCTGAATTGGTCAACACCAGCAAGGTTTGTGGTGTCATGCTATCAGCGAGGGCGTTTAAACGGTCAACTACGGCGCTTTTATTCTCGCAATGATCAAAGACAACGCCTTTTAAGGTGATTTTTCGCTCACCTTTGCCCACCGGTTGCGGTGTGCCTGTGTCTTTGTCCCAAATATAATTTATCTTGTCGCTGATGCTCTGTGGGTAGGTTTTGATTGGGTTTAAGACCACCATGCCTAGGCTCATTTTCATAACGTATCGACCCCGAAGACATCAATTAACAAATCGTCCTCTATATCACCATAGTTCTCGCGCAATCCTGCTAACACCTTGTCTTTCATATCTTTAGCATTATTGGCAACACTTTCCATTGCGGTTTCAATATCGCTTGCAGCTTGTTGTATCGTATCCGATGCGTTTTGCGCGGCACTACCTAGATCATCGACATCCTCAGACAGCGTTTTGATAACCAGCTCGTTTTGCGCTTTGGTATCCGCTGCGACATCAAGTGCCATATCTTTTACATCTTCGGGTAAGCGCCCGATAATCTCATGGACGCTTTTATCTGAGTCAGCGACAAAATCAACCGCAGCGATGACTGATTGTGCCTCGGCAAAAAGCCGTCGCCCTTCGTCCGTGGTCTTATCCAAACCTTCAACATAAGCTCTATATTCGGCATGGGTATCAATACTGGCATCGCCTTCCAAGCCGATGCGCTGATTAAAGCCCAGTACCACTCCTGCCTGTTGTCCATAGACCCGTTGGCTTTTTTCGGTGTCGGTGTAGAACTCTTTAAAATAAAAGGCATTGGCATCGTTGAGTGCTTTCGCCCCGCCTGCCAATTGAGCCAAGGCAACAGTATTGGCGATGATTTCGTCGTTAGTATCGCCTAGCGCCCAACCTAAGCCTTGTACCAGCGGAACACTGGTGGCTGATACGGCGCTGATTTGCTCGATAGCGGCGGTTATTTCTTCAGTTTCACCTTCAAAATCAATCAGATTCTCTATCACATCAGGCAGGGCTTTGCCCATTGTTTTAATGCGGTCGGTAAACACACCAGCTAAACCGTCCACCCCATTGTGATCAACATTTTCAAAATCGGCTTTGATGCGTTCGACTTCGCTTTCATCAGCTAAACCATGAAGTAAATGGCCCATGCGCTCATCGAGGGCAAGGGATTGAATCAGGCGCTTATCTGCTTGTGCGCCAATATCGTGCGTACCGTGCGCAGCGGCGTAGAGGTTGCCGAACGGATTACGGCTAGAATAGTCTTGGGTTAATTTGCCCGTTTCTTGGAAAGTTTGCCCGTATAGCTCCGAGGCATTGGCGGCAAGGTACATGCCATCGTTTTCTTCCAGTTTTTTATCACCAACTAAATGAGCGCGGGGGCTGTCGTCGTCTTTGAATAAAGAACCAGCAATTGCACCAAGACCTAAAGCAGCCCAGCCAATACCGGGTATAGCGGCCAAAGTAGCGCCTGCACCCGCCATAAAACTTCCACCGCCCAGCGCAGCCGACACGCCGCCCGCGATTGCGGTACTTGCTGCCCCACCCGCAAAGCCCGCTCCGATACCGTATTTTTGGCTAAGCCCAAAAGCGGCCAAGCCACCCAAGGCAGCCGCTCCCATGCCACCACCAAAGGCAGCCGCACCACTGGTTCCGGTATTTAAAGCGCCATAAGTTGCCATTGCCCCTTGTGTACCAAAACTGCCTGTCTGAGCTGCCAGCATGGCGGCTTGTTGTGTACCAGCACCGCCCAGAAGGCTTGCCCCTAGATTCGAGGCATAACCCCCGATACCAGTCAAATTAGAAAGGCTGGACAAATTCGAGAGACTAAAACCACCACCACTACCGCTGCCACCGATAAGATTTTGGGCGGCATTTGAGCCACCCATAAGCATATTAGTAATGCCACCAGCGATAGGTGACATAATGGCGTTAATAACCGGGCGCAAGACCATGTTATTGAACATATCCTTGACGCTGTCTTTTAAGCTAGAAAACTCAAATTTGCCTGTTTCAACTGCGCTGATAATGCCATCGGCTAAGCCGTCGCTCACAGTGCTATTAATATCACCCCATTTTTCTAAGGCGCTGATATTGTTCTCTGCTGCGATGGTTGCCTTGGCTAATTTATCACTATAACCGGCTGTTCTAAGTTCGAATAACCGTGCCGCGTTTGCTCCTTGGGTTAAATAAATACGTTCGGATTTGAGTTGTTTATTCAGATCGACAAGGTTTTTTTCAGCCTCTTTTTTAACCTTATTTTTTTCCTGCATTTGCGCGGTTAAACGCTCATTTTGTAGCAATTCCTTGGCTTGTTCTTCACCTAAACCTTTCAGTGACAGACGATAAATATCCGCCGCCTCTTTACCTTTTACGCGCTCGATTTCTTCAGCAGCAAGCGCAAAACGATTCTGATTAAGCGTTTCTAAACCTTGCTTTCTGAGTTGTTCGGCTTCTTGTTCTTTTTGCTGTTGTTCCTGTAGTGCCTTGGTTTTTTCTTTGAGTTGAAGGACGTTTTCAGCTTGTGCGCCTGTGACCCCATCAATACTGAGTTTATAAAGACCGGCGGCGTGCTCGCCTTGCTCCATTAGCAGGCGTTCGTATTCGTAAGCCTCAAAGGCTTTTTGGGGTTCGGTTTTTTGCGGTTTAGGTGTTTTTTTTCCGCCCTTGCCATTTTTGCCACCCGAGCTTGGGGGTGCTGGCAATGGAGGAGGCTCTGGTGTTCCTGTGGGCTTGTTATCTAAGCCTTTGAATTTATCCCGTAGCTTGTCTACTGTATTACCAGCACGCCTTAAATTAGCTATGGCATTTTCAACGTCTACCGTGGCAAAATTTACGTTGTTACGATGGTTTTGCCCACCGCCATCCCCCATCATTAATTTTTCAAAAAAACCAGGACCTTCTTTTTTTACTGATTGTAACTTGGCTTTTGCAGCCTCTAAAACCGCGCCGGCTTCTTCCCTGTGTGCCTCGGCACTGAGCAATAAATCGCTAATACCTGCGCGAATTTCTGCACGTTTTTTTGCGTTGGCAAAAGTATATTGATGCTCTAAGCCAGTAGCTTGTTGTAAAATGTAGTTGTAACTAACCAAGCTACCATCAGCTAGCTCGACGCTATTTCTTGCCCGCTCATTTTCTTGGTAGAAGTAATAAGCGCCACCGGCTGCCAGTGCGAGTAAACCAATAGGACCACCAAGCAATGCCATTGATGCCGAAAGACCACGACTGGCAATTGTCATGGTGGTTAATGTGCCAGTGGCTTTCATCGCTGCGAGCGAGGTCATCATTAATCGTGTTTGAGCAAGCAGCAAAGATCCGCCCAAACCTACGCCGATAGCGATCCCCGCAGCAGTTGCCCCATTTTTAACCATACCAATGTTGGTGGTTAAATATTTAGCTGCATCCGCCCCAGTTTTCATCATATCTGAGAGCGCGGGGCTGGCAGCTTGGAACATGGCTGCCTGAAAATTTTGTACTTCGTTTTTAGCGCGGTTTAGGTTGGCGGTGTAGGTTTCTTGGGCTTTTGCCAGCGCTTCACCGCCAAAGGTTTTGTTTATCTCGACAGCTAAACGGGGGAGTAAATCCTCGGCCATTAATTGCCCATCAGCCATCAACTTGAGTAATTCGGCTTTGGTCATGCCCATCGCATCAGATGCCATTTGCAACGCACCGGGCATCCGTTCGCCTAATTGCCCGTTTAATTCTTCGGCTGACACTTTGCCCTTGCTGAGCATTTGCGACAGGGCTTTTAATGATCCTTCTGTATCATCAGCAGATAAATTAAGAGTTCGTGATGCCCGGGATACAGCTAAAAATATTTCTTTTTGTTTGAAACCAGCAAGGCTGCTGTTTTCGGCTGATGCCGCCCACAGCTTATAAGAGTTTGCCAGTACGGTTAAATCAAGCCCCAGCTCGTTAGCAGTTGAACTGACAAAAGCCATTTCAGCCGTGGCTTTTTCTTGGCTTTTAAAAATGGCATTAAAAGCTGAGTCTAAACCCTCGGCAATTTGCCCTGCTTGAATGGTAGATTTGCCAGCACTGATAATGCCTTGCAAGCCTAAATAAGCACCGCCTAATTGCAGGATTTCAGATCGAAGCCCTGACATTGCCCCGCGTTGACGGCTGGCAGCTTCCATGCTGTTTTGGTGTGCGCGTCTAAGCTGTTGCTGGCGTTGTGTTAAGCGCTCGGTTTCGTTGGCAGTATTGCGGGTATTAACACCCGCTTCACGGGCTGTACGGTTACTGGCTGCTTGAGCTTTTCTGGCTTCTGTGTAAGCACGTTCAAGGCGTTCAAGGCTTTGTTGTGCCTTGCCCATATCCTTGTTGATTTTATCACCAGAGTTGCGCGCAGCCTCTTGGCGCAGCCGTTCCATCTCTTTGCGAGCCGCCAAAAGGTTGGCTTCAGCTTTTTTGGCTTGTTCAGTTTTGTACTGAAAATCTTTTAATAGGTTTTGCTGCTGTTTAAGCTTGCGCATCTCCTCACGCAAACGCCCAATATCATCTTGCGCCCCGCGTGTCTCAGTTTTGAATTGAGAGCTACGCGAAGCACCGATAATTAAATTAAGCGCTTGCTGGGTGTTACTCATAGTCTAAGGCGGTATTTTTGGTATTCGTCAATGGCTTGGTTATGCCAGAACACCAAGTCAGCAATTGACTGGTCGTAATCTGGCGGCGGGGTACTGTAGTGATAACAAATAGTAGATATTAATTGCCTGATGTCGATTTTGTCGGCATTACGTTGAGTTATGCCGGATAATCTAAAAAATAGGTAAACCGCCGACAAACATTGAATAAATCGGCGAAATCCAAGCATTCCATAATCTCAGTGCCCACCTCTGAACCGTCGGCATAAGTAGCGCAGCGTTGCAATAGCGCTATCATTGTCGTGACATGCCCTTTCAAAACATCAGCCATGTTTAACCCAGATAAATTGGGTACGCTAGGGCGCTGTATGTTGATCACCTTGCGTAATTTGCCTTTGTTTTTATTTTCACTCGGCATTTTGAAAGGGTGCAGCAAGGGCATGGTTGTGTTTGCGTGCTTGTTATCCAATTCAATATGCTGACTAAATTCAGAAAACGCGGCGATTAAAAAAAAGAAATCGGTTGGATTGAGTTGATCTAAATGTTCAACAACCATCGGGGCGCCATCTTCAAACGAGGCACATTGCAGCAGTGCTTTTTTGCCCTCGTCAACATCGCTATTAATCAACAACTCCATTTTAATATCAAACAAGTCTGTTGGTTTCGGGCGTTGAACGGTGATTGAAGTGCGCTTTTTACCGTCAATAGTGACTGGGCGCAATAAAGTAATTTTTTTATTAGCAAGTTTGTCAGTCATCGTTTTAACCCAGTGCTTTGGCTTTGTATTCGCCTAAAATATCTTGTCCTGCGACAAAAACCCGATCTTCTTTGGGACGAATGTCGTGAAATAACACATCATCGTGCCATTCACTAAAGCGGGTGACATTGCCCAGTTCAATCTCACCTTCAATTTTTCCGGGTTTTAACTGGGTTTCAGGCAGTTTCTTTACTTTCGCTTGAATGATGCCTTTTTGCACGGACACACCACAGTTGCGGTCTTCAATTGCGGCGTAATACTGAATCGTAATGCCCGCATTGGCACAAACACCTAGACCGTTTAATAGCAAAGTTGGCAGACCACCAATGGTTAATTTTGGCGCTAATTTTTCCACACCAATATCGACATCATCATCGACAAACTGACCTTCGATGTCTTCAGTTTTCATTGAAATTGGCGGCGGTGTCAGCAGAATATTGTCGTTATCAACCCAAGTGCCATTAATGGCAATTTTGATATATTTGTAAATGCTGTTATTCATCGCTTGCCCCTAAGATTTGGTTTACATAGTTGCTTAAATAAACCGTGTTACGTTGAGAGGTGACATAAATGGTTTCACCATAGCCGTGAATGGCGTAATCGGTAGAAAATACGATCTGATTATCAGCCCAGCTTGCTGCTGAGTTGTATTCATCATCAAGCCAGACTCGACCGCCGGGTAATTCATCACGGCTAACCATGCCATTGATGACGTTTTCAACATTGATTAAGGCATTATCAACATTGGCACGGTTTAATTTACGGGCTTGCAGTGGTTTTACGGCTTGGGTTTGTAAGAACTGCAAGGCATCATCAATACGCACCGCGTGGCGATACTTATCTTGTTTGTCATCATCACCGCTAGGCTGGTAGCTGTTGCGCATACCATGGCTCACATATTGGCTACCGGAATGAATGGCGGTCGTAATCCCCACTTGTAACAGCTTATTGGCAGTACAGGTGCTATCACCTTCAAAAAAATCCACCGGGAAAGCTAAACCGTCAATATTAATTGGGCGGTTGCTGGTGCTTTCATGGAATTGGATTTCATCATCAAGCAAGCTGTCGATGATTGATTTTGGCACTTCCTCACTGTCAATGATGACGGGCGGCCAAACGGGGTTAATGCGTTTGTGGTTCATGGCATCATTGCCAGCGGCGGTAATTGCGGCTGAGTCGTTATTTTCGTTAATATCGACATAAGCATGAGCACCGAGGCGGTCGGCTGCCTCTGATAGCGCTTGAACAACTTGCATATCACCGCTTAACTTCGGAGCAATAATAGTGCGAGGAGAAAAGCCCGTGACACTTTGGGCGTTAATCATGGCATGTAAGCCTGTGCCTGCTGCTGCATCACCGACGATATTAACGGCGGTAGCCGCATCGTCTGCGCCTTTTTCTACGCGCACAAAGAGGGTTGGTTTTTTCTTGGCTTTAAAAGCATGTTTTGCATAAACGGATAACATGCCAGCGCTACCCAGTGCCTCAACTTCGGCTGCTTCACCATAAAGCAAAACTGGGGTGTTTAACGGGTATTTATCCGCGTCTGCACCATCCGCCGTGCCGATAACACCGGTAATACTCCAGCGATTAAAGTCAGTGATTTGTTTTGTGTCGCTCTCGACTCGGACAGTTTTAATGCCATAAGCCAGCGAGGTATCAATGATATTATTATTAGACATTTGCGGCTGCCTCCTCTGCGGTTTGGTTGTTCATGATGCGGGTCACATCTTCATTGTTGATAATGTGATAATTTGCGCATAGCAACAAAAGTGGGTACACCGTGCCGCCGGGGTCTGGGTTTAGCACCACGTCCATTTTTACGCCGATGACTTTGGTATAAGCCATCATCAATTTACCCAGATGCTCGTTACCGATTGCTGGCGCACCCTTGGGTAAGATTTGCATTTTTACCAGCAGTTCCATGCGGGCGATAGCGTCATCGCCCAGTAGGTCTAAAAAGCGGCGGTGGGAGATGGTGGGGAGACCGGTATAGATCAGACTGCCATCTTGTAATGCCCAATCACCAGCATTTTCTGGCGTGAAGTTATCGGGTGCAGGGTGGAATTTTTGACCTGCTTGCAGGGTAAAACGGTCGTTTGAGCTAAAAGCTAAACTCCTGCCTGTGTCTTTGTCTACTATGGCATAGTTCATTCGGTACGCGCTCCGATGTCGATGTAATAAATGGTCGTTGGATAAGGGATAGAACCATTCATAAACACAGTTGGAGAAAACCCATTAAGAAATTTCCAGCCAATAAAATAGTTTGGTTCACCATGATAACTATCATCCCCAATATACCTAACGCTACGATCATAATTTGAAAGGAAATCATCAAGTGGGTTGTGTGTTTTTAGAATAATTGCTTTTCTGTCAACTTGAATATAATTGTTACCTGAGCTGGCAATATCGGCGATAGATAGGGCGGTATCGAAAGCCCCAGCAACACCAAAAAGCCGATCCATTGCCGCACTGCTTGTCCAGTCATCTAAGCCAATAACCATCGCTTGCTTTGCCCCATTTTCCGAAAACCATTCTTTTAAGCTTTCGGGGTAACTGGCGATTTGCTCCAACAAATCCCCGGTATCAATTACCGCCTGCGCCGCTGCCTGATTGTGCGCAATCAAATTCACCGAAAACGGATCTGCTGGATTAAAATCATTAGCCAAATAATCAGCCAATTGATTGCTGTTGATTAGCACATGTAAATCAGCCGCTGTTTTTAGGCTAGGCGGGCATTGAGATTTTGCCCGGGGAAAATTCCCCCGCATCCCCCTTCTTATTGTTTGCTCAAGCATCAGCCAATACCCGCATCTAAAACGCTGGCATGGAGTTCGCCCGAACCTGCAAGCGGGTCATCTGCTGTGTCATTAGCACCATTTTTAACCACGGCAATGGTCAATCTTTGCCCCGGCTGTGGGGCATATTCAAAATCAATCGCTTTGGCTACGCCGGGAATATCACCGCTGGCTGGTTCTACGCTAAGCTTGTCAACAAGGGTGCTGTTTTCGCTGTTGCGAATTTCGACAATGCACGCCTCGCTTGAGGTGTTTAACAGCCGAATACCGTTGATATAGCTCGAATAGAGCGGCGTTGCTGTTTGTTCGCCTACCACGGTTGCGGTGGTCGGTACGCTAAAGATGGTTTTTGCTTCACCGATAGCGTCTAAGACTTGCGTTGGTGATTTAGCCACACCAATAAATAAAGGGCGAAGTTTAGGGGCTTGAACTTGATCGCTCATGGTTAATAATTTCCGTTGTAGTAGTTAATGCGTTGTTGTTTCTCTAGGGTTTCCGCTGTTTCAACGACATCTTCAAATTCGGCTCTTTTAGCTTCGATTTTTGCGCGTGCAGCATCTAACCTTGCTTGCTCATCAGGCGGCAAACCGGCGGCGATACGCGCACTGATAGTTTGACCTGCATAAGCTGCGATGTCTGCAACGCTACTGGCGACCGTGGGGCATGTGTCTGGCACTATAAAATACCTCCGATAATTGCCCGAATACGCGGGCTATCTAGTTCATCTTCAATGTCGAGTTTGAGTTGTTCTAATGCGGCAATTTGTTCATCTAACTGCGCCGCTTTTGCGGTCAATACGCCAATAGGAAAGCTTTGATGTAAAATATCAAGGCTATTGGCTGGCAAAGTCGCAAACAGCAGATTGATAGAAATCAACACGCTGTCCATTTGCGTCGATACAGAAAAAAGCGCGCTGTCATTACTCGACCACAAGGCAATCGTTTCCTCTTTTTCATCTAATAACGCGATTTCAGATAAGTTAAAATCATCAGCAACTTGTCCTGCTATATCGACTTCTAAACGCCATTGAACATCAGAAACACGTTCGGCATAATTGACCACCACGCGCCCAAGCGGACTGGCTAAATTCTCGGTTAATGAACGCCCGGCATCATCAATATCAAGAGATTGAAACCCATTGCCAAATTGAATATATCTGCCTTGTAAGGCAACCCCGCCATTAGCCACATTTAGCGCCCGGGTCATAGCGGCAAAGGTTGGGATTGGGTATATCTCTAAACTCATACAACTAGATCCAGTTTTTGCCAGCAAAAGAACTGCGCCGATAAACCTAAACCAAGGCTAAAACGGCTTTGTGCTTGTGCCTTCGCTGAGGCTTGAATATTTATAGCGCTGTGAAATTGTGCGCTTAGCCCAAGGGCGAATTGTGCCGGGAAAAAGTCAACGCCTAACTTAAATGTGTAATGAATACTCAGGCGCTTGTTTTGCTCAATCGTGCGTAGAATATCGCCAACAAATGCGTTATCAATTGCTGGGCTGTTTTCGGTTATCCATAGCGTGAGCTGCATGGTTCCGCGCTCACCGATGGGGTCTTGTTGCCACCACTCTTTTATATCCAACTCAACACCCAAGGCGGCTAAGCTGTCAGTTAAACCACCCGCCAGCCCTTTATGTCGGTGTACGGTTTGAGCGTTGGCAATCACGCTGCGCTTGGTTGTTTCTGGCCAGGCATCGTTCCAAGCATCAACAGACTCGAAAAAGGCAAGCCAAGGCAAAAACGCCAAAGGGCACGCCCACGGGTCAAACAATTGTTTAACTATTTCGGGGGTTAAGTTATTAGGGAGTAGGGCTTCTATGTCCCGCTCAAGCTTGCTGGCATTGTTCGGTAATAAACTAGACATCCGCCACCCCATCATCATTGAGGTTTAAAGCGGTGCAAAACGGCGCTTGCTCAGCGCCAATGCCTATATCTTGTTCAATATCAAGCGTTAGGTCATAGACCCCCGTTTGATGTAATGCAGCTTTGTTAGCGGACTCGGAAACCTTGTGCCCTAAGCGCTCATTTTGCGCCCGCAAAGCCTCAAATGCGGCTCTAGCACTGGCTATCACTTGCTCTTTTGACACGTTTGGATAGAAAACAATGGCAGCGGTGACGCTGTACTCGACAATCTCAGCGCTTTGTACTGTGATGCGGTCGCCTTGTACGCGGGTGTATTGGTCATGTAGGGCATCAGAGACAACTTGCAATAAGTCAGCAGTAGCCGTGCCGTTGCCTTCAGTCGATAAAACCGTCACGACAATATCGCAAGGTTCAGGGCTGGTTATCATCGCGTCTTTAACGCGGCTATCGGCATCTAAAGTATGAGATAAATACCAACCAGATGCACCGCCTGCGCTTTGTGATTCTGGGGTCAATAACATACGCCGGCGCAAACTGTCGTCGTCTTCGTAGACCGCCGCTGTGTTGGCTGTAGCGGCTTGAATTAAACGCCGTGTTGTGCCGAATCTCAAGGCTATTTGGTCTAAGTCATCGCCCGTCGCATAAGCAGGCAAAATATCCCGAATGGCTTGGTTAAATTGTGCCGCTTTTAAGCTGTCATCATATGCCTTAGTCATCAGCAAACGTGTGACCGGCTCCAGCGGCAAGCGTAAATCAAAGCGCCCAGCGTTATCGTCTGCGGGGATTACCCAGTAATTACCGTTATCCGTCTCTAACAACTGTGCTGGCGCAATCACGGGCTGCTGATTATCGTCTAATAACAACGGCTGCTGAGCATTAAATACCTCTTTTAGCCCTTGCCAATATGTCTCATAGTCAACTGACATAAACACCGTAGGCGCGGGCATATTGGCTAAATCAATGGCTAATAAGGTACTCATAAGGCAACACCTGTAGCAATGCCCTTGCCGTCTAAATCTGTGCCTTGAATATTTAAAATTAAGTTGTTGTCGCTAATGGCAGCGCTGACATTATCTAAAGTGAAATAATGCGCAATAAATTTCAGCGCATCGGCAACGGCTGCATAAATTTGTAATAAGTTAGTTTCGCTTAAAGCTTTGCCCTTGGATAAGTGCAGCCATGAACCAAGCACCGGGCGCATAATCAACTCATTTTTTGCCGTGGTGATGGCGTACTTGATTAATTGCTCGATGTAGCTTGAATCGGTCAAGGTTTCGCCGGTTTCTGCATCAAAAGTGACTGGGGGCAAGGTGCTTTTTATTCGGCTAACGGTCTTAATTTGTGCTGCTGGCGCTGAATAATAAGAAGGGCTAACAGCCGTTGCTTGACTTAATTTATCAATAATTAAATCAAGCTTTTCATCTAATGTGCTTGGGGCGGGGGCAATGGCAGACTCGGCAACAAAGGCGCTAAGATGCGCCGCCATTGCTTCACCTATATAACTAAAATCGTCGCTCATTGCCCCGACCCCTCACATATTAAACGGTGGTAGTGCCGTCAGGATTGGCTAAACCCGCTGGTGGAGTTTTACCCGCCTCTGACCACAAAGCATTCACAAAAGCTGTGCCTTGTGCGGTTGCTTTGGCTGCCAATTCGGCGCGGGTAATAAAATCCGCTGCTTGAGCGGTTAAGCCATTAACCAAGCCTTGCAAAGCAGTGATAGCTGCTTGTGCGGCGCTAACATCAGTTTGTAAAGTCGCAACAGCGCCTTCATTAGCGGTAACACGGGCAATCAAAGCTTCAAAAGCTTGATAACCTTCAGTGTTTGGATCACCATCCAATAAAGTGTTTAAGTTAGTGACCTTGGCTTGCAAAGCGACAAAATCGACATCGTGCAAATCCATAGAGCCTTGAATCAAGGCATTAATCAGGGCGACGGTATGGGCGGCTTCGGCTTCACCGATAGACTGTAAATGAGTTTCTAACTCAGCAGAAGTGGTCATATAGAGTTCCTTTTCAGGTCTTGGAGTTGGATCAACTCCTGATTAAATTGATTAAATGGACTGTTTGCCCATTCAATTAGCCACGCTCTCTTGTCTCTCTCGCTCTCAAATTCAAAATTGTTATTTCCAACACTGACAAGCTTTGCCCCGCCTAATTTCATACAGGCGGCAAGCCCCACTTTGTCTGTTATGATTTTGTGCATATCACACCCATTAAAAATCCGATTTCATCACCGCCAGCGGGGTGTATGACTAAACCTTGCTTGCCGACATGCTCAGCCGTTAAGCCCACATGCTCGAACGTATTAAGCCAAGCGCTTGTACCGCCTTTTGCATACTCAACGCGGCACTGTGGCACACCCGCAAGCAAGCGAAACTTGACGATTTCACCTTGCCAGCACGACATCAAAAAACGCCGTCCTAGTTCTGCCATTGCTTGCTGTTGTTGTTCGCTATTCACTCAAAAGCACCTCAATCATGATGTCGATAGCCGCTTGCCAGTCGTCATCATTAGCTCCGAGCAACTCACGCTCAGGCATTTTTAACCCCTGTTGGTCAACACGCCCCAAGTGATGGATAAGCGCCAAGGTACTTGCACCTGAATAGCTCAAATAGCCCCTGTCACCCGTGACATTTCTTGCTCTCAATAAACGCCTAAAACCTGTCAACATTTTGCGCTTGCGGCGCTTGTTTTTTCGTGGCGTATAGCTGCTGCCATCGGCGTTGCGCTGCTGGGTTATGCGCTTGCGATTGACATCCCGCAAATACGCCAGCCCTTTTCTGATCGCCTGCCTGCGCTTTGCAGGTCGTGTGCGCTCAAATAAAAAATCTAATTCGTCAGTTTCTGCCACGGATAATCCAGCCAGTCACTTTCTACCGCCTCGCTACAAATGGCGATTTGTTGCGCCCCGTCACCATCCGTGTTACTGCTTTCTAACTGCTTAATATCAAAATAAAACGATAAATTAGTTGTGCCATTATTGAGTGGCACACTCTCATAATCGACTTGTGTCTCACCCTCATAATGGGCTAAAAACATAGCTAAAACCGCCCGCGCCCGCGCTTCTTTGTCGATGGGCAAAGCCCCAAGCAATAAATGAATACTGGGTTCAACGGTCAAAACAAACGTTTTATCCAAACTACCAGGGCTAACAAAACCGCCGCCGATTTCCCAGACTTGTACCGATTCACTATCGACCAAACCCGAATCAATAAACCACTGCTTTAGCAGCTCGCTTTTACGCTTCATATCAAGCTAATGGTGACGTTTTCATCACCGCGTATCATGTTGATACATTTATTGCCTTGTTCGTCGTAACTATCAGCCATTGCCGCCATTTGCTGGGCTTTATCGTTGGCAGCATGGGTGGTGTCATAATTGCGATAATGTGCCAAATTTTTCGCCGCTGCCTTGGAATAAACCGCGCTTTTGTATAGCTCAATCACCGCAGGTTTTGGCAACTCAGATAATAAAAAGAAACCCATGCGAACCTGATCACAAACCCAGCCCATCAGTTCGTCATCCACCTCATACATAGACAAGCGTAAATTTTCTAAAAGCGGCTTATCTTCGGTGTTATCAACGCGGTAATAATCCCGCAAAGCTTGCAAAGACAACTCAGGAAAAAAATCCGTGTCTGAGACAATCAAGCTGTCTGGTGTTTCTGTCGAAAAATCTGGAGCGGTTGGCATTACAGCCACCCCAGTTTTTTACTAATCCAAGCGCCCACTACCGTTCCAGCGATACCTAACACCCAAGCCAGCGCTTTTTTAAAAGAGCGCCATTGCTCGGCTTCAGTTTTCAATGTGTCGATAACATCGCTTTGCTCATCTAGCACTTTTTGCATTCGGTCTAGTCGCTGTTCTGACGCTGTTTGACGCTCTTGCAGCTTAATTAGTGTTTTTACTTCGTCTGAAACTTCACCAACTTTAGAATCAATTTGTAAAACCCGATCACCCAAACTATCTAGGCTTTGGATAATTAACTCTAATGTGTTGCTATCGTTTGCTGGCATAATAAAAACGCTTGTGTATGCCTGAGAGGCTTGGAGTCAGCTAAGACCCGCAAACACACACAAGCGTGGCTCTAAGGAGACCTAAGACTTGTCCGGTGTAAAACTAAAAATCAAACCGCTTAAAGCTGTACCGATACCAATAATGGATTCGGTCATTTCTGGCGAAACGGTAAAACCGACTGCACCCAGAAAACCAACCACGCCCAGCCAAGTTGAACGCTCTTTTGTCCGTTGCTCGAAATATTCTCGATTAATGCTCATCATTTACCTTTAGCGAGTTTTTTAGTCAGTGAATCAATACGGGTTTTAACACCAATATCGTGTTTAAGTTTTGTCGCTGTTTCCAAATAGACCAGCGCCTTTTCCGGTTCGCTCTCCATGAGTAAAATACCCATTAAGCGATAAATATAGGCGCTGAAGGATTCATTAATTGACCATGTACCCGCATCCACGCGCTCGAAAATTTCTGTAAAAACTGGCAACGGCTCAGAGTTGGATTTTTGGGCAGTATCTGCGACTTGAAACACAGCATCTGCGGCAAAGGTGGCCGCATTACGAGTGAAGCCAATCGCGCTTAAATCTTGCTCACTGACAACGGCATAATCAGCGAGTTCGAGCATCCAATCCCAGTCCTGAATGTCCGCCGCCCAAACCAGATTAAATAGCAATACTTGGTTCTCATGCTGTTGTTCCGATGCCATCCATTGGATCAAATAGTTTTTATATTTAGCAACCAAATCCGGCTTGGTTTTATCACGGTCATCGTGATTAGGCATTGCCTTGAGCAACTTGTTATCAGCGATAACGGACACCAGCCAGACTTTGAAATCAGGGGCGGCATTTTCGGGGATTAACAAACCATCACGAGGTTTACGCTTTACGGGCTTATTGACATCTTCAATTTTTTGACGATGCTTATTAATGAATTGACTGCCTATCATGCTGCTTTCTTCCAAGTCACATCACTCAAAGGAACCCAGTCACCACTAGCATTTTTGAATAGCAAGGCATCGGGATGAGCAACAGCACACCCTTCGATATGACCAATAACAAAGCCTTCATTACAATAGTGATAATCAACGATGCCTTTCATTTCATCACTTTGTTTTAAAGAGCGACGAACCGAGGTTTTTTGATAATAGTAATGCAGGTTTTTAGGATCGGTTAAAACCAAGCCATTTGCGGGAAACTCATTAGAGCGCTCAGGTTTAAAACCGCCGATTTCATGGTTTTTTAGAATGGTTTGTAATGCCAACCGTTCCGAAGGGGTTTGAGTGTCACCAATCAAGCCTCCGGTTTCATTCAGAATGAGATTAGAGCCGACAATAGCGCGAGTGCTTAAGGGTTTGTTGCGGAAATACTCATGGAACATCTGTTGCTCCATCAAGTGAACCAGTTGATCTAAAGATTCAAAGCCGTTATCCCCTGCGCCCTCACCAACATGGATAGGATCAATATCATAACCATTAGGAGATGCCGCGTTAGGCGTAATACCTAGCACTTGTTCTGGTGCTACATCAATCATGTATTGAATCCAACCGGACTGGTTATCTTGTAACAGTGGGAATGTCACAGGGTCGGTATGGCTAGCGCGAAATTGACCATTCCAAGCTTTACGCAATAAATCAGCAGCACGGACTTGAACTAACAGTTCTCTAAACAGGGGATAAAATTCAGCTTCACCCGCCCATTCATCAATGGTGTCCCAGTCGATAAGCGCATCTGATTCATTTTCATGCAGCCGATATTCACGCTCACTTAAGCCAATGGGATTACTTGGACGGCGGTAATGATAAGGCGCACCTTGATCGGTTCCGGTGCTTTTGGATAAAGACCCTGTGGCATCCATCGTCACAATTTTGCCCACTTTTTCGCGCTTGCCTTTCATGGTAACTTTTTTCAAAAAGGCATTGCTTAATTGAAAAGCCTTGACCAATTCTTGCGCAATTTCTGGGGTCACATTAAATTGCATCCCCGGCTTTACGTGAGAGCCATAAACTTCTTGAACGATTTTAAATATTTGATTAGCGACGTGATAGGCTTCTGGAGTCATTGTGCGACCTTCTAATAAGTGTATTTTGGTAAATCATCAGCACCGCCCTGATTTTCAGGAATGTGAGTGCTGTTATCCGGTGTGCTTAATTCCGCTACGAGTTTTTCTGCCTCTGCCAATTTTTCATTGGCAACTTGTGCTTCAGATTTTGCCGTTGCCAATTGTTCATTAGCTGCTTTTAATTCCGCTTTGGCTTGGTCTAGCTCTTCGTTGTTTTCTTCCGCCATCGGTTGTTTACTCATGGTTTGCTGCATGGCTTGGATTTTTTTATCTAAGCTTTGCAACATAGTGGGAATGTGGTTGTCTTGGAGATCGCCATCAGCATGGCTGGCTTGAAAATGCTGGGCTAATAATTCGGGTTGGGGTGCGCCAAAAAGCTGGGCTAAGAGACTGGCTTTATTGCTTGGTGCTTCACCGCTGTCGTTGTCATCTTCGGGTTTGAACTTTTCAAGGTCGATAGGGTCGGTAATCGCATCAATTAAGCCCGCATCTAAGGCTTCGTTAGCGGTATACCACGTTTCAGAATCAAGCAAAGCCAACACCTCGGATTCTGTCTTACCTAGGCGCTGCTGATAATCAGGTATGACCGCTTTTTCATGCTTTTTCAGCACTTCAGCGCCTTTTAATATGTTTTTAGCATCACCCCGCGCAAAGCCCTGCGCTCTATGAATCATCACCAAAGCATTTTGGGACATTTCAACTTTATCAGCGGCGAGCATAATCAAGCTGCCCATGCTCAAGGCGTAGCCCATCACGCGCACGGTGACTTCAGCATCGTGCTGTTTGAGTAAGTTATAAATGGCTAAGCCATCATAGAACGTCCCTCCAAGGGTGTTTAAACGAACAGTGATAGCACTCACTTTACCCAAGTTTTTTAGGTCATCAGCAAAGCTGTTGACATTAATGCGCCAACCGCCAATCACGCCAAAAATATCAATATTGGCTTGGCGACCTTCTGCGCTCATGGTGTACCAGTTCTTGTGCTTCATATCTCGCAATAATTACAGTTAAGTTAGGCTGTATTAACGCAATTATAACGATACAAAACAAGCGCCTTTTTTCCTAACCTTTTGAATATAGGAAAAAAACCCCAGCCAATAGACATAATAATCTTTAAAATTCATTGCTATGCCTTATTCAGAAAAAACCGTAAATGATGCGCGGGCGTTGTGGCTTGAGGGTGTGCCTATCGCAGATATTACGAAAAAACTTAACATCAATAGCGAGCGCGTGGTTTACCAATGGCGGGACAAATTCGAGTGGGCAGCACTCAAGCTACCCGAAGCGCCATTGCTTGCCACTAGCCGAGCCTATAACCGCCTATTGGAGCAACTAGAAAGCGCCGATATAGAACAAGTCCATATCATTACTAAAAAAATGGACAGACTTGCCGACATCATGCTGAAACTTGAAAAAGTCGAATCGGTACGACGGGGCGATAGCCCGGTACAAGGGCAAAGCCAAAAACAAGAAAAGGGCGAGCGTAAGCCCAAGAAAAAACGAAACCAAATTGACGACATAGGCGAGGATGCTTTTAGCCAATTTGAAGCCGATATTCTCTACCCACACCAACGTATTTGGATTAAAGCTGGTGAAGATGAAAACACCAAACGTCAGCGCTTTATTCTCAAATCACGGCAAATCGGTGCAACCTTCACCTTTGCTTATGAAGCCTTTAAAACTGCCACAACCAAAGGTCATCATCAAATTTTTATCTCATCAACCCGCGCTCAAGCAGAGGTATTCAAATCATTTATAAGCGTCATTGCCAAGCGGCATTTTGATGTGGAACTTTCAGGCAACCCCATCAAACTCAGCAACGGTGCAGAACTGCATTTTTTAAGTCCCAATTCCTTTGCCGATAGCCGCTCGGGTGATGTCTATTTTGATGAAGTGTTTAAGACCTATAAATTCCAAAAAATGGAAGAAATAGCCGCCCCAATGGCAACCCTAAAAGACTTCAAAAAAACCTATTTTTCCTCGCCAACCGCCATCAGTCATGAGGCTTATTTGATTTGGAGCGGTGAGCGCTATACCCGCTTTAACAAAGACGTAAAAATCAAAGTTGATAACTTAGATGCAATGAAGTTAGGACGCTTAGATGATGATGGTATCTGGCGCTGTGCTTGTACCATACACCACGCCATAGAAATGGGTTGGGATAAAGTAGACCTTGAACAATTACGCCAAGAAACCCCAGACCCACGGCTGTTTGCGGTGGTCTATGAGTGCGAGTTTATTGACGACAGCCAATCGGTGTTTGACCTAAACGACCTGTTAGCCTGCGCTGTGGACTCAAGGGAATGGCTAGATTTTGATATTGAAGATGATCGCCCTTATGGCAGCAATCCGGTAACAATCGGCTATGACCCCGCAGGCACAGGTGACAATGCCAGCGCCGTGGTACTCAGCAAACCTGCGGGCATAGAAGAAAAATTCAGAATGCTAGAAAAGCTGGTATGGCGACACAAAAAAGCCCCCGACCAATGCAATGAAATTGAAAATCTAACAGAAATCTATTCTGTTGAACATTTAGAAATTGATAGCACTGGACCTGGTTATTTTGTCGGTGATTTTGTTGAAAAAATTTATCCCGATGTGATCCGTATTAAATACGATATCGAATATAAAACCGCAATGGTACAAAAAGCCCAAGCGGTCATCCGCGCACACCGCTTTGAATATGACGAAAATGATACCGATTTACCCTTGGCATTCTTAACTGTCAAACAAACCACCACCAAGCATAACCGAATCACCTACGCCTCCGACCACAAAAACCACAAACAAGTGGGGCATGGTGACGAGGCATGGGCAACCATGCACGCCTTCATGTGCGAAGACATGAATCCCCAACATATGACACACAGCACCTATACGGTTTATGACAATGAATGATGATGTATTTTTAGAATTTGGCGACCCCACGTCGGCTGTTGATGTCAGCCATATTAGCGACTATTTAGGCGTATTTACCTCGCATGATGGGCAATACTATGTGCCCCCCGTCAGCCTCAAAGGCTTGTCTGATTTGACCAGAGCGCACCCAACACAGACGACCTTGCCGCATTTCACCACCAATATGCTGCTTAAGCACTTGGAGCCAAACACGCTATTAAATCAACGCCTAATCAGGCAAGCCAGTATTGATTTTAGAACGATGGGCAATGCCTATATCCAGTTTTTACGCAATCGCGTTGGGCAAGTTGTCGGGGCAAAACACGTCCCCGCTATCAATGTCCGCAAACTCACCGAAGGCGGTTATGGCTGGCTTAATACCGATGGCACTATCACAAAATTCAAACCCGGTGAAATATTCCACTTAGCCGACTACGAAACCAACCAAACAATTTACGGTGTGCCCTATTGGCACGGCGCTATTCAATCCATTTTATTGGGTGAAGATGTGACCCTATTCCCCCGTCGATTTTTCAGAAACGGCGCACATATGGGCAATCTTTTTGTGACCTCTGGGCTAAGCAAAGAAGCGGGGGGAAAGTTTGAGGCAGATTTGCGCAAAACCAAAGGCGTGGGCAATTTTAGATCTTCACATATTGGTTTGGGAAAAAACATGGAAGCCGAAAAGCACGTTAAAGTGATTCCTATTGGCAAACTCGACGGCAAAAGTGCCGAATTTATTGCCTTTCTGAACGCCTCAAAAAGCGCGGTTTTGGAAGCTTGGCGGGTGCGCCCCGAACTGGCGGGCATGATGCCGACCAATACCGGCGGCTCAGGTGATTTACACAAGATTTTGATTATGAATTACGAGCAAGAAGTTGTACCCTACCAACAACAATGGCAAGAAATAAATGAATATTTACCTGTGCGCCACCATCTGACATTTAAAGTCCCTGACAATCGAGAGTTTTAAAATGCGTTTGACCTGTCCTAAATGCTTAAAGCCCATGACTGTTGTGTCCAAAGACATGACCAGCACCTTGCAAACAGAACAGAGCTATTCCTCAAAAGTGTATAGTGTCTGCAATCACTGTGGAACCACTGCCAAAACCCATTATGAAACCGAAATAATGTCCGAACCTTTCCCCGGTGAACCAATAAAAACCAATCCCGAACCACAGCAAAACCTATTCCCATAAAAAAAGGGGCTTAATGCCCCTTAGTCGATTTATCTTTGTTTTAATTGCCTCCGATCCTGTTTATTAAACTCCTTAGCAGCTATATGTCTAATTTGCTTAAACATAACGGCTAACTCGGCTGCTTTAAGGTCGGTTTCACGGGCTGATTGTTCCCCAACTTTTGCCAGTGCTTCAATATCTAATAGGGTTTCAAGTGACATTATTTTTAATCCAAAATTTATATAAAAGGCGCTTATAAAAACAAGCAGTTTAAATGCCTAAAGCCTCGGCTTAACGAAAAGTTAAACCGAGACAAAGCAGCTAGTGTTTGCGATTTTTACTGTAGGTTAGCTGTGCCTTTTCAGCACAACTTTTACAGCGGCAAGCGTTGTAAGTGCGCACAATAAAATCACTGCCACAATCCTTGCAAGTGTCTACAAAGCCTACCCGTCCTTTGCCAGAAACTTGTGACAAAGAAGGGGGCACACGCTCATAATCTTTGTAGACAATACCATCCTCGCCAGCCGCGCCTATACCAGCCGCGCCTATACCAGCCGCGCCTATACCAGCCGCGCCTACACCAGCCGCGCTTGGGTCAGCAGCGCTATTGCGGTGCAGCGCGTTGAGTTCATCAATCAACCCGGGTGATATTTTTTCCAGCGCCGCCGCTGCGCCCGAATTGAGTACCGCCTCATCGGCGTGCGCATGTACCAAACCATCGGTTTGCACCCAGCCGCCTTGTTTCAATTGCGGGGCGGTTTTGGCGTGTGGCACAGGCTCAGCACCGACAGCAAAAGCACCGCTTAACGCCTGCTTGATATGAGCAGAGGCATCCACACCTAACAGCTCAAGCCCGCGCAAAACCCGCCGATTCTCAGCGCGTTTGTCACCGCCTGCGATGTTGCGCAGCATCTGCGCCACGATTAAACCAATCACCGCGATTAAATCAAAAATAAACGCCCAGACCATCCACTTCAACCAACTAGCGGTTTCAGCACTGACATCGAAAAACCGAGACAACATTCTATCCTCAGCCTTCCACTGGCTTTTGATGCCCTGGCCACTTTCAGACAACGCCGCCCGATCCTTTTCAAGCTTCACCAAATGGTTTTGCAAGCCCTTATATTCCGCGTGCTTGTCGGCGTAATCTGTGCCGCTAAACAACGCCGTCGGCAACTGCGCCTCTAGTGCTGATTTTTGCTGCTGATACGCGGCGCTCATTGCCTCCCATTCGGGGCACAACTGCCGCGCCTTGGTACGAAAAAATAGCCCATTACCATCGGTTTTGGGGCTGCAATCACTGTGCATAAACTTGGAAAAGCGACTAGGAAAACTGGGGGGCACTAAAGCGGCTAATTGCTGCTTAATCTCCGCCGTTTTTGCCTGCGCCGCTGCCACGCTTTGATTATGTGCCTGTGTTTCCGAGTGGGCTTTTTCGGCATCGGCAAAGGTTGCCATGCCGCGCAAACGCTCACGGGTAATGCTTATTTCATTGTCTAAAGCTTGTGCTGGGGCTGAGGATTCCAGCCGTACTTGTGCCCCGTTGCCACTTTCGTTGACCAACTCAAACAAAGACGTACCCAATAAAGACCCCGTAGTGACAAGGCTCACGACAATGGTTAAACCCAACAACAAGCCGTTGCCCTGCTGCCAAGCGTTGACCGCTGCGGGTAAAATCCTATCGCGCATGATAACCATGCCAATGAAACCAAGGCAGAAAAACCAGCGCACCAAATTATCATCCGGTGCTTTCCAAGCCCAAACCAAAGTCAGCACCACCGACAACAAAACCAACATCCAAACCGCCGCATGAATCCAGCGGGCTTGGGATAAAGTCGCCAATTGTTCGCTCTCGCTTAAAGCTTTTTGGCGGTTTTTAAAGCTCTGCTGTACCGAGGCAAAAAAGCCCGACTTAAATCCCAAAGCCAATAAACCCAACAACAACAGCGTGCCGATAATCACCACCACAGGCGTGATGGATGCAGTGGTATCCAAGCGCTGATAAGCATCGGAAATGAACACATAGCCGAAACCGAAAACCAGCAATAACAAGCCATAACGAATAATCATGATTGCACCTCAATTTGGGCATGGCTATTTAGTGCGGATGGGTAAGGCTGGGGCTTGATGTAATGGACATATATAAGCATCGTCACATAAAGACCACCGAGAAATAACAAGGCAGCTTTACCCCAAAAAACAATTTTCTCAATCATGCTCTTCTTCCTCAAGTGCGCCCATTAGCCCATCGTATATTTCATCTGGGCTAAGGCCAGGAAACGGCTCACCGCCTTGTTTGATTTCAATGTCATCTAAGGGCGGTTGGCAAGTGCAATTTTCGCAAGGATGTGTGCAACCACTCATAGCTCACCACCTTGACGCAAAGCCGGACAAGGCTCACCGCGCTGTTGAAACGCCTCGATGGCATCGCGGCGCAAACCCTCGGCCGCGCCTTCAAAGCCTTGGTTTTTCCAGCGGCGGATATTATTTAGCACCTCGGTGCAGTTCATGCGGCTGATAGGGTGTTGAATCACAAACCCCGGCTTGCTATTTTCGAGCGCATTCACAGGACTGGATAATAAAAAAATCAGCATCAAAGTTTTCATAAATCACCTGCCATTAAATTATCGAGAGATTGCATGTCCTGCGCGGTCAATTCGCGCAGGCTGATTGGGCGGGTATAAAAAGGCGGCTGAAATAGCTCGTGTTCTACTGCCATGCAAGTATCACAGGCGCTGGGGGTTAAGCTGTCGAGGTTTTTATTGAATCGGCAGGTATCACAGACGCTCATGATTGCACCTCAACCTTTTTAATGGGCAGTCCGGTTGGATTTCCTTTCTCAACTAAGTCGGCCGCCAAGTCTTCAATTTCACGAACTGTCATATCAACCAAGCGTTTTCCATTCACAGTTGTTAAGGGAATTTCTAGGGGAGTTCCTTTTGGGTGTTTATCTAAGAAGGTATTGATATAATCAAAGTCAGTTGACATGGCTTATTCCCCCTCACCCTTAACCGCTGTCTTTTCATAGACTTTGCCGTTTTTATCTGTTCCAACTTGGATTAAATAGCCCGCTTCGCGGAGAAGCTCTAAGCGCCCCTCTATCATGGACAATGCCCGCTGGCTTGTTTCTTCTGCGCACAATGAGGCAGCGCTCACATATTTGCCTTCTGGAATTTGTTTGAGAATTTTAAGGTCAACTTTCGTTGGTTTTAGCTTTGGCATGGCTTATACCCCCTCACTCATTTCATAACCCATTTCTTGCATCCATTGGCGCAAGTCTTGGACAGCCCAAGCGACACGGCGGGCGGAATAGCGTTTAGCAGGTTGGGGGAATTTGCCTTCTTTAATCAGGCGGTAAATACTGGATTTACTATAGGGGATATAAATTTGCGCAAATTCGTGGATTTGTAAAAACCCACTTTCAGGCAAAGGTTTTAAATCGGTCATGTTGTTCTCACAGGTTGTGAGACCACTGCCTACTTTGATGCAGGTTATAGTTGTGTGCTAAAATCGCGCGCAGTCGTTCAGCAGTGGTCTTTGTGGCTGGGTGAATGATTAGCGGCTATCGGAGGTGCGAACTTCGATAGTCGCGCTACAGTTTTTTATTTCATGTCATGCCCTATTCCTCCTCTCGATTACAAACACTTGAGTGACGGGATAATCTCGCCAAAGTTGGCGCAATACGCCTTTCACATCCTGATAACAAAAGTCCTGATTATTCGGGGTTCTCCAGTCCAGCACTTGCGCCTTCCCATGAATGTGTGCGCCCCAGCGTGCGCCTTTTAAGCCTTGGTCTTGCTCCCAATCCCACAACTTCACCCCGCCAAGGGTTTCTATCAACGCGGCTTTGTGGCGTTCGATAAAAGTTTTTTGGCTATCGTTTAGCCCCTGATAATTGCCAATCACTAATTGACAGGGGTCTTGTGGGTGCAAGTTAAGCGCAAAGCCTGCGTTTTTCATCCGTGCGATAACGGCTGGATAATCCATCAGTGCGCCCTCCCTCTTAAAGCATTTTTAAGGTCAAGCATGGGCGGGGGTGTTTTCGGTTTTTTGGGGTTTTTGTGCTGGGAGGGGTTGGCTTTGCTAGCGGCTAAGCGTTGGCGTTGTTGCCGGACGTTGTTTGCGCCATCGGTTCTGAGTTCATGACTGTTGAACCTATCAATCATAAAAACCAAGCTGTCTAAGGGCTTGCGGATTTTATCATCACGATAGCGCAATTCAGCCGCATAGGCTGCCAAAGCATCCAACACCAATTGGGCGGCGCTGGGGGTTTGTTTCGGTGGGGTACTGAGTAAGGAAAGTTTTGCCATGATTTGCCCAGCATCGTAGCTGGCTAAACAGGCGGGGAGAATCAAGTCTTCGAGCTTAATAACGGTAGGCGGTTTCGGCTGGCTGTATTGCAGCGGCATTTGCCCTTTTTGCAGAGCTTTTAGCTCTGCCCGTTGCATCTTGATTAGCTTATCAAGCACATCCTGATGCAGCTCATAATAGGTGACTTGACCGTAGTAGGGATGCGAGCCAACGTGATAATCGATCACGCCGAATTTTTTTAGCTGAGTACGGGCGGTGCGGATTTCGCTTTCACTGAGATAAAGCTCGTCGAACCATTGGGGAAAAGACTTGTAAAAGCCCTTGTTTGGGTCTCGACGGGGATACCAATATTGGATTTGGGTTAAGAGTGCGCCTGCGTTGTAAGAAAGCCCCATGCGTTTATAGAGCGTCAACACAGGAACCTTGCGGTCTGTTGATTCCATCGGTGTATGTTCTTTGTGTTGGGATTTCTTCTAAAGGTGCGAACTTTATGATGAAGTCATCCGGTTGATGTTGGCGCTTATGTTACCTCCGAGTTTTAAAAGAAGTCAAGACATTTTAAGAACGGATAAAACAAAAAACGACCACCCCGCCCGCTGGCGGGGTGTGTCTTCTAGTGTAAGTAATCTGATGATGTAATCTTATGTAGCCCCACAGCAGCGAAGGGGTGTGCAGGGCTGCTATAGGGTGGGGGATGGGGTAGTGCTGGGCTATTGTTTGGATAAGGTATTTTTTACAAACAAAATTAAATCATCAATTTCAGATGTATGAAAAAATTTTATTTTAAGTGCTGTTTCTAATTTATCTCTATAAGATAAAATGTCATCCTTATCATTAGTGATAAATGCATTAACTCCAGTTTTATATGCAGAATCTAAATGAAGAATATCAACCCGTTTATTTTCTAAACCAACAATATTTACAATCTCCTCATACTTTTCTGATTCTTTATAGTCACCCCATGTTTTAGGTGCATTTCCCCAAGTGTAGTTTTTCATATCACTCCATGTTGCCTTGGATGGAATTCCTGAGCTTTTTATATGTTTGTTTTTATTCTCATATTGAAACATCACTACTTCTACCCTCCCTTCTTTTTCTAAAGATTTTAATTTTTTAGACCATGCACCATTATCACAATATATTTTCATAATTATTTTATAAACCCATTATTAACTTGTAAGGAATCCCAACACAATATTGTTAATGCTGGGAGGTTATATTATTTTTAACTTGTTAATGAACCTTTGGCAATATAAGGTTCATTCTTTTGTGTTGAAAATTGTTTATCAAAATCTTCTAAAGATTTTGCAGCTATTTTGGCAGCATCTTCAGTTGAACCATCATTTTTATCAACAATTTTGGCATACACTGCTGTGTAGTGATACATACGTTGTTTTTGTAATTCATTGTCTTTCTTCATGACTATTATCCTTTTAACTTGCTTCGACCAATTTTTTTGCTGATCTTGTAAATCGAAAAACTCTATCCCCTTTTTTATTATTTTCAAGGAGTAAAAGCTCAAGATTAACCAATTGATTTAAATCTTCTTTTATGAACTGAGGTTCGTCAATATGAATTGAGCTGAGGGAAGTTTTAGGATCCATTATCCCGTAAACAGTACCTCCCCCCATAAATATCTCAATAAAGAAACTACCACCGGATTCATGCAATTGTTTGATTATAGAAAATGCTTGGTCTGATAACCCTTTATTAGGTGCAAGAGCTTCTGATATTTCCTTTAACCCGCTAATATGTGCAGATACGGCAAGCATTGATGACTCTAAGGTTTTTAATTTTCCTATAACTTCATCATGATTGTTTTTTAGTAATGACTTAATACCTAATTCAAGTTTGTAATTTAAATTTATCTCGTCTACAAGTTCTTTATGTCTTTTATCACTAAGCCACAGTAAAAAATCATCGTAGCTATCCTTCTCTTGTGATTTACGCTCTGATTTAAAATTAGAGAGTAGACTAACAATAGATGCAAGTGCAGTAGCTATGTCCAAAATATTTTCTCCTACTTTTCTATAGGTAAATTTTTTAAACCCGTAAGCCCGTAGGTTGGGCTGAATTTTATGAAGCCCAACACAACGAAATAAAATTAACTTGATTTCACAAACTTCCTAACAAATTTGGCTCTTTGTGATTTGGAGTCATATTTTCTAATAAATTGATTTCTCCATTTATCACCGACTTTAAGCAAGTTTTTAAAAGCACCCTCTTCGTCCCAGTATTCTCTAATATTAGCCATTTTGATATTATAGTAAGACTCAAGTTGCGCTCTAGTAATCACTAATTTATATTTTTTACTAGGCAGGACAATCGTCATATCAACAACATCTAAACTAGGGATTTTATAAAAAAATCTAGCAGGCTCAATGGCAAATATTTTATTTATCTTATCGCCAGTCGTAAAATATTTGCTTGATTTATCAGGGTCTTTTAAAACAATAACCAGCTTTCCATTCTTAAAGCTCATACTTTTTACAATACTTTGTGAAAAAGATGTAGATACCACTTTTTCAGGGCTATCGTATCGCTTAACATTTTTAGCGGCATCTTTTAACTTCAACAGCAGCATATTTGTTGGGCTTCCATCTACAGGCAGCCCATTTTCCTGTTGAAATTTCTTGATACCACGGGTCGATTTTTTCCCCATCAGACCATCAGCAAC
The DNA here is from genome assembly GCA_016745035.1 of Thiotrichales bacterium. GTDB lineage: Bacteria > Pseudomonadota > Gammaproteobacteria > Beggiatoales > Beggiatoaceae > BB2. The sequence continues at coordinate 1,410,674 of JADGDE010000001.1, forward strand.
ACCAACGTCATAACCTAAAGTATTTAGGTGTTTTTGCACGTCCATCACCAGCCCTTTGTCCGGCGCTGGTGGAGTATAACGAGGAGTTGGCGTTCTTGAACCACCGTGGCAATGATAACCACCTGTTGAGCGGTCATTATGACAACCAGACGAATCAGTCCTGCCACTATGGGCGGATGCGTTTGATAACGACAAACATGCTATTGCAAACATAGACAAAAGTATTTTCATAAATATTTCCTTATTAATAACGTAACTTACAACTTTAAAACTCACTTGGTCTTATAACGAAATTCTAAATATTTGTTTGCTGCTTCATTCCGAGCTTTAAGATTATCTCGGAAAAAATCTAAAATATTAGAGTAATTCCCTGTTAATTTCTTTAGTTCATCAAAATTTGCATCAAGTTTTTCTATAACTTTTTCTGCATCTTCAAAATTTGAAACCTTATCAATTTGTGATTTTATTTGCTCTAACTCATTTTTCAGTGTTTCATATGTTGCCACGTCTTTTCTCCAATTAATTACATTAACAAACAAAGCCCAACACTCTCGCATTGGGCTTCCCTATCTTAAGGCTGCGCCGTCTCTTTAGGCTTCCAAACTTGATTGGGTGCATCATTACAATCCCAAATCTGTACATGACCGCCTTGTTTGTACAAATCATCGCCAGCCACATCGAGGCACAAACCGCCATCGCTCAGCAGTCGATTGTCTTTGTCTAGCGTCCATTTTTGGTTGGGGGCATCGTTGCAATCCCAAATCTGTACATGACCGCCTTGGCTATGCAAATCATCTCCGGCAATATCCAAGCACAAGCCGCCTGCACTTAAGAGGCGGTTGTTTTGGAATTTCCATTTTTGATTGGGTGCATCATTACAGTCCCAAATCTGCACATGCCCACCTTGTTTGTTTAAGTCACCGCCTGCCACGTCTAGGCAAAGTTCACCGCCATTGACTAAATTGATATAGGGGGTTTCCATTGCCCATTGTTGGTTGGGGGCATCGTTACAATCCCATGTGTGGACGTGTCCGCCGCGTGTATGCAACTCTGAGCCGCGCACATCCAAGCAATAGCCGCCTTCGTTACGCAAGCGGTGTTGTGTGTCGATTGTCCATTGTTGGTTGGCAGCATCGTTACAATCCCAAATTTGCACATGCCCGCCTGCTTTGTGTAAGTCAGCGCCCGCTATATCAAGGCAGAGTCCGCCGCCATTAACAAGGCGGTTGTTGGTATCTAAAAACCATTGTTGATTGGGTGCGTTGTTGCAATCCCAAATTTGTACATGCCCACCGTTTTTGTTTAGGTCGCCTCCTGCCACATCTAAGCAGAGGTTGTTATCTACCCGTAAACGTCCGCCATAACGGGTCTTGGGTGTGCTGGCATCGTCTTCGTCGTTTGTATCGGGTGTACAAATCGCCTCGCAGGGAATCGAGTCATTATCTCTGTCGAGTTCGGACATGCCGCAGCTATTCATGTGAAAGTAAGCATCATCGCAGGATGCCACGGTGGAACAGCTCACGCCGCTATCGCACTGTGGCTCTGGTTCGGCTATCGGTTCGGGGTCAGGTTCAGGCGTTGGTGTGGGGCTTGTGGTCGCAGGTGGCGTATAAACTGGGGGTGTATAAGTAGGCGCTGGCGTGGAGTTGTGGCAATGGTAGCCGCTGCTAGAACTGTTGTGACAGCCCTCGGAGTTGGTACGTCCGCCGTGGGCTTGTACAGAACTGTGTAAACCTATGAGTAATAGTGAGGTTGTGAGCAATATTTTTTTCATGATGCACCATCAATTTATTTAAGGGTGCAATGATAAGACTTTTTAAGACAAACTAATAGTTTAAAACATCAAAAAATTGCCGCAGCAATGGTTTTCCATCCACCAATAGCACCGAGCGGCCCTAATAGGGCATAACCCACAGCGCCCCATGCTGCTGTACCTGCTAGGCTTTTGGCACTTTCTTGGTCTAGTTGTTCTAGCCGAGTTATGCAGCCGTGGCAACGGGCTTTTACTGTTTCATCAGGGGGATTTTTTATCAAGAGGGTTTCTGATTTTAAACCTAAAAATCCGTAACTTCTGATCATAAAATAGAAATTTTCAGCTTCTGCAATATTCCATTCACATTTTTCTAGTTCGCCACCGATAACGTTAATTTTTAACCCGTAATCGGTAAGTAGTCGAGCATGGATTTTATCACAGACATACAAAAAGCCCTGCTATGTCTTCACGATAGCCCGTAGGTTGGGTTGAATTTTATGAAACCCAATAAACGTTGGGTTTCGCAAGCTCAACTAAACATCGTGCCATCCGCTATATCGAAGCCTCAAAACTTAGAGAATATCCCCCAGCTTTTAAGCTTCGTTTATGGTGTATCGCGCTAAGGTTGACAACCGAGGCTTAATAGCCCGCAGGGCCTTGGAATAGCGGGATAACTAGACTTGCCAAAAAGCCCAAAATGATAAAGGCGGGGATTGATGCGAAAGCCCACTTTAAGATAAAGACAACCATCGAACCAAAGGGCATTTTTATGTCGGTTACAACAACTTCGCGTGAGATTTTATATTCAATATTTTCGTTTGGTGATAATGTGTATTTGGGTGTTTCTTCAGCTTGTTTGGCTTGTAATGATTGTTTGTCTTCGTCAGATAAAGTGTTTTCAAAATTGGCTTGGGCTTGTTGCTTTTCGTCATCAGTGATAGGGCGTTTACATTTCCAGCATTTATTATCACCCATCTCATTATAAGATCCGCAATCGGGGCAAATGGTTTGTGCTTGTTTCATGTTTTTCTCCTTTAAATATTCAGAAGCTCCATTTTAATGCTTTTGTGTGGACCACAACAATAAAAAAGCTCTACTGTGTCTTGACGATGTAGCAGGGCTTTTTTTCAAATTTTTCGGTAAAACAATGGTCATCAATCTATTGGTTGTGTAAAAAATAGAAATAAAGGATGACTTTGGTGGTTTAGTTCATAATTTTTCTCTCCTTTTTAATGACTTAGGTAATTAATTGAGGATTTATTATAACGTAATATATGCGATTTTATAATTTTATGGTAAATATTGCGAGCATAGTGTTCGGCAAAAACATAATTTCATAAGGTTTTGGGGGCTGGTGTTTATTTTTATATTTTATTTCAGTTAGTTGTATATGGTTTTGGTCAAATTAAGAAATATAAGTTTTGCATAATATTTCATAAGGTGGTTTTTTGAGTTTCCCCCTATCTCTTTGTTTTTTAAAAAAGAAAAGGGTTTTGTAAATATAAGGCAAATATAAGTTTTACATAATTTTACATAATAATTTTATTATGGTCATATTATATAAATATTATGTTTTATATATATATGTATCTATTTGTTATTATTGTTGTTTTATCTATATTTTATGCCAATCTTATATTATTATGCTTTTGCCGCATACCCTACCCTCAACTGAGAATGGTCATATTTTAGATAAAAAAATACCCAAAATAAAAAATATTTTGGGTTTCTTTATTTTCTTTATGGCAGTTATAAGGTGCGTTTAAATTTATAGAAACGTCGGGTGATGCTGTCTATAGTCGAGTGTCCATTTTCTACTTTCATGAACTTGGGTTTGATGCTGGTTTTTAGGTGGGTTCTAAGGTCGGCATCTTTGGGTAGTTCTAAGCCGTATTGTGCGCATTGGTTACGGAACGTCGCTAAATTTATCCATATTTCTGTCTCAGGATTGGAGCAGTGGTTGGCTTGGTGGTAGAGGATTTCACCGCCTTGGTTTTTCTTGGTATCGACAAATTCAAAGTTTGCCCAGAATAGTTCTACCGTCGGGTGGTTTTCGTTGAGGCTTTGTTGCCGTTGTTTGGCAAGTTCATTGATGTAGGTGTGGATTTGTTCCATATCTGTTGGGGTGAGTGGCATCAGCTTATTGAGTGCCAGTGCCATTGAGAGTAGGGCGGCGTGGGTTTCTGCTATGCGGGTGGTGGTGACTTCGGGCATGGCCGTGATTTGAGTTTCTAAACGTCTGTAGTGTTGTTTGACGGTTTGGAGGATTTGGTGTTCATTTTTGGCGATGTGCAGCAGGGTACTGGATAGTTGTTCCATCGGTAGGTCGATGAGTTTGTTAAGGGCTATTTTCCCTTTTGGGCTGTGGTGGTCTGCGCCGAAATAGATTCGGGTTATCCGTGATTGGGTGGCTGAGTCGGCATTTAACGGGGTGTTATGTTCTATAAGGATAGCGGCTCTAAAGGGATTTTTTGTGGTGGTGTTGCTATTGTCTTTTTGCCCCACTACCCGTCCAAGCCAACCATCGTACATTTCTTTGAGTTCTTCCCATTTAAACTTGGCGCTGTGGCTGCGGGTTTCTTCTTCACCTTCCATGAGTACAATGGGCATGTTTGATACTTTGGTGAGTTCTCTTGTGCGACCGGCAAGGCTGGATGTGGTGATATTAAAGCCTTCTTTGTCGGTTTGTCCCATGAGTTTCCAGAGAAATTTTATCATTTCGGATTTACCGGTACTGCCTCGGTCATGAAGTTCTAAAAAGGGCAGCTTTACTTTAGCTTGGTGTCTAAGTTGTTGAGTCATCAGGGTGCTTAGCCACCAGATGAGGACGACTAGCCCCTTGGTTCCAAAGGCTTGACGGTAGTCGTTTAGCCACTGGTATTGTTGTTGACCTTTGTCTATTTCGACCCGTTCGTCGGTGTAAAGTTTTATGCCGCCATTTTTTAGGGGAAAAAAGTCGTGTTGGTTAAGGTCATAGGTTTTACCTTGTTGTATTGCCATGTTTGGGAATATGTAGGCTTGTTGTTCTTTGTGATAGCCGACATAGTTTATTTGTACTACGGTTTTTTGTCCTTTGAAAAACCAGTCTCGGTACATGGTATCTAGGTGGGCATCTGATCCGGTGAATTGTGCGCCCGGTGCTTTTCGTACTAGGGCTTTTTTAAATTCTTTGGCACTGGTAAGGACTTTACCTGATAGGGCTATCTTTCTTGGTGGCGCTCCATTGGCGTTGGTGATTTTAAAAAAGTATTCGCCTTCGTCACCATTGTAGGGTTCTTGATAGTAGAGATATTCGATTTTGCAGATGGCTATGTTTTTGATGCTTTTGGTTTTGTCGTCATCTTGTTTGTATTCGGCGTGGTAAGTTCGGTTGTTGTGATCATAGATAAACCACGGGTTGTTTTGGTGTTCATAGATAATCGCGGCTTTTTCTTCTTTGCTTTCGGCGGTCAACAAATCACCATTATATTTGTAGTTGGCATAGTGGTCTTTGTTGAGTTTGCCTGCACGGTGCAAATCGTCCCAGTCTTGCCCAGCATAGGGTAGCCAGCATTGCCATGTTTCGCCTATTTCTTCTAAGTATTTGATGTGTTTGGGTATGGCTTTTCGCCCTGCATTATCGTTGTCCATTGCGATTACCCACACAATATTTTTGCCTTTGTGGGTGTTGTAGAAGTCTCTGGGGATGTTGCCAGAGCTTAGTGCTGATGCGCTTTTGAGTCCGTGGTGTTCTAGGGCGATGCTTTTGAAAATAGCTTCGGTGATGTACACATGGTCTTTGGGGAGGATTTCTTGGTGTGGCGGTTGCCATACTTTGCCTGTGTATTTGCCTTTGATGCGGTTTTTTTGGTTTTTTTTGCTGCCATCGTCTTGGGTAACTGTGATCGGTTCGACAAAGGCTTCATAAACACAGCCTTCACTAACTTGGAATTTAACCGCATAGACGTGTTTATTTGCTTTTGGATTTTTGTAGAGGGTTTGGGTGTACCAGCCTTTGGTCACTTCGGGTCTAAAGCCGCGTTCGTGTTCTAGGTAGGCATCGGCAATGGCGTTGGGGTTTTCTTTGAGTTTGGGGGCAAATTCTTCGGTGATGCTTTTATATAGGTGGGGATAAAGGTCTTTAACACTGACGTTTGCACCACATTTATTTTCTCGACTGCAATAGATGTAGTGAGGGCGATCAACTTTTGTCCACGCTTCTTTTTTGCCACATTCGGGGCATTTGCCTTGTTGTAGTCGAGTGTTGTCGGTACTGCGCTTAAAACCGTGGTGTTCTATTAGATAGTTGACTATTTCCGGGGCATTGTCTTGTCTTTGATTCATTATTTAAAACCCTTGCCGTAAACCGCTTTCATACCCGCATCTAGGAGCATTCGTTGTTCATCACTTAGGTTCCTGTGTGAATCTATCGCTTTGGTTTTTATTGTTTCTGCTACGTGAATATCAACTCTAAAAGATAGAGTGTGTTTTTCAAGTTTTTTGGGGTTTTGCGCTTTCATGATTATCTCCTATACTTTACTCAGGAATGTTTGCAATATATACGACGCAAGCATAGTATATAGTAATTATTACCAAGTCAATCTTGGTGAGGAGTCAGAGTTATGTGTTTAAGCCTTCGTATGAAAAAAGTCAGAAACTCTCGGGATTTGTCTTTGGAAAAATTCGGCGAATCATTAGGCATTACTAAAGACACAGCCTATAACATGGAGTCAGAACGCCAAAAAGTCAGTGGTGATGTTTTGGCGCTCATCGTCAAAGAATTTGATGTGAGTGCCAATTGGTTGTTGACGGGCGATGGTGATATGTACGATGGAAAAGTTGTAAAGGGTACGATAGGCGATAAGCGCAAAAAACGGGTTAAATCTCTTGTCGATGATTATTTTAATACCCACTCTGGTGATGATTTAGTATGGTTTGAGGGACAAATTAAGCGTTGTTTTATTGGATATGAGTGTTAAAAAATTAAATAAAAAATGGTGTGTTCAGATTCAGCGAGCGAACATGCCGCGAGTGCGTCGTAGCTTTAATACGAAATCGGAGGCTTTGGATTTTGAAGCTGATTATATTGAACGGCATACAGTTGATGCGAATTATGATGGGCGGCGACTTGCTACATTAATTGATGAATGGTATCGGGCGCATGGGTTTAGTTTGGAAGATGGCAAACGGCGACAAACGGCATTATTGGCTATGGCTCAGGCGCTTGATAATCCTGTTGCTTCTTTGCTAGATCCAGTTACTTATACCAATTATAGGTTTGAGCGTCGAAAGGTTATTTCTGCTAAAACTTGTAATAATGAGTTGGGTTATCTAAATGCTGTGTTTAATAAGCTTAGACAGTTGAAAGTCATTGGTTATGAGTGTCCTACGTGCAGCATTGATGCTTTAAAAATGCAGGAACCACAGCTTATTTATTTAACTCGTAGTGAGATTAATGTGTTGTTTGATGAAATCCGGGCTAAAACTAAAAACTCATCTTTGGTATGGGTTTATGAACTTTGTCTTAGAACAGGGGCACGGTGGGGTGAGGCTGAGAAAATCAAACGTTCTCAATTGCATAATTGCTCTATAACTTTTGTGCGTACTAAATCGGGGAAAACTCGAACTGTACCGCTTGATAAGGCTTTTTTTCAGCAGTTGCTTAGTTTTAGTCGAGGGGCTAATCAACGTGTTTTTTCTAATTGTATTTCGGCATTTAGGCGGGCTGTTGAAAGGTCGGATATTGTTTTACCAGCAGGACAAATGACACATATTTGTCGCCATACTTTTGCCAGTTATTTTATGATGAACGGCGGCAATATTTTAACGCTTAAGCATATTTTGGGGCATTCTGATATTAAGATGACGATGCGTTATGCTCATCTTGCCCCCGATCATCTCAAAGATGCTGTTAAATTTGGCCCCTTGTCTTAGATTGGCTGTTAATTGGCGGTCGAGATCGTATTTTTTTTCAATTTTGAAATTGTTTGTTTTAAGTAACTAATTGTTTTTATTGATGGTGTTTGTGTTTTTTATTTGCTATACGGTGGGTTCGATTCCCGCCGCCTCCACCACTTTCCTTTTTTTTGGTATTTCACCACATCCCACAAAGCCACATTTTACGCGGCTTCATGTAGATTTTCCTACTCCACTTTTGTTGTATATAAAAATTTTTAGAATAATCTACTGAAACTATAGATTTACTGGATGAGCGAACTGCACTGCGCTTGCCGCCCATCAATGGAAATACAATCCGACTCCGTTACACTGCGCGGCTGATTTCCATTGTTAGCAACATAATCAACAATTTTTTCACTGTTAGCACCGTCGTGAACCTAGGTGGCTTGTCCTGCTTAAATGTCTGGTTTTGGCAAGCCATCGATTTGGGAACAATAGGACATTACATAAATCTGCCCAGTTCTGCGATAATACGGTTTTTCTCGCAAGCGGTTGAGTAGCTCATGTGGTCTTTATTACAACAACGGCGTTTTTTGCCTTACTTTATCGTCCAATCCTTGGGCGCACTCAATGACAATGTCTACAAAAATGCCCTGCTGATTTTTCTTGCCTTCCAGTTGAGTGCAGGTGACACTGAGCAAAGTCATTTACTAATCAACCTCAGCGCAGCCTTGTTTGTCCTGCCTTTTTTCTTGTTTTCGGCTTTGTTTGGACAAGTCGCAGACAAATATGAAAAAAGCATTTTAATCCAACGGGTTAAACTCCTAGAAATTAGCATTATGGGTTTAGCTTGTGTCGGTTTTTATTTGCAAAATCCGTGGTTTTTAATGGCAGTTTTGTTTTTGATGGGCACACAATCTGCCTTATTTGGTCCTTTGAAATATAGCATCCTACCGCAGCAACTCAATGAACATGAACTCACCGCTGGCAATGGGCTGGTGCAAATGGGCACGTTTATCGCCATTATCCTTGGAACACTATTTGGCGGTATTTTAGTCTATTGGGGGATTTTCTCAGTGGCGATAACAGTCTTTGCTCTTGCCATTTTCGGTTACATCGCCAGTTTATTTTTACCCCAAACCCCAGCAACCGATGCCACGCTTGATATTGATTGGAACCCGTGGCGACAAACCAAGCAATTATTGCGCTTTACCCGCGCCCGCCGTAGCGTATTTATGCCCGTTTTAGGCATTGCTTGGTTTTGGTTTTATGGCGCGACCTACTTGACCCAGTTACCAAATTACACCCGCCTCAACTTGGGCGCGGACGAGACCGTGGTGTCCTTATTATTGACTTTATTTGCCCTTGGGATTGGGCTTGGCTCTTTGCTTTGCGCCAAACTTTCCGGTAAACGGGTCGAGCCGGGTCTTGTGCCGATTGGTGCGTTTGGGCTTAGCGTCTTTGGCTTGGATTTATTTTTTGCCCGCCCTGACTTATGGCAAGGCGAGACCTTAATCAATGTGTTTGCCTTTACTAGCACGCTGGGCAACTGGCGCATTATTATCGACATTTTATTACTGGGGATTTTTGGCGGTTTTTATATCGTGCCTTTATATACTCTGATGCAGCAGCGCAGTGAGGCCAGCCAACGCGCCCGTATTGTCGCTGGCAGTAATATTATCTCCGCCTTGTTCATGGTCTTATCGGCGTTGTTTGCGATGCTGTTACTGAGCACCGGATTACAAATCCCGCATTTATTTTTAAGTTTAGCGATTATGAACGCCATGCTGGCATGGTATATCCACAATCTTGCCCCCGAATTTTTGATGCGCTTTTTGGTCTGGCTGTTGGTGCATACCTTCTACAGCGTCCGCACCAAAGGCTTGGATAACATCCCAGAGAAAGGTGCGGCGGTGCTGGTGTGTAATCATGTTAGCTTTGTCGATGCCTTGATTATCGCTGCTTTTGTTCATCGCCCAGTACGTTTTGTCATGGATTACCGCATTTTTGCTAATCCGTGGGCAAATTTTATTTTCCGCACTGCCAAAGCGATTCCGATTGCCTCGCGGCGCGATAATCCCGAATTACTAGATAAGGCCTATGAGCGCATGGCAGAGACTTTAGAGAAAGGCGAATTATTGATGATCTTCCCCGAGGGAAAAATTACTTATGACGGTGAGTTAAACCCATTCAAACGCGGGATTGAAAAAATCATCGAGCGCACGCCTGCCCCCGTGGTTCCGATGGCCTTATCGGGTTTATGGCAAAGTTATTTTAGCCGTAAAGCCGGCAAAGCCATGTATGGGCTACCGAAAAAGTTTTATTTAGCCATTGGTTTGAGTATTGCCGAGCCTGTGCCAGCCGATAAGGTCTCGGCGGCAAGTTTACAAACACAGGTGCAAGCATTACGCGAGCGACCTTAGAAGCCAAAAAACCACCATATTAGGATAAAAACTGGCTTAGTGCGTAATATCAGCTCCTAGCACTTAGGAATCAGTTACAACTCAATCTAGGTAGGCGGCAATTAAGTGTGTTTCCACATCCAGCCAAAAACCTTGTTGCGTCCATAGGTATTGCAAAGCTTTGAGGTGTTGTTGTTGAAAGTCACCTTGTTGTTCGGGGCTAAGACCGCGTAAATGCCGACGGTTGGCGTTTTGCCATAACACAGCCCACCAGTCCAAATCCCCGGTTAGATGATAGCCAAATTGGCGAGTGACCGCACGGGTACGTTTAAATCCGGCTTGTTTGAGCAAATCTTCAACAATGCTGGGGTCTTGATAGGCTTGTTCGCGTTGATAAGTTTCGTCTTGATAATCAATACCCCAAGTCGCCAAGTCTTTATAAAATTGTCCTAGCCCCGGCTGCAAGGCTTTCGCGCCAAAAGTAGTAATAACCAGCTTTCCTCCTGGTTTTAGTACCCGCTTCCAAGATTCTAAAGCACTTAAAGGGTCGTTTAAAAAAGGTAAGGCGTAACTACAAGTGAGCACATCAAAATAATCTGAGCGAAAATCGAGTTTTTGCCCATCCATTTGTTGTAAATCAAGGTTATTCAAGCCCGCATGGGTCGCTTTTTCGGCAACTTTTTCCAGCATTTGTTCGCTGGTATCAATCGCTTGCACGCGTCCGCCTTGCATGGTTTGAGCCGCACTTAAGGCGACCATGCCCGTGCCCGTGGCCACATCGAGAAAACGACAGTTTTGCAGCGGTGTCAGGGCGTGTACCAATTGGTCGGCACAAAAGGCGGTATAACGCATGGCGGGATCGTCATAATCACCGCCAATGTGGTTAAACAGATTTTGAATCAGCTTAGACATGTGCGTCCATATAGGCTTGGGCGGTGGCAAAGTCCAAATCGCCCTCGTATAACGCCCGACCGCTGATAGCGCCGATAATGCCCGGCTCTTTGGCAGCGCATAAGGCTTCAATATCGGCCATATTGGTGATGCCACCGGAGGCAATCACGGGGATGTTAATCGCAGCGGCAAGGTCGGCGGTGGCTTGTAAATTCAGCCCCTGCATCATGCCATCGCGGCTGATGTCGGTATACACAATCGCTGATACGCCATCGCCTTCAAAACGCTTGGCTAAATCTAAAGCATCGACATCCGAGACTTCTGCCCAGCCATCGGTGGCGACTTTGCCATCTTTCGCATCTAAACCCACAATGATATGTCCGGCAAAGGCTTGACACGCTTCAGCGACAAATTCAGGGCGTTTGACCGCTTGCGTACCAATAATGGCGAAATCAACGCCGACATCTAAATAAGCTTGAATGGTTTCAAGATCACGAATACCGCCGCCGACTTGAATTTCTAAATCAGGGTAAGCGCTGGCAATTTGATTGATGACCTCAGCATTGACAGGACGACCGGCAAACGCGCCGTTTAAGTCAACAATATGCAAACGCTTAGTGCCCGCATCAATCCAGCGCCCTGCTGTGGTAACGGGACTATCTGAAAATACCGTATCGTCTTCCATACGCCCTTGGCGCAGACGTACACATAAACCATCTTTAAGGTCGATTGCAGGGATAACGATCATAAATTAATAACTCTTTATCTCGAGCAGCGATATAAAAACACTGCCTTAGGCTTAGGGCTGCGCCCACAAAACCTCTAATTTTACACGATTAGCGCTTTTAAAAGTCAATATCTGTGCGTAAGCTGGCTTGAACATTTTCAGGCGCGGGCTTAAGAGAAACATCATAGGCAGGGTGATCAATCCCAGCATTGATAGGTGCACCGGCTTTCAGTGCTTCTATATCAGCGGCAGATAATTGAAAACGCATAAAGTGAACCGCTGAGGTTTTATCCGCGGTGGTGCGCTCTAGGTCTTCGTTAGCAATGGCATAGACCCGCGCCGCATCACCGACTTGCAGCCAGACTTTATCTTCAATACCAACAAGGCGGCTCAAGGCCTCGCGGCGCTCATCGACATTGGTGTATTCGATCATAAAAGTGGCTTTCCAGTTGTTGCCATCGGGAATCAGGGCATTATAAACACTGAGTTCTTCTTCGATTTCAGCGGCTTCAAAAATTTTTTCGATGCGCAACATTTCTTGAATTTGATATTGCATGGTCAGCCGATCTTCAAAATACAAAGCGGCATGATCGCCTAAAGCTAAACGCCGAACTTGTTTGTGTGCCATGATTTTTGCTCTAAAATCAGCACGTTGTTCTGCATAATTTTCTAAACTGAGTAAGTCCGTACGGGTGAGTTTTTCCATGATGTCTTTACCTAATAAAGGAATGTATGCTCGAATTATCTCACAATACTAAAGGATTGCAAGTTAATTTGGAACTATTCTAAAAAGATATATAAGCCATTGTATAATAGTTTTTATTGCTTGTTTTTAAGCTTGTCTTTATTTATTAAGACAAAAAAACTCATGCTGGATAACAGTGCAAATGACCAAGTGGAAAAGACAGACGCTTGTCCCAATGAGTAGGAGGCAAATATCGCACTCAGCAAGCCAGTAGCCCATAAAATTTTATGGTTAAATACGCTTAAATCCGTTTTGGCAAGTAAGATTAAAAAAGGCGTGATACTGACAATACTACCGAATGATAATGAAGGCACAGCGATTAATTGCGATACCATTGCCATCCATACCTGATCTGCTTGTCCTCTAAGTAGCATCCAAATAGGTGTGAACAACACATGCAATAGGGATGGGATAAAAACAGCGCTGTAATCATCCGCTTGCGACATCAGACTTTAACTTGATAACTGAGCATCAACTCATCACCCGGCAAGCCGCGCAGCCCCCAATTCTCCATCGGTGTTTCAAATAAGGTGATTTCAATATCATCATTGGCGATGCCTGTGTGTTCATGCACATGCGTATAAAGCAGCTTGATTAGCTGTTTTTTCGCTTCGATAGAACGCCCTTGAAACATAGACACTTCAATGATGGTGTATTGCTGGCTTTTTTCTTCTGGAAAAATAAAACCCTCAGGTTCGAGAGCAATAAAACGCTGAAAACGCTTTTTTTCAGGCATTCCAAAGGCACTCATCAAGGCTTGGTGGATTGCCTTAGATAAATCTTCGCGATGTTTTTCGAGTGAAGTTCTCAGACCATAAATTTTAACTTGCGGCATAACTGTCTCCTGATGGTGTTTTGTTCAGTATACGACATAGAAATTTTAAAATATTCGCTTGTTGTTTTTTTACGATATTTTGCGCTTTTAGCAGTTTCTTAAATGCTTGATATGACGCAAAGGCTTCTCAATAAAAGACCACTGCTGCACGGCTTTATATCGCGCTATGGGCACGGCGTAATTGCGCTTCTACCAATAAGGCGTTAATCCCATCTTTATCCACCACTTCAGGGAATAAATGATAATTCGCTTCGACTTCTAAAGCATAATCCTTGCTGGCATTTTCCAAGCGTAAGCGGCAAGTTCTACTGAGTTTTTGTAGCGTTAATAAACGTGGTGCAAGGCGGTTGAGATAACGTTGGCATAAACTCGTCGCATCAGTGTCTTGCCAATCTTCACGCAACATCAATTCAGGAAAAGCATTGGTGCTCAGTTGCCTATCTCCTGTGAGGCTTTGCCCGCTGCCATCTGCTTGGCGTTGAAACCAACAAGCTTTAGGGTTTTGCCCCGCACATTTACGTACCCAACCTTGCACTCGCGCACTGATAGGCGGCAGCCCTTGTTGTTGTTCTGTTTGCGTATTTTCAATTTTGAGTTGATTGGCAGCCACTGCCTGCCATCTGGGACGTTTGGGTGCAGGTGTGATTTCATCAAGATGGTGACAAGTTTTTAATAAAGCCAAAGGCTGCAAACTTTGCTCTTCTAATAGCCACAATTCAAATTTATCTTCCATCGCCAAGGGAATTAGCTGGTTTTCTAGGGCAGCACTCAAGCGCTGTAAGGCTGGTTCTAATTGCTTAGCATCAATTTCAGGCGGCACAGGAAAAGGCATCAAACCCTCAGATTTTATCCAGCCAGCCACCCGAGCATAGCGCCGCAATGGCACATTATCACGCATGGATTCGACTAAAAACTGTAATTCCCAATCCTTGGCATTGAGGCTTAAAGCCCGCACTCGTGGCTCGCTGATAATATGCACCAGACCTTGAAAAGGACTACTTAACCGTTTTGAATACGCACAGATAGACATAAACTTTCCTCCTTTAAGTTCTTATGGGGGTATTTTTAACGGATGAAAGATAGGCATGATAATAACTGATGTTACGCAAAGGCTAAGCAGGTGGAAAACCACCATATTGAGATAAAAACAGGCTTAGTGCGTCACATCAGGTAATAAATCAGTTTTTACGGATTTTGTGATGATTAAAAATATATAATATTTACTTTTAAAATCTAATAAATGATTTTATAATGATGTATTATTAAATTTATATTTATCATTTGCAATCAAAGGTATTCCATCATGAGAAAACGTATCACTTATATTTCACCTCATAAAACCGCTATAACGCTATCTCTGGTATTGGCTCTAAGTTCCCTATTGTTTGTTGTTCCAATGCTGGTTTTCTCTAGTTTTATACCCGCAACCGATCATCAAGGCAATCCTATCAATACGGGTTTTCCTATTTTTATGTTTATTGCTATGCCTGTGTTTTATTTAATTTTTGGGTATCTATTTACGGCATTATCTGCATGGATTTACAATCATGTCGCTAAATTGACCGGTGGTATTATTATCGATATGTCAGAAGAAAATAGATAGTTATTGATGTTACGTACTAAGCCAGTTTTTGCTGCAATAAAGGGAATTTCCACCTGCCTAGTGGTATTTAGCCTTTGCATAACATCAAATAGTTATAACCATCATCATATAAAAGTAAATCACAATGGAAACAGAAATTGCGATAAAAATAATTAATGAACTACAAACCATTAGTCTATATCTAAACATAATAATTATATTAATATTTGTTTGGCTGGCACTTATATCACTGACTATTTCATTAAAAATTTTTACAGGTTTTAAAAAACCTTGGGATACACAATTTGAAAATATGTTATCGACATATTTAGATACCGGCGAATATGAAAAATTGATTGAAGCCTGTCAAGATAAATTATCCAAATACCCAAATCATACGGACGCTCTTTGGTTTTTAAGTAAAGCCTGTTTCTATACCAAAGAAGACGAGTTGTCGAAAGCGTGTTTTGAAAAAGTGCTCGAATTAAAGCCCGGATGGGAAGCAGATATAACCCCCTATTTAGAAAAACTCAAACAGCGATTAAATGAAACATAATCAAATCCCGTGATGATAATAACGGTGACAATTGGGGCATAGTGCAATGGCATTATCGACCGTATCATCGCCGCCTTTGGCAAGCGGGGTTTTGTGATGGACTTCTAAATACGGGCTATTATCACGCTGGCGACTAAAAGGCGCAGGCTGCCCGCAGCGCTCGCAAACGCCTTGAGCACGCTCTAATACCTCGGCGACCACATCGGGGTTACGAACAAATTGCCATGTTTTTACCGCGATGTGTTTAGGTTTTTTATCTGCCTTTGCCAAGCGTGCGGCACGGTTTTTAAGCTTTGATTGCTGCACGGCTTGATAAAAATCGCTGCGATAAGCTTGGATAAATTCAAGCACTTGGGCGCGAAACAAAGCATTGTATGGGCGTGTGTTATCAATTTTTGCGTACCAAACACAAGAGTGCCCCAGCCCACCGGCATAACGCTTTGCTTGGCTGGCGCGTTGCACAGACAAGGTGCGCTCACTTGGCGGCAAACACACCGCATCGCTTGCCTTAGCACGGACAAAATAGCCCAAAGTCTCGCCTTGGTATTGGCGTTGAATCAAACGCTCGTCACGCTGATAATAACGATAAACCCGGGCATGTTGATACCAGCCGACCAAATACGTACCGCCTTTAGGGTGCGGCGCTAGCCATAAGACCAAGACATCGTCCAAATAATCTGCATGGCTACCAAAGCGCGGGTCTATCTGTTCGATGTGAATTTGGCGCTCTAAATAAGCTTTGCGATAATTGCTCGGCTGCACAAAACCATAAACCCAATCATCAATAGTGAGAAAATTATAAATCTCATAGCCCAAGTGTTCTTGCTGGACAAAACTGCTTTGATTGGCAATCGAGTCATGCACTAGCCCCTGATATTGCTGCATCCAAGCGATATTAAACACGACGATGTTTTGTTTGCACTCTTCATTAATAGCCCTACGATAAGCCCAACTGGCGTGCCGTTTGGTTTGTATTTGAATTTGCTGCCAATCCTCCAACCACGGCTGTGCTAAGGCAGTTTTTCTTGCTACTTCATTATTAAACCAATCGAGTAAATTGCTGGCAATGTCTTCTGTGGTTTTGCATTTTTTCGTTGCCAGTTGTTCGATTTGGGCGCGAATCTGTGGATTGCCTAAACAATATTGATAAAGTAAATCGCGCTCGATTTCCGCTGTGGATTGCAGTTTGTCGATAATTAAACGCCCTATCGGGGCGAACATATTTTGTGGGAAACGGGGCATGGGAGTATATTAGCGGGGTTTGGCAACCGATGACAAGCATGGTGCTAGCGCTAATTGAGGCTAAAGAGTAAAATGCCAAGTCTTAAAAATGGAGGAATGTATGCGCCCGGTAGTTTTATTATTAGGTCTTTGCGGTTTGAGTTTTTCAGCACAAGCAATTCAAATCCAAACCCCGCAAACAGCGGCGAGTTTAATTCAAAATTTACTCGATGATCCGCAAGCTTGCCAAGCGGGTTCTTTTATCAGTAATTGCCAATACACAGGCGCACCAGAGGCAGCGGGCTTATTTACTGACGGGCTAAGCAGCGGTTTTGCCATTGATACCGGGATTATGCTTAGCACCGGGAAAGTGGCTGATGCCCCAGGACCGAATTTATCAGCGGGTAAAACCTTCAACTATAACAGCAGTGGTGATACCGATTTAAATACCTTATCTGGCACAGGTTCTACCCGTGATGCGGCGGTTTTAGAATTTGACTTTCAGGCACAAGGCGAAAGTTTAAGTTTTCAATATGTGTTTGCCTCCGAGGAATATAACGAGTTTGTTAATTCTAATTTTAAAGACGTGTTTGGTTTTTTCTTAAATGATGTCAACACCCCGAATACAAAAATTAATCTAACCTCGATTTCGATTAATAATATTAATAAAAACAGTAATTCAGGGCAATTTGTCAACAATGACTTTAAGGATTTTAACCAAGTCGCCCCCTTTGCGACTGAATACGATGGTTTTACTACCTTAATTGAAGCCTCAGAACCTTTGGTCGCCGGGCAAACCTATCACATGAAACTGGCAATCGCCGACGTGCGCGACTCCAGTTTTGACTCGGCGGTAATGATTAAAAGTTTTGCCACCGTGCCACCGGAATTACAAGTATTTGAGAACTTGACCGAACTCTTCAATGGGCAATCCAGTCTCGACTTTGGCACGCTTGCTCCCAACAGCTCGGCAACGAAAACCTTAAGCCTGCGCAACACACAAGCGGGGACTTTATTACTAAACGGTTTAACTTTACCCGCAGGCTTTAGCCTCAATGGCACTTTACCCACAGAAATTGCCGGTAATAGCAGCATCACGATTCAAATTCAATTCGATGCCCAAGCCCTTGGTGCTGTCAGCGGGCAATTAAGCCTAGCGAGCAATGATGCTGATGAAAATCCTTTTGTTTTAAGCCTGAATGCCCAAGTCAGCGCCCCGGCTGCGGTAACGACACCAACACCCACCGTCAAATCCATTCCGACCTTATCCGAATGGGCGATGATTTTATTATCGTTATTATTAGTAGGCATAGCGGCACGGCGTTTGCGGGCGTACAGTTAGTTTTTTTCAACACCTTGGATACAAACCCTATGAAACTCTTGCGTTTTTTAAGCCTTTTATTGGCTATCTACCTGCCAAACTTAGCGGCTGTGACCTTAAACGATTTGCCCAATGTCGGTGATTTGAGCATGAATGCCCGCATTTTAGACACCTTAGATCAAGGCATATCCAATGGGGATTTTGATTTAACTTGGCGTGAAACCCAGCGCGATGTCACCGACGGCGGTGATTCGGTGATTGCGGGCTATTTTTATGCTGACCGCTCGGATGTCAGTTGGGGCAGCAGCAGCAACCCAGAGGTCTATGTCAAAGTCTGGTTTGCCCAATCTGGGGTGGTCAATCTTAACTTTTTCCATGTTGGTTTGTTTGAGGTTCGCATCAGCAGCTCTTTTGAAGCCCGCAGCCCAGAAATATTCGGCGGTCGCTCAGATGATAGCAGCCGTATCAGCGTCAGCGAGAATGCTTGGCGTTATGTCCGCCACGATTATTGCTGGGGGACTGGTTGTGGTGGCAATGATAATAGCAACAACACCAGCGGCAGTTGTGAAAACCTGTCAGGCAATGATTACAATTTCTGTGAAACCGAGCGTTTACTCGGCAGTTGGGAGCTGACTTATAAAATTGGAGATGAAACCTTTGTCGATACAGTGAACTTCAATGGCGGCTTAGAAAGCCAAAGCAATGGTTCTTACAACACCGTTGGGTTAAACCAATATGAGCAACCTGTGGTCGGTGGTTATAGCAATATTAACCAAAAGTTTTTAGTTCAAGCTCGAGGCTCTGAGTTTACCGATATGTATTCTTTTGATTTAGTTAATGATAATTATCTCGAAGGTTGTCATTATCTGGTGGTCAATGACAGCGATGGCGACTTGGATGCTTGTAATCCTTTAAATGGTGCACGGATAACCAACCGTCGGGCAGCAAAAACGCTGAACAAAACCCCGAACGAAAGCCTCAAAGCACGAACCTTGCGCAAGCTTAATGCGCAAAAACGCTTAGAAATGGCAGATTGATAATGTAAGGAGGCGGGACTTTAGTCCCGCCACATCCATTCTAAGCATTATGCAGAAAGTTCAGAATTACTTGCCATTATTGCCAGAGATAAAGATGGCAAGCCGCTAGCGCCTGATTAAAAAAACCGAGAAATCGGACATTGGATCAAAAATAAAACCTTACAAAATCAGTATCTTAATAAAATTAAAAACTAAAGAACCAAGATAATTTAGTGGGTGTTCCTTAATTTTTTTATTAAAGCTCCTTATATATTATAGAATAATTATATTAGAATATTACCATATTCTAATATAGAATCTGTTTTAACTCGATACAAAAGTGAAAGTGAGTATCGAATATATTGAGGGTTTGAGTATCAAATAGGGATATTACTTACTGGAAAAACAGTGTGATACTTATAGCTCAGATTATAACCGTCGTGTAGTGAACAGGAGAAACTCCATGAAATTCACAACTTTTTTATTTAGCATTAGTTTAAGTTTATTCGCTTTGCAAAGCAATGCTAAGGATATATATGATCCTTGCGAAAATTACTATGAAACCTTTTATGGTATCAGCTCTGCAACAATCAACACAGTCAATACAGCTAAAAGTGTTGAGAAGGCTACTAAAGTAAATCCCGTCGATACTGCTTTATTAGATGAAATGGCTGATCCAAGTAACTTTTATAGTTACTAAATCTATCTCAACTCAACGTCAGCTTTTAAAAAATTCGTTGAGCTAAAGATACAATTAATAAACCCGATAGACAATATCTATCGGGTTTATTATCAAAAATACCATACCAGACATCTAGTTACCTACTGATGTTACGCAAAGGCTTCTCTATGCCCCAAAAGGCAAAAAACCGCCATTGCTCCACGGCTAAACACCACTATGCAGGTGGAAAACCACAATATTGAGACAAAAGCAGGCTTAGTGCGTAACATCAGTTACCTATAAAACCATCACATATTTTTACCGTTAATTATATGAGCAACAAGCTTTTCTTTAGGATATTATTCATATTTCGCATAGACTCTTAGATTGCCCCATTATCAGATAACAGTCCATAGATAGCTTCAGCCATTTTTTGATAGCCTTTTTCATTAAAGTGCACAGCATCTGATTTTAAGGATCGGCTGCGTTGTAAATCAGCAATTAAGCTTTTATCAAAGACCAAATGATATTGTTGTGCTAATTCCTCATAAAACGGTGCAGAATTTGAGAACAACGATTTTTCAGGCACGCCAATTAAAATAAGCGGGATGTTTTGGTCTGTTACCAACTCAATCATCTGTTGAAGGTTATTTTTGGTCTCTGATAGGCTCTTATTTCGTAAAATATCATTGCCACCTTCTATCAAAATCACCAAATCAGGCTTTGTACGTTCCAGCTCAGTTGGTAATCTTTTTAGCCCTTGAGCTGTTGTCTCTCCTGACACACCTGAATTGACAACATTTAAACCACTTAATTTAGCCAGTACTGCTGGATAACTGTTTTCTTTTGTTGTCCCAACCCCTAATGTCAGGCTATCACCAAAAGCCAATACAGTCCCATTGCCGATAGGCTCTAGTTTATTAGAACCACAGCCTTGTAATATTGCCCCAACAAAAACAAGGGTGATAATAAAAAGATATTTTTGCATCATAAATTTCCATTTTCCAATTCGTAAGGTGTATCAGTGTAACGCCATCCGCTCTATGGGCTACAAATTTTCCCCAGCTTACGTGTTAATGTTTCAAGAAAAACTGAACAAAAACTTTGTTTCTTAATTTTGGTCGTCCTGCAAGCTCAAACTTGTGTTGAAAGCATACCTTTAAGCCGTTCTCCTATATTTTTCAACATTTGCATACTGTTTTCAGGGTTATTGAGCAAATGGGCGAGAAATTCTTTGCGTGGCAGTGACATAACCCGTACATCTGTATTGGCAACGATGTCCGCAGAACGCACATCATCGGTGAGCAGGGCTAATTCACCAAAGACTTCTCCCTCTTTTAAAGTGGCCAATACCTCATTTGAGGTTGGTGACAATATATCAACTTGACCATCAACGATAACAAAGGCAGATTCTGCCTGTTCCCCTCTGCGGAGGATATATTCCCCCTTGCGATAAAAAAAGCATTCATAAGAGTGAATGAAATTATGTAATTGATTATTTTCAACGAATTTAGCAAAAAAATCGCCTAACTCTCGAACATCTAACAACATAGGCAATATGACCAAGCCACTTGGTTCGGTGATTTCTTTATCCAATGCCTTGAAGCCAACCCGTCCTAAAAGTTTTGCTATCGTAGGGTTAACGGGGGCGATGACATGGCTAACGTTCTCTGAGAGTCCAAAATAACTGGCCATCAAAATTAAGCCCAAAGCAATGCGGGAGCTACGGTGAGGTTTGGTGACGCAATACATCCCTGCGTTAAGAAGTTTACTGTTAGCTGGAACATGTGAGCGAAAATCATAAAATTCATCCGCAGGTAGCCCAGCCGCAGAATCTTTGGTCAGCCGCATACCGCCAACAACCTTGTCATCTGATAAGACCACCAAATTATGTGTCGTTGGATACGCATCAAAACGGTCAAGTATTCGACCATTTTCTGTAGGGGTAAAATAATCACCTTCTTCACTAAAAACTTGATGACGTACTTTTAATATCGCATCTATGTGTGCGGGGTCTTTAGTTAAAGTCACTTTGATGGGCATTATTGTTCTCCTGATTACCGTTAAATATTGGTGCTTTTATGATGTTTTAAGGCAATATGGCTTTTAATTGGCTATCGCCAGTGCCAAATACTCCCCTCGATGCAAAGTACCATGCTGTATATCTTTCAAATAACGTGAACGCAATTCATCACTGGCTGCCATGTCTTTTAGCTCATAGCGTTGGTCTTGTAAAAAATTCGGTAATTTATCTTCTGTTAAGCTCCAGTTAAGTGGCTCATTTTTAAATTTTAAATAAAGTTTCAACAAACGCCCGGTATTATTGTTTTCATTTTCTAAAGGCCCTACACAAGTGAAGACAAAACGGGTTCCAGTGCCTGAAAGTTGTCTAATACCTTCAAATAAGTCAATAACGTCGCTTTGGTTTAAATACATCAACACACCTTCACAAATAAATAAGGTGGGGCGATCGGCATCAAAGGCGGGAAAAGCTTCTAAGGCTTGGCGAGCATTGGTTTGGCTAAAGTCCACCGCAAGTAGGTGAAAGTTTTTAGGAGATTGGGAAAAAAAGGCTTTGGCTTTTTGTTCGTTGGTGGCGGGATGATCAAGTTCGATAAAATTGATTTGTGGGTGTTCGGCATGTAAGCGCCAAGCCAAGGTATCGAAACCTGCCCCTAAATTGACAACTTGCGTGACACCTTGTGTTATTGCCTGCCGTGTTGCATCTTCAATAAAGCGTTTGCGCAAAGCATAATGAAGGGTGATACCGGGCATTAAAATTTTTTCAATCAAAGGTGCAAATAATTTAAATAAGCGACTGTCTAATTGCCTAAGACGCTTTTGCCCTTCTGTTGATGCGCTCAATATTTGTTGGCAAGCTGTTTTGGTGTCAGCAGAGACTAAATCTTTATAGCTAGGGTTGTTGGCAGTTAATAATAATCCTTGTAGCACGGTATAAGCCGTGGCGCTGGCCATGTCTTGTTGCATATCTGAGTCCTAAGCTTGTTGAGTTTTTAAGCGCTTAATATCTGGAAATAGCAGCGAAATGAAGCTATTTGTAGAGAATATTAATGAATGGTTAATACTCTAACAGCCTGAGGAAATAATAAGGCGGTGCAGGTTTTATCGTCGGTCGTAAATAACAGATATAAGGCTAAAGACCCAAGCTGTTTTTGCCATGACAATCCCATATTTTCCTTAAATAGCCACAGGTATATTTAACATCGCATCACACATCAGCCATAGCAGTATTGACACTCGACTTGCATTCGAATACTATTCGAATATAGTTACCGCTTATTTTTTATTGGAATGTTTATATGGCTCCCGCCCCCCGGTTTTCTCCCGAAGAACAAGAAGCACGCATTTTGGATGCCGCACAGCAATGTATTGAAGAGACTTCATTGCTGGATTTCACCATGGCAGCAGTTGCGAAGACCGCTGGTATTTCAATGGGTTCTGTCTATAAACATGTACGCAGGAAAGAAGATGTATTGGTTGCCTTGGCCACCAACATGTACCGACGGATGCTCCCTGTTTGGCAAACCATTTTGCAGATGCCCTTGAGCTTTCCAGAACACATGATGGGGATTTTCTTGGTTACGCCAGAAAAAATGCATCAATACAAGTTTGGTGTGCATTTGGAAAAGCTGATTATCAATGAAGCCGTTTTACAACGTGCTTCCACACACTGGATCAGGGAATTGGTAAATGCGGAATTGCGTTTTGATAACACCTTCAAAGACGAAGTCAGCAAGGCTGTTGAGCAAGGGGAACTATTGGTTTCTGCTGAAGAAGCCGACACGCTTAGGGAAGAAATGTGTGTGGGTTTGTGGTCTTTACATGTGGGCTTTTGGCAAGTCGATTACCACATTCAAACACGCCGACTGATTGGCATGGACGTGCCGCAAACCTTCCCTCTCGATCCCCAACATCCCTTTGTCCAAGCAGGCTGTCGTTTAATCAATAGCTTCCCTTGGAAACAGCCTTTAGATCAGGCGCGTATTCCTGATATTTGTACTTTGTTAGATGCCGAAGGCTTACGTTAAGCGAGGAAACCGATATGAAAGCCTTACTCCGTTGGTTCACCGTCTTGTCCATTTGTGGTTTGATTGGGGCCGGCTTATTCCACTACAAACTGATTGAAATTCAAGAAAGCGAATCTGCTTCAGCCGATATGCCAGAGCATACGGAAACAGTCGAAGCTAAGACTTTGCAAATGATTGAATACACACCCAGTATGCAAGTGATTGGTGAAACCGTTGCTGCACATCAGATGACCGTGTTGAATGAATTACCGGGACAAATCGTCGCTCTGAATTTTGCCGCAGGGGCGCGGGTCGATAAAGATCAAATTTTGCTGCAATTAGACATCAGCGAAGAGCAAGCACGGCTAAAATCAGCGCGCGCTCAATTAAAGCTGACACGTTCGACCTATAAACGCTTGAGTCGCTTAGATAAATCTCATCACACCAGCCAAGCTCAATTAGATCAAGCTAAAGCGAGTTTACGTATTGCTGAAGCCGATATTGAGTTATTGCAGATTGCGATTCGTAAAAAAACCATTCGCGCCCCCTTTGCTGCACAAGCGGGTTTGCATGAATTGGAAGTTGGGCAATATTTGCAGCAAGGCACGCAAATCACACAATTGATTGGCTTAGAAAATTTTGTTTGGGTCGATTTTCATGTGCCGCAATTTTATGCCCATTTGGCTGTAGGCTCTGCCGTTAAAGTCAGTCATGCTGATACTGAACAAAGTGCAAAAATTACCGCGCTGAATCCCAGCTTGTCTGCTAATGCTCGCAGTGTGCATTACCGTGCCCGCTTAGCCGTAACAGACAACGAGGTGATGCCCAATACCGTGGTGTCTGTCACTGTGCCTACAGGACAAGCGCAGCAATACCTAGCTGTGCCACGCAATGCGATTCGTCGTAATGCGAATCATGATTATATCTATGTTTTGTCACCCGAAGCGGATCAACAAAGCTATCGTGCGCATCAACAGATGATTAAAGTGCTGGATGAATATCAGGATTTAAGTTTGATCGAAAGCAGTGCTAAAGCGGGCGATTTGATTGCCAGTGCGGGTTCATTCAAATTATTTGAAGGCGTGCGGGTTGTGGTAGCCGAACGGGCAGGGGCGGAATAATGGATATTTTTGTTAAACGCCCTGTGCTGTCTTTAGTGATTTCTTTGGTGCTGATTTTGGCTGGCGTGTTTGCTGCGCTAAAATTACCGGTATTGCAGTTTCCGCGTTTACAAAGTGCGTCGATTATCATTAGCACGATGTATCCCGGCGCTTCTTCAGAAGTGGTGCAAGGTTTTGTCAGCGAACCGATTGAACGGGTGGCTGCCACCATTCCTGGGGTCGATTATGTCGATTCTAAAACCAGCGCGGGACAAAGTACCGTCACCGTGTGGTTAAATTTGAATGAAGATAGCACCGATGCCTTAGCCGAACTGTCTGCCCGTCTCAATCAAATCCGTTCTGATTTGCCCGTTGCAGCGAAAGATCCCTCAATTGAAGTACGCCGCACGGATCGCCCTTTTGCGGTGATGTATTTAAATGTTAATACTGAGCACTTATCACGCGCTGAAGTCACTGACTTTCTCAACCGCCAAGTGTTGCCGCAATTTTCCTCGATAGATGGCGTACAACGGGCGGGTTTAGAAGGGGGGCGCAATCCCAGTATGCGGGTGTGGATCGACCCCTTGAAAATGGCCGCCTTCAATCTGGGGGCGAGTGATATTTATCGTGCCATCGCCAGCAATAACATCGTCGCCGCCATTGGTAAAACCGAAAATGAACAGCAGCGCATCAACCTGCTGACCAATGCCACCTTGCGTACGGTGAAAGACTTCCAACAGTTAATTATCCATGAAATTGATGGCACTCAAGTGCATTTGAGTGATGTAGCGCGGATCGAACTGGGTGAAGAACGCGGCGAGATTAATGCCCGTTATAACAATGATCTCACCGTGTATATTTCCATTTGGCCCTTACCGGGAGCGAATGAAATCGCCATCGCGGATCAAGTCTATGAACGCTTGGATGCACTCAACCAGACTTTTCCGATGGGCATGAATATTAGTATTGCCTACGACGGTACGCTATACATGCGTAAAGCCCTGCAAGAGATTTTCACCACTTTGGGCGAAACGGTGGTGCTGGTAGGGATTGTCGTATTGTTGATGATGGGATCATTTCGCACTGCCTTAGTGCCGCTGGTGACCATTCCGATTTCTATTCTTGGCAGCATTGCAGCAATGGCTTTGATGGGTTTTTCTTTAAATCTATTAACCATTCTTGCCGTGGTTTTATCCGTGGGCTTAGTCGTGGATGATGCCATCGTGGTGGTAGAAAACGTTGCCCGTCACATGCGCGAAGGCATGTCACGGATGCAAGCTGCCTTGCTCAGCTCACGTGAATTGCTACGCCCCGTCATCGCAATGACGCTAACCTTGGCGGCTGTCTATGCCCCCGTGGGGTTTGTTTCAGGATTGACAGGTGCTTTATTCAAAGAATTTGCTTTCACCTTAGCCATTGCGGTACTCATTTCTGGCATTGTTGCCATCACTTTATCCCCCATCATGAGTGCTTGGGTGAACCCCGACAAAGGTCGCGAAGGGCGCATGACCCGTGTAGTCAATGCGATCTTTGATCGCTTGCGTCATGGCTATGGCAGACTGCTAGATCATTTATTTCGTTGGCAATCGCAAATCCTTTTCTTTGGCTTGTTTTTATCCCTGCTGATTGTGCCATTTTACCTGTTCTCTGCCAAAGAACTCGCACCTACCGAAGATCAGGGCGGCATTATCATGATTTTACAAGCCCCGCCTGAAGGCACACTGGACTACACCACAGATTACATGACAGAAGTGGTGACATCCACACAAGGCACAGAGGGCTTAAAAGAAGTCTGGCAAGTGCTCAGCCCAGGGGGAGGCTTCGGCGGATTAGAGTTTGTGGATTATGCCGAGCGGGATTTTACCGTGCATGACAAACTACCCGAGGCTTTTGGTCTCTTAGGCAGTAATACCGGTCTGCGCATTCTGCCCGTGTTGCCGCCTGCCTTGCCCAGTGCAGGGCAATTCGATGTAGAAATGGTGGTACAAGGCAATGAAGACTACGCGACGATGGAAGGCTATGCCCAACAGTTGATTGGCGCAGCTTATGGTAGCGGTGAATTCATGTTTGTAGACACCGACCTCAAAGTGGATTTGCCCGTGGTACGTGTGAAATTGGATCGCACACGTATCGCTGATCTTGGTTTAGACCTCAACAACGTCAGTGCGCAAATTGCCGCTTTAACTTCAGAGCAAGAAGTCAACCGCTTCAATGCTGATGGTAAAGCCTATTTAGTGATTCCAATGGTTGAACAACAGGCACGCGCATTACCTGAACAATTATTGGATTTGAACTTGCGCACACCTGAAGGCAGCTTAGTGCCGATTCGTGCTGTCGCCAGCCTAGAACGGGAAACCAGCCCACGTGAACTGGGCAAATTCAATCAGCAAAAATCTTTCACCATTTACGGTGGCATCACACCCGGGGTCACCAAAGAGCAAGCACTCAGCACCTTAGAACAAGCGGCTAAAGAAATATTGCCTGCAAGTTACGCTCTTGATTATGCCGGAGAATCCCGCCAAATACGTAAAGAAGGCAACAGCATGGGCGTAGTCCTTGCGCTTGCTTTAGGCATTGTCTATTTGGTGCTGACAGTACAATTCAACAGCTTTCGTTCTTCATTGGTGGTGTTGCTGGGTTCTGTGCCGTTGGCATTGGCAAGCGCACTGGCATTTAGCTTCTTCAACCTCACCACCATCAATGTCTATGCCCAGATCGGCATCATTACCTTAGTCGGCTTAATTGCAAAAAACGGTATTCTCATCACCGAGTTCGCCAATGAACTACAAATGCAGGGGCAAGCTAAGATTGAAGCGATTAAGCTGGCCGCACAAACCCGCTTGCGCCCCGTGTTAATGACCACCGCCGCAACCGTACTGGGTCATTTTCCATTAGTGCTGGTCACGGGCGCAGGTGCAGAAGCACGTAACAGCATCGGCATCATTTTAGTAGCAGGCATGTTTATCGGCACCTTTTTCACCCTGTTTGTCTTACCCAGCGTGTATTTATTACTGGCAGATCGATACGAAGAAGCAGCGAAAACAGATACAGCTGCGCTTCAATTGCCCGTTAAGCCCTACGAATAGCAAGAAAAAGAATGTGAAACGAGATACAAACATGTAAAAACAGGAAATGCTGAGAAGTATGGGCTTGATGGAGGTGAAGTGACTT
Source organism: Thiotrichales bacterium (assembly GCA_016745035.1). GTDB lineage: Bacteria > Pseudomonadota > Gammaproteobacteria > Beggiatoales > Beggiatoaceae > BB2. The sequence continues at coordinate 1,438,560 of JADGDE010000001.1, forward strand.
CACTATTGGCTACTGGAGAAAATACCGATAATCGGGTTTCTATCTTTGATAGTGTTCTTCCCAAAGGAAATTTAGCACCGTGGCATTATCATGAAATAGATGATGAGATTTTTTATATCATTTCCGGTGAGATCGAGTTTGGTGTCGATAAAGAAGAGTTTATCGCAAGACCTGGAGACTTAGTCATAGCAGGACCAAATGTGCCAAGAAGATTTACGGCATTGACTGATAGTAAATTACTTGTAATCAATACACCTTCAGGTCCTTCAGAGGGTTTTATCCGTGACATATCTAAGTTCAGTCAAGATAATCCTCCAACAGATCGTGATCAAAAAATATTCATAGATAACTGATGTTACGCACTAAGCTGGTTTTTATCACAATAGTGTGATTTTCCACCTGCCTAGTGGAGCTTAGCCGTGCAGCAATGGCGGTTTTTTCTGCCCTTAAGGCAGAAAAAGAAGCCTTTAGTGTGTGATGAACAGTGATTATCTCTGGGAGCGTTGTGCTCCAGCGCAACGCATGATGTTAAAAAATATCTGATTAGGGCTATTGCTGAGATTTAAACCATTCTGGGTCTGAAGCGATAGAAGCCTCAAAACCTGCTTGTAATGACATAGTGAACCATTTTTGTGACTCTATTTTATTGGGAATAACATCAGGCGCTCCTGTCATATAAAGCACTCCAAGTTCATGCGCCGCATGGGCACTGCCAGCATTTGCGGCTTTTAGAAAAAATTTTTCAGCCTCTTTACCATTGCCTGAGATTAAGGCTTTTTGAGCCTTTTTTACATTTTCTTCATTCCTATATTTTTTATTGCTGTCTTTTATCAATGTCACTAAACAATAAATGAACAAGATGAAAAAGACGATTGCCAGAGCAAAAGCGCTACCAGAATATAGACCAGCACGCTCTGGAGACCAGCTTTCAGGATTGGCAGCACTTAGCCACGCATAAAAAATAGCTCTTACCCCTGCATAAGTTGCGACAGGTATTGAGATAATCAAACCCAGCCAAAGTAAAATATTTTTTCGTTTTCTCATCTTTTTTCTTAAAATTAACATATAAAAATCATCATCAATACAATTGCTTGCATATTATCGTGTAGGCATTTCTAACTTTTACCTTTCTTATTGCATAGCCGCAAACATGAAAAAAGTACCCAATAGAACAGACCATAATGCAAGGATCGCATTGATGATGCTCACTAAAATAATTTTTTGCTGTTTGTCCTTATAAAAGGCGCTATAGCAAAGCGAAAAAACAGCATAGACTGCCAGAAAGAAAATTAAAGTAAGAGCAGTGAAAACAATAGGTTCTGTAAAAAACGGCATTGACATATCACCTAATAGCACTTCTCTAAAAAATGACATTAAAGCAATACCACCTAATAGCAATATAATAAACCCGCTAATCCCCATCATAAATAAAAAAAATGCTATCAATGGATTTGTTATCGCATCGTTTATTTGCAATGTCATGGTCGCAAGCAAGGCGGAAGTGACTAAAATAGTAAATTGGATAGAAATATAATGCGTTTTTTTCATCCCAATATTTTCTCACTATTGCCACGGAGTGCAAATAAAATCGCGATTTTTTGCTGGGAGCGCCGTCTTCCAAACGGCAAGCCGACAGGATGTCGGTGTTCCCAACGTTACATAAAGTTGGAACTTTTTTAAGCTACTGCTCAAGGGATAACACCCCTCGAAGGGGTGTTATCCCTACCCCATTCCCAAATTTTATCCCCCCATTTTAGAATTCCTCTAAATATTAGTGTTTAATTATATTATAATATCCCGTTCCCATTCGGATACATCGCTCACAAACCCGATGGAATGATGATAACAGTGTAAGGAAACAGGCATGATCGCCAAAGAAAACGATAACGATGCCGGACACATCGAAGTAAAAACCACCACCTGCTATATGTGCGCTTGTCGCTGCGGGATTCGCGTGACCTTGCGCGATGGTGAAGTCCGTTATATTCAAGGCAATCCCGAACACCCTTTAAATAAAGGCGTGATGTGTGCTAAAGGCGCATCGGGGATTATGAAACAATATTCACCTGCGCGTTTAACCCAGCCTTTGCGCCGCAAACAAGGCTCTGAACGGGGTACGGGTGAATTTGAGCCGATTTCTTGGGAAGAAGCCTTTAGTACCCTCTCCGAGCGCCTTGGCAAAATCCGCGCAGAAGACCCGAGCAAATTTGCCCTCTTTACGGGGCGCGACCAAATGCAAGCCTTAACAGGCATGTTCTCGAAGCAGTTCGGTACGCCTAACTACGCCGCTCACGGTGGCTTTTGCTCGGTGAACATGGCAGCGGGGATGATTTACACCATCGGCGGCTCGTTTTGGGAATTTGGTGGCCCTGATTTAGAGCGCGCCAAGTTATTTGTGATGATTGGCACAGCCGAAGATCATCATTCCAACCCGATGAAAATTGCCCTCTCGAAGTTCAAACGCAAAGGCGGGCGTTTTATTTCTATCAACCCGATTCGCACAGGCTATTCGGCGATTGCGGATGAATGGGTTCCGATTAAACCCGGCACAGATGGGGCTTTATTACTCGCCTTTATCCATGAATTATTGCGTTTAGGTTTGTATGACCGCGAATTTTTGATTGATTACAGTAATGCCGCCGAGTTGGTCAATCAAGACGAAACCAGCGATGAGTTTGGTTTGTTCATGCGTACCGATGCGCCGAAAGAAGAAGGCTGTTTTGATCAGCAAAACAAATATTGGTGGGATAGGGACAAAAACCAAGCTGTACCGGTGCGCGAAGAAGGCGCAGACCCGTTTTTACTCGGTGAGTTTGAATTAAAAGACGGCACAAAAGTAAAACCCTCGTTCCAACTCTTAAAAGAACAAGTCGAGAAATATACTCCCGAGTGGGCGGAAGGTATTACGGGGATTAGCGCTGAGGATATTCGCCGTATCGCTTATGAAATGGGCGTGACCGCTCGCGATCAAAAAATCGAATTGCCAATTCCGTGGACAGATGTTTGGGGTAAAGACCATGAGTCTTTGAGCGGTAATCCGGTGGCTTTCCATTCTATGCGTGGCTTGGCGGCGCATTCTAACGGCTTCCACAGTATTCGGACTTTGGGGATTTTGATGTCTATTTTAGGCACAATCGACCGCCCCGGAGGCTTTCGGCATCGTGCGCCGTTCCCGCGCCCGATTCCGCCTTGTGCTAAACCGCCCAAAGGTTGGGATGATGTCAAACCCAATACGCCACTCAATGGGATGCCTTTAGGTTGGCCTGCTGACCCTGAAGATTTATTTGTTGATGATAAAGGCGAGCCGATTCGGATTGATAAAGCTTTTTCTTGGGAGCATCCGCTTTCAGTGCATGGTTTAATGCACAATGCCATCACTAACGCATGGCGCGGCGACCCCTACCCTATCGACACTTTATTGATTTTTATGTCAAATATGGCGTGGAATTCGGCGATGAATACCGGCGATGTGCGTAATATGCTGGCGGATAAAAATGAGGATGGCGAGTATAAAATTCCTTTCTTGGTCGTGGCTGATGCCTTCCAATCGGAAATGACCGCTTTTGCTGATTTGGTCTTGCCCGATACCACTTATTTAGAGCGTCACGATGTCATGTCGATGCTCGACCGTCCTATCTCTGAGTATGAAGGCCCAGTCGATTCGGTACGTGTGCCGATTTTACCGCCCACAGGCGAGTGCAAACCGTTCCAAGATGTGCTTATCGAGCTGGGAACGCGCTTAGGTTTGCCCGCCTTTGTTACCGCTGAGGGCAAACGCAAATACCGTGATTATCCTGATTTTATTGTCAACTTTGAGACTGAACCGGGTTCTGGTATTGGTTTCTTATCTGGTTGGCGTGGTAAAGGCGGTGAAGATTTCATGCGCGGCGAGCCGAACCCGAAACAATGGGAAATGTACGAGAAAAACAACAGTGTTTTCCATTATGATTTGCCTAAATCCTACCAATACATGCGTAACTGGAATAAGGGTTATTTGACATGGGCGCAGCGCCACAGCCTCACCCGCTATGTCGAGCCGATTAATATCCACATCTACTCCGAAGTGCTGCAAAAATTCCGTCTCGCTGCCCAAGGTAAAACCAAAGGTAAACAGCCACCAGAGCGCTTGCGTAAACGTATCGAGACTTATTTCTCGCCCTTGCCGTTTTATTTTGAGCCGCTGGAATCGCAACTGACCGATACCCGTACTTATCCGCTCAACGCCCTGACCCAGCGCCCGATGGCGATGTACCATTCTTGGGATTCGCAAAACGCATGGCTGCGGCAAATTCACGCCCATAACTATTTGTTCGTCAATCCAAAATTGGCAAAAGAACAAGGCATTAAAGACGGTGATTGGATTTGGGCCGAATCCAGCCACGGCAAACTGCGTTGTATGTGCCGCTTCTCCGAGGCAGTTGAACCGGGAACCGTGTGGACATGGAATGCGATTGGTAAAGCCTCTGGCGCGTGGGGCTTGAGTCCAAAAGCCAATGAGTCACAAAAAGGCTTTTTGCTTAACCACATTATTAGCGAAGAGTTGCCCGAACACGAAGCCGGGGAACATATCTCCAACTCCGACCCGATTACCGGACAGGCGGCATGGTTTGATGTCCGCGTGCGGATTTATAAAGCCGAAGACGGTGAGCCAGAACAAACCTCGCCGCAGTTCTCGCCCTTAAAAGCCTATCCCGGTATGAATGGCAAACAAACCAAAAAACGTTGGCAAGCTTATTTTGCTGGCATGTTTAGTAAGAAAAAATAAGGGGTGATGACATGCAACTGGCTTTATTAATCGACCTGAATGTGTGCGTTGGCTGTCATGCCTGCGTCACTTCTTGTAAAGAATGGAATACCTCCGGCGCAGCAGGGCCGATGGCAGATTTTAACCCTTACGGCAAAGACCCGACTGGGACGTTTTTCAATCGGGTACAAACCTTTGAAATTGGCGCGTTTCCAAAAGTTGAAACCGTGCATTTCCCTAAGTCTTGCCTGCATTGCGAAGAGCCGCCTTGTGTGCCCGTTTGCCCCACAGGCGCGAGCTATAAACGCGAAGAAGATGGCATTGTCTTGGTTGATTATGACAAATGTATCGGCTGTAAATACTGCTCATGGGCTTGCCCTTACGGCGCGCGGGAATTGGATGAAAAACAAAAAGTCATGAAAAAATGCACCCTGTGCGTCGATAGACTTTATGACCAAAACTTGCCCGAAGCCGAGCGCTTGCCTTCTTGCGTGATGGCGTGCCCGACCAGTGCGCGACTCTATGGCGATATTCACGACCCTGATTCTGAGGTTTCGGTACAGATACGTGAAAATGGCGGTTATCAATTGATGCCGGAATGGGGCACAAAGCCTTCAAACCATTATTTGCCACGGCGTAAAACTCGGATTCATTTACATCAAGATGAGCTAGAACGGGTTGATAATCCGCTGAAAAAAGAAGGGCTACAACCACAGCCACCATCGGATCAAAAAACCTTGGACGAAACCACCAGTTGGTAGTGTTTTACTCCTCTTTTTTATCTCGTTCCCACGCTTCAGCGTGGGAATGCAGAACCTGTCGCTGCAGCGGCGCGTAAAGAACCAAGTACAAAGGATTACCCATGCACCCAGCATTTTCTGTTATTTTTCTAACCACCCTCATCGGGGTCGGGCAAGGTTTATTCCTCGCCCTGTTCACCGGGCAAGTCTATGCCCTTGCCAACCTGTTACCCGCGCAAGACAGCCAAAGCTTTTATGCCATCGGCAGCGTGGTTGCGATTGTGTTTTTAATCGCAGGCTTAATCGCCTCGGTGTTCCATCTCGGACACCCAGAGCGCGCATGGCGCGCTGCAACCCAATGGCGTACCTCATGGCTCTCGCGTGAAGTCCTCGCCCTACCGATTACGATGGGCTTAATTTTCGCTTACGGTCTGACCCACTACATGGGCTGGACAGAGCCGTTTTTCATCATCGCCAAAGGCACACTGCCGGTTGATGCCAGCTTGATTATCGGCACATTGGCAACCATCGCCACTTTTGCCCTGTTTATCTGCACCGCGATGATTTATGCGGGGATTAAGTTCATTCAAGAATGGCACACACCATTGACCGTGTTTAACTATATCCTCTTAGGTGGCGCATCTGGCTTTACTTTGGCAGCGGCTTTCTCGGCCTATGTCGGCGCGGACTTGGTCGGCTTCTATGGCATGTGGGCGGTGATTTTAACCATCACGGGTTTGATTAGCCGTGCAGCGGTGTTGTGGCGTAACAAGCATTTGCAACATAAATCCAATTTACAAACCGCCATCGGCGTGCGTCATAACAACATTCAACAAAAAGCCCAAGGGGCAATGGGTGGCTCGTTTAACACCCGCGAGTTCTTTCACGGCAGCCCGCAAGCCGTGGTAAAAATGGCGCGTTATGGCTTTTTGAGTTTGGTGTTTATTGTGCCTGTGGTCTTGCTTGGCGCGTCTTATAGTATGGAATCTAGCTATTTGCCGTTGCTTGCTTTTGTGGTGCAATATGTGGGTTTGATGATGGAGCGCTGGCATTTCTTTACCGAGGCCAAGCACCCGCAGAATTTGTATTATCAATCTATCGCGTAGAGCCGTAACACGTTACGGCTCTTTGCTCCGACTGCCTGCACGGTAATACTGCCTTAAACCGAAACCCCATCATTCATAACCACATTAATCCCGAAACGCCGATGTTTGTGGCTTCGTTTGGGTTGAGCCTTAGCAGTGTTTAATACCGTAGAGCCGTAGCACGCTACGGCTCTACAGAACGCGCCCCCGATTGACACATAGCAACGACGATACCCAAGAGGCGTAAGCGCAAAAAGCAAAGATTACTGTCCGCTGCGCACCAACCGCACATAACTGTCGTTGTGACGGTCGTAGTAGTCGCTGGCGACACCACTATCGAAGTTCACGCTCCACGCATAGTAAGAATAGTTGGCAACAGGCGAGCCTGACCAGACAATATAAGCTGGGTTATTCGGAAACACCCCTGCCACCAAGGTAGGCACATCATGATCTTTTTCAGGCTCTCCCTTACAGCCCGAATCATTATCAGAATAATCCTCCCCCAAACTAAAATAATCCGGCTGCCCATTACTACAATAAACCAAGGTACGTAATTTCTCTATACTCGGCACACGCCAATCCCCATACCCTTGTTTTATAGCATCTTTCCACTTAAATGTTTTAGCCTCACCAACACAAGTCTGCCCATTCCATTCCTGCCCGACCAAACACCGCATCCAAGTCAAGCCCGTCACCGTATCTTTCGCCGTACCATCACTCGATACCAAATAACGCTTAATACGAGTCACACCCGCAGGGATAACATCCCTTGAAGGGATGTTATCCCTAGGCACTGGCACAGACTCAACCACCTGCCCCCGCTCCAACATCGCCACCCGCTCCCGCAACTGCTTAACCTCCTTCAAATCCAAACACCCATTCAAACAAAAATCCCCACTCAACGCCCCAACCCGCACCACAGGCTCTTGCATACTGTTCAATCGTTGCGCCTCACGCACCACCGCCGCCCCGCATGTTTTAGCATTTGCTCAAACGGCACAATATCGTATGCATCCATTGCCGCTAACACCTGTTCGGTATAGCTACTATAAAGCCCATTACCAACAAACGCCGACGTGCCCAAACGACTGGCAAAACCGACAATTGTCCCCGTGGCTTGCATGTCTTGCATCCCCTTATCTTACCCCTTGGTCGCGCCGACATAATCCCGACAGACATCTAATAAGACAATACGCATGGCAGCGGGGGAGGCTTCTAAATCACGGATAAGGGCGTTGGCGCTAACGCCATAAGAGGGAATATTGCCGTGGGTGCGGATGCTTCTGCCAACAGGAATTAAATAGTTTTCATCTTTGCCACGGTGGTGGACACCATGCCCTGAGTAATAAAACAACACCGTGCTATTGACGGGGATACTGTTAAAGGTGGCAATTTCTTTGTCCATTTTCGCCAGATTGGCATTGTCAAAACGGACAATACGAAAGCCAAATTGTTTTAATTTGCTTGCCATTGCTTCGACATCGTTGAGCGGGTTTTTTCCTAAAGGGGAGAATAAGCCTTGTTTGGGGTAATCGCTGTTGCCGATTAATAGGGCGATGCGTTGTTCGGCATGGCTGAAAGGGCTTAAGGCTAATAATAGGCTGATGATGATAAAACGATACATGTTTACTCCTGTAGATCCCTCGGTTGTAACATGATTAATGCGCTACATGGACAATCACAAAACAATCCTGCCAACCATTCACCTCTAACCTTTACAGTACAAAATTAAAAGCTTGGAGAAACGCTATTAAAATAATATCTTATCGGCAAGATTCTAGACAGAATTCATGTACTAAGCCATTACCTAACCAAGGCATTTGTATTTCTTGTGAATCCTTCGTAGCGGTATATACTGCTGATTGAGTTTGTTCAAATATTCTGCTAATGGGTGCATTTGCATAGTCAAGCATAGCTTTCAACAATTTCTCAGTATAAATACTATTACGGCGATAATTATCTCCATAGGAATTTTCACCTAATGCTGCTGCATAACTAATCAGTGTTCGTTTAGCTTCCATTTGGTTGAAACCTTGTTGAATAAAGTCCGTTGAAGTATTAGGGAAGGGGTTACGACAAGCATCAAGAACAATAAGGTTTACATCGGCTCCAGCGGATTGAATCTCATTTATAACTTGTCTTGCATGAATAGCATTATCAGTAACATCTGCAGGATGATTAATAAATTGTTTACTAGGTATTAAATAGTTATCTCCCTTTACTTGAATGCCATGTCCTGAAAAGTAAAACAATGCCGTGCCATTTCTAGGGATATTTTTAATAAATTCATTAATTTTTTATTCATTATAAATTTATCTGCATTTGTAAGTAGCATCACATCAAAACGATAATTCTCTAACATTTTCTTAATATCCATAGCGTCGTTTATAGGGTTCGTTAGATCTGAAAATTTAGGATGATAGTTATTATTGCCGATGACTAATGCACTTCTATTAGAACGAGTCTCTATAATATATGATGCTTTTACATTAAAGGCTTTTCTAGCATCAACTGCATGTAAGTTTAGTTTTATATCTTCGCGGTAAAAATTTTCTGGTAAAGTAAATACGAGACTGGCTTCAGAGCTACCTCCCGCTGATATTTTTGGAATTATACTCTTACCTTGTTTTATCTGTATTCCAGTATTGATTGAGTCAATTTTTACCTTGACAGACAGCGCATCTCCATCACCAATATTATGTAGTATGGGACGAAGTTCTATAGTTTCTCCATTTTCTATTATTTTATTTCCGTTACCTCTAGCTTTACCTCCACCATCATTGATATATGCACGACTGTAGTTAGTAAATTGCAATTCTGGTTTTTTCAAATTGTTTACGTTAAGTTTAAGCGTTTTTGGTATGCAATGATAGTTACGAATTTCAGCACATGTCACTGAAAATTTAGTAATTCCAGAGATTATATTTAAACCTGCAACAACATTAAGTTTAGCATGTTTAGATTCACCCGGCTGAATATCACCTAAGTCAATATTGGAATCAAATTGAATACCAGAATATTCAGCATCTGTATCGATCTTAACTTTGAATGCTGTCCCCTGTCCTTTATTAGTGACAGCCACATTTATAACTGCTGTTTCACCCGCATCAATCTCTTTGTTAGATAAGAAAGAGGTGATATCATTAAAATCCGCTGTAAGAATAAGATTAGATGGCTCTGTACCTAAATGACGTGAATTATGAGTTGTTTCTTTTACTAAATAGGACTGTAATAAAGGTTCATAAAGACCAGCTACAATATGAGCAATAACTCGTGCAACTTTAGCATTATCTATACTTTCAATAGAAGGTCCTAGTAATAATGCACCTACTCCAGTAATCGATACAGCAACTCCTCCCCAAACAGCAATATCCTCTGTGCCTTTATGCAATTTCTTATCGTATATAATAGATATAGTATGTGTTTCTGCACCTTGTGACGTGAGTATTGCAATAGTAGACTTTAACACAGGAGGGGTAACACCTGGATGTATTCCAACCGAATTTAAATCTAAAGTAATAGGTTTAATTAATACATCAGTTGGATCAAGGTTTTTTTTAGTATAGTTTAATTCTATCGTTTTAAATTGATTGCCAAATATTGTCTTTATAGCGCCATTAAAAATGACAGCATATGTTTCTGGTATCATTGAAGTATCTACTTTTAAATGAGAAAATTGAGTAGGTATATCAAACTCTTTACGTTTATCTTCAATAACAGCATTCTGACTACATGAACTAATAAGAAATAGAAATAATATTTCATTTAATATAAATAAAAATGATTTTAATTTTCTCATGTTATTTTTGATTATTTGGTGTAATTTTTAAGATATTTACCACTTATTTTAATTCTATTCTGGACATGCAGGAATAATTATTACTTGTCCAACTTTAATTAGTGGTGGTATTGGTAGGTTATTAGCTTTTATTAAATCATCTCTATTGCAATGATATTTATAAGCAATTTCAGTCAACGACTCACCTATCTGAACAATATGTTGTAGTGTTTTATGATTAGATATAGCATTTTGTATTTTTTTTATACCTTTGCTTTTTTTTAGTTTGAACTTTATAGTTTGAGATGAGTCAAGATATATGATTTTTTCTATTGATTGGTATCCTGGTTTCTCTATACGCAAGTGATGCTTCCCTATTGGTAAGGAAATATCTAGCCTCGTAGAACCATAATTTTTCCCATTAATATAAACAATATCATTATATAAATTAGAACGAACTGTCAGTAAAGGGCGGTTTTTATCAATTATTAACTTTTCTTCATTATTTTTATCTAATATTTCAGACACATCAATTTCATCGAAACTAAAATCAAATTCTGTACATTCCACTCTTGAGTAATTCTTACAAATTGTATTTGCCAAAGCTAATATAATTTTATTTTTTGAAAATTTTGCAGTTATAATTGCAGAATTTATACTATAAGATTTTATTTTTTTACCACTATCTAAATACCATAAGCTAACCTCCCCCTTTTCTGAAAAAGCAGAATTATCTGTTACTGCAATTAAAATAGTATTATTATCATAAAAATCAATACCTTGAATCATATTCCCTTTGAAATTAAAAGACTTTAAAATAGAAAGGTTATTAATATCATGAATAGTTACATTACCATCTAGATCTCCCAGTGCAAGTACATCATATTTTTTTGATACTGCTATAGAGTTTGCTCTATCTTTATCTATTTTATATACAAGGCTCTTACTATCTAAGTCCCATAAATACAAATAGCCATTGCTATCCGTTACAAGCCTTCTATGAATAGATATTAATTTATTTTTAGGGTAAAAACTCATATCTATCACTGGATAATTTCTACGATTTTTTGTTTTATTCAGAGTATATAATTGTTTTCCTTTTTCTATATCCCAAAACCTCATCTCTCCCCATAAATTCGATGAAACAGCTTCCTTTCCATTTGGTAGAAATTTCAGGAAAAGTATATATTCTCTTTTATAGTCATTAGACTTCATTGAGCGAATTTTTTTCTTTTTCTTAATATCCCATAAATCAATCCTACCTGAGTATTCGGCTGTTAATGCTAGCTTACCATTTGGAGACAGTGCTATAGAAGTAACATGATCAAATCCAGATTTACTAAAACTTAGAATTCCTTTTAGTTCTGATTGTTTTTCATATTTTTTTCGTTTTTCTCGACTTGCAATACAAAAACCTGCTTGGCTAGAACAGTCTGCTGATATTCTCGTATATGGCCCAGAATTACTACAAGCAGAAAAAAATACGATTATAAAAATACTCAATAGAATAAAACGATACATAAATATAATTCTCTGAATAAAAGTATAGCCATAAAAAACAATGACTATTACCAATAAATAAGCTTAATGCATCTAAACAATAACATACTCATTATATTATTACGACTAAGAGCCATAAGCATGTTACATGCTCTACTACCGGTTTATGGGAATGCTATGTCCCTATGGGTGACGTGCCACATGAATAATCTCAAAACTATCCTGACAATATTGCATTTGTTGACAACTAATTATCCGTCCTGCTGGCTTGTCTTCTTCCGCCAATAGTTGTTGACTTTGTGAGGAACTATCTTTGCTAATCACAATACCCTTGCTGATTTTAGCAACTTGCACCTTACCCAACAATTTTTGTTGATATAAATTTTCTAAGTTCGTTAGCTCTTTATCAGCAATAATCGTATAAATATACTCTGACCCAACATTATCATCCAAACGAAAATGCTCAATGTTGGAGGGTAATATCAAGCTGTCCCCCGTTTTGAGGTGATTCTTATGCCCTGATAAACTCAGCAATTCTTGCAATTGCTCATTCGTATCAAAATGATACAAATACACATACACAGACTTATATGCTCGCAATTGAATCGTGAACTTATCCCCAGAATATAATACCGAACCATTATCTAACGTCTTCGCTTTGCCGTTACCACTAGCATCACTATAACGGTATTGTATATCAACTGCTGTGTTTTGCATCTTTTGCGAGACTTGGTTAATTGCACTACAAAGTTGATTATCAGGACAAATATCAAAACCTTTGTGTTGTGGTTCCGCACAAGCAGCGGCGGCTAATAAACCTGCGACTAAAATTAAATAACGCATGGTGTTCTCCTTATTATTGAAAATAACCTTGTTGATATAGGGATAAAAACGCGAATAAATTTATTTGGTTTTTTAATTTATAAGCTAATGATTTATAGGTGTTAAATTAGATGTATTTCCTAACAGCCGACATTATACTTTAATCGAGGCTATATTCATCTACCTATCCTCCTTGGTTTAAATGTAAGCGTTGTCATAAAGCTTGCCGTGCGCTCAAAAGCTTTGCAAAACCCCAATATCCTCATCATTGATGTTGACCTTATCTTCAAAGTTGTTTGGCACTTTTCTCTACATCTATAGAGTCGTAAAATATCACGGTTCTGAGGTTTCGTGTAAACCGAAGCAATGTTACGGCTCTACGGTGTATTTGGCAAAATGACATGCGCACATTGTCCAATTTTTGTTAAACTTTTTTCAAAATTATTCACGAGGCGCTTATGCGATACTTTTTTCTTATCTTTAGTGTGTTGTCTTATTTCAATCATGCCCTTGCCCAAGGGCGTTATGCTTTGGTCATCGGCAATGGCGCGTATCCGCAAAAACAAGCATGGGTAAATGATTTAGCGCCTTTGCCAACACCGCATCATGATGCCGAGGATATGGCAAGGTTGCTCAAAGAAGCTGGTTTTCGTTTGCTCGATAGTAATGGTGCTAATAAGCCTGTGATTAATGCCAGTAAAATTGAGATGGACAGCGCGGTAGACCAACTCATAGCCCGTTTACAGCAAGCCCCCAACAGTGCGGTGATTTTTTATTATTCGGGACATGGGGTTTATTTACACGAAGAATCACGTCCCAAAGAGAGTGCTAATTATTTATTACCCGTGGGGGTGAATTTTACCGCTCAAGATGCGGCTAAGTTTAAGGGCTTTGGGGTCAACGCGCATAATATTAAAGACCGGATTGAATCCTCGTCTGCTAAGGCTAAGCTGATGATTTTGGATACTTGTCGGGAAAAGTTGGAGCTGAAGCAAAGTAAAGGCTTTGCTGGTGGTGGGGAATTTCGTCCGATGAATCCGCTGAATGGCATGATGGTGGTTCATGCGACCTTGCATAATGCCGTGGCTTGGACGGAAGCGGATGAGCGTAATAGTGATTTTACCCGTTATTTATTGCCAGCGCTGCGACAGGGGAAAGGGGAGAATATTATGCTCTCGATTGGGCAGGCGATTGAGCGTTTTGGAACAGAAACGGCGCATTTGCCGAATGAGCAACGGCAGCAGCCTCATGCGGAGGGGTTGTTGTTTGGGGCGTTTTGTTTGCAGGGGTGTGGAGGGCTTAGGGATAACATCCCTTCAAGGGATGTTATCCCTGCGGGTGTCACACGGATTAATCGTTATTTGGTTTCTAATGATGGCACGGCTAAGGATACGGTGACGGGCTTGACTTGGATGCGGTGTTTGGTCGGGCAGGAATGGGATGGGGAGACTTGTGTTGGTGGGGCTAAGCGTTTTAACTCGGAACAGGCAAGACAACAAACTGCCACGTTTGCTGGGTTTTCTGATTGGCGTATGCCGACTATCGAGGAATTACGAACATTGGTTTATTGTAGTGATGGTAAGCCGGATTATTTTAATCCTGATCCGGTTAATGATCCTGATAATTTTTACTGTTGGGGTAAAGATTTTGAACATCCTACTTTGGTTAAAGGGGTGTTTCCAAATAACCCTGTTAACTTTGTCTGGTCAGGCTCGTCTAATGCCAACTCTTCAAGCAGAGCATGGTACGTGTTTTTTTATGATGGACATGGTGGCGGTCTCAACCATGGCGGCAACCTAGAGGTTCGGCTTGTGCGTAGCGGACAGTGACCTTTGGTTTTTGCGCTTGCTCCTCTTGGGTATCATGGTTGCTATGTATCAATCGGGGGCGCGTCCTGTAGAGCCGTAGCACTGCTACGGCTCTTCACTCCAACTACCCCAACCCCAACACTCCCCCAAACCGAAGCCCCATACTCCCCAACAACATTAATCCAAAAAAACCCAACAACTGTGGCTTCGTTTGGGTTGAGCCGTAGCAATGCTACGGCTCTACGGTTACAATGCCACAATAAATATCTTTCCCAACCGCAAATAATTATCATGACTTTATACCAAAACCAATACCGTATCGAACCTGCCCGTCTAAAACACTGGGACTACCGCAACGATGGCGCATATTTTGTCACCCTTTGCACCCACAACAAACGCCATGATTTTGGCACGGTTCAACAACTGAGTGCTATCGGGCAAATCGCCCACGACCATTGGCAACAAATCCCCGAACATTTCCCCCATGTGCGTTTGGATGCATTTATCATCATGCCCAACCATATCCACGGGATTATTTTTATCACCCATGCAGCGCACGGTGTCAGGCGTAGCCCAGCAAAAAATCAACACATGGCGAAGATTGCGCCGAAAGTTGGGTCATTACCCACCATCATGCGCAGCTACAAAGCCTCGGTGACCAAACAAGCCCGTGCTATTGATGCCAGTTTTCAATGGCAAAGTCGATTTCATGATCACATCATTCGCAATGCACAAAGCTTGGCGGATATTCAGCACTATATTAAAACCAATCCGCAGCGCTGGTAGAGCCGTAGCACGCTACGGCTCTTAGCTCCGACTACCTTCAATTTAACGCTCCCCTAAATCGAAATCCAAAAACCCCAACGATAGGGGCTTAGTTTGGGTTGAGACGTAGCAGTGCTACGTCTCTACGGTTTATTTTCCCGTATTTTGGACAATCCCCAAAAACCCCCACGCCATCCCCTCATTAACGACAAACACCGTGTTTGTCAGCAACGATTGAAGATGACATCATGACTAAAACCTTAAGCAACTTTGTCTTATTGGCATTGTTATTAACCGCCACTTATCTAGCCGCACAACGCTTTGCCCCCGCATGGCTGGCAGAAACGTCTTTGTATCTTGGCAACCCGACACAATGGACAGCAGAAGCCAAACGCCAACATCCGGTAGATTATTTACGCCATGTAGAGCAGCGTTTACAACAGCAACAAGGCACATTTAAACAAATTGTTGCTGATATTCGCCAAAAATCCGCGCCTTTAGAACAACATATCCGTGAACACAGCGAAGAGTTGGCAAAAACCAGCGCGTTTTTAAATCAAGGGCGGACGGTGTATCAACAAGCTTTAGCAACAGCAAATTCACACAGCGCCCAAGTGGTGAATTTTGCCGGACGGGTTTATCCTGACTTACCCATACGCATCAACTTAAGAGCACCTATCTATTGAAGAGCTATAATAGAGCATTGTAAATATAAGCTTGAGGGGTGTGGAATGGATATTTTTGCAACGGCAGCCCAAGCCATGCAATCTGTTTTCAATGAGGATGCAGATAATTTAGCCAAAACGACAGGCTTTATAAAACGTGAACGAAAAATAACAGGTTCTAAGTTTATCAAGACCTTACTATTTGCAGGTTTACAAAAGCTATGTCCATCCGTTGAAGCTTGTACTCGTTCTGG
>JADGDE010000020.1 GCA_016745035.1 Thiotrichales bacterium
ACTGACTATTGGGAAGCTTATCAAGTCGTTTTACCTAGCAAACGTCATCATGCTATTGGCAAAGAGACAGGACTTACTAATCATATTGAACGTTTTAATGGCACGATGAGGCAACGTGTTTCCCGCTTGGTTAGAAAGGCTTTATCTTTTTCTAAAAAAATCGAAAACCATATTGGCGCTATTTGGTATTTTATTCATCATTATAATCAGTCGTTATGCTTGGATAATTTAATTTATACCACTACCCATACACAACTACCTAAAACCATTATCAACTCATTGCAGATGCAGATACCCACAATATTTCAGACTTCGATAAAATTCATATAAACCTCAAAACACCGTGCCAGCAAAGCATGGCTGAAGCCGTGATTCCGGAATCGGGACTTCAGTCCCGCACCTAACTTCACTTCAACCTATCCCCATTAACATATGCACAAAACTCATCCCCACTTACATCACATCGACCTTAAGAACCATTATCAATTTATCACCTTCTGCACTTATGACAGTGTCGATGCTTACATGACAAAACTAGCCCAACAAAAAATTAACAACCGCCAAAGACAATGGCAAATAGACCAATACGCTGACACATCAAATAAGGGAGCTTATCTCAATGGCGACGTTTTACAATGGTTTAGCGATTTTTTACACAACCAACATCAACAATCCTATGAATTGATAGCCTTTAGCATCATGCCAAACCATGTACATTTATTGATTAAGCCCCTGATGCCATTAGATAAGATAATGCAGTTTATAAAAGGTGTGAGTGCCAGATATATAAATCAACAATTGAAATACTCAGGTAAGTTTTGGGCAAAAGATTATTATGATAAATTTGTTCGAGACCAAGAGCATTTTTTGCGTGTCTATGCCTATATCAAAAACAACCCCAATGTGTTGAAAGAAAATAATAATCCCACGCGATTTTATGGTATTTTAGAATAAACTTCATACAGACATTAACTGACACTTTAAGAAATGTAATTTTGTAGGCATCTAAAAAACCATTTAAGGAAAAACAACAAAACAATGAAAACTTTATTTGACGACTCATACCCCAATATCAAACGCTTTGTAGAAGAATTTGGTTATATTGAAATCGGTGAAGATGAAGATAGCCCTTCTGACTCATTCATCCGTGCAATTAATCCCGGTGGATTGATTTGGGAAGGAAAAGATAACTATGAATCTCTCGATGAAGCTTTTCGAGCGCTGGAAAAAGAACTGGATGAATGGATATAAAAGCATACTTTCTTGAGAAGAATGAATTATCTGAATATCCATAAAAAACTACTCTTATTTCCATTAAAATTTTAATCAACATATGGTTTTTAAATATGTCAGAACAAGAAAACAATATTTCTAAACTTTTAGATGAAGTAATAACACTACAGCAACATCATGAAAAAATAAAAAATTCTAATGGTGAAAGCTTTAATATCTTTTCTATTTTAAAAATGCAAAGAAAAGAGGTTAAAACACATTCAATATTTATTTATGAATTATTAAATCCTAATGGTTCTCATGGTCAAGGCGATATTTTTTTAAAATTGTTTATTGAGCATGTGCTTAATATGAAAAAAAATATTGGGAAAAATTTTATTGTTAAAAGAGAAGATGCGACTGCTGAAAATAAAAGAATAGACTTAACTATCGAATCAGACAATTATCTTTTTGGTATTGAAATTAAAATAGATGCCCTAGACATTTATAAACAGCTTTTTTCTTATCATGAAGAGTTAAAAAATCGTACTAAAGGAGGGAAGAGATTTTTGTTATTTTATTTGACCTTAAATGGAAAAGAAGCTAGCAAAGACAGTTTATATGGATTATCAGAAAATGATTACCAGTGTATTTCTTTTCAGAATGAAATAATAACATGGTTGGATTTTTGTATTAAAGAAATGGCATTAAAGCATGTCATTAGAGAAGCTTTATTGCAATATAAAATTCTTATTGAATTACTCACAAAAAAAATGAGAGGTATACAAATGGATATCGAAAATATTTTACTTAATGATATAGAAAAATTAAAAGCGGCGATACAGATAGAATCTACACTGACACCAGTGAAAATAAAATTGCAAACTAAGTTCTGGGAAGAGTTAAAAAATAGATTAAAGAAAGAAGGGAAGGGTGTTAAGGAATACGGTATAAAACCTATTAATAATTTAGTTAAAGATTATTATGAAAAGTCAAGAAGTAAAAAAAACTTTGGTCTAAAATTTCATATTCATGATTTTAAAGGAAAAAAAGTTTATGCATATATTAATATATATAAATCTATTCATTATGGTCTAAGAATAGAAGATAATTTAGGGAAACTTGTTAAAGATACAATAATAAAGAATGAGCTTAGAGAAAATCTTGGCATAGGTAATGCTATGCCTGATAAGTATGATAGCTGGATTATCTGCTTTTATACTCAAGAAAAAATCAATTTCTACAATTTGAGTTCTTATGCTAATTTAGTTGCTGATGATAACGAACTGAATAAACTAATAACAGGAATCATTTCCCATATTCATGAATTAGAAAATAAGTTGTAGATAAATATGGAATTATTTTTTATTACTGCTGTTTTCATGATTTTTACCTTAGTAAAATCAATATTTGGTTTTGGCGGTGCTGTTTTATCCTTGTCTGTATTAAGTTTTTCTATTGATATTAAAGAGTTAATTCTGTTTTCCCTTCTGATTAGTATTATCACAGAAACATTTATGTTAAAACTAGACTGGAAAAATTTTAACTTTAAAAAATGGCTGTTAATGATAACTTACTCATTACCATTTTCTATTATAGGTTTATATTTTATTGATTTTGTTTCATCTGATTTTTTAGTTAATGTATTTGCTATTTTTATGTTATTAATAGCCTTATATTCATTTAAAGAACGCAAACCTCACCCAATACACAGAAATTTTTTATTAATATTATCTGGCATCTCTCAAGGCTTATTTTCTAGTGGGGGACCACTTGCTGTGGTAGCAGTAAAAAATGAATTTGAGTCTAAATCTGAGTTTAGAATGATGATGACCACCTATTTTTTAACATTAAATATCATTCGTTTTATACAATTGTTCTTTATTCAAAAAACCTTTGCTTTAGATAGGGTTATTTCCTTATGGTGGTTGCCCATACCCATTTTAATTGTTATTTTTATAGGAAATAAAATCCATGCTAAAGTGCCAGAGAAGCAATTTAAATTATTTATTTCAATATTATTAACCACATCTGCTTTAGCATTATTGCTTAAATTTTATTAAAAAACTTTATGGAATAACAATGACTGAAAACTTCTTTTCAAAACAAGGGAAATGCTATTCTACTGTTAGACCTGATTATCCGAATCAGTTAATACACTATTTATCTTCTTTGTGTAACATAAAACAATCCGTCTGGGATTGTGCAACAGGCAATGGACAAGTAGCAAAAAAGCTAGCACCTTATTTTTCTAAAGTGATAGCAACAGATATTAGTGCTCAACAGATTCATCATGTAGCGATGTTGAGTAATATTGAATATCGAGTTGGCATGGCAGAACATTCTGATTTAACTGCCCATTCTGTTGATTTAATCATAGCCGCTCAAGCCGCTCCTTGGTTAGATATACCCACATTTTATGAGGAAATAAAACGGGTTGGTAAGCAAAATGCCATTATTGCCTTATTCGGGTTTAGAGAAATGATATGTAATAACCCAATATTAGATAAATTGATTCAGCAATATATCCATGAAATTGTTTTAGATGATTGGCCTGCTGGAAAAAGTTTAAATGATAGTCAATATCAATCTCTTGAGTTTCCTTTTGAAGAATTAACCCCTCCACGCTTTTCTATTAACAAGTATTGGTATGCGGATGATGTCTTAAATTTATTAGATTCTTATTCTGGAGGACAAGCCTATTTAGAACGTACAGGGCAAAAGGCATCTAAGTGTATTCGAGAAGAATTTATACAGGTTTGGGGAGGAGAACGCATAAAAAGACCAATTTCTATTCCGATTTATATGCGTTTAGGAAAAATTTATCTATAAAGTATGATTATATGGAAACTGCATTTATTTTATTACCATTTTTATTTATATTTTTTATAAAAAGTATTTTTGGGTTTGGTGGTTTATCTTTATCTGAGTTTTTTATTGATACAAAAGAAATTATTTTAGCAGGTCTTCTTTTTAGTATGGTGGTTAATGCATTTATTTTCTTAACTGCACCGGAATATTTTAAATTTAAAAAATTTATTAAAATAATAACTTATATGTTTCCATCAATGTTGCTTGGAATATTTTTCATCCGATTTTTTGTTGAAAATTTTTGCTATTTTTATGTTATTTATTGTAATTCACTCATTTTTTAATCCTATGCTTACCCCATTGCTTAGAAAGTCACTGTTATTTTTAGGCGGGCTTTCTGCAGGTATGTTTAGTAGACTTGTTGTGACTATATAAAACAATCAGTTATGCAAATTAAAATTCCATAATCCAGCACAGATACCAAGAAT
>JADGDE010000021.1 GCA_016745035.1 Thiotrichales bacterium
AATAATTCACAAACAATAACTTGTATACGCGCACAGTCAATCCCTTGACCAAGCCAATCCCTTGACAGTCGAAGGCAAGATCAACGTCTAGTTCTTTTTTACAAAATTATTAACGGGCTTGCGTCGGTTGAAACGGAGGACATCCTCACGCCAGCCGACTCCCGTACAAGGAAGAATCACAGCTTCAAATTCAAACACCTCCAGGCAAATTGTGATTCATATAGGTACTCTTTTTTTCCAGCCACTATTTCGAGCTGGAACAACCTTCCATTTGGCATTGAGAAGGTTGACAGTGTAGAAGGCTTCAAATTGAAGCTGAAGGAACACACGTTTAGATCTCCTTAGTCGGAGTGAAACATTGGCGTGATACTCAGTCTAGAGTCCTGCCAATTATCAATCAGAATCAGAAGTATACATTTCATTGTGATTGTAAAAAGTTGAAATAGTTATTGAATTTGCATGAGTCCATTATTAATGGAACATGGCGATCCTATAAGGCTAAAGCCTAGACAAGCATTTCTGTAGTTACTTGTTAATGATCACTTAGTCATTAATTGTAACGACAGCCGTCATTCATGTTTAATGTTGATAATTGTATGACATGAATATTCTATGCTAAAACACATATTTAACAAAGATGATATATTCTTTTTTGAAAATAAAAATTAGCGTCATGTCGGGGAGCACCTCAAGAAAATGACGCCAAATTCAGATTTGCAATTCATCCACAAGGAATCCGGCAATTCCATGACAACTGCAAAATAGCAAAGTGCCAGAATCATTCCTACCTGAACATGGTACAAGATCGGTAGACAAGAACTATACCATGTTCAAAGAGTTCATCGCTTTAACCATGAAGGAGCACATTCCCAACAAGCTAACCTCTACTCGAACCAACCTACCGTGGTTCAATAGAGGTCTAAAGCGTATGTGCAAGGTTAAGCGAAGAAGATTCAAGAGGGCAAAGAAGTCAAAAAAGTCTAGGGACTGGGAAAGGTATGTAGCGCACAAAAAGGCAACTGCCTCAGCTCTGAAAGCAGCTCGGTGGGATCATTTGAATGGCATTCTACAAACTAGTTTAGAAGAAAAAAACACTAAACCTTTTTACCGGTACATCAAGGCTCAAAAAAACGATAATTTTGGTATTTCCTCTTTAAAATTTAACGGATTGATGTACTCGGACAGCTCATCAAAGAGCGAGATTTTGAACAAACAGTTTCAGTCAGTGTTCACTAAAAAAAGCACCACAACTACTCCTAGATTATTCGGCAATAAATATCCATCAATCGGAAACTTATCTATTACTTTAAAAGGAGTACAAAAATTGTTGGAAAAAATTAACATTTCTAAAGCTGCAGGACCTGACTTAATTCCAGGTAGAATGCTAAACATGTTAGCCCCCGAGTTAGCACCGATTGTGCATGCTATTTTTACTCAGAGTCTGGACACTGGAGAACTACCAAGGGACTGGTCTTTGGCTAACGTTGCACCAATTTTCAAGAAAGGCAACAGAGTCCTGGCTGAAAACTACAGACCAGTTTCTCTGACTTGTATTACCTGTAAACTTTTTGAACACATTGTTTGCAGGCACATTCTGGACCATGTTGAGGACCACAAAATTCTCACCAACCTCCAACATGGTTTTCGTTCAGGCAGAAGTTGTGAGACACAACTAATTACCACCACTCATGACTTATTATCCTCTTTTAACTCTAAATCCCAAATTGACGTTGCCATCCTAGACTTTTCGAAAGCTTTCGACACGGTACCCCATGCATAGCCAATGTTGCACCCATTTTTAAAAAAGGCAGTAAGTTACAGGCAGTAAATTACCGCCCTGTATCTCTAACCTGTATTACCTGTAACTTATTCGAACACATTGTATGTAAGCATATATTAGGCCACCTTGAGGAACATGGGATTCTGACTGATCTCCAACATGGATTCAGAACAGGAAGGTCCTGCGAAACTCAATTAATTACTACTTTCCAGGACATTGCATCTGCTTACAACAAGAAGGGCAGTCAAATTGACATTGCCGTTTTAGACTTTTCCAAAGCATTTGACACAGTCCCACATGACGGCTTACTCAGTAAACTCAAGCACTACGGCATTGATGATAAAATTTGGACTTGGATTTCTAATTTTCTAAAACAACGTGTCGTAGTTGATGGTATACAATCTGACCTGGTCACTGTAGACTCAGGGGTACCACAAGGTACAGTTTTAGGTCCAATTCTATTTTTACTACACATTAACGATTTACCATCAGTAATTTCTTCTAAAGTAAGACTTTTTGCAGATGATTGCCTGGTATATAGAGAAATTAAAAGCAGGCAAGATCAAAACGATCTGCAGAAAGACCTAAATTCGCTTGAGAGCTGGGGATCGACATGGGGAATGAGGTTTAACGCTGCTAAGTGCAATATTATGAGAGTATCCAGGAAGCAAACCCCCATCCCATACCAATATGAGTTGTCAGGGCAGGTACTTGAAGAAGTAAAGGATGCCAAGTACCTAGGGGTCACAGTCAGTGATGACTTGGAGTGGACAAAACACATTGATGTCATTACATCTAAAGCAAACTCCAAGTTATCTTTTCTGAGGCGCAACCTGAAGGGCTGTCCAGAAAAACTAAGAGAAACCGCATACTTCTCCCTGGTAAGGTCCTTCCTAGAATACAGCGCCACTGTCTGGCACCCCCGCCAAAAATACAACTCCGATAAACTGGAGATGGTGCAGCGCAGGGCTGCTCGCTTCGTGAAAGGCAGGTATGGAATGTTTGAAAGTGTTACGCAGATGTTAGAACAGCTTACATGGACTCCGCTATCAAAAAGACGCGAAAACAGTCGTCTCATTCTATTTTACAAAATTATCAACAATTTGGCTGTGGTACCACATTCATGTCTGGAAAAGGCTGATGTGCGTACCAGGAAAAAACATTCTCAAAAGTTCCGCCACATCGGTTACAACATTGACCCATATGGACAATCGTTCTTTCCTAACTGTATTAGTGCGTGGAATGGCCTTGCAAAAGACATTGCAGAGGCCAACACTTTAGATATATTTAAGTCTAAATTACAAAATTAGACTACGCCAATCACATCAGCAAACATATTCGTCAAAGAATCCTGCTGATTAACGAACCAGAACCAGAACCTATATAACAAATAATTACAATAATTTTTTTTATATAAATAATAAAGTTATGTTTTGTATAAAAATATGTCATTTTTCAAGACATAATCTGATCCATACAAACTCAGAAACTGCACCATATTTTAAAAATGTTCTCTAGAGGGGAAAAAACAAAAATATTCTAATATATTGCTGTATAAAGGGAAGTTCATTCTCACATTCTCTTAGTTTTTCTGGACAGCCCTTCAGGTTGCGTCTCAGAAAATTTAACTTGTATCGAGTTACTTACTTTGAGCTTGTTCATCAAAATTCTTCATCCGTCAGGCGATACGCTGTAATCGCCCTCTAGTTTCAGTGATCCGGGCATCTACGCACCCATAGGCCATTAGCTTCAGATGTAATGGCGTAGATAATCAGTGCTATCCTTACATATGACTAACTTCATCATTGTAAGATAGCAGTAATTTTAAGTCAAATTGTGAACTTCAAACTCAATTTTCACAAAGTTATCTTTATTTTTTTTAGATTATTTTTTTAGAGGATGCCGGGGAAATGTTTGAAGATGCTGTCATTAACTTCAGAATTGTTATTTTATACTCGTGACTGCTTAAAAATTAGTTTGAAGAATTAGTTATAATTTGCCAGAAAATGGCTACATTTTCTGCCATCTACTTAGATTACTAATTTTCTAAATAATCGTAAACAACGTGTCGTAGTAGATGGTAGTTTTTCTAATTATGCCGACGTTGAATCCGGCGTTCCACAAGGAACAGTTTTAGGTCCTCTCTTATTTTTACTTCACATTAACGACCTACCATCTTGTGTAAATTCTAAAGTTCGCCTCTTTGCAGATGATTGTTTACTTTATAGAGAAATTAAAAATAATCAAGACCAAATTGACATGCAAAGAGATTTAGATGCTCTAATGGACTGGGGATCTACATGGGGCATGAAATTCAACGCAAAAAAGTGTAACATTATGCGGGTCTCGCGTTCTCGCAAACCTCTGCAGCATTTTTACAGTTTAGGCAATGAAATTCTCCAGGAAGTATCTGATGCAAAATATCTTGGCATACAGATAGATAACAAACTTGACTGGAACAAGCATATTTCGACAGTTGCTGCTAGAGGTCAATCAAAATTAGCCTTCCTTAACAGGAACCTAAAAGGCTGTCCAAAGAAGCTGAGAGACACAGCTTATATTTCACTCATTAGGCCTGCATTAGAATATAGCTGCTCTGTTTGGCACCCACACAAAAAAAGTAATAAAGACAAAATTGAAAAAGTTCAGCGCAGAGCAGCTCGATTTGTTTCGAACAATTT
>JADGDE010000022.1 GCA_016745035.1 Thiotrichales bacterium
TTACGCGGTTCCTTCTCGCAATACGTCCCGTGTGAAAAAGTACATCGTATTGATTTGGCTGCTCAGTATGTGAAAGAATTCGCCCCTTTTCCCAGAACTTGCGTTCTTTGTCAAAGATAAAGACCTTGTCGCCTGGATTAAATATACCATATTTAAATGTCTTATCACACGACTCATGTTGTTGTTGTTGTTGTCGACCCACTCCTCCCTGATTATTGGGGGGAGTCCGCTTCTGTTGTCTGATGGGGGTTCGCCGCCAGCTTCTCCCGCCAGTCATCTAGCAGGGCTGCTACGCCGGAGGGATCCCTCCACAAATCCAGGGCCGATAGCGTGGTGGGTATCTGTGGGCAACTGAAGAGATGTTGTGTGGTATGTTCGTGAGTGCTACAAAGGGGGCAGAGTGGTGATGGGTGTGTTGAGGCGTCGATTTTGTGTAGATATGATAGGAGGAAAGGGGATTTATTTGTTCTTAGTTGGGCTAGGGTACGACGCGTGTGCCGGGGTAAGTTCTCTTCAGTGCTGCTGACTTGCGGTGGGTGTGTGCGCAGTATTTTGTTATTGTCTCTTGCAGCGAGGTGCTGAGAGACAATAGTTGTGTGTATGTCGCGCATGTTTGCTTTTATGTCTGCTGTAGTGACAGTGCAGGGGTCTGTAGGGATGTTTGTGGTGTATCGGGAGTTGTTAAAGGTTGTGGGTTTCATAAGCCGTTGTGAGTTGTTATGTGTAGTGTATTTGTATAGTGGATGTGATGGGTATTGTGCTTTTTGTCTGATTTGCGATGCATGTAATTGTAGATGTTTCTGTATGGGAAGGATGTTGGTTTCGTCATGCAGATGTTGTATGTTCGTGTCATGTGTGCATCCCGTGCAAGCTCTTAGAGCTGCGTTCTGCATGACTTGCAGTTTGTTGATGCTGGTCGGGGATGCCATAGGCGACCATATGGATGAGGCATACTCCAGAGTCGGCCTCATGACCGCCTTATAGGTGGCCACAAGCGTCTCCTTCTGTTTACCCCATGTTGTACCTGTGAGTGCTTTTATAACTTGTAGAGGTTTTTGTGCGTGTGTTGCTATGTTCTGGATGTGAGCGTTGTATGTGAGCTTTGGATCTAAAGTTAGACCCAAAACCTTGGGGTGTAATGCCATGGGTAGTGCTTTGTTGTTTATGTTTAGGCCCAGATTGCTGTTGTACTCAGCTGGATCTGGGGTGAACAGAGTGCAAGTGGTTTTGTCTGGATTAATTATGAGGTTGTTATGTTGTGTCCAGTCATAAACCTTATGTAAGTATGGTTGTATGTATTTTCTAGCAGCACTCATGCTAGTATGTGTGGATGTAATTGTGATGTCATCTGCATACAACATTACTTGTACCGGTGCTGTCGGTGTGGGGATATCTGCTGTGTGGATGTTAAATAGGGTGGGTGATAGGACGCCGCCTTGAGGAACGCCAGTTTTAACCTGACGTTGTATGGACTTGTGGTTTCTGAAGCTAGTATAGGCTTTGCGTCCCTTGATGTAGTTCGCAACGAACTTTAAAATCGTACCAGGGGTGCTGGTCTGTAGCAGCTTTCCAATTAAGGTATGTGTGTTGACAGTGTCGAAAGCTTTGCTCATATCGAGTGCTACAGTGATAGTTCGCGCAGGGGGAGCCATTTGGTTGAACCCCTTTGCTACGGTGTTGTTAAGCGTGTGTAGTGCTGTGACTGTTGAGTGTTGCGCTTTATAACCATGTTGAGTGGGTGTTTGTGTTATGTTTGCTGTGATATATGGAAGAAGGCACTTCTCCAGCGTTTTTGCAACTACTGAGAGAAGTGATATGGGTCTATAGGAAGTACCCATATTTGTGTCTTTGTTTGGCTTGGGTATTGGAATTATGTTAGCCAACTTCCACATGTGCGGGATTATGTTTTTGTTAAGAGCAGCTGTGTACATGCTCGTGAGGAAAGTGAGTCCAAGAGGGCCTATGTGCTTTAGGTGCCTGATGCTGAGATTATCAGGACCTACTGAGTTGTTGTTTTTGCTATGTTGTATTGCCTCTTGGACTTGGGTTGTAGTGAGAGTGATAGTATGTTTGGGTAGCTTATGAACAGCTCTATCAATAGATCTGTTGGTCTTATGAGTGCTGTGTTTGACGGTGTTTGTAAATTGTTTGTTAAAACAATTCACAATATTTTTAGGTGAAGTCGCTATTTTCTTGTTGAATGTTATGGTGCAGTTTTGTGGTGTGGGTGCGGCTCTATTGGAGAGACCATGAATAGTCTTCCATAGAGTGTGTGTGTTGTGCCTGTGATCCCAGTTAGCATTAAGGTGCTCCTTCCATAAGTTTTGTTTGTGCAGTGATATGTCGGAAGTAATCTCAAGGTTGAGAGGTTTGAGAGCGGGATCACAGGGGTTTGCTCTCCTTATGTTGTCTCTTTGTGTGATTTTGCATACTATGTGTTCGGGTAATAACCTAGAGGTACTAGGCATCTTACCCTTTGGTATGTTGTGCTTGTCTGCTAGCAGAATAATATTAGTAAAAATTCTGTTAGCAGTGTGTATGTCATCGGGTATGGTGGTCTGTGAGAAAGCTAACTCTGTGTCCTTCGTGAATTGAGTCCAGTTAGCTTTCTTGTAGTTAGTAAATGTCCGTCTGTAAGTCTGTAGTCTGAAGTTGTGTCGTATGTTAATTGTGGTCATGATTGGAAGGTGGTCGGATGATAGTGCGTGGTGAGTCTGCCACGATGTCCGGTTGTACAGTGTATTGGACACCGTGGTGATATCTGGAGATGAAGTCTGTTGGAATGCGGTGTTTGGCACTCTTGTTGGTGTGTCTGTGTTCAGTGATATGTGGTCTGAGTTGCTGATGACCTCTGCTATTAGTTGTCCTCGGTGGTCATCAGTGTACGAGTGCCAGAGTGAAGAGTGAGCATTCACATCTCCAGTGAGGACAGAATGTGGTATAGTGGTAATATGCTGGATGCAGTGTTGTATGTCTTTGTCGGCTGTTTTGTAGTGCGTGGATGTGCTGTCACGAGGAGGTATATAGACGTTTGCGATTGTGATATGTTTGGTGTTGTTTAAGTGAACCTTGACCATTTGGAGTTCGATGTTATGTGTATTTATGGTCGAAGGAATGTCTGTTGGAGTGAATGTTATGTTGTCTCTGATGAGCGTGATAAGCCCACCCCCTGACTTGTGTGGCCTGTCGGCCCGAACAGTCGTGTATGTTGGTACTTTGGGAGTATTAGATTTAGAGGTGAGCTTGGTTTCCTGAATTGTGATGATGTCTGCATGCGTGTTTTTGATGAGAGTTTTGAGCTCCTCGAGTTTGTTGTTTATGCCGTTTATGTTAACCTGCAGAATGATGAGATTTCTCTCGTTATTACTGCTAGGTTTATGAATGCTTGTGGTGTTTGCAGTGTGTGCGGTCCGAATTGTCCGAGTCTTGTCAGAATTTGGAGCAACCCTGTCAGTGTGATGCGTTTGTGTGGGTAGTGCAGTTGCAGTGGGTGTTGCAATCGTTGTATTTAGTGTTACCTGGGTGTTTGTTGCGGAAGGTGAGCTAACCGGTACAGGACGTTCTGCAGCATTTGACGTGCGTGTCGTGATTGAAATGCGTGGAGTGGTGCTAGGTGAAGGTGTTTTGTGTGAGATGTGTATCTGTTTGGCTGGAGGCGGGGTAGGGGGTGTAGGGGGAGAATGAATAAGGGGCTTGGGTAAACTAGGGTTGGTCATTTTAGGGGGGGACGTCGGCGAGTTTGATGTATGTTGGTGTTTGGGGTGAGGTGGGGTGGGTGGTGTGGGTGGTGAGTGCAGGAGGGGTTTAGAACTGGCCAAGGGAAAGTGTGGTGAGGTGTATGTTGCGTGAGGTAGTCTGGATCCTCTATGTAGATGGCATATCCATGTGTCTGTGTATTGATCTACGCGGATATGTGCGCATCTTAGGTGCACCCAGTGCTCTGAGTGGTTGCACCTCAGCGATGTCTGCTTCCTAGTGATTTCTCTGTGGCAGATATCGCAGATCCAGACTTGTGTGCGTGTGTGCTTTGGACCTGGATTTGTTTCTACATCACCCGCTTTTAATAGCAGCTGCGCCAGCCAACCAGCGGGTCCACTTGGCCGGCCTGCCCAAAAAACGGTAGAAACGGGCCCCCATTGCGGGGGGCAGGAGGAGTGAGTACAATTTGTGCTGCGTTGAAGCAGCAACAGTCCAACCACGTGTAGGCTGTACTCTTTTGGACCTCCCTCTCCTTTCCCTCTCCTTTCCCTCTCCCTTCCCTCTCCCTTCCTTCTCCCTTCCCTCTCCCTTCCCTCTCCCTTCCCTCTCCC
>JADGDE010000023.1 GCA_016745035.1 Thiotrichales bacterium
CAACGAGATCCACGTGAATGTGAGAGAAGCGTTTTTCCGGAACAGTAAAGTTTTGGAGTGGTGCTTTAATGTGAGTGTGCACCTTGGAGCGCTGACATGATAAACACTCCTTTGACCATTGACCAACTTGCTTCTTGAGGCCATGCCAGACAAACTTTTGAGAGATGAGCTTCACTGTGGCTTTCTGACCAGGATGAGAGATGCTATGTAAGACATCAAACACGTGACGTCTATAATCCTGTGGTACCACAGGCCGAGGAACACCAGTTGATACATCACATAATAATACTGGTCCGGAATCACAAACGGGTACATTTGCAAATGTGAGGTTGGTTATTGCAGTTTTATATGATTGTACTTCATCACAGTTTTGTGCATGTGCCATTGCCACATAGTCAATACCTACGGACACTGAATCGAGTGGAGCTCTAGACAGGCAATCAGCTACAACATTGTCTTTCCCTGAGAGGTGCCTAAGGTCAGTCGTGAACTCAGATATGAATGAGAGGTGCCGTTGTTGACGAGCTGACCAAGGGTCCGTTACCTTAGAAATTGCATCTACTAGAGGCTTATGGTCTGTGAATATAGCGAAAGTTCGTCCTTCGAGGAAATATCGGAAATGACGTATTGACAGATATATGGCTAACAACTCCCTATCAAATGCACTGTATTTGAGTTCAGCAGCACGTAATTGTCTACTGTAGAAGGCAAGTGGTTGCCATGAACCGGAAACATACTGCTCCAATGTAGCACCTAAACCTATATCCGAAGCGTCACAAGTAATGGCTATTGGCACAGATGGGGTTGGGTGTGCAAGCATAGTGGCATTGCACAGGGCTGATTTGGCACTGGTGAAGGAATTGTGCATGCTTTGAGACCAAATGATCAACTCTTTTTGTGTTTTACCTCTCAGAGCATGGTACAGTGGGCGTAGAATTGTAGCTGCGTTTGGAATAAATCTATGATAAAAGTTAATCATCCCGAGAAATTCTTGCAATGATTTCACATTGATAGGTTTTGGGAACTCACTAATAGGCTTAACCTTTGTAGGAAGTGGCACTGAACCATCTTTACTAATGAGATGACCTAAAAAGTCTATTTCAGATACACCGAATAAACACTTCTCAAGTCTAATAGTTAATCCGTATTGTTGGAGACGGTTACATACAGTTTTTAGATCCTGGATATGTTCATGTGGTGAAGAGCTAGCAACCAATATGTCATCAAGATAAACAAACACACATGATATGCCTTGGAATACAGTGTCCATTAATCGTTGAAATGCTTGTGCTGCATTCTTAAGTCCAAATGGCATCCGCAAATACTCATACAGGCCAAACGGTGTGATAATTGCTGTTTTGGGGATATCATCAGGTGTCACTGGTATTTGATGGTAGCCACGAATGAGATCAATTTTGGAAAAAATTGACTTGTCGGACAACTGAATTGAGAAGTCTTGTATGTGTGGGATTGGATACCGGTCGGGTGTGGTAACATCATTCAGTCTACGATAATCTCCGCATGGACGCCAGCCACCATTGCTTTTGGGTACAATGTGCAAAGGGGAGGCCCATGGACTGTTTGACTTTCGAATAATGCCCATTTTTTCCATTTCTTCGAACTCAGCTTTAGCAACCGAAAGTTTATCGGGAGGTAACCTACGGGCTTTGGCGTGCACAGGAGCTGTTGCTGTCGTGATGTGATGTTGCACACCATGACGAACTGTATCTGATGAGAAATGGGGTTGTAGAATTTCTGGATAATCCTGTAGCACCTTGCGGTATTGATTAGCAGATGGACAGATAGTTGCTAAGTGACAAGGGTTAATGTGTGTCGATGAGCAGGGTAAAGATGCGTAAGTGTCTGCCTCAATTAAACGTTTCCCACGAATGTCAACGAGAAGATTGTACTGTCTTAAAAAATCTGCACCCAGGAGTGGACGCTTAACATCGGCCTTGACTAAACGAACATTATAAGTAGCGGTACCGAGACGTAATGATACATGTTGTGCACCATAGGTCGAGATTGAGGTACCATTTGCAGCTTGTAGATTCTCATCTGATGCACCAGAATGTTTATCACGCAAAGTTGCTGGAACAACAGACACCTGAGCGCCAGTGTCAACTAAGAAACATCTGCCGGAAATAGAGTCAGTAACAAGTAACTGTTGTTGATGCGGACCAACAGTGCTTACATTTGCTGTTGGCCCGGTGTCGAGTTTCCCTGTTTCTTCTGTTGGAAGGTAGCATGATGTTTACAGGGTTCACAACATTTTCTGGCACGAGTACCATAGATGCGGTGGTAGTAGCACAGGGATTCTGCTGAAGATGTGGAAGAGGATCTATTGAGCCTTTGACGAGTTGCCGAACTTGCAGCGTTGACTTCTTGGACATGCTGGCCAGTTGCTTTGCCAGCGAGATAAATATTATCAGCTTCCAGAGATAGTTGACGTAAGTCTGTAAAGTCTCTGTGTGCTAGCTGTGAACGCACATAGGTTGGAAGCTGTTGCAGAAAGAGGTGATGGAAAAGGATGCATGGCTTATTATCACCCATTAATCCTAACATAGTATCCATGAGTTCAGATGGTTTGGAGTCACCTAACCCGGCCAAGTTGAATAGAGCAGTAGCACGCTCGTAGTTCGAGAGTTCATAAGCTGAGGTTAAAAACTTCTTGATGGCATCATACTTGTTGTTAGTTGGTGGTGCAACAAGCAGTGACTTGGCACGATTGGCGGTAGATGAGTCCAATGCAGCGACGACGTAGTAGTACTTTGTGTCGTCGTTTGTGATGTTTCGAACTATGAACTGCGCCTCAGCTTGGGCAAACCATGTCGTTGGTGTGGATGTCCAAAATGTAGGTAGCTTCAGGGATACTGCGTCCACCTCCGTCGTCATACTTGTAATGTTGTTACAAGGATCGGGGTCACCAATTGTAGAACTGAATTTATTGTATAAGAAGCCAACACTTAATCACTCAACATCTAAAATAAACAAATAAACATATGTTACACTAGGTATAGAATAATGATTATTGGAACAATAATGGCAGTGTTTATGTTGGTAGTGGCCCGGCACTACACAGGTCCCCCAACACTGGTATTATTAATTAAAAGTTATGAATGATAGCGTGATTGAATAATACGTCCATAACGTGAATAACGAATAGGATGTGACAATGTTTGTTTTGGTTCTACAGTTTTTGGTATTGGTTCTTTCAGCGGTCGACCTCTGCGCGGAGGGACTGCTATTGGATGTGGGTAATCCTCTGGCATTATAGCAGGTTTTAGACGATCAACAGTTATTAACTCTTCTCTGTCACCTAGTCGTATGCGAAACACCTTATCTCCAGGTTCGAGCACTTCGTATGGTCCATCATATGGACATTGAAGTGGGGTTCTATGCGCATCATGTCTAATAAACACAAACCTGGAAGACATGAGTGAAGTAGGAACAGAACTCCTGGGGATTTTGTGTGTTGTTGTGGGTATTGGTAAATGGGATGGTCTAACCAGATTGCTAGTGGTCCAGGGAGTAGTGTTGCGTGGGACAAATTCACCGGGTATCGTTAGTGGTTCGCCATACACCAATTCAGCTGATGACGAATGCAAATCCTCTTTGGGTGTAACTCTTAAACCTAACAGGACCCATGGCAGGTCATCAATCCAATTGTCTCCTGATAGTCTAGCTTTTAATGCCGATTTCAATGTCCGATGGAAACGCTCCACCATACCGTTAGCTTGTGGGTGATAAGCCGTTGTGCGATGGACCTGGACCCCCAGCTGCTGAGATATGGTAGACCAGAGAGCAGATGTGAACTGAGGACCTCGGTCAGATGTAATATCGATGGGTATGCCAAAACGAGAAATCCATGCGCCTATGAGTGCTCGAGCACATTCTACAGAAGTAGTTTCGCGAAGTGGGATTACTTCTGGCCAGCGGGTTGTTCTATCTACAATTGTTAATAAGTGAGTATAACCAGCAGATGGTTGTAGAGGGCCAACGAGATCCACGTGAATGTGAGAGAAGCGTTTTTCCGGAACAGTAAAGTTTTGGAGTGGTGCTTTAATGTGAGTG
>JADGDE010000024.1 GCA_016745035.1 Thiotrichales bacterium
CCTATAGATGTGGAAGTATCTAAATTTGTTGCAGCCTCAACTGGAACCAGCGAAATAAAATCTCTTATATTTACAGATCCATATAACTCAAAAGGGTATTATACACTTAAGATTGGTGATGAAATAGCAAGTGTTAAATTTAAACAAAATATGACTCTTACAAATGAGGTAAATATCCAAGCAGCCCTAGCCTCTCTTGTTGGTACGGCTAAATCTAATATCCAAGTTAAGTTTATAAGTTCATATAAAAATGGTCATAAATATGATATTAAATTTATTGATGATACAGCAAATCAAAATATAGATAATATGCTAGTAAACCATGAAGGAACATCGCCAGTTAAAGTTAAAACTCTTGAAGGTAGTGGAGGAACAAGTGCTTCAGCAGAAGTACAAAACTTTAAACTCGATACAGAAGCTACAGGAACATATAACCTAAGTTTTAAATATGGTAATACAACATATACAACTAGTGATTTAGACTTTGATGCTTCTGCTTCTAGTGTTGAAACTGCTTTAAATAGTGCAATAGGTATAACTGATGCATCAATATCTGTAAGTGATAATGGTACAAGTGGATATAACATTGAATTTGGAGGATCTCTTACAGGTAAAGATTTAAATCTCTTAAATGTAGCAACAACTCCTGATACAACTGCACCAAGTGGGACATTTGATATTGGATTTAACACAAGTGATAAAGCCACTGTTGCTTATGATAGTGATACTAGCGTACTTGCTAATAATATTAAAACAGCGATTGAAGCAACAAGTGAAATAGGTTCAGGAAATGTAGAAGTTAGTTATGATAGTGAAAACTCAACAGATACAAAATTAGTATTTAAAATTCATAATATCTCTGATTTAGCAAAAACAAATGTAAGTGATGAGTTCTGGACAAAAGACCAAAACCTAGATCTTGCATCAACTAAATTATACTTTGATATAGAGGGTTATGCAGATGTAGCAGAGACTCAAAGAGTAGGAATAGATACCCAAGCAAAAGCTGGAACACTCTCTTTATCATTTACACACAATAGTAAAACATATACAATAGATGATATAGCCCTAGATAGCACAAAATCAGATATTCAAGAGGCTATAAATACACAAATAACAGATATTGCAGATGCTGATATATCTGTTTTAAATTTCAATGGTTCAATGCTAGATATTAGCTTTGGAGGCAGTTTAGCAGGTACAGATGTATCCACACTAACAGCATCATTTACAGCAATAACAACTGATGCAACTTTAGATATAGAAAAAGAGGGATATACAACAATAATCCCAGCAAAAGAAGCAACGACAATAGTAGTTGACTATAAAGATAATAACCTAGAAATTCTTTCTGGAACTACTCTAACTATGGATGGAGCAAAAGGCGAATATCTAAAAGCTGTTGGTAATTTAGATGTAAGCGTATTTAACTTCTTTAGTGTGAGTGGTGGATTTGCGTTAGAGAAAAGTACAGATAATGTAAAATTAGATACTGGTGATAATGTAAATGTTGATCTCTTAACTCTTGGGGCTTCAGGTGTAGATGCATTTGTTGGACTCAATGGTGGAACAAATAAAGCTTTAGGTTTGTCTGCTACAGATGTAAACTTTGCACTAGCTATGATGAGTGATAAAACTGTTGGAAGTGATGAGACTTGGACATCTCTACAAGCAACAGTGGGAGATGCATCTTTCGTTGGAATAGATGATATAACTTTAAGTGGAAAAGATATAAGTGTTGAGATAAATAGAAGTAGTGGAGAGAGATTTGTTGATTATCTCAGTAATAATCTAGTTGTTGAGACAGGTGTTGGTGAGACAATATCGCTCAATATGGATGGATCTGAAAAAGAGTTAACAAGAGCGAGTGGAGACTTGGATATTAATGTATCAAACTTCTTTAGTACAAGTGGTTCATTTGCAATAGAGAAACAAACAACTGAGGTAACTCTAGCAAATAGTAATAAGATAACTGTTGATATGTTGACAATTGGAGCAAAAGGTGTTGATGCATTTGCAGGAGTGAATGGAAATAGTGCTGATAAATTAGGTTTAGAGTTAAAACAGACAGACTTTGCATTAGTTTTAGCTTCAAATCAAGCAAATACAGATAAATATACAACACTAAAAGCAGAAGCTGGAAGTGTTAGCTTTGTAGGAATTGATGGCTTAACAATGGAAGCTTCAGCACTTAGCGTTGCAATTAATAAAACAACAGCTACAGATAAAGTAGTGATTGATTACAGTGAAGAGAACAAGTTATCCGTTTTAGCTGGAAGCAATGATTTCGTAACTATTGATATAGATGGTCTAAAAGGTGAAACGATTAAAGCTAGTGGTGATTTAGATATTAATCTATTTAACTTCTTTGCAGTAAATGGAAGCTTTGGATTTGAGAAATTAACGCAAACTGTAAAACTAAATACAGGCGAGAGCGTTGAGATGGATATGATGACAATCGGTGCATTAGATGTCAATGCTTTTGCAGGTTTGAATTATGGAAAAGATACCGCTTTAGGTCTTAGCTTAGGTTCTTTAGACTTTGGTCTAGCATTAATGAGTGATAAAAATGATGCTTCTAGGAAATTTACATCTCTTCAAGCATCAGCAGGAAGTGCAGGATTTATAGGTGTTGATGGCTTAACTATGAATGCTAGTGATTTAGAAGTATATATCAATCAAGGTATCAAAGTTGATGAAATTCCTGAAAAGACTTTAACAGACAATACAGTACTAAACTTAGGAATCTACAAAGATACAATTGGTACAGTTGCTATTGGATATGATTCAAAAACTGCTGACATTATAGTATCAGCTTCAGATAATGATAGTGCTATTCTCGCAAAAGTTCAAACAGCATTTGAGACAGTAGCAGGAGCTGGAAATGTTCAGGTTACAGGGAACTCATATAGTGGATATAAAATTGAATTTATTGGTGCATTACAAGGTCAAAATGTAACTGGAGTAACTGCTTCTACTACACCTGTTGATGGCACAACTGAAGTATCAACAGTCAAACTAGCACAAGTTGGAATTGATGAAGTAACAAGATTAGATATATCTGTTCCAAGACAACCATTAGCACCTATAGATGTGGAAGTATCTAAATTTGTTGCAGCCTCAACTGGAACCAGCGAAATAAAATCTCTTATATTTACAGA
>JADGDE010000025.1 GCA_016745035.1 Thiotrichales bacterium
GTCTATCAAAGCGTCACGGTCTGTGCACACGACAAACAAAGATTCATAAGAAAATAATCAGTGCACAGTTGAGAAAAAAACGCTGTTTTCAGAGTTATAACCGAGGTTACAGAAGATCTGGTAAAAGTTAGATAGATAATTATATGACACTTTACGATCAGAACAATTTTCTACACATTTTGGTGTATGTGTGTAGTTACACGGTCAATATTAAAGCCTACAGATGCAATTACAAAAGAATATTGACAAGAATTGTAAGAAATGCTATTTTTTAACCAAACACTACACATCTCAGGCTCTGTGACATTGCCCCTCTCGAATAAACATAATTTATTGGACATGGAATTGTTCCCCTGGGAGTACCCTATGATTTACACCTAGCCAAATTAAAATCCGTTTATTAGAAAGGCATCAAAAGTGCTGACGTCATGGGAGTAGTACAACATCACGTTTACTTCCCCTTTTAACACGATAACACAGTCAAAATTAAAATTTTAGGAAAAAATAAATTACTAAGTTATAGTGGACATCTAGACGAGAAAAATGATGTGTTGAACAATATTTTCCGATATATTATCCCTCTGATATGGATGATTTAGCGATGACGTGTAGTGATTTTGTGAATGCTCTCAAAATGTTAATATGTTCTGAAAAACACCCTGTTTCTAGAGCTAACTATGGCTATACTAAACAAGATGTACGCGAGGCGTACGCGTAGTTTTTTCCGTAACAAGAATGCGATCTAGTAACAGTGCTCGTATAAATAAATTTGACTTTAGAACTGAAAAATCGTGTAGTGTACACATGACAGTGTTCGAAATTGTTGCTGGTCACAATGTTGTCAATTGGATGCAATTATTGACATGATGTATGTAGTAGATCAGTCAAAACAATGCTCATAAATATATTTGCAAAAAATTGCATGTTGCCTTAAATTGCAATTACTAATACTATTTTTTGTTAAATCGATTATTTCAGACATGCATCATCGTATAACGTACATGTATATCAATTTTCAGCAAAATTGGGTTTGTAGATCAGTAAAACCGTGCACACAAAGTTATTTGCACAATATCGCAAGTTGCATAGATTTGCAACTACCAATAGTAATTTGGAAAAAATTAATTATTTTAGACATGCATCATCATAAAACGTACATGTGTATCAATTTTTAGCACAATCGGGTTGAAACACAAGTCGTAACCGTGCTCACAAGTTTATTCGCAAAAAAATTGCAAGTTGCATAAATTTGCAACTACCAATACTATTTTTGAAAATATAACTCTTTTAGACATGAATCATCGTAGAACGTACATGCATATCAATTTTCAGCAAAATTGGGTTAGTAGATCAGTCAAAACCGTGCACACAAATTTATTTGCACAATATCGCAAGTTGCATAAATTTGCAACTACCAATAGTAATTTTGAAGAGAATCAATCTTTTTGGACATGCATCATCATAAAACATACATGTATATCAATTTTCAGCAAAATCGGGTTAAAACACAAGTCATGACCGTGCTTACAAGTTTATTCGCAAAAAAATCGCAAGTTGCATAAATTTGCAACTACGAATAATAATTTTCCAAAATCGACTATTTCAGACATGCATCATCGTTAAACGTACATGTACATCGATTTTCAGCAAAATCGGCTTAGTAGATCAGTCAAAACCGTGCACACAAATTTATTTGCAAAAAATTGCAAATTGCATAAATTTGCAACTTGCAATTAGAATTTCGAAAAACCAAGCCTTTCGGACATGCACTACCCCCTCACGGACATTCAGGCCGATTTTGAGCTCAATCGGCCTGTTAGGTAACGAATTACCGCGAAAAGAAATTATTTCCACAGACGGACGGACGGACAGACGGACGGACGGACAGACGGACGGACAGACGTCGCGTACGACAACAATAGGTAGTTTTTTCGAAAAAAGAAAAAACTACTAAAAAATGTGATTTCTTAAACGAATTGCGCTCCATAAATAACAAGATGCACGCGAGGCGATGCGCGTAGTTTTTTTCTGTACTCACAAAACGTATTTGTATGCATAAAACGAAATTTCTTATGAATATATTCAAATATTGTTTTAAAAATTATATTAAATTGCATGAATTTGCAAATTGCAACTCAGCTAATTATGATGTTTAATTTTTAACAATCATGATGAAAATTGTTATCCCGTGAATAAATTTGATAATGTTGCAACTACCAGTGGTAATTTTGAAGAAATCAAGTATTTCAGACATGCAACATCGTAAAACGTACAACTATTTCAACTTTCAGCAAAATTGGGTCAGTAGATCAGTCAAAACCGTGCACACAAATGTATTTGCAAAAATCATAAGTTGCATAGATTTGCAAATACCAATAGTGTTTTCAAAGAAATCAATTATTTCAGACAAGCATCATCGTATAACGTACATGTATTTCATTGTTTAGCAAAATCGGGTTAATAT
>JADGDE010000026.1 GCA_016745035.1 Thiotrichales bacterium
ATATAATACTTGTGTAGTAATATTAATTTCAAATTGTTGTATCAATTTTCAAAGGTAGAATTAATATCAAATGTAGATTAATACTAAGTAATACATATCATGGTTCATGTATAATGAAATATAGTGTATAATAATAACTAGCATGCACACATATATATCAGATCAATGTTCATTATGAAATGTTTATTCATATTTGGTGGGTGGTTTAGATATACGTCCAGAGCCGGTAACGTAATGTCCAGTGTCGATAGATCCATTTGGCGTAGATGGTTGCTTAGCAGGGGAACCATTTATATTGCTAGCACGGGGGGCACTAGGTATGATCTTATCGGCTATATCCGTATGCACTATTGATCGGTTGGTACCACATTGGGGATCGTTGTGTGATGTATCTCGAATATCACGCCTATTTCTACGATATTTCCCTCCGTTATCAGTAGAAAGTTGGTACGATCGGGGGGTGGGTAACACATTAGAAACCGTAGCAGGCTGCCATGTATGTGTTGTGTGGTTGTACATGGTAACATTTTGGCCTTGCTGAAGGGGGGGTAGTGATGGTTTGGGTGGTTTGACATAACTTTGTTGGCGACGATGTTGGGATTCAAGCGTATCGTCGTTTTGGGCTGATGGCCTAGAGGATGGGATGTTAGTGCGTAGTGGTCTACCGTGAAGCATCTCAGCGGGGGATGGTAAACTAGCACTAAGGGGTGTTGCTCGATAGGCTTGCAGTGCCCAATTGGGATCCTCGTTAGATTCAACAGATTTGGTGATTAAATTCTTCATCACTTTCACCATGGACTCTGCGAACCCGTTGGATTGTGGATACATAGGACTGCTGGTTATGTGTCTGATGGAGCAATCCTCAAGGAATGTTGTGAATTCCTTGGACACATATGATGGGCCATTATCCGTAACTAGTATGTCACAGAAACCGTGGTCAGCGAATAACGGTTTGAAGACGTTGATGATGCTCTTCGACGTAATGTTACTAAGCTGTTTGACATAGGGAAATCTGCTGTAATAGTCAGCGATGACTATGTATGACTGCCCTTTAATGTCAAATATGTCAGATGCTAGCTTGGACCAAGGTTTGGTTGCAGTTGGCTCATGGACAAGAATTTCCTCTTGTCTCTGCTTTGGTGCGTGTTTCTGGCAAGGTTCACAAGATTTGGTAATGTTTTTCACATCGTTGGTAAGTCCTGGCCAAAATACAGAGGAGCGAGCACGAAGTTGCATCTTTTCTGTGCCCATATGTCCTGTGTGGAGATGTTTCAATATCTCGGGTTGTAGTGTAGAGGGAATAACAACTCTGTCACCCTTGAAGAGTAGTTGGTTCTCAACAGAAAGTTCATCTCTGAAGTTCCAGAATGGGTGTAGATCAGCAGGACAGTCTTTGTAGACTTCCGGCCAACCATCAACAATTGTTCGTGTAAGATGTTGAAGTGTGACATCTTTGGCGGTCTCATCACGTATGCGTTGAGTGCCAGTTGTTGACATCTGGATGGTGGAGCACAATATTTCATCAATTGATATTGCGTTGCTGTATGGTGTTGTTGTTTTGCTTGTGCGCAAAGAGATTCTACTAAGCGCGTCTGCAATGACGTTGTGTCGGCCAGCAATGTATTCAAGTTTTACATTGTAGCGACTCATGCGCAGGAGTAGACGTTGTATCCGTGGTGAGGCAGTGTTGATTGATTTTGACCAAATGCTGACAAGGGGTTTATGGTCAGTTTGCAGTGTAACATTACTGCCCTCAATGTAGTGGTTGAAGTGTTCCAAGGACCACATAGCTGCTAGTAACTCACGCTCAATGTTGGAATAGCGAGATTCCGCTTCAGTTAGAGCGCGGGAAGCATAGCACACAGGTTTGTCATCTTGAATGAGAGCACATCCAAGGCCATTCATGCTCGCATCCGATTGAATCACAGTATCTTTCTTCGGATCGAAGTAGGAGAGTACAGGTGCGCAAGTTATAGCACGCTTAATGTCATTGAAAGCTTTGTCGGCTTCCGGTGACCATACATAGTCAACTTTTTCTTTGAGCAGATCACGAAGTGGACGCGAAACACTAGACAAAGAAGGTTGGAACCTAGCCATGTAGTTAACTAGTCCCAGGTAACTTTGTAGAGTTTTCACATCAGGTGGAGGAGGCATCTTCACAATGGCATCAATTTTAGATGGATCAGCTTGTAGACCGGTATCCGTAAGTATGTGACCGTAGAATTTCACAGTACGCTGTTTGTACTGAAACTTCTCACGATTTAAGTGTATGCCAATGTCTTTGCAGCGTTGCAAGAGTTGATTGAGTGCTGCGTCATGATCTTTTTCGGTGTGTCCCCAGATTAGGATGTCGTCTGCAATACCGGTGACACCTTTAAGACCACTTAGCGCCTGATCCAGTTGCTGTTGAAAAGCATCGCCTGCACATGTTAGA